>NZ_JBIWNU010000004.1:0-408442 GCF_044767385.1 Streptomyces sp. NPDC101393 | reverse complement strand
GTGGGGGGGGGGGGGGGGGGGGGGGGGGGGGGGGGGGGGGGGGGGGGGGGGGGGGCGGGCGGGGGGCGGGGGGGCGGCGGGGGGGGGGGGGCGCGCGCCCCCCCCCCCCCCCCCCCCCCCCCCCCCCCCCGCGCCGACCCGGGATCCAGGTCAGCTGTGGTCGGTGAGGGTCAGCAGTTGTCGTAGAGGAGCGCCCGGACCAGGCGGCAGGTGGTGTCGGAGGGCGAGTGCACCCCGATGCCGGCCGCGGTGGCACGGATCGTGCGGTTGTGGGCCTGCTCGGGGCGGTAGACGCCGGTGTCGAGCAGCGCTATGGCCAGGCGCATGGCCTTGAGCCGGCGGTTGTGGGATTCGTACCGCTCGCGCGGCCATCCGGCGGGCAGCGGTTTCTTGGGCAGCGGGTGGGTCGGGAGCGGCTTGGTCATGAGTGTGGCAGCGGCCATCCGGCGACCTCCTGGAGCGTGGGTGAACCCTTGTCCTTCTGGTTCCCATTCTACTGCCGACCACTGACAAAAGCCCCTGGCCAGAGGGGATTTGGGGCCGCGGGGCCGGGCATTTTCCGGGCCGCCCGCGCGGCCTTGCCGACGACCGCGGCGGCGGCTCAGCCGGCCCCCTCCTCCCCCGTCGGCAGCGACTCCTCCGCGGCCGCCAGGATCTCGGTGACCCGGAGGCCGAAACGGACATCGCAGGCGTTCGGCAGGCCGGTCCCGGCGGCCGAGAGCAGCGCGTCCACGGCGCGGTGGTAGGCGGGTTCGGGACCGTCCTGGCGGCGCGGCAGGGAGGTGACGCCCTCGGTGCCGCGCAGAGTGACCTCGACGCCGGAGGCGGGCCCGGGGGCGCTCAGCCCGAGCGTCGCCGAACTCGCCGCCCCGCCGCTGTGCCGCATCGTCAGCAGCACGGTGTCGGCCGGACCGCGGCGGGCGGTGACCGTCTCCGCGTCGCCGAGCACCGGCAGCAGTACGGACAGTGCATGCGGACCGACGTCCCACAGGGCGCCCTTCTCGCGCCGCCAGGGTGAATCGGCGTACGGGCTCGCGCTGTCCGCGGCGAAGACGGAGCCGAGCCAGTCGGCGTGCGCGGTGAACCAGCCGCCGACCGCCGCCTGGGCGGCGATCCACTCCCCTTCGCGGTCCCCGAAGCGGGCGGTGAAGAAGACCACCGAGGCGACGTCGGCGCGTTCGGCGGCCTCGGCGACGGCGCGGGCGTCGGCCACGGTGGTGGCGACCGGCTTGTCCAGCAGGAGATGGCAGCCGGCCGCGGCCGCGCGGACCGCCAACGGGGCCTGGACGGACGGCGGCAGGGCGATGGACACGGCATCACAGTCGGCCATCAGCTCGTCGGGGCTGTCGTAGGGGCGGGTGCCGTGGACCTGCGCCACCGCCTCGGCGGCCGGCCGTCTGCGCCCCCAGACGCCGACCAGGTCGACGCCGGGGTGGGCGGCGAGGACGGGGGCATGGACGCGTTGCGCCCAGGGGCCGGTGCCGAGGAGTCCGATGCGCGAGGTCGTCATGGGGCCAGTGTCCCGCGCCGGACGGGCCGACCCGGGGAACCGGCCGGGCCGTTGGGGCAGGCGGGTAATCCATATGACCGGCACACGGGCCGGTGTTAGGTTTCCGGTGCCGGCCGCGGGACTCCGGTGCGACTTCCGGACCTGCTCTGCTCAGCAACGATTCGCTGCTCGTGCCCCCATTCCCCGGCCGGCGCCATCAACGGGGACGGGGACGACATGGAGACGTACGCGGATCTGGTGGCGGCCGAGGACGTGCTGCTGTTCGTCAATGCGGCGATCACCTCCACCGGGCAGCGCGAATTCCGCTCCGGCGAGGCCGAGCAGCGGATGTCGCTGGACTTCCTGCACACGTACGTATGCGTCAACCACCGCCCGCTGTACGCCGCGTCGCTCGCGCTCGACATCAACGACCACAACGCCGCGCTGATCGTGCGGCGGCTGCTGGAGACGGCGGGCGAGGTGCCGGCGGCGGAGCGGCGGGCCGAGGGGCGGCTGATCGCGGCCCGGCTGGCACGGCTCCCGGCGCCGCGCGTCTACCGACTGTTCCGCGCGCTGCGCGCCGCCAAGGTCAACAACCGCAGGACCCGCGCGATCATGCGCGACTGGCTCGCCGCGCGCCCGGACCCGGCCCTGGACGCGGTGAAGTACCGCGCCGGTCTGGCACGGGCGGCCCGGCACGCGCACCTGCCGCTGAAGGACCTCGCCGCGACCCACGGCGAACTGGGCGACTTCCTGTTCGCGCCGCGCCGCCGCAAGCGCTTCGCCACCCCGCTGCTGGACGCCTGGCGGCGCGCCCACTACGAGCAGGCGGCGCTGTACGAGCTGCCGTTCACGGTCGCCGAGGGCTTCGCGGCGGCGCACGGCATCGGCCGGCGCGCCTTCCTGGAGCGGATCGCCCCCCGGATGACGCGGCTGGAGCGGCTGCGCACCCAGGAGTCGGCCCGCGCGCGGCGGGCGGACCTGGACGCCGACCTGACCGGCATGCCGCTGACCCGGCTGGCCTCATACGTCCTGGGGCTGCCGCTCGATGACCGGGTGGCGCGCCGGGCAGAGCTGACCGGTGCGCTGCGGGCCGCGGCGCGGCGGACGGCGGGCGCGCAGGCGGGCAGCTGGGGCCGGGTGGCGGCCGTCCTGGACGACAGTTTCTCCACCACGGGGTCGCGGCAGAAGCGGCGCCGTCCGCTGGCGGTGGCGCTGGCCTGCCATTTCCTGCTGGAGGCGCTGGCCGGGTCGTATCTGCCCCGGTGGACCTCGGGCCGTACGGACGCCCTGCTCGCCTACCCCTACGGGGCGACGCCGCTGGGGCTGCGCATCCTCGACGCGCTGGAGGCCGCGCCGGAGCGGCTGGTGATCGTCTCGGACGGCTGGGACAACGCACCGCCCGGACTGGCCGGTGAGGTGCTGCGGGTGTGGCGCACCCGGCTGGACCCCCGGGGCCGTACGTCGGTCGTGCATCTCAACCCGGTGTACGACGCCGAGGACTTCGACGTCCGGCGGCTGTCCGCTGCGGTGCCGACGGCCGGGATCCGCGATGCGGAGGACCTGCCGGCGCTGGCCGGCCTCGCGCGCTTCGCCGAGGGCCGCACGGGGCTGGCGGAGCTGCGGGCCCATCTGGACGACCGGGTACGGCAGTTCCTGGCGGAAGGGGAGGAGCGATGAGCGGGCTGGAGCTGAGCGGGGTGCGCAGCGGCCCCTCGCAGGTGTGGGGGGCCATCCGGCTCGTGCCGCTGCTGCGCGCCGAGCCCGTCACCGATCTGCGGTTGCACCGCGAGGTGTACGAGACGGGCCCGGCGACCGTCGCGGCCGGCGGCCGCACGACCTACACCTCCTACATTCCGCATGGCTTCGTGGCGGACTGGACGGGCGACGGATCGCCCGCCGCGGCGTACGGCTCGCAGCTCGGCGACGGGCGCGGCCCGGTGGACTGCGCGCCGCTGCACCTGCCGCGCAAACTGGCCCAGCGGCGCGGGAAGGGCCGCGCGCAGGGCGGCGGGCCGGTCTCGCTGCGCTTCCTGCCGCTCCATCTGGCGCTCGACGGCTATCTGGCGCTGCACTTCGGCGGCCCGTCTGTGGTGTGGGAGGAGTGGACCCGGCGGGCGGTGCGCGAGGGGCTGTCGCCGCGCGCCGGGACGGCGTACCGGGGCGGTCAGGTGCGCGGGCTGGGCGACGCGCTGCGGATCTTCGAGATCCACCCGGATCAGTGCGGGGTGCTGGTGTACGCCGCCGACGCCCTCGCCGGGGCGTTCGTGGTGCCGCATCCGGACGACTACCGGGCGCTGCACCCCTCGCTGCTGCACGACCTGTACGGGGAGCTGATCCACCAGTACGCGCTCTACTCCCGCGTCCCGGTACCGGAGTTCACCTCACGGATTACGGCGGAGTACATCACCTCGCTCGCGGAGCTGCGGTCCGCGGCGGAGCGGCGCCGTCAGGAGTGGGAGGCACAGCACGACGCGCTGATGGCGGGCGAGCTGTTCGACGCGTCGTACGACGTGCGGCAGGTGTACCGGATGGGCAGGTTCCGGCTGTCGCGTTTCCTGCCGCCGTTCGCGCTGCACCGCACCCAGCACATCGGCGAGACGATCACCGACGGGAAGGGGCGGGTCGTCTACCTCAAGACGTTCCGGCTCTCCGACAAGCAGGTCCGGCGCGGCCATGTGCTGCGTCAGCTCGCCCGCCACGACTGGCACCCCGGCGACACCGCGGCGGCAATGGGCATCACCGCGCAGGAACTGTTGCGCCGGGTCCAGCATCTGGGATTCGAGGGCCTGCTGAAGGAACACGGCTGAGGCATCCGACCCCATAAAGCGGGACAGATACCGGCATCTCGCCCCGACTTCGGGGCCTGTCCGACTGAGTAACCTGTGGTTCACATACGGGCAACGGACGAGAAACGGCCGGTTGCGAGAGTGCCGGGGTACGCCCGCACGCGTACCCGCACCTACCCGTAATAGAGGACCCCGTGACCTTCAAGGCCGAGTACATCTGGATCGACGGCACCCAGCCGACCGCCAAGCTCCGTTCCAAGACCAGGATCCTGGCCGACGGCGCGGAACTGCCCCGGTGGGGGTTCGACGGATCCAGCACCAACCAGGCCGAAGGCCACTCCTCGGACCTCGTCCTGGAGCCCGTGTTCAGCTGCCCGGACCCGATCCGCGGCGGCAACCACCTGCTGGTGCTGTGCGAGGTCCTGCACACCGACCTGACGCCGCACGCCACCAACAAGCGTGCGCTGCTGCGCCCGGTGGCGGAGAAGTTCGCCGGCCAGGAGCCGATCTTCGGCATCGAGCAGGAGTACACCTTCCTCAAGGGCGACCGCCCGCTCGGCTTCCCCGAGGGCGGCGGCTTCCCCGCCCCGCAGGGCGGCTACTACTGCGGCGTGGGCGCCGGCGAGATCTTCGGCCGGGAGATCGTCGAGAAGCACCTCGACCTGTGTCTGGAGGCGGGCCTCGGCCTGTCCGGCATCAACGCCGAGGTCATGCCGGGCCAGTGGGAGTTCCAGGTCGGCGCGCTGGCGCCGCTGGAGGTCTCGGACCACATGTGGGTGGCGCGCTGGCTGCTGCACCGCGTGGCGGAGGAGTTCGGCGTCACCGCGTCGCTCGACGCCAAGCCGGCCAAGGGCGACTGGAACGGCGCGGGCGCGCACTGCAACTTCTCCACCCGCGCGATGCGCGAGGGCTACGACGCGATCATCACCGCCTGTGAGGCGCTCGGCCAGGACGGCAAGCCGCTGGAGCACGTCAGCCAGTACGGCACCGGCATCGAGGAGCGGCTGACCGGAGCCCACGAGACCGCCCCGTGGGACGCGTACTCCTACGGCGCCTCCGACCGTGGTGCCTCGGTGCGCATCCCGTGGCAGGTCGAGGTGGAGAAGAAGGGCTACATCGAGGACCGGCGGCCGAACGCCAACGTCGACCCGTACGTCGTCACCCGCCTGATGGTGGACACCTGCTGCACGGAGCTGGCGCGGCGCGAGCAGGTCTGAGACATCCCGCGGCGGTCGGTGCCGCGGGTGCGCACAAGGAAGGGGCCGGACCCGGGAGCACGGGTCCGGCCCCTTCGCGCGTCCGGAGCGGGGCTGTCAGTGGCGCCTGGCACGCTGTCCTCATGCTGGAGATCACCGTCAAGACCGGGAGCGGAACGCTCCTCACCCGTCCGACCGAGGCCGAAGCGGCCGCGCTCGTGGGGCGGATCGGCGGGGACGACGACCATTTCCTGGTCGCCGAGCGGATCCCCGAGCAGCGGCAGACGTTCGTGCAGACCTGGCGCGACGGCACCGAGCCGTTCGCGGTCGAATACCGCGACGGCGGACCCGACCGGCACTTCGGCGCGACGACCGCCGACCCCGTTCGGGTGGCCGAGGTGTTCGCGTCGTGGGCCCGCGGCACGGAGTCCTGGCGTACGGCGCTCGACTGGCGGCCCGCCGACCTCGTGTCGACCCCCGGCCTGTCACCGGAGACCCGCGCCCTGGCCGAGGAGCAGGCCCGTAAGGACATCCGGTCCGGGCTCCGGGACTTCCAGCGGATCGCGCAGGGCGTGCGCGACCACTTCGACCCCGCGGTCACCCCGGTCTCGCCGGACGAGGCGCGGCGGATCGTCGCGGACCTGTGGGAGGAGCGGCTCGAAGAGCAGCAGCAGGGGCCCGAGGTGACCGACGCCGACCGGGTGGCGGGGGCGTTCGCGGCGCTGGACACCCAGGGCCTGACCGCCCGGATGGACTTCGGCTGCTGCGGCACCTGCGGTACGGGCGAGATCGGCCATGAGCGCGCCGAGGGTGACCACGGCTTCGTCTTCTTCCACCACCAGGACACCGATGCGCTGGTGGCGGGCCAGGGCCTCGCGGTCCGTTACGGCGCGTACGAGGAGTCCGGGCAGGACCGGGCCGAGGTGGGGCGGGCGGTGGTCGCGGCGCTCGCCGGCGTGGGCCTGCCCGTGCAGTGGGACGGCAACCCGGACAACGTGATCAGCGTCTCCCCCCTGGACTGGCGCAAACGACTGCCGACGGGGGCCTGAGATGCCGCAGCATTCACCTGGATCACCACGAATCCTCTCCGGATTGCCGGGACTTTCCCCCGGTTCGTCCGGTATGCGCCAGCCGGGTCGCCTCCCGCGGCGCCAAGTGCCCTGGGCCGCACCGCTGTACGTCGGCGCCGTCCAGCTCGGCGCGTACGCCACCGCGAGGCTGTCCGGCCCGCGCCGCCGCGCGCTGCTGCGTGCCCACTCCACCAATGTCGTGAATCTGCGGGCCGGCCGGTGGGGGACCCTGGTCACCAGCGCCGCGTTCGTCGAGGAGCCGCTGCCGTTGCCGTACGGCGCCGCGCTGCTGGCCACCCTCGCCACGGCCGAGGCGCGGTGGGGCACCCGGCGTGCGGCCGGGGTGTTCGCGGCCGGCCACATCGGCGCGAGCCTGCTCGTCTACGCCGGCCTGCGTGGCCGGGTCCGCGCGGACCCGCCGGACGCGAGCGCGCGAGCGGTCGACGTCGGCGCCAGTTACGGCTTCTACGCCACCCTCGGCGCCCTCGCCGCGACCGTCCCGCACCGCGGCGCCCGCGCGGTGGCCACGGCGGGGCTGCTGGCGCCGGTGCTACGGCCGGTGCTGCGCCCCGGGCGCACGTTCACCGACGTCGGTCATGCGACGGCGCTGGTGCTCGGCGTGGCGATGGGCGCGGGCGGGTGCCTTCCAAGGCGCGGACGTGAGGGACAGATCGGTGACCGTCTGGTTCAATAGAGCCATGGCCAGCCTCACAGACACCGCGACGGGTCGCAGCGACCTCGAGCCCTTCTGGCCGTCCCGGCAGGCGCACGCATTCGACCGTCTGTGTTGCCGCGCGCACTGAGCGCGGGCCCGCACACGCCTCACCGACGCCGCTGACCGGCGTCCCCAGCCCTGCCCGCGCGCACGACGTCCCCCCGACGCCTCCCTGCGCGAAAGAGCTGACTCCTCATGACGAACCTCCGTACTCTGCCTGCCACTTCAGCGACGGCCACCGCCCCCACCCTGCCCGCACCGCCCCGCCACCGATTGCGCGCCGTGACGCCCGACGAGGTACCGCCCGTCGCCGAACTGCTGAACTCCGGGGCGACCTGGCTGCCGGCGCCGCAGCACACCCTGCCCGTGCTGCCCGGTCAGCCGCCGATGGTCGGCTACCTCGTCCTGGTCCCCGCCGAACAGGCCGCCGCCGCCCGGCAGCCGGCCGCCGAACCGGCCCCGGCACCGACCGGCGACGAGATCGTGCGGATCGACCCCGAGCAGCGCACCGTGCGGGTCCAGGACCGCCCCCTGGACCTGACGTACCTGGAATTCGAGCTGCTGGCCCACCTGGTCGCCCATCCGCACCGGGTGCACACCCGCGACCAGTTGGTCACCACCGTGTGGGGATACGGGCATGTCGGCGACGGCCGCACCGTCGATGTCCATGTCGCCCGGCTGCGCCGCAAGTTGGGCATCGAGCACCGGGCGTCGATCGTGACGGTGCGGCGCGTCGGCTACAAGTACGTGCCGAGCGTCCCGGCCCGCGTCTGAGCGCCCCCGAGGCGGTGCCCGCCACTCACTCACCCGCCCGTCCCCGGGAGCGAACAACTCGGGGGCGGGCGAGGGCTTTTGCGGCCGGGCGCCGAGCCGCCGGCCATAGTGGTCCGCGCCGGTCATGCGGATCCGCACCGGCGCCACCAGCGCCACAGGTCCGCACCGGCCGTGTTCAGGCGACGCCGGCCGGTCCCCTGCGGCGTCGCTGCCGGGCCCGCCGACGCCCTGACGCCGACGGCGTCCGGCGGCGAGGGACGCAGGCCACCGCGCAGGCCACCACGGCTCCGGCCGCGGAGGCCAACAGCAGGCCGGCGACCGGGGAGTCGGTGAGCGCCGGGCCGCCCAGCCCGCCGAGGGCCGTGCCGCACAGCGCCCAGAGGCCCGCGCCCACCGCGTCCAGCAGGACGAAGCGGCGCAGCGGAAAGCGGAGGCTGCCGGTGGAGAGCGCGGCGACCATCCGGCCGCCGGGGACGAACCGGCCGGCGATCACGAGGGTGGCGGCGTGCCGTTCGACGGCGGCGCGGGCGCGGGCGTGGCGCGCCCGGCCGCGGGCGCCGCGCAGCAGCCGGGCGGTTGCCCGGGGGCCGGCGCAGCGGCCGACGGCGTGGCCGAGGCAGTCACCGGCCAGGGCACCGGCCGCCGCGACGACGGCCAGCAGCGCCAGCCGGGGCGGGTCGGGGCCGATGAGGACGGCGACCAGGACGACGGTGGTCTCGCTCGGCATGAACGGGAGCAGCGCGTCGAGGCCGGAGACGAGCAGCACGGTCAGCCACAGCCACGGCGAGTCGAGCATGCCCAGCAGGGGTTCGGTGAGCCGGTCGAGCTGATCGAGCGGGCCGAGGTGCTCAAACATGGGGGCGGGGCGCCGGGATCGCAGGGGCCGGCGGCCGGGTGCGGCCGCCCAGGACGGTGCGGGCGGCCAGTGCCGCCAGCGTCCGCCGGTCGCCGGCGTCCGCCGCGGTCAGGGGCGGGTGCGGGGTGACACGTACGGTCAGGCCGCGCGCGGTGAGCACTCTGCGCAGGGAGGCGAGGAAGGTGTCCTCGCCACAGAACGCGGCGACCGTGCTGGGGCCGCCCTGCTGGGTGTAGGCGACCGTCACGGGGCGGACGGGGGCGCCGGCGTCGATCGCGGCCTGGAAAGTGGCGCGGCGGAAGGTACCCCGGTCGGCGGTGCACCAGGTGGTGGCCTGCGGGAACACCGCCACCGAGTGGCCGGCGGCCAGCAGGTCCGTCAACGCGCCGATGGTGTGCGGGAGTTGGCGTGGGCTGCTGCGGTCGATGAAATGGCTGCCCGCGCTGCGCGCCAGGCCTCCGACGACCGGCCAGCCGCCGACCTCGCGTTTGGCGAGGTGGGTCACCGGTTCGACGGCGAGCAGCGCCAGGATGTCGAGCCAGGAGATGTGGTTGCCGACGACGAGGGTGCCGGGGCCGCCCGCCGCCACCCGCAGGCCGCCGCCCGCGCCGCCCGTGGCGTGCGCTCCTTCCGTACGCTCCGGGCCGGCGGCCCCGCCCGTGACGTCCAGCCGGATACCGAGCGCCGTGAGCAGCGCGCGGGCGTGCGCACGCAGGCGCACCGGGTCGGCGGGCCGTCCGCCGTCCGCCCGTACCCGTCGTACCGCCCGTGCGAACGCGGCGCAGCGCCGGGCGGTTTCGGTGGGCGGCACCCGGGGCGCGGTGTGCGCGGCGCAGGCCGGGGTGCAGTCGGAGTGGACGTCCCAGGCGCCGAGGCCCACTCCCCCGGTGGCGCCGGTCACCGGGGCCGTGGCGCCGCCGGCGCAGCTCACCGCTCCCCCAGGAAGTAGCGGCGGTAGCGGTCGCCGAGCTGTTCCATGTCCAGGACGACGAAGAAGTCGGCGACGTCGAAGTCCGGGTCGTGCGCGGGGGCGCCGCAGATCCGGGCGCCGATCCGCAGGTAGCCGCGGAGCAGCGGGGGCAGCGGGGCGAGGGCGGGGCGGCCGGGGGCGGGGACGGTGGGCCGCCAGGGGCGGTGCGGGGTGACCCGGAGTCCGGGCGGTGCGGCGTAGCGGGTGCGGCCCAGCTCCCAGGCGTGTGCGGCGGCGGTGCCGCCGTCGCCGAGCGGGACGGAGGCGCAGCCGGCGAGATAGCGGTGCCCGGAGAGCAGGGTGTAGCGGGCGAGCGCGGCCCACATCTGGTTGATGACGGCGCCGCCGCGGTGCGCGGGGTGTACGCAGGAGCGGCCGGCCTCGATGAGGGAGGGGCGCAGCGCGTCCAGGGCGGTGAGGTCGAACTCGCCGTCGGAGTAGAGCCGCGGGCTGCGGCCGGGCGGCAGCAGCCGGTAGGTGCCGACGACCTCCTGGGTGGCGGTGTGGGTGACGACGAGGTGGTCGGCGAGGTCGTCGACGGCGTCGATGTCGTGGCCGGCCAGCGGGGAGGTGAGGGTGGCGCCCATCTCCTCGCCGAAGACCTGGTGGCGCAGGCGCTGCGCGGCGCGTATCTGTGCGCGGCTGCCGGCGATCGCGGCGGTGTATTCGGGGCCGGCGGGGGTGGCGGCCGGCGCGGTCGTGGTGGTGGGAGAGGTGGGGGCGGACGCGGTCGATGCCATGCTGCTCATGAGAGCCCTCCAGGGGAGTGGGGAGGCCGTGGTTCGACGGGCGGTGGGGCCGGTGGAGCGGGCGGGGCAGGGAAAACCGCTCCACGGGGGGGGTGCCGGGTACACCCCGGACCGGGGGGCGTAACCCAATGACCTGGCGTTCTCTACGCGGGAGACTGTTCCCGTGTCCGACGGCCGGGCGCGTGAAGCGCGGGGGGCGTCCGGATGAGGGTCCGCAGAACACTGGTCGCCGCGGTCCGGGGGGGCTGGGGATCGCCGTCATCGCGTCGGCCGGTTCGTTCGTGCTGTTCGTGCTGTTCGTGCGGGGGGCTATCTGCTCAAGGACCGGGTGTTCGACGCCGAGCAGTTCACCGACGCGGTGCGCCGGGTGGCGGGTGGCGGTACGGCGATGGATCCGCAGGTCATCTCGCAGTTGCCGGCGCGGCGTTCGCAGGACCGGCCGATGGCGCGGCTGCCCCCGCGGGAGCTGGAGGTGAGGGAGCTGATGGCGCAGGGCCGCTCGAACGCCGCGCTCGCGGCGCGGCTGGTCATCACGGAGCGGGCGGTCGCCGAACACACCTCGAACATCTTCGGAAAGCCGGTCCTGCCGGTGTCGGACGACGACAACCGCCGGGTACTGGCCGTCCTGGCCTACTTGGACCAGGGCTGACCGACCGTTAGCGTGCCCCACGCACGGGTCTGTTGTTACTGCCGAGCAGTGGGGGCACACGTGAGCCAACCGTCTCGACGCACGCTGTTGGGAACCGCCGGAGCGATCGGCGCCGGAGCGGCGTTCGGCGGGGCCTTCCCCGCCGCCGCCACGACGCGGGCCGCCACGACCGGCCCCATCCCGCCGCGCCCCGCACACGCCGCGGCCTTCGACACCGCTCCGGCCGCCGCGGCGCTCGGCCGGCTGCTGCCCGACCACGCCGATCAGTTCCGGCTCCGCGCGCTGTCCAGGGGCGAGGACACGGACACCGAACGGTTCCGGGTGGACGGCTCGGCGGGCCGGATCACCGTCGCGGGCACCAGCCCGGCGGCGCTGCTCACCGGCGTGAACTGGTATCTCAAGTACACCTGCCGGGCGCATGTGTCCTGGGCGGGCGACCAGCTGGACCTGCCCGGCCGGCTGCCCGCCCCCGGCTCCCCCGTCGAGCGCGCCACCGCACTGCGGCACCGCTTCGCCCTCAACGACACCCACGACGGCTACACCGCGCCGTACGCCGACTGGGCGCGCTGGGAGCGGATGATCGACGTCCTGGCGCTGCACGGTGTCAACGAAGTGCTGGTCACCCCCGGATCGGAGGCGGTCTACCACCGCCTGCTGAGCGGTTTCGGCTACTCCGACGCCGAGGCCCGCGCCTGGATCCCGGCGCCCTCGCACCAGCCGTGGTGGCTGCTGCAGAACATGAGCCACTACGGCGGCCCGACGAGCACCGAACTGATCGGCAAACGCGCCGCGTTGGGCCGGAAGATCACCGACCGGCTGCGCGCCCTGGGCATGCACCCGGTGCTGCCCGGCTACTTCGGCACCGTCCCGGAGGGCTTCGCGGACCGCAACCAGGGCGCGCGGACCGTACCGCAGGGCGACTGGGCGGGCCTGACGCGCCCCGACTGGCTGGACCCGCGTACCGAGGTGTTCGGTGAGGTGGCCGCCGCGTTCTACCGCCTCCAGCACGAACTGCTCGGTCCCGCGGACCACTTCAAGATGGACCTGCTGCACGAGGGCGGCGACCCCGGGGACGTCCCGGTGCCGGATGCCGCGCGCGCCGTGGAGAAGGCGCTGCGGACCGCGCGCCCGGACGCGACCTGGGTGATCCTCGGCTGGCAGCAGAACCCGCGCCGCGAGCTGCTGGACGCCCTCGACCACGACCGGACACTGATCGTGGACGGGCTCAGCGACCTGGACACGGTCACCGACCGCGAGGCGGACTGGGGCGGCGTGCCGTACGCGTTCGGCAGCATCCCCAATTTCGGGGGCCGCACCACCATCGGCGCCAAGACCCATATGTGGGCGAGACGCTTCACCGTCTGGCGCGACAAGCCGGGCAGCAAACTCGTCGGCACCGCCTATATGCCGGAGGCCGCCGAACGCGACCCGGCGGCCTTCGAGCTGTTCAGCGAACTGGCCTGGCGCGAGCGCCCGGTGGACCGGGCCGCGTGGTTCGACGCGTACGCCGATGCCCGCTACGGCGCCCGCGACGTCGGGGCCCGCGCCGCGTTCGCCGCGCTGCGCACCAGCGCGTACGAGATCAGCAGCAAGGACGGACGCCCGCACGACTCGATCTTCGCGGCCCGGCCGAGCCTGACCGCCCGCTCCGGCACCCAGTACGCCACCCAGTCCCCGGCGTTCGACGCGGCCACCTTCGACACCGCGTTCGCCGCGCTGCTCACCGTCCGCCCGGCACTGCGCAAGAGCGACGCCTTTCGCTACGACCTCACCGACGCCGCCCGCCAGGCCCTCGCCAACCGGTCCTGGCAGCTGATCCCGCAGCTCTACGAGGCGTACCACCACAAGGACCTGAAGACCTTCCGCGCGCTGTCCCGGCTGTGGCTGCGGCTGATGCGGCTCAGCGAGGAGGTGACCGGCGCGCACCGGCGGTTCCTCCTCGGACCGTGGCTGGCGGACGCCAAGGCGATGGCGTCGAGCCCCGAGGAGGAGGCCCGGCTCGAACACTCCGCCCGCACGCTGATCACCACCTGGGCGGACCGGCCCACCGCCGACGGCGGCAAGCTCGCCAACTACGCCAACCGCGACTGGCACGGCCTGATCGGCGAGGTGCACCTGCCGCAGTGGCAGTCCTACCTCGACGAGCTGGAGGACGCGCTGGCCGCGGACCGGGCGCCCGAGCCGTTCGACTGGTACGCGATCGAGGAGCCCTGGACCCACGAGCGCACCAGCCATCCGCTGCGCCCCACCGCCGACGCGTTCCGCACCGCGCAGCGGGTCCACGACATCCTCGCCAGGGCGCCGTACCAGGGCACCGTCACCGTCGAGGCGGAGCCGGCCGCGCTGCCGCCCGGCGGCGAGGCCACGGTGACCGCCGCGCTGCACAACGCCAACGGACTGCGCGCCACCGGCCGGGTCAACTTCGCGCTGACCGGGCTCGACGCCGACGCCTCGGGGCCGGTGTCGCTGCGGTCCGTGCCGCCCGGCGGCACCGGCCGGGCCCGCTGGCGGGTGACGGCCCCGGACGGCCCCCTCGACGAGCCGCTGGTGCCGCTCGACTACGACCTGACGGTCGACTACGGCCCGAAGGGCGAGTCCCGCGTCCGCGCGTCCCGGCCCGGGTCCCTGCTGGTGGCCGGGCCGCTGGACCCCTACCTGCGGACCGTCACCACCAATGCGGCGGTTTTCGGTCAGGCGGACGACCGTTTCGGGATCAACGGCTCCGGTGTCGACCTGTGGAAGGCCACCGCCGAATTCGGCGCCGTCTACCGGCCGGGCGCGCTGGCCGAGGGCGGCTCGGTGACGGTCGAGGTGACCCGGCAGGACGTGACCGGCTCCTGGGCCCGCGCCGGGATCATCGCCCGCAACCGCCTGGCCTCCCCCGACCCGGGCACCCCCGGCGCCCTCGGTTTCGTCAACCTCTCGGTGACCCCCGGCAACGGCGTCGTGCTGTCCTTCGACGCCAACGGCTCCGGGACCCTGAACACCTACCGGCGGATCACCGGCGTCACCGCCCCCGTGCGGCTGCGGCTGACCCGCGGCCAGGACGAGGACGGGTCCGGTACGTACACCGGCGCCTGCTCCACCGACGACGGCGACAGCTGGCGCGAGATCGCCACCGTCACCGTCCCCGGGGCCGCCGCCGCACAGGACACCGGCCTGCACCAGTCCGCCTCCAACTCCGGTACGGGGCAGCGCGGGACGGCCGAGTTCCGCCGCTGGAAGGTGACCTGACCACCGCGTACGCTGGCCGGGCGCCCGATACGGCATCGCCACGGCGATGCCGCAGGAACCGATCACTAGCGAGGGATCACGGATGAGTGCGGCAGCTGAGAAGGAGTGGCTCTACGCCCTCGACATCTCCGACGCCACCTGGCAGCGCGCTCCGGGTGATGCCGTGGAGGCGGTGGAGATCGCCTTCCTGGAGCGCGGCGCGGTGGCCATGCGCAACTCCACCGACCCGGATGTGGTGCTGCGCTACACCGAGGCGGAGTGGCGCGCGTTCGTGCTCGGCGCCCGGGACGGCGAGTTCGACCTGCGCTGACGTCCGCGCGGCACCACCCTGCACCACGACCGGTGACGGTCACCCGGAAACGGCTCTCCACTCCTCCGGGTGACCATCACCGGATTCACTCGTTTCACCGAACGTGGAGCAGCAGCAGGCGACAACCCCGCGTCCGGACCGTACGACCGACAGCTTCGGCGACGGCGATCTCGGTGACGCCATCGACGTCGAACAGGCCGAAGCGGCGCTGGTGGAGCACTATCCCCGGCTCGTACGGCTGGCCTATCTCGTCCTTCCGCCCGGCGCGAGCCGCGGCCGCCGCGTCCTGACCGCCCATGCGGTCGTGCAGCGGTCCCTGCCGCGCCAGCGCGCCTCCACCCGCGATCTCCCGCTGCCCGTCCCGCGCAGCGGCACCGACGCGTCCGACGGCCCCGGCTACGCCTTCGTACGCCTGCGGGTGCTGCGCGCGGCGCTCGCCACCGGCCGCCGCTCCCGCCTGCGGCTGCCCGCGCTGCCGCCGCCGCTCCCCCAGGTGTGGGGGCTGCGGCTGTTCCCACGGTCCGGCGGTGCCGATGAACTCGCCCTGGACCAGGCGCTGTCGGAGCTGTCGGCGCCCGGCCGGGCGGCGTTCGTGCTGCGTGACCTGGAGCGGCTGACCGCGCCGGACGCGCGCCGGGTGCTGGAGGCCGCCGGGGTGAGCGAGGCCCGGGAGGCGCTGGAGGAGGCGGAGCGGGCCGCGACCCCGGCCGGCAGCCGGGACCGGTCGCTGCTGGAGTCGGTGGAGTTCGACCCCTGCGCGCTGCAGGCCCGGCCGACGGACCTGATCCGGCGGCGGCAGCACTTCCGGGCCGTGCTGGCGGCGGGGGTGGCGGTGCTGGTGTGCGGGGCGCTGCTGGGGCTGCCCGGCGAGGGCTGGGGCCCGGACGGCGCCGCCGCCCCGGTCTACGCACAGAACCCGGCTGCCGAAGCGGCCCTGGATCCTGGCAAGTTGACGAAGGTGCCGGCCACTGCCTGGAAGACCGCGGCGCGCGTGGACTTCGCGTCCTGGCCGGCCCGCGGCGACCGGGTCGATGACCGCGCCCTGCTGCGGCGGGCGCTGGCGGTGTGGGCGCGGCCCGGCGCCGGGGTGCCGGTCTGGGCGACGCCGGGGACCTCCACCGGGCCGGCGGCGGGTCCGGCGCAGCTGCTGTTCGCCGGCGTCGTGGACCACGCGGTGGTGGTGCTGCTGCACGACGGGCTGCGGGTGGTGCGCTACGCCGAGGCGGCGGATGCCGAAGGGCGGAGCGACGGGACGGGCGCCGCGCTCGACTTCGCCCGCGCGGACGGCGCCTCGGCGGCCTCGGCCTCCGCGCTGGTCCTGAACCGCACCCAGCGCAACGTCCGCTATCTGGCGGCGCCTTGGGTGACGTCGGCGCGCTCGGTGGATCTGCTCAAGCCGGATGAGGCGGGCACCCGGCTGGCGATCGACAAGGACGGCGTGGCCGATCCCGTCCCCTTCCCCTCCGCCGATGCGAAGTGCACGTCGTGGCCCGCGCTGCGGATGGGCGGCCGGCTGCTGACCGACCTCGGCGAACTGGCCCCGGCGCGGCTGACGTACGGCTCGCCGGGCAAGCCGGGCGAGGTGCAGGGCCCGAAGGCGCGGGCGGCATGGGCCCGGACGGCCTGCCATCTGCCGGCGGTGCGCGGGCAGGGCGTACGCACCGTGAATTCCTGGGAGTTCGCCGAGCAGCCGGTGCCCGGCGGCGCGGGCACCGCGGCGTGGGTGTGCACCCGCGCCGAGACCTGGCGCGGTGCGGGCAGCCGGACCCTGGCGCAGTTCCAGGCGCCGGCCCCGGGCGGGCAGCCGTACGCGCCGGGTGCGGTGGCGGCGCGGGCCGAGGGCGGTACGGCCTGCGGGCCGCGCGGGCCGCGGGTGCTGGCCGGGGTGCTGTGGAAGGCCCCGGACGGGCGGTGGTGGCTGCTGGCGGCGGGCAGCAAGGCGGTCTCCTCGATCCGTGCGACGGGCGGGGTGCAGGGCGAGGTGACGGGGCGGCTGCTGGCGGTCCCGTCGAAGGCCGGTGACCGGGCGGAGCTGGACGGGCAGCTGGCGGACGGCAAGAAGATCCGGGCGCTGCGCTGACGGGAGCGGGGCGGCGGGCGGAGTACCGGGCGGGCCGGCAGCGCACCGCGCCCGCCCTGCCCCGCCCTCCGCACCGGCAGCTCACCGCACCCGCATCGCCCTCCACACCACGCGATTTCTGCCGCCCGAGGGGTATTGCGGACTCCTTACCCCCCAGTACATTGACGCCATGTCTAATACGGCCTCGTTGCGGCCCCAGCCGGTCGCGTCCGAGCACATCCCGCTGAAGGCCCGCAACGTCGCCTTCGACTGGGCGGACACCCCCCTGCACTGGATACCGGGCGACCCCTCCAGCACCCACACGATCAACGTGCTGCATCTGCTGCTGCCCGCCGGGGAGCGCTGGTTCGTGCACGTCTACAAACAGGTGCTGCCGTACATCCGCGACCCGCGGCTGCGCGAGGACGTCATCGGATTCATCGGCCAGGAGGCGATGCACTCCCAGGCGCACGATGACGTCCTGCCGCATCTCAAGGCGCAGGGCCTGGACCCGACTCCGTACACCGCGCAGGTCGACTGGCTCTTCGAGAAGCTGCTCGGCGACCGCACGCTGCCGCCGGGGCGGGCACGCAAGTGGTGGCTGCTGGAGAGGGTCGCCACGATCGCCGCGATCGAGCACTACACCGCCTTCCTGGGCGACTGGGTGCTCAACGCCGGGGCGCTGGACGCCAAGGGCGCCGACCCCACCATGCTCGACCTGCTGCGCTGGCACGGCGCGGAGGAGGTCGAGCACCGCTCGGTCGCCTTCGACCTCTTCGTCCACCTCGACGGCGGCTACCGGCGCCGGGTGCGCACCTGGGCCACGGCGTTCACCGCGCTGGTCTTCCTGTGGCAGCGCGGCACCCGCTTCTTCATGGCCCACGACCCGTCACTGACCGACGGCAAGGCCGCCTTCGGGGACTTCCTGCGGGGCGGGCGGCAGGGCGTGCTGCCGACCACCGGCCAGATGCTGCGCTCCATCCCGCAATACCTCAGCCGCACCTACCACCCCTCCCAGCACGGCAGCACCGAGCAGGCCGTCGCCTACCTCGACCGCTCGCCCGCCGCGACCGCCGCCGAGTCCGCTGCCACGGCCCCCGCCACCGGAGGCGCCTGAGATGCCCGCACCGCCCCGCATACCGAGCGCGCGCACCCTGTGCGTCGCGGCCGGCCTCACCACCGGCGCCGCACTGGCCCGCCGGGCACTGCGGCGCCGCATCGAGCGGTCCCCGCTGTGGCCGATGCCCGCCCTGGAAGCCCCGATATCGGGCCAGGGCCGGGACCGTGGGGCACCGCCCCTGCGCCTGCGGATCGCCGAACGGACCACGGCCGCCGACGGCGTGATCACCCTGCGTCTGACGGGCGCGGGACTGCCGGCCTGGGAACCGGGCGCGCACATCGACCTGGTGCTGCCGTCGGGCACCGTGCGCCCGTACTCGCTGTGCGGGGACCCGGCCGAGGTGCGGCATCCCGACGGCGGTGCGTACACCATCGCCACCCGCCTCATCGAGGACGGCAGGGGCGGCTCACGCGAGGTGCACGAGGCCCTGCGCGAGGGCATGAGCGTCGAGGTGCGCGGCCCCCGCAACCGCTTCCCGCTGGCCGAAAGCCACTCCTACCTCTTCATCGCGGGCGGTATCGGCATCACCCCGATCCTGCCGATGGTGCGGCAGGCCGAGGCCGCGGGCGTGCCGTGGCGGCTGGTCTACGCGGGGCGGTCGCGGGCGTCGATGCCGTTCCTGGCGGAGGCCGGAAAACTGGCGGGCACCGGCGGCGGCCGTCTGACGGTGGTCGCCGAGGACGAGGCCGGGCGCCCCGATCTGGCGGCGGTGCTCGCCGAAGCGCCCCCGCACACCGCCGTTCACTGCTGCGGCCCCGGCCCCCTGATGGACGCGGTCGCCGCACTGCTGCCCGACGGTCCCAAGGGCCTGACCCTGCACACCGAACGCTTCGCACCGGCCGGGGCGGCGCCCGGTGCGGACCTCCCCTTCGAGGTGGAACTGCGGCGCACCGGCCGTACGGTCACCGTCCCCGCGGGCACCAGCGCGCTGCGCGCGATCCGCGAGCAGGCGCTGCCGGACCTGCCCTACTCGTGCGAGCAGGGCTTCTGCGGCACCTGCCGGCAGCGGGTGCTGTCCGGTGAGGTGGACCATCGCGACGCGCTCCTGACGGACGCGGAACGCGACGACTCCCTGCTGCTCTGCGTCTCGCGGGCCCGGGGCACCTCACTCGCCCTGGACCTGTGACCCCGCCCCTGGAACGGTTCCCACCCGAGGGGCGATTGCCGCCGCCCTCCGTCCGATATCCGGTCCATGATTCCGTGCCGGGCCCCGGGTCGTTAGGGTGTGGCGCATGACGACCGGGGCGCGCCGCAGAATGGGCGTCGAGGAGCGGCGCGAGCAGCTCATCGCCGTCGCACTCGACCTTTTCAGCCACCGTTCCCCCGAGGACGTGTCGATCGACGAGATCGCCGAGGCGGCCGGGATATCCCGGCCGCTGGTCTACCACTACTTCCCGGGCAAGCAGCAGCTCTACGAGGCCGCGCTGCGCCGGGCCGCCGACGAGCTCGCAGCCCGCTTCGTGGAACCGCACGAAGGCCCGCTCGGCGCCCGCCTGCTGCGCGTCATGGAGCGCTTCTTCGATTTCGTCGACGAGCACGGCCCCGGTTTCTCCGCGCTGATGCGGGGCGGCCCGGCGATCGGTTCCAGCCGTGCCGGCGCGATGATCGACAGCGTCCGGCAGGCCGCGTACGAGCAGATCCTCGCCCATCTCGGCATCCCCGACCCGTCCCCCCGCCTCGCGCTGGTGGTGCGCTCGTGGATCTCGCTCGCCGAGACCACCGCGCTGCTGTGGCTGGACGGGCGGCGCATCCCGCGTGCGGAGTTGGAGCGGCAGTTGGTGCACGACTTCGCCGCGCTGGCCGCCGTGAGCGCGGCGTACGACGAGCGGATGGCGGAGCTGGTCCGCGAAATGCTGACGTCCGAACCCCCGGACGGCATGTTCGCCGACCTGGTCACCAAGCTGCTGGCGCTGCCCGAACCGGTGTGAGCCCCGCCGGGGCGACCCTGACGCCGGCGGGGTGCCGGTCATGCCGGGCAGCCACGGCATGCGGGTCATCCCGCCCGCCGAGCCCCCTGCGCGCGGTCACCGGTGACGGAAGACCGCCACCGTGCGGCCCGGGACGTCGAAGGTGCCCGAACTCCGCTCGTAGGCAGCCGACTTGACCACCGGGTCGCTGCCGTGGGCTTGAAGCGGGTGCAGGGCGTAGCGCTCGCCGGATACGGCCGGGACGGTCTGTGTCCGGCGGTGCGGGGTGGCGTTGAAGACGACCACGAGGTTGCCGAGGCGCATGGTCAGCACGCCGGGCGTCTCCTGCTTCCCGGACAGCGGGAAGGAGAGGGCGGACTGCACGCGGGCGCTGGTCGGCAGGTCGAAGGCCGGTTCGGTGGCGTGGATGCGCAGCAGGTCGCGGTAAGCGGCGGAGGTGGCGTTGATCGCGGAGCAGCCGGGGCGGAGTGCCGGGTCGGCCAGCAGGGGCCGGGCGTAGGGCCACTTGTCCTTGTTGTCGGCGGCCGGGGGCAGCCCACGCCCGAAGCCGTTGCCGTCCGCGCAGCGGAAGTGCAGGGCGTTGAACCAGTCGCCGCTGTCGAAGGAGTTGCGGTCGAGGGACTTGGAACGCAGCAGTTCGGAGCCGGTCTGGGAGAGCGCGGGCCCCTGGGAGAGGGCGGCGGTGGCCAGCGCGAGGACCTGCATCCGGGAGCGGTCGGCGGGGGCGGTGCCGGCCGGGAGTTTGAAGGCCAGGGTGTCGTAGAGGGTTTCGTTGTCGTGCGCGTCGGCGTAGGCGAGGGCGTCGCCGGGGTCGGCGGCGTAGCCGGCGGGCGCGCCGTTGTAGTCGATCTGGGAGCCCTTGACGCGGCGCCCGGCGGTGTCGGTGAAGGTGTAGTCGGCGAGGCTGCCGGTCAGGCCGACCTTGATGAGGTCCTGATAGTGCAGGAGCCGGGACCGCTGGGCGGCCGGAGTGCCGTTCCCGGGCGAGGAGTTGGGGTCGGTGAAGAGACCGGAGGCGAAGCCCTGGACACGCGGGTCGGCGTCGAAGGGGCTGCCGCCGCGTACGGCGTCACGCGCCCGGTCGCTGAAGGTGGCGATGCCGGTGCCGGCCATGTTCCGTTGGGTCGCCTGGACGAAGCGGGCGTCATCGGCGGCCTCGCCGAAGTTCCAGCCCTCGCCGTAGAGGACGACCGACCTGCCGTCCACTCCGTCCTTCTGCGGCGTCAGCGCGTCCAGGGCCTTGCGGACGGCGAGGATGTTGGCCTTGGGGTGGTGGCCCATGAGGTCGAAGCGGAAGCCGTCGACCTTGTACTCCTTCGCCCAGGTGACGACGGAGTCGACGACGAGCTTGCCCATCATGGTGTGCTCGGGCGCGGTGCCCGAGCAGCAGGTGGAGGTGGCGACGCTGCCGTCGTCGAGGAGGCGCTGGTAGTAGCCGGGCACGATCCGGTCCAGGACGGATTTCGGGTCCTGGCCGCTCGCGGCGGTGTGGTTGTAGACGACGTCCATGACGGCACCGAGCCCGGCCCGGTTGAGGCCCTGCACCATGCGGCGGAATTCGACGGTGCGGGCCGTCCCCTCCGGGTCTGAGGCGTAGGACCCCTCGGGGACGGTGTAGTGCAGCGGGTCGTAGCCCCAGTTGTAGGCGTCCTTGGCGGCGGCCTTGCCGGTGCACTCCTGCTGGCGGTCGGAGTCCGGTGCGTACGCGGCCGGGTCGCAGTCGGGGTGCGCCTGGTCGGCGGGGCGTTCGGGGACCGTGGCGAAGTCGAAGGCCGGCAGCAGGTGCACGTACGACGTCCCGCTCCGGGCCAGGGACTTCAGGTGCCGCATACCGTCCGAAGCGCGGTCGGTGAAGGCGAGGTAGCGGCCCGGGTGGCGGGAGGTGCGGTCCTCGATGGAGAAGTCGCGGAGGTGCAGCTCCTGGATGCGGGCGTTGCGGAGCGGGTCCGGGCGGGCGGCGGTGGCCCGCGTCGCGGCCGGTTTCCGCAGCGCCCGCCATCCCCGGGGGGCGAGCTCCGGATCGTCCAGGTCGACGACGAGGCTGCGGGTGGAGTCGGCGGTCAGCGCGGTGGAGTAGGGGTCGGTGACCTTGTTGGTGACCGTCTTGCGGACCGTCGGCGCCCAGACGGTCACCACATAGCGGTAGGCCTTACCGGCCCAGTCCGGCCGCCCCTGTACCCGCCACACCCCACTCGTGTCGTCGCGCCGCATCGGCACCGTACGGCCGTCGAGTTCGAGCGCGACGGTGCGGGCGGTGGGTGCCCAGACGGCGAGGGTGGGGCGGTGGCCGCGGTGGAAGACCGGGCCGAGGGCGGTCTTCGCCGCGGCCTTCCCGTACAGGTCGTCCAGCACTCCGGGTATCTGCACACCGGTCGTCCGGCGCTTCCCCGACGGTGACTTCTGGGTGGCGGCCAGACGGCCCCGCAGGGCGGTACGGGCCTTGGCGCGGTCCCGGGGCTCGACCGTGAAGGCCCGGAACGCCGTGAGATGGGGGTACGCCGCGCGTTCGGACGGGCTGAGGGTGCCGGGTGTGAGGTGGATCCGGCCGCGGCCCCGCGGCCCGTACTCCAGTTGTGCGGGGGCGCGCTCCGCGCCCTTCCAGACGACGGTGTCGCGGTCGATCCACTGCGCGGAAGCCGTGGGGGGCGCGGCTGCCGGCTCGGCGGTCGCGGCGGGCGCAGCCGGGAGGGCGGTGGCGCCGAGGACCAGCGCCACGGCGGCGACGGTACGGCGGAGAGGGCCGTTCACGAAGAGGCTCCTTGGGAGTCGTACGGGGGCGGGCGGGCCCGGTGGGGGGCGGGGCGTGGCCGCCCGGCAGGCGGGGAGGGTGCCGGGCGGCCGGTCGGGGCGGGAGGCGGGCGGCGGGTCAGCCGCAGTCGCGCGCCCCCCTGTGCAGGGCCAGTGCGGTGTGGGCGGCCAGCGTCGCGGTGAAGCGGCCCGAGCCGTCCACCGTCACCGGCCGCCCGCTCTGCACATCGCAGTAGCCGCCGGCCGGCAGCGAGGTCTGGAAGGTGCGGCTGAGCGCGGAACTCTCGTGGTTGATCGCGACATAGCCCAGGTCACCGCGCCCGAAGGCGATGGCGTCGCCGCCGTTGTCCCACCAGTGGGTGACGGCGGCGCCGCGCACGGTGTTGCGGAAGGCGACCATGCTCGCGATCTCGGGCCACTTGTGCTGGCACTTCCAGCCGTCCTGCCAGCAGGCCTTGACCTGGCCGCCGAGGGGCGGACCGGCGTCCCGGTCGGTGAACTCGTAGCCGGAGTGGACGTCGGGTGCGCCGTAGGGCCAGGCCAGCATGAAGACGTGGGCGAGGGTGTAGTCGGCGCCGTCCTTGTAGCTGAGGGTGTCGCCGCCGCGCTCGGTGTCGTGGTTGTCGACGAAGACCGCGGCCTTGGCGCCGGGGAGGTAGCCCCAGCCCTCGCCGTAGTTCTTCAGGTAGGCGAGATTCTCGCTGGTGAAGACCCTTTTGAGGTCCCGGGCGTAGCGGAACTCCTGGACGTCGCCGGTGGCTTGGTACTCGTCCGGGGAGACGGCCTCGCCCCCGCCGAAGATGGCCTCCTGCTTCCAGTAGGCCTGCGGATTGCTCAGCCTGCCCTTGATGTCGGCGAGGTCCTCGGCCGCGATGTGCTTGGCGCCGTCGATGCGGAAGCCGTCGACGCCGAGGGACAGCAGGTCGTTGAGGTAGGCGGCGATCCGGCCGCGGACGTACGGCTCGCCGGTGTCGAGGTCGGCGAGGCCGACGAGTTCACAGTGCTGGACGTTCCAGCGGTCGCTGTAGTTGGTCACCTCGGCCGTGCAGTCGTCGACGTCGTGGGCCGAGTAGGTGCCCGGGTAGTCGTACTTGGTGTACGGGGAGCCGCCGGTGCCGGTGCCGGACCCGGCCGCCATGTGGTTGATGACCGTGTCGGCGACGACCTTGACCCCCGCGGCGTGGCAGGTGGCCACCATGTTCGCGAAGGCCGTGCGGTCGCCGAGCCGACCGGCGATCTTGTAGCTGACCGGCTGGTACGAGGTCCACCACTGCGCGCCCTGGATGTGCTCCTGGGGCGGCGATACCTGGACGTAGCCGTATCCGGCGGGGCCCAGGGTGTTGCGGCATTCCGCGGCCACCGAGTCGAAGCGCCACTCGAAGAGGACGGCGGTGACGTCCTTGTCCCCGGGCGGCGCGGCATGGGCCGGCAGCGGCTGCTGGGGCACCAGGAAGGCCGCCGCGCCCGCCACAAGGGCGAGACCGACAGCCGCGGGTCTGCGGAGGGCTTGCCTGATCCGGTGCAGCATGGTTCCTCCTGAGGGGGTGGAGTGACCTTGCTCGGCAACGCGCCGTGCCCGTAAGGCCGTTGAACCGGCGCCGACTGACGGCGGCGCCCCTGATGTTGACGGTTCTAGCTGTCGGAGCCCCACGGTGCAAGGTCTTACGCAAAACATTGCAACGGTGTTACGTTCAACGACAAGCCCCGGTCCGGCCGACCGGAGGGGCAGCTGATCCGTCGGCCGCCTCCACGCGCCCGGCCGGTCGGACCGGACCCACGGGACTCGCCCTACGCACCGCCCGGCAGGTCGAGTTCGGCGCGGACGATCTTGCCGACGGGCGGTCGGTCCAGGACCGTCCAGCAGGTGGCGAGCTCCGCGACGAGCAGCAGTCCGCGACCGGATTCGGCGTCCGGCGGCGGGAGTTCGAGCGCACCGGGGACCGGCGGGCGTTTCTCCGTCCGGGTGTCGGCGACCTCGATGCGGAGCGTGCCGGGGCGGGCGGAGCCGGGCAGTCGCGTGAGGCGCAGTTCGAAGTCCCGGCCGGGCACGCGGCCGTGGGTGACCGCGTTGGCGGCCAGTTCGCCGACGATCACGGCGGCGGACTCGGAGAGTTCGCTGCCGTACGGGAAGCCCCACAGGTCGAGCTGGTGGACGGCGAGATGCCGGGCGAGCCGGGCACCGAGGCGGGTGGCACTGAAGCGCTGCGTGAACATACGTACGGTGAGCGGGTCTTGCGGGGTGCGGTGGGTGGCGTGGGCTGACATGGGGCCAACGGTGGCGCCCACGCGGCCCTTGTGGCCAGGGTTTCCGGCCCTACGGAGCCCGTACGCCGCCCGTACGGAGGGTGTGCGTGCGGGTACTTGGGGTAGACGGCGCGCGTAACGGACCGTAACCATGGACGCGTTGCGTGGCAGACACCATGGGAGGGGCCGGAATGAGCGGCAACGGCGAACCGGAATCGACGGACAGCCTCAAGCAGTTCGGGGCGGTACTCAAGGCGTTCCGGGAGCGGGCGGAGATGACGCAGGAGGCACTCGCCCGGCGGGTGCAGTTCTCACCGGCGACGGTCGCCTCCATCGAGCAGGGGCGACGGCTGCCGCCGCCCTCGGTTCATCGAGCGGGCGGGAGAAGTTCTGGATGCGCTCGGCGTACTGAAGGCCGCGGCGCAATATCTGTCGAGGCAGCCCGGATTAGCAGCCTGGTTCCGGCAGTGGGCCGAGCTGGAGGAGCAGGCGATCAGCCTGTACACCTACGAATGCCGGTTGATTCCGGGCCTGTTGCAGACGGAAGCGTACGCACGGACGCTGTTCGACGAGCGCGTCCCGCCGCTGACCGACGAGGAGTCCGAGACCCAGGTGGCGGCCCGTCTGGCGCGCCAGGAGCTGCTGCGGACCAGGCCGAACACGGCGTTCAGCTTCATCGTCGATGAGCACATCCTCCAGCGACGGACGGGTGGCGTGGAGACCAGCCGTGAACTCATCGACCACGTGCTGGAGTCCTCGGCGCGCCTGCGGAACGTTGAGTTCCAGGTCATGCCTCTGAAGAGGGGTGTCCATGCCGGGCTGAATGGGCCGATCCGGCTTCTGGAAACCCCGGAGAATCAGTGGTTTGCCTACTCCGAAGGGCAGGAAAGCGGCCAGTTTCTCTCCGACCCGAAGACGATCAGCACCCTTCACATGCGGTATGCAAAACTGCGATCGCAGGCCCTCACCCCTGAGGACTCCCGGAGCCTGCTGAAGCAGATGCGAGGAGCGCTATGAGCACCGACGAACTGGCCTGGTTCAAGAGCAGCTACAGCGGCGACTCCGGCGACGACTGCGTAGAAGTCGCCCTCTCCTGGCGCAAGTCCAGCCACAGCAGCGGTGACGGCGACAGCTGCATCGAGATCGCCGCATGCCCCACCACCATCCACATCCGCGACTCCAAGAACGCGGACGGCCCCCAGCTCGCCGTACCGGCCTCCGCCTGGGGGGAGTTCGTGTCGTACGCCAGGGGCCTGGGTCGCTGAGGGACGGGAAACCCTCACCCGGGGGGCGGCAGGCTTCACACGTGGACTCCATGTCCCACCGCAACGAACCCGTGACCAGGATCTGGGCCCCCGAGCACACACGCTGCCCGCCGCAGCCCTCGCACACGGTGAGGTATTCGATGGCGAGGGTGACGGCGCCGGGCCGGCCCCCGTGCCCCCGTGGCCCCCACCGAAGCCGCCCACCCGGCGGCTAGGTGCGCACGGCCCGCCCCGTCGACCCCCTCACCACCAGCTCCGGCTGGAAGACGAATTCGGTGCGCTGGACCGGGACTCCCTGAATCTCCTCGATCAGTGCGCCGACCGCCGCCGTGGCCATGGACTGCACCGGCTGCCGGACGGTGGTCAGCGGCGGGTCGGTGAAGGCGATCAGCTGGGAGTCGTCGAAGCCGACCACCGAGACGTCACCCGGGACGGTCAGGCCGCGCTGGCGGGCCGCGCGGACCACGCCGAGCGCCATCAGGTCGCTGGCGCAGACGATGCCGGTGCAGCCGTCGTCGAGCAGGCCGGCGGCCGCCGCGTGGCCGCCCTCGACGCTGAACAAGGTGTGATGGATGCGCCGTTCGGCCTGCCCCCTCGACAGGCCGAACGACTCCTCCAGTGCCGCCGTGAACCCTTCGGCCTTGCGGCGCGAGGGCACGTAGCGGGCCGGGCCGACGGCCAGCCCGATCCGCTCATGGCCCAGTTCGGCCAGGTGGCGCACTGCCATCCGGGCCGCGGCGCCGTCGTCGGGTGAGACGAAGGGCGCGTCGATGTGCTCGTTGTAGCCGTTGATGAGCACGAACGGGACGCCGCGGGAGGCGAGGCGGGCGTAGCGGGAGGGGTCGGCGGCGGTATCGGCGTGCAGGCCGGACAGGAAGACGATGCCGGTGACGCCGCGTTCCTCCAGCTGCTCGACGAGTTCGTCCTCCGTCGCACCGCCCGGCATCTGCGTGCAGAGCACCGGGGTGTAGCCGTGGCCGGCCAGGGACTGCTCGATGATCTGGGCGAAGGCCGGAAAGATGGGGTTGGTCAGTTCGGGGATGACGAGGCCGACCAGGCCCGCGCTGCGGCGGCGCAGCCGTACCGGCCGCTCGTAGCCGAGGACGTCGAGCGCGGCGAGCACCCGCTGCCGGGTGCCCGCCGCGACGCCCGCCTTGCCGTTCAGGACGCGGCTGGCGGTCGCCTCGCTGACCTGCGCCTGCGCGGCGATGTCAGAGAGCCGCGGGGTGGCGCGGGAGGCGGGAAGGGTCACACCTCCCACCAGACGGCGGTGTCGGCGGGTAGGTCGAACACGTCGGACACGGCTGCCAGTTGGCGGGAGGCGAGGAGCATCCGGCCGGGGGCGTCCAGGCGGACCGGGGCGCCCGTGGTGTTGACCGTGCACACCAGGCCGCCGGGCCGCCGGAAGACCAGGACGCCGTCCGGCGCGTCCAGCCACTCCACCGCGTCCCCCGCCCCGAGCCCGCCGTGCGAGCGCCGCAGCGCCAGCGCGGTGCGGTACAGCTCCAGGGTGGAGTCCGGGTCGCCGGTCTGGGCCTCGACGGTCAGGGCGCGCCAGTCGGCCGGCTGCGGGAGCCAGCTGCCGCCGGACCCGAAGCCGTACGGCGCCGCGTCACCACTCCAGGGCAGCGGCACCCGGCAGCCGTCGCGCAGGCCGTCCTGGCCGGACTCCCGGAAGAAGGACGGGTCCTGGCGCACCTCGTCCGGCAGGTCGATGACCTCGGGCAGCCCCAGCTCCTCGCCCTGGTAGACGTACGCGGAGCCGGGCAGCGCCAGCATCAGCAGGGCGGCGGCGCGGGCCCGGTCGAGGCCGCCGCCGAGCCGGGTGCGGTGGCGTACGACGTCGTGGTTGGAGAGCACCCAGGTGGTGGGGGCGCCGACCGGGCGCATCGCGTCGAGCGAGTCGTCGATGGTGGCGCGGAGCGCCGCCGCGTCCCAACCGGTGTTCAGGTAGTGGAAGTTGAACGCCTGGTGCAGCTCGTCAGGGCGCAGGTAGAGCGCGGTGCGGTCGGCGCTCGGCGTCCAGGCCTCGGCGACCGCGATCCGGTCCCCCGCGTACTCGTCGAGGACGGTGCGCCAGGAGCGGTAGATCTCGTGCACGCCGTCCTGGTCGAAGAACGGGAGGGTCTGCGTGCCGAGGAGTTTGAGCTGTTCACCGTGGCCCATGTCCGGCAGGCCCGGGGCCTTGACCAGGCCGTGCGCCACGTCCACCCGGAAGCCGTCCACGCCCAGGTCCAGCCAGAAGCGCAGGATGGAGCGGAACTCGTCCTGGACGGCGGGGTGTTCCCAGTTGAAGTCGGGCTGTTCAGGAGCGAAGAGGTGCAGGTACCACTCGCCGTCGGGCTCGGGCAGCCGCGTCCAGGCGGGGCCGCCGAAGAGGGACTCCCAGTCGTTGGGCGGCAGTTCGCCGTCCGTGCCGCGGCCGGGCCGGAAGTGGAACCGTTCGCGCAGCGGTGAGCCGGGGCCCTCGCGCAGCGCCTGCTGGAACCATTCGTGCCGGTCGGAGCAGTGGTTCGGCACGACGTCGACGATGATGCGCAGGCCCAGGTCATGGGCCTCGCGGATCACCGCGTCGGCGTCGTGCAGGGTGCCGAACATTGGGTCGATGGCGCGGTAGTCGGCGACGTCGTAGCCGGCGTCGGCCTGCGGCGAGGCGTAGAACGGGCTCAGCCAGACGGCGTCCACGCCCAGGTCACGCAGGTACGGCAGACGGCTGCGGATGCCTTCGAGGTCGCCCATGCCGTCGCCGTTGCCGTCGGCGAAGCTGCGCGGATAGACCTGGTAGATCACCGCGTCGCGCCACCAGTCGGCCGTGGCGCCGGGTGCGGGCCCCGTCCGGGGGGAGGGGGCGGCGTAGTGCTGGGTCATGTCATCCCTTGGTGGTGCCGGCGGTCAGTCCGGATACGAGGTGGCGCTGGGCGAAGGCGAAGACGAGCGCGGCCGGGACGGCGATGATCACGGCGGCGGCGGTCATCGAACCCCAGTCGTTGGTGTACTGGTTGACGAAGGTCTGCAGGCCGCCGGCGAGCGTCAGGTTCTCCTCGCCGGTCATGAACGCGGAGGCGTAGGCGACCTCGGCCCAGGCGGTGACGAAGGTGTAGAAGCCGGTGACGGCGAGCCCCGGACGGGCCAGCGGCAGGATGAGCCGCCAGAAGGTGCCGAAGGGGTTGAGGCCGTCGACCCGGCCCGATTCGTCGATCTCCACCGGGATGGTGTCGAAGTAGCCCTTCATCATCCAGGCGCAGAACGGGACGGCGATCGTCAGATACGTGATGATCAGGCCCATGGGCTGGTTGAGCAGACCCAGCGACGCCATCAGGTTGTAGAGCGGCACGATCAGTACGGCGACCGGGAACATCTGGGTGATCAGCAGCAGCCACATCAGCGGCCGCATGCCGGGGAAGCGGAAGCGGCTGACGGCGTAGCCGGTGGTGGCCGCGACGAAGACACCGAGGACGGTGGTGACGCCGACGATCAGCACGGAGTTCTTGAACCAGGTCAGGAACTCGGTGTCGGCCAGCACATGGGTGTAGTTGGCGAGGGTGGGGTGGCTGAAAAGGGCGGTGGTGAAGGCGTCGTCCTTCGGCTTGAAGGAGGTCACCAGCAGCCACAGCGGCGGGAAGACCGCGACGGCGGCGGCGAGCGCCAGCGCGAGGTGCAGGCCGACGGAGGCGAGCGGGCTGCGCTCATGGCGTTTACGGGGCATGGTCACCACACCTCTCCCTGCTTGCGCAGTGCCCGGCGGTAGACCACGGCGACGAGCGAGAGCATCACCAGGATCAACACGCCCCAGGCCGCGGACCCGGAGAAGTCGCGGGGGCTGTCGATGAAGGAGAGCCGGTAGGCGTAGGTCACCAGGATCTCGGTGGCGTCGCCGGGCCCGCCCCGGGTGAGCAGGAAGATCACCGGGAACATGTTGAAGGTCCAGATGGTGGAGAGCAGGATCACCGTGCTGCTGACCGCGCGCAGGCCCGGCACCGTGATGTTGCAAAACCGCTGCCAGGGGCCGGCGCCGTCCATCTCGGCGGCCTCGTACAGCTCGCCGGGTATGGACTGCAGTCCGCCCAGCAGGGCGACGAGCATGAACGGCACGCCCAGCCAGACGTTGACGGCGATGACCGAAAGCTTCGCCCAGGTCGGGTCGTTGAGCCACGGGACCGCGTCGATGCCGCCGCCGGCCAGCAGCTTGTTGAGGATGCCGTTCTTCTCGTTGTAGAGCATCCGCCAGGTGAAGACGGAGATGAACGCGGGGATGGCCCAGGGCAGGATCAGCGCGAGCCGGTAGAAGGTGCGGCCGCGCAGCGTGCGGTTGAGCATGTTCGCCAGTGCGAGGCCGAGCACGAAGGTGAGCGAGACGCAGCCGACGGTCCACAGGACGGTCCAGCCGAGGCGGTCCCAGAAGACGGAGTCGCCGAGCACCGCCTGGTAGTTGTCCAGCCCGACGAACTTGTACGTCGCGGGGATGTGGTTGACGCCGATGTCCCGCTGGACGTTGGCCTCATTGGCGTCGGTGAGGGAGAGATAGGCGCCGCGCACCAGCGGATAGCCGATGATCACCCCGATGACGAGTACCACCGGGGCGACCATCGTCCATGCGTACCAGTGGGTGCCGAAGGCCCGGCGCACCCGTACAGCGAAGGTCACTTGTAGTCCTTGAGCAGCTTCCGGTAGGCGTCGCCGGTCGCCTTGGCGGCCTGCTCGGGCGAGGCGGCGCCGGTGAGTACCTTGTTCATCTGCACCTTGATCGGCTCGAAGAGCGAGTTGCCCTCGGCGATCCAGGGGCGCTGGACGGCGCCGTCGACGGCGGGCTTGAAGAACCTGACCATCTCGTTGTTCTTGACGGCCGGCACGTCGTACACGGACTTGCGGGTCGGCAGCAGGCTGAGCTTGTCCGTGGTCTGCTGCTGGACCTTGGCGGAGCTCATGTACCGGACGAAGGCGTAGGAGGCGTCGAGGTTCTTCGAGCCGGCGTAGACGGAGAGGTTCCAGCCGCCCTGCGGGGAGCCCTGGGCGGCGCTGCCGCCGGGGACGGGGGCGACGCCGAGGTTCTGCTTGTCCTTGAAGGCCTTGCCGGCGCGGGCGCCCTCGATGTCCCAGGGGCCGTCGACCGCCATCGCGGCCTTGCCGTCCTTGAGGGCCTTGAGCTGGTTCTCCTGGCCGTCGGTGGCGTCGGTGACGGCGGCCTTGGAGTCGACCAGGTCCTTGATGGTCTTGAAGGCCTTGATGCCGGCGCCGTCGTCGATCTCGACGGTCTTGTCGCGGGCGTCGACCATGTCGCCGCCCTCGCCGTAGAGGTAGGGCAGGAACCAGTAGGGGTCGTCGCCGCGCAGGTAGAGGGCGGTGGCGCCGGTCTTCGCCTTGATCTTCTTGGCCGCGCCGGCCAGATCGGCGAAGGTCCGGGGCACCTCGACGCCGGCGTCCTTGAGCAGCTTCTTGTTGTAGAAGAGGCCGAGGGTGTCGATGACCTGGGGGGCGGCGTAGGTCTTGCCGTGGAACTTGGTGCTGCCGACGGCCTGCGGGAGGTAGTCCTCGGTCTTGTCGAGAGCGGCGGTGCCGTCCAGCGGGGCGAGGTAGCCGAGGTTGGCGAAGTCGGCGACCCAGGCGACCTCGGTGCGCATCACGTCGGGGGCGCCGGAGTTGCCGCCGGCCGCGTTCTTGAACTTGGCGTTGGCGTCACCGAAGGGGACGCTCACATACTTGACGTGGACCTTGGGGTGCTCCTTCTCGAACCCCTCCGCGAGCTTCTTGTACGTCGCCTTCTCGGCGTCGTTGGAGGTGTCCCAGAAGGTGACGGTTCCGGACAGTTCGCCACCGCTCTTGGCGCCGCCGCTGTCCTCCCCGCCACCGCACGCCGTCGCCGACAGTGCCAGACCCGCTACCAGCGCGGTGACAGTCGCGCCACGTATGCCACGCCGCATGTGAACTCCTTAGGGAATCGCCTCAGATGGCGGTCTGGAACGTAACAGCGCCGCAATCAAACGGAAAGACCTTGCGGCAAATTGCTGCAAGAACACTGGAACAAATTGCACCGCAGTGGCCGGAACGGCACCCTCCCGACACCCCCTTCCCCGTCACCACCTGCCCACTAGAGCGTTGATTGCGTGGAAGGACCGGAAAGAACCGGCAAGAACCGGCGTACCGGCCATCCGGACACCGGCGTACCGATACGACGTACCGACGCAGCAGGGACGGCAGATGACCCAGGAGCTCACTTCCCCCACCCGCGCCCGCCAGGCGCCAGCACCGGACCGCGGTCCGCAGTGGTGGCGCGACGCCGTCATCTACCAGGTCTACGTCCGCTCCTTCGCCGACAGCGACGGAGACGGCATCGGCGATCTGCGCGGGGTGCGCCGGCGGCTGCCGTACCTGAAGTCGCTGGGCGTGGACGCCGTCTGGCTCACGCCCTTCTACGCCTCACCGCAGGCCGACGGCGGCTACGACGTCGCCGACTACCGCGCCGTCGACCCGCTCTTCGGCAGCCTCCAGGACGCCGACGACCTGATCCGCACCGCCCACGAGGCGGGCCTGCGGGTGATCGTCGACATCGTCCCCAACCACACCTCCGACCGGCACCCGTGGTTCATGGACCCCGACCTCGCCAGGGAGCGCTACGTCTTCCGGCCCGGCAAGGGCGCGAGCGGTGAACTCCCGCCCAACGACTGGGAGTCGGTCTTCGGCGGGCCCGCCTGGACCCGCACCGACCGGGGCGACTGGTATCTGCACCTCTTCGCCCCCGAGCAGCCCGACCTCGACTGGGACAACCCCGAGGTGCACGCCGAGTTCGCCGCCATCATGCGCTTCTGGCTGGACCTCGGCGTCGACGGCTTCCGGATCGACGTCGCGCACGGCATGGTCAAGGCCCCCGGCCTGCCCGATATCGGCCGCGGCCGGCAGGCCACCCTCATCGGCACCCAGGCGCTGCCGTTCTTCGACCAGGACGGGGTGCACGCCATCCACCGCTCCTGGCGCCGGCTGCTGGACAGCTACCCCGGCGACCGGATCGGTGTCGCCGAGGCCTGGGCGCCGACCGCCGCCCGCCTGGCGCTCTACGTCCGCCCCGACGAACTCCACCAGGCCTTCAACTTCCAGTTCCTGAACGCTCCTTGGGACGCCGCCCCGCTGCGCGACGTCATCGACGACTCGCTCGCCGCCACCGCGTCCGTCGGCGCCCCCACCACCTGGGTGCTCTCCAACCACGACGTCGTACGGCACACCACCCGGCTCGGCGGCGGCCTCGACCGGGCCCGCGCCGCCACCCTCCTGATGCTCGCACTGCCCGGGTCCGCCTACCTCTACCAGGGCGAGGAGCTGGGGCTGCCCGAGGTCACCGACCTGCCCGACGAGGTGCGCCAGGACCCGGCGTTCTTCCGCGGCGGCCGGACCACGCAGGCCGCCGGGCCGGGCACCGACACCGACACCGCCCCCGACGGACCGGCCGGGGCCAGTGGCCAGGACGGCTTCCGCGACGGCTGCCGGGTGCCGCTCCCCTGGTCCGGCGAGCGGCCGCCATACGGCTTCGGGGCGGGCGGCAGCTGGCTGCCGCAGCCGGCCGACTGGGACGCGCTGACCGTCGAGGCCCAGACCGGCGACCCGGCCTCCACCCTGGAGCTGTACCGCACCGCGCTCCGCCTGCGGCGCGAGCTGCCCGGCCTCGGCGACGGCCGGATGAGCTGGCGGCCGGCCCCCGAGGGGGTGCTCGCCTTCGCCCGCTCCGGCGTGCTGATCACCGTCAACACCCTCGGCCGGACGGCCGAACTCCCGCTCCCGGGAAGGGTGCTGCTGTCCAGCGCCCCGGTGCCCGTCACCGGGTCCACGGCCCTGCTTCCGGGCGACAGTTGCACCTGGTGGGCAATCTGACACGCGAACGGTAAGGTCCCCTTCATGACCGCCCGGCTGGCCGATATCGCAGTGCAGGCGGGTGTCAGCGAGGCCACCGTCAGCCGGGTGCTCAACGGAAAACCCGGCGTCTCCGCGACCACCCGCCAGTCCGTGCTTGCCGCCCTCGACGTGCTGGGCTACGAACGCCCGGTGCGGTTGCGGCAGCGCAGCGCCGGGCTGGTCGGCCTGATCACGCCGGAGCTGGAGAACCCGATCTTCCCGGCCTTCGCCCAGGTCATCGGGCAGGCGCTGACCCGCCAGGGATACACGCCGGTCCTGGCGACACAGACACCGGGCGGGTCCACCGAGGACGAGCTGACCGAGATGCTGGTGGACCGCGGGGTCGCCGGCATCATCTTCGTCTCCGGTCTGCACGCCGACACCTCCGCCGACATGCAGCGCTACGAGCAGCTGCGCGGCCAGGGCGTGCCGTTCGTCCTCATCAACGGCTTCTCCGACAAGGTGCAGGCGCCGTTCGTCTCCCCCGACGACCGCGCGGCCGTGCAGTTGGCCGTCACCCACCTCACCGCGCTCGGCCACCGGCGGATCGGGCTGGCGCTCGGCCCCAAGCGGTTCGTCCCCGTCCAGCGGAAGATCGAGGGCTTCGTGCGCAGCATGCACGAGCATCTGGACCTCGGGCCCGCGGAGGCCGAGCAGTTCATCCAGCACTCGCTCTACACCCTGGAGGGCGGGCAGGCCGCGGCGGGCGCGCTGATCGACCGCGGCTGTACGGCGATCGTCTGCGCCAGCGACATGATGGCGCTCGGCGCGATCCGTTCGGCGCGGCAGCGCGGTCTGGACGTGCCGCGCGAGATGTCCGTCGTCGGCTTCGACGACTCCCCGCTCATCGCCTTCACCGACCCACCGCTGACCACGATCCGGCAGCCGGTGCCCGCGATGGGACAGGCGGCGGTACGCGCGCTCCTGGAAGAGATCGGCGGTACCCCCGCCCCGCACAGCGAGTTCGTCTTCCACCCCGAGCTGGTGGTTCGCGGTTCAACCGCCTCCGCACCAAAAGGGGCGAAGATCCCCAAACCCCTGCACGCACCCTGAGAGGTACGGGGTCCGGCATCCGTCGTGAGACTGATACAAGCCATCGAATACCCGACCGAAGGATGATCGGCGGGACGTCGCTTTCTGGCAGACTGTCTACCTATGGGTGATGCGCATGTGAGGACGTTGGACGGTCGGTCGGACGGTCAAAGAACCACCCCGCCACCCCACGGCAAGAAGCCGGCCCGCCCCTCGGGCGGTGGCCGGATGGCCCGGCTCCGTGCCCCTCGCACGCCCCGTCTGTGGTTCGAGATCCTGTTGATCGGGGTCAGCTACTGGACGTATTCCCTCATTCGCAACGCGGTACCGGAGCAGAAGGGCCAGGCGCTCCGCAACGCCGACTGGATCTGGCGGGCGGAGCACTCCCTGGGGATCGCCGTCGAGCACACCGTCAACCACGCGGTGAACTCCGTGACGTGGCTGATCGTCTCGATGAACTACTACTACGCGACCCTGCACTTCATCGTGACCATCGGTGTCCTGATCTGGCTCTACCACTGGCATCCGGGCCGCTATTCCGCAGCCCGGCTGGCCCTTTTCGCCACCACCGGTGTCGCGCTGCTCGGCTACTACTTCTACCCGTTGGCGCCACCCCGGCTGATGCCCGGCGGCGGTTTCGTCGACACCGTGGTCCAGCACCAGACCTGGGGCTCGATGGCGTCCGGCAACCTCGCCTCGATGTCCAACCAGTACGCCGCGATGCCGTCGATGCACATCGGCTGGTCGCTGTGGTGCGGCATCACCATCGCGCTGCTGGCGAAGCCGCTGTGGGCCAGGGTCCTCGGGCTGCTCTACCCCACCCTGACCCTGATGGTCATCGTCTCCACCGCCAACCACTTCTGGCTGGACGCCGTCGGCGGCGTGCTCTGCCTGGCCTTCGGCTTCGGACTGGCCTGCGCCTGGTACGGCACGCTGCCGCACCGCCTGGCGCGGTATGTCGGGGTGCCCGAGCCGGGTCTGCTCAAGGCCGGCTGAGCGCGGTTCACGCGACGCCCGCGGGCCTCGCCCGCCGTCACCCGTATGGCGTAACGGCGGGCCGTGCATAGATATACGGGGCGGCGCGCCGCCGAGCGGCCCGTCAGCGCTCCTCAGCCCACGCCCCGGTGGGTCACCAGGCCGCCGGTCATCGTCAGCCGTACGGGCGCCGCAGCCACGTCGTCGGCCGGGGCGGTCACCGGATCGACGGCCAGCGCCGTGAGATCGGCCCGGAATCCGGGCGCGATCCGGCCCGCCTCCGCTTCCTCGCCGACGGCCAGCGCCGCGTGCGAGGTACAGCCCTCCAGCGCCATCAGCCCGGTCAGGGCCTGGCCAGGGGTGACCGGCGCGACCCCCGGATCGCCCGCGGGGCGGCGCAGCCGGGCGGTGGCCAGGACCTGGCGCGGGTCGTGGTGGGCGATGGGCCAGTCGGAGCCGAGGACCAGCACCGCACCCGCGTCGCGCAGATCGCGGCAGCGCCAGGCCCGCCCGGCGCGCTCCTCGCCCACCCGCTGCGACCAGGCGTCGGTGTGGTCGGCGCGGGTGTAGGCGGTGTGCGTGGGCTGCATCGACGCGGCGACGCCGAGGCGGGCGAAGCGGGCCAACTGCTCGGTCGGGACCGTCTCGATGTGCTCGATGCGGTGCTGGTGGCGGGTGCTGCGGGGGTCGTCGGCCAGCAGCTCGACGGTGTCCAGGACGTGCCGTACGGCGGCGTCGCCGATGGCGTGGGTGGCGGTGCGAACCCCGGCCCGCGCGAGGTGGTGCACGGCGTGGGTGTACGCCGCCGGATCCGGCCAGAGCGCCTCGGTGCCCTGGCCGTGGCAGTCGGCGTGCTCCAGCCAGGCCGTCCCGCCCTCGACGGTGCCGTCCATGAAGAACTTCACCCCGCCGACCCGCCAGTGCCGGCCTGCGAGCCGCTGGAGTTCGACGAGATGGTCGAGGCCGTCCTTGCCGATCCCCGGCATGCACCAGGGGGCGAGCCGCAGCCGCAGCGGAAGGTCACCGTCCGCCTCGATGTCCGCCAGCAGCTCGGGGACGTCCGCGTGCTGGAGGTCCATGACGTGTGCGCCGGTCAGTCCGACCGCGGCCATCTCGCCGAGCAGCGCGAGCAGTCGGGCGCGCCGGTCGGCGGCCGACGGGCGCGGCATGACCGGCAGCAGCAGGTCCATCGCCGCATGCTCGATCAGATGCCCGGTGGGGCGGCCCGCCTCGTCACAGACCACGCTGGCGCGCTGGGCGAAGCGGCGCGGGCCGTCGATCCCGGCGGCCTCCAGCGCACGGCTGTTGGCCAGCGCCGAATGACCGTCGTAGAGGCGGATGAAGGCGGGTGCGCCGCCGAGCGCGTCCTCGATCAGCGCGCGGTGCACGGGGTGGTCGCCGAAGACGTTGTGGTCCAGGCCCCAGGCGGTCACCCAGCCGCCGGGGGGCAGGGCGCGGGCGGCCGTAGCGAGGGCGGCCCGTAGCGCGTCGAGGTCGCGGCAGCCGGACAGGTCGGTGCCGGTGGCCATTTCGACGCCCCAGACGGGGTGGCTGTGCCCGTCGACCAGGCCGGGGGTGAGGGTGGCTCCGGCCAGGTCGATGACCTCGGTCGCCGCGTCCCGCCAGTCCCGCACGTCCCGTTCGTCACCGACCGCGGCGATCCGCCCGTCCTTGACGGCGACCGCCTCGGCCCACGGCCGTGCCGGGTCGAGGGTGCGTACCCGCGCCCCGGTCAGCACGGTGTCGGCGGCGGTACGGGAAGGGGTGGGAGAGGCGGACGGGGCGGGGGTCACGGGGGCTCCTCGGAGTGGGGCGGGTGGGGTGGCGCGGGCGGTGCGGGTCAGCGGGCCGTCGGGGTGGTGCCCCTCCCCGCCGGACGCGCCGAGCGCGCCGGACCCGCAGGCTCCCCCGGCTCCCCCGGCTCGTCCGACTCCTCGCGCTCCTCCGGCTCGTCCGACCCCGCGGACTCCTCCCGCTCTTCCAGCTCCTCCGCCTCTTCCGGTTCCGCCGCGAAGCCCGCGTAGACCGCGGGACGGGTGCGGCGTACGCGGCGGGCGAGGAAGAGGCCGAGGACGAAGGCGGCGGGGACGCTGAGGACCAGGGCGGCGTTGGTGGTGAAGGAGGCGCCGGTCATCAGGTCGATCTTGGCGATGACGAGCCAGAGGGCCCCGGCCATCAGGACGGTGGCGACGACCGGCGCGACCCGGGTGCGCAGCGCCCCCTCCTGGTGGGAGAGGCGGCGGAAGTAGCAGGGGACGGCGACCGCGGTGATCGCCTGGAGCGCCAACAGGCCCAGCATTCCCGGGGTGTTCATCCACAGCAGCAGCTGCTGGTAGGGGTCGGCGCCGGCGAGGGCGAAGCCGAGGACGATCAGCACGGCGAGGGCGCTCTGCAGCGCGCCGGCGACGTACGGGGAGCGGTTGCGGGGGTGGATGCGGCCGAGCGCTGCGGGCAGCACGCCTTCCTGGGACAGCGCGAGGCCGTAGCGGTTGATCGCGTTGTGGAAGGCGAGTTGGGAGGCCAGGATGCTGGTGACGATGAACAGGTGCATCAGGCCGGCGGCCCAGGTGCCGACGTATTCGGTGGTGGCGGTGAAGAACAGCCCGGCCGGGTCGTGGACCGCGGCCGCCACGATCTCGTCGCCGCCGAACGCCTGGATGATGATCCAGATGGTGAAGGCGTAGAAGAGGCCGAGGAAGGCCACCGCGATGTAGGTGGCGCGCGGGATGGTGCGGGCCGGATTGCGGGCCTCGCGGCGGTAGATGGCGGTGGATTCGAAGCCGGTGAAGGCGGCGAAGGCGAAGGCGAGGACCGCGCCGGTGCCGGGCACCAGGACGTTGCCGGGGGTGAAGGAGTCCGGTGCCAGGCCGTGTGCGCCACCGCGCAGCAGCACACCGCCGGCGAGCAGGACGAGGATGCCGGTCTCGGCGACGAGCAGCACGCCGAGGACCTTGGCGCCGAAGTCGATGCTGCGGTAGCCGAGGAACCAGATGACGAAGACGCCGGCGACGGCGATCGGCGGCCAGGGGACATGGACGCCCCAGAAGGCTTCCAGGGCGTCCTGGGTGGCGGTGGCGAGCAGCCCGTAGACGCCGATCTGCATGCCGTTGTAGGCGAGCAGGGCGAGGGTGGCGGCGCCGAATCCGGCCGGGCGGCCCAGGCCGCGGGTGATGAAGGCGTAGAAGCCGCCGCCGCTGCGCACGTGCCGGGCCATGGTGGTGAAGCCGACGGCGAAGATCGCGAGGGTGATGCCGGCGAGGAGGTAGCCGACGGGGGCGCCGAGGCCGCCGGTGCCGAGGGCGATCGGCGAGGTGCCCGCCATGACGGTGAGCGGGGCGGCGGCGGAGATGACGAAGAAGGCGATATCGGCGACGCCGAGGGTGCCCCGGCGCAGCGTGGGTGCCGCCGTGTCCCCTCCTGCCGCGTCAGGCGTCCCGTCCGCCTCGGGCCCGTCGGCGGACGGTGGGGGTGCGGGCTGCTGCGGCGACCCGTGACGGGTCCCGGACTCTGGGGCCATGGCGCTCGGTGTCCTTCTGCGTCGGGAGGGAGGAGGGGCGGCCCGGCGCGTACGGGGTGGGACGGCAGCACGACCGCGAAGAGGAAACCTAAAGCCTTTCGGTTTCTGCAATGTAGCCCCGCCCGTACGATTCGGGAAGACCTCGGGGGCGGCACACGGCGGGAGCGACACGATGGGGCGGCCGCGGAAAGCGCTGCTGGACCGGGAGCGCATCGGCGCGACCGCGCTCGAACTCGTCGACGAGAAGGGCGACTTCAGCGTCCCGGAGGTGGCCCGTAGGCTCGGGGTGCAGACCGCCTCGGTGTATCACCATGTGGACGGCCGGGCCGGCGTGATCGAACTGCTGCGGGAGCGGGTCACCGACGCCATCGACCCCGGCTCCCTGGACGCCGCCCCCTGGGACCGGGCCCTCGCGGCCTGGGCACGCTCCTACCGCGCCGCCTTCGCCGCCCATCCGCGCACGATCCCGATGCTGATGACCTCACCGGTCCGCGCCCCGAAGGTGCTCGCACAGTACGAGCAGGTGGCCGCGATACTCCTGGACGCGGGCTTCCCGCCGCCCACCGTGATGCCGGTGATCACCGGCCTGGACAACATCGTGCTGGGCTCGGCGCTGGACATGTCGGCGCCGGAAACCATGTGGGTGGTGGCCGAGGGCGTCAGCGCGCCCCGGCTGTCCGCCGCGCAGGACGCCACCGGCCCGGCCCGCGCCGACCAGGCCTTCGATCTGACCCTGGCCGGTTTCCTCGCCCACTGCCGGAGCCTGCCGGAGGGCGGGCAGGCGCCGTCAGACCCGCCTCACGCCCCGTAGAACAGCTCCTCCACCACACCGCGCGCCCGGCGGGTGATCCGGCGGTAGTCGTCGAGCATCTCGCCGACGTGCCCCTCCTCGTAGCCGAGGTAGCGGCCGACCGCGGCCAGCTCCCGGCCGTCCACCGGGAAGGTGTCGCCGGGGCGGCCGCGCACCAGCATCACGGCGTTGCGCACCCGCGCCGCCAGCACCCACGCCTCGTCCAGCGTCTGCGCTTCCTCGGTGCCGATCAGATCGGCGGCGTGCGCGGCGGCCAGCGCCTCGCGGGTCCGCGTCGTCCGCAGCCCGGGGATCTCCCAGCCGTGCCGCATCTGCATCAGCTGCACCGTCCACTCGACGTCGCTCAGGCCGCCGCGGCCCAGCTTCGCGTGGGTGGTCGGGTCGGCGCCGCGCGGCAGCCGCTCGGATTCCATCCGGGCCTTGAGCCGGCGGATCTCGCGCACCGCGTCGTCGCCGAGCCCCTCGGCCGGATAGCGCAGCGGATCGATGAGTTCCACGAACCGCTGCCCCAACTCCACGTCGCCCGCGACCGGTTCGGCGCGCAGCAGGGCCTGCGCCTCCCACACCAGCGACCAGCGGCGGTAGTAGGCGGCGTACGAGGCGAGGGTGCGCACCAGCGGCCCCGACCTGCCCTCCGGGCGGAGGTCGGCGTCAATGGGCAACGGCGGGTCCGCGGACGGGAGTTGAAGCAGCCGGCGCATCTCGTTGGCGACGGCCTGGGCGGCCTTCGCGGCCTCCTGCTCGCTGGCGCCCTCGCGTGGTTCGTGCACGAACAGCACATCGGCGTCCGAGCCGTAGCTCAGCTCGTGACCACCGAACCGACCCATGCCGATCACCGTGAAGCGGGTGGGCAGGGTGTCGCCCCACTGCTCGCGGACGGCGGCACGCAGCGCGCCGGCCAGGGTCACGGCGTTCACGTCGGAGACCGCGGAGCCGACGGCGTCCACGAGATGGCCGCGGTCCTCCTCCGCCGGGCTGCCCTCCGTGCCGTACGCGCCGATCAGGTCGGCGGCGGCGGTACGGAACAGCTCCCGGCGGCGCACGCCGCGTGCCGCGGCGACGGCCGTCTCCGAGGCGCCCGCCCGGCCGACCGCCGCCAGCACCTCCTGCTCCAGCGCCGCCCGGCCGCGCGGGCGCAGCCCGTCGGGGGCGCCGAGCAGCGCGACGGCCTCGGGGGCGCGCAGCAGCAGATCCGGCGCGAAGCGGCCGGCGGACAGCACCCGGGCGAGGTTCTCGGCGGCCGCGCCCTCGTCGCGCAGCAGCCGCAGATACCAGGGTGTCTTGCCGAGCGCGTCGGAGACCTTGCGGAAGTTGAGGAGTCCGGCGTCCGGGTCGGCGGAGTCGGCGAACCAGGCCAGCAGCACCGGCAGCAGCGTCCGCTGGATCGCGGCCTTGCGGGTCACGCCGGATGCCAGCGCCTCCAGATGCCGCAGCGCACCCACCGGGTCGGCGTAGCCGAGGGCCTCCAGGCGGTGGCCCGCGGCCTTGGCGGACAGCCGGGTCTCGCCGGTCTCCAGATGCGCGACGGCGTCCAGCAGCGGCCGGTAGAAGAGCTTCTCGTGCAGCCGGCGCACCTCGCGGGCGTGCCACTTCCACTCTTTGCGGAGGGTGTGGACCGGTTCGCCCCGCACGCCCAGCGAGCGGGCGAGGCGCCGCAGATCCGCGTCCTCCTCGGGCATCAGATGCGTACGGCGCATGCGGTAGAGCTGGATGCGGTGTTCCAGGGTGCGCAGGAAGCGGTAGGCGGTGTCCAGCGCGGCGGCGTCCTCGCGTCCGACGTAGCCGCCGGCCGCCAGCGCGGCCAGCGCCTCCAGGGTGGTGGCGCTGCGCAGCGTCGCATCGCTGCGTCCGTGCACCAACTGGAGCAGCTGGACGGCGAATTCGACGTCCCGCAGCCCGCCGGGTCCGAGCTTGAGCTCGCGGTCGACCTGGGCCGCGGGGATGTTCTCGACGACCCGGCGGCGCATCTGGCGCACGTCGGTGACGAAGTTCTCCCGCTCGGAGACCTGCCACACCATCGGCGACAGCGCGTCGACGTACGCCGTGCCCAGCTCCACGTCACCGGCCATCGGACGGGCCTTGAGCAGCGCCTGGAACTCCCAGGTCTTGGCCCAGCGCTGGTAGTAGGCGAGGTGGCTGCTGAGCGTGCGCACCAGCGGGCCGTTGCGGCCCTCGGGGCGCAGGTTGGCGTCGACCGGCCAGATGGTGCCCTCGGGGGTGACGTCCGAGCAGAGCCGCATCATGCGGGCGGCCAGCCGGGTCGCCGCCCGCACCGCCTCGTCCTCCGGCGTCCCGTCCCTGGACTCGCCGACGAAGATCACATCGACGTCGGAGACGTAGTTCAGCTCACGGCCGCCGCACTTGCCCATCGCGATCACGGAGAGCAGGCACACCGCCGCGTCCTCCGGCTGCTCCTCGGACGCGATCTCCAGCGCGGCCCGCACCGTGGCGGTGGCCAGGTCCGCCAGCTCCGCCGCGGCCTCGGCGACATCGGTCGTCCCACACACGTCGCGGGCCGCGATGCCGAGCAGCGAGCGGCGGTAGGCGACCCGCAGCGCGTCCGCGCGCGAGAGCCCGGCGCCCCGCTCACCCCAGATCCCTTCGGCCAGTGCCTGCTCGAACTCGGGGGTGGTGGGGTGCAGATCGACCGACTCGTAGGTGACCAGCGACTGCCAGTCGTGCGGATGCCGGGTGAGGTGGTCGGCGAGCGCCTCGGAGGCCCCCAGCACCCCCAGCAGCCGGTCGCGCAGCGGCTTGGCGCTGACGAGGGTGCTCAGCAGCGCCTGCTGTTCGTCCGGCTCCTGCGCCTCGACCAGGCGGACCAGGCCGAGCAGCGCGAGATCGGGGTCCGCGGTGGCCCCGAGCGCTTCGAGGAGCACCGAGTCGTCACGTACGGAGGCGAGTTCGGGAGCGTCGAGCAGCTTCCCGGCCGCCGAGGGATCGATGAAACCGTGCCTCAGCAGCCGGGTGAAGGTACTGCTCCGCCGTCCCTGCGGAGCGGGTAGTGCCATGATGCGGCCTCTCGGGGGCTCGAAGCACGGTCGGAGCGCGGGCGGTCAGCAGGGTGGGGCGGGCGTCCCGGTGGGATCAGAGCACCGGCAGCATCTTGCGCAGCTCGAAGGCGGTGACCTCGGAGCGGTACTCCTCCCACTCCTGCTTCTTGTTGCGCAGGAAGAAGTCGAAGACGTGCTCGCCGAGGGTCTCGGCGACGAGTTCGCTGCGCTCCATCAGGTCGATGGCCTCGCCGAGGTTCTGCGGCAGCGGCTCGATGCCCATCGCCCGGCGCTCGGAGTCGGACAGCGCCCAGACGTCGTCGTCGGCACCGGCCGGGAGTTCGTAGCCCTCTTCGATGCCCTTGAGGCCGGCGGCCAGGAGGACGGCGTAGGTGAGATACGGGTTGGCGCCGGAGTCGATCGAGCGGACCTCGACCCGGGTGGAGCCCATCTTTCCGGGCTTGTACATCGGGACGCGGATCAGCGCGGAGCGGTTGTTGTGGCCCCAGCAGATGTACGAGGGGGCCTCGCCGCCGGCGCCCGCGGTGCGGTTGGCGCCGCCCCAGATGCGCTTGTAGGAGTTGACCCACTGGTTGGTGACGGCGGAGATCTCACCCGCGTGCTTGAGCAGGCCTGCGATGAACGAGCGCCCCACCTTGGAGAGTTGGTATTCGGACCCGGACTCGTGGAAGGCGTTGCGGTCGCCCTCGAAGAGCGAGAGGTGGGTGTGCATCCCGGAGCCGGGGAACTCCGAGAACGGCTTCGGCATGAACGTGGCCTGCACGCCCTGCTCCAGCGCGACCTGCTTCATGACCAGACGGAACGTCATGATGTTGTCGGCGGTGGAGAGGGCGTCGGCGTAACGCAGGTCGATCTCCTGCTGGCCGGGCGCGCCCTCGTGGTGGCTGAACTCCACCGAGATGCCCATCGACTCCAGCATCGTGATGGCCTGCCGGCGGAAGTCCATACCGACGTTCTGCGGGGTGTGGTCGAAGTAGCCGGAGGAGTCGCCGGGCGTCGGCCGCCGGCCGTCGACGGGCTTGTCCTTGAGGAGGAAGAACTCGATCTCGGGGTGCGTGTAGAAGGTGAACCCGAGGTCGGAGGTCTTCGCCAGGATGCGCTTGAGGACATAGCGCGGGTCGGCGTAGGAGGGGGAGCCGTCCGGCATCAGGATGTCGCAGAACATCCGGGCGGTGCCGGGGGCCTCGGCGCGCCAGGGCAGGATCTGGAACGTGCCCGGGTCCGGCTTGGCGATCATGTCGGACTCGTACACGCGGGCGAAGCCCTCGATGGCGGAGCCGTCGAAGCCGATGCCTTCGTCGAAGGCCTGCTCCAGCTCCGCCGGGGCCACGGCCACGGACTTGAGGAACCCGAGTACGTCGGTGAACCACAGCCGGACGAAGCGAATGTCGCGCTCTTCCAGCGTCCGGAGCACAAACTCCTGCTGCTTGTCCATGGGTCACCAATCCTTGCAGGTCAATCGGCCTGTCCACGCACGTGGAACAACGCGGCGTGGCACACCAGTATCACGTGCGGGGGTTACCGTCACATTACGCATCCTTGGCCTGAACCAGAACCGCTTGCCCGTTACCCCGCCCCCATCCTTCCCGCACCGCACCGGTTCAGGCGAGCCGGACGGTTCAGGCGGGCGGCGCCGCCGCGTCCCGGCCACTTCCCGACAGGTCCAGCACGGCGCGCGCCACCGACTCGGGCGCGTCGGCCATCACCAGGTGACCGGCCGGCGCGGCGACCGCGAACCGCCCGCCCAGCTCGGCCGCCAGCGCCCGCTGCCGCTCCAGCCACCGCAGTTCGCGCGCCGTCTCGCTGCCGTCGTACGCCGCCAGGACCGCCACCGGCACGGCGGGCAGCGGACGGCCGCCGCGCAGCGCGGACAGATCGGCGGCCAGGTAGGAGTAGGTGGCGTTCTCCAGCGCGCAGGCCCGCAGCACCCGGCTGGTGCGGTAGCCGGCGCGCTCCCAGGGGTGGCGCGGGTGGCTGCCGACGGTCGAGGACCAGCCGATGAGGCGGCGGGTCGCGGGGCCGAGGGCGCGCGGAACCCCGGCGGCGGAGAGCGCGCCGGCGACGCCGCCCGCCCAGGCGGTACGCACCGGGCGCGGCAGCCGGGGCCGCGGGTCCTCCTCGACGCTGCCGTCGACCAGCACCAGCCCCGCGCAGCGGTCCGGGTGCAGCCGGGCGAAGGCCTCGGCGTGGAAGGCGGCGAGGGAGTGCCCGACGACGGTGGCCGGGCCGAAGTGGCCGAGCGCGTCCAGGACGTGGGCGATCCGGTCCGCCTCCCCGGCCAGCGTGGGCGGCCGCGGCGCCGGGGCGCTGAGGCCGAGGCCCGGCCGGTCGAAGCGGACGACGGTGCGGTGCGGGGCGAGCAGCCCGGCGACCACGTCCCAGTCGAACCAGGCCATCCCGAGACCGCCGCTGAGCACACACACCGGGCCGCTGCCCTGGGACAGCACATGCAACGGGACGCCGTTCACCCGCAGCATGCGGCCGGGGGCGCGCGGGATTCGGCGTGGGCTCATCGGTCCTCCTGGGACGGGCGGGCGGTGCGGTGACCGGGGCGGGCGGGCCGTGCGGGTGCGGCGGGAAGCACCGGGGCGGTGTATGCGACGGCGCCGGGCGGCAGCGGCGGAGCGGACGCCCGGCGGCGGACGGCGGCGGGGCGCGGTGGCGCCGGCGGGGTGGGGCTCCGGGTCACGTACGTCCCTGGTGGTCGGGTGAACCCGGGCGGTCCTACGGGATGCCGGGTACGCCGATGGCGCGGGAAGGCCAAGGATAGGCGGGCCGCCGACAGCGGGCGGTGATCACGACGCGGGGCGCGGCACCCGCGCTCGGCCGCACCGCGGCCCGGCACCGGATCCCATACCCCGCGGGGGTAGGGTGCCGAGGGGCGGACCGGTCGGCCGGTCCGCTGTATCGGTTGCATGGGTTCGGTGCGGTGGGTTCGGTGCGGTGGGTTCGGTGCGGTGGGTTCGGTCGATCCGTGTCCCGCGGCCGTCGAGAGTCCGAGAGGTCAGCGATGCAGGCACCCGCGAGGGGTGAACAGGAGAGGGCCGCCGCATGGTGCGGCCGGCTGCTGCTGTTCGCGGCGCTGATCGCCGGCATCGTCACGATGCACACCTTCGGCCATCCCATGGCCGGGCACGGCGGCCACGCCACCCTCACCGCGTCCGCCTCCGCCTCTTCTTCTCCCTCCGCCTCCGCCTCCGCCGCTGCCTCTGCGCCTGTCGCCCCCGCCACGTCCGGACCGGTCTCCGCCGCGTCCGGACCGATGGGCATGGCGCACCCCGTGAGCACGACCGCCTCCGGCGGGCAGGCCGCGCACCCGTCCGCCGACCCCGGCGGCGGTGCGATGGATCCCGCCGCCGTCTGCCTGGCCGTGCTCTCCGTATGGGCGGTGGCCCTGCTCGTCCTGCTCGGCGCCGGACTGCCGTCCGGGGACCTCGAAGCAGACCGCCTGGCCGCCCTGCGCACCCGCCTGGCGCGCGGACTGCGCTCGATACCGCCGCCGCCCCGTCACAAACTCCTCGCCCGGCTGTCGGTGCTGCGGGTGTAGGAGCGCGCGGCCGCCGACGCCTTGCCGCGTCCGCTGCCGCGCCTTCACTCACCCACCCACGTCACCACCACACCGCACGAGGTGCTCACGCATGCCCCAGAACTCCACCCCCGCGAACACCCGCCCCGGGGAACCCGACCCCGGGCACACCGCCCCCCGCTCCCGCCGCACCGTGCTCGGCGCGGGTGCCGCGCTCGTCGGCGGCGGCCTGCTGGCCGCCTGTTCCGGCGGGGGATCCGGGTCGCACGCCGGCATGGACGGCATGAACGGCGACCGCTCCCCCGGCTCCGGCAGGGTCGACCCGCCCGGCTATGTCACCCCCGACGGCCCGGAGGTCGCGGCGGCCGAGAAGAAGCGGGGCTCGGGCCCCGTACGGAACGTGACGCTCACCGCCACGCCCACCTGGCTGGATCTGGGCAGCCGTGCCGTCAACTCCTGGGCGTACGGCGACGAACTGCCCGGCAAGGAGGTCCGTGTCACGGCGGGCGACACCCTCGCGCTGACCCTCGCCAACCACCTTCCGCAGTCCACGTCCCTGCACTGGCACGGGCTGGCGCTGCGCAACGACATGGACGGCGTCCCCGGCGTGACACAGCGGCCGATCAAGGCCGGTGCGTCCTTCGACTACCGCTTCGCGGTCACCGAGCCCGGCACGTACTGGCTGCATCCGCACTCCGGCGTCCAGCAGGACCGCGGGATGTACGCACCGCTGATCGTCGAGGACCCCAAGGAGCCGCTCTCGTACGACAAGGAGTGGGTCGTCGTCCTGGACGACTGGATCGACGGGGTGGACGGCAGCACACCCGACGCGGTGCTCGCCGAACTCCGCAAGGGCATGGGCACCGGCTCCCACTCCGACTCCGGCCAGGAGGGCATGGACCACGGGGAGACGGACCACGGGGACATGGACATGGGCGACATGGAGGGCGACTCCTCCGCCGAGGGCGGCCCGTCCCGGATGCTGATGGGCGCCACCAGCAAGCTGCTGGGCGGCGACGCCGGCGATGTGGACCACCCGTACCACCTCGTCAACGGCCGTACCGCCACGGACCCGCAGACCTTCCGCGCGCAGCCCGGCGACCGCATCCGGATCCGGTTCATCAACGCGGGCGGGGACACCGCCTACCGCGTCGCGCTCGGCGGGCACACCATGACCGTGACCCACACGGACGGCTACCCCGTCGAGCACGCGAGCACCGACGCACTGCTGCTGGGCATGGGCGAGCGCTACGACGTCCTGGTCACCGCCAAGGACGGCGCCTTCCCCCTGACCGCCCTCGCCGAGGGCAAGAAGCGCTCCGCGCTGGCCGTGCTGCGCACCGGCGCTGGCGCGCCGCCCACCTCGACCACCCGGCCCGCGGAGCTGGACGGACGGCTGCTGACCGCGGACCGGTTGAAGGCCGCCGAGGGCGTACGGACGGACTCACGCACGCCGGACCGCAGCACCACACTCACGCTGACCGGTTCCATGGCGAAGTACGACTGGGCGATCGACCGGAAGCCGTACACGCCCGACCAGCGGCATCCGGTGCTGGCCGGTGAGCGGGTGCGGCTCACCTTCCGCAACCACACCAAGATGTGGCACCCGATGCATCTGCACGGACACACCTTCGCGCTGCCGGACGGCGGGGCCCGCAAGGACACCGTGATCGTGCTGCCGGGGCGCAGCGTCACCGTCGATCTCGACGCCGACAACCCCGGGCTGTGGATGCTGCACTGCCACAACATCTACCACTCGGAGTCGGGGATGATGACGATCCTCGGATACCGGAAGAAGTAGGCGGAAGCGGGGGCGGGAGCCAGGGGGCGAGGCCTGCCCCTGGCTCCTCCCGCTCCCGCCACCTCCCCCATTGCGTCAGAAAGACGATTAGACTGGCGGAGTGCCTCAACTTCGCCTCGCCCTCAACCAGATCGACTCCTGTGTCGGCGATATCGCCGGGAATTCCGAGACGATCGTCCACTGGACCCGGCACGCCGCCGACCAGGGCGCCCACCTCGTCGCGTTCCCCGAGATGGCGCTCACCGGCTATCCCGTCGAAGACCTGGCGCTGCGCCCGTCGTTCGTCGAGGCGAGCCGTACGGCGCTGCGGGCACTGGCCGGGCGGCTCGCCGACGAGGGGCTGGGCGAACTCCCGGTGATCGTCGGCTATCTGGACCGCTGCGAGCGGGAGCGGCCGCGGTACGGGCGGCCCGCCGGGGCGCCGCAGAACGCCGCCGCCGTGCTGCACCGCGGCGGGGTCGCCCTCAGCTTCTCCAAGCACCACCTCCCCAACTACGGCGTCTTCGACGAGTTCCGCTACTTCGTGCCCGGCGACACGCTGCCGGTGGTCCGGGTGCACGGCGTGGATGTCGCGCTGGCCATCTGCGAGGACCTGTGGCAGGAGGGCGGCCGGGTGCCGGCGACGCGCAGCGCGGGGGCCGGGCTGCTGATCTCGGTCAACGCCTCGCCGTACGAACGCGACAAGGACGACACCCGGCTGGAGCTGGTCCGCCGGCGGGCCCGGGAGGCCGGCTGCACCACCGCCTATCTGGCGATGATCGGCGGGCAGGACGACCTGGTCTTCGACGGCGACTCGATCGTCGTCGGCGAGGACGGTGCGGTGATCGCGCGGGCACCGCAGTTCGCCGAGGGCTGCGTGCTCGTCGACCTGGAGCTGCCGGCCGCCGCGCCGGAGCCGCCGGCCGGTGTCCTGGACGACGGGCTGCGCGTCGAACACGTCGTGCTCTCCCCCGACCCGCTGGCCGCCTACCCGCCGCAGACCCTGGGCGGCGAGGCCGAACGCCTCGCGGACATCGAGGAGATCTACACCGCGCTGGTCGTCGGACTGCGCGCGTACGTCGCCAAGAACGGCTTCCGCAGTGTGGTGCTCGGGCTGTCCGGCGGGATCGACTCGGCGCTGGTCGCCGCGCTCGCCTGCGACGCGCTGGGCGCCGCGCATGTTCACGCCGTCGCGATGCCGTCCCGCTATTCGTCGGAGCACTCGCTCACGGACGCCGCCGAACTCGCCCGCCGTACGGGGCTGTCGTTCCGTACGGTGCCGATCGCCCCGATGTTCGACGCGTACATGGACGCGCTGGGCCTGACCGGTCTCGCGGAGGAGAACCTCCAGTCCCGGCTGCGCGGCACGACCCTGATGGCGATCTCCAACCAGGAGGGCCATCTGGTGCTCGCGCCGGGCAACAAGTCCGAGCTGGCGTGCGGCTATTCGACCCTCTACGGCGACTCGGTGGGCGGCTACGGCCCGATCAAGGACGTCTACAAGAGCGTCGTCTTCGAGCTGGCCCGCTGGCGCAACCAGGCGGCGGCCGACCGCGGACGGACCCCGCCGATCCCCGAGAACTCGATCAGCAAGCCCCCCAGCGCCGAACTCCGCCCCGGCCAGGTCGACACCGATGCGCTGCCCGGCTACGACGTGCTGGACCGCATCCTGGCGCTGTACGTCGACGGAGACCTGGGCCGCGAGGACATCGTGGCGGAGGGCTTCGACGAGAAGTTGGTGACCCGCGTCCTGCGGATGGTCGACCGTGCGGAGTACAAACGCCGCCAGTACCCGCCGGGCACCAAGATCTCCGCCAAGGGCTTCGGCAAGGACCGCCGCCTCCCGGTCACCAATCACTGGCGGGAGGGGGACCGAGGGGACTGAGGGGACTGACGGGGCCGAGGAGGCCGAGGGTGACCGGGCGGGAGGGGACCGGGCGGCCGGTCCCCTCCCGTCAGGCGGCGTGTTCCGCGGCCGGCTGCCCGGCGTCCGAGGCCGACGCGTCGGCCGCCCCGCCGCGGGCGACCACCCGGGACGTGTCGTGGCTGCCCCGGTCCAGGACGCCCGCCGTGACGGCGATGGCGAGGCCGATGGCGGCGAGGACGGCGCCGACCAGGGTCGGCGAGGTCCAGCCCCAGCCGGCGGCGAGCGCCAGGCCGCCGACCCAGGCCCCGCCGGCGTTGGCGAGGTTGAAGGCGGACTGGTTGGAGGCGGCGGCGAGGGTGGGGGCCTGCTGGGCCTTGTTCATGACGAGCATCTGCAGGGGTGTGGTCGTCATGAAGCCGACGGCACCGATGAGGACGACGGAGAGCATGGCGGCCCATTTCACCTCGGCGGTGAAGTGGAAGACGGCGAGGACGACGGTGAGCGCCGCCAGCGAGCCGTACAGGGTGGGGCGCAGCGCCCGGTCGGTGAGCGGGCCGGCGGCGAGGGCGCCGAGCGTCATGCCGATGCCGAAGAGGGCCAGCACGACGGGGACGGAGCCCTCGGAGAAGCCGGTGACCTTGGTCATCATCGAGGCGAGGTAGCTGTAGACGGCGAAGATGCCGGCGAAGCCGAAGACGGTGGTGAGCAGGCCGAGCAGCACCTGGCGGTTGCCCAGGGCGCGCAGCTCGCGGCGCAGGCCGGTGTGCTCCTCGGCCGGCAGCGGCGGGATCAGCCGGGCGAGCGAGGCCATCGCGACGAGGCCGATGCCGGCGACGACGAGGAAGGTGGCGCGCCAGCCGAGGTGCTGGCCGAGCAGGGTGGCGGCCGGGACGCCGACGATGTTGGCGATGGTCAGGCCGAGGAACATCGTGGCGACCGCGCGGGCCTGCCGTCCCTCGCGTACCAGCTTGGCCGCGACCACCGCGCCGACGCCGAAGAACGCGCCGTGCGGCAGGCCCGCCAGCAGCCGTCCCGCGATCAGCAGACCGAAGTCGGAGGCCAGCGCGGAGGCGAGGTTACCGACCGTGAAGACGCCCATCAGCAGGACCAGCATCCGCTTGCGCGGGATGCGGGCGCCGAGGGAGGTCAGGAGCGGGGCGCCGATGACGACACCGAGGGCGTAGGCGGAGACGAGGTAGCCGGCGGTGGGCACGGAGGTGCCCAGATCGTCCGCGACGTTGGGCAGCAGGCCCATCATCACGAATTCCGTGGTGCCGATACCGAAGGCCGAGATCGCGAGCGCGAGCAGAGCCAAGGGCATGAAGAACCTTTCGGGGGTGGGGTGCGTGCGCGGGCACGCGGACGTACGGGCATCGGGAGAGCGGTTAAGTTCTCTTGCGGAACAAAGTCTCTCAGGCTCAGTATTCCAGGGTGAAAACGGAACGTGACGAGCGTGTGTCCGCTCGCCCCGTGAGTCCCGTCACCCCGCCGCGCATCCCCGAACGCGGCGGTGGCCGTCCGCGCCCGCCGCCGGCGTCAGATCTTCACCGACGCCGCGATCGGCAGGTGGTCGCTGCCGGTGGACGGCAGCGACCAGGCGTGGACCGGGTCCATCCCCTTCATCATGATCTGGTCGATCCGGGCCATCGGGAACGCCGCGGGCCAGGTGAAGCCGAAGCCGTCGCCCGCCGCGCCCTGCGCGGAACGCATCTGCGCGGTGACCGGGGCCAGCGACCGGTCGTTCATCGTGCCGTTGAGGTCACCGAGCAGCACCGCCTTCTCCAGCGGATCGGCGGCGATCGCCTCACCGAGCGCCGCGGCGCTGCCGTCACGCTGGTTGGCGGTGAAGCCCGCCTCGACCTTGACGCGTACCGACGGCAGATGCGCGACGTAGACGGCGAACTTCTGGCCGTCGGAGGCGGTGACGGTGGCCCGCAGCGCGCGGGTCCAGCCCATCTTGATGTCCACCGGGGCCGCGTCGCTCAGCGGCCGCTTGCTCCAGAGGCCGACGGTGCCCTGCACGGTGCTGTGCGGGTACGCCTTCGCCAGCTCGCGCTTGTACGCGGGCAGCGCCTCGCCGGTCAGCTCCTCCAGCGCCACGACGTCGGCACCCGAGGTGACGATGTCCCTGGCGGTGGCGGCCGGGTCCGGGTTGCCGGCGTCGACGTTGTGGGTGGCGACGGTGAGATTGCCACCGGTGCCGGCCTTGTCGGTGACCTGCCCGGCGAAGAGATTGGCCCAGGCGACGGCCGGCAGCAGCAGCGCCACGAGCGCGGTCGCCGACCGGCGCAGCACCGCGAGGACCAGCAGCACCGGGATGCCCACGCCCAGCCACGGCAGGAAGGTCTCCAGCAGACTCCCCAGGTTTCCCACCGTGTTGGGGACCCGGGCGTGCAGGATCATCAGCAGCCCGAGCAGTACGCCGAGCACCGCGAGCACGATGCCCCGGCGCCACATTCCTTCCGGACGCCACCAGTTCAGCAGACGTCCGGCACGGGAACCGGCCCGATCAGGGTCCTGGCCCTGCCCCGGCTCCGTCATGTATGCCTGCGTCATTCCGCTGTCCTCACTGCCTTGCTCCGCCGCGCCTCGCCTGTGGTTCCCGACCCTAGGCGATGGTCCGTAATGCGCTTTCTTAGAAGTGAGGACGGCCCGAGTGCGGGTCGGGGTTCCTGCTTCGCCGCAGGTGAACGCGGCTGTGACAGAACGAGCATGGTCCGGTCATCCGGCGTGTGCCGCCGGCGGCGCCCCGGCCCTTCAGGAAGCCACCGTTCGCGGGCCCGGCCGTACGCCCTCCAGGACCATGTCGACGATGTCCTCGGCGAGGCCGTCGGGGAGTTCCTTCCACTCGTGCAGGACGGCGCGGGCCAGCATCGGGCCGACGAAGAGGTCGGCGATCGTCTCGATGTCGTGGTCGGCGCGGATCTCGCCGTTCGCCATGCCGCGCCGGAGCACCTCCAGCAGGGCTTCGTGGCGGGCCCGTATGACGGTCTCGTGGTACTCCGCCCACAGCTCCGGCTGCGCCTGGACATGGCTGACGACGGTCCGCAGCAGCGCGGAATTGCGCTTGGCCAGGCCGCGGCGGCGCAGGAATTCGAGGAGCGCGACCAGGTCGTCGCGTACCGATCGGCCCGAGGGCGGCAGCGGTGGGGCGTCCAGGGACCGCATCACGTCGAGCATCAGGGCACTCTTGCCCCGCCATCGGCGGTAGACGGTGGCCTTGCCCACACCGGCCTCGCGGGCGATGCGCTCCATCGACAGTTCCCCGATGGAGGCACCGTCCTCGATCATGCGCAGCACGGCCTCGATGATGGCGGTGTCGGCCGCGGCGCTGCGCGGCCGCCCGCGGCGCTCGGGTCCGGCCGGCGCCGCCGTGTCCGAAGCCGTGTCCGGGGCCCTGTCCGGGGCCGCCCGGGAGTCTTCCGCCGCCCCGCTCATCGCGCCGCGCCCGCCTTCCGGTCTTCCCGCGGCTCCGCCGTGTGCGGGGCCGCGGCCATTTTGCCCGGCAGGAAGACCGCGACGACCACCGCACCCACCAGGGCGACACCGGCCGAGCCGAGCGCGGTGAGGTGTATGGCGTGCACGAAGGCGGTGTGGGCGGCGTCGATCAGCGGCCGGCCCGCCGGGCCCATCCTGTCGGCGAGGCCGAGGGTGGCCTCGATGGATTCGCCGGCCGAATGCCGTGCGGCCTCGGGGACGCCCGGGAGCGCGTCGAGCGTGCCCTGGATGCCGTCGCGGTAGGTGGTGGACAGCAGCGAGCCGAGGACCGCGACGCCGAGGGTGCCGCCGACCTGCCGGAAGGTGTTGTTCAGGGCGGAGCCCGAGCCGGCCTTCTCGCGCGGCAGCGACTGCATGATCGTGACCGTGACCGGCGGCATGATGTGCGCCATGCCGGTGCCCTGGACGAAGAACAGCACCTCCAACACCCACATGGGGGTATCGGTGTCCAGCAGCAGCATGCCGGTCATGGTGACGGCGACCAGCAGCATCCCGACGGTGCACACGGCGCGGGCGCCGAACCGGCCGACGGCGTGCCGGGCCCGCGGCGAGAAGATCAGCTGGGCGGCGGCCAGCGGCAGGATCAGCAGGCCGGCCTGCAGCGGGGTGCAGCCGCGCACGCTCTGGACGTAGAAGACGATGAAGAACGTGACGCCCATCAGCGCGAAGAAGACCAGTGCGACCGCCGCGATGGCCGCCGAGAAGGCCGGATCGCGGAAGTAACCGATGTCGATGGAGGGGTGGTCGCTGCGCTTCTGGTGCAGCACGAACACCACCAGCACCAGGAGCCCGCCGAGGACCGTGCCGAGCACCTGCGGGTCGGTGAAGTCGGCGAGCCGGCCGCCCCGGATGATCCCGTAGACCAGCAGGACCAGGCCGACGACGGACAGCAGGACGCCGACCGGATCCAGCCGGCCGGGGCTGGGGTCCCTCGAATCCGGCACCAGGACGATCATCGAGGCGAGCGCGATCAGCACGATCGGGACGTTGACGAGGAAGACCGAGCCCCACCAGAAGTGGTCGAGCAGCAGCCCGCCGGCGATCGGGCCGATCGCGATGGCCAGGCCCACCCCGCCCGCCCAGATGCCGATCGCCCGGGGCTGCTCGTCGCGTTCGAAGACGTTCATCAGGATGGCCAGGGTGGCGGGCATGACGAAGGCGCCGCCCAGGCCCATCACCGCACGGAAGGTGACGAGTTCGGCGGGCGAGGCGGCGAAGGCGGCGAGCACCGAGCCGGAGCCGAAGACCACCAGCCCGAACAGCAGCACCTTCTTGCGGCCCAGCCGGTCGCCGAGAAGACCCGCGGTGAACAGCAGCCCGGCGAAGACGAGGGTGTAGGAGTTGATCGCCCACTCCAGCTCGCTCTGGGACGCGCCCAGACCGGCGGGTGCCGGGGTCGCGATCGTCTTCATGGCGACGTTGAGGATGGAGTTGTCCAGCACCACGATCAGCAGGCTGAGCATGAGGGCGGAGAGGATCAGCCAGCGGCGGCGGTGGATGCGGTCCGGGATCCGGCGGGCGTCGGCGCTGCCCGGCGTGGTGGGTGGTGTGGGCATGGAAGCACCTTACGCCTTTTCGATACGGCCCCGTTCCGTATCGATGAATTGCCCGACCGCGGGCCTTTCCCGGACCCGTATCGCATGCCAGCATGGAAGGGAGTCCGGGGACGCCGTCAGGGCGCCTCGAGATGACGAACAGGAGACGTCACCATGACGCAGCCTTCGCCTGCCCCGAAGCCGGCCGCGGGATCCGCCTCCCCCGCCGGGCCCGTGGCGCCGCAGCCCGCCTCCGCGAGCGGTACGTCCGCCGGCGGCGCATCCAGCACCTCGCTCTACGGCGGCACCAGCTCCCGCCGCATCACCGTCCGCGACATCGCCCGCGCCAAGGAGCGCGGCGAGAAGTGGCCGATGCTCACCGCCTATGACGCGATGACCGCCTCCGTCTTCGACGAGGCCGGCATCCCGGTGCTGCTCGTCGGTGACTCGATGGGCAACTGCCACCTCGGCTACGAATCGACCGTCCCGGTCACGATGGACGAGATCACCCTGCTCTCCGCCGCCGTCGTCCGCGGCACCAAGCGCACCCTGGTCGTCGGCGACCTGCCGTTCGGCTCCTACCAGGAGTCCCCGGTCCAGGCGCTGCGCAACGCCACCCGGCTGGTCAAGGAGGCGGGGGTGGGCGCCGTCAAGCTGGAGGGCGGCGAGCGCTCCGCGCACCAGGTGGAGCTGCTGGTCTCGGCCGGCATCCCGGTGATGGCGCACATCGGCCTGACCCCGCAGTCCGTCCACGCCTTCGGCGGCTACCCCGTCCAGGGCCGTGGGGAGGAGGCGGCCCAGCAGATGCTGCGGGACGCCAAGGCCGTGCAGGACGCGGGGGCGTTCGCCGTCGTCCTGGAGGCGGTCCCCGCCGAGCTCGCCGCCGAGGTCACCCGCTCGCTGCACATCCCGACCGTCGGCATCGGCGCCGGTGTGGAATGCGACGCCCAGGTCCTGGTCTGGACGGACATGGCCGGGATGACCGCCGGACGGCTGCCGCGCTTCACCAAGCAGTACCTCCAGCTGCGCGAGCTGCTGGGCGGCGCGGCCAAGGCCTTCGCCCAGGACGTCGTCGAGAGCGCCTTCCCCGCCGAGGAGCACACCTTCCACTGAGCCTGCGCACGGCGTGAGCCGACGGACCGCCGACAGCCGTCACCGCAGGCTGTCGGCGGTCTGTCGGTGCGTTGTCAGTGGCGGCTGTCATCTTTGGGTGCATGACGCGACAGACGAAAACCACCCGGGGCGGAAACGCCGTGGAGGTGCGCGGTCTGGTCAAGCACTTCGGCGACGTCAAGGCCGTCGACGGTGTGGACCTGGACGTGCGGGAAGGCACCGTGCTCGGCGTGCTCGGCCCCAACGGCGCCGGCAAGACGACCCTCGTACGCTGCCTGTCCACCCTCCTCGTCCCGGACGCCGGCAGCGCCTTCGTGGCCGGCTACGACGTGGTGCGCCAGCCCCGCGCGCTGCGCCGCACGATCGGCTTGACCGGGCAGTACGCCTCGGTGGACGAAAAGCTCTCCGGCTGGGAGAACCTCTACATGATCGGGCGGCTGCTCGATCTGTCCCGCAAGGACGCCCGCCGGCGTGCGGACGAGATGCTGGAGCGGTTCTCGCTGACCGAGGCCGCCAAGCGCCCCGCGGCCAAGTACTCGGGCGGTATGCGCCGCCGGCTGGACCTGGCCGCCTCGATGATCGGGCAGCCGTCGGTGCTGTATCTGGACGAGCCGACGACCGGACTCGACCCCCGCACCCGCAACGAGGTGTGGGACGAGGTCCAGCGGATGGTGCGGGAGGGCGCGACGGTCCTGCTCACCACCCAGTACATGGAAGAGGCCGAGCAGTTGGCCAACGAGCTGACGGTCATCGACCGCGGCCGGGTCATCGCCGAGGGCAAGGTCGACGAGCTGAAGGCCAAGGTCGGCGGCCGTACGCTGCAGATCCGCCCGGCGGACACCGGCGAGCTGGACCGGCTCGTCGGCGCCATCGCGCAGGCCGGCCTCGACGGCATCGCGGGCGCCACCGCCGACCACACCGGAGGTGTGGTCAACGTCCCGATCATCAGCGACGAGCAGCTGACCGCGGTGGTCAATGAGCTCGGACAGCGGGGCTTCGCGCTCGCCGGGATCAGCACCCATCTGCCCAGCCTGGACGAGGTGTTCCTGGCGATCACCGGCCAGAAGACCTCCGACCCCGGGGCCACCGACGGCTCCGAGGACATTCAGGACGAGACGTACGCGGAGGTATCGGCATGAGTGCCGCGACATTGACGGCACCGGCCGTACAGCCGGGGACCGACGAGGGCCGGATCGGCTTCCGGGGCAATCTGCGGCACATCGGGGCACTGGTGCGACGCAACGCCATGCAGATCAAGAACGACCCCGAGTCGATGTTCGACGCGCTGCTGATGCCGATCGTCTTCACGCTGCTGTTCGTCTACGTCTTCGGCGGCGCGGTCGGCGGCAGCCTCGGCGGCGACCGCTCCGTCTACATCAACTACATCATCCCCGGCCTCATGGCCATGGGCGGGCTGAACATCGCCATGTCGGTCGGCTCCGGCGTCAACGACGACTTCAACAAGGGGGTGATGGACCGTTTCCGTACGATGCCCATCGCCCGCTCGTCGGTGCTGATAGCCAAACTCGTCGTGGAGACCGGCCGGATGATGGTCTCGACCGTCATCCTGCTGTCGCTGGCCTTCCTGATCGGCTTCGACCTGAAGACCGGGCCGCTGGAACTCCTCGCGGCGGTCGCCCTGGCGCTGGTCTTCGGCTCCTCCCTGACCTGGGTCTTCATGCTGCTCGGGCTGTCGATGAAGACGCCGCAGGCGGTGCAGGGCGTCGGGTTCCTGGTGCTGATGCCGCTGCAGTTCGGTTCGTCGATCTTCGCCCCGCCGACCACCATGCCCGGCTGGATGGAGGCCTTCACGAAGTACAACCCGCTGTCCAATCTGGCGGACGCGGCCCGCGCGCTGATGAACGGCCAGGGCCCGGTCGCCCACCCCACGCTGATCACCCTCGCCTGGGCCGTCGGGATCACCGTCGTCATGGCGCCGCTCGCGGTGGCGAAATTCCGCAACAAGACCTGACGCGTCAACCTTCGCCCGGCTCGCGTCAGATGAGGGCGGTGGCCTCTTCCAAGGAGAGGCCACCGCCTTCCGCGTACGCCCGCTCGAAGGCGGCCTCGCCCAGCACCGCGCGCAGCGCCGTCTCCACCCGCTCCCGGTCGAAGCGGAGGACCAGCGTCGGAACGTGTTCCGTCATCCGCAGCGCGTCGCGCGCACCCAGCAGCCGCGCCGCGTCCGCACCGGCCGCCTCGCCCCGCTCGGCCAGCAACACCCGCGCTCCGGTGACGAGTTGGATCGCCGGCAGATCGGGCGCGACCAGCTTGGCCATCGGATCGTCCAGCAGCGCCAGCGCCGCGCGGAAGCGGGGCACCAGGCCGGTGCGCGCCCCGTCGTCGATGTCCAGGGAGACCAGCGCCGACTCCAGGATCCCGACGAACATGTCGGGCGCACGGCGGCCGAACGACTTCTGGACCGTGAGCAGTGCGGCACGCGCCTCGTCGGTCCGCCCGGAGACCGTCAGCCACGTCGCGAGCTGCAGGTGTGCGAAGGCCGTGGTGTCGGGCCCGCTGTTCTGTTCCGGCGCCTGCGCCAGCACCTCGCGCAGCATCCGCTCACCGGCCTCCCCCTGGCCCAGCTCGATCAGCAGACCGCCCAGCCGGGTGCGCAGCATCAAGATCTGGGCGTGCGCGCCCAGATCCTCGGCGTATCCCATCGCGGCGCGGTAGTCCTCGGCCGCGAGGGTGTACTCACCGCGCTTCTCGCGGACCTCGCCCCGTCCCTCCAGGGCCTCGGCCGCTCCCCAGGCGTCGCCGATCCGGCGGAAGATGCGCAGCGCCTCGTCGGCGTCCGCCGCGGCACGTCCCAGTCCGCCGGGGCGGTCGTTGAGCATCTTGGAGCGCAGTTGCAGCATGAAGGCCAGCTCCCATGCGTAGCCGAAGCCACGGCAGGCGTGGACCGCGGCGTCGACCCGCTCCATCAGCTCCTCGCTGCGGCCGGTGAGCATCACCGCGTAGTACCACATGACGCCCGGCACCTTGACGGTCTGCGGCATCCCGCTCAGATAGGCGTCGAGGACTCCCGCCAGCTCCTCCTGCGCGCCCGGGTCCCGCAACGCCTCGATGTCGCTGTCCATGCTGGACAGCGCGACCAGCCGCACCTCCCGGCGGGCCTCCTCCAGCTGTTCGGGGTCCATCGGCGGCGGCCGGTCGATGGGGCGTTCGTGCAGCGCGGGAGCGACCTTGACGGGCGGCAGGAAGGGGTTGGGGCCGAGCGTGCCGGCCGCCGCCGACCAGCTGCGGGCGTCGCTGCGGTGATCGCGCAGCGACCAGAACCAGTGCAGGGACAGCACCAGGCACAGCGCCTCGTGCTCGTCGCGGGCGGCGACGGCGCGGCGCAGCGCGGTGCGCAGATTGTCGTGTTCGAGCTCCAGGCGTTCCATCCAGGTGCGTTGGGCGGGGCCGCGCAGCAACGGGTCGCCGGCACGGGCCAGTTCGCGGTACGTCACGAGATGGCGGCGCTCGGTGGCGGCGCGTTCCCCGGCCTCGTCCAGCCGCTCGCCCGCGTACTCCGCGACGGTCTCCAGCAGCCGGTAGCGCATCTGCCCGCCGGTCCACGCGCCGTCCTGTGCGCCCTCGTCTCCTGCCCCGCGCTCGGGGCCCCGCTCGGTCAGAGGGGACTCCCACGCCCCGGCGCTGCCCCCCTCGCCGGGGCCGCCGGCGCCGCGTCCCTGGTCGGCAGGGGAAGCCACCAGCAGCGACTTGTCGATCAGCGAGCCGAGCAGCGCGGCCACATCGCGCCCGTCGACGCCGTCGCCGGCGCACACCTCCTCGGCGGCGGCCAGATCGCAGCCGCCGGCGAAGACGGACAGCCGGCGCAGCACGGCCCGCTCGGGTTCGTCGGTCAGGTCCCAGGACCAGTCCACCACCGCGCGCAGGGTCTGCTGCCGGGGCAGCAGGGTACGGCTGCCGCTGGTCAGCAGCCGGAAGCGGTCATCGAGGCGGTCCGCCAGCGCCCGCGGGGAGAGCATCCGCAGCCGGGCGGCGGCGAGTTCGATGGCCAGCGGCAGGCCGTCCAGCCGGCGGCAGATCTCGGCACAGGCCGCCGGATCGTCCTCGACCCGGAATCCGGGCCGGGCCGCGGCGCCCCGGTCGGCGAGCAGCCGCAGCGCGACCGGGTCGGGCAGTGGCTCGACGGGCCGCAGCACCTCGCCCGGCACGGCGAGCGGCTCGCGGCTGGTGGCCAGCACCGACACCCCGGGGCATTCGGCCAGCAGCCGCTCGGCGAGCTGGGCGGCGGCACCGATCACATGCTCGCAGTTGTCCAGGACCAGCAGCATCCGACGGCCCGCGCACCGCTCGGCGAGCTGGGCGAGCGGGTCGAGGGCGGTGGGGTCGGTGGCGGCGCGCAGGCCCTCGGCGGTGGTGCCGCGGACGACGGTCTCGCGGGCGCCGAGGGTGGTGAGCACCGTCTCGGGCACGGTCCGCGGATCGTCGACCGGGGCCAGCTCCACCAGCCAGACGCCGTGCGGCCAGGCGTCCGGCGCGGCGGCCGCGGCCCGCTCCGCGCCCTCCTGCGACAGCCGGGTCTTGCCGGCGCCGCCGGGTCCCAGCAGGGTCACCAGGCGGTGCGCGGCCAGATCGGCACGGATCGCCGTCAGATCGGCGTCCCGCCCGACGAAGGAGGTGAGCCGCGCACGGAGATTGCCGGGGAGGGCGGGGCCGGGCCGGTCATCGGGTCCCGGCGGCGCCTGTGGCGCGACGGGCACGGGCTCCTCCGCCGAGGGCGGGCTCAGCAGCTCCGCGTGCAGTGCCCGCAGCTCCGGTCCGGGGTCGGTGCCGAGGCGGTCGGCGAGTTCGGCGCGTATGCCCTCGTAGGCGGCGAGCGCCTCCGCGGGGCGGCCGGCGTCCCGCAGCGCGCGCAGCCGCAGGGCCTGGAGCGGCTCGTCGAGGGGGTGGTCCTGGCACAGCGCGGTCAGGGCGGGCAGGGCCTGGCCGGGCCGGCCGAGGGCGAGGTCGGCGGCGAGGCGGGTGCGCCGGGCCTCCAGCCGACGGCTCTCGGCGCCGGCCGCCTCGACACCGCGGTCGGGCAGGTCGGCGAGGGCCGGGCCGCGCCACAGCGCGAGCGCCTCGTCGAGGAGGGCCGCGGCGCGGCCGGGGTCGCCGGCGGCCAGCTGCCGGCCGCCCTCCGCCGCGAGCCGTTCGAAACGGTGCAGGTCGACGGCGTCCGGCTCGGCGTCCAGGCGGTAGCCGCCGGTCACCGAGGCGACCGCGGGGTGGCCGAGGGCCCGGCGCAGCCTGCCGACCAGCGCCTGCAGGGCACCGGCCGCGTCGGCGGGCGGGTCCATGCCCCAGATGTCGGCGATCAGCGCCTCGGCGCCCCTCGCCCGGCCCGGCCGCAGCGCCAGCGCGGCGAGCAGCGCGCGCAGGCGGGCGCCGCCGAGGGCGACGGGGGTGCCGTCGGCCCGGTGGGCCTGGGTGGTTCCGAGGATTCCGTAGCGCACCGAGCCATTGTCGTTCACCGGCACGCCCCCCACTTCCCGCCCACAGCCTTACCCGCCCCGAAAACCCCTGGACCGCCCCCACGGCCGGGCTCGCCCCGTCACGGAGGGCCCCCTCGCACACCCCGATACGCACCGTAGTGGAGAGGGACGGGGCGGCGCCCGTGCTTTTACGGCGGCCCGGCGCCTTCCGCCGGGTCACGGCCCGGACTTCGCGGGGTCCCGGCCCCGGATTCCGTCCCGGCCCCGTGCACCGGGCGCCGCACCGCGGATACGGTCGGGGCTGCCCCACCACAAAACTCTCGGGAGCCCCGCAGCATGACCACAGCAATCCAGCGCGCCGACCGCCGCGTCAGCCCGGTCTTTCTGGCGCTCGTCGCCGTCATGGCGGTGTCCGGTTGGGCCGTCTGGAGCGAGCAGCTCGCGGCGAGCACCGGCTTCGCGGTTTTCCTGTTCGTGGTGTCCGGGTGGGTGGTGTCGCTGTGCCTGCACGAGTACGCACACGCCCGTACCGCGCTGCACAGCGGTGACATCTCGGTCGGCGCCAAGGGCTATCTGACGCTCAACCCGCTGAAGTACACGCATGCCCTGCTGAGCATCGTGCTGCCGGTGATCTTTGTGATCATGGGCGGGATCGGTCTGCCGGGTGGTGCGGTGTTCATCGAGCGCGGCCGGATCCAGGGGCGCTGGCGGCACAGCATGATCTCGGCCGCCGGTCCGCTGACGAACATCCTTTTCGCCGCGGTCGTCTCGGCGCCGTTCTGGCTGGGGCAGATGGACGGCGTGCCGGATCCGTTCCGCTATGCGCTGGCGTTCCTCGCCCTGCTGCAGGTGACAGCCGCGATCTTGAACTTCGTCCCGGTGCCGGGCCTGGACGGCTACGGCGTGATCGAGCCGTGGCTGTCCCTCAAGCTACGGCGCCAGGTGGAACCGTTCGCGCCGTTCGGCCTGCTGGCGGTCTTCGGGCTGCTGTGGGTGCCGGAGATCAACCACGTCTTCTTCCAGCTGGTCGACACGATCCTGCGCACCCTGGGCGTCACGACGTGGGACACCTACTGGGGCCAGGAATTCTTCCGCTTCTGGCAGGGCGAGCCGCAGGTTCCGCCCCTCGGTGGTCTCGGCTAGCCCGCAGCTCCCGGGGCCCGGCGGGCAGGCCCGCGGCGCTCAACGCCGGAGCAGCCGGGGGTCGCGCTGCGCTGCGGCGGGGCGTGCGGAGGGCCCGAAGCGGTAGTCCTCGACCTGCTGGGCGGAGGGTGTCCACTTCTCCTTGCAGCGGGCGCACCACCACAGCCATTCGTCGTCGCCGTGCCGGGTGGTCGTGGTGTCCTTCCACAGATACGGGCGTCCGCACGGCGTGTTGGGGCAGACGGGCGGCTGTGGCATCGGGCGCCTTCCGTAGGCAGGGCACGGGCCACCATGCCTACGCCCTCACGGCCGCGCGCGTGCGGCGATCCGGTGCGCGCCCTTCGAACGGGTGACGCGCGCCGCTCGCCCGGGTCAGCCGGAGGCCGCCGCCCGGTCCAGCTTGGCCTTGCGTACGTAGAACCACGCCATGTTGCTGGAGATGCCGGCCATCAGGATCCAGACGACGCCGAGCCAGCTGCCCTGGACGAAGGAGACGACGGCCGCGGCGACGGCGAGGACGCACACGACGCCGGCCCAGAGGGCGAGTCGCGGGACCGGGCTGGGGGTGGGCGCGGAGGGCATGGGGTCGGCTCCTGTCGGGCGTGGTGCGGGCCCGTCCAGTGTCCCCCATGCGCGGTGTGTGCCCCGCGCGGGCCCGGGGCGCCGCCGGGGCGCCCGCCCCGGCGGCGTCCGCGGCGGCTCAGACGTCGGTGACGCGCAGGCCCGCGTGGGCCTTGTAGCGGCGGTTGACCGAGATCAGGTTGGCGACCAGGGACTCGACCTGGTGGGCGTTGCGCAGGCGGCCGGCGAAGACGCCGCGCATGCCGGGGATGCGGGCGGTCAGCGCCTGGACGATGTCGGTGTCGGCGCGGGCCTCGCCGAGGACCATCACGTCGGTGTCGATCTCGGCGGTCTCCGGGTCCTGGAGCAGGACGGCGGAGAGGTGGTGGAAGGCGGCGGTGACGCGGGACTCCGGCAGCAGGGCCGCGGCCTGTTCAGCAGCGCTGCCCTCCTCCGGCTTGATCGCGAAGGCGCCCTTCTTGTCGAAGCCGAGCGGGTTGACGCAGTCGATGACGAGCTTGCCGGTCAGCTCCTCGCGGAGGCCTTCCAGGGTCTTGGCATGGCCGTCCCAGGGCACGGCGACGATCACGACATCGCTGCGCCGGGCACAGCCGGCGTTGTCCTCGCCCTCGACGCCCAGGCTGCTCAGCTGGGGGTCGGCGGCCGCGGCCTGGGCGCGTTCGGCGGCGCGGGAGCCGATGATCACCTTCTGGCCGGCCTTGGCGAACCGGTAGGCGAGCCCGCGGCCCTGGTCACCGGTGCCGCCCAGGACACCGACGACCAGGCCGGAGACGTCCGGCAGGTCCCACGGGTCGCGCTTGAGGGCGGCCTTGACGCGGGTGGCGACATTCTCGGACTCGGAGGCGGGCCGGGCATCGTCAGGAGTAGTCATGACAGCGATCCTGTCACGCCTTGACACCGCCCTCCGTCAGACCCGTACGCCAGTACCGCTGGAGGACCGTCATCAGCACCATCAGCGGCACCACGGACAGGAGCGCGCCGCCCACCGTGTACTGGTAGAGCACCGGTTGGCGGTCCGCGTAGCCGGTCCAGGACGTCAGGCCCAGCTGGATCGGGTAGAGGTCGGAGTCGGAGAGCATCACCAGCGGCAGGAAGTAGTTGTTCCAGATGTGCACGAACTGGAACAGGAAGACGGTGACCAGCGCCGGCGTCATCAGCCGCAGTCCGAGACCGGCGAAGATCCGCGCCTCGCCCGCGCCGTCGAGCCTGGCCGCCTCCAGCAGCGAGTCAGGGACCGCGGCCGCGGCGTAGATCCGGCACAGGTAGACGCCGAAGGGGCTGACGACGCTGGGGATCAGCACCGCCCAGTACGTGTTGGACAGGCCCATCTCGCTGAAGAGGAAGTAGAGCGGGAGGGCGAGGGCGGTGCCGGGGATGAGGACTCCGGCGAGGACGAGGTTGAAGACCGCTTCGCGGCCGCGGAAGGGGAATTTGGCCAGTGCGTAGCCGGCCGCGGCGGACAGCAGGGTGGCGCTGACCGCGCCGATCCCGGCGTAGAGCAGGGAGTTGGCGAACCAGCGGGCGTAGATGCCGTGGTCGTAGGTCAGCACGTCGACGAGGTGGTCGATCGGGTGCGGGTCGGCCGCGAACCAGAAGCCGAAGGTCCCGAAGAGGTCGGCGCTGCTCTTGGTGGACGAGACGATCAGCCAGTAGACGGGGACCAGGAAGTAGAGCGCGGCGATGGTGAGCACGGCCGCGGTGATGATCCGGTAGCGGACCGGGGGGCGGTTCATCCGCGCCCCTTCCCGCGCCCGCCGACCAGCCGCAGGAAGCCGAAGGACATCGCGCAGGCCACCAGCGCGAGCAGCACCGCCTCGGCCGCCGCCACATGCGGGTTGTCGCCGACGAACGCCTCGCTGTAGGCGTGCAGGTTGGGGGTGAAGCCCGAGTCGATGGAGGAGGCGAGCGGGCGCAGCACCATGGGTTCGGCGAAGAGCTGGAGGGTGCCGATGATGCTGAAGACGGTGGTCAGGACGAGTGCCGGGCGGATCAGCGGGATCTTGATGTGCCGGGCGACCTGCCAGGCGTTCGCGCCGTCGATCCGTGCGGCTTCGTACAACTCCCCCGGTACGGCCTTGAGCTGGGCGATCAGCACCAGCATGTTGTAGCCGGTGAACTGCCAGGTGACGATGTTGGCGATGGACCACAGCACGGAGCCGCGGGAGAGGAAGTCGACGTCCCAGCCGATCGAGTCGGCGATCTTCACCAGCGGGCTGATGCCGGGGACGTAGAGGAACCCCCACAGGATCGAGGCGATCACCCCGGGGACGCCGTACGGGAGGAAGAAGGCGCTGCGGAAGAAGGGGACGCCGCGGGCGCTCGCGCTCTCCAGGAGCAGGGCCAGCCCGGTGGCGAGGACGAGCATCAGCGGGATCTGGACGGCGCCGAAGAGCAGGACCCGGCCGAAACCGGCCAGGAAGCGGTCGTCGGAGAGCGCGTGCGTGTAGTTGGCGAAGCCGGCGAAGGCCTCGGTCCGGTGGCCGCCGAGGCCGAGCGGTCCGGTGCGTTCGGTCCTGTGCAGGCTCTGGTGGACGGCGTAGACGATCGGCGCGAGGAAGCAAAGGCCGAAGAGCGCGAGGAAGGGCAGTACGAAGCCGGCCGCGGCACGGGCGTTGCGGGCCTCGGTACGCGAGGGGCGCCGCCGCCCGGGGCCGGTCCCGGGGGCGGCCGGCTTCCCGGCGCGGCGGGTGGCCCGGTCCGGCCGGCTCAGGGTGTCCCGGCTCACGCGCCGCTCTCCGCCTTCAGGCCCTTGCCCTTGAGGTCGGCGACGGTCTGGCCCTGCACCTTGGCCAGTACCGAGCGGAAGGAGCTGCCGTCGGCGAGGGCGTCGGTGAAGGCGTCGCCGAGGCGCTGGTAGAGGGTGTCGACGCCGGGGCCCCAGCGCCAGCTGGTGTCCACATGCGCGCCGGCGTCCGCGAAGACCTTGCTGTAGGCCTGGCCGCCGAAAAAGTCCTTGCCGACGTCGAGATCGGTGGACGCGTAGCCCTTCTTGGCGCTGGGGAAGCCGTAGCCGCCGTCGATCAGCAGCGCGATCGACTCGGGGTCGGTGTTGAGCCAGACGGCGAAGTCCAGGGCGTCCTGGGGGTAGCTCGCCCCGGCGAAGACCGCGGTGGTCGAACCGCCCCAGTTGGCGTGCGCGTTCGCGCCCTCCTTCCACTGCGGCATCGGCGCGGCGCGCCATTTCCCCTTGGTGCCCGGCGCGTTGCCGACCAGCAGCGCGTCGCCCCAACTGGCGCCCAGCCAGGCCGGGATGGCCCCGGTCTGCAGATCCTTGTACCAGGCGTTCTGCCGGTCCGGGATGGTCTTGACGAGCTTCTGCTTCACCAGCGATTCCCAGAAGTCGGCGACCCTGCGGGTGGGTTCGTCGTCGATGTGCACGATCCAGGTGTCGCCCTCGTTGGCGTACCACTTGGCGCCGGCCTGCCAGGCGAGTCCGGCCAGGCGGTTGCCGTTGGTGGGGGCGAAGGTCTCGATCCAGGCGCCCTTCTTGCGGACCGTCCTCGCGGCGGCCTCGTACGCGTCCCAGGTCCGCGGGACGGCCACCTCCCACTTGTCGAAGAGGTCCTGCCGGACGAACAGGCCCATCGGGCCGGACGCCTGCGGGATGGCGTAGATGCCCTTGCCGAAGACGGACTGCTGCCACTGCCAGCCGAAGAACCGGTCCTTGTAGCGGCCGGCGCCGAGCGGGGCGAGGTCGAGCAGGCCGTCGTCGAGCAGGAAGCCGGGGAGGACGGGGAATTCGATCTGGCCCAGGTCAGGCGGGTTGCCGGCCTTGATGGCGGCGTGCATCTTCGCGTACTGCTGGCCGTTGACGGCTGACACCTTCTCGGCCTTGACCTGCACCTCGGGGTGCGTGCGGTTCCACAGGTCGACGGGCTTGTCGATGCCCGGCACCCACGACCAGAAGGTCAGGTTGATCTTCTGCCCCTTCTTGCGTTCGCGGGGCGCGCCGCCCTCGCCGTCGCCGCCGTCGCCGCAGCCGGCGAGCGCGAAGCCGGCGGCGACGGCGGCGGCGCCGCCCAGAACCGTTCTGCGGTGCATGTCGTAGCTGGTCATGCCGGCTCCTCCACGGGGATGCGGCGGAAGGTGATCGTCGAGTAGGCGCTGAAGTCGCCTGTTTCGTAGAGCAGTCCGACCGTCTCGGCGTCGATCCGTACGAGGTCGGAGTAGGCGGCCGGGAGCCCGGAGACGGTGTGCGCGGTGCGCCAGGTCGCGCCGCCGTCGCGGCTGGTGCGGACGGTCATCAGGGCGCGGGCCGCCGGGTGCGCGGGCCCGGAGAAGAGCAGGGCGCCGCGGTCGTCGAGGTGCAGCAGGCTGCCCTGGACGGGCGGTCCGGCGAGCCCGGCCTGCGGACGGAAGGGGGTGTGGAGGTGTGCGCCGCCGTCCGCCGAGACGGCGTCGGCGCGGCTCCAGGCCGCGCCGGATTGATTGCGTGCGCTGAAGTAGAGGGTGCCGTCGGGGAGTTCGGCCGCGGTGGTCTCGTTGGGCGCGACGGCGCGGTCGGTGTCGCCGTCGGTGTAGCCGATCCGCCAGGTGGCGCCGTCGTCGTCGCTGAGCAGGGCGTGGCCGCCGTAGTAGCGGGGTTCGGTGCCGTCGTCGGCGGCGTCGGCGGGCGGGGTGGAGTGGTTGGCGGGGACGACCAGGCGGCCGGCGTGCGGCCCGTGGCGCAGCCGCAGGGCGTGGCCGGGCCCGGTGGCGTACCACCGCCAGTGCGGCAGCTTGGTCTGCGCGGTGATCTCCCGGGGCGTGCTCCAGCTCGCCCCGTCGTCGTCGCTGTACTGGAGGTAGGTCCGGCGGCCGTCGGCGGCGGTGACCTGTCCGCGGCGGATGCGGTCCTCGGTGGCGTCGGCGGCGTTGTGGACCTGGAGCAGCAGCACCCGGCCGCCGGCGAGGACGACGGGCGCGGGGTTGCCGGCGGTGCCGGCGTTGTTGCGGGCGACGACCTGGAGCGGGCCCCAGGTGCGGCCGCCGTCGGCGGAGCGGGTGAGGACGATATCGATGTCGCCGGAGTCGGCGGCCGAGGAGACCCGGCCCTCGGCGAAGGCGAGGACGGCGCCGGACCGCGCCCGGACGACGGCCGGGATCCGGAAACTCGCGTACCCGTCCGTCCCGGCCCGGTACGGCACTGAGCTCTCGTACGCCACGGGCACCCCCAACGGCCGGACGTAGGATGTCCCTTGTCCTGCGGCGACCATAGGGAGTGCCCAACTGACCGTCAAGGCACCGGACATGACCCTTTTTCGTGTCGGCAACGGCAATGCCGACACGGGGTGAAATCCCGGTGAACGCGCGCTTCAAGGCGCGGAGCCTGCCCTCCGGGCAGACGGCGGGAGCGTGAAGAGGGGAACTAGTAGTCGAGCGAGGCGATCCAGTCGCCCCGGCCCCGGCGGGTGAGGTCGAGAAGGTTCCATACCGGGCTGAACAGGTCGATGCCGCGCTGGTCGATGTCCTCGGTCATCCGGGGGTGCACCGAGTAGAAGTGGCGCACCGATCCGTCGTCGTCGCGGGTGAACACCGACACCGTCGAGTCCTGGTTGCCCTCGGCGTCCTCGCTGCCCAGGTCGTATTTGAAGGTGCCGGGCCCGGCGCTGAGCAGACGCAGATTCGTCCAGTTCCGGCTGCGGGCATGCGTGCGGAGCGCGGGCAGTCCGGCCGCGGCGACGACCGCGAGGTCGACGTTCTGCGCGAGGTGGCGGGCCACGCCGTTGAACCCGTCGAGCCACATCGTGCACATGGGGCACGGCTCGGTATGCGTCTTGCCGTACATCATGTGGTAGACGACCAGGTCACGCCCGGGACCGGTGAACAGCTCACCCAGGCGCACGGTCCGCACCGGCGCGTCACCGGCCCGCAGATCGGCAGGGCCCTCCTCGAAGGGGTAGTCGTCGACGACCGGCCCCGGCGGCAGTGCGCGACGCAGCTCGGCGACGCGTTCGCGATGGCGCATCAGCTCGATCTCGGCTTGCCGCAGCTCCTCGCGGGCGCTGACGTATGCGGCCGGCTCCCCGGTGAGATTGGTCTGACGCATCGCTACTCCCGGCCTGGCCACCGGACGGTGTCCACCGTCCGCTCTGGCCCGCAGCGTACGTCCGCGCACCGGGCGCGCCCGGCAGCGAACGGCAGGGGCCCGGTCAGTGCACTCCCCTGGATCAACCACGACCCACCGGGCACGCCCGGGGCGTTCGTTCGCCGTGATCCACACAAGAGGTCTCCAGGGCGTGTGCACACCGCCCCTAGTCGGCCAGCCTCCGACGGATACCGTCGAAGTGGCGGTGCATGGCCTCGACCGCGCGGTCGCCGTCGCCCGCTTCCAACGCGTCCACGATCTCCTGGTGTTGACGGTGTGTCACCTCTGCGTCCTGGCGGTCGTCCGACAGGTCCTCGCGCACCCGGCGCAGCGCCGCCCAGAAGGCGTCCAGGACCTCGCTCAGCAGGTGATTGCCCATCGAGCGGTACAGCGCGAGATGGAAGGCGCGGTCGGTGGCGCTCGCGACCCGGCCGCCGCGGGCCTCCTCCGCCATCCGCTGCACCAGGCCCTTGAGGACAGCGAGGTCCGCGGCGGGGAGGCGGCGCGCGACGGTGCCGATGAGGCCGGACTCCAGGGCCTCGCGGACCTCCATCAGCTCGTACAGACTCGGCTCGCCCTGGTGGTGGCGGACCGCGGCGCGGAAGGCGACGCCCTCGACGAACGGTTCGAGGGTGAGCGGGCCGACGTAGGTGCCGAAGCCGTGCCGGATCTCGACGATGCGCATGGCCTGCAGGGCCTTGAGCGCCTCGCGGACGGAGTTACGGCTGACGTCGAGCAGGCCGACCAGCTCGGCCTCGGTGGGCAGCGGATCCCCCGGAGTCAGCCGGCGGTCCAGGATGAGCTGCTTTATCTGGGCCTGGACGTCCTCGGACATCGTGCCTCGCGCCATGGATCTCCCTCTCCCTCGCCTGCTGCGCCGCCCGCCGTGCCGCCCCCTGCCGAGGCCGCGAACCCTTGACCGACCGCCTGTTCACGTGTCTATTGTGACCCAGACATAGGACATCCCATGTCCGACGTCCCACCTACGGTCCGGGGTGCGGGCCGGGGCCACCCCGGCCCGCACCCCGTCGCACCCGGCCGGCCCCCGGAGCAGCACGCTCGTACCCGCACCCTCGCTGGAGCCCTTCATGGCACTGCCCGCACCCCTGCACGGCGTCGTCCCGCCCGTCTGCACCCCCCTCGACGCGCAGGGCGAGATCGACACCCCCTCCCTCACCCGGCTCGTCGGCCACCTCGTCGACGGCGGTGTGCACGGACTGTTCGCGCTGGGCTCCACCAGCGAGGTCGCCTACCTGACCGACGCGCAGCGCGCCACCGCGCTGGAGGCCGTGGTGAAGGCCGCGGACGGCCGGGTGCCGGTGCTCGCCGGGGTCATCGACACCACCACCCCCCGGGTGCTGGAACACGCCAGGACCGCCGCCGGACTGGGCGCCGACGCGCTGGTCGCCACCGCGCCCTTCTACACCCGCACCCATCCGCACGAGATCGCCGCACACTTCCGCCGGATCCGCGCCGCCGTGGACCTGCCGCTGTTCGCCTACGACATCCCCGTCGCCGTGCACAGCAAGCTGTCCGCCGCACTCGTCCGCGAACTGGCCGAGGACGGCACCCTGGCCGGCCTCAAGGACAGCAGTGGCGACGAGGGCGGACTGCGCCGGCTGATCGTCGAGCTCGGCGGCCGCGCCGGCCGGAGCACCGGCCCGCAGCCCGGCTTCTCGATCCTCACCGGGTCCGAACTGACCGTGGAAGCCGCCCTGTTGGCGGGCGCCGACGGTGTGGTGCCGGGTATCGGCAATGTCGACCCGGCGGGCTATGTCCGGCTCTACGAGGCCGCGCGGGCCGGCGACTGGGAGCGGGCGGCCGCGGAGCAGGAGCGCCTGGTCGCCCTCTTCTCCATGGTCGACGTCGGCTCGGAAGCCGATATGGGCCGCAGCTCCTCGGCGCTGGGGTCGTTCAAGGCGGCGCTGGCACTGCTCGGTGTGATCGAGCGGGGCACCACCGCGTTCCCGCAGGTCAGGCTGGACGAGGAGGCCGTCGCCGAGGTCGGCCGCCGGCTCACCGCCGCCGGTCTGCCGCCGGTCCGATGACGCGCCCCCCGATAGCCGAGGGGGCGGCGGACGAGGCCCCCGCCCCGTACGCCGCCGCCCCCACCGCTCCCTTGGCCCCCGCCATCGGCCTCGACCTCGGCGGCACCAAGATCGCCGCCGCGCTGGTGGCCGCCGACGGCACGATCACGGCCCGGCACACGGTGCCCACCCCCGGCCGGGACGGGCCGGACGCGGTACTGGACGCACTGGCCACGGCGGCCCGCGCGGTCCTCCCCTGCGGCGGCCGCGCGCCCGCACCGACCGGCATCGGGGTCGCCGCCTGCGGTGTGATCGACCCGGTCGGCGGGCTCGTCCGGGCGGCGACCGACCAGATCCGGAACTGGACGGGTGCGCCCCTCGGCCCCGGCCTGGCCGCCCGTACGGGACTGCCGGTCGCCTGCGACAACGACGTACGGGCCGCCGCCGGACCGGAGTTCGCCGCGCTGCCGGGCCCCGCGCCCTCGCTCGCCTACCTCTCCGTCGGCACCGGCATCGGCGGCGCGGTCGCGGTCGACGGCCGGATGCTGCACGGCCACGCCGGGATCGCCGGGCACCTCGGCCATCTGCCCTCCCCCGAGGCCACCGGGCTGCCCTGCAGCTGCGGGGCCACCGGGCATGTGGAGGCCATCGCCTCCGGGCCCGGCATCACCGCGCTGTACGGGCGGCTGAGCGGATCCCCGGTGGCCCGCCTGGAGCACGTCGTGGCGCGGGCCGCGGCCGGCGACGCGACAGCGGCCGAGGCCATCCGGATCGGCGGACAGGCGGCCGGCCGGACGCTGGGCGGCCTCGCCAACGCCTTCGGGCCGGGCCATGTCGTCGTCGGCGGCGGCGTCCCGCGCACCGGCGCACGCTACTGGGCGGCGCTGCGCGCCGGGTTCGCGTCCGAAGTGCTGGCCCCGCTGCGCGCCCTGGTCCCCCGGCCGCCCCGGCACGGACACGACTCCCCGCTGCTCGGCGCCGCCGCCCTCGTCACCACCCTCCCGCTGCACCACCCCTCTGGAGCGCTCGTATGACCACCCCCGACGCCACTCCCGCCCCCGATCCCGCGCCGCTCACCGCGGCGCTGCGCGGCCGGCTGATCGTCTCCTGCCAGGCACCGCCCGGCAGCCCGCTGCGGGACACCGGCACCATGGTGCGGATGGCCCGCGCGGCGGCCGCCGAGGGCGCGGCGGCGATCCGCGCCAACGGCACCGACGATGTCGCGGCGATCGCCGCGGCGCTGCCCGGGATGCCGGTCATCGGCCTGTGGAAGGACGGCGACGCCGGCGTCCGCCTCACACCCACCGTCCGGCACGCGCTGGCCGTCGTGGAGGCCGGGGCGGCCGTCGTCGCCGCCGACGCCACGGACCGGCCGCGCCCGGACGGCTCCCGCTTCGCCGACCTGGTCGGCGCGGTGCACGCCGCCGGGGCGCTGGTCATGGCCGACGTCTCCACCTTCGGTGAGGGCGTCGCGGCGGCCGCGGCCGGCGCCGATCTGATCTCCACCACCCTGTCCGGATACGCACCGGGCCCGCCCCGGCAGGAGGGGCCCGACCTGGACCTGATCGCCGCGCTCGCCCCGGCCGTGGCCTGCCCGGTGGTCGCCGAGGGCCGGATCCGTACGCCCGAGGAGGCCGCGGCGGCGCTGGCACGCGGCGCGCACGCAGTCGTCGTCGGCACCGCGATCACCGCGCCCGGCGCGCTCACCGCCCGTTTCGCCGCCGCACTGGCGCCCTGACCCGGGCCCCACCCGGCCACCGGCCCCGCACCCCCCGCCCCACCCCACCGCACCGCACCGCGAGGAACCCCCGTAGACCGCGCTCGACGGCGAGCGTCCGGCATCCTGGAGTCACCGTGCACCTTTCGCCCAAGGCGTCCCTTCCCTGGTACCGGGAGGTCAGCCGCACCCGGTGGAAGTCGTTCTTCGCCGCGTGGATCGGCTATGTCCTCGACGGCTTCGACTTCGTACTGATCACGCTGGTGCTGACCGAGATCAGCCAGGAGTTCGACCTGAGCACGGTGCAGGCGGCCAGCCTGATCTCCGGCGCCTTCATCACCCGCTGGCTGGGCGGCGCCGTCCTCGGCGCCCTCGGCGACCGCTTCGGGCGCAAGCTGTCCATGGTGCTGAGCATCCTGCTCTACTCCGTCGGCACCTTCGCCTGCGGCTTCGCCTGGGACTACACCAGCCTCTTCGTCGCCCGGCTGCTGATCGGCATGGGCATGGCCGGCGAGTACAGCGCCAGCGCGACATACGTCCTGGAGAGCTGGCCGAGCCGGGTACGCAACCGGGCCAGCGGCTTTCTGATCTCCGGCTTCTCGCTGGGCTCGGTGCTGGCCGCCGAGTGCTACAAGTGGGTGGAGCCGGCGCTCGGCTGGCGCTGGATGTTCTACATCGGCCTGGCGCCGATCGCGATCGCCCTGTGGGTGCGGCGGGCGCTGCCCGAGGCCGAGGAGTGGAGCGCGACCGTCGCCGAGCGGGAGAGCAAGCCGAATCCGTTCCGGCCGCTGTTCTCGACACCGGCCAGGTCGACGGCGAACGTGGTGCTGACGGGCGCGGCGACGGCGTCCCTGTTCGGGGTCTTCACGCCGGTCGGGGCGGGGGCCGTGCCGGTCCTCGCGGTGGTCGCCGGGGCCGCGCTGACCGCCCTGGCCGTCCAGCTCGGCGGGCGGCGCGGCTGGGTGCTCTATCTGTCGCTGATCATCACGATCTTCGTGGCGTTCCTCTACACCTGGCCCATCCAGGCACTGCTGCCGACGTACCTCAAGACGGAGCTGCACTACTCGACCGGACAGGTCACCAACGTGCTGTTCTTCGCCGGCTTCGGGACCATGGCGGGCTGCTGCCTGGCGGGCTTCGTCGGGGACTGGATCGGTACGAAGAAGGCCTACGCCTGCACCCTGATCGCCTCGCTGGTCTTCGTCTTCCCGGTCTTCGCGGTGTCGGACAACCTCCTGCTGCTCGGCGTGCTGCTCTTCGTCCTCCAGTCGCTCAGCTTCGGCATCTCCGGCCTGCTGCCCCGTTACATCGGCGGGCACTTCCCGACCGAGAGCCGCGGCGCGGGGCTCGGCTTCACGTACAACGTGGGGGCGCTGGGCGGCGCGGTGGCACCGGTGCTGGGCGCACAGCTGGCCGAGGGCAAGTCGCTGGGCGGCGCGCTGGCCACACTGACCTTCGCGGGCACGGTGCTGGTCGTGCTGCTCGTCGGCCTCGACGTGCCCGGCCGCCTGAACCGGCTGATGAACCCGCACAGCCCGCACGACCACCTGGCGGCGCGGCGCGGCGCGGCCCCGCTCGCCGCCCCGGCCACCGGCGGCGCGTCCCCGGGCTCCCCGGACCAGGTCCGCCAGGAGACCGGCAACGCCTGAGCCCGCGGCACCCGCGCCGTACCGAATCCCGCCGACGGGGCCGTACGGCGCGCGGCGCTCCCGTACGGGTGACAACGGCAGAACCGGCCACCTGCGGCGGCCCGCTGCGGCAGGATGCCGGGCCATGGATGCCGTCAGGGTCGCGCTGCTGCGCGAGGTCCTCGCCGGAACCGAGTGGGTCCAGGCCACCCGCCGTTTCGCCGGTTCGCTGCGCGCCTCCGTCGCCCCGCACGGCGGTGGGCTGCTGCTGGTCGGCAGCGCGGCGTACGAGCCCTGGCACCTGGCCGCGCATCTCGACGACGAGGCGGCCTGGTCGGGTCTGCCGGAGCTGTCACCGACGCTGGTGCGCCACCGGGTGCCCACCGGGGTGCCGGCCCATCTCTCGGTCGGGCTCGGCCGGTTGGCCGCCGCGGGGCGCGGCGAGACGCTGCTGGTCGTCACCCCCGAGCAGCCGGGCGCCGGGCTGCTGGAGCGGGTGCACGACGCCCGCCGCAACGGCGCGACGGTCCTCGCACTGGACGGCGGCGACCGCGATCTGCACGCGCTGGCCCATGACGCGCTCGCCGCGCCGCCGGCCGTGCCCGTCGCCGGTGCCACCGGCGACGGCACGGGCGACGAGGGGGAGCGGGCGGGCGCCGCGGCGCAGGACCTCGACCTCGACACCCTCCAGCATCTGGTGAGCGCCGCGGCGGGTGAGAACAGTGTGCCCGTGCCGCGCCGGCACCGCCGCTTCCGCGACCGGCTGGCCCGCCTCGCCGACGAGCTGACCTCGCCGCCGCCACCGCGCTGGTGAGATCCGGGCGGTGGCGGTGCGGGGCGCTCACCCGCGGCCGGAGCGGCCCGCCCCGCCTACCCGCTCAACTCCGGTAGCAGCGCGGCCGTTTCCTCATCGGCGGGCAGGCACGAGACCAGGGTGACACCCGGCGCGTCCACCGCCGCGAGCTTGACGTAGTCGAAGGTCAGCCGCCCGAGCCGCGGGTGGTCGAAGGCCCGGCGCGCGGGGTGGAACTCCGCGACGTCGTGCGTACCCCACCACCGGCGGAACTCCTCGCTCCGCTCGCACAGTTCGGCGGTCAGGTCCGCGAACCCCGGGTCGCCGGTCTGCCGGTCCGCGCCGGCACGGTACTGCTCCAGCAGCGCCCGCGCCTGTCCGGGCCAGTCGACCAGCAGCGTACGGATCCTGCGGTGGGTGAACACCAGCCGGAGGAGGTTGCGTTCGAAGAGACCGCCGCGGTCCGGGTCGCCGATGAGACCGGCTTCGGAACGGTTCCAGGCCAGCAGGTCCCAGTTGGGCGCGAGCAGATAGGCCGGGTGCGGTTGGAGGGCGTCCACCAGGCGCTGCAACGCCGGGCCGCCGGTCCGCTCGGTGGCGGGCCGCGGCAGCGACCGCCCCGCCAGCGCGAAGAGGTGACGGGTCTCGGCCGGGGACAGCCGCAGCACCCGGGCCAGACTGTGCAGCACCTGGCGGCTCACGGTGATGTCCCGGGCCTGTTCGAGCCAGGTGTACCAGGTGACACTGACGCCCGAAAGCAGGGCGACCTCCTCGCGGCGCAGCCCGGGGGTGCGACGGCGGGGCCCTGCCGGGATGCCCGCGTCTTCGGGCCGGACACGCTCCCGGCGGGTACGGAGGAACTCCGCGAGGACGCGACGCCGATCCGGATCAGCCATCGGCTCTCTCCGCAACATGCCGTCCCGCGCGCTCCATTGCCGCCCCCAATCGCCCCCAAGGCGCCTTGCACGCGCCAGAGGGGTACCCCGGCCACCAGCATAAAGTGCCTCTGTTACGCCCACCGGGCCCGGCCCAGGCTGATGACCATGACGCATGCCCGGCCTCCTGCCCCCGCCGCACCACCCACCGCTGCCGCCCCCGCCACCGATACCGGGCCATCGCCCTGGCGGGCGCTGTCCGTCATCCTCATCGGCGTCTACATGGCCGTGCTCGACACCTTCATCGTGCTCGTGGCGGCCCCCGCCATCCAGGACGACCTGCGCGCCTCGGACGCCGACGTCCAGCTCGTCCTGGCGGGCTATCAACTCACCTACGCCCTCGCGCTGATCACCGGCGCCCGGCTGGGGGACCGGTTCGGCCGCAAGCGGTGCTTCCTCGCCGGCCTGGCCGTCTTCACCCTGGCGTCCCTGGCCTGCGCCGCCGCCCCCGGCCCCGGGGCGCTGATCGCGGCGCGCCTCGTCCAGGGGCTCGGCGCGGCCGTGATGTTCCCGCAGGTCTTCGCCACCATCCAGGTGCTGCTGCCGCCGGAGCGGCGGGCCAGGGCGTTCGGTGTGCTGGGCGCGGTCATCGCCACCGCCGGAGTCACCGGCCAGCTGCTCGGCGGGCTGATCGTCTCCGCCGACCTCTTCGGCACGTCCTGGCGCCCGATCTTCTGGGTCAACGTCCCCGTCGGGCTGCTGACGCTGGGACTCGCTGCGGCCTTCGTACGGGAGTCACGCGCGCCGCGGACCTCGCGCCCGGACCTCCCCGGCATGGCCGTGCTCACGCTCGCGCTCGCCCTGATCGTCGTCCCCCTGATCGAGGGCCGGGAGGCCGGCCGGCCGGTGTGGATGTGGGGCAGCCTGGCCGCCGGGATGGCCGCCCTGCTCGGATTCGCCGTGGTGGAGCGCCGGGTCGAGGCGCGCGGCGGCGCCCCGCTCGTGCGGGTGGGGCTGCTGAGGGAGCGCGCCTTCGCCGTCGGCATGCTCCTGGTCCTGCTCGCCTACTCCGGGATCAACTCCTTCTTCCTGGTGCTGTCCGTCACGGTGCAGGACGGTCTCGGGCTGGACGCCCTGCGCGCGGGGGTCTTCTACCTGCCGTTCGCCGTCGCGTTCTTCGCCGGCAGCATCGTCGCGGGGCGGACGGCCCGGCGCGGGCGGCGGCTGCTGCAGGCCGGGGCGCTGGTGCTCCTCCTCGGCCATGCGGCCACCCTCGCCGTGGTGGCCGGTGCCGGGCGTGCGCTGACGGCGTGGGCGCTCGCCGTGCCGCTGCTGGTGGTCGGCCTGGGCAACGGGGTGCTGGTCACGCCGCTGCTGCACGCCGTACTCGGGCGGATCCGCCCCACCGAGATCGGCATGGCGTCCGGGGTGCTGTCCACCGGGCAGCAGATCGGCGGCTCGGTGGGGGTGGCCGTCGTCGGCGTGATCTTCTACGGCAGGCTGGGGGGCGCCGCCCACCACGACGTGCCGGCCTACGGGCATGCGCTGAGCGGTGCGCTGATCTTCAACGTGGCCCTGGCCGCGGCGGTCTCCGCTCTGCTGTACCTGCTCCCGGGGACTGCCGCGGCCGAGCGCTGATCCGGGAGCACCGCGATCCGGCGGCGGGCGGGCCCATGCCACTGCCCGCCCGCCGCCGGTCACCCGGTCACGCTGCGCCGCCGCCCTCGTCGCCGCCCTTGCCCTTGTCATGCCACTTGGGGTCGGTCTCCCACTCCAGATTGCGCTCGCGGGCGGTCTCCATCGCGTGGGCGGCCTCCGCACGGCTCTCGTACGGGCCGAAGCGGTCCGCGGCCCGGCACTCGGGGCCCTCCTCGACCGTCTGGTGCTTGAGGCAGTAGAACCACTCCCCCGGCTTGCCTTCCGTACGCCTCTTGAACAGCGCCATCGCCGCCTCCTTCAGCCGAATCCGGTGCCGCCATCCTGCCCGATGGCCCGCGGATAGACTCGTTGGCATGTCTGGCCAGTCGCTTCTTGCCCCGGGGGACATCTCCCCCACCCGCCCCGTCCCCTCCGCGATCCCGCGCCCCGAGTACGTCGGGAAGGACGCACCCACCCCGTATACGGGGCCCGAGGTGCAGGACGCCGACACGATCGAGCGGATGCGGATCGCCGGCCGGATCGCCGCGCAGGCGATGGAGGAGGCCGCCAAGCTCATCGCTCCGGGCGTGACCACCGATGAACTGGACCGGGTCGCCCATGAGTTCATGTGCGACCACGGCGCCTACCCCTCGACGCTCGGCTACCGCGGCTTCCCCAAGTCGCTGTGCTCCTCGCTGAACGAGGTCATCTGCCACGGCATCCCGGACTCGACCGTCCTGAAGGACGGCGACATCGTGAACCTCGACGTCACGGCCTTCATCAACGGCGTGCACGGCGACAACAACGCCACCTACCTGTGCGGCGACGTCGACGAGGAGTCGACGCTGCTCGTCGAGCGCACCCGCGAGGCCCTCAACCGCGCGATCAAGGCCGTCAAGCCGGGCCGGCAGATCAACATCATCGGCCGGGTCATCGAGTCCTACGCCAAGCGGTTCGGCTACGGAGTCGTCCGTGACTTCACCGGTCACGGCATCAACTCCTCCTTCCACTCCGGCCTGATCGTTCCGCACTACGACAGCCCGCACCACACCACCGACATCGTGCCGGGGATGACCTTCACCATCGAGCCGATGCTGACGCTCGGCACCCACACCTACGACATGTGGGACGACGGCTGGACGGTCGTGACCAAGGACCGCAAGCGCACCGCACAGTTCGAGCACACGCTGGTCGTGACGGATTCGGGCGCCGAGATCCTCACGCTTCCCTGAGGCGGGCCGGGGGTAGGCTTTTTACCGACAGGGCGTCGGGAACAGGTTGACTTAGGTAAGCCTAAGCAGTTAGCTGAGCCGCAGCGCAGACAGCAGTGCGCGGGCGGCCTGTTCCCGTCCGCTCCCCCTCGGCCCCCGGAGGTCCGCCTTGGCAGCGCCCAGCCCGACTCCGCCCGCCCCTTTCTCGACGGTCATCCGCACCGCGTCCGCGGCGCAGCACACCGAGGCCGAGAACTCCTCGTTCATGAGCGACCTGCTCGGCGGCAAGCTCGGCATCCTCGCCTACCGGCGCTACACCGAGCAGCTGTGGTTCGTCTACCGCACGCTGGAGGAGGCCTCCGGGACCCTTGCGGCCGACCCGGTCGCGGGCCCCTTCATCCGGCCGGAGCTGGCCCGCACCGCCGAGCTGGAGCGCGACCTCACCCATCTGGGCGGACCCTCCTGGTCCGCGGGGCTGGAGCCGCTGCCGGCCACCGCCGCGTATGCCGAGCGGGTGGCGGCCTGCGCCCGCGACTGGCCGGCGGGCTATGTCGCCCACCACTACACCCGCTATCTCGGCGACCTCTCCGGCGGCCAGATCATCCGCGGCACGGCCGAGAAGACCTGGGGCTTCGCCCGCAAGGGCGACGGGGTGCGGTTCTACGTCTTCGAGGAGATCGGCAACCCCGCCGCCTTCAAGCGCGAGTACCGCGAGCTGCTGGACGCGCTGCCGGTCGACGACCTGGAGAAGCAGCGGGTGGTCGACGAGTGCAAGCGCGCCTTCGCGCTGAACAGCGCGGTCTTCCGGGAACTGGGCGAGGAGTTCCGGCTCAGCGCGTAAAACGTCCGCACGAGCGGCCCTACGGCGTATCGACGCGCACCCGCCCGCCGACGGCGATGCTGCCGTCCGGGTGGGGGTGGGTGAGGATCTGCGAGCCCGCGCCCTGGCGGATGTCCAGCGGGCGGCCCAGTTCATGGGTCAGCAGCAGGGCGGCGGCGCCGGTCGCCTCGTCCTCCACCACACCGTCGCCGCGGCGCGGGAACGCCCGCGCCCGGACCACGCCCGCCTCCTCGTCCTGCCAGGCCCAGGCGTAGAGCCAGCCCTCCCCCGGCGGCGGCGCGGGCAGCGCGTCGACGTCCGCGGCCGAGGCGAGGCGCTCGGTGCGGCGGCCGGTGACCCACTCCGCCCGCCCGCGCACCCGGACGAGGTCGCCGTCGTAGGCGACCGGGACGTCGCCGGCCGGCGGGCGCAGGGTCGCGAGCGGCGTGCCCAGGCTGCGCAGCAGCCAGGCCAGGCCGACGAGCGGATGCCCGGCGAACGGCAGCCGGACGCTCGGCGTGTGGATGTCGACGGTGCCGCGGACCGCGTCGTCGAGGAACACCGTTTCACTGAAGCCCAGTTCGGCGGCGAGTGCGGCCCGTTCGCGCTGCCCGGGGACGGCCGCGCCGTCACGGACCACCCCCAGCGCGTTGCCGCCCGTGCCGTCGGCGCCGCAGAACACCCGGAGTACGTCGATTTCCGTCATGGGGAGATCCCACCAGACCGCCGATGACGCCACGGGGCAGGGGCGCACCACGGGTCATGAGCCGGTGCGGGGTGCGCCCCTTACCTTGACCCGCCCATGGGCGTGCTGTGACCGGGCGCCCATCAATCCGTGATCGGGCCGTAGTCCGTGAGAGCCGGATCACGGGGAATCGTGGGCAATATTCAGGTAAGCCTCGGATAACTTAGGGCTGCCTTAGTGATAGCACCCCGTACCGTCCGTCCCCTTCGATCCAGCATGGAGAGCCCACATGCGAGCCCTTCGCTCCTCCGCCGTCGCCGCCATCGCCGTGGCCACGGCCCTCACCGCCGTCGCCGGCTGCGCCGAGAAGAGCGACGGCAAGGGCGCCGGCGGCAAGGGCACGATCGAGGTGACCGCGACCGACACCGGCTGCGAGGTCTCCACGAAGGAATTCCCGGCCGGGCACGCGCGGTTCGCGGTGCAGAACAAGGGCTCCAAGGTCACCGAGGTCTACGTCTACGCGCCCGGCGACCGGATCGTCACCGAGCGGGAGAACATCGGGCCCGGCACCAAGGCGGAGATCACCGCCGAGATCAAGGCCGGCCACTACGAGATCGCCTGCAAGCCCGGGATGAAGGGCGACGGCATCCGGCAGAAGGTGACCGCGAGCGGCAAGGGCGCCGACGCCAAGCGCGACCCCCGGCTGGACGCCGCCGTCGCCGCGTACCGCAAGTACGTCCAGCAGCAGGCCGATCAGACCCTCCCCCGCACGCAGAAGTTCGCCGACGCGGTCAAGGACGGCGACGTCGAGTCCGCCAAGAAGACCTACGCCCTCTCGCGCGTCGGCTGGGAGCGCACCGAGCCGGTCGCCGAGTCGTTCGGCGACATCGACCCGAAGGTCGACGTGCGCGAGGACGGCCTGGAGGACGGCCAGAAGTGGACCGGCTGGCACAAGCTGGAGAAGTCCCTGTGGGAGGAGAAGAAGATCTCCGGGGACGACAAGAAGCTGGCCGGCACGCTCATCACCGACCTCAAGGACTGGCAGAAGCGGGTCGGCACCGCCGAGATCACCCCGACCAGCATGGCCAACGGCGCCAAGGAGCTGCTCGACGAGGTCGCCACCGGCAAGGTCACCGGCGAGGAGGAGCGCTACAGCCACTCCGACCTGATCGACTTCCAGGCCAACGTCGAGGGCGCCGAGAAGGCCTACACCCTGCTCAAGCCGGTCGCCGCGAAGAACGACCCGGAGCTGGCCAAGGAGCTGGACAAGCAGTTCGCCGCGATCCGCGCCCGCCTCGACAAGCACCGCGACAAGGGCTCGGCGGACGGCTTCGCCGCGTACGACACGGTCGGCAAGAGCGAGCGCAAGACCCTGTCCGACGGCGTGAACGCGCTGGCCGAGCCGCTGTCCAAGCTGGCCGCGGCCGTCGCCAAGTGACGCGTCGCCGGACAGCCGAGGCAGCGGACCACGAGGCGGGGACGGGATGACGAACGACGCGGCAGAGCAGGGTTCCACGGACGGCGCCGACGCAACGGCCGAAGGTACGGCCGAGAGCGCGGCGGACGGCACGAACGCCAACGGGCGGGCGCCGTCGCGGCGTTCGCTGCTCGGCTGGGGCGGCGCCGGGCTGGCGATCGGCGCGGTCGCGGCCGGCGGCACGGCCGCCGCGCTGCGCGCCGGCGGTGACGCCCAGCCGGCCGGCGCGGACGCCACCGCGGGCGCGGCCGTACCCTTCCACGGCGCGCACCAGGCCGGGATCGCCACCGCCGTCCAGGACCGGCTGCACTTCGCGTCGTTCGACGTCACCACCGACGACCGCGCCGAGCTGATCGCGCTGCTCAAGGAGTGGACGAAGGCGGCGGCGCGGATGACGGCGGGGGACGCGGTGGGTGACGGCGCGGTCGGCGGGCTCGCCGAGGCGCCGCCGGACGACACCGGCGAGGCGCTCGGGCTGCCGCCGTCCCGGCTCACCCTGACCTTCGGCATCGGCCCGACGCTGTTCGAGAAGGGCGGCAAGGACCGCTTCGGTATCGCCTCCCGGCGTCCTGACGCGCTGATCGACCTGCCGCAGTTCCCCGGCGACAACCTCGACAAGGCGCGCAGCGGCGGCGATCTGTGTGTCCAGGCCTGCGCGGACGATCCACAGGTCGCGGTGCACGCGATCCGCAATCTCGCCAGGATCGGCTTCGGCAAGGTCGCGATCCGCTGGTCGCAGCTGGGCTTCGGCAAGACGTCGTCGACGACGCCCGACGCGCACACCCCGCGCAACATGTTCGGCTTCAAGGACGGCACCCGTAACGTCGCGGGCAGCGACAAGGCCGCCCTGGACAAGCATGTGTGGGTCTCCGGCGCGGACGCGAAGGGCGCCGGCGCCTGGATGGCCGGCGGCTCGTATCTCGTCGCCCGCCGGATCCGGATGCACATCGAGACCTGGGACCGCACCTCGCGCAAGGAGCAGGAGGACGTCTTCGGGCGGGACAAGGGCGAGGGCGCACCGGCCGGCCGCAGGCACGAGCGGGACGCGCCGCACCTGAAGTCGATGCTGCCGACCGCGCATGTGCGGCTCGCGCACCCGGACTCCAACGGCGGGGTGCACATCCTGCGCCGCGGCTACTCCTTCACGGACGGTACGGACGGCCTGGGGCGGCTGGACGCGGGGCTGTTCTTCCTCGCCTACCAACGCGACGTACGCCACGGATTCGTGCCGCTCCAGCAGAACCTGGCGCGGACGGACGCGCTCAACGAGTACATCCAGCATGTCGGTTCCGCGGTGTTCGCGGTCCCGCCGGGCGTCGCGACGGCCGACGACTGGTGGGGCCGGGCGCTGTTCGCCTGATCCGCCGGACCTCGTCGGGTCCGTGACCCCATGGACCCCGTGAAAGAAAGAAAGGAACCGCCGTGTTCGGCAATTACCTGATCGGGCTGCGCGAAGGACTGGAAGCCAGCCTTGTGGTGTGCATTCTCATCGCCTACCTGGTCAAGACCGGGCGGCGGGAGGCGCTGCGCCCGGTCTGGGCCGGTATCGCGCTCGCGGTGGTGCTGTCGTTCGCGTTCGGTGCGGCACTCCAATTCGGTTCGCAGACGCTGACGTTCCAGGCACAGGAGGCGCTCGGCGGCTCCCTGTCGATCATCGCGGTGTGCCTGGTGACGTGGATGGTCTTCTGGATGCGGCGTACCGCGCGGCATCTGAAGCAGGAGCTGCACGGAAAGCTGGACGCGGCGCTGGCGATGGGCACCACGGCGCTGGTGATCACCGCGTTCCTGTCGGTGGGCCGCGAGGGCCTGGAGACGGCGCTGTTCGTGTGGACGGCAGCGCAGTCGGCCAACGACGGGGTGCGGCCGCTGATCGGCGCGCTGCTGGGCCTGCTGACGTCCGTGCTGCTGGGCTGGCTGTTCTACCGCGGTGCGGTGCGGATCAACCTGGCGAAGTTCTTCACCTGGACCGGCGGGATGCTGGTGGTGGTCGCGGCGGGCGTGCTGGCGTACGGCTTCCACGACCTGCAGGAGGCGGAGTTCCTGCCGGGGTTGGGCAGCCAGGCGTTCGACATCAGCGAGCAGATCCCGGCGGACAGCTGGTACGGCACGCTGCTGAAGGGCATCTTCAACTTCCAGCCGGATCCCACGGTCCTTCAGGTCACGGTGTGGGCGCTCTATCTGGTCCCCACGCTCGTGATCTTCTTCGCCCCCGGTAAGGTGGCGCCGAATCGTGCCACCCCGGCGGCCGCCCCGTCCGCCCCGGTCGCCCCGAAGGAGCCCGAGCCCCATGACACGCAGGTCGCCGTTCCGGGTGCCCGCAACACTGACGTCGGCAGCGGCGGCGATGGTGATACTGAGCGGGTGCATGACGGTGCACGGCGAGCGGGAGATGCTGCCGGCGGTGTCGAAGGCTGAGGGTGCCAAGGCGCTCCAGCACTTCACCGAGCAGTACAACAAGGCCAACACCAGCTACAACCCGAAGCTGAACCTCTCCTACGAGTCGGGGGCGTTGCTCGCCATCGACCAGGCGGGCCTGAAGTGGTCGCACGCGGTCAGCCCGAAGGGCAACCCCACCTTCCGGCCCCTCACGCTGAAGGACGCGCAGTTCACGGTGCCCAAGCAGAAGGGCTGGCCGAAGTCCTTCGTCGCGGACGCGATGAGCAACCGCCGGAACGCCACCACCGGCCAACCGCAGCGCTGGTTCCTGGTGTTCAGCCGCGACAGCATCGACGCGCAGTGGCGGGCCGAGTACTTCGCGACGTTCGCCGGCAACGCGACGCCGAAGCTGAAGAAGGACGAGGACGGTTACGCCGAGGCGGTACCCACCGGCTCCGGTTCCGGTCTGACGGTCAATCCGGGCAAGTTGAGCCGGACCTACGCGGACTACCTCAACACCGGCAAGGGTGAGGCCTTCGCGCCCGGCCCGCACACCGATGGCTGGCGCGAGCGGCGCGCGAAGAACGCCAACCAGGTCAATGCCCGTCTGCTGTGGCAGGACCGGCCGTCGGACTACCAGCCGGTGGCGCTGCGAACGGCGGACGGCGGTGCGCTGGTGTTCTTCTCGACCGTCTACCACCAGCAGAAGACGGCGGCCGAGGGTCTGCGGCTCAATCTGGTGCCCGGGATGCGCGGGATCCTGGACGGGCCGGCGAAGAAGACCAACCGGATGGCCTTCACCACGGTCTCGGCGCAGGCCGTGAAGGTGCCGGCCAAGGACAGCGACGGCAAGATCACGATACTGAACCGGATCGAGCGGATGACGGCGGCCAGGACACTCTGAGCCGCCGCGCGCACTGCGCTCAAAACTGCACGGCAAACAAAGGGGCCGTCGGTCGTCCGACGGCCCCTTTGCCGTGTGGGAGATGCGCCATGCGGGAGATGCCCTGCGCAGGAGATGCGCCGCGCGGGAGAGGGAGCGGTCAGCGGCCGATCGGCCAGGCGGCGGACGCGTGGTCGTGGTCGGCGGGCTGCCGGCCGATGAACTCCGCGCAGGCGTCGGTGAGCGACTCCAGCAGCGTCAGCGGGTCGGGCAGCGGCAGCTCGGGGCCGCGCAGCCAGGTCACCGCGGGCTGGTCACCGGGGAGCCGGGAGGGCGGCAGGAGGACGTAGCTGCCGCGGCAGTGCCAGCGCAGTCCGGGGTGCTCGTCCATGGTCTCGGGGTGGCAGTCCAGCTCACAGGGCCACCACTCGTCCTCGTCGTCCGGGGTGCCGCGGGTGGCGGTGAAGAAACCCATCCGGCCGTCGCCCACGCCGGCGCCGCTGAGGGTGATCGGCCCTACGTCGATGCCCGCGGCGTCCAGCCGGCTCAGGGCGTTGCGGCCCGCCTCGACGGGGACGTCCAGCACGTCGTGGGTGATGCCGGTGGAGGTGATGAAGTTGGCCTCGGGGAGGCTGCGGATCCAGGCGGCGACCTTGTCGCGGTCGGTGGTGGCGACGGTCTGCCAGCCGAAGGAGATGGGGTGCCGGCCCGGGGTGGGACAGCCGATGCGCTCACAGGAACAGCCGTAGCCGGACGGGTGCGCCGCCGGGGCGACGGGGAATCCGGCGTCGACCGCGGCCAGCAGCAGGTCCTCGCGGCCGCGGGCGGCCGCCATTCCCGTGTCCGTATCACTGCCGTCCGATCCGCTCTTCGGGCGGCGCAGCCACTGGGAGAACCTGCTCTTGCGTTCCATCTATCCCCTCACTTCGAGCGGTGGTCTGGGATCAATGCTGCCACCATCCTGCTCCTCGGGTGACCGGAGTGCGGATCCGGGGTGAACGAACGACCGGCCAAGGCGGGCATTTCACACCATCGGCGACATGCGGCCGACGCACTCAGGCGCGTGGCCGCAGTCCGCGCAGTGCCAGGTCGACCAGCGTGTCGACGTACTCGTAGGTGAGTTCGCCGGTGCGCATCAGCCAGCGCTGTGAGAAGGGACTCAGCAGCATCTCGGCGGCCACCCGCGGGTCGGCGTCCGCGTCCACCTGGCCCGCCTCCTGGGCGGCGCGCAGCCGGTCGACGTAGACCTGGATACCGGGCTCCAGCAGCCGGGCGACGAAGGTGCGGGACAGCTCCTCGTCGTTCGCGCCGGCCACCGCGAGGGCGCGGTAGGGGGCCTGGAACGCCGGGTTGTTGAACTCGTCCGCGGTCGCCCGCAGCACGCTCTTCAGATCCGCCGCGAGATCGCCGGTGTCGGGCACGCCGTCGGCGTAGTCATCGACGTCGACGGTGAAGGCGTCGAGCAGGACCGCGGCCTTGGAGGGCCACCAGCGGTAGATCGTCTGCTTGCCGACGCCCGCCCGGGAAGCGATGCCCTCGATCGTGAGCTTCTGGTAGCCGACCTCACCGACGAGGGTGAGGGCGGCCTCGAAGATCGCGCGACGGGAGCGTTCGCTGCGGCGGGAGGAGTCGGGGGGTGTCTTGTTGGCCATACGGACGAGTCTACCGAGGGAGAGGCGAGACGTATCGTCTTGACAAGACGGAGCGTCTCGCCGCATTCTGATTCTTGACGAGACGAGCCGTCTCGCTTGAAGGGGGCCCCGGTCCCGGCGAAAGGACAGCACCATGAGCAAGGGAAACGCAGGCGGCATGCTGGGCGTGGGCGGCACCCGCAGCAAGCTCTCCCGCGGCGCGATGCGCGGCGGCGGAGCAGTCGGCAAGAGCGGCGCGGGCCGCCCCGATCCGCAGGCGCAGCGGCGCGAACTGCTGCGCACACTCCAGGAGGGCCGCAAGGGCGCGGGCCGGTCCGCGGGCGGCAAGGCCGGTGACGGCACCGCTGCCGGGCCCGACGCGGACGCTCAGTGACGCGGTAGGCCGTCGCCCCACGACGCGTCGCGGGCCGCGCGGTAGCTCTCGCCGTGGCGCTTGGTGACCGTGCTGCGCACCAGGCCCTCGTCGGCCGTGCACAGGTCCAGCAGGACCTGGCCCTTGCGCAGCTGCGGCTTGCGGACGATACGGGCCGGCGGCTCCGTGGGGACCGCGACGCGGGTGGCGGCCACATAGCTGAACTTCTCGTCCTCGTACGACAGCGAGCCGCCCTTGACCTGGCGGTGCAGGGACGAGCGGCTGACCCGGGCCGCGAAGTGGCACCAGTCCTCCCCGGGCACGATCGGGCAGGTGTCGCTGTGCGGGCAGGGGGCGGCGATCCGCAGTCCCGCCTCGATGAGCTGGTCGCGGGCCTCGCGGATACGGAGGTAGCCGTCGGGCGTGCCCGGTTCGATCAGCACGACGGACCGCGCGGTCGCCGCCGCGGCCACCACGGCGCGGCGCGCCTCGGGCCGCAGCTCGCCGAGCACGTAGGAGACCGTCACCAGGTCCGTGCCCTCCGGGACGGCGAGCCCTTCGCCGATCACCCGGCGCTGCCACTCCGCCTCGGGAAGGACATCGGCGGCCAGCTCACGGCCGAGGTCGAGGGCGGGCTGCGCCCAGTCCCAGACGGTGCTGCGGTGGCTGTCCCAGGTGGCGGCGGCCGCCCAGGTGGCGGCGCCGGTGCCGCCGCCGATGTCCACATGGGTGGCCGGTGACCAGTCCGGCACCCGTGCGGCGAAGGCGGTCAGCGCGGCGTGGACCGCCTCGAAGGTGGCGGGCATCCGGTAGGCGGCGTACGCGGCGACATCCGCGCGGTCCCTGAGTACCGGGGCGTCGGTGGGGGTGGTGCCCCGGTAGTTGGCGATCAGCCGCTCCACGGCCTGCGCGGCCCGCTTGGGCGGCAGGCCGTCGAGCAGGCCGGCCAGCGCGGCCCGCAGTTCCTCGTGCATACGGAAAAGTTTACGGGCCGCACGGGGCGCCCCCCGCCGCCGCCGTCACCGCCCTCCGGGCCGGCGCGCCTCGGGGTCCGGTGCGCCTCGGGGGCCGCCTCAGCCGGCGCGGGCGGCGGCGCGGGCCAGGCAGGTCGCGGCCGCCGCGCGGGGCGCGCTGCCGCCCGCCCTGCGGCGCGGGTGGACGGTGTTGGCGAGCAGTACCAGGAAGGTGTCGGTGGCGCGGTCCAGGACGACCGAGGTGCCGGTGAAGCCGGCGTGCCCGGCCGCGCCGCGGCCCGCCAACTCGCCCATGAAATACGGCTGGTCGACGGCGAAGCCCAGACCGGGCGGATCGAGCAGCGCCGCCACCCCGTCGGGCCCGAGGATGCGGGCGGTGCCGTACCCGCCGCCGTTGAGCAGCGTCCGGCACAGCACGGCCAGGTCCTGCGCGGTGGAGAACAGACCGGCGTGCCCGGCGACGCCGCCCAGCGCCCAGGCGTTCTCGTCGTGCACCTCGCCCCGCACCATGCCGCGGTCCGCCTTCGCCCACGGCCGCCGCTGGTCCTCCGTCGCCGCCACACCCTGCGGCGCCAGCGGCCCGTAGGAGGTGCTGGACATGCCCAGCGGGCCGGTGATGCCGTCCCGTACGAGGACGTCCAGGCCGCGCCCCGTGAGGTCCTCCAGGACCAGCTGGAGGGCGATGAGGTTGAGGTCGGAGTAGCGGTAGGTGCCGCCGGGCGGGGCCTCCGGGGCCGCCGCCTCCGACCACAGCAGCTCCAGCTGGGCCGCGCGGCCGTCGCGCTCGTAGAAGGGCAGCTCGGGCCGGAGCCCGGAGGTGTGGGTGAGCAACTGCCGGACGGTGATGCCGGACCCGGCGAAGCCGGGCAGCCGGGAGGCGACCTCGGCCTCCAGGTCCAGCCGGCCGCGCTCGACCTGCTGGACCGCGGCGATGGCGGTGAAGAGCTTGCTCACCGAGGCGAGGTCGAAGACCGTACCGACCCGCATCGGCTCCCGCCGCTCGCGGGCCAGATCGACGCCGCGGTCCCGCCCGGGATCGTGCGCGCGGTAGCGCAGCGCCCAGCCGGTCGCGGCCTCGGCGGCGACCACCGGGCCGCGACCGGCAAGGACGACCGCGCCCGCACACCACGGGGGCCGTCCGTCGGGAAGTGCGCACACGCCGTCGACCAGCCGTTCCATCCAGACGGGGTCGAGCCCCGCCTGGGCCGGTGTGCCGTGTCTGAGCCCCGGTGCGTTCAGAGTCCGGTCCTCTCGCCCGATGTGCCGCTCGTCTCCCCCCTACGCTGCCACGGGCGGCACATCACCAGGAAGCTCACGAGCGCCAAAACCGCGCAGGAGAGTTGTACGACGGCCATCGGCACGGCGGTCCGCTCGCCCGCGATACCCACCAGGGGCGAGGCGACCGAGCCGAGCAGGAAGGTCGAGGTGCCCAGCAGCGCGGAGGCGGAGCCCGCGGCGTGCGGGGTGCGCAGCAGGGCCAGGGTGTTGGTGCTCGGCATGACCAGACCCATGGACGCCATCAGCACGAACAGCCCGGCGGCCATCGGCACCAGACCGACGTCGCCGAACACCCCGGAGGACATCAGCAGCAGGCTCGCACCCGCGACGGCGATCAGCCCCAGGCCGATGCCCAGCACCCTGTTCAGGCTGACCCGGCCGACCAGGACCTTGCCGTTGATCTGGCCCATCACGACCAGGCCGACGGAGTTGATCCCGAAGAGCAGGCTGAAGGTCTGCGCGGAGGCGCCGTAGATCTCCTGGATCACGAACGGCGAGGCGGAGATGTAGGCGAAGAGCGCGGCGAAGGCGAAGGCGCCGACGAGCAGGTAGCCGGAGAAGCTCCGGTCGGCGAGCAGATCGCGCATGGTGCGCAGGGTCTGGCCGAGGCCGCCGGAGTGCCGGCGTTCGGGCGGCAGCGTCTCGTGCAGCTTGCGCCAGACCAGGAGGGTCAGCAGCACACCGACGACGGTCAGCACCGCGAAGACACCGCGCCAGTCGGTGACCTCCAGGATCTGCGCGCCGATCAGCGGGGCGACGACCGGCGCGACGCCGGAGATCAGCATCAGGGTGGAGAAGAACCGGGCCATCGCCACGCCGTCGTACAGATCGCGGACCACCGCCCGCGCGATGACGATGCCGGCCGCGCCCGCCAGGCCCTGCAACAGGCGGAAGGCGATGAGGAGTTCGGCGTTGGGGGCGACCACGCACAGGGCGGTGGCCAGGATGTAGATCACCATGCCGGTGAGCAGCGGGCGGCGGCGCCCCCACTTGTCGCTCATCGGCCCGACGATCATCTGGCCCAGGGCCATACCCGCCAGGCAGGTGGTGAGGGTCAGCTGGACCGTGGCGGCGGGGCTGTGCAAGGAGGCGGTGACCTCCGGCAGGGCCGGGAGGTACATGTCCATGGAGAGCGGCGGAACCGCCGTCAGGCCGCCGAGGACGAGGGTGACGAGGAGGCTGGTGCGGCGGGACGCGACCGGTGCAGCCGGTGCACCTGGCGTTCGGGGCGCGCCCCGCCCGGCTATCGGGGGAAGATCCTTGGTCTCGGCCGTACCGGGGCCGGGGTCCGTCATGAGCGTCTCCATGGTTTATTGATGGCCGCACCATGGTGTCATGCACGGATCTGTCCCGACCCCTTCCGGACCGGTCCCTTGGGCCTAGGACCGGACCTAGGACCGGTCCTACGAAGGGCTTACGACCGCGTGCTCATGATCGCGCGGGTCAGGCGGAGTTCAGCCCCGGGGCGCCCGCCTCGGAGACGAAGGACGCGGCCGTGGTCACCGGCGCCCCGGGGGTGGTGACGGCGGACACCGTGCGGTAGTCGCCGCGGGCGGTGTCCTGGTCCAGGGTGACGGTCAGATAGCCGCGCCGGCCGTTGTAGTACTTCATGTGCGGGTTGGCCGCCATGTACGTCGCCCAGTCCGCGGGCCGCTCGGCGCCGTCCTTGCCACTGGCGATCGAGGTGGTGACGAACTCCACGCCCGCGGTGCGCGAATCCGGGTCCTTGAAGTCCCGCTTGATGTCGAAGGCGTAGTGGACGTGCACATCGCCGGTAAGGACGACGAGGTTGTCGGCCCCGGCCGCCTCGGCGCCGGCCAGCACCCGCTCGCGGGAGGCCGGGTAGCCGTCCCAGCTGTCCATGCTGACCTGGTGGTCGGCGCCGGTGGCGTTGCGCCGCTCGGAGAAGGTGACCTGTTGCGGCAGCACGTTCCAGCGGGCGGTGGACGCGCGCCAGCCGTCGGTCAGCCAGCGCTCCTGGGTGGCGCCGGTCAGGGTGCGCGCGGGGTCCTGCGACTGCGGGCCCGGTGCGTGCCATCCGTCGCCGTAGGCCTGGTCGGAGCGGTACTGGCGGGTGTCGAGGATGTCGAACTGGGCGAGCTGTCCGTACTGGACGCGGCGGTAGAGCTGCGCGTCGGCGCCCTTGGGCCGCTGCGGGCTGCGCAGCGGCTGGTTCTCCCAGTACGCGCGGTAGGCGGCGGCCCGGCGGGCCAGGAACTCGGCGGCCGGGAGGTGGTCCTCGCTGATGTCCGAGGCGTAGTTGTTCTCCACCTCGTGGTCGTCCCAGGTGACGATGAAGGGGTGGGCGGCGTGCGCGGCCTGCAGGTCCGGGTCGGACTTGTAGAGGGCGTAGCGCAGGCGGTAGTCCTCCAGCGTGACCGTCTCGCGGTGGAAGCGGGCGGGCAGCGTGCGGTCGCTGTAGTTGCGGGCGCCGCCCACCGCCGTCACGGGGTATTCGTAGAGGTAGTCGCCGAGGTGGAAGACGACGTCGAGGTCCTCCTGCGCGAGGTGCTTGTAGGCCGTGAAGTAGCCGTCGTGGTAGGCCTGGCAGGAGACCGCGCCGAGCTTGAGGTCGGTGAGCCGGGCGCCGCGCGCGGGCGCGGTGCGGGTGCGGCCGGTGGGGCTGATCCAGTCGCCGGCGCGGAAGCGGTAGTAGTAGACGCGGTCGGGGGCGAGGCCGGTGGGCTCGATGTGCACGGAGTGGTTGAACTCCGGGTGCGCCTCCGCACGGCCCTGCCCGGCGAGCTTCTGGAAGCGCTCGTCGTGGGCGACCTCCCAGCGGACGGTGACTCCCGCCGCGGGCATGCCGTTGCCCGGCTCGTAGGGGCGGGGCGCGAGGCGGGTCCACAGCACGACGGATCCGGGCAGCGGGTCACCGGAGGCGACGCCGAGCGTGAAGGGGTTCTCGGTGATCTTCCGCGCGTCGGCCGCCGCGGCGTACGCGGCGCCGGTGCCCGGCAGGTTCGTCGCGAAGGCGAGCGCGGCGGCGGCGCCGGTCGCGGTGAGGAAACGGCGGCGGCCGAAGTGCGCGGCGGCGGCCCGGATCTCCTGCTCGTGCGGTGCGTGGTGAGTCATCTGCCCCTCCCCTGACGGTGGTTGTCACCCGTGATTGCAGGGGAGGGGGACGGCGCGGCGCTGTCCCGTGTACGACGCATGCATGGCCGCTGGATGATGACCGGCCCCGCAACGGACGCGGCCGGACAATCGCGGCAGGCGGACGGTGCCCGGGGGCGCTCCGTAGGATCCGGGCATGGCTGAACTGATGGTGCGCGACGGCACCTGGACCTTTGACGGCGACGCGGTACGCATCATCCCGGGGCGCGAGCGCGGGGTGCACAAACTGCGCCAGGATCTGGGCGAGTTCACGGTTCCGCTGACGGCCCTCGCCTCCATATCCCACGAACCGGCCCGCAAGGGCGGCCGGCTGCGACTGCGGCTGCGCGAGGGCGCCGACCCGCTGCTCCAGGTCACCGGCGGCAGCCTGCCGGACCAGGCGAACCCGTATCAGCTGACCGTGGACCCGGACCGGACCGGCGTCGCCGACTACTTCGTCGACGAGGTCCGCCGGGCCATGACCCTCGATCAGCTCCCGGACGGTCCCACCGACCGCTATCTGCTGCCCGGCCCGACGCTGCCGTTGTCGGCAGCCGGTGTGGACGGAATCGCCACCTTCGACGGCGAGCGGGTGCGCCTCGAATGGCGTTGGAACACCAACGAGACCAAACGCAAGGACGGCCCCCGGGATCTCGCACTCGCCGACCTGGCGGCCGTGGAGTGGCGGGCGCCTTCCGGCCTGGAGTCCGGCTACCTGCGGTTCCGGCCGCGCGGCGCGAAGCCCGCCCCGGGACCCGAGGACGATCCGCACGCCATCGAGCTGTGGGGCTTCAAGAAGGAGAGCGGCACGACCGCGCTGCTGGCGGCCGCGGTGATGGCCCGGCTCCCCCACCCCTTCGCGGCCGCCCCGCAGGCCGGGCCGGCCGCGCTCGCGCCGCCCGCCCCGGAGACGGCCTCCCCCGCCGACGACCATGACGCGCTGCTGCGCCGGCTGCGCGACCTGGGCGCGCTGCACCGCGACGGCATCCTCACCGACGAGGAGTTCGCCGCCACGAAGACGGCGGTCCTGCGGCGCTTCGGCGCGACCGGCTGAGCGGCAGAGCGGCAGGCCGGGCGGCCCCCGGCCTCACCGGCGCACCACCGGCTGAGACGGGTCGGCGAGGTGCCCGCGCCGCGCCTTACCCTGCCGCCATGGCACAGAACACGCAGCCGCCCGGACAGCCGGCGGCGAACGAGCAGCCGGCCGGCGCCACCGCCCCCGCCACCACTGCCGTGGTCACCGGCGCCGGCTCCGGCATCGGCCGTGCGGTCGCCCAGGCACTGGCCACCGCCGGATGGCAGCTGGTCCTGGCCGGCCGGCGCGCCCAGGCGCTGGAGGAGACGGCCGCGCTGCTCGGCCCGGCCGGCGCCGGCGCACCCGCCGTCCTGCCCGTCCCGACCGATGTCACCCGCCCCGACGAGGTCGACGCCCTCTTCGCCGCCGCCCGCGACCGCTTCGGCCGGCTGGACCTGCTGTTCAACAACGCGGGCACCTTCGGCCGGCCCGCCCCGCTGGACGAGCTGTCGTACGACGACTGGCACGGCGTCGTCGACGTCAACCTCACCGGGTCCTTCCTCTGCGCCCAGGCGGCGTTCCGTGCCATGAAGGCACAGGACCCGCAGGGGGGCCGGATCATCAACAACGGCTCCCTCTCCGCCCATGTGCCGCGCCCGCACTCCGTGGCGTACACCGCCACCAAGCACGCGATGACCGGCCTGACCAAGTCGCTGTCGCTGGACGGCCGTCCGTACCGGATCGCCTGCGGTCAGATCGACATCGGCAACGCCGCGACCGAGATGACCGGCCGGATGCAGACCGGCATCCTCCAGGCGGACGGCCGCACGGCGGTGGAGCCGGTGATGGACGCCGCCGACGTCGCCCGGACGGTCGTCCACATGGCGGCACTGCCGCTGGAGGCCAATGTGCAGTTCGCGACGGTGATGGCGACGAACATGCCGTACGTCGGGCGCGGTTGAGGCAGCTGGCCCGGCGAGAAGGCGGTGCCGCGGCGCGGGGCAGCGGTGCGGCGGGGGCGGTGCGGCGAGGGGCGGGAATAGCCCGTCCCGCGGTCCCGTTCCCCTGCCATGACACGTGAACCGCGCGATGCCGGCACCCCGGGCGACGCCCCCGAGATCCTGCGCTACACCGCTTTCTCGGACGACCCCGCGGGCGGCAATCCGGCCGGTGTCGTGCTGGACGCGACCGGCCTGGACGACGCCGCGCAGCTCGCCATCGCGGCCCGCCTCGGCTACTCCGAGACGGCCTTCCTGACCGCACCGCCCGCGGGGTTGGGCGAGCCGGGCCGGGCCTTCACCATCCGCTATTTCAGCCCGCTCGCCGAGGTGGCGTTCTGCGGCCACGCGACGGTCGCCACGGCCGTCGCACTCGCCGAGCGGCACGGCCCCGGCGACTACGTCCTCGCCACCCGGGCGGGCACGGTCCCGGTCACCGTCCAGAAGGTGGACGGCACCCTCCAGGCGACCCTCACCAGCGTCGCCCCGCAGGTCACGGACGTCGACCCCGCGGACCTCACCGAGGCACTGGCCGCTCTCGACTGGCCCGCCGCCGACCTCGACCCGGCCCTCCCGCCCCGTATCGCCTACGCCGGCGCCCGCCATCTGGTGCTCGCCGCGGGCAGCCGCGAGCGGCTGGCGAAACTCGACTACGACTTCGAGCGGCTGGGCGCCCTGATGCGCCGCCTGGATCTGACGACGCTTCAACTCGTCTGGCGGGAGTCGGAGTCCGTCTTCCACGCCCGCGACCCGTTCCCGGTCGGCGGCGTCGTCGAGGACCCGGCGACGGGCGCCGCGGCGGCCGCCTTCGGCGCGTACGCCCGCGAGCTGGGCGCGGTCACCGCCCCCGCCACCCTGACCGTCCACCAGGGCCACGACCTGGGCCGCCCCGGCCTGCTCACGGTCGAGCTGCGCGCGGGCGACCCGCGCTCCCACGTCCGGGGAACGGCCACGGTCATTCCGGGGGTGTAGGGGCGTCGGAGCCACACCCCCCCGGGGGTTCAGGAAGCGCCGGGCCGCGCCGCCGACCAGGCGGTGACGGCCAGCGTGCCGTTGTCCACGTCCTGGTCGAAGGCGACCACGCTGTGCGCGTTGCTGCCGGTCGGGGAGATCTGCAGGTACTTCGCGTGCGCGGTGGACGCGCCGGTGTGCGTCCACACCATGTCGGCGTAGGCGGCCCCGCCCGGCTTGAGGGTGACCTTGTGGACACCCGGGTCCTGGGCGAAGTAGGTGTCGCCGTGCCGCGCCGTCGTCTTGAGGGCGGTGTGCCCCGCAGCTTCCAGGGCGAGACCCGGGTAGCCGCTGAACGTACAGGCGCTCTTGCCGGTGTTCACGACCTTCAGGTAGACGCCCACGTGGTTCATCCCCACCTGGCTGCCGCCCGCGCTGGTGGTCGTGGCCCGCAGCGTCCCCGGCTGGCACTCCCCGGCGCCGGACGCACCGGAGTTGGCAGCCGAGGCGACTCCGACGCCGGCCCCGGCGGCGAGGGCCGCGGCGGCGGCAAGGGTGACAGCGGTACGCAGAGCACGCATGGTCATCAGCTTCCTCAGACTTGTCTTCAAAGGTCGGACTCTCGTCCGTTTCGGTCCCGCGGGGACCACTCTCTGCCTCGCCGCTGACGGCCCACTAACGGACGGCTAACGGCCCCGCCCCTCCCCCGGTCGGCCGCACCGCCTGTTGCGCGACGGCCCCGCCGGGGTACGTCATCCGCAGCGGGAGCCCGGGGCAGCGCGGCTCGACGCCGCCGCCACCGCCGGAACGGCAAGGACCCGGAACCGCGAAGGACCGGATACCGAAGGAACCGGACCCCGGACCCCGGACAGACCCCGGACACCGGGCCCCGCACCAAGGCCCCGCACACCAAGGAGCCGACCCCCGAAGGAGCAGCCGCTGTGAAGTTCGGCGTATCGACCTTCCTCACCGACCAGGGCATCGCGCCGGCCGCACTGGGGCGCGCGGTCGAGGAGCGCGGACTCGACTCCCTGTTCGTCGCCGAGCACACCCATATCCCGGTGCACCGCCGCACCCCGTACCCAGGCGGCGGCGACCTGCCGGAGGTGTACTACCGCACCCTCGACCCGTTCGTGGCGCTCGCCGCCGCGGCGGCGGTGACCGAGCGGATCCTGCTGGGCACCGGCATCGCGCTGGTGGCCCAGCGGGACCCGCTCCTCACCGCCAAGGAGGTGGCGTCCCTGGACCTGGTCTCCGGCGGCCGCGCGGTCTTCGGCGTCGGCGTCGGCTGGAACAGGGAGGAGATGGAGAACCACGGCACCGACCCGCGCACCAGGGGCCGCCTCGTGGACGAGCGGCTGCGGGCCATCCGCGAGCTGTGGACCACCGAACAGGCCGAATTCCACGGCGAGTTCGTCGACTTCGACCCCGTTCACTCCTGGCCGAAGCCGGTACAGCGCCCGCACCCGCCCCTCTATGTGGGCGGCGGCGAGGGGGCGTTCGCCCGGGTGGCCGCCCTCGGCGACGCCTGGCTGGCCACCAGCGTGCCGCCGGAGGACCTGGGGCCGCAGATCGACCGGATGCGGACCGTCGCGGGCCGGGACGTGCCGGTGACGGTCTACGCGGTGTCGCCGGACCCCGAGAGCGTCGAGCGATACACCCGGCTCGACGTCGAGCGGCTGCTGTTCTCCCTGCCGACCCGGCCGGAGGCCGAGACACTCTCCTGCCTGGACCGGCTGGCCGCCGTCGCGGACCGCTTCCGGTGAACCACCCGGGCCCGCCCCCGACCCCGCGGCACGACCACCGGGGGCCGCGATGCCGCGGATGACCAGCGGGCAGGCCAGGGAACGCTTCGCGCAGGCCCGGATCGCCCGCCTGGCCACCACCGGCGCCACGACCGGCCACCCGCACCTGATCCCCGTCACCTTCGCGCTCACCGGCGACACCGCGGCCTTCGCCGTGGACCACAAACCGAAACGCTCCCCCCGCCTCCAGCGCCTCACCAACATCCGCGCCCACCCCGCCGTCTGCCTCCTCGTCGACGGCTACGACGAGGACTGGGACCGCCTGTGGTGGGCACGGGCGGACGGCACGGCGCTCGTGCTCCCCCCGGCCGACGTCTCACCCGCATCCGCGCGCCACGTCGCCGCCCTGACGCGGAAATACGCCCGCCAGTACACCGGCCACCCACCCATGGGCCCCGTCGTGGAAATCACCGTGACCCACTGGACGGGCTGGCACGCCACCTGACCGTCCGGCGCCCCACCGGCCGGCGGCAAGGCGCCCCCGCGCCGAGCGCGCCTCACCACCGGCCCGGCACCCTTTCGCGTGCGGCCGCCCAGCTCAGGGACGAGCCGGTGCCGGTACGTGCTCCCCGACGTACTCCACGACTCCGCTCACGGGCGGCGCCCCCAGGCCGAGACCATCGGTGCCGTCGCCAGATCGAGTTGCCCGGTCGCGACATTCGCCAGATGGCGGTCGATGTCCTCCTCGGTCGCGATCCCCGCCGCCACGAGCCGGCCACGGATCTGCCGGACGGTCGCCGCCTCCAGAACGGTGCAGGCCGGCGAGGTGATCGGGAAGTAGGCATCCGCCTGTACGTCGCGCAGGCCGCCCTCGCGCAGCAGCCGGGGCAGCGTCCGGCCGTACGAGAGATCGGCACCGCGCGCCGCCATGAGCTCACGGAACCCGGACCGGAGACGGTTGGCCAGCCGCTGCTCGGGACCCGACTCGTCCGGGCACAGCAAAGGCTGCAGCCCCGGATCGGCATCCTCCAGGAGCAGCACACCACCGGGCCGCAGCGCCTGGACCATGCGGCGCAACGCCTCCGCACGGTCGACGACATGCACCAGCACCAGCCGGGCGTGCACCAGGTCGAACCCACCCGGGGGCGGCGGGTCGGCCGCAACGTCGTGGCGCAGCACCTCCACGACATCGGAAGCGGCGCCCCGGGCCCAGGACACATCGATGTCGGTGCAGACCACCTGCCCCGTGGGACCGACACGCTCGGCAAGACCCGCAGGAACGGAGGGCCCACCGGCCCCCACCTCCCAGCACCGCATGCCCTCCGTGACGCCGATCCGGTCGACATGCCGGAACGTCACCGGATCGAACAGCTCGGCCAGCGCCCCGAAGCGCACGCCCGCCTCCGCCTGCTGATTGTCGAGCAGATACCCCTGCTCCCCGCCCTGCTCCGCGCCGCGCTCGCCCATGCCGTGCCCTCTCGCCCTCTCACCCTCCACCGGACTCCAAGTCCACCACGCCGACGCCCACGCCTCGCCAACCGACGCATGCACCACGCCTGCCCCGGGCCGGGCAGGGGCGGGCAGGGGTGCGCGGGCCCTGCCGCAGACACGCAGCAGGCCCCCGGCCTGGCGTTCTGCCAGTCGGGGGCCTGCTGTCAGCTGAAGGCGGCGGACGAGTCGGCCTGTACGCCGGGTTCTGTCTCCTCCGGTCCTTGCGGGCAGCAGTTTTGACGCGGTGTGAGGGTCGCAAGACCCTCACCTGCGTTCTATTGCCGCGTTCTTTCCTTCGGCGGCGCATTCCCCGGCAGACCTCAAACCGGATCCGTCCCCTTCGAGGACAGGGCCGAGCCCAGATCCGACGGGTACGGGGCACTCATTGCTACATAGCCGAGAGCCAGCCCGGCGACGGCACCGGCAATCCCGGTCACCCAGCGCCAGACGCCCGTGATGTCGAAGGTCAGCAGCGCTGCGCAGCCGATGAGCACGGTGGCGAGCACCAGCACGGACGGTGCCATGTAGAGCAGCCACGCGGAGTGCGGATCCCAGAGCCGCAGAGCGCGCGACTCGGCGTTCTGCGCAGCCTCAGCCTTTTCGACGGAGACCCCCTCGGCAGCCATCAACTGCGCATCGTCGGCCTTGAGCATCCCGTGCATCACCCATCCGCCGTCGGACACCAGCGCCGCCGGGGTACTGCCCGCGGAGAACCGCCTTCCGCTGGCCCCCTGTCGGGCGTCCCAGCACAGCCACAAGTACTGCCCCTTCAGGGAATCGGGAACGTGTTCCGCTGTGACATCGGCAAGGAAATGCGCGGTGCGAGACCACGCGGTGACGAATTTCAAACACGGGTCTTCGCTGGCCCCCTGTCGGAAGACGTCGGGTCCCAAGCATTGCCCGCGCACGGCCATATCGGCGCGGCCCAGCCGGGAGAAGGAACTGAATCCACGGCGCAGAGAAAGGACGACTACGGAGAGGACGATTCCGGCGGCCCAGACGACGCCGACGAGCCAGATGAGGCCGGCCCTCATCGTGGAGCCCTCCAGTTCGTCACCGAGGCTGCGCTCGTCCCCCGCCAGGGCGCCCAGTTCGGGACGCGTCGGGGCGTAGAGGACCGAGACCTTGTCCCCTGTGTGCGGACGGTCGGGAGTGTTCGGGTGGACGGTTGCCGTCACCGGCGGCCCGCCCGCCTTTGGGGCAAGCCGGACGACCGCCGTCGACGTGTAGTAGTCGTGGCCCTTGCTCGGGTCATGACGCCGGACGTCGCCGACCTTCTCCATCGATACGTCCACGAACTCGGCCCCGGCGTCGGCGATCCGCTGCATGCTTTCCGGCCGCTGGGGTGTCCCGATCACCAGGGCGAAAAGGCTCAGGAGCACGGTGACGGCCCCGAAGTACCATGCGAGGGAACGCCCCTGGATGCCCCGGCGCGAGGGCAGCGCCCGGGGCGGCCCGTCCCGTTCCGCGACGCGTGGTCCGCCCGACTCCTCAGCCTCCGAGAACTCGGCGACGGCGATCGCGGCGTACGGCCGCCGTCCCCCTGCCGCCCGCTGAAACACGGCGATGCCGCCGACACAGGCCAGTCCGCACCCCAGCGCGACAAGAATCACCGTCCGACGCGGCTCCGGATCCGACCAGAAGAGCCACAGCGGCAGGACGGGGGTGGCGGCCGCCAGCGCCAGTGCGGCGAGGCACGCCCCAGCCCGGCGGGGAGCCCCGCTCACCCGGCGAAAGGCGGGCGCGGCACCGGTTGCGGCATGGTCAGCCGAAGACATCTCGTACCTCGTCGGTCGCCGTTCGACTACGCCCCTCGACGCCTCGCTTGGCGGCGTCCTGGCCTTTCTCAACACCCTTGTCCACGCTCTCGGAACCATCCTTGGCTTCGTTTCCCGCCACACCTCCGGCGACAGGGACGACAGTGCCCCATGCGGTGTCCATGTTCGCCTCATGGTTCTCCGCGGTGCGGTTCTCGTGGCTGACATCCGCCCCGAACCGGTCCAACTCCCTGTCGAAGCTTCGGAACGAACCACCGATCCCGCCTGCTGCGCCACCGGTGACGGCAGTGATCGCGGTCTGCCGCATATCCATGGACTCGCCCTTGCGCAACGCATCCAATCCGTCGCCGGCAACGCCCCCGGCCGCACCGCCGGCCACACCGCTGATGAAGTCCTTACCGCCGAGGGCGGTCGCGAGCTTTCCTGCTCCGGCGCCGACGGTCGCACCGCCGATCCCGCCCATGAGGTTGGTCCTCCACTCCGCCTCGCCCTTGCTCAAGAGGCTCGTGGCCACACCGCCGGCGGTGCCGGTTGCCGTATTGACCGCGAACCCTTCCAGGGCTTTTACACCGCGTTGCATCAATGCCGGCCTGAAGAACGGCATATTCTTGATCGTCCGATAGGTCCGGGCGATGAGCCTCAGCATCCTGCCCAACTTACCCGCCGCGTCCAAGGCCCTCTTGGCCAACATCGCCACACGGGTCGCGCCGACGCCGGCGGAGACACCGAGAGTCAGGAACGACATACCGATCGATACCCCGACGGAGATCCCGATCTCGATGTAAATATCCTCGATTTCGTTATTGACCTCCTCAATGGCTTTCGCGGCCTTCTCTAGACCCTCGGCGGCTTCGTCGAAATTCTCGGTCACATGATCGGCGGACTTTTTGCACTCATTCCAGTGCTCCTGGAACGCCTCGGCCGCTTCGCCCCGCCAGGAGTTCCCGACCGCAGCGTTGACCTGCTTATCCAGGGCTCCGAAGATCCGATCGAGTTCGGATTTCAGGTGGCGCCACTGCTTGGCGGCCTCTTTCAGCTCATCAGGCCGACCGCCCGGATGGACGATCTCAATTCCGAGTTCGACGAGCTCTTCGGCAACCGACTCGTCCCCGCTCACCGCTGCCCCCCGTCGTTATTGCCAAAGAGCGCCCCGACACCCTGATCGTTGGTCTCCGTGTTCGCGCCTACCTGCTTCAGTGCGGCCCCGATCCCGTCCAAATGGGTATACATAGCCTTCACCGCGCTGGCCACATTCTCGGAGTACTCGATATACGCCGAGGTCACCTCTTCCGACTCGGTCAGGACCCCGAAGCCGTCAGTGATCGCTTCTTCCCCGGTTTCTGCCTTGAATTTCTGGAGAGTCTTCTCCAGGTCATAGGAGTGTTGCTCAAAGCTGCGAGCTAGCTTCATCAACTCACCATGGTCGACATATGACTCTTTGTCAGCCACTGTTGTAGCCCCCCCAGTTGGATCCACGCAGTCCGTTCATGCTGCTCCACGGTGCCATCCTGAGCAAATCTGCTTGCACGAGGGTGACCTTGACGGCACATCAAACGGCGAACGGATCAATACACAATTCCCAATTCAGTACACACAAGGCATTAATGCTTTATCGGGAGAAAGTGCACTTCGACACCAAAACCAATTAATCGAGTGATGGCGACCTAACTGCGGTCGGAACTGGACCACGTCCGGCGGTACATCGTCGAGGCCGGGCAGCTGCAGGCCTGGCACCGGTACACGCACACGCTGAGTGGACGCTGCAAAGGTGGACCTCGGCGCGGACTCATTTCCTGCCTGGCGGTGGGGGCGGGCACCAGAGCACGTAGGCGTGGCCGCACCCAAGCCTGCCGCAGACACGCAGCAGGCCCCCGGCCTGGCGTTCTGCCAGTCGGGGGCCTGCTGTCAGCTGAAGGCGGCGGACGAGTCGGCCTGTACGCCGGGTTCTGTCTCCTCCGGTCCTTGCGGACCGAGGGGAGGCGGCCATCCATCTAGGGCTGTCGTTGCCGGCAGCCTCGTGCGGTCTACCCGCGGACTCGGGCGGGCAGCCCTCGAACGTCCGCGCAGGTCCGGCGCCCTTGCGGGAATCCGGTCCCTCTTGACCTTGCTCCGGGTGGGGTTTACCTAGCCCTCCGAGTCACCTCGGAGGCTGGTGGTCTCTTACACCACCGTTTCACCCTTACCTGGGCCTCGCGGCCCCGGCGGTCTGTTTTCTGTGGCACTGTCCCGCGGGTCACCCCGGGTGGGCGTTACCCACCACCTTGCCCTGTGGAGCCCGGACGTTCCTCGGGAGGATCCTTGGATCCCCACGCGGCCGCCCGGCCGGCTCGTCCGCCGTGGCGACCATGCTACCCGTACGGAGGGGGCGGGCCCGACGGCCTCCGGGGGCGCGGATGGCCTTGACCTTGTCGCGGCGTCAACGTTTCTACTGGCCGTATGCGAATCGGAGAGCTCGCCTCACTGGCCGGAGTCAGCACCCGTGCGGTGCGGCACTACCACCACCAAGGGCTGTTGCCCGAGCCGGCGCGGCGGGCCAACGGCTACCGGGAGTACGGGCTGCGCGACGCGGTGGCGCTGGCGCGGGTGCGGCGGCTGACGGAGCTGGGGCTCGGTCTTGAGGAGGTCAAGGATGTGCTGGCCGACGACGCGGGGCGGGAGCTGCGGGAGGTGCTCGTCGAGCTGGACGCGGATCTGGCGCGGCAGGAGGAGGAGATCCGGGGGCGCCGGGCGCGGCTGGCGGCGGTGCTGAGGCAGGCGGCGGAGCACGGCGGGCTGCCGGAGGAGGGGCCGGTGTCGGAGCAACTGGCGGAGCTGTTCGCGCAGATGGCGCGTACGTCGGCCACGCTGCCGGGCCCGGAGCCCGCGATGGCGGCGAAGGACCGCGAGGTGATGGCGCTGCTGGAGACGGCCGGCGCGGGGGCGTCGGGGCCGATGCTGGACGCCTTGCGGGACGCGTTCACCGCTCCGGGCGCGATGGAGCGTGCGTACGCGGTCTACGGGCTGCTCGACGGGCTGGTGGGGGTGGCGCCCGATGATCCGCGGGTGGCGGAGGCGGCGCGGGCGGCGGCCGATGCGCTGCCGGCGGAGGTGGTGGAGGCGATCACCGCGTCGCCCGAGAGCGGTGGCGGTGCGGACAGCGGTCGCCGGGAGGCCTGGCTGACGGTTCTGACCGGGGACCTCGGGCCCGCGCAGCGGGAAGCGGTGCGGCTGGCGGTCGAGCTGGTCGTGGAGCGGTCGCGGTGAGCGGGGCGGTGGACGGCGGGGCGCTGGACGGCGGGCCGGTCACCCTCGGCGGGAAGATGCGGCGGCTGGCCGGGCACGAGGGGCGGTGGCTGGTGAGCCTGGGGTGGTGGGTGGCGCGGCGGCGGATCGGGGTGGCGGCCGGTGAGCGCGCGTTCGGCTACGCGGGCGTGCAGGCGGCGCTCGTGTACGGGCTCGCGTTCGTGTGCGCGGTGGAGACGGCGGGGCTGGCCGTCCTGCTCGCGGGCGTGCCGGTGGTGCACGCGGTGCTGCTGGTCGTCGACGTCTACACGGTGCTGACGATGCTGGGCCTGCAGGCGGCGGCCGTCACCCGGCCGCATGTGCTGGGGAGCGGCGTGCTGCGGGTGCGGGACGGCGCCCGGATGGAGATCCGGGTCCCGCTGGAGCGGATCGCCTCCGTCCGGTACGACCTGCGGTTCACCAAGGAAGCGGCGGAGGGGGTGCTGGAGCTCCAGGTGGGCGGCCAGACGTCGGTCACCGTCGAGCTGCGCGAACCGGTCGTGGCCGTACGGCTGTTGGGGCGGCGGGTGAGCGTGCGGACGGTGCGGTTCCATGCCGATGACGCCCGGGGCGCGGTGGCCGCCGTACGGGAGGCCGTCCGGGAGGCGCAGGGGGGCGGCGCGGACCCGGAGGACGTCGGGCCGCCCCCGGTCAGGCGGGGGTGAAGCGGACCGGGTCGTGGCCCGGTTCGGCCTCGGCGAGGCGCACCTGGATGCGGTGGCCGAGCGGCAGCGCCGGGCCGTCCGGGGCGGACTCGATCCGGCCGATGACCGCCGGTTCGTAGAGGTGAACGATGCCCTGGGCGGGGTTCTTCTCCTGGATGTCGACGACCAGCGCCTCGAAGATCTCACCGACCCGGTCACGCATCAGCGCGGCCTCGACGAGATCGACGCAGGCCCGTTCGACCTGGTTGGCGCGCCGGGTGCCGGTCTCCATCTCCTGGGGCAGGGCGGGCAGCGCGGTATGGACCCACTCGGGCGGGTCGGTGCCCGCCGACGCCGCCAGGCAGAGTTCGGAGGTGTAGCGGTCGACGAGCCGCCGCAACGGCGCGGTGGCGTGCGCGTACGGGGCGGCGACGGCGGCGTGCTGGGCTTCCGCGGCACTGGGCGGGGCGCCGTCGAAGACGGTGTAGCCGGCGCCGCGCAGCAGGGCGGTGCACTCCTGGAGGAACGCGGCGTGAGTGGCGCGGCCCGGGTCCAGGCCGCGGATCAGGGCCGCGTACGAGGTGTGGTGCGGCCAGTCGACGCCGAGCGCGCGGGCGGTGAGCCGCAGCCGGGCGACCGAGCCGTCGGGGGCGGTGGGCAGGGTGCGCAGGATGCCGGTCCCGGAGGCCAGCATCAGGTCGGCGGCGGCCATGCCGGTGAGCAGCGAGATCTGGGCGTTCCAGCCGTAGGCCGGGAGCGGGGCGCGGTATTCGAGGGTGTAGCAGCCGTCCTTCTCGACGATTTCCTGCTCGGGGACGTTGAGGGAGATCGCGCCGCGGGCGACCTCCCGCTCCTCGCGGAGCGTGCCGATGTCGCGGAGCAGGGCGAGCGGCTCCTCGGCCGTCCTGTCGTCGATGATCCGCTGGACGCCCGCGTAGTCGAGCTTGGCGCGCGAGCGGACCAGGGCTCGGCGTACGGAGGTGCCGGTCAGGGCGCCGTCCGCGTCGAGGTCGAGCTCCCACAGGACGGCCGGGCGGTCCTGGTCGGGCAGCAGGCTGGCGGCGCCCTCGCCGAGCGCGTGCGGGTGCAGCGGGACGCGTTCGTCGGGGAAGTAGAGGGTCACCGCGCGCTGGTGCGCCTCGGCGTCCAGGGCGCCGCCCGGGGTCACGAAGGAGGCGACGTCGGCGATGGCGTAGTGCACGCGGAAGCCGCCGGAGGCCCGCCGGGACAGGAACATCGCCTGGTCGAGGTCGAGGGAGTCCGGCGGGTCGATGGTGAAGAGCGGGATGTCGGTGGCGTCGGCGAGGGTGTGCTCGGTCGCCACGTTGCCGCAGGCCATCGGGATGCGCGGGGCGCGCGCCGCACTGTCCGCCTCGGCCTGTGCCGTGGGCGGGAAGTGGTCGGGGATGTCCAGCTTTCCACGCAGCTCCCGCAGCGCGGCGCGCAGCGGTGCCTCCGCTGCGTCGGTCACATGCATATGGCGACGGGGCATGGAACCGAGCGTATGGCGGCCCGCCGCTCGCGGCGCGGCGTACGGTCCCGGCGGGTGCAGGGGTGACCGCGGGCGGGTGCTTTGCCGGCCGCTCGCAGGCCATACGCTTTCACGGGGCCGCATCCCCGCCCGTACCGCCGTGAAGGAGAAGACCGTGCTCGTGCTGTTGCCGCCGTCCGAAGGGAAGGCCGCGGGAGGGGCCGGGGCGCCGCTGGACGTGGGTTCGCTGTCGCTGCCGGGGCTGGCCGCCGCGCGCGAGGAGGTGCTGGCGGAGCTCGTCGAGCTGTGCGCGGCCGACGCGACCAAGGCGCAGGAGGTGCTGGGGCTCAGCGAGGGCCTCAAGGGCGAGGTCGCGAAGAACGCGGGGCTGCGCACGGCGGGCGCGCGCCCGGCCGGGGAGATCTACACCGGGGTGCTCTACGACGCGCTCGGCCTGGACTCTCTGGACACGAAGGCGCGGAAGCTGGCCCAGCGGTCGCTGCTGGTGTTCTCGGGGCTGTGGGGCGCCGTGCGGGTCGGCGACCGGATCCCGTCCTACCGCTGCTCGATGGGGGTGAAGCTGCCGGCGCTGGGCGCGCTGGGCGCCTACTGGCGGGCGCCGATGGCCGAGGTGCTGCCGGAGGCGGCCGGGGACGGGCTGGTGCTCGATCTGCGGTCGGCCGCGTATGCGACGGCGTGGAAGCCCAAGGGCGAGGTGGCGGGGCGTACGGCGACGGTGCGGGTGCTGCAGTCGAAGGTCGTGGACGGGGTGGAGAAGCGGTCGGTGGTCAGCCACTTCAACAAGGCGACCAAGGGCCGGATGGTGCGCGATCTGCTGGCGGCGGGCCTGGAGCCGGCCGGTCCGGCGGAGCTGGTGGACGCGCTGCGCGGGCTGGGTTACGCGGTGGAGGCGCAGGCCCCGGCCAAGGGCGGCAAGGCCTGGGCGGTCGATGTGATCGTCACGGAGCTGTGAGGCGGGTCGAGCGCAAGCCGTCGATTGCAACATGCGCAACGGTCGTTGCGCAGAGTGGGATGGTGGGCGCACTATGGGCGGCGTGACTAGCGCCGCCTCCTCCCCCGCGCCCGCCGAGACCCCCTCGGTCCTCGGGCTCGCCCCCGTCATCCCGGTCGTCGTCCTGCACGACGCCGCCGACGCCGTTCCGCTCGCCCGTGCCCTCGTCGATGGCGGGCTGCCCGCCATCGAGGTCACCCTGCGCACCCCCGCGGCGCTGGACGCGATCCGGGCCATCGCCGACGAGGTGCCGGACGCGGTGATCGGCGCGGGCACCCTGCTCACGCCCGAGCACGTCGACGCGGCCCGCGCGGCCGGCTCCCGCTTCCTGGTGAGCCCCGGCGTCTCGCCGCGGCTGCTGGGCGCGATGCAGGACTCCGGGGTGCCGTTCCTGCCGGGTGTCTCGACGACGTCGGAGGTGGTGACGCTGCTCGACGAGGGCGTCACCGAGATGAAGTTCTTCCCCGCCGAGGCGGCGGGCGGCACGGCCTATCTCACGTCCCTGTCCTCGCCGCTCCCGCAGGCCCGTTTCTGCCCGACCGGCGGCATCGGCCTGGCGTCCGCACCGTCGTATCTGGCACTGCCCAACGTCGGCTGCGTCGGCGGCACATGGATGCTGCCGGCGGACGCGCTGGCCGCCAAGGACTGGGGCCGGGTGCGCGAACTCGCGCGGGAGGCCGCGGCGTTGGCGGTCTGAGAACGCACGCACGCGGACGGGCCCGGCACCTCGGTGGAGGTGCCGGGCCCGTCGTGGTGCGTCAGCGCAGATGCGAGGTGTCGTTCAGCAGCCGCAGCGAGGCGTTGCCGTCGGCGTAGTACGCGACCGCCGAGACGGAGGCCGCGGACAGCTCCATCCGGAACAGGGATTCCGGCGGGGCGCCGAGGGCCAGCCGGACCAGCGTCTTGATCGGCGTGACGTGGGTGACGGCGAGGACCGTGCGGCCCGCGTACCGCGCGACGAGCTTGTCCCGCGCCACGGCGACCCGGCGGGCGACCGTCGCGAAGGACTCGCCGCCACCGGTGGGCGCCACCTTGGACGAGCCCAGCCAGGCGTTGAGGTCGTCGGGATACCGCTCGCGCACCTCGGCGAAGGTCAGCCCCTCCCAGGCCCCGAAATCCGTCTCGCGCAGCCCGTCATCGATGCGCACCTCCAGGCCGAGCCGGTCGGCGACGGCCTCGGCCGTCTCCCGGCAGCGCAGCAGCGGTGAGCTGACCACGGCCTGGACGGTGCCGCGGGCGGCGAGGGCGGCGGCTGCCGCCTCGGCCTGCCGGCGTCCGGCGGCGGAGAGTTCGGGGTCGGTGCCGCCGCTGCCGGAGAACCGCTTCTCGGGCGTCAGCGCGGTCTCGCCGTGCCGCAGCAGGACGAAGGTCGCGGGCGCGCCGAGATCGGCGGACGCGCCCCAGCCGACGGTCGCAGTGGCCTGCGACCCGGACGTTTCCGACGCCTGGGCCGCCGCGTCGGCGGCGCGCGCCGCCGAGCTGCGGGCGGGCCCGGCGTCGAGGGCCGCGCGGGAGTCGCGCGGCTCCCACTGGCGGCCGCTCTTCCCGGCGTCCATCGCCTCGTTGGCGAGCCGGTCGGCGTGCTTGTTCTTCTCCCGGGGGATCCATTCGTACGAGACCCGGTCGGGCGGGAAGGCCCGCTGCGCCTCGGCCGCCAGCGGCTTCATGTCCGGGTGCTTGATCTTCCAGCGGCCCGACATCTGCTCGACGACCAGCTTGGAGTCCATCCGCACATGGATGAGCGCCTGCGGGTCCAGGGCGTGCGCGGCCCGCAGGCCGGCCACCAGGCCCTTGTACTCGGCGACGTTGTTGGTCGCGGTGCCGATGAACTCGGCGGCCTCGGCCAGCGCCTCGCCCGTCGCCGGGTCGAGGACGACGGCGCCGTAGCCGGCCGGCCCCGGGTTGCCCCGGGAGCCGCCGTCGGCCTCGACGATGAACCGGCGTGCCATGACCTACAGGCCCGAGTCGGGCGTGCGGACCAGGATGCGGTGGCAGTTCTCGCACCGTACGACGGTGTCGGCGGCGGCCGCCCGGACGTCGTTGACCTCGGTGATGTTCAGCTCCAGGCGGCAGCCCTCGCAGCGGCGCTGGAAGAGGCGGGCGGCACCGATGCCGCCTTCCTTCGTGCGGATCTTGTCGTAGAGCGTGACGAGGTCGGCCGGGAGGTCGGCGACGGTCAGCCCGCGCTCCTTGGTGACGGTCTCGCGCTCGGCGTCGATCTCCGCGTACGCGGCGTCCCGGCGGGCGGTGGCGTCATCGGCCTTGGCCTGGATCGACTCGACGCGGGCGGTGAGTTCACCGGCCCGCTCCTGGGCGGACTCCCGGCGCTCCATGACCTCCAGGACGACATCCTCCAGGTCGCCCTGGCGCTTGGCGAGCGAGGTCAGTTCGCGCTGGAGGCTCTCCAGGTCCTTGGGGGAGGTGACGGCGCCGGAGTCCAGGCGCTTCTGGTCGCGGGCGGCGCGCTGGCGCACCTGGTCCACGTCCTGCTCCGCCTTGGTCTGCTCGCGGCTGGTGTCGCTCTCCTCGGTCTGCGCGGCGACGAGCAGGTCGCGCTGCTGGATGAGGTCGGCCTCCAGGGCCTGCAGCTCGGCGAGCTCGGGGAGGTTCTTGCGCTTGTGCGCGAGCTGGGTGAGCCGGACGTCGAGTGCCTGGACGTCGAGAAGGCGGATCTGGTCGGCGGGCGCGGCGTTCAGCGTGGGGCTCCTGTTGTGTTTGTCGGGGTGGTGAGCGGGGCGGACGCCGCGTGGGCGGTCCAGGGGTCGGTGACCGTACGGGAGACGTGCGTGCGCAGTCCCCAGCCGTGCCGGTCGGAGACCGCGTCGAGCTGGGCCGCGGCCTGCTCGCACCACGGCCATTCGGTGGCCCAGTGGGCGGCGTCGAGCAGCGCCAGCGGGCTGTTCTGGGTGGCCTCGGAGGCCGGGTGGTGGCGCAGGTCAGCGGTGAGGAACGCATCCACGCCGGCGGCCCGTACGTCGTCGAAGAGGCTGTCGCCCGAGCCGCCGGAGACGGCGACGGTGCGGATCTCACGGTCCGGGTCGCCGGCCGCCCGGATGCCCTGGGCGGTGGCCGGCAGCCGGGCCGCGGCGTACGCGGCGAAGTCGGCGGTCGTCATCGGGTGCGGGAGTTCGCAGATGCGGCCGAGACCCCGGCGGCCGGCCGGGTCGCTCGCGTCGGGCACCAGCGGGCCGAGGATGCGCAGGTCGAGGGCGCCGGCCAGGGCGTCGGAGACGCCGGGGTCGGCGGTGTCGGCGTTGGTGTGCGCGACGTGCAGCGCGATGTCCTGCTTGATGAGGGTGTGCACGGCCTTCCCCTTGAAGGTGGAGGCCGCGACCGTCGTCGTTCCGCGCAGGTAGAGCGGGTGGTGGGTGACGAGGAGGTCGGCGCCGAGCCGCACGGCCTCGTCGACGATCTCCTGGACCGGGTCGACGGCGAACAGCACGCGGCGGACGTCGGCGTCGGGGTCTCCGCAGACCGTGCCGACGGCGTCCCACTGTTCGGCCCGCTCGGGGGGCCAGAGGGCGTCGAGAGCGGTGAGGACTTCAGACAGTGCGGGCACGGGTGGAAGGTTACCTCTCACCCGTGCCCCGGCGACGAGTCGCGTACCGGTTGGCCGCCGGCGGGGGCGCTGCGGGGCGCGTGGGTCACCCGGCGAGGAAGGGACGCCGGCCGTCCAGGACTCTGCCGGCGGCGGTGACGCCCGGGAACGGCTACCAGGTTTCGTCCGGCACATCGCGCGAGTGAGCGTTCCTGACCGCTTCGCGCTTCATCCACAGCGGGTCGTTCCCGGCGCTCTCGCGCTTGGCGGCCCGGGGTCGCCGTGGACGCCGTGGACGCCGGTGAAGATCCGGTCCGCGACGGTCTGGTGGACGCTCCCCGGGCCGGCCCCAGTGGCGGGATTGCCGGCGGCGCCGAAGTCCCTGCCGAAGTCCCTGCCGCCCCGGGGCGGCGGGCTTCGCGCCGGCGCCGTTGCCGCCCGGGGCCGGGGCGGTGGTGCCGGGACATCACGCGCTCCGGGGAGACCGGCGGCCCTGCCCGCGGGGGCACGGAGAACGCGGCGCGGAGCCACCTCAGGTCTGCCTTACGTCACGCGGCGCGGAGGCGCCGGAGCACAACCACCCCGCTCCGCACCGGCGAACCGGACATTCGCCACCCTTATGCGTGAAGTGCGGCAAGCGGCGTTGATCGGCCGGAAGTGCGAAAACTAGCGTCCTTCCTGACTGGAGGTGACCACTCGATGACGATCTGTGCCCTTGAGGGTGCCCTGGCGCTCAACAGCCCGCACCGCGCGGCCCTGACCATCGCCGCCGACGGCTCGTACGCCGCCCGGCTCGCCCGTCACGACGACGCCGCCGGGAGCTGGTTCCCGGAGCGCTGGACGATGGACGGCCACGAGCCGTACGCCGTGCCGCTGCCGGGCCGTCAGCCCGAGGAACCGGACAGTGAGCTGCTGCCGCTCGCGGACGGCCGGGTGCTGATCCTGCGCCGGGTCGCCGACCGCTTCGCCCTCGCGCTGCTCTACCCCACGGGCCCGGGGACCGGTGAACTCCCGCTCGGCATCATCGAGGCGCCCGAGCTGACCCTGCTGCCGCCCGCGCCTGGCGGGATGCTCGGTTACGCGCTGGCGCCCGGCGAGGCGAGCACCGCGCTGTGGGTGGTGCACGGCGGCGCGCGCGGCCCCGAGTGGATCACCGAGGTGCCGGGACGCTGCACGGGCGGCGCCTGGCTGGACCGCCGCGGCCGGCTACTCGCCCTGGACCGGGAGCTGGCCGGCCGGACGAAGACCGTGGTGCTCGACCTGGAGCGCGGCGCCGCCGTCAGCCCGCTGCTGCAGATCACCGAGGACAGCAACGACCGGCTGCTGCTCGCCGATCCGGACAGCGGACTGCTGATCGTGCGGTCCGATGCGCCGGGCCACGACCGGATCGGCTGGGGCGTGCTGGGCAGCGCACTGCCGGTGCGCTTTCCCGAGTGCCTGAACCTGGCGGACGGGCCCCGGAAAAACGTCACTCCGTTCGCGGTGCAGCCCGGCCAGATGCTGATGCCGGAGAGCTGCGCGGTGGCGCTGCGCATCGATACGGCGGACGGCACGTGGCTGGGCGTGTGGCGGCCCTCGGGGCGGCAGTTGCGGCAGCTGCCGGCGCCGGAGGGCTGGCTGCCGGGGGCGGGCCTGTGGACGGCGGGCGGCGAACTGCTGCTGCCGTACGCGACGGACGCGGTGCCCTGCGGGGTGGCGCGGATGGCCGTCCCGCTGGAGCCCGCGCGGGCCACCGGCATCGGCCCGGCCGTCGGGAAGGGCACGGCGGTGGCGCTCCGGGCGGATTTCGGGGACGGGCCGGGGACGGCGGGGCGCCTTGTAGCGGACGGTGACGGGATTGTCCCGGCTTTCGGGAATGTCGACAGTGGCTGCACAGCATCCGCACAACCGGAGATCCTGGAAGGGGAACCGCCGGGCGCCGCCACGCATCCCCAAATGTGCAGGCCAGTACCCCTGCAACAGGCACCCCTGGCGGCCCGGGAGGCGCAGTGGAGCAGCATTTCCCGCCCCGTTAGAATTTGGGCGGGGGCTACGCAGCCGGTTGACCCGGCAACCCACGGTGATGCCGCGGAGGTCCTGACGCGTACAGCTGCAAGCGATCTGACGGAGTGACTCTTTCCATGTCCGAAGCCCGAACCGAAACGACCGAGGCGCGCCCCCAGGAGGCATCCGCCCAGGCCGCCGAGGCGGCAAGCTACGGCAAGCACCGTGGCCCGGCCGCCACGGAAGAGGCCAAGGCGGCCGCCAACGGTCGGCACCGCCGGGACAAGCAGACCCAGAGCGCATAACGGCACTCCGGCGCCCTGCGCGCGAACGGCCGTGGCCGCCGCACCGCTTCACCGCGGCGCGGCGGCCACGGCCGTTCGCGCGTCCGGGCCCGCCGTCAGCCCCCGTGCTTGAGACTCAGCACTTCCGCCGCCGCGAAGGTCTCGTGCGGCGGCCGCCCCGCGTAGTAGGGCGTCAGCAGCTCGTCCAGCTCCTGGTAACTGAAGACGTCCTTGGCGGTGTCGAACCGGGCGGCGATCCGGGGGCGTTCGGCGACCGCGACCATCCCGCCGTGCACGACCAGCAGCTGGCCGTTGACGTGGGCGGCGGCCGGCGAGGCCAGATAGCCGACGAGCGGCGAGACATGCTCGGGGGCGAGCGCGTCGAGGCCGCCCTCCTCGGGCTCCTGGAAGCCGGCGAAGACATCCTCGGTCATGCGGGTGCGGGCGCGGGGGCAGATCACGTTGGCCGTCACCCCGTATTTGCCGAGCGCCAGCGCCGTGGAGGTGGTGAGCCCGACGATGCCGCCCTTGGCCGCGGCGTAGTTGGGCTGGCCCGCCGAGCCCGCGAGGAACGCCTCGGAGGAGGTGTTGACGATCCGGCCGTACACGGGGGCGCCGGCCGCCTTGGAGCGTGCGCGCCAGTGGGCGGCCGCGAAGTGGGTGGTGTTGAAGTGGCCCTTGAGGTGGACCCGGATCACCGAGTCCCACTCGTCCTCGCTCATGGAGAAGACCATCCGGTCCCGCAGGATGCCCGCGTTGTTGACCAGGATGTCGAGCTGTCCGTACCTGTCGACGGCCAGTTGGAGCAGCGCGCGGGCCTGCCCGAAGTCCGCGACATCGCCGAGGTGGGCGACCGCCTCGCCACCCGCGGCGCGGATCTCGGCGGCGACCTCCTCGGCGGGGGCCGCGGACGCGTCACCGGATCCGTCCCGGCCGCTCTGCCCGAAGTCGTTGACGACCACGTTCGCGCCCAGGCGGGCGAGTTCCAGGGCCTCGGCGCGCCCCAGGCCGCGCCCGGCACCGGTGACGATCGCGGTCAGGCCGTTCAGTGGCTGTGCCATTCCGGTCCTCTCGGTCGCTCGCGATGCGGGTGCGGCGCATCGTGCGGAAGGTGGCCGCGCGGCGGTGCGCCACGCGGCGGTCGGCGGTCCCCGGGTGGTGAGCGCGGGGTGGCTCAGATCTCGATGCAGGTGCGCAGTGCGGTGCCGTTGCGCATCTGGTCGAGGGCGTCGTTGATCCCGTCGAGCGGGACGCGGTGGGTGATCAGGCCCTCCAGGTCGATCCGGCCGGCCCGCCACAGCGCGATGGCGCGTTCGTAGGAGCGCAGCACGTCCGCGCCGCCGTACAGGGACGGCAGGATCCGCTTCTCGTCGAAGAACAGCTCGAACATGTTGACCTGGAAGTGGTCGTCCATGGCACCCGCGCCGACGACGCACAGGGTGCCGCCGCGGCGGGTCGTCTCGTAGGCGGTGCGGGCGGTCGCGGACCGGCCGACCACCTCGAAGACGTAGTCGAAGCCCTCGCCCGAGGTGATCCTGGCCTTGGCGTCGGCGAGTTGGTCGGGGGCGACGGCTTCGGTGGCGCCGAAGCGCAGGGCGGCCTCGCGGCGGGTGGCGACCGGGTCGACGGCGATGATCTGGGCCGCGCCGCAGGCCCGTGCGCCCTGTATCGCGGAGATGCCGACGCCGCCGCAGCCGATCACCGCGACCGACGAACCGGCCTCCACCTCGGCGGTGTTGATCGCGGCGCCGAGCCCGGTGGTGACACCGCAGCCGATCAGGGCGGCGATCTCGTACGGGACGTCGTCCGGGATGGGGACCGCGCAGTTGGCGGCGACCACGACTTCCTCGGCGAAGGTGCCGGTCCCGGCGAAGCCGAAGACGTCGCCGCCGGGGCGCTTGAAGTTGGGCGTCCCGGCGTTCATGAAGCCGGCCAGGCACAGATGGGTCTGGCCGCGCCTGCAGGACGGACAGTCGCCGCAGGCGGGCAGCCAGCACATCAGGACCCGGTCGCCCTGCCGGAGGGAGGTGACGCCGTCGCCGACGTCGAGGATCTCGCCGGCGCCCTCGTGGCCGGGGACGAAGGGCACCGGCTGCGGCAGCACCCCGTTCATCGCCGACAGGTCGGAATGGCACAGGCCGGTGGCCCGGACGCGCATCCTGACCTTGCCGGGCCCGAAGCCCACCGCCTCGACGTCGTCGAGGACTTCGAGCTTTTCCTGTCCTGTCTCGTGCTGTACGGCTGCGCGCACGGTGCGGCTCCTCTCGTACGAACGGACGGTGCGGGTACGGGTGCGACTGCGGCGATGGGGGGGTGCGGTGCCGGTGGTCCTCGTGAACGGTCCGGCGGATCAGCTGTGTTCGACGACGGTGTCGGCGAGGACCGGGGCGCCGTCGCGGTCGGCGGCGGTGACCGATACCTGGATACGGCCGGGCCCGGGGGCATCCCGCCACAGGTCGATGCGCAGCGTCTCGCCGGGGAGGACGACGCCGGCGAAGCGGGTGGCGTACGCGCGCACGCGGGTGACGTCGCCGCCGAGCGCGGTGTCGACGACGGCCTTGAGGGTGACGCCGTAGGAGCACAGGCCGTGCAGGATCGGCCGGTCGAAGCCGGCAAGCTTGGCGAATTCCGGGTCGGCGTGCAGCGGGTTCCAGTCGCCGGAGAGGCGGTAGAGCAGCGCCTGGTCCTCGCGGATGAGCCGCTCGGTGGTCAGGTCCGGGGCGCGCCCGGGGAGTTCGAGGCGGGCCGAGGGGCCGCGGTCGCCGCCGAAGCCGCCCTCGCCGCGGACGAAGATCTGGGTGTCGCACGTCCACAACGGGCCGTCCGCGTCGGCGGCTTCGGAGCGCAGCACGATGACGGCGGCCTTGGTCTTGTCGTACACCGCGGGGACGGTGGAGGTCTGGGTGGCGCGGCCGCGCACCGGGAGCGGCCGGTGCACGGTGACGCTCTGGCCGCCGTGCAGGACGGCGGCGAGGTCGACGTCGATACCGGGGGCGGCGAGCCCGCCGGCGACCGCCATGCCGCCGCCCGCGACGGTCGCGAAGCTCGGCAGGACGTGCAGCGCGCTTTCGAGGGTGTAGCGCAGTTCGTCGGGGTCGGTGGCGGGGTGGGGTTTCTCGGGAGTGCCGGCGCCCGCGCCGATGCCGAGGTGGTAGAGCTGGACGTCCTTGTGGTCCCAGGCGAGTTCGGTGGTCCGCGGTTCGGCGGAAGTGGCCTTGGCGACGTCGATGGGCATGGGGCTGCTGCTCCTTCACCACGGTGTGAAGACCCCGGCCCGGCTGTCCGCACCGTCGGCCGTGCCGGGGTCGTTTGCGGTCGGCCGTGGCGCCTTCGGTCAGCGGGGCCGGAGTGCGGGCATGAGCGGCACACCCGGCGCACTTCTAGAACGCGTTCTAGCCGATGGGTCTCATGTATAGCCGATCCGTCCGGCACCGGGAAGACCTCTGACGCATTGTCAGATTCTGTCGGGGCGGCCCCCACCGGACGGCGGCCATGACATTTGTCAGGGGAGATCACCCACATTCGCCTCTGCCGCCCGGCGGCCACCCTCCGTAACGTCGACGGCATGAAGACAACGGGCGGCAGAGGCGGGGCGCGCGGTGCGGGCGCCGGCATCGCGGTGGGGTTCTCCGGGGTCACCCGGAGTTATGGCGCGGTGCGCGCCGTGGACGGACTGGATCTGCGGATCACGGCCGGCGAGACCGTGGCCCTGCTGGGCCGCAACGGCGCGGGCAAATCCACCACCCTCAACATGCTCCTGGGGCTGCTGCCGCCCACCTCGGGGGAGGTCGGGCTGTTCGGCGGGACGCCGGAGGCCGCGGTGCGGGCGGGCCGGGTGGGGGCGATGCTGCAGGACGGCAGGCCGATACCCCGGGTCACCGTCCGCGAGCTGATCGCCTTCGTCGCCGCCACCTACCCCGACCCGATGGACGTGACCGAGGCCCTGGAGCTGGCGGGCCTGGGCGAGTTCGGCGGGCGCCGGGTGGACCGGCTCTCCGGCGGGCAGGCCCAGCGGGTCCGCTTCGCGGTGGCGCTGGCCGGCAATCCCGAACTCCTGGTGCTGGACGAGCCGACCGCCGCGCTGGACGTCGAGGCGCGGCGGGCGTTCTGGCGCTCCATGCGGGCCTACGCGCGGCGCGGCCACACCATCCTCTTCTCCACCCACTATCTGGAGGAGGCGGACGAACACGCCGACCGGATCGTCGTCATCGACCGCGGCCGGGTGGTCGCCGACGGCAGCAGCGAGGCGATCAAGCGGCGGGCCGGCGGGTCCCTGGTCTCCTTCGACCTCGCGGGCGCCCCCACCGCCCCGCTGGCGCAGCTGCCCGGTGTGACCGCCGTCGAGGTGCGCGGCGACCGCGCGCTGCTGCGGACCTCGGACTCGGACGGGACGGTTCTGGCACTGGCCGGGCTCGGCCTCGTCCGCGGCCTGGAGGTCGCCGCCGCAAGCCTGGAGGACGCCTTCCTCCAGCTCACCGACACCACGGGCGGCGGCCGCAGCGGCCCGGCCCCCAAGGGCCCGGCCGGCTCCCCCGCCGCCCTGTCCGCGAAGGAGCTCGCGTGATGCTCGACTACCTCCGCCTCGAAGTCCGCCGCACCCTGCGCGACAAGGGCTTTGTGATCTTCGGTATCGGGATGCCGGTGCTGATGTACCTGCTGTTCACCAACATCGGTACGGGCCCCGGCGGCGCGGCGATGGGCTGGAAGGTCTCCGCGATGGTCGGCATGGCCGCGTACGGCGCGCTGGGCGCCGCCATCGGCACCGGCACTGGCGTCGCCGAGGACAAGCAGCTGGGCTGGCTGCGGCAGCTGCGGATCACCCCGCTCAGCCCGCTGCGGGTGGTGGTGGGCCGCGGGCTGACGGGTTCGGTGACGGTGCTGCCCGCCATCGCCTCGGTGCTGCTGGTGGGCGCGCTGGTCAACGGCGTGCGGATGCCCGCCTGGCAGTGGGCGGCGCTCGTCGTCGTGCTCTGGCTGGGGACCATCCCCTTCACCCTGCTCGGCCTCGGCAACGGCTACCGCCTCTCCTCGCAGGCCACCGGCCTGGTCAACACCGGCTGCCTGCTCATCCTTTCGATCATCGGCGGCCTGTGGTTCCCGGTGGAGGCGTTCCCCGGGTGGCTGCGCTCGCTGGCCCACTGGACGCCCGCCAACCGCTTCGCCGACCTCGGCCTGAGCATCACGCACGGCGGCGCCCCGGGACTCACCACGGTGGCGGTGCTGGCGGCGTGGCTGGCGCTCTTCGGCGGCTACGCGGTGTACGCGTACCGTCGGGCAGCACGGACGGTGTGATCGGCGATGGTGAGGACCGGGGAAGCGACAGTGCAGCACACGAAGGGGCCGCACGGCGGCGAAGAGGCCTCCCGGGCCGGCGGTGCCCCGCACAAGCAGTGGCGGCCGGGACGGCCGGCCTGGCCGGGCACGGGCACCGGCAAGGACCACAAGGGCCCCGGCCGGTACACCTTCCTGCCCTGGCTGCTGCTGGGCCTCGGCGCCTTCTCCAACATCGTCCAGGGCAGGTCCGGCAATCCCTGGCTGGCCGGCCTGGGGCTGCTCACCTTCAACTCCCTCTACATCACCGTCGTCTTCGCCTCCTTCAACCCCCGGCTGCGCGGCTCCCGCTACCAGATCTACGCCCTCGGTGCGCTGACCGCCGTCACCTATGCCATCGCCCTCGGCTTCGGTGACACCTGGTTCCTGTTCTTCCCGCTGCTGTCGCTGGCCTCCGGCACGGTGCGGGCGCTGCGCGGCAAACGGCTCGCCCTCTGGCTGATCGCGCTCAGCGGCTCGGCCGCTTTCCTGGCCGGCTCCCAGGGCGAGGACGGACCGTGGGGCTCGGTCGGCATCGGCTACGGCACCTTCCTGTCCGGCATGGTGACGGCCACGGTCCTGAGCCTGTTCGACACCATCCACGAGCTGGACGCCACCCGGCAGGAACTGGCCCGCAGCGCCGTGGAGAAGGAACGGCTGCGGTTCTCCCGCGATCTGCACGACCTGCTGGGGCACACCCTGTCCGTGGTGGTGGTCAAGGCCGAGGCGGTCCGCCGGCTGGCACCGCGCGATCTCGACGCCGCGCTCACCCAGGCCGCCGACATCGAGGCGGTCGGCAGGCAGGCGCTGACCGAGATCCGCGAGGCGGTCAGCGGCTACCGGGAGGGCAGCCTGACCACCGAGCTGGACCGGGCGCGTTCGGTGCTGGAGGCGGCCGGTATCGAGTCGGTCGTACGCCAGACCTGCCCGCCGCTGCCGCCGCATGCCGGGGCGCTGCTGGGCTGGGTCGTCCGCGAGGGCGTCACCAACACCCTCCGGCACAGCGGCGCCACCCGCTGCGAGATCGAGGTGGGCGCCGACGACGACCACGTACGGCTGACGGTCACGGACGACGGCCGCGGTCCCGTAGGCTCCGGTGCCGCCCCGGCCGCGGGCGCTCCCGGTGCGACGGACCGTCACGGCCCCACGGGCACGGCGGGCGGCACGGGGCTGAAGGGGCTCGCCGAGCGGCTGGCGGCGGCGGGCGGGACCCTGGAGAGCGGCCCGGACGGCCGGCGCGGCTTCCGCGTCACGGCCGAGCTGCCTCTGGATTCGGGTGAGTTGGCGGACACGGAAGGGTTGACCAGGTGATCAAGGTCCTGCTGGCCGAGGACCAGGGAATGATGCGGGGCGCGCTGGCGCTCCTGCTCGACCTGGAAGAGGACATGGAAGTGGTGGCCCAGGTCCCCGCCGGCGATCAGATCGTCGACGCCGCGCTGGACGCCCGCCCCGACATCGCGCTGCTGGACATCGAACTGCCCGGCCGCAGCGGCCTGGACGCGGCGGCCGACCTGCGCGCACAGCTGCCGTCCTGCAAGGTGCTGATCGTGACGACCTTCGGGCGGCCGGGCTATCTGCGCCGCGCGATGGAGGCCGGGGCCTCCGGTTTCCTGGTCAAGGACGGCCCGGTGGAGGAGCTGGCGGCGGCGATCCGGCGGGTGCTTGCCGGGGAGCAGGTGATCGACCCTGGACTGGCGGCGGCGGCGCTCAGCGCCGGCCCCAATCCGCTCACCCAGCGCGAGCGGGACGCGCTGACCGCGGCGGTGGACGGTGCGACCGTCGCCGATATCGCGGGCCGGCTCCATCTCTCCCAGGCCACCGTCCGCAACTACCTCTCCTCGGCCATCGGCAAGACCGGCACCCGCAACCGCATGGAAGCCGTCCGCGCGGCCCGCCGCAACGGCTGGCTGTAGGGCGCGTACCCGCCCCGGCAGGGCACGCCGGGGCGGTGCGGCCTCAGTGGGCGATGTCGGCCCGGCGCCGGGGCAGCGCGACGACCATCAGCACGATGCTGCCCAGCAGCACCGCCGACCCGACCTGGAACGCCAGGCCGTAGCCGCCGGCCAGGGCCACCGGGCTGCCGTGGCCGGTCTCGATACGGGAGGCGGCGACCGTGGAGAGGATCGACAGGCCCAGCGCACCGCCCATCTGGCGCGAGGTGTTGATCAGGCCGGAGACCAGCCCCTGGTCTGCGGGGTCGGCGCCGGAGGTGGCGATGGAGGCGACCGGCGTCGCGGTCAGCCCGGCGCCGAACGCCATCAAGATGCCGGGGCCCAGCAGCGTGCTCAGATAGGTCCCGTCGGCGCCCATCGCGCCCTGCCAGAGCATGCCCGAGGCGGAGATCACCGCCCCCGTGACGGCCAGGCTCTTGGCCCCGACCCGGTTCATCAGCCGGGGCGCGATCTTCGAGCCCAGGACGATGCTCAGCGAGTGCGGGATGAAGGAGAGCCCGGCCTGCAGCGGCCGGTAGCCCAGCACGTTCTGCATGTAGAGCGACAGGAAGTACCACATCGAGAACATCGCGGCGCCGGCCAGCACCATCGCCGCGTTCGCCGAGGAGACCGAGCGCAGCCGGAACAGCCCCAGCGGCATCAGCGGGGCCTTGGCCCGCGCCTCGACGGCGATGAACGCCGCCACCACCAGCAGCCCGGCGGCCAGCGGCAGCAGCGCCGACGCGGACGTCCAGCCGTCCGTCTCGGTCTGCACGATGCCGTACGCCACCAGCCCCAGGCCGCCCGTCACCAGCAGCGCTCCGGGCACGTCCAGCCGCCGCCCGGTGTCCCGCCGGCTCTCGGTCAGCCACAGTACGGCGCCGGTCAGGACGAGCGCCCCGACCGGCACATTGATCAGCAGCACCCAGCGCCACGACAGATACTCCGTGAGCACCCCGCCGACGAGTCCGCCCACCGCGCCGCCGCCCGCGCCGACGGCCGTCCAGGTGGCGATGGCGCGGGTGCGGGCCGCTCCCGCGGGGAACGACGTCGTCAGGATCGTGAGGGTGGCCGGGGACAGCACGGCGGCGCCGACGCCCTGCACGGTGCGGGCCGCGATCAGCTGCCAGGGCTCCTGTGCGAGCCCGCCGCCCAGGCTCGCGAGGGTGAAGAGCGCCAGGCCGACGACGAAGATCCGCTTCCGGCCGAAGAGGTCGGCGGCCCGGCCCCCGAGCAGCATGAAGCCCGCGAAGGTGATGACGTAGGCGTTGACGATCCACTGCAGGCCCAGCTCGCTCAGCCCGAGGCCCGAACGGACCGCGGGCAGTGCCACGTTCACGACGGAGACATCCAGCACGACCAGGAACTGCCCGGCGCAGACCAGCACCATCACCAGCCAGGCGGGCGCGGCCGTCCGGCGCGGAGTTTCGGACAGCGTGGCGGAGGTGGCTATCGGGGGCATGCGGACCATGCTCGCATTCGACGCGTGAGGCCCGCATCGGGATAACGACGCACCGGCCACCGGACGGGAGACCTACGTCGCGCCGGGTCGCAAGGCCCGAAGCCGTAGGACCAAAGCCCCCCGACCCCGTCTGTCACTTGCGCAGCAGCGTCACCACCGCGGCGCCGCCCAGGCCGATGTTGTGCGCGAGGCCGACCCGGGCGCCGGGGACCTGCCGCTCGCCCGCCGTGCCGCGCAGTTGCCAGACGAGCTCGGCGGCCTGGGCCAGGCCGGTCGCGCCCAGCGGGTGTCCCTTGGAGATCAGCCCGCCGGACGGGTTGACCACCCAGCGCCCGCCGTAGGTCGTGGCGCCGTCGGCGGCCAGCTTCCCCGACTCGCCGTCGGCGCACATCCCCAGCGCCTCGTACGTCAGCAGCTCATTGACCGAAAAGCAGTCGTGCAGCTCGATGACGTCCACGTCCTCGATGCCGAGGCCGCTCGCCGCGTAGGCCTGCCGGGCCGCCGCCCGTGACATCGGCTTGCCGACGGCGTCGATGCAGGAGCCGGAGGCGAAGCTGTCCTCGGTGTCGGTCGTCATGGCCTGCGCGACGATCTCCACCGCCCGCTCCTGGAGGCCGTGTTCGCGGACGAAGCGCTCGGAGGCGACGACCGCGGCGGCCGAACCGTCGGACGTCGGCGAGCACTGGAGCTTGGTCAGCGGCCGGTGGATGGTCCTGGCGGCGAGGATCTCCTCGACCGTGTAGACGTCCTGGAACTGGGCGTAGGGGTTGTGTGCGGAGTGCCGGTGGTTCTTGGCGCCGACGGCGGCGAGCTGTTCCTCGGTGGTGCCGTGCCGCTCCATGTGCTCGCGGGCGGCGTTGCCGAAGATCTGGGCGGTGGGCGGGCTCATCTCGAAGCCGTGGGCGGCCGCCATCACGCCGTAGTGCCGGGCGACCGGGGAGGTGGCGAAGTCGCCGCTGTCCGCGCCGCCGCCGAGCGCGCCGCGTTTCATCTTCTCGAATCCGAGTGCCAGCACGCAGTCGTTGATGCCGGACTCGACGAACTGGCGGGCCATCATCAGCGCGGTCGAGGCGGTCGCGCAGTTGTTGTTGACGTTGTAGACGGGGATGCCGGTCAGCCCCAGTTCGTACGCGGCGCGCTGGCCGGCGGTCGAGGGCTGGTAGCAGTAGCCGACCGGCACCTGCTCGATCGCGTCGTAGCCGATCCCGGCGTCGGCGAGCGCCTTGCCGCCCGCTTCGGCGGCCATGTCCCAGTACTGCCAGTCGCGGGTCTCGGGCTTCTCGAACTTGGTCATCCCGACGCCGACGATGTACGCCTTGCCAGCCATGCGGGTCCTCCTGGAGGTCGGGGAAGTCGGAGCGGTCAGGGACGTCACGGGGCCGGCGGGAGATCGGAGCGGGCCGGGCGGGGTCAGATGAGGGGGCGGGGCTCCGGGTCGCGGGGCAGGCCGAGGAGCCGTTCGGCGACGACGTTCAGCTGGACCTGGGTGGTGCCGCCGGCGATGGTCAGGCAGCGTGACATCAGGAAGCCGTGCAGCGCCCGCTCGCCGGCCCCTTCGCCGGTGACGGCGGCCGGTCCGAGGAGTTCCAGTGCCAGCTCGGCGACCTTCTGCTGGTGCGGGGTCTGCACCAGTTTGCGGATGCTGGCGCCGGCACCCGGCTCCAGCCCGGACACCTGCTGGAGCGTGGTGCGCAGCCCGATGCAGCCCAGCGCGTGCGCCTCGGCTGCCAGCGCGCCCACCCGTACCCGTACCGACCCGTCCAACGCGGCGGAGCGGTCGATGAGGGCCTCCAGTCCGGTGTCGAACGTCAACTGGTCGGCCATGTGGACGCGTTCGTTGCCGAGGGTGGTGCGGGCGACCTGCCAGCCGCCGTCGACCTCGCCGACGACGGCGTCGGCCGGCAGCAGCACATCGTCGAAGTAGACCTCGTTGAACAGCGCGTCGCCGGTGATCTCCGTCAGCGGCCGCACCTCGATGCCGGGGCTCTTCATGTCGATGAGGAAGAACGTCAGTCCGCGGTGTCTGGGGGCGTCCGGGTTCGTGCGGGCGAGCAGGATGCCGTGGCTCGCCCACTGGGCGGCCGAGGTCCACACCTTCTGGCCGTTGATCCGCCAGCCGTCGTCCGTCCGCTCGGCGCGGGTGCGAAGCGACGCCAGGTCCGAACCGGCCCCCGGTTCCGAGAACAGCTGGCACCAGAGCAGGTCACCGCGCAGCGACGGCAGCAGATAGCGGTCCTGCTGGGCCGCGGTGCCGTAGGCGATGAGCGAGGGCACCACCCAGGTGGCGATGCCCAGATCGCTGACCCGGACGCCGGCTGCCGCCATCTCCTGCTGGATGGCGAGCTGTTGGACGGGCCCGGCGCCCAGGCCGTGCGGTGCGGGGAGGTGCGGGGCGGCGTAGCCGGTGGGGGCCAGCGCGCGGCGGGCGGCAGCCGGGTCCAGGCCGCGTACCCCGTCGATGGCGGTACGGGCCCGTTCCCGGTGCCCGTCCGCCTCGGCGGGGAGTTCGAGCCGCAGGGCGCGGCGGGCGCCGTCGGCGCCGAGCCGGGCGGCCCGCAGCCGGTGGGTGTCGCCGTCGCCGAGCAGCCCGCGGGCCACCGTCGCCCGGCGCAGGTGGAGATGGGCGTCGTGTTCCCAGGTGAAGCCGATGCCGCCGAGGATCTGGATGCAGTCCTTGGCGCAGCTGTACGCGGCGTCCAGGGCGGTCGCGGCGGCGAGCGCGGCGACCAGGCCGCGCGCCTCGGGTGCGTCGTCGGCGGCGCGGGCCGCGTCCCAGGCCAGCGCCCGCGCCTGCTCGACCCGGACGAGCATGTCGGCGCACAAGTGCTTGACGGCCTGGAACTGTCCGATGGGCCGTCCGAACTGCTCGCGCACCTTGGCGTGTTCGGTGGCCGTGTGCAGCGCCCAGCCGGCTGTTCCGCAGGCGTCGGCGGCGAAGAGGACTGCGGCGAGGTCGGTCACCCGGCCGTCGTCCGGACCGAGCACCCGGCTGCCGGGGACCCGTACGCCGTCCGCGGTGATCTCCGCGGTGCCCCTGGTCGGGTCGGCGCCCGCGTGGGCGCGCACGGCGAGCGCGGCGGCGTCGACGGCGAACCAGAGCGTGCCCTGCGCCGACGCGGCCGCGAGCACCAGCAGGTCGGCGTCCGCACCGGAGAGGACGGGCGGCGCGGTGCCGTCGAGCACATACCCGCCGTCACCGTCCTCGGTCGCGGTCAGCGTCCCGGTGCCGAGTGCGACGGCCCCGATCCGTTCACCGGTGGCGAGCGGGGTGACGAGCTGCTCCGCCCCGGCCCGTGCCAGCACCGCGGAGGCGAGTGCGGACGCCAGGTACGGTCCCGGGAGCGCGGCGCGGGCCGCCTCCTCCAGGATGACGGCGAGGTCGAGGAGTTCACCGCCTCCGCCGCCGCACTCCTCGGGCAGGTGCACGCCGAGCAGTCCCTGTGCGGCGAGGCCGTCCCAGTAGGCGGGGCGCCCGCCGCCCGCAGGGGAATCCGCGTCGAGCAGCTTGCGGATCTCCTCGGGCGGTACGGCGCGGGTGAGCCAGCCGCGTACCGCATCGGCCAACTCACGCTGTTCCTGTGTGATTCCGATCCCCATGCCCGGCAGACTAGAACACGTTTCATTCTGACGGAAGGTCAGATACCAAGCCTTCCGCGCCCGCCGGGGACTCACCGCCCCGGCGGCACGAGCGCCCCTTGCGCCGCCCGCCGGCCCGCGGGCCGGCGGGCCGGCGGGCCGGTCATCCGGTACCTCTCGCACGGATCGGGCCGGCCCGGTGAGCGGATCCGGCCCGGTGAACCGGTCCGGCCCCGTGAGCCGGTCCGATCCGGACGGCAGTCCCAGGGCCCGCCCCCGCACCCGTCGGCCGCGTACGGCACGATGGGGCGCCCACCCCCGTACGACCAGGAGGAACCCCATGGCCGCGGCACCCGAGCCGGAGATTCTGGCCGCCTTCGAGGCGGCCAAGGGGTTCATGCCGGCCGACGAGGGCCTCGCGCTGTATGCGGCCGCGCGGGAGGCCGGCGCCCTCGGGCTCCCCCTCGTCGAGGTCGGCACCTACTGCGGGCGCTCCACGATCCTGCTCGCCGACGCCGCACGCGCCTGCGGCACCACCGCCGTCACCGTCGACCACCACCGGGGCAGCGAGGAGCAGCAGCCCGGCTGGGAGTACCACGACCCGACGGTCGTCGACCCCGAGGCCGGCCGGATGGACACACTGCCCACCTTCCGCCGCACGCTGCACGCCGCGGGCCTGGAGGACCATGTGATCGCCATGGTCGGCCGGTCGCCGCAGGCCGCCGCCGTCTGGCAGGCGCCGGTGGGGCTGGTCTTCATCGACGGCGGCCACACCGACGAGCACGCCACCGCCGACTACGAGGGCTGGGTACCGCACCTCGCCCCCGGCGGGCTGCTGGTCATCCACGACGTCTTCGCCGATCCGGCGGACGGCGGGCAGGCCCCGTACCGCATCTACCGCAGGGCCCTGGAGTCCGGCGCGTTCACCGAGATCTCGGCCCACCGTTCCCTGCACGTCCTGCGGCGCACCGGCCCCGGCAGCTGAGCGGGCTACGATCGCGGACGTGTCGAACGGCAGTACTTTCCCCCCGCACCGCCGCCTGCGCGGCACCGTCCTCATCGCGTCGGCCGTCCTGGTGATCGCCGCCGTCGCCGGCTGGCTGATCTTGCGGTCGGCGGGCGGCGACGGCGGTGAGCCACCACGCGCCGCGCCGCCCGCGCCGGGCGCATCGGCGACGGCCGGAGGCGGCAGGTCCGGCTCCCCCGCCACCCCGGACAAGGGCGGCAAGGGCGACAAGGGCAGGCCGACGAAGGAGGCGGAGAAGGGCGCGGGCGGCGACGGGGCCGGAAAGGGCAATCCCCACGGCAGCCTGAAAGGCAAGACCGTGGTGATCGACCCCGGCCACAATCCGCACAACCGTGATCACGGACGGGAAATCGCCCGCCTGGTGAACATCGGCAATGAACGCAAGGAATGCGACACCACCGGCACGTCCACCAACGACGGATATGCCGAGGCGACGTACACCCTGGACGTCGCCCGCCGCGCCCGCGCCCTCCTCAGGGAGCAGGGCGCGACGGTCATGTTCACCCAGGACGGCGACCGGCCGTACGGACCGTGCGTGGACGAACGGGCCGCCATCGGCAACAAGGCGCACGCGGACGCCGCGATCTCCCTGCACGCCGACGGTTCGGGCAAGGGAAACCGCGGCTTCCACGTCATCCTCCCCGGCCGCGTCAAGGCCGGCCGGGCCGACAACGCCGCGATCGTGGCGCCCTCGCGCGAGCTGGGCGAGCGGCTGGCCGGCCGTTTCGTGGCGGTGACCGGAAGCGCGCCGTCCAATTACATCGGCGGCGGTACGGGATTGGACGTACGTTCCGATTTGGGCGGCCTCAACCTCTCGACGGTGCCGAAAGTGTTCATCGAGTGCGGCAATATGCGCGACCCGAAGGACGCCGCACAATTGACCGACGCACAGTGGCGGCAAAAGGCGGCGCGCGGGATCACCGAGGGCATTACGGACTTCTTGACGCGGTGAACGGAGTCCCCGCCACCGGGCCGGATAGCGGCACCGGTCCGGGCGCCCATACCGCACCGATACCGCGCCGATACCAAGAAGACGACCCGGCAGATTCGACGATAGGTTCCCCTTTACGATGGGGGGCCACCGCCGTGCCCCGCACCGCGCGCCAGACAGCGACAGCGACCACAGATCCTCGAACCCGACAAAGGACCTTTACGTGAACATCCGCTCCCTCACTCGAGGCGACGGCGTGGTGATCGGAGCAGCGGTGTTGCTGTTCATCGCCTCGTTCCTCAACTTCTACTCCCTGGATTGCCCGGGAGACTGCGGCAACGCCTCGGACAACTTGCCCAACGGCTGGGAGTCCAAGCTGTTCCCGGTCCTCCCGTCGATTTTCCTTGCGGGAATCATCGCCGCGGCGCTCATCGTCGTCGGCCGCGCGCTGGGTACCGAGCGTAAGTTCCTCGGCCTCGACCTCGGCCAGCTGGGCGTCGGGCTCTCCCTGTTCGCCACCTGGACCTGCCTCTGGATGCTGTTCGACAGTTCCCAGCGTGCCACCCAGGAAGGTGTCGGAATCGGCATCGGCATCGGCCACATCCTGGCCTTCCTGGCCCTGTTGGTGATGTCCGGTGCCGCGCTGGCCGGCCCCAAGGTCCCCGCGCTCCAGGGCCGGCTGATCCCGGACAAGCCCGTCGGCGGCCCCTCCCCCTACGGCGCCGGTCCCAACCCCGGCTACGGCTACCCCGGCGCTCAGCAGCAGCAGCCCGGCCACGGCTACGGCTACCCCGGTGCGCACCAGCAGCCCCAGCCCGGCCAGCCCGGCCCGGGTCAGCCCCAGCCCGGCCAGAGCTACGGCGGCCAGCAGGCTCCGGCCGGCGGCCCGCAGGGCGCCACCGCCGCGGCCGGCGCCCCGGCCGACTTCGCGCCGTTCTGGTTCGCGGTGCCCGTCGCGCGCCCGCTGTACGGCGAGGACGGTTCGCCGTCGCCGATCGCCGAACTGGCGCCCGGCACCTGGTACCTCGCTGTGGAGCAGCGCGGCCAGGCCCTGATCGCGCAGACCCAGGACGGCCGGCGCGGTGTCCTGCAGGACACGACCGGGATCCAGCGCGGCTGACCCGGACGCACCACGGTCCCCTCCGGCCCCTCGCCCTCGCGGGCGGGGGGCCGTTGCGCTGCCCGCGGCCGGGTCGTACAGTCCACCGGACCGGCCGCACCTGACACTCCGTCAGCCATGGCCGCCGGCAGCATCCATGACCTCGGAGAGGGGCGCGCATGCGACTCGGTCTGGCACTGGGCTACTGGGGACGCGGCCCCGACCCCCGCCACCTCGAACTCGCCCAGGAGGCCGAGCGCCTGGGCTACGGCTCCGTATGGACGGCGGAGGCCTGGGGCTCGGACGCCTTCACCGCACTCACCTGGATCGCCGCCCACACCTCCCGCATCCAGCTGGGCACCGGCATCGCGCAGATGGCCGCCCGCACCCCCACCGCCACCGCGATGCACGCCCTCACCCTCGACCACCTCTCCGGCGGCCGGATGATGCTCGGCCTCGGGCTGTCCGGGCCGCAGGTCGTGGAGGGCTGGTACGGACGGCCGTTCCCCAAGAGCCCGCTCACCGCGACCCGCGAGTACGTCGAGGTGATCCGCCAAGTCCTGCGCAGGGAAGGGCCGGTGGAGTGCGACGGCCGCTTCCATCCGGTCCCCTACCGCGGCGCGGACGGCACCGGACTGGGCAAGCCCCTCAAGCCCATCACCCACCCGCTGCGCGCCTCGCTCCCCGTGCTGCTGGGCGCGGAGGGGCCCAAGAACATCGCCCAGACCGCCCGGATCGCGGACGGCTGGCTGCCGCTGTACTGGTCGCCGCAGCGCACCGACGTCTACCGGGCGTCCCTCACCGAGGCACCCGAAGGGTTCCGGATCGCGCCCATGGCGCGGGCCGTGGTCTGCGACGACGTCGCCGAGGGGCTGCTGCCGGTCAAGGCGATGCTCGGCTTCTACATCGGCGGGATGGGCCACGCGGCCCGCAACTTCCACGCCGACCTGATGGCACGGATGGGCTTCGAGGAGGAGGCCCGGCGGGTGCAGGACCTGTTCCTCCAGGGCCGCAGGGAGGAAGCGGTACGCGCCGTGCCGGACGCCTTCGCCGACGAGATCTCCCTGGTCGGCCCGCGCGAACGGATCGCGGAACGCCTGGAGTTGTGGCGCGCGGGCCCGGTCACCGACCTCCTGGTGACCGCCCCGGACCCGCACACCCTGCGGGTGCTGGCCGAGCTGAATTCCTGAGGTGTGCGGATGTCGCCGCCGACGCCGGGCGCCCCCTACGGGACGCCCGCGCGCCGCGCCCACTCGCTACCGGCAGCAGTCCGGCGCGAGGCCGGTGGGCAGGCATTCGCCGCCGAAGACCGAGGTGGTGGCCTCGTCTCCGCCCAGCGCGGCCACCGCCAGGAGCAGCGAACCGGCCGTCCAGGAGGTGCGTTCAATTGGCCAGATCGCGTCGTCGTCGAAGACGTAGCCGGTCCAGTACATGCCGTCGTCGGCGCGCAGGTGCTGCATCCACTTGAGGATCTGCACGGCCCGCTCCGACTCGCCCATCGCCCAGAGGGCGAGGGCCAGTTCGGCGCTCTCACCGCCGGTGACCCACGGGTTGGGCAGCACACAGCGCACCCCGAGGCCGGGTACGACGAAGCGCTCCCAGTCGGCGTCGATGCGGGCGGTGGCGTCGGCGCCGCGGACCGCGCCGCCCAGGATCGGGTAGTACCAGTCCATGGAGTAGCGGGCCTTGTCCAGGAACCGCTCCGGGTGCCGGCTGATCGCGTGGCCGAGGCGGCCCAGGGCCAGTTCCCAGTCGGGCTGCGGCTCCTCGCGTGCCTCGGCGAGCGCGAGCGCGCAGCGCAGCGCCTGGTAGACGGAGGACGAGCCGGTCAGCAGCGCGTCGGTGACGGGTGTGCCGTCGTCCTCGCGCTTCCAGCCGATCTCGCCGCCGGGCTGCTGGAGCCCCAGGACGAACTCGATCGCGGCGTGCACGGCGGGCCACATGCGGTCGAGGAAGGTCTCGTCGCCGGTGGACAGGAAGTGGTGCCAGACCCCTACCGCTATATAGGCGCAGAAGTTGGTCTCCCGGCCCCGGTCGGTGGGCGCTCCGGCGTCCCCGTCGGCGTACGCCGCGTACCAGGAGCCGTCCGGGTTCTGATGCCGCATCAGCCACTCGTACGCGGCCTCGGCACGCTCGTGTTCGCCGGCCGCGTCCAGGGCCATGGCGGCCTCGGTGTGGTCCCACGGGTCGAGGTGGTGGCCGCGGAACCACGGGATCGCGCCGTCCTCGCGCTGCATCGCCACGATGCCGGCGACCGTACGGGCCGCCTGTTCGGCGGTGAGCACGCCCGGCAGGACCAGCCGTTCGGTACGTCCGGGGCTTGTCACTTGGCGGCCCCGGCGGAACGCTTGGCGGTCGACTTGGCGGGCTTGGCCGAGGGCTTGGCGGAAGGGGTGGCGGTCTTGCGGGCCTTGCCGCCCTTGCCGGCCGTGGCCGGCTTCGCCGCGGGCCCGTCCGCCGTGCCGTCCGCATCGGGCAGGTGCGGCTTGGTGGCGTAGGCGACGAAGCTCTTGCCGATGACGGGGTTGAGGGCCTGCTCGGCGAGCCGGGTGGCCAGCGGCTTCTTCATGATGTCCCAGACCAGCAGCTTGTGGTACGCCTGCACCGGCAACGCCTTGTCGTTGTCCACCCCGAAGGCGCACTTCAGCCACCAGTAGGGGCTGTGCAGTCCGTGCGCGTGGTGCGTGCCGTACGGCTCCAGGCCGGCCTCGCGCATCTTGCCGAGCAGTTCGTCACCGCGGTAGATGCGGATATGGCCGCCCTCGACCTCGTGGTAGGCGTCGCTGAGGGCCCAGCAGATCTTCTCGGGGCCGTAGCGGGGGACGGTGACCGCGATCCGGCCGCCGGGGCGCAGCACCCGCACCATCTCGGCGAGCACGCCCTTGTCATCGGGGATGTGCTCCATGACCTCGGAGATGATCACGACGTCGAAGCTGTCGTCGGGGAACGGCAGGGCCAGCGCGTCGCCCTCCATGGCGGTGGCGGTGGCGCCGGCCGGGGCCTCGCCGGCCTCCTCCATCGCGGCGAACCACTTGGCGACCTCGCGGATCTCCTCGGCGTTCTGGTCGAGGGCGACGACCTGCGCGCCGCGCCGGTAACACTCGAAGGCGTGCCGGCCCGCGCCGCAGCCCAGGTCGAGGACGCGGTCGCCCGGGGCGAGCGGGAAACGGGAAAAGTCGACGGTCAGCACGGCGTTCTGCTTTCGTCCGGCGGTTCGGGGCGGTGGTGGCGGGAGGGTCGGTGAGGGGCGCGGCCGGCGCCGTCGGCGGACGCGGCTCCGGACTCGCTGGTCCGTCCGGAGCCGGTCATCTGGACGCGTCCGGCATCTAGACGCGTCCGGCGGTGCTGGGTGCGGGGGCGGCGCCGCGCGGGGCGGCGGCGGCCGGGTGGCTCTGCAGGGCGATGGCCTCGCGGTAGCGCTCGGCGGTGCCGAGGGCGGCCTGCCGCCAGGTGAAGCGGGCCAGCACCCGTTCCCGGCCGGCCGCGCCGAGGCGGGCGCGCAGCGGGGCGTCACCCAGCAGGCGGAGGAGTCCGGCGGCCAGCGCGCCGGAGTCGCCCGGGGGCACCGCGAGGCTGGTCTCGCCGTCGGGCCCGGCGACTTCGGGGATGGCGCCGCCGGTGGTGGCGAGCAGCGGGGTCGCGGTGGCCATCGCCTCGGCGGCGGGCAGCGAGAAGCCTTCGTAGAGGGAGGGGACGCAGGCGATCTGGGCGCTGCGGACCAGGTCGACGAGTGCGGCATCGGTGATGCCCTTGACGAATTCGATGGCGCCGGACAGGCCGTGGCGTTCGATGGCGGCGGCGACCGGCCCGTCGTCGGCGCGCTTGCCGACGACGACGAGATGCGCGTCCGGGTTCTCGGTGCGGACCTTGGCGAGCGCCTCGACGAGGTGGATCAGGCCCTTGAGGGGGACGTCGGCGCTGGAGGTGGTGACGATGCGGCCGGGCACCTCGGCCACCGACGGGTCCGGGGAGAAGAGGTCGGTGTCGGCGCCGATGTGCACGACATGGATGCGGCCGTCGGCGACGCCGAGGTCGTCGACGATCTCCTGGCGGGAGGAGCCGGAGACGGTGAGGACGGAGGGCAGCCGGCGGGCGACGCGCTTCTGCATCCGGGTGAAGCCGTACCAGCGGCGGACGGAGGCGCGGCGCCGGAAGCTGCCGGCGGCTTCCAGGTCGAGCCGGCGGTCGACGGTGATGGGGTGGTGAATGGTGGTGACCAGCGGGGCGCCGAGCGCGCCGGGGCCGCCGAGCAGGCCGTAGCCGAGCGTCTGGTTGTCGTGGACGACATCGAACTCGCCGCGGCGGGCAGCGAGATGACGCCGGGCCCGCAGGGAGAACGTCAGCGGCTCGGGGAAGCCGCCGGTCCACATCGTGCCGACCTCCAGGGCGTCGACCCAGTCCCGGAACTCGCCGAGCCGGGGCGTGCGGAACGGGTCGGGCTGGCGGTAGAGGTCGAGGCTGGGCAGCTCGGTCAGCGTGACGCCGTCGTCGAGGACGGGGTAGGGCTGGGCGCCGATGACCTCTACGGAGTGGCCGAGGCGGGCCAGTTCGCGCGAGAGGTGGCGCACGTAGACGCCCTGACCGCCGCAGAACGGGTTCCCCTTGTACGTGAGCATCGCGATCCGCAGGGGGCGGTCACCGTTCGTCGGGGCGGAGGCCGTGGGGGCCTCTGCGGGGCGAGGCGCGGCTGCCTGGACGGCCTCTGCGGTCACGCTCGGCCCCCTTCTCACTGGACTTTCGCCGGAGCGTAACCGCTGGCGGTAATCTAGAACAAGTTTCAGAACTGATTGGCTACTGATCAGTTCACAGAGGTTCGAATCTACCGGCCGGGAGCGGAGCGAGAAGAGTCGCACCAGGTGATTCGCGCCACGACCCGACCCCTGCCATGCTGTGCCGATCACACCACCGGCGCTCGCCGCATCGCGGAGGGAATGCCACGGAATGGGATATATGACTACGGAATCCAAGGCGGCCAAGCCGACGCTTCCCGCGAGTCCTCCCCTGACCGAGCGTCAGGAGGCCCGGCGCCGCCGCATCCTGCACACCAGCGCCCGGCTCGCCGGACGCGGCGGCTTCGACGCCGTACAGATGCGCGAGGTCGCCGAGTCCTCGGGCGTCGCACTCGGCACCCTCTACCGCTACTTCCCGTCCAAGGTGCACCTGCTGGTGGCGACCATGCAGGACCAGCTGCAGCACATGCACGAGACGCTCCGCAAGCGCCCGCCCTCGGAGCCCGACCCGGGTGCCCGGGTCGCCCAGACCCTGATGCGGGCGTTCCGGGCACTGCAGCGCGAGCCGCATCTCGCCGACGCGATGGTGCGCGCCCTGACCTTCGCCGACCGCTCCGTCAGCCCCGAGGTGGACACCGTCTCCCGGCTGACCACCGCGATCATCCTCGACGCGATGGCCCTGAACGACCCGCCCACCCCCGACCAGCTGTCCGCGGTGCGGGTCATCGAGCACACCTGGCACTCGGCACTGATCACCTGGCTCTCGGGCCGCGCCTCGATCGCCCAGGTGAAGATCGACATCGAAACGGTCTGCCGCCTGATCGACGTGACGGCGCCCAGGTAACTCCGGGGGCGGGGGCGGTGACCGGCCTCGCCCGCGCGGCCCCTCGCCCCGCCCGCCCCCAGCCCGGCGCCCCGCCTCACTCGTCCGGTGGGAAGACCGGCTCGCCGGTGTCGGCGACGGTGAGGGTGATCGCCTCCACGGGGCACCCTTCGGCCGCCGCCAGGACGCTCTCGGCGGCGTCCGCCTCCGTCGCCACCGGGTGGGACTGCCGGGCCGTGTCCAGCCGGAAGCCGTCCGGCGCCGCGGCGGCGCACAACCCGGACCCGATGCACACGCTCCGGTCCACCTCCACCCGCCAGCGGTCCCCCATCAGGAACCCGCCGGCAGGTGGATCATCTTGTGCTCCAGGTATTCACCGAAGCCCTCGGGGCCGAACTCCCGGCCGATGCCGGAGTTCTTGTAGCCGCCGAACGGGCCGAGCATGTCGATGCTGAAGGTGTTCACCGAGTACGTCCCGGTGCGCACCCGCCGCGCGATGTCGACGCCGTGGTCGACGTCGGCCGTCCATACCGAGCCGGACAGCCCGTACTCGGAGTCGTTGGCGATCCGTACCGCCTCCGCCTCGTCCTCGTACGGCAGCAGGCAGATGACCGGGCCGAAGATCTCCTCGCGGGCGATCCGCATGGAGTTGGCGACGTCGCCGAAGAGGGTCGGCTCGACGTACCAGCCCGTGGGCTGACCGTCAGGGGTTCCGCCGCCGGTGAGGATCTTGGCGCCCTCCTGGCGGCCGAGCGCGATGTAGTCGAGCGAGCGCTGCCGCTGGCGCCGCGCGACCAGCGGGCCCAGCTCGGTGGCCGGGTCCAGCGGGTCACCCACCTTGAGCGCGCCCGCCGCCGCGGCGAACCGTTCGGCGATCTCGTCGTAGTGGCTGCGCGGCGCGAGGATCCGGGTCTGGGCCACACACGCCTGACCGTTGATCATCCAGGCGAACGGAACGATGCCGGCCACCGCCGCGTCCAGATCCGCGTCCGGCAGGATCAGCGCGGCCGACTTGCCGCCCAGCTCCAGCGTGACCCGGCTGAGGTTGCGCGCGGCGACCTCCATGACCCGCTTGCCGGCCGCCACCGAGCCGGTGAACGACACCTTGTCCACGCCCGGGTGACCGACCAGGTATTCGCTGACCTCGCGGTCGGCGGGCAGGATCGACAGCACCCCGGGCGGCAGCCCCGCCTCGGTCGCGATCTCGGCGAGCAGGTACGCGTCCAGCGGGGTCTCCGGCGACACCTTCAGCACCACCGAGCAGCCGGCCAGCAGCGCCGGGGCGAGCTTGGCGGCGGCGGTGAACTGCGGGACGTTCCACGGCACGACGGCCGCGACCACCCCGGCCGGCTCCCGGCGTACCAGCAGCGGACCCAGGATCCCGTCGCGCCGTTCCTCGAACGGGAAGTCGCGGGCGACCGCGAGGGCCGCGTCCCACACCAGCATCGCGGCCAGCGACTGCACCATGACGCCGGAGGTGAAGGGTGTGCCGTTCTCCGAGCTGATGACCCGGGCGATCTCCTCGCTGCGCACCGCGAAGGCGTCCTTGATGCGGGTCACGACGGCGATCCGGTCCTTCAGCGGGGCGTTCGCCCAGACCCCGGAGCCGAACGAGGTGCGGGCCGCGGTCACCGCGCGGTCGACGTCGGCGCGCGAGGCGTGCGGGACGCGGCCGATGACCTGTTCGGTGTGCGGCGAGACGACCTCGATCGTGTCGCTGCCGGCCGGATCGACCAGCTCACCGCCTATGTAGAGCTTTCCGTGCTCGACGAGGTCGCTCATCGCTGCCGCCTCCTGTGGGTTGGCCGCCCGTCGGCCGCAATCGGTCACCGACGCTGCAACTGCGCTGTACCGGTGCCACAACTGACGCTGCATCAGAATTCGTGGCGCATCAGGAACTGATACCAGTTCCAGTGGGAGGAGTCCACGGCGCGGGCCGAATCCCGGCACCGGTGAACCGCTGCCCCCCCCCGGTGGGCGATCACGGTGCCGAGCGACCGCCTGCACACGCGGCCGGCTGCTCGACGCGGCAGCATGGGGTGACAGCCGCTGCCGCGGACCCGGCGACGCGCTCCGCGCCGGGGTGGCGCCACAACTCCGCGGAGCGACCGGTCACTTCAGGCCGTAGTGAAACCAGTTCTAGTTATAGTGATGGGTGCACGCGCCGTCGGAAGGGCGCATGCCGCACGGGGAGGTTGCATGCCACGCCGAGAGGGGACCGGGATGACGCAAGTGACCGATCACAAGGGCGGGGTGTGGAGCATCGCCGTCCCCATCCCGGACAATCCGCTCGGCCACACCCTCGTCCACCTCCTGGAGACCGACCGCGGGCCGGTGCTGATCGACACCGGCTGGGACGACCCGGACTCCTGGGACACCCTCGTCGCCGGCGTCGCGGCCTGCGGCTTCGCCCTCACCGACATCCATGGCGTACTGATCACGCACCACCACCCCGACCACCACGGACTCTCCGCCGCCGTGCGGGAGGCCTCCGGCGCCTGGATCGCGATGCACGCCGCGGACACGGACGTCGTACGGCGCACCCGCCAGGCGCAACCGGGCCGCTGGCTCGACTTCGTGGCCGCCAGACTCACCGCGGCAGGCGCACCGGAGGAGCACCTGGCGCCGCTGCTCGCGCGCCGCGCCAAAGGCGGCGGCCGCTCCCTGCCCGGTCGGCCGCCCGCACTGCCGGACCGCGAGATCAGCCCCGGCGAGCTGCTGGACCTGCCGGGGCGCCGGCTGCGCGCCATCTGGACTCCGGGGCACACGCCGGGGCATGTGTGTCTGCATCTGGAGGAGGAGCATCCGGGGATGCGCGCGGAGGGCCGTGCGGAGGACCGTGCGGAGGAGCCGCCGGGGGCGGTGGGCGGGCGGCCGCCGGGGTATGGCCGGCTCTTCTCCGGTGACCATCTGCTTCCCGGGATCACCCCGCACGTCGGGCTGTACGAGGACCCGGACGACGCCACGGTCACCGACCCGCTCGGCGACTACCTCGACTCCCTGGAGCGGATCGGCCGGCTCGCCCCCGCCGAGGTGCTGCCGGCCCATCAGCATGCGTTCACGGACGCGGCCGGACGCGTACGCGAGCTCATCGCTCACCACGAAGAGCGGCTGTCCGGACTGAGAGCACTGCTCCACGAACCGCTCACCCCCTGGCAGCTGGCCGTGTCCATGGAGTGGAACCGCCCCTGGGAGCAGATCCCCTACGGCTCCCGCACCATCGCCGTCTCCGAGGCCGAGGCCCATCTGCGCCGCCTGGTCAAACTCGGCCACGCCGAGCAGGTGCCCGGCTCCGACCCCGCGACCTACCAGGCGGTGTGAGGGGCGGGCCGAGCGCGCGCGAGGGGTGTGGCGGGGCGGACGACCGCCACCGGCACCCCGGGCCGGGCGCGGGCACGCCCCACCCCGTGCGCGCACCGAACCCACTCCTTCCCGTACGTGCGAGCGAGTACCGTCCGGCCGCCGGTTAGGGTGTGCGGGACAACTTCATCCGTGCCCGATCGGGGGAAGCCGGTGCAAATCCGGCGCTGACCCGCAACCGTCAGGACGGCCCGTCCGCGTACCACCGGCACCTCGCGGTACGCACGGCCGTACGAGCCGGAGTACCCGATCGGACGCGACCAAGGCTCCCGCCACCGGAAACGTCCGTCCCTCAGGGGCGGCCGGTGCGCGGCACCGTCGAGGTATACGGAGCTGAGCCCGGTGCCACCACGCCCGACCGGACCACCGGCGCGCGCGGCCGGCCGAGCGCGGCTGCGTGCCACCGCGGCGAACCGACCCGAGAGGCACCGACCCGATGGCCCCCATGGCTTCCATGGCTCCGCAGGCTCCCCTTGCGCGCCACGCCGCCGTCCTGGCGCGCCGTGCCGGCACGGCGCTGGCCGTCGCCGCCCTGCTGGGCGCGGCCGCTGCCCCCGCCGCGTTCGCCGACTCCCCCGCCGCCCCGGCCCCGGCCCCGTCGCCGAAGAAGCTGCCGGACGCGCTGTACGGCACGAAGGACCCGCAGTACGACGGGGTGTGGCGGCAGTCGCTCGCGCTGCTCGCGCAGCACACGGTGGGCGTACGGCCCGCGACGCCGGCCGTCAGCTGGCTGGCGGGGCAGCAGTGCGCCGACGGCGCGTTCACCGCGTTCCGGGCGGACCCGGGCACGGCCTGTGGCGCCAAGACGCTGCGGGACACCAACCAGACGGCCGCCGCCGTGCAGGCGCTCGCCGCGCTCGGCGGGCACAGCGACGTCGTGAAGAAGGCCGTGAGCTGGCTGAAGTCCGTGCAGAACGACGACGGCGGCTGGAGCTCGATGCCCGGCTCGGACAGCGACGCCAACTCCACCTCGCTCGCCATCGCCGCACTCGCGGCGGGCGGCGAGAAGCCGGAGAGCGTGCAGTCCAAGAAGGGAAAGAGCCCGTTCCAGGGGCTGCTGACCTTCCAGCTGGGCTGCGCCGCGGCGAAGGACGGCGATCAGCAGGCAGCGGCGAAGCCGGACGAGCGGGGCGCCTTCACCTTCCAGCTCAAGGGCGCGGCGCCGAACACCGACGCCACCGCCGCCGCGGCGACCGGCGCCCTCGGCGACGGCTTCGTCGTCGAACCCGCCGGCAAGGACGCCAAGAAGCCGGTACGGCCTCTGAACTGCAAGGACGGTAAGGACGGCACGGAGGGCGGCGACAGCGGGAAGCGGACGGCCGATGACGCCGAGCGGGCGGCGGACGCCGCGTCCGCGTACCTCGTCGACCGGCTCGACGAGAACGGTCAGCATCTGCGGTCCGCCATGCCGGGCGCCGAGAAGCAGCCCGACGTCGGTAACACCGCCGACGCCGTCGTCGCGCTGGCCGCCGGATCGCACGGCGCCGCCGCCCAGCAGCCCCTGAAGTGGCTGCAGAAGAACTCCGCGGACTGGGCGAAGGACGGCGGCCCCGCCGCCTACGCCCAGCTGGTGTTCGCCGCCCACGCCACCGGCACCGACCCGCGCAACTTCGGCGGCACGGACCTGGTGGCCGCGCTCAACGCCACCGGCCCCGAACCGGCCGGCAGCTCCGCTCCGTCCGCCGCCCCGGGGAAGGACGCCAAGGACTCCGAGGACAGCGACGGCACGATCAACGTGTGGTGGGTCATCGGTATCGGCCTCGCCATCGGCGCGGGCGCCGGCTTCCTGCTGAGCGGCCGCCGGAAGAAGAGCCGGCTCTGATGCGGCGCACCCTGCCCCCGCGCACCCGGATCGCGGCCGCGATGCTGCTGGCCTGCACCGTCACCGGTCTGGCCGCCTCCCCCGCCCAGGCGCAGGAGTACCGCTACTGGTCGTTCTGGGACGGCAAGGACGGCTCCTGGGCGTACGCCGCCGCGGGGCCGTCCTCCGTCCGGCCGGCCGACGGTGCCGTCGAGGGCTTCCGCTTCGCGGTCAGCGCCGACTCCGCGGCCGCCGGCAAGCCGCGTACCCCCGCCGACTTCGACGCGATCTGCCACGGCACTCCCGCCAAGGGCGGCACCAAGCGCGTCGGTGTCGTCGTCGACTTCGGCACGGCCGCGGACGCGCCGGACGGCGAGACGCCGCCGAAGCCCCGGGCGGAATGCGCCCGGGTGCCCGAGGACGCCACGGCGGGCGAGGCGCTGGCAGCGGTCGCCGAGCCGCTGCGCTACGACCCCGGTGCGTTGCTGTGCGCCATCGCGGGCTACCCGAAGTCGGGCTGCGCCGAACAGGTCGGCGGATCGGACGGATCGAGGACGCCCGGTCCGTCGGCGAAGGCATCGCCGGGGGCGGGCTCCTCCGCAGCCGGTGACGGCGGGTCCGGTGGCGCCGACGGGGGGCCGTCGGCCGGACTGCTCGGCGGCATCGCAGCCGTCGTCGTACTGGGCGCGGCCGCCGTATGGCAGGCGCGCCGACGCCGCGGATGAGCGTCCCCCTGGCCGCCCTGGCCCCCACAGCCACCCGTACCACCGCGCTGCACGCCGGCGCCTGGTGGCTGTGGGCGCTCGGCCTGGCGACCGCGGCCTCCCGCACCACCAACCCGCTGCTGCTCGGGCTGCTGGTCGGGGTGGCCGGATATGTCGTCGCGGCCCGCCGCACGGACGCGCCCTGGGCCCGCTCGTACGGCGCGTTCGTCAAGCTCGGACTGCTGGTGATGGGCATCCGGCTGGTCTTCGCCTTCGTCCTCGGCTCGCCGATCCCCGGCACGCACACCCTCGTCACGCTGCCCGAAGTGCCGCTGCCCGACTGGGCGAAGGGCGTGCGGATCGGCGGCCGGGTCACCGCCGAGGGCATGCTCTTCGCCCTTTACGACGGACTGAAACTGGCGACCCTGCTGATCTGTGTGGGTGCCGCCAACGCCCTCGCCAGCCCCGCCCGGCTCCTCAAATCGCTGCCCGGCGCGCTCTACGAAGCGGGCGTCGCGGTCGTCGTCGCGATGACCTTCGCACCGAATCTGGTCGCCGATGTCCAGCGGCTGCGCGCCGCCCGCCGGCTGCGCGGCCGCCCGGACCGCGGCGTCAAGTCGCTCCTCCAGGTCGGACTGCCCGTGCTGGAGGGGGCGCTGGAGCGTTCGGTGGCCCTCGCCGCCGCGATGGACGCCCGCGGCTACGGCCGTACCGCCCGCGTCCCGCGCGCCGTACGGCACACCACCTCCGTCCTCACCCTCGGCGGGCTGCTCGGCGTCTGCGCCGGCACCTACGGGCTGCTGGCCGACACCGGCGGCGGCTACGGTCTGCCGCTGCTGCTCGCCGGACTCGCCGCCGCGCTCGCGGGACTGTGGCTCGGCGGCCGACGCTCCGTACGCAGCCGCTACCGGCCCGAACGGTGGGGCGTCCGCGCCTGGTCGGTCTCCGGCTCCGGCATCGCCGTCGCCGCCCTGATGATCTGGGCGAACGACTACGCCCCCGCCGCGCTGCACCCGCCCGCCGTGCCCCTCACCACGCCCGTCCTCCCTCTCTGGCCGGCGCTGTCCCTGCTGCTCGGGCTGCTGCCGGCGTTCATCGCGCCGGAGCCGGTGAACGGGGGCCGGGCGCGTGCGCGTCAGGGTGCGTCCGGGCAGGGGGCCGGCCGAGGAACCGGCCGGGCATCCGGGCAGCCCTCTCGTCAGGCATCCGGGCAGGCGTCCGGCCAGGGCGCTGCTCAGGCAGCCGGGCGGCGGACCGCCGGGCGCGCCTCCCCGCCGGCCGGCCGTGGCCGCACCAATGACCCGCCCCAGAAGGAGGCCCCCCAGTGATCCGGTTCGAGCAGGTCTCCGTCACCTACGGCGACGCCACCGTGCCCGCCGTCCAGGGCGTCGACCTGACCGTTCCCGAAGGGGAACTGTGCCTCCTCGTCGGTCCGTCGGGCGTCGGCAAGTCGACCCTGCTGAACGCCGTCTGCGGGCTCGTCCCGCACTTCACCGGCGGCACCCTGCACGGCCGCGTCACCGTCGACGGCCGCGACACCCGCACCCACAAGCCCCGCGAACTCGCCGATGTCGTCGGCACCGTGGGGCAGGACCCGCTGGCGCATTTCGTCACCGACACCGTCGAGGACGAACTCGCCTACGGCATGGAGTCGCTCGGCCTCGCCCCCGATGTGATGCGCCGCCGCGTCGAGGAAACCCTGGACCTCCTGGGCCTGGCCGAGCTGCGCGACCGCGCCATCACCACCCTGTCCGGCGGCCAGATGCAGCGCGTCGCCATCGGCTCCGTCCTCACCACCCACCCCAAGGTCCTGGTCCTGGACGAACCGACCTCCGCGCTCGACCCGGCCGCCGCCGAGGAGGTCCTGTCGGTGCTGCAACGCCTCGTCCACGACCTCGGGACGACGGTGCTCCTGGCCGAACACCGCCTGGAACGGGTGGTGCAGTACGCGGACCAGGTGATCCTGCTGCCCGCGCCCGGCGCGGCACCGCTGATGGGCGCCCCGGCCGACATCATGGCCGTCTCCCCCGTCCACCCCCCGGTCGTCGCCCTCGGGCGCCTCGCCCACTGGTCCCCCCTCCCCCTCTCCGTACGCGACGCCCGCCGCAAGGCCGCACCCCTCCGCGACCGCCTGGCGGGGACCACGCCTCAGGCACCGGGGGCGGGATCGAGGGTGAGCCTGGAGACGGGTACGGGTACGGGTACGGGTTCGGACGTGGGCGGGCGTACGGGTACGGATTCGGCGGTCGCCGAAGGGCCTGCTGCTTTTGCCGGTGCCTCCGCCGCCACGTCGGCGGTCGTCTCGGCGCTCACCGTGCACCGGGGCCGTATCGATGCCCTGCACCGCGTGCACCTCGCCGTACACCCCGGCGAGGCCATCGCGCTCATGGGACGCAACGGCGCGGGCAAGTCCACCCTCCTGTCCACCCTCGTCGGGATGCACCAGCCGGCCGCGGGAACCGTCCGCGTCGGCGGCGCCACTCCGCACCGCACCAGCCCCCGCGAGCTCCTGCGGCACGTCGGGCTCGTGCCCCAGGAGCCCCGCGACCTGCTCTACGCGGACACCGTCGCCGCCGAGTGCGCGGCCGCCGACCAGGACGCGGACGCACCCGCCGGCAGCTGCCGGGCACTCGTCACCCGGCTGCTCCCCGACGTCCCGGACTCCGTCCACCCCCGCGACCTGTCCGAGGGCCAGCGCCTCGCCCTCGCCCTGGCCGTCGTCCTGACCGCCCGCCCGCCCCTGCTGCTCCTCGACGAGCCGACCCGCGGCCTGGACTACGCGGCCAAGGCCCGCCTGATCGAGGTGCTGCGCGCGCTGGCCGCCGAAGGGCACTCCATCATCCTGGCCACCCACGATGTGGAGCTGGCCGCCGAACTCGCCCACCGCGTCGTCATCCTCGCCGACGGCGAGGTCGTCGCCGACGGCCCCACGGACGAGGTCGTGGTCTCCTCCCCGTCCTTCGCCCCCCAGGTCTCCAAGGTCCTCGCCCCGCTGCCGTGGCTGACCGTGCCGCAGGTCGCCCGCGCGCTGGAGGCCACCGCATGACACAGGACCGGCCCGAGCCCCCGCAGGATTTCGCCGATCGGCGTGCCGCGCCCTCCGGGGGGCGGCAGGCCCGTGCCGTACGTCTCGGCCGGCGTTCCTTCGCCGCCCTGGTCCTCGTCTCGGGCATCGGCGTGATGGCCTTCGGATGGCCGCTGCTCGCCGACTCCGCCTCCGGGCTGGCGCATTCCAAGGACGCTCCGTGGCTGTTCGCCGCGCTGCTGCCGATGCTGCTCGCGGTGGTCGTCGCGACCATCGCCGATACCGGCCTGGACGCCAAGGCCATCGCCATGCTCGGGGTGCTGGCCGCTGCCGGGGCCGCCATGCGCCCGTTGGGCGCGGGCACCGCCGGTATCGAGCCGATGTTCTTCCTGATGGTGCTGTCGGGGCGAGTGCTCGGGCCCGGATTCGGCTTCGTACTGGGTTCCGTGGCGATGTTCGCGTCGGCGCTGCTCACCGGCGGTGTCGGACCGTGGATGCCGTTCCAGATGCTCACCATGGGCTGGGTATCGATGGGTGCCGGCCTGCTGCCGGGACCCGACCGGCTGCGCGGCCGCCGCGAACTGGCCGTGCTCGCCGTGTACGGCGCCCTCGCCGCCGTCCTCTACGGCCTGGTCATGAACCTCCAGGGCTGGCCCTACATCGGCAGCCTGGCCTCGGGCGTCTCCTTCGTTCCCGGTGATCCGCTCAACGAGAACCTCGCGCGCTATATCGCGTACTGCCTGGCCACCTCCCTCGGCTGGGACCTCCCCCGGGCCGTGGTCACCGTCGTCCTCACCCTCACCCTGGGCTCCACCGTCCTCAAGGCGCTGCGTCGCGCCACCCGCCGCGCCGCCTTCGACGTCCCGGTCTCCTTCGCCCGCCACCCCGCCTCCGGCACCCACGCCGCTCCCGAGGCTCCGGCGGCCTCCCGCGACAGCCGACGGCCGTCCGACGGGGGCGCCACGTCCCCTCCGGGCGGCAGCTGACCGAACGACCGCCGCCCGGACCGGGCAGACCCTCCGGTCCGGGACGGCCCGCACCCGGGCACCGACAGCAGCGCTGCATCCGGACAGCTCCGGTGGGATCCTGGACGGGAGACCCCGGAGGTCGCGATGGGCTTCTACTCCGAGCAGGTCGTGCCACGCCTCATCAACGTCGCCTGCGGCCTGAAGACCAACGAACCGCTGCGGCGCCGGGTCTGCGCGGGCCTTTCGGGCGACGTCATCGAGATCGGTTTCGGCTCGGGACACAACGTCCCCTTCTACCCGTCCACCGTCCGCTCCGTCACCGCGATCGAGCCTTCCGACCTGGGATGGAAACTCGCCGGCGAACGCGTCAGGGACGCCCGCGTCCCGGTGCGGCGGGCAGGCCTGGACGGCCAGTCACTGCCCTTCGAGGACGGCAGCTTCGACGCCGCCCTCTCCACCTGGACGCTGTGCACCATCCCCGACGCCGTCACCGCGCTGCGCGAGATCCGGCGGGTCCTCACACCCGCCGGCACCCTGCACTTCGTCGAGCACGGGCTGGCCCCGGAAGACGACGAGCAGGTACGCCGCCTGCAGCGCCGCCTCGAACCGCTGCAGAAGCGCCTCCTGGGCGGATGCCATCTCACCCGGCAGATCGTCGAGATGCTGACGACCGCGGGCTTCACGGTCACCGAACTCGACGTGTTCTACGAGGAGGGCGCCCCGAAGTGCGAAGGGGCCGCCTCCCTCGGCCTCGCCCGCCCCGCAGGGACGGCTACAGGCGTTGGATGATGGTCCCCGTGGCCAGGGCGCCGCCCGCGCACATGGTGATCAGGGCGAATTCCTTGTCCCTGCGTTCGAGTTCGTGGAGTGCGGTGGTGATCAGCCGGGCTCCGGTGGCGCCCACCGGGTGACCGAGGGCGATGGCGCCGCCGTTGACGTTCACCTTCTCCAGGTCCTGCTCGAAGACCTGCGCCCAGGAAAGGACGACCGAGGCGAAGGCCTCGTTGATCTCGACGAGGTCGATGTCCTTGAGGGACATACCGGCCTTGCCGAGGACGGCGCGGGTCGCGTCGATCGGCCCGTCCAGGTGGAAGTGCGGGTCGGAGCCGACCAGCGCCTGGGCGACGATGCGGGCCCGCGGTGTGAGTCTGAGGGCGCGCGCCATCCGCTTGGAGGCCCACATCACGGCGCTGGCGCCGTCGGAGATCTGTGAGGAGTTGCCTGCGGTGTGGACGGCGGTCGGCATCACGGGCTTGAGGCCGGCCAGCGCGTCCATGGTGGTGTCCCGCAAACCCTCGTCGCGGTCGACGAGCCGCCACATGCCCTGGCCCGCCGCCTGCTCCTCCTCCGTGGTGGGCACCTGGACGGCGAACGTCTCCCGTTTGAAGCGTTCCTCGGCCCAGGCAGCGGCGGCCCGCTCCTGTGAGGCGAGCCCGAGGGAGTCGACCCTCTCGCGGGTCAGGCCGCGTTTGCGGGCGATGCGTTCGGCCGCTTCGAACTGGTTGGGCAGGTCGACGTTCCACTCGTCGGGCCAGGGCTTGCCGGGGCCGTGCTTGGAGCCGCTGCCCAGTGGCACCCGGGACATCGCCTCGACCCCGCAGCCGATGCCGATGTCGATGACGCCGCCCGCGATCATGTTGGCGACCATGTGGTTCGCCTGCTGGGAGGACCCGCACTGGCAGTCCACGGTGGTGGCGGCGGTCTCGTACGGGAGGCCCATCGCGAGCCAGGCGTTACGGGCGGGGTTCATGGACTGCTCGCCGGCGTGGGTGACGGTGCCGCCGACGACCTGTTCGACGCAGTCGGGCTGAATGCCGGTGCGGGCGAGGAGTTCGCGGTACGTCTCGCCCAGGAGGTAGGCGGGGTGGAGGTTGGCGAGCGCGCCTCCGCGCTTGCCGATGGGGGTGCGTACGGCTTCGACGATGACGGGTTCCGCGGCCATGACTGACTCGTCCTCTCCTCACGTCCACGGGCGTCCCGGCACCCGCGGAAGAAGAACTAGTACGCGTTCTAGTTCCACAAACAGTCTTATGAGCCGCACCCCGCGGCGCAAGGGGCGTGCAGGACACTTGTCCGGCCCGCGACGACCCCCGGCGACCTCCAATTCCGGCCCCGGCAGGCCGGTTTCGGCCGACGCCGGACCGGCGCGGTTACCCCTCCCGCCCCCGTCACCCGCTTCCGCCGCGCCGCATCCATCCCGATCCGCGACCGGGCGCACCCTCCCTCCACCGGATGCCCTCTTGCCCGCAACGGGAAGCGCCACGACCCTTGCCACTTGTAGAACTCGTTACTACCTTCACGGCGACCAACATCTGATACATCGTCAGGATCGGGCCGGAACCGACCGGGCCGGATCAGATCGGATCGGACCAGGAGTCGCCGATGCCATGCCCCGCGTTGCCCGAAGGGTTCGACTTCACCGACCCCGACGTCTACCAGAACCGCGTCCCGCTCCCGGAATTCGCGCAGCTGCGGCAGACCGCGCCCGTGTGGTGGAACGCCCAGCCGCACGGCATCGCGGGTTTCGGCGACGACGGCTACTGGGCCGTCACCCGCCATGAGGACGTCAAGGAGGTGTCCACCAAGCCGGACATCTTCTCCGCCAACCTCAACACCTCGATCATCCGCTTCAACGAGTCGATGACCCGCGACCAGATCGACGTACAGAAGCTGATCATGCTGAACATGGACCCGCCCGAGCACACCCGGGTCCGCCAGATCGTGCAGCGCGGCTTCACCCCGCGCTCGATCCGTGCCCTGGAGGACGCGCTGCGCCACCGGGCCGCCAGGATCGTCGCCGAGGCACGGCAGAAGGGCACCGGGGACTTCGTCACCGACGTCGCGTGCGAACTCCCCCTCCAGGCGATCGCCGAGCTCATCGGCATCCCCCAGGACGACCGGTCCCGCATCTTCGACTGGTCGAACAAGATGATCGCCTACGACGACCCCGAACTGGCCATCACCGAAGAGGTCGGCACCAATGCGGCCATGGAGCTGATCTCGTACGCGATGAACCTCGCCGCGGCGCGCAAGGAGTGCCCGGCCAAGGACATCGTCAGCCAGCTGGTGGCGGCGGAGGACGAGGGGAACCTCGGCTCGGACGAATTCGGCTTCTTCGTCCTGCTGTTGGCGGTGGCCGGGAACGAGACGACGCGTAATGCGATCACGCACGGGATGCATGCCTTCCTGACCCACCCCGAGCAGTGGGAGCTCTACAAGCGGGAGCGGCCGGACACGGCGGCGGAGGAGATCGTGCGCTGGGCGACGCCGGTGGTCTCGTTCCAGCGGACCGCCACCCAGGACACCGAACTGGGCGGCGCACGCATCAAGAAGGGCCAGCGCGTCGGCATCTTCTATTCCTCGGCCAACAACGACCCGGAGGTCTTCGACCACCCCGAGGCGTTCGACATCACCCGTGACCCCAATCCCCATCTCGGTTTCGGCGGCGGCGGGCCGCACTTCTGCCTCGGCAAGTCCCTCGCGGTCCTGGAGATCAACCTGATCTTCCACGCCATTGCCGACGCCATGCCGGACATCTCCCTGGTGGGTGCCCCTCGCCGGCTCCGCTCCGCCTGGCTCAACGGCGTCAAGGAGCTCCAGGTGCAGTACCGCTGAAGCGGCGGCTCCGCGGGTGAGCGGGGGCCGGTGCCCCGTCGGCCGGCGCGCCGTCAGCCGGTGAGGCCGGCGCCCCTGCCGTGTCCGCGGCGCTCCTTCGGGGGCGCCGCGGACGGCCGCCGTACGGACGGACGAGGGGACTTCACGAACACGCCCTAGGATTCCCGGGTGAATGACGTGCCCGAAGGTCAGCAGGAGTACCGCGTAACGGAATTGGCGCGGGCGGCCGGCGTCAAGGTGCGGAATCTGCGGTACTACCAGGAGCGCGGGCTGCTGCCGCGCCCGCGCCGCGAGGGCCGGGTCACCTGGTATTCGCAGGAGCACCTCGCCCGGCTGCGGCTCATTTCCGGCCTGCTGGACCGCGGCTACGCCGTTAACGGCATCGCGGAGCTGCTCGCGGCCTGGGAGCAGGGCAGCGGGGTCGCCGAACTCCTCGGTCTGGAGCGGGCGATGACCCGCGAATGGTCCCGCGAGGAGCCCGTGAAGCTCACCGTGGACGAGCTGGCGGCGATGTTCGGCCATGAGGCGACCGAGCCCAATCTCCGGCGGGCCGTGGCGCTCGGCTACCTCACGCTCGACGGTGACACCGTCACCCACCTCAGCCGGCGGCTGCTGGACGGGACGCTTGCGCTGGTCAAGGAGGGTGTTCCGCTGTCGGTGGTGCTGGACGCCGGCGAGTTCGCGCAGTCCCGGGCGACCGAGCTGGCGGACCGGTTCGTGGAGGTCATCCGTACGCATGTGATCGGTGCCGGGGGCGCGGATCATCGCTCCCCCGCCGAACTGCGGCGCATCGCGGAGGCGGTGGAGGCGTTGCGTCCGGTGGCCGGTGACGTGGTGGACGCGGAGTTCGCGCGGGCGATGGAGCGCCGGGTCAGGGCCGAGCTGGGGCAGATCCTGCGGCACGAGGAGGGCTCCGGGAGCGGGGCGCAGGGCTCCGCTTCGCAGTAGTCCGAAACCGGTCGCTCCCTCAACCTTGCCAGCGGTCATTGGCAGACTTACATTCAACTCGCCAGTAACACTCGGCAGTTCTCCACTTTCGCGCACAGCAGCACATTCCCGTACAGCTGACCCTGCGGAGCGCACAGCTCGACGTGCGCGGCGCACAGCGTGCGGCGCTCAGTTCTCCGCACTTCCGCACGCAGTACTCCGCAGGACAGCGGAGCTGCGTGTCCCCCCATGTTCCCCCCACACGTTTCGACAGCGCGATCCACCGCGATCCACCGCTCCTCGAAGGGGACCCACGTCATGAAGGACGCACACGGCAGACATGTCACGGGACGCATCAGCTGGCGGAAGTTCGCCGTGCTGTCCGTCCCGGCCCTCGCCGGCACCGCCGCCCTGGGAATCGCCCTGGCCAACGGGGCGCTGGCGGCTTCGTTCGCCGTTTCCGGTCAGCAGTTCAAGGTGTCCGCCGACAGCCTCAAGGGCGACGGATTCGCCCAGTACGGCAGTGTGGACGCGAACGCGCGGGGAGATCTCCTGCCGGTCGCCGTCACCGCCATCAAGACCGCCGAACTGAACAACCTGTGCCAGTCGGTCGTCACCCACCTGCCCGTTCTCGGAGATATCTCTCTCAACCTCAGCGCCGGTGGCGGCGGGAAGCCCGTCGAGGCGGAGAACCTCTTCGTCGACGCCACCCAGCTCTCCGGCAACGCGGCCTTCCACAACATCGAGATCGGCCGGGACGCCTCCACCCTGGACAAGGGCCCGGCCAGCGCCCAGGGCCTGCAGGATCTCTTCGCCCAGCAGGCCGACGACGTCAGCATCAACAAGCTCCGGCAGACGGCGTGGGCGACCAACGCGGGCACCTTCAAGCTCTCCGGTCTCAGCATGAAGGTCTCCAAGGGCAAGAAGGAATGCTTCTGATCTGGCAGCGCTGGCGAGGCTGGCGCAAGGGCCGGCCCTTCTGGGGCGGTCTGGCGGCCGTCATCGCCGGCGCGGAAATCTGCGCCATCCCCCTGGCACCGCTGAAGATCATGCTGCAGCAGGGCATCGCCGGAATCCCGTCCGTGCTGATGGGGGCGGTGATGATCCTGATGGGCCTCTCGGCGTGGTGCGCACCGCACTACCGGGGACTGGCCGGCGTCCTCACCGTCCTGTGTGCGGCGGCGGCGCTGGTGATGTCCAATCTCGGCGGGTTTCTGATCGGCACGGTCCTGGGGATCCTCGGCGGCGCGATGATCTTCGCGTGGCAGCCGATCCCGGCCGGGGACCCTGTCCCTGACCCTGCACCGGAGCAGGAAGCGGCGCAGGAGCAGGAGCCGGCCGATGAGCCGGCGGATGGGCCGGGACCGGTCCCGCGGCCGGTCCAGCCGTAGTACCCCGGCCGCGTACGTGCGCCCGTACCCGCTCCACGCGGGGCGGGCGCCACACCCGCACCCCCACACCGCACCACCGCACCACCGCACCCTGCACGCACGCTCCACCGCACCTCCGGCACTCCCACCCCTCTCTAGGAGACCCGAGATGACGTACCCCACACCCCGCACGCGTGCCCTGCTCGCCGTCGGCACCGGAATCGTCGCGACCGTCGGACTGTCGTTCGCCGTGCCGGGTTCGGCGGCGGCGCAGCCCGCCCCGGCGCCGGCCACCGCCGCCGCGGCGTCCACGACCGTCAGCCCCGCCGGGCACGGCTTCACCGCCACGCTCAGCGGCAAGGCGACCTTCAAGGCCGGTTCCGTGACCGTCACCTGCACCACCTCGACGTCGTCGGGGCAGGTCCCGGCGGCGCCCGGCAACCAGAATGCGGCAGGCCCGGTGAGCAGCGTCATCTCACCTGCCACCTACGGCTCCTGCACCACGAGCATGCCGGGCGTCAGCGCGACGGTCACCACGACCGGCGACTGGGGCGTGGCCATGCAGAACGGCGCGCCGGTGACGGCCGGGCTGACCATCCCCACCGCAGGCTTCGTCCTGAAGACCAGCGGTCTGGCGAGCTGCACGGTGACCGCGGCGCCCACGGGAGCGGCGACGGTGAACGGCACCTGGACCAACGGGGCGCCGTCCACGCTCGCCTTCTCCAACGCCTCGGTGCCGGTGACGGTCGTGGGCGGTTTCGGCTGTCCGACCACGGCGACCAGCTCGACGTTCAACGCGACGTACCGCGTCGCCGACACCACCGATGCCGGGTCGCAGATCACCGTGACCGGCTGACCCACCGGCCCCCGGCCGACCGGCCGTGATCAGGGCATGAGCCGTCGGTCCCGGCGGGCGCTTCGCACTCAGCGTCCGCCGAGACCGAGGGACATCACGGTCACCAGCACCGTGACGGCGACCATGGCGCTGCCGCACGCGGTGATCAGCCGGCGGCGCAACGCCCGGTAGACGCCGTCGTATTCGGCGCGCAGGCTCGTGCTGCGTACCGCGACGCGTTCCAGATAGGCCCGCGAGGTGGCGTGCTGGTCCTGGCAGTAACGGCGTTCCACCTCCTGCCGCTGGGTGTCGGTGAGCCATGGCAGTCCGTCGCAGAAGGCCGCCGCCCGGGTGCGGGTGCGGTCCCTTTCGGCCTCCCAGAGCAGATATCCCTCGATCTCGTTGATCGCCTCGTCCATCCGCGTCCTCCCGATGGCCCGGGTCCGTTCGCCGGCTCGGGGCCGTTCACCGGCCCGCGGTTCTCCGCCCGTCCGCGTTTCTTCACCCATGTGCGTTCCCTCGCTCATATCCGTGCCGTGGAGCCGGTTTTGGGGGCGCCGCCGGCCTCGGTCGCGGCATCGCCGCTCGCCTCGATCCCGTGGGCGATCTCGGGGTGGTGCAGGTCGAACGCCGGGGATTCGGAACGGATACGGGGCAGCGTACGGAAGTTGTGCCGCGGCGGCGGGCAGGATGTCGCCCATTCCAGCGAACGGCCGTATCCCCAGGGGTCGTCGGCAGGGACCCGTTCCCCGTACTTCGCGGTCTTCCAGACGTTGTAGAGGAACGGCAGGAGGGAGAGGCCGAGCAGGAAGGAGAAGACGGTCGAGAGGGTGTTCAAAGTGGTGAATCCGTCCGCGGCCAGATAATCGGGGATACGGCGCAGCATGCCGTTCGCGCCGAGCCAGTGCTGGACGAGGAAAGTGCCGTGGAATCCGATGAACAGCGTCCAGAACGTGATTTTCCCGAGCTTCTCGTCGAGCATTTTTCCGGTGAACTTCGGCCACCAGAAGTGGAATCCGGAGAACATCGCGAAGACGACCGTGCCGAAGATGACGTAGTGGAAGTGCGCCACGACGAAATAGGTGTCCGAGACGTGGAAGTCCATCGGCGGTGACGCGAGGATGACGCCGGTCAGGCCGCCGAAGGCGAAGGTGATCAGGAAGCCCACGGCCCACAGCATCGGTGTTTCGAAGGACAGTGAGCCCTTCCACATCGTGCCGATCCAGTTGAAGAACTTCACGCCTGTCGGCACCGCGATCAGAAACGTCATGAAGGAGAAGAACGGCAGCAGGACCCCGCCCGTCACATACATGTGGTGTGCCCAGACGGTGACCGAGAGACCGGCGATCGAGATGGTCGCGGCGATCAGGCCGACGTAGCCGAACATCGGCTTCCGGGAGAAGACCGGAATGACCTCGGAAATGATGCCGAAGAACGGCAGCGCGATGATGTAGACCTCCGGGTGCCCGAAGAACCAGAAAAGGTGCTGCCAGAGCAGCGCGCCGCCGTTGGCCGCGTCGAAGACATGCGCGCCGAATTGGCGGTCGGCCTCCAGGGCGAACAGCGCGGCGGCCAGGACCGGGAAGGCCAGCAGGACCAGGACACCGGTCAGCAGGACGTTCCAGGTGAAGATCGGCATCCGGAACATCGTCATGCCGGGTGCCCGCATGCAGATGATGGTGGTGAGGAAATTGACCGAGCCGAGAATCGTGCCGAATCCGGAGAACGCCAGACCCATGATCCACATATCTCCGCCGATCCCGGGGGAATGGACGGCGTCGGACAGCGGCGCATAGGCGAACCAGCCGAAGTCCGCCGCCCCTTGCGGGGTGAGGAATCCGCCCACCGCTATCAGGGATCCGAAGAGGTAGAGCCAGTAGGCGAACATGTTCAGGCGGGGGAAGGCGACATCGGGTGCGCCGATCTGCAGCGGCATGATCCAGTTCGCGAATCCGGCGAACAGCGGCGTCGCGAACATCAGCAGCATGATCGTGCCGTGCATCGTGAACGCCTGGTTGAACTGCTCGTTCGACATGATCTGGTGGCCGGGGCGGGCAAGTTCGGCACGCATCAGGAGCGCCAGCACGCCGCCGACGCAGAAGAACGCGAACGACGTGACCAGATACAGGGTGCCGATGGTCTTGTGGTCGGTGGTCGTGAGCCACTTCACGGGAAACCTCATGACCCGTAGGTGTCCGGGTGCCCGGAAGGATTCACCGGCGGCAGGTGTGAAGATCGGGGGCATGCCGGACACCTACGGGTCATGAGCACGGACGAAGCCTTCGCCGATGCCTATCGCGCGCACTACTGGGCGGTCAGCCGCTTCGTGGCCCGCCGGTTGGACGGACAGGCACACGAAGTCGAGGAAGTGGTCGCGGAGGTCTTCTCCACAGCCTGGAGACGCCGCGCCGACCTTCCCGACGCCTCGCTGCCCTGGCTGTACGGAGTGGCGCGGAACTGCCTGGCCAACACGGTGCGCGGGCTGGGCCGCTACCGGCGGCTGCTGCACCGGCTCGGCAACCACGAGGCCGCCCACCGCCGGCAGACCGTGGACAGCCCGGACGCGGAGCGCCCCGGCTCCTGGGTGCACGAGGCGCTGGCCCGCCTCTCCCCCGCCGACCAGGAGGTGCTGCGGCTGACGGCCTGGGAGGAGCTCACCGTCGAGGAGCTGGCGGTGACCCTGGGGTGCGGCCGGAGCGCGGCGGCGATGCGGCTGCACCGGGCCCGCGGACGGCTCCGTACGCAGATCGAGCGGATACGGCCGGACACGGCGGGGGGCGCGACTACGGACGCGGCGGCAGGACCGGCGGTGGCGGCACCGGCCCCGCCACCGCCCCGTACTCCGCCGCCGCCCGCCACCCCGTCCGTAAGCATGACCGTACGAGCAGCAGGAGGCGGCCGCACATGACGGATGAACTGGAGCTGCTGCGGCAGCACGATCCCGCGCCGTCCGGTCAAGGGCCGTGGAGAGAGCGGGAGTTGACGCCCGATGCCGAGCGCCGGCTGAACCGGCTGCTGCACGGCGCCCGCCCGCGGACCTGGCGGCGGCGGGTGATGGTGATCGGCGCGGCGTCGGGCGCCCTGCTCGTCGCGCTGACGTTCACCCTGTCCGACGCCGGCAGCACACCGGCCGCCGCCGTGCCCGTCGCCCTCCAGCTGCGTTCCGGCGCCCTCGTACCGCTGGCGGAGCTGGCCCGGCGGGCGGAGGCGACGGCGCGGGCCGCGGGTCCCGACGACGGGCCGAGCCGGGGCAGTCATCTGCAGAGCTGGTACATGAGCATGGAGTCGGGCCCGGACGCGGCGCCTCCGGTGGTCGTGCCGGAGGAGCACATCACCCACTGGAACGCCGACGGCAGCGGCTCCGAGATGGTCGTGGCCACCGATCCGCAGCACCCCGGGCGCCCGGTCATCCACGACGACGACGGCACCTGGCGCACGGTGAACGACGGCAAGGTGCTGCACCACAAGACGTATCCGGCGGGCTCGGAGGGCCTGCACAGCGGCCTGGCCTCGCGCACCCGGCCGCCGACCGACCCCGACGAACTGCGCGAGACCCTCTCGTGGCTGTACGGAGACGCGGACGACGGCACGACGCAGCTGCTGCAGGCCCTCTCCTCGTACCGTGACGAGTGGACGCCGGGGCCGCGGGAGACCGCCGCCATCGCGCGGATGCTGGCCGACACGGGTGAGCTGAAGCCCGCGGGGGCGGTCACCGACCGGCTCGGCCGCCACGGCCAGGCATACGTCTACCGGGGGCACGACGGGAGCATGGACGGCGCCCGGCAGATGGTGATCCTCGACCCGGTCACCGGCGACCTCCTGGGCAACGAGATCACGGTCACCAAGGACCTCCCCGATTTCCGGCTCAAGGCGGGTGACGTGATGTCGTACGAGGCCTGGATGCCGTGAGCCGGCGGCGGGCGCGGGCCGCCGAGTGGCGGGGTGCGCCCGGATGCCGGATCCTGGACGAACGCGACGATCCATCGGCGCGGTGGTGCGAGGGCGCCACCGCGCCGTTTTTTGTCCGCCCGGACGGCCGGAACGGGCGTGCGCGAGGTCACACCGGCGCTCGGTTGCGGCGGATCACCGCGATATGGATCACAGACCCGAGCTCTTCGGAACGCTTCGAAAAAGTGCGTTTCCCCTGCAAGGAGCGGGTATACGGCCGACTGCGCGGTCATCCGCGCACCGTCCGTGATGATCCGGTCTGCCCCTATGGTCGACCTTTGCCCCGTCACTCCATGGCGGGCGTTTCCATGTAGTCGAGCAAGAGAGCGCAGGCGAGCGAACACGTGCCGACGCAGTCCCCCGTCGCACCCGGGCCCCCTACCGAAGGCACAAGCCGTGCCGCCCACGACAGTGGCCGTGCCGACGCCGGCGCACCCGACCTCCGCAAGCCGTCGTCCGGTGAGGTCACCGTCGTCGACCCGGCGATGGTCAAGCGTGCGGTGTCCGCGGCCGCACTCGGCAATGCGATGGAGTGGTTCGACTTCGGCGTCTACAGCTACATCGCGGTCACCCTCGGACATGTCTTCTTCCCGTCCGGGAACCCGACCGCGCAGTTGCTGTCAACGTTCGGAGCGTTCGCGGCGGCCTTCCTGGTGCGCCCCATCGGCGGGATGGTCTTCGGGCCGCTCGGCGACCGGATCGGCCGGCAGAAGGTCCTCGCGATCACAATGATCATGATGGCGGCGGGCACCTTCGCCATCGGCCTGATCCCGTCGTACGCCTCCATCGGCGTCGGGGCACCGATCCTGCTGCTCGTGGCCCGGCTCGTGCAGGGTTTCTCCACCGGTGGTGAATACGGTGGCGCGTCCACCTTCATCGCCGAGTACGCGCCCGACAAGAAGCGCGGATTCCTCGGCAGCTGGCTGGAGTTCGGCACGCTGGCCGGTTACGTCGGCGGTGCCGGTCTCGTCACCCTGATGACGGCGCTGCTGTCCACCGGCGACCTCAACTCCTGGGGCTGGCGCATCCCGTTCCTGATCGCGGGCCCGATGGGCATCATCGGCCTCTACCTGCGGATGCGGCTGGAGGAGACCCCCGCCTTCGCGCAGCTGGAGAAGGAGGCGCGGTCGAAGGAGAAGGAGCGCCGCAAGGCCGAGAAGCGGATCGGTATCCGCGAGATGGTCCTCGGCCAGTGGCGGTCGATGCTGCTGTGCGTCGGCCTCGTCCTGGTCTTCAACGTCACCGACTACATGCTGCTCTCGTACATGCCGAGCTACCTGACCTCGGAGCTCAAGTACGACGCGACGCACGGCCTGCTGGTCGTCCTCGCGGTGATGGTCGTGATGATGGGCGTCCAGCCGTTCGCCGGCCGGCTCACCGACCGCTACGGCCGCCGTCCCGTCATCGCCGCGGGCTGCATCGGCTTCCTGGTGCTGTCCGTGCCCGCTCTGCTGCTGATCCGGCAGGGCTCGCTGATCGCGATCGCGCTGGGGATGGCCGCGCTGGGGCTGCTGCTGGTGTGCTTCACCTCGACGATGCCGTCCACGCTGCCCGCGCTGTTCCCGACGAGGGTGCGCTACGGCTCGCTGTCGATCGGCTTCAACATCTCGGTGTCGCTGTTCGGCGGTACGACTCCGCTGGTGGTCACGGCCCTGATCGGCGCGACCGGCAACAAGATGATGCCCGCCTACTACATGATGGCGGCGGCCGTCATCGGCGGCATCGCCGTCTGGCTGATGTCCGAGAGCGCCCGCAAGCCGCTGCCCGGCTCGCCCCCGTCCGTCGAGACGGACGCCGAGGCCCGCGAGGTCGTCCGCGCCTCGCACCAGGAGCCGGCGAAGGCCTGAGGCCGCGACGCTCCCGACACCGGTGCCGCCGGTCCGCTCCTCCCAGGGGGAGCGGACCGGCGGTTCTGCTTGCGGCCCGGTGTTTCCCCGAGCCGTCAGGCCGCGCACCGCGAGGTCGGCCGCCTCGGCACCGCGCGACCGGCACCGCGATCGGAACCGTCCGGCCCACACCCGTGCGGTCAGCGCTCGTCGAGGCGTACGAAGGGGATCTGCTCCCCCACGCGGCGGTAGCTCTCGACGCTGCCGTCCACGGTGAAGCCCATGTACGCCGACAGTTTCCTGGCCGTCCTGGGGTGCCTCGGGGCGTAGCGGGCCATGACCCGGCCGCCTTCCTCCGGGGTGAGGAAACGGGCGGTGACGGCGTGCCGGCGGCGGCCGACCTGGATCGTGACGCGGGGATGCGCCTGGAGGTTGCGGTACCAGTGCGAGCCGGGGCCGAAGCCGGACGCCAGCGTCCAGGTGCGGGCCTCGCGGTCGTGCGCCACCACTTCGAGGACGACCTGCCGCGGCTGCCCCGACGTCCGCCCGACGTGGTGCAGAAGCAGCAGCCGACCACCGAAGATGCCGCCGAGGCCCGCCCGGTAGAGGTGGACCGGCAGCCGGAATGCCAGCCTCCGCCAGCCGGCGGGACGGGGCGGGCGCTGCGGTCCTGATTCCGGGTCCGACACGTTGTTCGACACCTTCTGGGACACCTTCCCGGACTTCGACATGGTCCGACGCTAGAGGAGTGCGTCCGCAGCCGCGCCCCTCCCGTCGGTTCCGGTGTGCGGAACCATCGGGGCCGCGCGGCCGTCTGTGCCCCTGCCGAGGCGCGAGGGGTGCGGTCGGCAGAAACGAACGGGGGCGACCATGGACACGGTGACGGCGCGCAGCAGTCCGGGGCGGCGGCGGGCACTGCTGGTGGTGCTGTTGCTGCTGGCGGTGCAACTGGTCTCACTGGCCCGGCCGGCGTACGCCTGTGGGTGCGGGGCGATGGTGGTCGATCCGAAGACCACGATGGCGGTGAACCGGGAGACCTCGGCGGTGCGCTGGGACGGGAAGCGCGAAGAGATCGTGATGAGCCTGACGGTGGACGGCACCGCGCGCGACGCCGCGTGGATCATGCCGGTGCCGCACCGCGCCGAGGTGGAGCTGGGCGACCCGGCCCTGTTCACCGACCTCGCCGCGCTCACCGCGCCGGCCGTCGAACGGCGTCACTACTTCTGGCCCGAGAGCCATGACTGGCCGTTCGCCTCGGACATGGACGGGGCGGCGGCCCCGGCGCCCCGAAGCGAGGGCCCGGGGGTCGGCGTCGTCGGCCGGGAACAGCTGGGCCCCTTCGACGTCGCCCGGCTGACCGCGACCGACCCCGGCGCGCTGCGCGACTGGCTGAGGTCCCACGGCTTCCGGCTGCCGCCCTCCCTCGCGACCGCACTGCGGCCGTACGTCGCGCAGCGCTGGGAGTACGTCGCGATCCGGCTGGCGCCCGCCGAGAAGGACAGCCGTCTGAGCGGCACCCTCGATCCGCTGCGGATGTCCTTCGCCAGCGACCGGCCGGTGTATCCGATGCGGCTGTCGAGGCTCGCCACCACACCGCAGTCGCTGGGGCTCTATGTGCTCGCCAAGCACCGGATGGAGCCGCGCGGCGCCATCGGAGGGTCGGATCCGGAGGTGTTCTTCGCCGGACGGATCGCGCCGAAGGGCGCGGTGCGCGACCTGGCGCGCGGTGGCCGCACCTATCTGACCGCCCTCGACCAGCATTTCCCCGAGCCGCAACGCATCAGCGGGGACCACGAGTTGCGCCGGGCCGCCGCCGACACGCCGTATCAGCGCGTCACTTACACGTACTCGCTGCTGAAGGTGGGCGGGGTGCCGGTCTGGACGCTGGTGGTCGGCGGGGTGTCGGTGGTGGTGCTCCTGGTGGTGCTCACGGTGCTGCTGGTGGTCCGGCGGCAGCGGCGGCGCGCCGGAACGTCCCGGGCGTGATGCCGAAGCAGCGCACGAACCAGCGGTGGAAGTGCGCCTGGTCGGCGAAGCCGGCCGCGGTCGCCGCCTCGGCGGCGCCGTGTCCCGCGGTGAGCAGGGCACGGGCGCGGCGCAGCCGCAGCAGCCGCTGGAAATCGCTGGGCGCCATGCCGTATTCCGCGCGGAACGCACGGTAGAGCGCGAACCGGCTGCACCCCGCGGCGGCGGCGAGGTCCTGGGCGGTCAGCGGCTGGTCCCAGGAGACCGTCAGAAGGTCGCGGGCACGCCGGGCGGCCCGGGTCTGCGCGCCCACCGGCAGCTCACGCGGCCCGGACGGCCCGGCGCCGCGGCGGGCGTTGCGCCGCACCATGGCCTCGACGGCGGCGCTCAGCCGCTCCTCCCGTACGAGCGGGTCGGCGGCGCCGACGAGTGCGGGGTGCAGCCTGCGGAGGGCACGGGCGAGCACCGGGTCGTCGACCACCGGCCGGTCGAAGAGCGGCATCGCGCCGCGGCCGTCGGTGACGTCGTCGAGGACCTCCCGGACGACGTCCGGGCCGATGTGCATGATCCGGTAGGTGAAGCCCGGTTCGGAGGCCGATTCCCCGTCGTGCGGGTCGTCCGGGTTGAAGGCCATCACCATGCCGGCGGCGCTGGTGTGGCCGGCGCCCCGGCAGGTGAAGCGCTGCGCGCCGGACTCCGTCACGGCGAACGAATAGGCGTCGTGGCTGTGCGGGTGGAAGACATGCCGCTCGAAGTGCGCGTGCATGGCCTCCAGCGGCCGGTCCGGATCGCGCCAGTACCGCGCCCAGTCCCCGCTCCCGGCATGGTCCGCGCTCTCGGCCCCGTCCCCGGTCCCTCGCCTGCTCATCCCCCCAGTCTGCCGCGCCGCACCAGCGTTCAAGACGGACGTCCGGATGCCGGACGAGACTCCCGTCATGACTACACCGACCATCCGGCCCGCCGGGTCCGCGCCGTCCCCGCTCCGCTTCGAGACGAAGATCGCCGTCGTCGTCCGTGACGACCTGGCCGTCTGGCAGAAACTGAACGTCACGGCCTTCCTCGCGAGCGGTATCGCGCACGCCGGTGACGGCATCATGGGCAAGCCGTACGAGGACGCCTCGGGGCACGACTACCTGGCGCTGCTGCGTGAGCCGGTGCTCTGCTACGCCGCCGACGCCGGGACGCTGACACGTACGCACACCCGGGCCCTCAGCCGCGGTGTGCCGACCGCGCTCTACACCGCCGACATGTTCGCCACCGGGAACGACGACGACAACCGGGCGGCGGTGCGAGCGGTGGCCGCCGACGCGCTCGACCTGGTGGGGCTCGCCGTGTACGGCCCGCGCGGCATCGTCGACAAGATCACCAAGGGGCTGAAGCTGCACGGGTGAGGGCCGGGGCCGGGGGACGCACGGCAGGTGGGGTGGGGCCGATCCGCTCGCTTTTGCCCCATGCGGCACGATGGTCGGCATGAGCATCGTGAAGATCAACGCACTGACCGTGCCTGCCGAGCAGCGGGACGTCCTCGAGAAGCGCTTCGGCGCCCGCGCCGGGTCCGTGGACAGCTCGGACGGCTTCGAGTGGTTCGAGCTGCTGCGCCCCGTCGAGGGCACCGACCAGTACCTGGTGTACACCCGCTGGCGTGACGAGGAGTCCTTCCAGGCCTGGATGGAGGGCCCGATGAAGGCCGCGCACCAGGGCGGCGGCGAGGGCGGCGGAGCCGGCGGCGGCGAGCGGCCCAAGCCCGCCGCGTCCGGGTCCACCTTGTGGTCCTTCGAGGTCGTGCAGCAGGCAGGCCCCAAGCAGGCCTGACCCCACGACGGCGGGGCGGCGCCGGGCCCCGGCGGCGCCCCGCCGCGCCTCGTGGCTGCGTGACCGCCGGCCGCCCCCCGGCAGCGCTCGTGTCTGCGGAGCGGACCGCCCGCAAAAAATCCGTTTGCCGGGCTCCGGCGGCGCGTCACAATGACGCCCATGAGTGACACCGGCACGCTCCGTCTCCCCTGGGCCGTATCCGTCGAACCGCCCGGTTCGCCGGACGCCATGGCCCTCTTGAGGGATTACTACACCGAGGTAGCCGACCGGTATTTCGCGCTGCACGAGGGACGCCGCTCGACTCCGGAGGAGATCGACGAGGGGGTGGCGGCGTATCCGGCCGGCGATCTGGCACCGCCGGACGGACTGCTGCTGGTGGCCCGGCACGGCGCCGTCGTGGCGGGCTGCGCCGGTGTGCGGCTGCTGGACGCGCGGACCGCCGAGCTCAAGCAGATGTACGTACGGACCGCGCAGCGCGGCAGCGGAGGCGCGAGCACACTGCTCACGGCGGCCGAGCGGGCCGCGGTCCGGATGGGGGCCGAGCGCATCCGGCTGGACACCCGGCTGGACCTGGTGGAGGCCATCGCGCTCTACCGGCGGCACGGGTTCGTGGAGATCGATCCGTACCACCAGGACCGGTACGCGGAGATCTTTTTCGAGAAGCGGCTGGAGTAGCAGCCGAAGAAACGGCTGCGGAAGCGGCTGGAGGTGCCGGAGCGGGTAGCCGCCCAGCGGGCCTGCCGCCGCTGCTCGACCGGGCCCCTCCGACGGCTACTTGGCCAGGTCGGGCGGTCGCGGGGACGCGGGCGGGGTGCGGGTCGCGGCGTGCCGGGCGTCGCCGTTGTGCGGTTCCTCCGCGTCCGAGCCGCAGAGTTCCGCGGTCAACTCCCGGACGAGTTCGCTGAGGTCGGTGGGCCGGTCCGGTGTCCACCAGTCGCCCAGCATCTCCGCGAGGGACGCCTGCCGTGCGGCGGCGAGCCGCGACGCCGTCTCCCGGCCGCGGTCGGTGAGCAGCAGCATCAGCCCCTCCCGTTGGGCGAGTCCGCGTTCCTCGATCTGCCGGACGCCCTCGGAGATCACGCCCCACGGCACGGTGCTGCGTTCGGCGAGCAGCCCCGGCTCCACCGAGCCGTAGCGGTGGACGCGCAGCACCAGCCAGCTGGCCGCCGGTCTCAGGTCCAGGCCGGCCCGCGCGGTGATCTTCTCGTAGATGTGCTTGCGCCCTTCCATGCTGCCGAGTTTGGACAGCGCGCGGGCGACCTCGTCCCGTGACGAGCGCTCGACGGGGTTGGAGGAGAGCACCTCGGAGGTGTCGGGGGCGGTGACGCTGCTGCGCAACGGCTCCTCCTTGAGGAACCAGGCCAGCACGAAGGCGATGAGCACGACGGGGACGCCGTAGAGGAAGACGTCGGTGATGGAGACGGAGTAGGCGTGGAGCACACCGGCCGCCTGCCGCGCCGGCAGCTGCCCGACGGTCCGTGGGTCCTCGGCGATCCTCGACGGGTCGACGCCGGGCCGCAGTTGCTGCCCGGCGAGGGCGTCGGCGATGCGCGGCCGGAGCTTGTTGGCGAAGATCGTGCCGAAGATGGACACGCCGAACGAGGCGCCGATGGAGCGGAAGAACGTGGCGCCCGAGGTGGCGACGCCCAGGTCCTTGTAGTCGACGGCGTTCTGCACGATGAGCACCAGCACCTGCATGACCAGGCCGAGCCCGAAGCCGAAGACGAAGAAGTAGGCGCTCATGGCGACGACGCCGCTGGACGGATCGAGCTGGTGCAGGAGCAGCAGGCCGATGGCGACGACGGCGGTGCCGGCGATGGGGAAGACCTTGTAGCGGCCGGTGCGGCTGACGATCTGTCCGGAGCCGGTGGAGGAGATCAGCATGCCGAGCACCATCGGCAGCATGTGCACACCGGACATCGTCGGGGAGACGCCCTGTACGACCTGCAGGAACGTCGGCAGGTACGTCATCGATCCGAACATCGCGAAGCCGATGACGAAGCCGATGACCGCGGTGAGGCTGAAGGTGCGCAGGGTGAACAGGCGCAGCGGGAGCACGGGTTCGGCGGCGCGGCGCTCGACGAGGATGAAGGCGCCGAGCAGGACGACCCCGAGCGCACCGAGCCCGATGATCTGCCAGGAGCCCCACGGGTAGCTGACGCCGCCGAGCGAGGTCATCAGGACGAAGCAGGCGGCGACGGCGGCGATCAGGGCGGTGCCGGGGTAGTCGATGCGGTGCGGGGTGCGGCGTACGGGGATGTGCAGCACGGCGGCGATGACGGCCAGCGCGATGATGCCGATCGGGACGTTGATGTAGAAGACCCAGCGCCAGCTGAGGTGGTCCACGAACAGTCCGCCGAGCAGCGGCCCCAGCACGCTCGTGCCGCCGAAGACGGCGCCGAACAGGCCCTGGTACTTCCCGCGTTCGCGGGGCGGCACGATATCGCCGACGATCGCCATCGACAGCACGATCAGACCGCCGCCGCCCAGGCCCTGGAGCGCACGGAAGCCGATGAGCTGCGGCATGTTCTGGGCGATGCCGCAGAGCACCGAGCCGATCAGGAAGATCACGATGGCGGTCTGGAACAGCCTCTTGCGCCCGTACTGGTCACCGAGCTTGCCCCACAGCGGGGTCGCGGCCGTCGAGGCCAGGAGGTACGCGGTGACCACCCAGGAGAGATGGTCGAGGCCGCCGAGTTCGCTGACGATCGTGGGCAGGGCGGTGGCGACGATGGTCTGGTCGAGCGCCGCGATGAGCAGGCCGAGCAGCAGCGCGCCGATCGCGACGAGGATCGTCCGTGGGGACTGCCCCTCGCCGGGGACGGCAGGAGCGCTGGTGTCCTGCGCCATGAACATCTCCCCTTTCTGCTGTCTGCCGCTGCTTCTGCTCGGACCGCGCTCTGCGCCGGCAGCCGCCGGTTCCGGGCCGCGCCGCGCGGTACTTGACCGCATCCCCGGTAGGGGGCCGCCCTTCGGGCTTCTTCCATCCTGGGTGGTTTCGGCGGAATCGGCCCGCCGAGTCCCCCTGGGGACGGGTTGCGGCTCCCCCTCCCCGACCGCCACCCCCGACCGCCACCCCCGACCGCCGCACGGACGATGCCCGGCGGATGTTCCGGAGTGCCTGTGCGGACCGTCCCGGGTCTGGATAATCGCTGCCGGTTCGAGGGCTCTATCCCGGGAGGGGACCACTCGTGACGGCACCGACATGCCCGCACTGCTTTGCCCCCGTACGCGGCGACGGCCGCCCCACGTGCCTGTGCGCGGCGGCCGGCGAGGAGGACTTCGACCCGCTGCACATACGGCCGTACGTGTCACTGCCGGAGGGCACCGATACGTACGAGGGCGCGCATGCGTACCAGGGCAGCGACACGTACCAGGGCGCCGATACGTACGAGGGCAGCGGTACGTACCAGGCGGGAGAGGCCGGGGAGGCGGGGGGCGGTGCGGGCGGCGCGGGCCCGGTCGCGGACCCGGGTGCGGGTGGCCTTCCGGGACGGTTATCCGAGGGCCCGCCGCCGGGTGCTGAGGCGTCCGATCCGCCCCTGTTCCCCGCGCCGCGCCGCGCCGGGCCGACCTCCCGGACGTTCACCTCGTCCGACGCCCCGTCCGGCACCTCGTCCGCCGCCTCCTCGGGCGCGGAATCTTTCGCTCCGGCCGCGGCCTCGCCCGCGCCCGCACCGCCGGCCTCCCCCGCTCCCGCCACCTCCCCGCGCCGTCGCAAGCGGGCGTTACCCGCCACGCTCGCGGCCGTCGCGGCCGCGGTGGCCGCCGCCTCGGTGCTGATCGGCAGCGAGGCGCTGTCCGGCGGCGAGCGGGACCGGGCGGCGCCCCCCGACCGCGGGACGGTCGCCCCCACCGCCGCCTTCCCGACGAGCGGCCCCACCGGCCCCACCGGGAGCGGCACACCGTCCGGGCCGGCCGCGCCGCGCGCACCGTCCGCGTCCTCGGGGGCGAGCGCCGGGCCGCTCCCGGGATCCTCCGCGGACCCGCACGCCTCCTCGGCTCCGCCTCCCGCGCCGACGAGGGCGGACGGCAGCGTCACCCACGCCCCGGGCGGGGCGGGGGCGACCGCCCCCGCCACCGGGCCGATCGTGCTGCGCGAGGGGTCCAGCGGTCCGGAGGTGACGGAGCTGCAGGGGCGGCTGCGGCAGCTGGCGCTGTACGCGGGCGTCGGGAACAGCGGCCGCTACGACGCCGGCGTGCGCGACGCGGTGGCCCGCTTCCAGGAGGTCTACGGGGTGGAGGGGGACGGGGAAGGCGTCTACGGCGCGGCCACCCGGGCCTCTTTGGAGTCGCGGACGAGCGAGCCGTGAGCGGGCGTCGCCGGCGCCCCCGCAGCACTGGCCGGAGCCCCGGGCGGGGGCCCGCTTGTCGGAGCCCCGTACCGTTTTGTATCGTATGGAAACAAAGTGGTTCCGCCTGTTTTCCCTGACCGGCGGGCGGAGCCACTTGTTTTCCTCGGCCCGCAGGGCGCCCGACGCGCCGCCGCGTGCCGCACCACCCCGCTCGTAGCGCCCAGGAGCCCGCCGATGACGGCCACCACCACGCTCACCGCACGCGCCCTGCTGCTCGACATGGACAGCACCCTCGTGAACTCCGAGGCCGTCGTCGAGCGCTGCTGGCGCCGTTGGGCGGCCGAGCAGCACCTGCCTGCGGACGAGGTCCTCAAGGTCGTGCACGGCCGGCAGGGCTGGGCCACCATGGCCGCGCTGCTCCCGGACCGCCCGATGGACCGCAACATGGCGGACAACGCCCGGATGCTGGAGCAGGAGACCGCCGACGTGGACGGTGTGATCCCGGTCCCCGGCGCGCCTGCCTTCATGGAGGCGATCGCCGGCCTTCCGCACGCCCTGGTGACCTCCGCCGACATCGCCCTCTCCGACGCCCGGATGGGCGCCGCCGGCTTGGCCATGCCCGCCACCCGGATCACCGCGGAGAGCGTGAGCGCCAGCAAGCCCGACCCGGAAGGCTTCCTCAAGGGCGCCGCCGAGCTCGGTCACGCCCCCGAGGACTGCCTGGTCTTCGAGGACTCCGAGGCGGGCATCGAGGCCGGCCGGGCCGCGGGGATGCGGGTCGTCGGCATCGGCGACCGCGCCGCCGCGTTCGCCCCGACGGTCCACGTGCCCGACCTCACCGGGATCCGCGTCGAGGCGCTGCCCGACGGCACCCTCGCGCTGCACTTCACGGCCTGAGCGGACCCCGCGGGCGGTTCGCGGGAAGTCCCCGGGCAGGCCACAAGGGGAGCGCCACCAGGGCCCCGCCCCACCGCTGCCACAGATGCCCCGGCCGATCCGCAACGGGACACCCCCGGCGCCCTCCGCCAAACGGCGGTGGGCCGGGCGGACCGGGCGGGACCGGCGCGGCGGACCGGCATCGCGCCGGGCGGTCCGCCGCGCACCCGTCAGTTCGCGACCGCCTCGTACAGGCTGACTCCGGCGAGCAGGATCATCACGCAGGCCGCGATCTTGGTGATGAGCTTGAGCGGTACGTACTTCATCAGGGTGCGGCCGCCCAGGATGCCCAGGCCCGCCACGGCCCACAGGGCCAGGACCGCGCCGACGCCGACGGAGAGCGGATCGTCGTAACGGGCCGCGAGGTTCGCGGTCATGATCTGGGTCAGATCACCGAACTCGGCGACCAGGATCATCATGAAGCCCGCCCCGGAGACCTTCCAGAAGCTCTGGTCGGCGGGCTTCTTCACCTCTTCCTCGTCCTCGTCCTTCTTGAACAGCAGGACGGCCGCACCGGCCAGGAAGAGCACTCCGACCACGGCCTGGACGAGGCGGTGCGGGAGCAGGGTGAGCACACTGCCCGCGGCGATGGCGAGCGCGACATGGACCAGGAAGGCGGCGGCGACGCCGACGAAGACGTAGGAGGCGCGGTAGCGGGTACCGAGCATCAGGCCCGCAAGGGCGGTCTTGTCGGGCAGCTCGGCGAGAAAGACGACGCCGAAGACGACGGCTGCGACGGTAAAGCTGAACACGGGGCTGAATACCTCGATCGGTCGGGCCGCACCGAACAAAGCCCGGGAAGAGGGTTCGCTTCGGCACGGCAGCGTCAGACACTGCGGCCGAAGGTCTCGCTGGCGCGGTACGCATACCGGCCTCCGGGCGCCGGCCCCCGCGAGGGAGGCAGTATGTCGACGGTCCGGCGAAGAGCTACTCCCCTTCTGCTGCCGTCAAGCGTACGCGGTGGATCCGACCGCGCGCGACCGGTTCCACCACCGTCACGCAGGCCGCCCCCTGCACCGCCATCAGCGCCACCAGCACGAACCCCTGCATCGCACCGGCCTGTACGGGTGAGGCGCCGCACGGCAGCATCCCGACGAACGCACCGGGGAGTGTGACCAACCCCACCGTCCGGGTCTGATCGAGCCCCGGCAGCAGTGAGGATCCCGGCCACAGGAATGAGGGCCGGGCCGCGCGGCGGGACCAGACCGGTCAGCAGCGGGAGGCCGACGACCGGAACGACCCCGGCGGGCGATCGGTGCGGCGACCCACCACCAGATGCGGTTCCGGGTGATCCGGCGGCCCACCACCAGATGCGGTTCCGGGTGATCCGGTGCCCCGCCGTACGCACCGCCACCGCGAACATCAGAGCGAGGAAGCACAGCAGCCGGGGGAGTGCGCCGACGACCCGGCGGATGAGGCAGGAGAGGGCGGCGAGTTGGGCGGCCGCGCGCAGACCGGCGGCGGATGGCCCTGGCAGGGCCGAGGTGCGCCGCCGCGGCGATGGCCACGGCGGCGGCGAGCAGGACGGCGAGGACCACCCCGAGGGTGGCGTTGACCGGCAGCAGCACGCGCTCATTGCTGGGGGCGCGTGCGCGGGGGTGACCCAACCGGAGTGCTGCCGTGCGGCCATGGCGTGGCGTCAGACTCTTGTACTGACGTGAGCATGTCGTCACTCTGTTACCTGGTGCCCATCCCATGGAAACCCCACAGCGCCACCATGGGCCCGCACCGCACGTCAACTTCCCCCCACTTCAAGGGAGTTCCGATGTCAAAGGTCTACGCGCGTCGAGTGTCGATCGCCGCGGGCTCGGCCGCAGCCCTGGTCTGCACGCTGATGCTGAGCGGCCAGACCGCCCAGGCGGCTCCGCCCAGTCCGCCGAGCGCGGCCACCGCCAAGACGTACCTCACCGAGATCAAGGAGCAGGCCGAGGGCCCGCAGGACGGCTACAGCCGCGACAAGTTCCCGCACTGGATCGACCAGGGGGACAGCTGCAACACCCGCGAGCTGGTCCTCAAGCGTGACGGCACGGACGTCCAGCAGGACGGCAGCTGCGCGGCGACGAGCGGGAAGTGGGTCTCGGCCTACGACGACGCGACCTGGACGCAGCCGGCGGACCTGGACATCGACCACGTCATCCCGCTCTCCGAGGCCTGGAAGTCGGGTGCCGCGCAGTGGACCACCGCGCGCCGCCAGGAGCTTGCCAACGACCTCACCCACTCCCAGCTGATCGCCGTCACCGACAACGTCAACCAGGCGAAGGGCGACAAGGACCCGGCCAAGTGGCTGCCGCCGAAGGCGTCGTACCACTGCGAGTACGCCCGGATGTGGGTCTGGGTGAAGCATGAGTACGGCATGACGGCCGACTCCGCGGAGAAGGCCGCCCTGAAGAAGATCCTCGACGCCTGCTGAGCCGATCCGCCGGCCTCCTACCGGGATGCCTCGCTACCGCGCGCCCGCCGGCCCGGAATTCCGGGCCGGCGGGCGCGCGGCTGTTCCGCCACCCCCACCACGCGCCGGCTGCTCCTATCCTCTGACCACGGCGTGACGGACACGGCGGGTCCGGCCAGTGCGGTCTGACCGCGACACGCGGGCCCACCGGCCCGTCTGAGGGGAGGGCCCAGCGATGGCCGGACTGCGCTTGGGGCCGCTGCTGCGGTATGTGGACGCGGACAGCGCGACGGTGTGGGTGGAGACCGACCGTCCGTGCGAGGTGCGGATCCGCTGCGGCGACGGGGCGGGCGGCGCCGAGCACACCTGGCAGGTGGCCGGGCACCACTACGCGCTGGTCCCGGTGACCGGCCTGACCCCGGGCAGCGAGACCCCCTACGAGGTCCTCCTGGACGAGGAGCAGGCCTGGCCGCCGCCCGACAGCCACTTCCCGCCCAGCGTCATCCGCGCCCTGCCGGACCGGGCGGGCGCCCCCGGCACCGGCCCCGGCGCCGACGGCTCCGAACTCCGTATCGCCTTCGGATCCTGCCGCTGGTCGGCGACGCCCTCGAAGGCCGCGCACGACCCCGTCGGCCCGGACGCACTGGACACCCTCGCCGCCACCCTGGGCGCCGCCCCCGGCCTCCCCCGCCCCGATGTCCTGCTGCTGCTCGGCGACCAGGTCTACGCCGACCAGACCTCGGAGGCGACCGCCCGGCTGCTGGCCGCCCGCCGCGACCTCACCGAGCCACCCTGGAAACAGGTCGCCGACTACGAGGAGTACACCCTCCTCTACTACGAGTCCTGGCTCGATCCCGAGGTGCGCTGGCTGCTGTCCACGGTCCCCAGCTGCATGATCTTCGACGACCACGACGTGATCGACGACTGGAACACCTCCGCGGCCTGGCTGACCCGGATGCGCGCGACCTCCTGGTGGCGCGAGCGGATCCTGGGCGGCCTGATGTCGTACTGGGTGCACCAGCACCTGGGAAACCTCTCGCCCGCCGAGCTGGCCGCCGACGAGCTGTACGCACAGGTGCGGGCGGTGCCCGACGGTACGGAGCTGGTGCGGGAGTTCGCCGCCGCCGCGGACGCCGACCCGGCCTGTGCACGCTGGAGCTACCGCCGCGACTTCGGCCGGGTACGGCTGGTCATGGTCGACACCCGGGCCACCCGCGTCCTGGACGAGGCCCGCCGGTCGATGCTCGACAAGACCGAGGCCGACTGGCTGCGGCACGAGGTGCTGGACGGCCGCGGCTCCTACGACCATCTCCTGCTCGGCAGTTCACTGCCCTGGCTGCTGCCGCACCTCATCCACGCCGCCGAGGGGTGGAACGCCGCCCTGTGCGCCGGGGAACGCGGTCCGCGCTGGGCCCGCCGGGGCGAATTCCTGCGCCAACGGGCGGACTTGGAGCACTGGGCGGCCTTCCCCGCATCGTTCGCCGCGCTCACCGACCTGCTCGCCGAGGCCGGTTCGGGCGCGGAGGCCCCGGCCACCGTCTGCGTCCTGTCCGGCGACGTGCACCACGCCTACGTGGCGGAAGCGCGCTGGCGCCGCACCGCCGGAGCCCCTGCGCACACCGACGGCCCGGCCGGGGTCCGTACACCCGGCGGCCGACCGCCCACGAGCCGGATACTGCAACTGACCTGCTCCCCCGTCCACAACAGCATCCCCGCCTCCATACAGGCCGGCTTCCGGCTCGGCTGGAGCCGGCCGGGCCGGTGGCTGGGCAAGGTGCTGGCCCGGCACGGGCGGCTGCGCCGGCCGCCGCTGAAGTGGCGGCGCACCGGCGGCCCCTGGTTCGGCAATCAGCTGATGACGCTGACACTGCACGGCCGTTCGGCGCGGCTGCGGCTGGACCAGGCCCGCCAGGAGAAGCAGGACGAGGTCCGGCTCGTCACCGTCTGGCGCGACGCGCTGACCGGTACGCGCGGTGGCGGGGAAGGCGCTGAAGCGGGCGGGGCGGCGGCCGTCGGCGACTGACCAACGGGCGGCCCGCCCGGGGGGAGGTACCGGCCACGGGGCGGTGGACCTGCGAGCCGTGCCGCGCGGCGGTTTGGCCCCACCCCGCCCCGGGTGCCGGACCTGCGGGCCCAGCGGTGATGATGGGGCGCACATCCGCTCGCCCGCCACCCTCGTACGACCGCGCGCCGCGGCCGTACGCCGCCCCAGGGAGTGCACCACTTGGCCGCCGACCCCACCTCCGCCCGCCCTGCCCGGCCCACACTCGCCGTCGTCGGCGCCGGTCCGCGCGGAACGAGTGTCCTGGAGCGGATCTGCGCCTCCGCTGCCGAACTGGCCCCGGGCGCCCACCTGACCGTGCATGTCATCGACCCCGCCCCGCCCGGCGCCGGCCAGGTCTGGCGCACCGCGCAGCCGCCCGAGCTGCTGATGAACACCGTCACCTCGCAGGTCACGCTGTTCACCGATGACAGCGTCGAGTGCGCGGGCCCGATCCGCAACGGCCCCAGCCTGCACGACTGGGAGGGCTGCGCGGCCGGCCCGGACGACTACCCGGGGCGGGCGCAGTACGGCCGGTATCTGGAATGGGTCTTCCGGCACACCGTGCGCACCGCCCCCGAGGGCGTGCACGTCGTGACCCATCCGGCCCGCGCCGTGCGCCTGGCCGAGGCCCCCGACGGCTCCCAGACCCTCACCCTCGACGACGGCCGCACCCTCGCCGGCCTGGGCGCGGTGGTCCTCGCCCAGGGCCACCTGCCGGCCCTGCCCGCCCCGGAACAGCAGCGTCTCGCCGACTACGCCGCCCGGCACGGCCTGCGGTACCTGCCGCCCGCCAACCCCGCCGACCTGACCGCCGAACTGGCGGCGCCCGCCCCCGGGAGCACGGTGCTGCTGCGCGGTCTCGGCCTGAACTTCTTCGATCACATGGCGCTGCTGACGACCGCGCGCGGCGGCCGCTTCGTACGCGGCGCCGACGGCACCCTGACGTATGTGCCGTCGGGACGCGAGCCCCGGCTCCGTGCGGGCTCCCGGCGCGGCATCCCCTACCAGGCGCGCGGCGACAACGCGAAGGGCCCGCACGGCCGCCATCTGCCGCTGCTGCTCACCCCGGACGTGATAGCCGCCTTCCGCAAGCGCGCCGATTCCGGTGACCATCCCGACTTCCTGGCGGAGGTCTGGCCCCTGGTCGCCAAGGAGGTGGAGACGGTCTACTACGAGGCGCTGCTGACCCGCCGTGGGGCGGACGGCGGCGCGGCGGCAGGCGCGGGGTTCCGGGGGCGGTTCCTGGCCGGTGCGCCCGGGAGCCCCGAAGAGGCGGCCGCCCTCGACGCGTTCGGCATCACGGCCGCCGAACGCTGGGACTGGGACCGGCTCTCCCGGCCGCACACGGACCGGCGGTTCGCCGGCCGCGCCGCCTTCCGGGAGTGGCTGCTCGCGTACCTGCGGCAGGACGTCGCGCACGCCCGTATGGACAACGTCTCCGGTCCGGTCAAGGCGGCCCTGGACGTCCTGCGCGATCTGCGCAACGAGCTGCGGCAGATCGTCGACCACGGCGGGCTGACGGGTGCCTCGCGCCGCAACCACCTGGACCGCTGGTACACCCCGCTCAACGCGTTCCTGTCCATCGGCCCCCCGCGGCGCCGCATAGAGGAGATGGCGGCGCTGATCGAGGCGGGGGTGCTCGACGTCATCGGCCCCCGGATGGACATCCGCCCCGGCCCGGAGAGCGGCCCCGGTCACGGCGGAGCGGACGGTGTCGGGCCCTGTTTCACGGCGTACTCGCCCGACGTCCCCGGGTCCGAGGTGGCCGCGACGACGCTGATCGAGGCGCGGCTGCCGGAGCCGGATCTGCGGCGTACCGCCGACCCGCTGCTGTCCCGGCTGCTGGCCGACGGCGGCTGCCGGCCGCACACGGCCGACGGCTACGAGACCGGCGGCCTGGATGTGTCGCCGAGCCCGTACCACCTCATCGAGGCCGACGGCAGGCGCCATCCGCGGCGGTTCGCGGTCGGCGTCCCGACCGAGGGCGTGCACTGGGCGACGGCCGCGGGGGCACGTCCCGGCGTGGGCTCGGTGACGCTGGCCGATACGGACGCGGTGGCGCGGGCGGCGCTCCGGGAGGCGGTACGGGAGGGGGGCCCAGGGGCGGCCCGGGAGGAGTCCGGGGAGGCGGGGCGGGTGCCCTTGCCCGCGGGGAGCCAGGACGAGGCGGCTGCGGAAGGTTTCACTCCGCGGTCACAGTTGGCCAGAGATTGAACTTGCAAGTAATGGTTAGGGGTACCTAATCTGGGCTCCCAGCGGTTCCCCTCGTCCCCAGAAACCGTAGGAGTCCCCCACATGTCCACCCCCCTGAATGCGCTCACCGAGCGATCAGCTCCGCATGCGCTCGGCCTCTTCCGCATCGTCGTCGGCCTGCTCTTCGCCTGCCACGGCGCCTCCTCGCTCTTCGGCATCCTCGGCGGCGCGATGGGCAACGGCTCCACCGTCCCGGCCGGCGCCTGGCCCGGCTGGTACGCGGCCGTCATCCAGCTCGTCGGCGGCATCCTCGTGATGGCCGGCCTCGGCACCCGAGGAGCGGCGTTCATCAGCTCCGGCTCGATGGCGTACGCGTACTTTTCCAGCCACCAGGGAACGGCCCTGTGGCCCATCCAGAACGGCGGCGAGGCCTCCGCGATGTTCTGCTGGGCCTTCCTGCTGATCGTCTTCATAGGTCCGGGCGCGTGGTCGCTCGACCGCCTCTTCTTCGGCGAACGGCAGCGCGCCCGTACCCCCGTCGCCCAGCGCGAGCCGACCGCCGCCTGACCTGGCCCGACACCCGGTCCCGCAGCCGCAACCGGCCCGGACCACCCGCACCTCCGCCCCACGCTTCGGCCCGTACGGCACCTTCGCCGTGCGGGCCGATCGCGTGCGGGGCGGCAGCCGAGCGGGCCGATCGCCCGCGGCGGCGGGCGTGCGCGGCGCACCCATCCCGAGCGGGCGGGCGGAGCGATGGGGCACGGCGAAGTGACGGGACGCACACCCCTTCCGTGACACGTACTACATATGGCTCCCCAGGTCACAGCCCGGACATTTCCCGGCGTACGCTGTATGGCTGTAGAGCCGCCCCTGCCGCCCCAAGCGACGTCGCGGCGGGGTTCGGACCGGGAGTATGACGTTGCTGGAAAACCTGGGGTCCCTCACAGGCACCCCGTGGGTGTATTTGATCGTCGGCCTGTCGGTCGTCCTCGACGTCTTCGTCCCGATCCTGCCCAGCGGAGTACTCGTGATCGCCGCGGCCACCACGGCCGCCGGCACGACGACCGCGGACACCGTCGGCTCCGTGGGCGTCACCGCCACCGTGCACGGCGGAGCCCACCTGGCCGAAATGTTCTCCCTGGTGCTGTGCGCCGCCACCGCCTCGGTACTCGGCGACATGGTCGCCTACCGGCTGGCCTGGCGCGGCGGCGACCGCTTCGACCGGGCCATCGGCCGCTCGCGCCGCCTGACCGCGGCACAGAAACGACTCGGCGCGGCACTCACCCGAGGGGGCGGCGGCATCGTCGTACTCGCCCGCTTCGCTCCCGCCGGACGCTCGGTGGTCAGCCTGGGCGCCGGCGTGGCGCACCGCACGGTGCGCGAATTCCTCCCCTGGTCCGCGCTGGCCGGCCTCGCCTGGGCCGCCTACAGCGTCAGCCTCGGCTACTTCGGCGGCCAGTGGCTCGGCTCGTCCTGGGTGAGCACCGCCCTCTCGGTCTTCGCCCTCTTCGCCGCCGGCTCCGCCGCGGTCTTCCTGATGCGCCGCCCGGACCGCCACACCGCCCACTGAAGCGCGGGGCGCGGGGACGCAGGGCCCAGGAACTGCGGCCGGGGGCTCGCTGAGGTGAAATCCCATGGCGGGCTGTCGGACCCCGATGCGACGATGCCGCTGCACGGAACGACGGGGACGGCGCGGATGGCGGGAATGACGCGGATGGCGGGGACAGCACGGAGGACGGGGGTCGCTCGATGAACGACACGACCAACGCGAACGGCAGCAACGGGCGGAGCGACACCGGCACCGACACCGACACAGGGGGCGCGGGGCGGCACACCGGCGCGACCGGACCCTGGCATCCGCGGCCCGAGCGAGCCGCGGACATCCCGGCCGTCCGACGGATCAACCTCGCCGCCTTCGAGGAGGCCGGTGAGGCGGACCTCGTCGACGCACTGCGCCGCGACCCGGCGGCCTGGCTGCCGGGATTCTCGTACGTCGCCGAAGCCCCGGACGGCACCCTGGCCGCCCATGCCCTGCTGACGCGCTGCTACATCGACGACGTGCCTGCCGTCGCGCTCGCGCCCTGCGCGGTGCTGCCCGCACACCAGAAGCGGGGTGCGGGCAGCGCAGTGATCCGCGCACTGCTGGAGGCGGCTCGGGCGGCGGGCGAACGGACCGCGATCGTCCTCGGCCACCCGCCGTACTACCCGCGCTTCGGCTTCGCACCGGCCAGCGCCCGGTTCGGCATCCTGCCTCCGCAGCCCTGGCCCGACGAGGCCTTCCTGGCCCTGCCCCTGGACGGTGGCACACCGCCGCGCGGCACGGTCCGCTATGCCGACGCCTTCGGCATCGACTGACCCACCCGCTCCCGCCAGGCCCGCCGGCGCCCCGCCCCCTACTGCCCTCTCCTCCCGCCGTCCTCCCCCTCCCCGTCCGCCCGCTCGCCCGCCGCCCGCTCGCTCTCCGGTACGACGGCGATCGGGCAGACGGCGTGCAGCAGGACGGCATGCGCCACGGAGCCGAGCCGCCGGCCGACCGGAAGCCGGCGGCGGTGCCGCGCGACCACGACAAGATCGCTGTCCCGGGACGCGTCCACCAGCTGTCCGGCGGCGTCCTCCGCCCGCAGCTGCACCGCGACATCCACCTCCGGATGCCGTTCCCGGTGCGGCGCCAGCGCATCCACCAGCTCCAGGCCGAGCGCGTCCTCGTACTCCCCCTTCGGGCCCTCGTACACCGCGACGTACTCGAACGCCGGCGGCATCAGCATCGGCCAGGAGTAACCGGACACGACCTTGAGCAGGGCGCGGCGCCGGCCAGCCTCGGCGAACGCGAACCCGATCGCGTCGGGTTCGTCGAAGGACGCGTCCACGCCGAGCGTGACCTGGCGGACGGACGGGCGCCGGGGCTCGCCGTCCGGACCGCGCCCGGCGTCCGGACCGCGCCGGTCCGGACGAGGGACGACCACGACCGGGCAGTCGGAGTGGGCGGCGCAGGCCATTCCGTTGGAGCCGAGCAGCAGGCTGGCGAAGCCACCGCGGCCTCGCGAGCCCAGTACGAGCAGCTGTCCTTCGGCGCCGAGTGCGGGCAGCTGGGTGTCGGTCAGTCCGCGGAGGCTGCGGAACTCGGCCTCCGGCAGATCCTCGGCCACCGGCCGGGTCCGCAGCTCGGCCAGCACCGGATCCCCGGCGTCGGCCGCGGCATCGGCCCGCGCGGAGGTGACGTACGGCCAGACATGCACCACTTGGAGCGCCGCCGAACGCAGCCGGGCCGCCTCCCCGGCCCAGCGCAGGGCCCGTTCGCTGTCCTCGGATCCGTCGACCGCGACGATCACCGGCAGAGTGTCCATGCGCGCCTCACTTCCCTCCGCGCTCCCCCCGGCACCGTGCACGTCACGCCTGCCACGCTGCCCCCCTCCATCCTGCTCCCGCCCGAGGCCGACGGCAGGGCACAAGGGTCCGGCCCTGGCACGGAGTCCGGTTACCGAGTCCGGTGAGCGAGTGCGGTTACCGAGCCGGGCGAGGAGGAGTCCGGCACGGGGGGGCTCCAAGACGGGCACGGTCGGGCTCCAAGTCCGGCACGGAGTAGAGTCGACCGTCCCCACCCCGCCCCATCGCCTGCTCCGGCGCGGCACCGCGCCCTAGGACTCCGGGCACCGCGAGCGCCGCGTCACTGCGGCACCCAAGTGGCGGGGTTCGAACCACTAACGCGAGGCACATTTCGGTGAACTCTCCGCCGGTCGTCGAATGGACCGAGGCCGACGCGGCCCGTTCCGCCCGTTGGCGTTCCGAGAACGGTGCCCCGCCACCCCGCCGCATCGTCATCGCGGACGACCGGACGAAGGCCGACGACGCCTACAAACTCGCCTGCGAAGGCACCGCACTGCTGTGGCGCGGCGATTTCCACAACGCCCGCCAGCTGCTGACGGCGCTGGCCCGCCGTATCGACCGGCGCCCGCGCAAGACGCCGCCCGCCGATGTCACCCAGGCGTTCCATCTGCACCGCGCCGCGCAGAATCACCGCGCCCGCATCCTGGGCATGCTGCTGGTCCCCCTCGATGCCACTCACGCCGTCCCCCTGCACCGTGCCCCTGACGTCCGGGAGGCCTGCACGAGGGCGTACGGCCCACCGGCGCAGCAGCAGCCCGAGCCCGCCGGCACGGACGCCACGGACGCCACGGACGCCACGGACGCCACGGACGCCACGGGAACCCTTCCCCCGGTGGCCGCCGTCGTCTCCCTCCGCGAACTGCTCGGCCTCATCGGCGCCAACGAATGGCGCAAGAAGGGCGTCGAGATCCCGGCGCTCGGCGGCGACCGGATCCACCCGCACTACGGGGTCTTCTCCCCCGCACGCGGCGAATATGTGGACCTGGTGGCCGAGGCACCGCTGCCCACCCAGGAGCTGGCGTTCGACATCGGCACCGGTACCGGTGTGCTGGCCTCGGTGCTGGCCAGGCGCGGTGTGCGACGGATCGTGGCCACCGACCAGGACCCGCGGGCGCTGGCCTGTGCCCGCGAGAACACCGAACGGCTCGGCGTCGCCGGTCAGGTGGAGGTGGTGGAGGCCGATCTGTTCCCGGCCGGCCGTGCCCCGCTGGTCGTCTGCAACCCACCCTGGGTCCCGGCCAAGCCGACCTCGCCGGTCGAACACGCCGTCTACGACCCGGGCAGCCGGATGCTGCACGGCTTCCTCGGCGGCCTCGCCGACCATCTGACTCCGGACGGCGAAGGCTGGCTGATCCTGTCCGACCTGGCCGAACACCTGGGGCTGCGGCCGCACGACGAACTCCTCGACGCCTTCGCCAAGGCCGGCCTCACCGTCGTCGACCGGCTCGACATCACCCCCCGCCACCCACGCGCCCGCGACACCTCCGACCCACTCCATGTGGCCCGCGCGGCCGAGGCCACCTCCCTGTGGCGCCTGGCCACAGCCGGCTGAACACCCCATGGATCCCCGGCATCTCGCGTCCCGCGCCCGAGCGCTGGCCGCCTCCGCCACGCCTGGTCGGCGCCGTCTGCTCGGTATCACCGGACCACCCGGCGCCGGCAAGTCCACCCTCGCCGCCCATCTCGTGGCCCAACTGGCCGGACAGGCGGCGCTCGTCCCGATGGACGGCTTCCATCTCGCCGAGGCGGAGCTGCGCCGACTGGGCCGCAGCGATCGCAAGGGCGCGCCCGACACCTTCGATCCCGCCGGATATGCCGCACTGCTGTCGCGGCTGCGCTCCCCGGAGCCCGGTACGACCACCTACGCCCCGGCCTTCGACCGCCGCATCGAGGAACCGGTCGCCGGCAGCATCCCCGTCGCGCCGGACATCCCCCTCATCGTGACCGAGGGCAATTACCTCCTGCTCGACTCGTCGCCATGGGCCGGCGTCCGGGCACTGCTGGACGAGGTCTGGTACGTACAGCTCGACGACGACGAGCGGGTCCGGCGGCTGATCGACCGCCATGAGCACTTCGGCCGGCCGCGCGACGAAGCCGAGCGCTTCGTCCGGACCTCCGACGAGGCCAACGCCCGCGCCGTCATGGCGACTCGCCACCGCGCCGACCTCGTCATCACCTTCACCCCCCAAGACGCCCCGCTCCCCGGTCCGCCGCCGTCCTAGCCCAAACCCTCAGCCTCAGGACCGCCCCTCACCTCCGGCGCCCCGCAGTCCTCCCCCTCCCGCCTACTGGCGCGCTCGCCGCCCCCTTACGCCACACCGGCGCTCACCGGCCAGCAGCCCCACCACCGACAGCGCACCCCACCCGACGGACACCGCCACCGCCTTCGCCTTCCGGTCCCGGTCCGGAAGCGTCGCCCCGAGGAGTACGGCGTCGCCGAAGTCCGACGCGATCCGCACATAGGTGGCGGTACGCAGGGCCTGACCTTCCGGGGCGAGCGCCATCGCGAGGCCGCTCGCCGCATCCCGCCAGGCGAGCGGCCGCAGCGAGATCCGCGTCGCCTCCTCGGCCCGGCCGTCGTCGTTGACCAGACCCGACGGCCGCGCCAGCAATTCGGGCAGAACGGTCACCGCCACCCCGTACATCGCCGTGGCCAACCCGACCGCCCGCAAGAGACCGACCTTCACCAGCTGTCCCACCTTCCACTCGTCACGCCGCTCGTCGAACCCTCCATGAATCCACTCCTGGACCCACTCACGAATTCACCCATCAAGAACATTTCCCCCAACTCAACCCTCGCGCGCGATCCACACCTGCCACCCGCCCGCATCAACTCTCTTCCTCGCCAACCCTCTTCTCAAACGACATCGTCGATGTCATCATGACATCATGAGTGTCGTTGAGGCGGATGAAGGCGGAGACCCGTCACCCCCGGAAGATCTTCTGTATGACGTGATCCGACGCCTGTGGCCGCTGCACCGCACGGTCGTGCGCGCGGTGGAGCGCGAACTGGTCGGCACGGGCATGACGGCCGGCGAACACGCCTTGCTGGACGCCCTACGCACCGAAGGCCCGCGCACGGTGCCGCAGTTGGCGCGCAGCCTGGGCCTCGACCGGCAGCCGGTGCAGCGCTGGGTGAACCACGCGGCGGAACTGGGCCTGGTGGTGACGGCCCCCAATCCGGCACACCGGCGCTCGTCGCTGATTCAGCTCACGAGCGAGGGTTCGGCGGTGATGCGCGGCATTCCGGGATTCGAGCCGGCGACGCTGCGCCGCGTACTGGCCGACCTCTCCGCCGCCGACGTCACCACCGCACTGCGCGTACTCGACCGACTCGGCGAGGAATTCCGGCACCTGGCGAACGGCTCGCACGTTCCCACGGAGGAACCCGGCAGTCCAGACAACCTGGACAGCCCCCCAACCCCGAAGCCCCACCCGATTCCGCCCCATCCACCACATCCGAACCACCTACCGGATGCACCGGCCCTGCCGGACATACCGGATCCGCCACACGAAGGACGACACAGAGAATGACCCCGAGCATCAGCGACTGGTCCGAGATCGACAACGGCATCGTGCCGATCGACGACGGCGAGCTGTTCTACGAAGCGGCCGGCTCCGGCCCCGCGGTGGTGCTGGTGCACGGCGGCATGCTCGACCAGCACATGTGGGACGAGCAGTTCGCCTGGCTGGTGAATTCCGGCCTCCGCGCCGTCCGCTACGACACCCGGGGCCACGGCCTCTCCTCCAGCGTGTCCGGTGACTACGCCAACCACGACGACCTACGGACCCTGCTGGACGCCCTCGACATCCCGAGCGCCGTCCTCGTCGGCCTCTCGCACGGCGCCCGCATCGCACTGGACACCGCTCTCGCCCACCCGGACCGCGTGACGGCCCTCGCGCTGGCCTCCCCCGGTATCAGCGGTCGCGCCTTCAGCGACCCGTTCGTCCTGGAGCACATCAGGCACCAGGTGGCGGCGATCGGCGAACCGGACGGCGTGGAGCGCTACGTCGAGCACTTCCTACGGATGTGGGTGGACGGACCGCACCGCGAGCCCGGCGCGGTGCACCCCGGGATGCGCGAGCGGATGCGCGCCTCCGCCGAGGCCAACGCCGAGGTGCATGCGGACGGCCTGGGGGCCGGCATCGCTCTGGAGGTCGGGGCCATCCACCGCCTCGGCGAGATCCGGGTGCCGACCGTCGTCCTCGACGGCGACCTCGACAGCACGGACATCTCGTCCAACGCCCATGCGATCACCCTCGCCGTCCCCGGCGCCCGCAGGGTCCGCATACCGAGCGCCGCCCATATGGTCAATCTGGAGAACACCGCACTCTTCGACCAGGAGTTGCACGCCTTCCTGTCCTCCCTGGACTACTGACCTGCGGTCCGCCCCACCCCCAGGAGGGCACATAAGGGGGCATCTGCTGCGCTCCCGGGCCGACGGTTAGAGTGGCCGGGCCGTGGTGTTCGGGAAGACCGGTGACGGACCTTGTGGTCCCAGGCCGGAGCGGCCCTCGCCACTGTGATCGGGGAGTTTCCGGCCCCATGCGCCCGCGCCTCCACGCAGGCGACGCCACTGACCGCAGCCCGCGGCCGGGAAGGCGGGCCGGACGCGTGCACCCGTAAGCCAGGAGACCGGCCACGGCATCTCACGAACTGATTCCACGAGGTGCTGGAGCTGACCGCCGGATGGCCGTGTCCACCGATACCCCCCAACCCGCAGATACCGCTGCCCCGACCCCCGCGTTCCGTTGGCGCCGGCAGGACACGGTCCGCACCGCGGGCCTGATGGCCGTCATAGCCGGCCTGCACATCGTCGCCTTCGGTGTGCTCTTCCTCCTCGTGGTCCCCCACCACTACGCCGTGGGAAGCCAGGTGTTCGGCGTGGGCCTGGGCGTCACCGCGTACACCCTCGGCATGCGCCACGCCTTCGACGCCGACCACATCGCCGCGATCGACAACACCACACGCAAGCTGATGGCCGACGGCAAGCGACCGGTCTCGGTGGGCTTCTGGTTCGCCCTCGGCCATTCCAGCGTGGTCGTCGCGATGGCCGCCCTGGTCGCCGGCGGAGCCCAGCTCGCCGGCACGCTCCTCAACGACGAATCCCGTACCCACCAGGTCCTCGGCACCGTGGGCACCACCGTCTCGGGAACGTTCCTCTACCTCATCGCCGCCCTCAACCTCGTCGCACTGGCGGGGATCTGGCGGGTCTTCCGCGGTATGCGCGACGGCCGCTTCGACGAGACCGAGCTGGAGCAGCAGCTCGACTCCCGCGGCTTCATGAACCGCGTCCTGGGACGGTTCACCCGGTCCATCACCCGCCCCGGCCAGATGTTCCCGCTCGGTTTCCTCTTCGGCCTCGGCTTCGACACCGCCACCGAAGTGACCCTGATGGTGATGGCGGGCAGCGGTGCCGCGGCCGGGCTCCCCTGGTACGCCATCCTGTGCCTGCCGTTGCTCTTCGCCGCCGGCATGAGCCTGTTCGACACCCTGGACGGCACGTTCATGAACTTCGCCTACCAGTGGGCGTTCTCCAACCCGGTGCGCAAGGTCTACTACAACCTCACCATCACCGGCCTGTCGATCGCCGTCGCCTTCTTCATCGGCACCATCGAGCTGGTGACCGTCCTGCACGACAAGCTCGGTCTCCATGACCCGCTGACCGGCTGGATCTCCGCCCTCGACCTCGACAACGTCGGCTTCATCATCGTCGGCCTGTTCGTGGTCGTGTGGGCGGCGGCGCTCGCCTACTGGCGCCTCTCCGGCGTCGAACAACGCTGGGCAGCCCGCACGTCAGCGAAACCCTGAGGCCTCACCACCCGCCCACGGACGCCCCGTTCACCGCCCCGGCGAACGGGGCGTCCGACGTCAGGCACCTCACCCCTACCGCCCACTCCCCCTCCCCCTTCTCCTACTTCCGGACCAGCAGCACGATCCCGGCCACCACCAGCGCGAGGACCACCGCAGCCACGCCGTGGGCGAGCCGCTGCGCGCGCAGCACGGGCAGGAACCGGTCAACGGCGCACCGGCCGGGCCCCGTCAGCGCCAGTGCCGCCGCACCGGCAGTCAGCAGCAGCTCGTACTCCACTCCCTTGGGCGCGAAGAAACCGCCGCCCCACTTCACCGCGAGAGCATTGATCATGGTGCCGACGATCGCGGCGGCGGCGATCGGCGTGAGCAGCCCTACGACGAGCCCGAGGCCACCGAGCATTTCGCTCAGCCCGGCGACGACCGCCATCGTCCTACCCGCCGGATAGCCGCTCATCGCGAAGAACTGCCCGGTGCCGTCCAGCCCGGGGCCGCCGAACCAGCCGAGCAGTTTCTGGGCGCCGTGGACGGCCATGGTCAGTCCAAGCCCGATCCGGAGCACGAGAAGCCCCACGTCATAGCCGTAGGACGAAGGGGCGGGGCGCGGCGGTGCGCCGATTCGGGCACTCGGGATGGTGCCGAGGGAGGACGTCATGGGCAGCGCTCTTTCCGGTGTCGGGGGCAGGCCGGACAGCCCACCACAAGTACTTGAACATTCAATTCATGGCCTACGACCATACACAGCACCCCCACCCCGAACAACCACGAGCAGCCCCCACCAGGGGAGCCACCCGGCCCCCACTCCGCCAGGAGCAGCAGCGTCGCGATCCGGACATCAGGAACAACGGCGACACCCCCCTCGGAGACATCAACACCGGCCCAGGAATGCCCGATTGCCTCATGCGCGCGCGTCACTGCGTCACCTGCCCACGTAACGGCACCGAGGAACGGCCCCTTCCGCTCGGATTCCCGCCCACCCACACCCACACATCGCCCGGACATACCGCGCAGAAAAGCAGAAATGGCCTTCCGGAGGAGATCTCCGAAAGGCCATTCTCTGCATTTACGCTGGTGAGCGCGGTGGGCACAGCTGGGTTCGAACCAGCGACATCTGCTTTGTAAGAGCAGCGCTCTACCACTGAGCTATGCGCCCTTGCCGAGCCGACAGACTACCTTGCCGCCGGGGCTGAACTGCAAACCAATGCGCGAACTGCGAACTTACCGGCCGGTGTGTTCGTTTCCCTTCAGTGGGAGAATGGCAGTCGGCCCTGGGGCGATCCAACGGGAGAGGGATGTGACGGCGACACACACGCAGCCACACGAGCAGCGAGCACGCCGTCGACCCCGTGGGGGCGCGGTCCGGGATGTTGCGGCGCTCGTGCTGCTGCCGTTGCCGTTGCTGGCGGCGATGGTGCCGATGTCGTTCGCGGGCGGGGGTACGCGCCGTTGGTTCGGGCGCGGGGAGAGTCACCGGGGCGACGCGCAGGCCGCGAAGGATGCCGCCGCGGCCGCGTTCTACGACCTGGACACCGCACAGCGGGATCTGCGGATCTCCATAGAGACGATCACCGCGGTCGACAATTCGCCCGCGGCACGCCGGGCCGCCGAGGAGTACGCGGGCTTCGGCCGGCGGATCGACGAAGTGAGCCAGGGCTACATCACCGCCGTGGACTCCCACGATCTTGACCGTGACGACCTGGACGGCGCGGCCGTGGCTCGGGCGCGGACGGATCTCACGCGCGCCAAGGACGAGCTGGACCGCGTCAAGGCCGATCTCGACCGCTTCGCGCAGGGCCTGGGCCCACTGCTGCAGACCGCCGAGACGCAGCTTGCCCGGCTGGCCCCTGCGGTGGAGCGGGCCCGGCAGGCGCTGCTGGCGGCGAGCAACGCACTCGACGCCGTCCGCGCGCGGGGGCTGAAGGCCGACGAACTCGCAACGCAGCTGGCGGCGCTGGCACCGGAGCTGACCAAGCTCAATCAGGGCGCCGGGCAGCACGGCGTGAAGGAAACGATCCGGCGCGCCGACGACGTGCTGCGCAAGGCCGAGGTGGTCAAGGCCGAAGCGGAGCGGCTGCCGGAGACGGCCGCGGAGATCGACAAGCGCCTGGTGTCGCTCCGGACCCGGGCGCAGTCGATCACGACGCGGGCGGGAAAGGTCGATCCGGTTCTCAGCGAGCTGCGGCGGAGATACAGCGCGGCGTGCTGGCAGGACCTCCAGCACGTACCGGAACAGGCGGCGCGGGACGTTCAGCAGGCCGAGGTCAAGCTACGGGAAGCGCAGCAGGCGCGGGACGAGCAGCGCTGGGCGGACGCCACCAGCCGGCTGGGCACGGTCCGGGCGCTGCTGAACACCACGGATGAGGCGGTATCGGCGGCCGGTGACCGGCTGCAGCGGCTGGACTCGGTGTCGTTCGACCGGCAGAAGGAGGTCGAACGGACGCGCTTCGCCATTCGGGACGCGCAGCGGCTGGCGATGGCCGGCCGCAGCACCCCCGACCCCCGGCATGCCGGACCGCTGGACGACGCGGTGGCGCGGCTGGACCGCGCGGTCGACAGCCTGGAGGGGCGGCATCCGGACTGGTGGCACTTCCTGACGGAGACCGAGGCCATTCGCCGGACGGTGGCCCAGGTGGTGCAGGAGATCCGCGACGCCCGGGGCGGCGGCGCCTGAAGGCCTTGGCGGCCGGCGCCCCGCGGTGACGGCGGCCGTGGCGGCACGGGGTGGCGGCATGCGGAAAGGCTGCCCGTACGGCGTCGCGAGCAGCACAGCGCGATGGCGTGAAGCCGCGCGGAGGCGGATCCTGGAGTGGAGTACGGCCCAGGCGGCACCTCTGCGCGAAGGAGGCCGGACATGGCTACTGGGGCTACCGGTCACACCCTGCACAAGCCCACGAACCCGCTCCATCACGGCAAGCTGCGCCATACACGGCTTGATGAGCATCTGCCCACCGACCACAGCCTGAGCAAGGTCTACCGCATCGGCGCGGGGCTGATGGGGCTGGTGCTGCTCGCCTTCGGCATCCTCGGCCTGATCGACAAGATCGGGTTCTTCGACACCGGCGGTGACACCGTTGCGGGACTGAACACGAACGGTGCGCTGAGCGTGCTCTCGATCGTCGTCGGAGTTCTGCTCTTCGCGGGCATGGTGATCGGCGGGAACTTCGCCTCGACCCTCAACATCGTGTTCGGCGTGCTGTTCCTGCTGAGCGGTTTCGTGAATCTGGCTCTCTTGCAGACGGACGCGAACTTCCTCGCCTTCGAGATCCAGAACGTGCTGTTCAGCTTCATCGTCGGACTGATGCTGCTGGTCTTCGGGATGTACGGGCGGGTCAGCGGTGGCCTGCCACACGACAACCCCTACTGGCGCGCCCGGCATCCGCAGGAGGCGGAACGGCTCGACCGCAGGCAGCAGCGCCCGCTTTCCGGCGCGGCGGCAGCACGCCGGGCGGCGCTCGGCGAGACCGGCGGCGAACGGGGTCCTGCGGTGGGCGGTGGCACCAGCGGGAGCACTGGGGGCAGCGAAGGCAGTGGGGGCGCAGGCCGCAGCGTCGGCGACACGACGAGCGGCAAGGGCATGAGCAGGGGCAAGGGCAAGGAGATCGGCGGCTTGTAGGGGCGGGGCGGGGGGCGGAGCCCCGGACAGGAACCGGGGCGGGACCCGGGCAGGGGCGGACGCACATCGCTCCGTAGGCACGTCCGCGCATCCACCACCCCGGCACGCACCACCGGCGCCCACGCCAATCGCCCTTCAGCGCCGCGCCCTCCCCTTTCCGTCCCTCCCCTCCGCCCTCCGTCCCTCCGTCCCCCCTCAGCCGGGCGCGGCTGCTCCGCGCCCGACCTGGACGGCGTTCCCGATTAATTGCTAATTAACGACTACTTGTGCAAGCCTTTATCCATCACGTGGGGGCGATGCCACGTCGGCCGCGCCCCGAGCAGGGGAGCAGCATCATGGGGCAGCAGTCGGGAAATACGGCGTCCTCGGCGTCGCCATCGGCGTCCTACGCGGGACGCGGGGTTCACCGTGTGGCGGTCGAGGCACTCGCGAAGCGGATCTTCAGCGGCACGTACGGCGAGGGCGGCACTCTCGACCTGCCGGACCTGCTGGAGGAGCTGGACATCAGCCAGACCGTGCTGCGCGAGGCGATCAAGGTGCTCTCCACCAAGGGGCTTGTCGACGCCCGGCAGAAGCGGGGCACCTTCGTCCGGCCCCAGGAAGAGTGGAATCTGCTGGACGCCGATGTGCTGCGCTGGAAGCTCGAGGCCGGCGCCTCCTCGGATTTCTTCGCCGATCTGCTCGAACTGCGCCGTTCCATCGAACCGGCCGCTGCCGCGCTCGCGGCGGAACGGCGTACCGACGACGATCTGGCGGCACTCGACGCCGCGTTGAGCGCGATGGCCGCGACCGACAGTGATCCGGTGCTGCTCGTGCGGGCCGATGCGTCGTTCCACACGGCGATGCTGATCGCGTCGAACAACCGCTTCTATGCGCAGATGTACCGCGTGATCGTCCCCGTACTCATCCAGCGCGACCGGGCGGTGCATGCCGACGGCGAGGTCGACCATCCGCATCCCGCGCACGCCGCGGTCGTGCAGGCGGTGCGCGACAGGGACGTGGACGGCGCCTACGTGGCCATGCTCGAACTGCTCGATCTGTCCGCCCGCGATCACCCCTAGAGGGCCGCCACGCGCAGGCCCTTGCCCCCTCTGACCGGCACCCCGTGTCCCCGTGCCCCGTATGGACGGCACGCCCAGCCGCCCAGAGCCCCCTCACCCGCCCACCACCCCGATGACAGTGACGCCGAAAGGACGGCCCGGTTCATGAAGATCAGCCGCATCGAGACATTCCTCGCCCCGCCGCGCTGGATGTTCGTACGGGTGGAGACCGATGAGGGAATCATCGGATGGGGTGAGCCGGTGGTCGAAGGGCGGGCCGAGCCGGTGCGGGCAGCGGTGGAGGTGCTGGCCGAATACCTCCTGGGGCAGGATGCCTCGCGCATCGAGGATCACTGGCAGGTGATGACCAAGGGCGGCTTCTACCGCGGCGGGCCCGTCCTGTCGTCCGCCGTGGCCGGCCTGGACCAGGCGCTGTGGGACATCAAGGGAAAGCAGCACGGTGTGCCCGTCCACCAGCTGCTCGGCGGGCCCGTACGCGAGAAGATCCGCGCCTACGCCTGGATCGGCGGCGACGAGCCGGACGCCATCCGCGACGCCCTGACCGCGCAGATCGAGGCGGGCTTCACCGCCGTCAAGATGAACGGCTGCGGCCGCATGACGCCCGTGGCCACCCGCGCCGACATACGCGCATGCCTGCAGCGCGCCGAGACCGCACGCGAAGTCCTCGGTGAGGACCGGGACTTCGGCCTCGACTTCCACGGCCGCGTCTCCCCCGCCAATGCCCGCAGGCTGCTCCCCCTCCTGGCCGAATACGCGCCGATGTTCGTCGAGGAGCCCGTCCTCTCCGACTACATGCAGGCCCTTCCGGACCTCGTCAATGCCTCCAACATCCCCCTCGCACTCGGTGAACGCCTCTTCACCCGCCGGGAGTTCCTGGCCCCGCTGCAAGCCGGCGTCGCCATTCTGCAGCCGGACATCTCGCACGCCGGCGGCATCTCCGAACTGCGGCGGATCGCCGCACTCGCGGAGGTGTACGGAGCGCAGCTCGCCCCGCACTGCCCCCTCGGACCGGTCGCACTGGCCGCGAGCCTCCAAGTCGCCTTCACCACCCCGAACTTCCTCATCCAGGAACAGTCCATCGGCATCCACTACAACAAGGGCGCGGAGCTGCTGGACTACGTCGCCGATCCGGAGCCGTTCCGCTTCCACGGAGGGTCGCTGCTGCGCACCGACCGCCCCGGCCTCGGGGTGGAGGTGGACGAGGCCGCGGTACGGGCCGCCGACGCCCGCGGCCACGCCTGGCGGAACCCCGTCTGGCGCTACGAGGACGGCGCGTTCGCCGAATGGTGACCGCAGAGGGTTCGCATGCGGCGACGGCGACGAGGGCGGGGCGGGGAATCGGCGCACGCACGGGGACGCGGGCAGGCACGGGGGCGGCCGAGGGCTTACGGTCTTGACCGCCCGCGGCGGGCACGCGCCGGGCCCACCCCCACCGCATGCCGCCCCGCCTCCTCACCATCGCCACACCACACCCCGCGCACCGCGCCTCGCCGTGCCGTGCGGGGAGCACGAGAGAGAGTAAGCACCATGGACTTCAACACAGCGCTCCGGGACGAGCGGCTGGTCGCCATCATCCGGGGCAGCGACGCCAAAGCGGCGCTCCGTACGGTCATGGCACTGGTGGAGGAAGGCATTCCGCTGATCGAGGTGTCACTCAGTGGAACCGACGCCCTCTCCGTCATCCGACAGGCGCGCGCCGAAGTCGGTGACGCGGCCTGGCTGGGTGCGGGCACCGTCCTGACCGCCGACGACGCCCTACGCGCGGCCGACGCGGGGGCCAACCTGATGGTCACGCCGGGCCTCGGGGCCGGTCTGGAGGAATCCGTGCGCCGGGGCCTGCCGACGCTCGCGGGCGTGATGACACCGTCCGAGGTGATCGCTGCAGTGGCGGCCGGCGCCTCGGCGCTGAAGCTCTTCCCGGCCTCGGTCGGCGGCCCGGACTATCTGAAGGCGCTCCGCGCTCCCTTCCCCGACCTGCCCTTCGTCCCCGTCGGCGGGGTGGACGCGGCCGCGGCCGGTGCCTACTTCGCCGCCGGCGCGGTGGCCGTGGGCGTCGGCTCGCCACTGATCGGGGACGCGGCGGACGGCGGCGACCTGGACGGACTGCGCCGGCGTGCGGCGGAGTTCAAGGCGGTGTGCGCCCGATGACCGGACAGACAACGGCCCGCGGGGACGGACACGGGCCGGACGGTACGCCCGGGGGCGGCCCGGACGTCTTCACCTTCGGCGAGACGATGGTCGCGCTGCGCGGCAGCGGACCCCTCAAACTCGGCGGCACCATGAACGTGTCGATCGCCGGCGCCGAGAGCAACGTCGCGATCGGGCTGGCCCGGCTCGGACACGACGTGCAGTGGGCAGGCGCGGTCGGCGACGACGAGGCCGGACAGCTGGTGCTGCGTACGCTGCGGGCGGAGGGCGTCCGGATCTCCGGTGCCTCGGCCGACTCGGACGCCCCCACCGGGCTGCTTCTCTTCGAGCCGCGACTGCCGGACGTCACCCGGGTGCACTACTACCGCGCCGGGTCGGCCGGTTCACGCATCACGGACCACGCCGTCGAGCGGGCCTTCGCCGCCGCGCCGCCCCGCGCAGTGCACCTGACGGGCATCACGCCGGCCCTGGGCCCGGCGGCCCGTTCGGCGGCCTGGCGCACCCTCCGACTCGCCCGGCAGCACGGCTCGCTGATCTGCCTCGACGTCAATTTCCGGGCTCGGCTCTGGAGCGCCGAGGAGGCCGCTGAAGTACTCCGCGCATGGGCGCCCTTGGTGGACGTCCTGATCGCCTCGGACGACGAGCTGCCGCTCTGCCTGCCGGCGGAACGGAGCACTCCGGCCGGCGCCGCGCCCGAAGCCGCTCCGGCCGGCGCCGTACCCGCATGCGCTGCCGCCCCGGCCCCGTCCGACGACCCGGCCGCCGTCATCGCGGCGCAGGCCGCGCTGCTCCTGGACCTGGGCGTCGGCGAGGTCGTCGTGAAACTCGGCGCGGACGGCGCAACGGCCTTCACCCGGGCCGGCGCGCTCCACCGGCCCGCCGCCTCCGTACGGGCGGTGGACGCCGTAGGTGCGGGAGACGCGTTCGTGGCCGGCTATCTCTCGGCCCTGCTGGACGGCCACGACACGGCCGGACGTCTTGAGCGAGCGGTCACCACCGGCGCGTTCGCCGTCGCCTCCCCCGGTGACTGGGAAGGCGCGCCGACCCGTGCCGAACTGGGGATGCTGGGCGCGCCACCCGGCACCGTCGTGCGCTGAGCTGCGCCACGGCTAATCTGAGGCCATGCCTCGTTACGAATACCGGTGCCGCCCCTGTGGTTCCACCTTCGAGCTGAACCGGCCGATGGCCGAGTCCTCCGCTCCGGCTGTCTGCCCCGACGGCCACAAGGACACCGTGAAGCTCCTCTCCGCGGTCGCCGTCGGCGGCGCCGCCTCCGCCCCTGCCCCCAGTGGCGGGGGAGGCGGCTGCTGCGGGGGCGGCTGCTGCGGCTAGGGCTGCCAGGAGCTCCTTGCGGCCGGCCCGCCAGGCGGCTCTCCCCAACGGTCCGAAATCGGTGGCCATTCCGCGCGCCGGATGTGATCATCACGGGGCCGTTCGCCAGCCTCGGAGGCCGCATGCTGTTCCGTCCCACCACTGCCACCGACCTCGACCGGGTAGCCGCCTATGTCGTCGACGATCCGGTGAGCTGGATCCCCGAGGACCGCTACCGGAAGGAGCTGGCCGAGCGGGGATTCCGCCCCGAATGGACCTGGATCGCCGAAGAGGACGGGGAGATCCTGGCGCGTGCCCTGTGGTGGGGCCGGGGCGACAGCGATCATCCGCTGGCCCTGGACTGCCTCCATGTGAGCCGCTCGGTACGTGACCGTGCCGCGCTGGCCGCTGAGCTTCTCGCCACCGGACAGCGCGCCTTCCGGGCGGAGGGTGCGAAGCAGGATCCGCTCTACAACCTCTCGCTGCCGGACGGCTGGCGGGAGGACCCCGCCATCAGCGAGGCCGTGGCCTGGCGGAAGACCGCAGCCGATCTGGCCGGTCTCGGCGAGGAGGTCGAGCGGTTCCGCTACGCATGGACCCCGGATTCCGGTGTGCCGGAGCGAGCGGGCCGGCTCGTCTTCTCGCCGGAACCGGATGACGAGGCGTTCGTGGCGGTCTTCCGGCGCATCGCCGTCGGCAGCCTCGATATCGGCACGCGACGGAAGCTCGCCGCGATGGGAGCCGATCGCCAGGCCCGCGACGATCTGGACTTCTACCTGGGCTGTCCCGGTAAGCGCGAGTGGTGGCGCCTGGCGCGTACCCAGGAAGGGGCGGTGGTCGGGATGGCCATCCCCTCGCGCACTCCCTACAACCCCAACGTGGGCTACCTGGGTGTGGTGCCGGAATTCCGTGGCCAGGGGCACATCGACGAGATCCTCGCCGAGATCACCCGTTTTCACGCGGACAACGGAGCCCAGCGGATCACGGCCACCACGGACACCGTCAACGTCCCCATGGCCGCCGCCTTCGACCGTGCCGGCTACCGCGCCACCGAGATACGCCTCAACTTCGAGCCGCCGCCAGCCTGACCTGCGGGGAGACGCGGTTGCCGAGGGGCCCGAGGCGGTGTGCCGTCGGGCCCGCGCACGGCCTACCGCTTGCGTGCGACGGTGACGCCGTCCGCCACGGTGAGCATCACTGCCTCCATGCGCTCATCCGCCGCCGCATGATCGTTGAACTCCTTGATCGCCTTCGCCGATCCGGTCGCCGCCGGGTCGGTGACCTGGCCGTGGAACAGGACGTTGTCCACGACGATCAGGCCCCCGGGCCGCAGCCTCGGCACCAGTTCCTCCCAGTAGGCGATGTACCCGGCCTTGTCCGCGTCGAGGTACGCAAGGTCGATGTGCGGTGCGGCCGGCATCGCCCGCAGCGTGTCCACGGCGGGCGCGATCCGCAGCTCGATACGGTCCGAGACGCCGGCCTTCGCCCACGCTTCGCGGCCGTACGCGGTCCACTCCTCGGAGATGTCACAGGCGATCAACGTGCCGTCCGCGGGCAGGGCCTGGGCCATGGCCAGCGCGGAGAAGCCGGTGAAGGTCCCCACCTCGACGACATGCCGCGCGCCGATCAGCCGCACCAGGAAGGCGAGCAGCGGCCCCTGTTCCTCGGCCGACTGCATCCCTGCCGCATCGGGGAACCGCTCGTGCGTGACCGCGACGAGATCCCGCTGGGCGGAGTCCAGCGGCGGATTGTGGGCGAGGACGTAGGCGTACATCTCGTCTGTGATCGGCGTGCTCTTGGAATCGGTCACTGGCTCTCCTCGGTATCCGACCATCTTTCGGCCGGCTCCGGATGGCGCAGCCAACCGCCTCGGCGAGATTAACCGAGCAGCGTTGCGTACGTCCGCTGGAACTCTCCTTCTGTGTGCCGCCGTTTCCCCGGTGCTGCCCCGGCCCCCGTCCGACGTGCCCTTGGGCTGCGCCGGCGCGTGTCAGCCGGCGCGGGGCGGGGCCGCAACGCCGCGGAGGAAGGCCCGGACGATTTCCTCGCCCGCCGCGGCGCCCCGCTCCTCCAGCGCGATGACGTGCGGGGCCTGCCAGCCGGAGTCGGCCAGTTCGCCGTGGCCGGGCCGCCAGCCCCGGTCCGCCGCCAGCAGGAGGTCGGCGTCGAGGAGCGAGTCGCCCGCGGCGAGGACCTCACCGGCCCCGGTGCGGCGCGCGACCTCCGCGACCGCGGCGCTCTTGGTGAGCGGCTTCGGGACGGCGTAGATCTTGCGGCCCTGGAGGGAGACCGTCCAGCCGCGTTCGTCCGCCCAGTCGGTGAGGTCCTTCACCCAGGTGTCGGGAAGCAGCGGCCGCTCCACGACGAGATAGGCGAAGAGGTCCTCCGCGACGCGCTCCTTGAGGAGCCAGGCCGGGTCGGCGCTGCGGACGAGGTGGGCGCGGATCTCGTCCAGCGGCGCGCAGTCCGAGGCGAGGCGCCCGGCGACCGTGCGCTGCCAGTCCGGGTCCGACTCGCCGCGCACCAGGAGATGCCCGCCGTTGGCGCAGATCGCGAACTCCGGTGGCGGGCCGGGCAGATGAATGCGCCCGTACTGCTCGCGGGTGCGGGTGGTGGTCGGCACGAAGGTGGTGCTGCCGGCCAGTTCGGCGAGCAGACCGGCCGCCGTCTCCGTCATGTAGGACAGCGGCTTGTGCTGGTAGGTCTCGACGCACAGGAGGCGCGGGGCCTCGGCGTCGGGCATGGAAAGGCCCAGCGCGGCGGCCGAATAGATCAGGGTGCGGTCGAGGTCGCTGGCGACGATCGCGCTCATAGGGAGGCCACCGCCTTGCCGTCGGCGCCCGTGGCCCCGCGGGTGAAGCGCGGGTGGATCAACCCGACGCAGGTATAGGGGAGTTCGCCGACCTCTTCGACGGGCACACCCCGCTGTTCGGCCAGGAGGCGCACATGGTCGAGATCGGCGCCGGCGCCCCGCTTGGCGAGGATCTTCCAGGGAACCCTGCGCAGCAGGACGCGGGTGGTCTCACCGACACCGGGCTTGACGAGATTGACGTCGTGGATGCCGTATTCCTCGCTGATCCGCTCGACGGCCGCCCAGCCCTTCCAGGTGGGGGCGCGGTCGGTGGCGGCCAGCTCCGCGGCATCGGCCGCGACGGACTCGGCGACATCGTCGAACCGCGCGCTGACCGCGTCCAGGAAGTCACGCGACACATCGGTGCCGGCCAGTTCGCGGTAGAACTTCGCGCCGTGGAAGTCGTCCGGCCCCACGAGGTCGTCGCGCAGGACGGTGCGCGATATCAGCCCGGAGACGGTCGAGTTGAGGCAGGCGGAGGGGATGAGGAAGTCGTCGCGGGTGCCGTAGGTCTCGACACAGCCGCCGGGGTCGGCGAGCACGGCGATCCTCGGGTCGAAGCCCGGGAAGTCCTCCAACGCCTGGGCGAGTTCGCGCGTGATGGCGCCCTTGCCGGTCCAGCCGTCGACGAAGACGACGTCGGCCGGGTCGTGGTGGGCGGCGAGCCAGCGCAGCGCGGTGGTGTCGATGCCCCGGCCGCGCACGATCGAGACGGCGTAGTGCGGCAGGTCCAGACCGTGGGCGTGGTGCGCCCAGCGGCGCATCAGCACGCCGACGGGCGTGCCGGCCCGCGCCAGCGAGACGAGTACCGGACGTCGGCCGCGCTCGGTGAGCACGGTCTCGGTGACGGCTCCGACCGCCCGCGCGATCCGGCCCGCGGAGGTCCGCAGCGCGCTGTGGAAGAGGGCCTGGTACTGCTCGTTCGGCTGGTATTCGACCGGCAGCGACTCCGCGTAGTGGGCGCCGCCCTGCTGAATCGCCTCCTCGCGCTCCTCGGTGGGCGCTTCCAGCGTCACGTCGGACAGGTCCTGCAGCAGCCAGCCGACCTCGTCCGCGGTGTAGGAGGAGAAGGCGGGGCCGCGCAGCGGCTCGGGGAGGGGCATGGAGCGGGCCTGTCGTTGCGGAGGGTGCGGAGCGGAGGGCGCGTCCGCGGGCGGGGCGGCGTGCGAGCCGGCCTGCGGGACATAGGAGGGGATGACGGCGAGCAGCAGGCGGCCGGTGTGCTCGGCGAGGCGGCCGAGCAGTCCGTCGGCGGCGTGCAGCTCGGGCAGGTCGCCCTGCGAGTCCACCACGGCCACGATGGCGTCGAAGCGGCGTTCCGTGTCGCTGCCGGCAGCGACGTTGTACGCGTACCTCTCCCCCGGTCCGTCGGCCGGGCCGTCGTGGGCGGGGAAGGAGAGCCGGGTCCGTATCGCGTAGCCGGGGTCGTCGACCGCGAGGACGGGCGACCTGGTGGTGGTCGAGAAGTGGACCGCCGGGGTCGCCCCCGGCACGGCCGGTTCCGCGTTCGGTTCCCGGGCACCGTGCTCCACCCCGGCGAGATGGGTGTCCAGGGCCTCGGCAATCCGCAGGGGTGCGTACATCAACTCCTCGTTGCCGAGGACGAGAATCCGGCGGGCGCCGTCGAGCCGGTCGGCGATCCGGGCCGCCATGCCCGGCAATTCGGCCTCCAGCCGCTCGCGGTGCGCCGGTGTGAAACCGTGCCGCCCGCCGTCCGGCAGCCCCGCCGGCCAGGCGAGGGAGATCCGCTCGACGTCCACGGCTCCCGTCCCTCCGGGGGCGGCGGACGGTCGCGGTGCGGTGCGGTCCTCATGAGCGGCGACGAGCTCCTGGCCGCGCTCCAGGACACCCGCCGGCAGCCGTACGCCTCCCGCGGCCAGGGCCACGAGGTCGACGCGGGCGCCCAGTTCCGCCGCGCACTTCTCCAGGTGGCCGCGGTCGGTGTCGGAGCGCATATCGACGAGCGCGACGACGACGTACCGCTCGCGCGGGAAGCGCTTGTGCAGCGCCTTGATGGTGTTCAGAATCGTCCTGCCGGTGGAGAACTCGTCGTCGACGAGCACCAGCGGACCGTCCCCGGCGAGCAGGTCGGGGTTCTCCGGGAGCAGCAGATGCGAGGTGGCGTGGCTGTGCTCCTCCTCGAAGCCGCCCACCTGCGCGACGCCCGCCACCGGGCGGCGCGTGGAGTGCAGGTAGGGCGCGAGCGCCAGGCCGTCGGCGACGGAGTGGCCCAGGCCGGTCGCGGTCTCGGCGTAGCCGAGGACCACGGACCTGGCCGCGTCCTTGTCCCCCAGCAACTCCCTGACCCGCAGCCCCAGCCCGAAGCCGGCGCCGTGGACCGTTCCGGGCCGCTGCGGGACGTGCTTGCCCAGCACGTTCGACACGAGCAGATGGGCCCGCTTGGGGTTGCGCCGCAGCGCGAGGCCCAGCAGCTCCGGCAGCTCGTCCCCGCCGCTCAGCGAGACTCCGAGCCGCTCAGCGACCCACTCTCCTGTCCACACCACGCGTTCCGTCTCCTCCATCGTGTCGTTCGCCGTGTCCTGCATCGTGTTGTCCGCCGTGTTGCGCCCGTGTCGTTCGCCGACGGGTGCGGCGTGTGGTGCGTCGTCCCGCTCCGGGGTGCCCCGGAGCCGCCCTCGCCAGGACGTGTCCGCCCTAGGCCTGCGGGAGGCTCGCGGTCAGCAGCTCGACGAAGCCGATTCCTTCGCGTGCGACCCCGAATGCCTCGGCGCGCAGCAGGGTGCGCTCGGCCCAGGCGCGGTGCGGCTTCACCTCGTTCATCTTGTTCGTATAGGCGGAGCGCAGGACTCCGCCGTCGCAGCGCTCGGGCCGCAGGATGTCCGCGGCGTCGCTGAACTCCTCGTGGCTGACGACCGAGAGCGCGTGCACCGGCGCGACGTGCGAGGGGTGAATGCAGGTCTTGCCCGTCAGTCCGTTCGCCCGGTCCAGCTCGATCTCGCGCAGCAGTCCGTCCATGTCGTGCTCGATCAGTGCGGTCCGCAGCTCCTCGGCGCGTCCCAGGAAGGGGCTGCGGCGCAGCTGCGGTTTGAACATCCGCTCGTGTACGCGGAAGTACTCCCAGACCGGGCCGGTGACGGTGAATCCCGTCCCGTCCGCGCGCCCCAGGACGTTCACCACGTCGGAGATCACGGAGGCGACGATATGGACGTCGTAGGCCGTCATGTCGGGTGCCCTGCGCAGCCCGTAGGCGGAGCAGAAGTCGGTGACGCCGAGCCGCAGGGCGAGGACCCGCTCGCGGTACTTGTCGACGGTCTCGGCGATTCCGCGCAGCGTCTCGGCGCGGCTCTCCAGGTGCAGCAGCTGCGGAGATTCGAGCACCGGCATCGCGAACAGCCGCCGACCGCAGGAGGACTCGGCCTCCGCCAGCGCCTCCAGGAACGGAACTCCCCGCTCCCCGGTGAACTTCGGCAGCACGAATCCGGAGAGCCGACGGGCGGCCGGCCCCATCCGGCGCACCAGGTCGGGGATCTGCCCGGGGGCGCGGACACGGATGAACAGCAGCGGAAGATCGGTGCCGGCGTCGGCTGCCTCGTCGAGGAGGGCGAACTGCCGCACGAGGTTCTCCTCGCCGGCCTCCACGTCCCCGTCGCCTATGGAGTCCTCAAGGCACAACACCATGGAGACCACGCCGCGGCCGGCCTGCTTGAGGACGTCGGCGGCGAGCCGCTCACGGGTGGCGGGGCTGTAGAGGGTGGCACCGAGGGCGACCGCGAGCGTGCGCGAGGGGGAGTCGGCGGTGAACTCCACCGGCTCCTGGTGGAACAGTGCCTTCCGGATATCGGGCGCAAGGTGCCCAAAGTGACGCATACAACTCCCCGTATACAGGCGGGACCCGGGCACCCCCGCTGCGTCTCGCTGTCTCGATCCAGCCGGTAATCGTACGTGTGGCGGAGCACTGTTAGTTCCCCCGCGCATGAAAATCTCGTAACCCACACAAGGCGCCGAGGTGTCCGTGACCGCGACCCGCCCACGCCGGGCGGGCCCCCGCGTTGTCCCTGCGACCTCCGGGAAGGCAGGATTGCGGCATGACGCACGCGATGGTGAAAGGGTCGAACGTACCCCTCGATGCCGCGGCTGTAAGGGCCGTTCTGCGCTGGACCCCCGGCGCCGGTGTCCCCGATGTCGATGCCTCGGCTCTGCTGGTGGGAACCGAAGGCCGTGTGCGCTCCGACGAGGACTTCGTCTTCTACAACCAGCCGCGGCACCCCAGTGGCCTGGTCCGGCATCTGCCCAAGACCCGCCTGGCCGAGGGGCTGACGGACACCATCGAGGCGGATCTGTCGGCGCTGGACGCGTCGGTGGACCGGGTCGTGCTGACCGCTTCGGCGGACGGCGGGGCGTTCGGGCTCGTGGCGGATCTGCGTGTCCTGCTCTATGACGCGGCGGCGAGCGACGGTGATCCGATCGCGGTGTTCGACGTGGTGCCGGACACCGGCGACGAGACGGCGCTGATCTGCGGGGAGCTCTACCGACGGGCGGAGAGCTGGAAGTTCCGCGCGCTCGGCCAGGGCTACGTCACCGGCCTGATCGGCCTGGCGACGGAGTTCGGGATCTCGGTCGACGAGAGCGACTCCCCGTCCTCCGTCCGCACCACCGCGACCGGCGCCAAGGCCCCGGAGCAGGAGCAGACACCGTCGGCACCGGACACCTCCGCGGCCGATGCGTCCGCCCCGGTCGATACGACGGCTCCCGTCCCGGCCCCCGGACCGCCCGCCCCTCCGGTGACCCCGCCGCCGAGCACCTGGCCCGAGGAAGCCGTCGGCCCGCCCGCCGCGGCGGCCGCGCAGGCTTATCCGGCGGACGCCGACGCCGTCACCCAACGCGTGCCGGATCAGATGCCGGAGCCGCTCTCCACCGCGCCGCCGCCACCGCCCACGGGTGGGGGTTACGGCTACCCGCAGGATGTTCCGCCGCCGCCGGCCCAGCCGCCCGCCCCCGCCCCGTCCGCCTACGACTACCCGGTCGCGCCGCCGCAGCAGCCGCCGTACCAGCCCCAGCAGCAGCCCGCGTACGGATATCCGCAGCCGCCCCAGCAACAGCAGCAGTCGGCCCCGACATATGGCTACCCGATGCAGCAACAGCCCTTCGTACCGGACCCGTCGTTCGTACTGCCGCCGCAGGGGCCGCAGTTCCAACAGCGCTAGGCACTGTCGCCACACTCCCGTCGTTCGCCCGAAGGGCAGGCCTTGCGGCGTCCGGCGCGTGTCGCTGCGTTGTCGGGAGCGCCCCGGTACGTCCAGTACCGGGGCCGGCAGGAGTCTGACGACAGGGCCCAGGACGCCTGCGCACCGTCCCGCCGTCAGACCTTCGACTTGTAGCCACGCCCCCACTGCAGCCCCCAGCCGTACAGCCGGTCGAGTTCCGCCTGGAAGCCGTAGACGTACTTCACCTCGCGCCGCACCGTCAGCTCGCCCTTGTTGTTCTCCAGCATGAAGATGGCGCATGAACGGGCCTGTGGCGCCCGTTCGTCGAGCTTGATCTCCACTCGCGGGCCGGTGCTCGGATAGAGCGTCACCACCGCGTGGGTGCGGTCGAAGGCGGGCGTCCCGTCGTAGATGTAGACGAAGATCAGCATCCGCTTGATCTCGTCACGGTGGTCGACGTTGATGTACAGCGTCTCCCCGGACGGCGAGCCGAACCGGTCGTCCCCGCTGAGCTGCACATACGGCGCGGCGTTGAGGTCACCCAGGAAGTTGCCCAGCGGCTGCACCACGCCCTTGGTGCCGTCCTTGAGTTCGTACAGGCAGGCCAGGTCCAGGTCGATCTTGACGACGGCCGGCCCCTGGGCCTGGACCACCTCGGGCTTGAACATCTTTCCCGGATGCCGCAGCAGGCTCCCCCTGCGCCCGCCGCTCCGTTCGCCGAGGTCCGAGGTGCGCATCTGCCAGTGCAGGTTGACCCGCAGATGACCGGAGGCCGCTCCCTGTTTGCTCAGCGAGACGACCGGATTTCGTTTTGTCAGCTCGACGACATACGACGCTCCGCCGCTGTCGTACTTCGGCGCGCCACCGCGCCACCAGTTCCCCAGGAACGACACCTTGCCCACCCCATCGCTCGGCCCCAATTACCGCGGGGCGGCCTTGAGGTCCGCACCCCATGGCCGCCCCGCAGAGAGCGTTCCTCAATCAGAGCCGCGTCACACTCCGGACGCGACTTCCGACTGGGTTCCGGTGTCACTCCCCGGCTTGCCCTCGCGCTTGTTCCGCCGCACGGACGAGAAGAAGGAGAGGGCGATCAGCACGATGCCCACCAGGCCGGTGATGACCTCGTTGATCTCGTACTTGATCGTGACGAGCAGGATGACCGCCAGCGCGCCGATGGCGTAGTGCGCACCGTGCTCCAGATAAACGTAGTCGTCCAGGGTCCCCTTGCGGACCAGGTAGACCGTCAACGACCGGATGTACATCGCGCCGATGCCCAGACCCAGCGCCATCTCGAAGATGTCGTTGGTGATGGCGAACGCGCCGATGACGCCGTCGAAGGAGAAGGACGCGTCGATGACCTCGAGGTAGAGGAACATGAAGAACGCGGCCTTGCCGGCCAGGCCCACGACCGCTCCGGACCCGCCGTTCTTCTTCGCGGGGGCCGCGGCGCCCTCCGTGGCGTCGTCCAACGCGTCCTCTTCGTCTTCGAGTTTGTCCTCGAAGTAGCCCGAGATTCCACCGACGATGAGATAGGTGATTATTCCCGCGACACCGGACAGCAGCACCGTGGCGCTCTTGTCACCGCCGCCGTGCGCGACGTCGGTGGCCACGGTCATGGCGCTCACCAGCAGCACGAGCAGCGCGATGATGACCGACAGGGTGTCGAGCTTGCCGAGCTTGCCGAGCGGCTTCTCGATCCAGGCCAGCCACTTGTAGTCGCGCTCCTCGAAGATGAAGTCGAGGAAGATCAGCAGCAGGAACATGCCACCGAAGGCCGCGATGGCCGGGTGGGCGCTGGTGACCAGCTCCTCGTAGTGCGCCTTGTCGTTGATGGCAAGGTCGACCGCTTCGATCGGCCCCAGTTTCGCGGTGATCGCGACGATGACGACCGGGAAGACCAGCCGCATGCCGAAGACCGCGATGAGGATGCCGATGGTCAGGAAGATCTTCTGCCAGAAGGCGTTCATCTTGCGCAGGATGCCTGCGTTGATAACGGCGTTGTCGAAAGAGAGCGAGATCTCGAGGATGGACAGGATCCCGACAATCGCGAGCCCTTGCCACCCCCAGAGCACGCCGGCCAAGGCCAGGCCGAGCACCGTGATGGCGAACGACCAGCCAAAGGTTTTCAGGAGCACTGCCTACCCAATCCCTCGCTGTGTGGGGTCCCCCGCGCGCAGCGCGCGGCGCTTTTACGAAACGTTGACCCCGAAGTCTAGAGCGATGCCTCGCAGACCCGACGCGTACCCCTGGCCCACTGCCCTGAACTTCCACTCGCCGCTGTGGCGATAGACCTCACCGAAGATCATCGCGGTCTCGCTGGACGCGTCCTCGCTGAGGTCGTAGCGGGCGAGCTCGCTGCCGTCGGCCTGATTCACGACGCGGATGAAGGCATTGCTGACCTGGCCGAAGCTCTGGCCGCGCGGTTCGGCGTCGTGGATCGAGACCGGAAAGACGATCTTGTCGACCCGCTCCGGCACCTCGGCGAGGTTCACCAGGACCGACTCGTCGTCGCCCTCGCCCTCACCGGTGAGGTTGTCACCGGTGTGCTCGACGGAGCCCTCGGGGCTCTTGAGATTGTTGTAGAAGACGAAGTACTCGTCCCCCAGCACCCGGCCCGATTCGCACAGCAGCGCGCTGGCGTCGAGGTCGAACGGTGCTCCAGTGGTGGAGCGCGCGTCCCAGCCGAGGCCGACCATGATCTGCGTGAGATTCGGAGCGGCCTTGGACAGGGAGACGTTGCCCCCCTTGGCGAGCGTGACGCCCATATTTCGCTTCCTCCCCGGTGTCGGCGCGGGCCGGCCGTGCTCAGGCCCGGCCCGCTTCCCTTTGAAGCGCGCCCGGCGCCGCACTCCCCGCATGGGGTGTACGGCGCCGGACGCGATGGCGGTCCTCGATCAGACGTTGACGCCGAAGTCCTGCGCGATGCCGCGCAGACCCGAGGCGTAGCCCTGACCGATGGCGCGGAACTTCCACTCCGCGCCGTTGCGGTACAGCTCGCCGAAGACCATGGCGGTCTCGGTCGAGGCGTCCTCGCTCAGGTCGTATCGCGCCAGCTCATTGCCGTCCGCCTGATTGACGACGCGGATGTAGGCGTTACGGACCTGGCCGAAGCTCTGCTGGCGGTTCTCGGCGTCGTAGATCGACACCGGGAAGACGACCTTGTGGACGTCGGCCGGGACGCCGGCGAGGTTCACCTTGATGGCTTCGTCGTCGCCCTCGCCCTCACCGGTGGTGTTGTCACCGGTGTGCTCGACCGAACCGTCCGGGCTCTTCAGGTTGTTGAAGAACACGAAGTTCTGGTCGTTGGCGACCTTGCCCTGGTCGTTCGCCAGCAGCGCGCTGGCGTCCAGGTCGAAGTCCGTACCGGTGGTGGTACGCGCATCCCAGCCCAGACCGACGAGGACGGCGGTCAGATTGGGGGCTTCCTTCGTCAGCGAGACGTTGCCGCCCTTGCTGAGGCTGACTCCCACGAGTCCTCCCATAGATTCGAGGGTGCATAAAGATTGCGCCCCATCGTGCATGGCATCGGATCAACGAATTGATCCTAGTGACCGGTTCCCACCGAGTTACAGATATCGGACCCGGAGGGCCCGGATGTCGGTCCGGCGGGATACGCCGGCGCCGTGCGCGCCGCCGGATCAGAGGTTCTGCAGGGCCTTGAGGTAGTCGTTCAGGTCACGGGCGTCGGGCAGGCCGTTGACGACCGTCCAGCGGACCACGCCCTCCTTGTCGATGATGAAGGTGCCGCGGACCGCGCAGCCCTTCTCCTCGTCGAAGACGCCGTAGGCCCGCGAGGCCTCGCCGTGCGGCCAGAAGTCCGACAGCAGCGGGTACTCCAGGCCCTCCTGCTCGGCGAAGACGCGCAGCGAGAACGGGGAGTCGTTGGAGACGGCGAGCAGCTGCACCTCGTCGTTGGCGAACTTCGGCAGCTCGTCGCGGAGGGCGCACAGCTCACCGGTGCACACACCGGTGAAGGCGAAGGGGTAGAAGAGGAGGACGACGGCCTTCTCGCCGCGGAAGTCCGAGAGCTTGACCAGCTCGCCGTGCTGGTTCTTCAGCTCGAAATCCGGAGCCTTCGTGCCGACCTCGATCGCCATGGGTGCTTCCCTTCCGCTCACTCACAAACAGGACGCACCCAACCCTACGCGCCGGGCGGAACACCCCGGGAACCCGTCCTGAACGGGGCCGAGCCCCCTCCGGAACAGGCCGGAGAGGGCTCGGGGTAAATCCTTGAGGTGGTGCGATTCAGCGCTTGCCGGACTTCGCCCCCTTGGGCGTGACCAGTCGGGAGCCGGTCCAGTCCTTGCCCGCGTTGATGCTCTTGGTCTGGGACAGACCCGCGGTCTGCGCGGCCTCATTGATGTCGCTCGGCTCGACGTAGCCGTCACGGCCGGTCTTGGGGGTCAGCAGCCAGATCGCGCCGCCCTCTTCGATCAGCCCGATGGCGTCCACCAGCGCGTCCGTGAGGTCGCCGTCTTCGTCACGGAACCACAGCAGGACGACGTCAGCGACGTCGTCGTAGTCCTCATCGACGATGTCCTGGCCAATCACGGCCTCAATGCCTTCTCGGAGTTCCTGCTCGACGTCATCGTCGTAGCCGATCTCCTGGACCACCTGTCCGGGCTCGAACCCCAGCCTGGCGGCAGGGTTGGTCCGCTCCTCCGCGTGGTCCGCGGTCGCGCTCACGGATTGCCTCCTGTCAGTTTCGGAAAATGCTTTTGAACCCCGCGCGTGCGCGGAGCATTGGGCGTAGTCCACACGGGCCGGGCGGATCGCGCAAGTACCCGGCGGTCGAGACCGCCGAAACGGTGACGATTCGAGGCGTCTCATCGCAAGTACGACCCCACCGGGACAGGGCGAAGTGATTCACACCACAGCGTTCTGCCGGGTTTGTGGGGTAGTCGCGCGCGACTGGGCCCTTCGAGGGGCGCCGGGCCGTCTTCGGATCGACTTTCGAGGTGCGGACGACCGTACGCGAAGCACTTTCGACATGGGCGTATGGTTGCGATTTGGCCGACCTGAGAAATCGGCCTTTTCCGCGCCCATCTCGCAGACGGTGGTTACCCATCGGTAGAGGTGACGTTTCCCAGCGACTCGGTACACGATGGAAGCGGCGCGACACCACAGCAGAGACAGCACTCGTCCGCGTGCGCAGCATGAATGGCGTGCAGAGCACGACACGACCCGAACACGAAGGAACAGCGTGGCTTCCGGATCCGATCGCAACCCGATCATCATTGGCGGCCTTCCCAGCCAGGTCCCGGACTTCGATCCCGAAGAGACCCAGGAATGGCTCGACTCGCTCGACGCAGCCGTCGATGAGCGAGGCCGGGAACGCGCCCGCTACCTCATGCTTCGCCTCATCGAGCGGGCCCGCGAGAAGCGCGTGGCCGTGCCGGAGATGCGCAGCACGGACTACGTCAACACCATCGCCACCAAGGACGAGCCGTTCTTCCCCGGTAACGAGGAGATCGAGCGCAAGGTCCTGAACGCGACCCGGTGGAACGCAGCCGTCATGGTCTCGCGGGCGCAGCGTCCGGGCATCGGCGTCGGCGGCCACATCGCCACGTTCGCCTCCTCCGCCTCCCTCTACGACGTGGGCTTCAACCACTTCTTCCGGGGCAAGGACGACGGCAAGGGCGGCGACCAGATCTTCTTCCAGGGCCACGCCTCGCCCGGCGTGTACGCCCGTGCCTTCCTGCTGGACCGGCTCACCGAGAGCCAGCTCGACGCCTTCCGCCAGGAGAAGTCCAAGGCCCCGCACGGCCTGTCCAGCTACCCGCACCCGCGGCTGATGCCGGACTTCTGGGAGTTCCCGACCGTCTCGATGGGCCTCGGCCCCCTCGGCGCGATCTACCAGGCCCGGATGAACCGCTACATGGAGGCGCGCGGCATCGCCGACACCTCCGACTCGCATGTCTGGGCGTACCTCGGCGACGGCGAGATGGACGAGCCCGAGTCGCTGGGCCAGCTGTCGATCGCCGCGCGCGAGGGCCTGGACAACCTGACCTTCGTCGTCAACTGCAACCTGCAGCGCCTGGACGGCCCGGTCCGCGGCAACGGCAAGATCATGCAGGAGCTGGAGTCGCAGTTCCGCGGGGCCGGCTGGAACGTCATCAAGCTGGTGTGGGACCGCAGCTGGGACCCGCTGCTCGCGCAGGACCGCGACGGCATCCTGGTCAACAAGCTCAACAGCACGCCGGACGGACAGTTCCAGACGTACGCCACCGAGACCGGTGCGTACATCCGCGATCACTTCTTCGGTGACGACCAGCGGCTGCGCGCCATGGTCGAGAACATGACCGACGACCAGATCCTGCACCTGGGCCGTGGTGGTCACGACCACAAGAAGATCTACGCGGCGTACGCGGCGGCCAAGGCCCACAAGGGCCAGCCGACGGTGATCCTCGCGCAGACCGTCAAGGGCTGGACGCTGGGCCCGAACTTCGAGGGCCGCAACGCGACCCACCAGATGAAGAAGCTGACGGCCGAGGACCTCAAGGGCTTCCGCGACCGGCTGCACCTCCCGATCCCGGACAAGGACCTGGAGGACGGCGCACCGCCCTACTACCACCCGGGCCGCGACTCCGAAGAGATCCAGTACATGCACGACCGCCGCAAGGCGAACGGTGGCTATGTCCCCACCCGCGTCGTGCGTGCCAAGCCGCTGGAGCTGCCGGGCGACAAGGCGTACGCGACCGCCAAGAAGGGCTCCGGACAGCAGAAGATCGCCACGACCATGGCGTTCGTGCGTGTCCTGAAGGACCTGATGCGGGACAAGGAGATCGGCAAGCGGTTCGTGCCGATCGCGCCCGACGAGTACCGCACGTTCGGTATGGACGCGTTCTTCCCGTCGGCCAAGATCTACAACCCGCTGGGCCAGCAGTACGAGTCGGTGGACCGCGAACTCCTCCTCGCCTACAAGGAGTCGCCGACGGGCCAGATGCTGCACGACGGCATCACGGAGGCGGGCTGCACCGCCTCGCTGATCGCGGCGGGCTCCGCCTACGCGACGCACGGCGAGCCGCTGATCCCGGTCTACGTCTTCTACTCGATGTTCGGTTTCCAGCGCACCGGTGACCAGTTCTGGCAGATGGCCGACCAGCTCGCCCGCGGCTTCGTGCTCGGCGCGACCGCCGGCCGTACGACGCTGACCGGTGAGGGTCTCCAGCACGCCGACGGCCACTCCCAGCTGCTGGCCTCGACCAACCCGGCCTGCGTCGCCTACGACCCGGCCTACGGCTACGAGATCGCGCATATCGTCAGGGACGGTCTGCGGAGGATGTACGGCGAGAATTCCGAGGACATCTTCTACTACCTCACCGTCTACAACGAGCCGATCCAGCACCCCGCGGAGCCGGACGGCGTGGACATCGACGGCATCCTGAAGGGCCTGCACCGCGTCAAGCCCGCCGAGAAGGGCGAGCACCCGGCCCAGATCCTCGCGTCGGGTGTCGCGGTGCCGTGGGCGATCGAGGCCCAGCAGATCCTCGCGGACGACTGGAACGTCAAGGCGGATGTCTGGTCGGCGACCTCCTGGAACGAGCTGCGCCGCGACGCGGTGGAGATCGAGGAGCACAACCTGCTCCACCCGGAGGAAGAGCAGCGCGTCCCGTACGTGACGCACAAGCTCCAGGCCGCCGAGGGCCCGAAGGTCGCGGTCTCGGACTGGATGCGTGCCGTCCCGGACCAGATCGCGCGCTGGGTTCCCGGCACGTACCAGTCGCTGGGCGCCGACGGCTTCGGCTTCGCCGACACCCGTGGCGCGGCCCGTCGCTTCTTCCACATCGACGCGCAGTCGATCGTCCTGGGTGTGCTCACCGAGCTCGCCAAGGAGGGCAAGATCGACCGCTCGCTGCTGAAGCAGGCGATCGACCGCTACCAGCTGCTGGATGTCACGGCTGCCGACGCGGGCGAGGCCGGCGGCGACGCCTGACCCCTCCGCGGCCGACCGCCGCATCCCTCCGCCACGCCCCCCGACCAGCGTTCTCCGCCGGTCGGGGGGCGTGGTGGTGTCCGCCCCCCGGCGCTCCCCTCACCGCTCCCAGATCTTGAACGCCTTCACCTCGTACGGGGAGTCCGGCACCCAGCTGCCGCCGCCCGGGTAGGTGTCGAATTCGGCGGTCTCGGCACATTCCCCGCTCTGGTAGGTGGTGACCGGACGGCCGGTGCGGTTGGCGAGCGAGGCCGCGCCGGTGCCCTTGGGCAGCGGTACGCAGCTCTCGATGTCGGTGTCGGACAGGTCGTGCGTCTGCCGCTTTCCGGCGAAGCCCGCCTTGGGCCAGACGCACAGCTGGCCGCTCGCGCAGTCGCCGGACGCGGCGGCGGTGCGGCCGCCGGGTGTGGCCTGGGCGCCCGGGGCCCCCAGGGCTGACGGGGCGGTGAGCCCGGCGGCCAGTGCGGCGAGCGTGGTGACGAGTGCGGTGGTGTGGAACGTACGCAGTCGCATAGGAATCTCCCCCGTGAAGTACGGCGATGACGTCCCGCGTGGTGGGGCGGTTGCCCGCGGCGGGTTCGTCATCGAGCTTTGCGAGTGCGTGCGGCGGTTGCCAAGGCCGTGGCGGAGGTGCCACCCGGATCAGGTATGTGGAGGGCGGGGGCGGTGCGCAGGCGGCCGGCGGTGCACGGTGTTGACGGGGAACGCGCTGGTGGGGCGGGCTGCGGAAACCGTTCTCCGCGGGCGGGGCGGCGGACGGGACGGTGCGCCGGCCCTCGGCGTCCGGTGGCGGGCCGGCCGGTTCCCCGGCCGCGTCATCCGGATGAGGGATTCGCGCTGCGGGCGCGGGCCGTACGGCACCTGGGCTCCGGCGCGCCGGGCCGGTCGCGGGGGCCGGGTGGCGGGTTGACGCGACGGCGCGCGGCCGGCCGGGGATGTCCTCGGCCGGCCGCGCGCCGGATGATGCGTGTGGTGCGGGCCGCGGCTCAGATGTGGCCGACTCCGGCGCCTGCCTCCGCGTTCGCACCGCGCTTGGTGAAGATCGCGACGACGGCCGCGACGATCGCCACGCCGCAGGCGACGGTGAAGGCGACGCCCATGCCCGAGACGAAGGTGTCGTGGGCGACGGAGGTGATCTTCTGGGCCAGCTCCGGCGGGGCGTTCTTGGGCACCGGCGCGAACCCTGCCGAGACGGCGTCGGCCGCCTGGGACATCTGGGCGGGCGAGCCCGGCGGGAGGCCCGCCGCCTGCCAGTTGCCCGTCAGGTCGTTGTCGACCCGGGAGGCCATCACAGCGCCGAGGACGGCCGTGCCGAGGCTGCCGCCGACCTGCATCGCGGCCTGCTGGAGACCGCCGGCGACGCCGGACAGCTCCAGCGGGGCGTTGCCGACGATGACCTCGGTGGCGCCGACCATGACGGGTGCCAGGCCCAGGCCGAGCAGCGCGAACCAGAGGGACATCGGGCCGGTGCCGGTGTCCGTGTCCAGGGTGGACATGCCGTACATGGCGACGGCGGTGAGGACCATGCCCGCGACCAGCGGCACGCGCGGGCCGAGCTTGGTGATCAGGGCGCCGGCGAGCGGCGAGCCGACGATCATCATGCCGGTGAGCGGCAGGAGGTGCAGGCCGCTGTCGACGGGGCTCATGCCGTGGACGTTCTGGAGGTAGAACGTCACGAAGAAGAGGCCGCCCATGAACGCGAAGGCCATCAGGACCATCAGGATCGTGCCGGCGGTCAGCGGCACGGAGCGGAACATGCGCAGCGGGATGAGCGGTTCGCGGACCTTGGTCTCCAGGACGGCGAAGAGCGCGAAGAGGACGACCGAACCGATCAGGAAGCCCAGGGTCCTGGTGTCGCCCCAGCCCCATTCGGACGCCTTGATCAGCGGCCAGATGAGGCAGAACATCGCGCCGGAGAGCAGCACGATGCCGGGGATGTCGAAGGACCGGGGGGCGTTCTCCGCGCGGTGGTCCTTGAGGATCAGCAGGCCGAGGACCAGGGCCAGGATGCCGACCGGGACGTTGATGAAGAAGACCGACTGCCAGCTGACGTGCTCGACGAGCAGGCCGCCGACGATCGGGCCGCCGGCGGTGGAGGCGCCGATGACCATGCCCCAGATGCCGATCGCCATGTTGAGCTTCTCGGCGGGGAAGGTGGCGCGCAGCAGACCGAGCGCGGCGGGCATCAGCAGCGCGCCGAACAGGCCCTGGAGCACGCGGAAGACGATGACGAGGGTGACCTCGCTGGAGAATCCGATGGCTCCGGAGGCGGCGGCGAAGCCGAGGATGCCGATGAGGAAGGTCTGGCGGTGGCCGAAGCGGTCGCCGAGCTTGCCCGCCGTGATCAGCGAGACGGCCAGGGCGAGCATGTAGCCGTTGGTTATCCACTGGACGTCGGCGAGCGAGGCGCCCAGGTCCTGCTTGATGGCCGGGTTGGCGATGGCGACGATCGTGCCGTCCAGCGCGACCATCATGACGCCGATGGCCACGGAGAAGAGGGTCAGCCACGGATGGCCGCGCATCCCCTTACGGGGCTCCGGTACGTGAAGTTCCGGTGCGGGGTCGGCAACCGGGGTCTGAGAACTCATACCCCGAGATTAATGTCAGCCACTGACAGTTGACAAAGCAATTCATGAGTCGGTAACTGTCATTTAGCTCACAGGTATCCTGAGCAGCGAGAACACCACCGAAAGGCGGCGCAGGATGGCGACCCCGACGCCGCAGACGAACCCCTTGGGCGGGCTGCGCGAACGGAAGAAACAGCGCACCCGCGATGCACTGATCCGTGCCGCGCTCGAACTGTTCACGGAGCAGGGGTACGACGCGACGACGATCGACGAGATCGCCGCGGCCGTGGACGTCTCGCAGCGCACCTACTTCCGGTATTTCGCCAATAAGGAAGAGGTCGTCTTCGCCGTCCAGGAAATGGTGGAGGCCCGCTTCCTCGACGAGCTGCGGGCGCGGCCGGACGCCGAGGCCCCCCTTACGGCGCTGCGCCAAGCGGTGATGGTGGCGTGGGACGACATCGGGAGCGCCATCGAGTCGGTGGTCCCGGTGGAGCTGCACATGCGCTCGTATCGCATGATCGAGTCGACGCCCGCGCTGATCGCCGCCCATCTGCGGCGCTCCTGTGATCTGGAGGAGGAGATCGCCCGGCTGATCGCCCGGCGCGAGGGGCTGGATGTCGACGCCGATCCCCGGCCGCGGGTGCTGGTCGCGGCGTTCAGCGGGGTGATGCGGGTGGCGGGGAAGGTGTGGGGCGAGGGTCAGGACTGCAGCGTGGCGTCCATCCGCGAGCTGACCAAGTCCTATCTGGACCACATCGGGCCGGCGATCGGCGACGACTGGCGGAGCGGGTGAACGACCGGCGGGGCGGATGACGGACCGACACGCCCGCTCACGTCAACCCCCAGTAAGCGCCATCCCGCGCTGAGTGGTCATTTCAATGCTCAATGAGAACCGGCATGCGCGATTGAGCACCATAAATGAAGACACGCTGTCCGATTTGGTCGAAATACCCAGCGCGAAACGTGATATGACTCACGGCCTCCACAGGCGCCCTGCCGCGTCTCCTAGGGTGGCTCGCGGTGACTTCTTTCCAGGGCTTCGGCCCCTCCTTCGGTTTCGTTCAATCCACTGCCTTGCGCGCGGCTCTCGCCCTGGTGGTGGTGTTCGTGATGCTTGCCCTGACGGGCTGGACGGCCATCAGAGGCCACAAGGAGGACGCCAACCCCCTGGCCACGGCCAGAGCCACCTGGCAGCACGCCACGTTCCACGGACACCGGCTGCCCGACCCCAACGGCACCCCGGCGAAGCTCCGGGCCTTCTTCGGCACCCTCGACCGAGCCGAGGGGCGGCAGCTCGCGGCCCGCTATCCGCTGGTCGTCGGCAACATGGGCGGCGCCCCCGTCCAGCTGCGCTACCGCGCCAACCGGATCGCGATCGACCAGGCCCGCGCCGTCGAGCGCAAACGCACGGCTGACCGCAGGCTGACGCCGGTCGGCCGCCAGGAGGCGGGCAAGCTGATGCACCGCCTCGAATCGATGCTGGACGACGGCCGCCAGATCCTGTCCTTCGATCCGTCCGGCGACGGCCGGGCGGCGGAGGTCTTCGGCAACCTCACCAAGGCCCGCCGGGTCTCCGTGGTGGTGCCGGGCGTCGACACCAACCTCTCGACGTTCGAGCGCACCGCGCGGGCGAACACCGCGCCCGTCGGCATGGGGCGCTCCCTCTACGCCGCCGAGCGGAAGGCGGCCCCGTCGGCCCGTACTGCCGTGATCGCCTGGGCCGACTTCACCTCGCCCGCAGGGGTGGGCGTCGAAGCCGCCACCGGGAAGCTCGCCGCGGACGCCGCGGTCCGGCTGCGCGAGCTCGTGTCGGCGCTGCCCCGCTCCAGCTCCGTCTCGCTCTTCTGCCACAGCTACGGGTCCGTGGTGTGCGGCGTCGCCGCCCGCGACCTGCCGTCGAACGTCGAGGACATCGCGGTGGCCGGCAGCCCGGGAATGCGGACCGAGAGCAGCGCAGGACTGGGCACCCACGCCCGGGTCTGGGCGATGCGCGACTCCGACGACTGGATCGCGGATGTGCCCAACCTGGAGTTCGGCGGGCTCGGACACGGCGCGGACCCGGTCGATCCGTCCTTCGGTTCGCGCGTCCTGTCGGCGGAGGGCGCCGTCGGCCACGCGGGTTACTTCGCCCCCGGGACCACCAGCCTGCGCAACTTCGCGCTCGTCGGGGTCGGCGCCACCGGCGCCGTGGACTGCGCGAGCGACGACACCGGCTGCACCACCGGCCTTGCCTGAGGGCGCCGCGCCGCACGGCCTGCGGATACGGCCCGGCGCCCGGGGACGGGCCCATCCCGCGAAATCCGCGGCCCCGGCGTTGACCTGCACGGGGCGCGTGGCGGGCCGGGCGGCGCAGAGCCCTTCGACGCGCGTAGCGCAAGGTGCCCGGAAGGGGGACGGGCGGGCAACCGCCCGCATACGATGAGCCGCATGGGTGATGTGCTGGCCGGTTTTCACGCCGTCTGGGAGTTCGACACGGACTCCGTGCTCATCCGCTTCGAACGGGGGATCCGCAGGCCGAAGCTCTTCCAGGCGCTCGGCGAGCGACGCATTCCGTACGAGGCGCTGAGGTCGGTCGAGCTGTCCGAGGGCAGACGGGGCACGGTCGTGCTGCACGCCGTGCCACGACACGGCGCCGATCCGCTGATGGAAGCGGCCGACGGACAGCTCAAGGAGGACGCCGACCCCTACCGCCTGGTGCTGCCGGCCGAGCGCGAGACGCTCGCCGAGTTCTACGCCGATGAGCTGCGCTCCGCCCTGGGGCCCGCTTCCAAGGAGCCCGCGGACCGCTATCTGGTGGCGGCGCCGGAGCCTCCGCTGCACTTCAAGGCGTACGACGGCAAGGCGTCCTTCGACGGCCGGTCGGTGGCGTTCCGCTGGTTCTGGACGGGCGCGTCGTCGGCGAAGTGGAAGCGCGGCGACCAGTCGTTCGCGGTCGGTGAGCTGACCGGCGTCGAATGGCGTTCGCCGGAGATCTTCAACGGCTATCTGCGGCTGCTGGAGCGCGGGTCTCCGGACCCCGTCGCGGGCGAGGCCGACCAGGACCCGGCCGCCGTGGTGTTCGGACTGGGCTACGGCCCGGTCCATGAATCGCTGCCGTTCGCCGCCGCCGTGCTGCAGGCCGTCCGGGGCACGGAGCCGGAGCAGGACCCCCACGAGCGTGAGCCGGTGCGCCGGGCCGGGGACACCCGCCGGGACCCCGCGGACATCGCGGACCGGATACGGCACCTGGGCGAGCTGCACGGCGCGGGGCTGCTGACCGACGACGAGTTCAGCGCGAAGAAGGCCGAACTGCTGGCCGAGCTGTAGGGGCGGCGCCGGGATACGGTCCCGCGCCGGGGCCCCGGGGCCGCGTCATACCGTGGTACGGCCCGAAAGCCCGGACCCTGGTATGACGTCCCGCCCGGAGCGGTCCGCTTACATTGAGGGCGCGATGTCCACACCCACTCCCCCTCCCCCGCCCGCCCCGGGCCGCGAGCCCGCCCGGATCCGGGCGCTGCGCGCCGCACGCCAGGCGGGCCGCGCCCTCGCGGCCGACCTCCGCACCCCGGCCGGGCCCGGCACCCCGCTCTTCGGCACGGCGCACAGCCGCTGGCTGCGCGGGCTGCCGTATGTCGTCGCCTTCGCGTTCGCGGTGTCGCTGCTGCCGACCACCATCACCGTCCTCACCCATGACTACGGCATGAACGGCGGGCTGGCCGGCGGCCTCGCCACGGCGCAGACCGCGCCGCTGCTGCTGGCGGTGAGCCGGCCGCTGCAGGCCTGGTGGGTGATCTTCGCGGCGGACGTCGTCTGTGCGCTGGCGCTCATCGGCGCCGACCATGTCGAGGGCCACGCCTGGCCCTGGCCGCCCACGGTGATCGTCGGCTATCTGGCGCTGATGCTGGCACTGTCCCTGCGTGAGCGGCGCCGCACCCTCATCGCGGTGTGGCTGGCGACCGGCGCGGCGGGCATCCTCTCCGAGGCGATCGCCCCCGACCGCGTCCCGGGCACCTGGGTGCTGCTCTTCGTGCTCAGCGGTGTGGTGCTGCTGATGGGCGCCACGCTGCGCGAACGCGGCGACGCCCAGCGCAGGTTGCTGGAGCAGGAGACCATCAGCGAGGCGGAGCGCGCTCGCCGCACGCTCCTGGAGGAGCGCACCCGCATCGCCCGCGAGCTGCACGACGTCGTCGCCCACCACATGTCGGTGATCACGGTCCAGGCCGACAGCGCCCCCTATCGCATCAGCGGGATCCCCCCGAAGGCCCAGGAGGAGTTCAGCTCGATCGCCGCGACGGCGCGCGAGTCCCTGGCGGAGATGCGGCGGCTGCTGGGGGTGCTGCGCAGCGAGGAGACGGAGCGGGACGGCGGCCCGGAGAAGGCGCCGCAGCCGGGCATCTCTCAGCTGCCGAAGCTGGTCGAGGGGACCGTACGGGCCGGTGTGCCGGTCGAGTTGACGCTGCCCGAGGAGCCCTTGGCGCCGGACGCGGCGGTGGACCTGTCGGCGTACCGCATCGTGCAGGAGGCACTGGCCAATGTGGTGCGGCACGCGCCGGGCGCGCGGACCCGGGTGTCGGTGACCGCCACCTCGGACGGTGCCCGGCTGACCGTACTCATCGTCAACTCCGCACCGCCCGCGCCGTCCGCGCCGCTGGAGACCAGCGGCACCGGGCACGGCCTGGTCGGGATGCGCGAGCGGGTGCGCCTGCTGGACGGCTCGCTCGACACCGGGCCGCTGCCGGACGGCGGCTTCCGCGTCGCCGCCCAGCTCCCCCTGACCGGCTCTCCCCTCTCAGCGAAGGATCCTGACACCGCATGACGACCCGCGTGATCATCGTCGACGACCAGGCCATGGTGCGCGCCGGCTTCGCCGCGCTGCTCGCCGCGCAGAGCGACATCGATGTGGTCGGCGACGCGCCGGACGGTGTGCAGGGGGTGGAGCTGAGCCGCCGGACGCATCCCGATGTGGTGCTGATGGATGTCCGGATGCCGGAGATGGACGGGCTGGAGGCGGCCCGTCAGCTGCTGGATCCGCCGGTCGGCGTCAGCCACCGTCCGAAGGTGCTGATGCTGACGACGTTCGACGTCGACGACTATGTCTACGAGGCGTTGCGGGCGGGCGCGTCCGGCTTCCTGCTGAAGGACGCGCCGCCCGCCGATCTGATCTCCGCGGTGCGCGTCGTGGCGGCCGGGGAGGCGCTGCTGGCGCCGTCGGTGACCCGCCGGCTGATCGCCGACTTCGCGCGCCGGCGTCCGTCGCCCCGCAAGGACCGCGCCTCGCTGCGGCTCAACGGCCTGACGCCGCGCGAGACGGAGGTGCTGGAGCTGATCGCCCGGGGCCTGTCCAATCAGGAGATCGCCGATTCGCTGGTCCTCGCCGAGCAGACCGTGAAGACCCATATCGGCCGTGTGCTGGCCAAGTTGGAGCTGCGGGACCGCGCCCAAGCCGTGATCTTCGCGTACGAGTCGGGGCTGGTCACGCCCGGCGAGCGGTAGGGACTGCCACGGGGTGGGGGTAGGGATACCCCCACCCCGTCCCCTCCTCCCTGAGAACGAGCGGCCCCCGCACCCCCTACCCCGGTATCACCGGGGAGTTGGCCCCGCGGTGTGACGCCGCGTCATACACCTGCTTCGTACGTTTCCCTCCGCCACACCAACGGAAGAGGGAGACGCCACCATGCCGGTGCTGCGAACCACCGCTCGGCGCAGCAAGCGCACACTCATCACCGCCGCACTCGCGCTGGCGGTGGTCGCCGGCACGGGCGGCTGGGCGGCCGGTTCCGCACAGGAGGCCGTCACCGGCCCGCCGCCCGGCGCCACGGCCTGGCGCGCCGACCACTCTCTCGGCCTCCCGCTGCCCGACCCGGCGACCGCGGCTCCGGCCGACGTCGCCCGATTCTTCGGCTCGTTGACCGACCGCGAACGCCATGCGCTCGCGGCCCGGCATCCCTTGACCGTCGGCAACCTCGACGGCGTCCCCGTGACGCTGCGGTACGAGGCCAACTCCCTGGCCCTGAAGGCGGAACGGGATTTCCGGCGGGCCCGCGCCGCCGATCCGGCCGGCACCCTCCAGGACCACCAGGAGGCCCGGAAGGCGGCTGCCCGCTGCGCCGACCTGCTCCGGCCCGGCCGCAGGATCCTCGCCTTCGACCCGCGCGGCCGCGGCCAAGTGGCAGAGGTCTACGGCGACTTGACGACCGCCGAACGCACCGCCATGATCGTCCCCGGCTCCGACATCGACCTGGCCACCTTCGACCGCAGCAACGACCCTTACGGCACCCCGGCCGGCATGGCCACCTCGCTGCGGGCGCAGATGGCCGCCGACGCACCGCACACCCGCACCGCCGTCATCGCCTGGGCCGGCTACACCACCCCGGTCGGTGTCGGGCCGGACGCCGCCACCGGGCGGCTTGCCGAGGCCGGTGCGCCGCGGCTGGCCCGCCTGCTGTCCGGCCTCGCCGCCACCGAGGTGCCCGCGCCCACCGTGCTGTGCCACAGCTACGGCTCGGTCGTCTGCTCCCTCGCGGCCCCCGGAGCGGGCCGCGGCGCCATCGCCGACCTGGTCGTCTTCGGCTCCCCCGGGATGCGCAGGGACACCGTGGCGGAGCTGCGCACCACCGCCCGGGTCTGGGCCGCCAGGGACGCCTCCGACTGGATCGGCGACGTCCCGAACGTCGAACTCCTGGGCCTGGGCCACGGCGAGGACCCCACCGACCCCGCCTTCGGCGCGCGCCGTGTCTCCGCCGAGCGCGCCGACGGCCACACCGGCTACCTCGCCCCCGGTACGGACTCCCGCCGCAACTTCGCGGCCATCGCGCTGGGCCGCTACGGCGACGTGCGCTAGGGCCTGTCCGCCGCTCCCGCGCCACCGCACCGCCCGGTAACGCCACTCCTCACCACAGGGACCTCCCATGGCAACCGCAGCCACCGCGCTCCTCGTTCCCGTCAGCGGCACCTCGCTCGGCGGCACGCCCCGGAAGAACACCGGCCTCCCGGCCGCGGTCCGCAAGGCCGTCGGCGCCATCGAGGACCGGACCCCGGCCCACCGCGACCGCGCCATCGACGGCCTGCGCGCCCTGGCGCTGCTCGCCGTCCCCACCGGCCACTGGCTGCTCGGTGGTTTCACCCTCGACGCCGGCGGTGCGCTGCACAACGCCAGCCCGCTGTCCGCCTTCGGCGCGCTCGCGCCCGCCAGTTGGGTGCTGCAGATGCTCGGCATCTTCTTCCTGGTCGGCGGGTATGCCTCGGTGCTGTCCTGGCGCCGTGCCACCGGCCGGGGCGAGTCCACCACCCGCTGGCTGGGCGGCCGGCTCGTCCGGCTGGGCCGCCCGGTCCTCGGCGTGACCGCCGTCTGGGCGGCGATGCTGCCGGTGCTCCACGGGCTGGGGGTGCCGGAGGCGACGCTGCGGACCGGGGCGACGCTGGTGATCCAGCCGCTGTGGTTCGTCGGGGTCTACGCGGCGGTCACCGCGCTGACGCCGTACTGCGTACGCGCCGCGCGGCGGATGGGCGCCTGGGCCGCGGCACCGCTGCTCGCGGCGGTCGCCGTGGTGGACTTCCTGCGCTACGGACCTCTCGCCGACGCGATGCCGTCCTGGCTGAGCCTGCTCAACCTGCTCCCCGGCTGGATGTTCGCCTACCAGCTCGGCGTCTCCTGGGGCGAGCGGCGACTCGGCAGGGCCGCCGCCCGGTGGCTGCTGCTCGGTGGCGCCGCGCTGTTCGCCGCGCTGCTGGTCTTCTTCCACTACCCGGCGAGCATGGTCGGGGTCCCCGGGGTGTCACGGACGAACTCGCATCCGCCGTCGCTGCTGGTCCTGGCGCTGGCCGCGGCGCAGTCGGGCGCCGCGATCCTGCTCCGCGACCGCCTCGCCCGTCTGCTGCGCCGCCCCGCGCTCTGGGCGCCGGTCGTGGTCATCAACCTCTCGGCGATGACGATCCTGTGCTGGCACCAGACCGCGCTGCTGTCGGCGGCCGTGCCCGCGTCGTTCCTCGGCCACCTGCCCGGCCTGACGGTCGCGCCCGACTCCCCCGGCTGGGTCCTCGTCCGCCTCGCGTGGCTGCCCGTCTTCGCCGCCGCGCTGCTGCTCATCGGGCGTACCACGCGCCGCTTCGAGGCCCCTTGGACCGGCGTCACCCGCTGGTGGCGGGCCCTGGCGGCGGTCCTGGCGGCGGCCTTCGCCGTCTTCGCACTCGGGCTGGCATGAGCCCCGCGCGGCGCGTGCGGGAGCGGCCCGGGGGCCGCTCCCTGGTCCGGCGTGATCCCACGACAGACGACAGACCCTAGGCGCGCCCGGCGGAGGTGAACGTCATGTCGGCGTAGCGGGCCCCCGCGACCTGGCCCGCGATCGGCTCCAGCAGGGCCAGGTCCGCCGCGCTCAGTTCGATCCGGGTCGCCCCGGCGTTCTCCTCGGCCCGGCTGCGCTTGCGCGTACCGGGGATCGGCACGACGGCCAGTCCGCGCGCGGCGGCCTGCTGCTGCACCCAGGCGAGCGCGATCTGCCCGAGCGTCGCGTCGTGGGCCGCCGCGAGGGTGCGGACCGGTTCCAGCAGCGCGGCGTTGGCGGCGGCGTTGTCGCCGGTGAAGCGGGGCTGCTGGCGGCGGAAGTCGTCCGACGTCAGCTCCTTGTCGGCGCTGACGAACGCACCGGTCAGAAAGCCCCGGCCGAGCGGCGAGTACGGGACGACGCCGACGCCGAGCTCGGCCGCCGCCTGCACCACACCGTCCTCGATGTCCCGGCTGAAGAGCGACCACTCGGACTGCAGCGCGGCGATCGGGTGCACCGCCTGGGCCGCGCGCAGCTCGGAGGCGGTGACCTCGCTCAGACCGAGGTGCTTGACCTTGCCCTCGGCCACCAGCTCGGCCATCGCCCCGACCGACTCCTCCAGGGGGACGTTCACCTCCCGCCGGTGCATGTAGTACAGGTCGATCTCGTCGACCCCGAGGCGCCGCAGGCTCGCCTCGACGGCCTGCCGGATGTAGGGGCGGTCGTTGCGTATGACGCGCTTCGTCGGGTCCTGCGGGTCGAGGGACAGGGCGAATTTGGTGGCCAGCACGACCTCGTCGCGGTGCGCCCGGAGGAACGGCGCGAGGAACTTCTCGTTCTCCCCCATGCCGTAGACGTCCGCGGTGTCGTAGAGCGTGACGCCCAGGTCCAGCGCGCGGTCCAGGGTGGCGCGAGCCTCGTCGGTGTCGGTGGGGCCGTAGGCGAAGCTCATGCCCATGCAGCCCAGGCCCTGTACGCCGACCCGGGGGCCGCCGGCGCCCAGCTCCACCGTTTCGATCTTCGCGCTGCCGGTCTTCGTGGTGTGTGCGGTCTGCTCGCTGCCCATGGTGTCTCAGAACCTCTCGGACGCCCGGCGGGCGTCGGCATAGATGTCGATCTTGTAGTCGAGGACGTCCAGCGTGCTCCGCAGCTCCGCGATGCGCTGTCGTACGCCCTCGCGGTGCGCGGTGAGCAGTTCCTCGCGTTCGGGGAAGGTGGTGTCGCCGGCCCGCACCAGCTCGGCGTAGCGGACCATGTCGGCGACCGACATCCCGGTCAGCCGCAGTTTGGTCACCAGCTCCAGCCAGTCCAGGTCGCGGTTGGTGAAGCGGCGCTGGCCGGTGTGGGTGCGGTCGACGTGCGGCATCAGGCCGATGCGCTCGTACCAGCGCAGGGTGTGGGCGCTGAGCCCGGTGTGGTCGGCCACTTCGCTGATCGTGTAGCGGTCGCGGCCGGCCGGCTTGGGATGGGCGGCGGGCGCCGTCCCGCAGCGGGCCGCCTCGGCCGGCGGCTCCTCGGGGCAGGCGCGCAGCCGCCCCGGCCGCCCGCCGGCCGCCGTCACCCCGCCCGTCACCGGTTCGCTCTGCGTCACCGTCATGCGTGTCTCCCCTGTCCGCCGGATGCCGCCCGGCGTGCGCCGGGGCCTCTCGACGTCCTCAACGCTAGAGACTTCGAGTGCACTCCAGGCAAGCGCACTCTTGACCCGGAATTGGGGAGACCGGCCCCGGTCGGGACGGGATTTCGCGGCGGATAGTCTCGGAAGCATGCAGAGCCTGGGGATGATCGAGAACTGGCCGGTGCCCACCGCCGCGGCCGCCGTCATACGCGCCGACGGATCGGTGGCCGGCTCCTACGGCCCGCTGGAGCACCGCTTCCCGCTGGCGTCCGTCACCAAGCCGCTCGCCGCGTATGCCGCGCTGCTGGCGATCGAGGAGGGCGCCGTCGAGCTGGACGAGCCGGCCGGGCCCGCGGGGTCCACGATCCGTCATCTCCTCGCCCACACCTCCGGTCTGGCCTTCGACGAGCAGCGCACGATGGCCGAGCCCGGCACCCGCCGGCTGTACTCCAACTCCGGTTTCGAGGCGCTGGGCGACCACATCGCCAAGGCGACCGACATCCCCTTCCCGCAGTACCTCCACGAAGCGGTGCTCGAACCGCTCGGGATGACCGCGACACAGCTGCCGGGCTCGCCCGCCAAGGACGGCGTGTCCACGGTCGCCGATCTGATCCGGTTCGCCGCCGAGCTGCAGGCGCCGCGGCTGCTCGCCCCGCAGACGCTCGCCGAGGCGACGTCGGTGGTCTTCCCCGGTGTGACGGGTGTGCTGCCGGGCTACGGCCACCAGAAGCCCAACGACTGGGGTCTGGGCTTCGAGATCCGCGACGGGAAGTCGCCGCACTGGACGGGCGCCGCCTCCTCGCCCCGCACCTTCGGACACTTCGGGCAGTCCGGCACGTTCCTGTGGGTGGACCCGGACGCCGGCGCGGCGTGCGTCGCGCTGACCGACCGCGCCTTCGGGCCGTGGGCCGTCGAGGCCTGGCCGAAGCTGACCGACGCGGTGCTGTCCGAACTGCGCTGAGGGACCGCGGGGTGCGGCCGGGAAGGCGTGGAGCCGCCGGCCGGGCCCCCGGCCGCTCGGACGGCCGCACTCCGGGCCGCTCACATATACGTCTGCTCCGGCCCCATCTCCCACACCAGGCACTCCGCCGCCGCCAGTCCCTTCAGCTCCAGCCCGTCGGCGTCGGTGATCCGGGCCGCGTCACCGGCCTCCAGCCGCTCCTCGCCGATCCGGACCGCGCCCCGCACCACCTGCACATACGCGCGGACCGCGTCCGGGACGGCGGTGCGCTCACCGTCGGCGAGGCGGCGGACGTGCAGCATCGCGCCGGCCCGCGGAACCGCGTACGGCGTGCCGTCGGCGATGCCCCGCACCACCTCGTACTCCGGCTCGCCGCCGAACTCGGCCGGCGCCAGCCACATCTGGACGAAGCGGAGCGGCCCGGTCCCGTCATTGCGCTCCACGTGCCGTACGCCGCCCGCCGCGCTGAGCCGCTGAAGATCACCGGGCCGTACGGTCGTCCGGTGGCCGGCCGAGTCGCGGTGCGTCAGCTCGCCCTCGACGACCCAGGTCACGATCTCGGTCTCACGGTGCGGATGCTCGTCGAAGCCGGCCCCGGCCGCCAGCCGCTCCTCGTTGCAGGCGATCAGCGCGCCGAAACGCAGATTGTCCGGGTCGAAGTGGGGCCCGAAGGAGAACGCGTGCAGTGACTCGATCCCGGCGTCCGCGTCCTCGTCCCGATAGCGTTCATCGCCCCTGCGCACCTGAATCATTGGCCCACCGTAGAGGGGTGAGCCCCGAAGTCGCGCCCGCCCCGCAGGCCGACGACACGACGCCCCACTCCCCCACCCAGCCCCGCCGCGACACCCCGCAGCCCCGATAAGGCAGGCTTGTCCCGTGTCTGAACCCGCATCGCGCGACGCGCACCCGCACTACGCGACCCTTCGCCGCTTGGAGCAGTCGGCCGGCAAATTGGCGGCCGGGGCCATCGCCCGCATGGACGCCACGCTGCCGTGGTACCGCGCGATGCCACCGGAGAACCGCTCCTGGATCGGCCTGGTGGCGCAGGCCGGTATCGCCGCGTTCACCGAGTGGTTCCGGCATCCGGAGACGCCGCAGGCCATCAGCACCGATGTTTTCGGCACCGCGCCACGCGAGCTGACCAGGGCGATCACGCTGCGCCAGACCGTGGAGATGGTCCGGACGACCATTGAGGTCATGGAGTCCGCCATCGATGAGGTCGCAGCGCCCGGGGACGAGTCCGTCCTCCGCGAAGCGCTGCTGGTCTACGCCCGGGAGATCGCCTTCGCGACCGCCCAGGTCTACGCCCAGGCCGCCGAGGCCCGTGGCGCGTGGGATGCCCGGCTGGAGTCGCTGGTGGTCAACGCCGTGCTCTCCGGGGAGGCCGACGAGGGCGCCGTCTCCCGTGCCGCGGCGCTGGGCTGGAACTCCCCCGAACATGTCTGTGTGCTGCTCGGCACCGCGCCCGACGGGGACAGCGAGCTGACCGTCGAGGCGATCCGCCGGGCCGCCCGGCACGCCAAGCTCCAGGTGCTGACCGGTGTCCTCGGCACCCGCCTGGTGGTGATCGCGGGCGGCTCGGACAATCCGCTGAAGGCCGCGAAGTCACTGATCGGCCCCTATGCGGCCGGTCCCGTGGTGGCCGGCCCGGTCGTCTCCGACCTGCTCGCCGCGACCCGCTCGGCGCAGGCCGCGGCCGCCGGGCTGCGGGCCTGCGCCGCCTGGCAGGACGCCCCGCGGCCGGTGCTCGCCGACGATCTGCTGCCGGAGCGCGCGATGGCTTCGGACCCGGTCGCGCGCGACCAGCTGGTGGAGGAGATCTACAGACCGCTGGAGGAGGCGGGGTCGGCGCTTCTGGAGACGCTGAGCGTCTATCTGGAGCAGGCGAGCAGCCTTGAGGGGGCGGCGCGGATGTTGTTCGTGCACCCCAACACCGTGCGCTATCGGCTACGACGTGTGACGGACGTCACCGGCTGGTCGCCGTCCGATGTGCGCTCCGCGTTCACCTTGCGGATCGCGCTGATCCTGGGGCGTCTGGCTGACGCCGAGGCGCAGCTCTAGACTTTTGTCGAACACCAACAATTCCCCCGATGGTTCTTCGTCCCTGTCCCCACGGGCGGGCGGGACCTCCCACAAGAGAGAGTGTGAGGGTGCTCGTACTCGTCGCTCCCGGCCAAGGCGCTCAGACGCCCGGCTTCCTGACCCCCTGGCTCGACCTCCCCGGTGTCGAAGACCGGCTCCGTGAGTGGTCGGCCGCCATCGACCTGGACCTGGTCCATTACGGCACAAAGGCTGACGCGGACGAGATCCGCGACACGGCCGTGGCGCAGCCGCTCCTGGTGGCCGCCTCCCTGGTCTCCGCGCGCCAGTTGTTCGCGACGCCCGAGGACTTCGCAGCCCGCGTCGGCGCGGCGGCCGGACACAGCGTCGGTGAGCTCGCCGCCGCCGCGCTGACCGGCACGCTCTCGGACGGCGACGCGATGGGCCTGGTGCGCCGTCGCGGGCTCGCCATGGCCGACGCGGCCGCCGTCACCGAGACCGGGATGGCCGCGCTGCTGGGCGGCGACGAGGCCGTCGTCGTCCCGCATCTGGAGAAGCTCGGCCTGACCCCGGCGAACGTGAACGGCGCCGGCCAGATCGTCGCCGCGGGCACCGCCGCGCAGATCGAGGCCCTGGTCGCCGACAAGCCGGAGGGCACCCGCCGGGTCGTCCCGCTGAAGGTGGCCGGTGCGTTCCACACGCACCACATGGCACCCGCCGTCTCCGTCCTGGAGTCCGCGATCACCGAGCTGCCGGTCGCCGACCCGCACACCCGTTACGTCTCCAACAAGGACGGCCGGCAGGTCACGTCCGGCCAGGACCTGGTGCAGCGGCTGGTGGGCCAGGTGGCCAACCCGGTGCGCTGGGACCTGTGCATGGAGACGTTCAAGGAGCTGGGCGTCACCGCGCTCATCGAGGTGGCCCCGGGCGGCACGCTCGTCGGGCTCGCCAAGCGTGCGCTGCCCGGTGTGCAGACCCTCGCTCTCAAGTCCCCGGACGACCTCGACGCGGCCCGCACGCTGATCGCCGAGCACTCTGCAACGGCCGAATAGGAGCCCGAAGCACATGACCTCGAAGATCAAGCCCGCGCAGGGGTCCCCGTACGCGCGGATCATGGGGGTCGGCGGCTACCGCCCGACCCGCGTCGTGCCCAACGACGAGATCCTCAAGCACATCGACTCGTCCGACGAGTGGATCCGGTCACGCTCGGGCATCGCCACCCGCCACTGGGCGAGCCCCGAGGAGACCGTCGCCCTCATGTCGGTGGAGGCGTCCGGCAAGGCGATCGCCGACGCCGGCATCACCCCCGAGCAGATCGGCGCGGTGGTCGTCTCCACCGTCTCGCACTTCAAGCAGACCCCGGCCATCGCGACCGAGATCGCGCACCGCATCGGCGCGGTCAAGCCGGCCGCGTTCGACATCTCGGCGGGCTGCGCGGGCTTCGGCTACGGCCTGACCCTGGCCAAGGGCATGGTCACCGAGGGCTCCGCGGAGTACGTCCTGGTCATCGGCGTCGAGCGGCTCTCGGACCTGACCGACCTGGAGGACCGCGCGACGGCCTTCCTGTTCGGTGACGGCGCGGGCGCCGTGATCGTGGGCCCCGGCAAGGAGCCGGCGATCGGCCCCACCGTCTGGGGTTCGGAGGGCGACAAGTCCGAGACCATCAAGCAGACCGTCGCGTGGGACGAGTACCGGACGACTCCGGTACCCGGCGGCAACGGCCCCGAGGAGCGCACCGCTCCCGAGGCGATCCGCTATCCCGCCATCACCCAGGAGGGCCAAGCGGTCTTCCGGTGGGCGGTGTTCGAGATGGCGAAGGTCGCCCAGCAGGCGCTGGACGCGGCCGGAGTCAGCCCGGACGACCTGGACGTCTTCATTCCGCACCAGGCCAATATGCGGATCATCGATTCGATGGTGAAGACTCTGAAGCTGCCGGAGAGCGTGACGGTCGCCCGTGACGTGGAGACCACCGGCAACACCTCGGCCGCCTCGATTCCGCTCGCCATGGAGCGGCTGCTGGCGACCGGGCAGGCCAAGAGCGGCGACACCGCGCTGGTCATCGGCTTCGGGGCGGGTCTCGTGTACGCCGCGACGGTCGTTACCCTCCCCTAGGCAAGATCTGCGCAGCACCGTACGTCTTCGGAAGTGTCGGCCGCTGTACAGAGCTTCACCGAAATAACCGCAGTTTCCCCCAAAAGACCGAAGGAGCGCCATCATGGCCGCCACTCAGGAAGAGATCGTCGCCGGTCTCGCCGAGATCGTGAACGAGATCGCCGGGATCCCCACCGAGGACGTCCAGGTGGAGAAGTCCTTCACCGACGACCTGGACGTTGACTCGCTGTCCATGGTCGAGGTCGTCGTCGCCGCCGAAGAGCGCTTCGACGTGAAGATCCCGGACGACGACGTCAAGAACCTCAAGACCGTCGGCGACGCGACCGACTACATCCTCAAGCACCAGAGCTGATCCAGCTTCCGCGCATGTCGCCACCCCTCGGTGGCGCCGTCTATTCAGACCCCTCTACCCGTGGAGTAAGAATTCCTGTGAACGCGACCAATCGCACCGTGGTCGTCACCGGTATCGGCGCAACCACACCGTTGGGTGGCGACAGCGCTTCGACCTGGGAAGCCATGCTCGCCGGCCAGTCCGGCGTGGGTAACCTCACCGAGGACTGGGCCGCCGAACTGCCGGTTCAGATCGCCGCCCGCGCGGCTGTCGACCCCTCCGAGGTCATCCCCAAGCCGCAGGCCCGCAAGCTGGACCGCTCGGCGCAGTTCGCGCTGATCGCGGCCCGCGAGGCCTGGGCGGACGCCGGTTTCACCGCGAAGGCGGGTGAGGACACCTCCGTCGACCCCGACCGGCTCGGCGCCGTCATCGCCTCCGGTATCGGTGGCGTGACCACCCTGCTCGACCAGTACGACGTGCTCAAGGAGAAGGGCGTACGCCGCGTCTCCCCGCACACCGTCCCGATGCTGATGCCCAACGGCCCGTCCGCCAACGTCGGCCTGGTCGTGAACGCCCGTGCGGGCGTGCACACCCCGGTCAGCGCCTGCGCGTCCGGCTCCGAGGCCATCGGCTACGCGATCGAGATGATCCGCACGGGCCGCGCCGACATCGTCATCGCCGGCGGCACGGAGGCGGCGATCCACCCGCTGCCGATCGCCGCGTTCGGCAACATGATGGCCATGTCGAAGTCCAACGACGACCCGCAGGGCGCCTCCCGCCCCTGGGACACCGCACGCAACGGCTTCGTCCTCGGTGAGGGCGCGGGCGTCATCGTCCTGGAGTCGGCCGAGCACGCCGCCAAGCGTGGCGCCAAGGTCTACGCCGAGGCCGTCGGCCAGGGCGTCTCCGCCGACAGCCACGACATCGTGCAGCCCGAGCCGTCCGGCAACGGCATCGCCCAGGCGCTGCGGAACCTCATCGAGTCCAACGACGTCGACCCGGCCGAGATCGTGACGGTCAACGCGCACGCCACCTCGACCCCGCAGGGCGACCTGGCGGAGCTGAAGGCGCTGCGCAAGGCCTTCGGCGACGATGTCGACCACATGGCGATCACCAGCACGAAGTCGATGACCGGCCATCTCCTGGGCGGCGCCGGCGGTATCGAGACGGTTGCCTCGATCCTGGCGCTCTACCACCGGACGGCCCCGCCGACGATCAACATCGACAACCTCGACCCCGAGGTCGACGTGGACATCATCCGCGACAAGCCCCGCCAGCTGCCCGCGGAGGGCCGCCTCGTGGCGCTGAACGACTCGTTCGGCTTCGGCGGCCACAACGTCGTGCTCGCGTTCCGTACGATCTGAGCACGCCGTACGCACTGATCCACCATGAGGGCCCGCCCGGTCACCCCGACCGGGCGGGCCCTCGTGCGTGTCCTGCGGGCCGCGCCCGTCAGCGGTCGAAGCTGGCGAAATACGCCGCCGCGCCGTCCTCGTCGCCGTGCCCCTGCGCTTCCGACCGGCGAAACCGCTCCGCCGCCGCGTCCGCCAGATCCATCCGTACGCCGGCCTGACGGGCCGCGTCCGTGATGAGCCGGGCGTCCTTGCGTCCGGTGGAGACGCTGAAGCTCGCCGGATAGTCGCCGGCCAGGATCATCTCGGACTTCATCCGCAGATAGGGCACGTCGAGCGGCCCGCCGGCGACCGCGGCCAGGAAGTCGCGCGGGTCCACCCCGAGTCCCTCGGCGAGCGCGAGCGCCTCGCCCGCGCCGTTGATGAGGGTCAGCACCCAGCTGTTGGCGACGAGCTTGAGACGGCTCGCCGCGCCGCTCGCGGCGTCCTCGCCGACCCACCGGGTGCCGCTCCCCACCACGGCGAAGACCTCATCGGCCCGCTCCCGCACCTCCTGCGGACCGGCGGCCATGATCGTCAACTCCCCCTTCTCCGCCGGCACCTTGGTGCCGAGGACGGGTGCGTCGACGAACCGCAGCCCGTGCTCGCGGGCGAACGCGGCGAGCGGCGGGACGCCGTCCACGCCCACCGTGCTCATCTGCAGCCATACGGTGCCGGGGGCCAGCCGCGGCGCCGCCTGCCGCGCGGCGTCCAGGACGGCCGGCCCGTCGAGCAGCATCGTGAGGACGACATCCGCGCCGTCCACGGCCTGTGCCGGGGTGTCCATGACGCGGATCCCGTCGGCGGCCAGCGGTTCGGCCCTGGCGCGGGTGCGGTTCCAGGCGCGGACGTCGAACCCGGCCGCGACGAGGTTGCGGGCCATCGCCGCGCCCATGATTCCGGTACCGAGCACCGCTACTGAGGTGTGTTCAGACATGGAGGCACGCTAAGACCTGGAGTTCAGCCGAAGGCAACTCCGGCCCCGTTCGCCCGCGTCGTCCGGGGCGTCAGACGACCTGGTGGAGCCAGCGGACCGGGGCGCCCTCACCGGCGTACCGGAACGGTTCGAGTTCGTCGTCCCAGGGCTTGCCGAGGAGTTTGGAGACCTCGGCGGGCAGCTCGGTCTCGCCGCGCGCGGAGCGGGCGAGGGCGGCGCGCAGCCGGTCCTCGGGGATGAGGATGTCGCCGTGGATGCCGGTGACGGCGTGGAAGATGCCCAGTTCGGGGGTGGCGCTGTAGCGCTCGCCCTCGGCGGTGGAGCAGGGCTCCGCGGTCACCTCGAAGCGCAGCAGGTGCCAGCCGCGCAGCGCGGAGGCCAGCTTGGACGCCGTGCCCACCTCTCCCTGCCAGGAGAACTCGGCTCTCCAGGTGCCGGGGGAGGCCGGCTGGCGGATCCAGTCGAGATTGACGCGCACGCCGAGGACGCCCGCCACCGCCCATTCGACGTGCGGGCACAGCGCGCGCGGAGCGGAGTGGACGTACAGAACTCCACGTGTCGTCACCGGGACCTCCAGTGCGGTTCGAGGTTCGCCTTCCCCAGCGGCCTCGTGCCCGTTCCGGTTGCGGCCGGGACAGCTGCTGACATTCTGCCCCAATGATCACTTCGGCACCAGCTTGCGAGGTGACCTACAGTAAACACCATTCGGTGCAATTTGTCGCAAAAGGGACAGGAAATGACGTGATGTAATTTGTTTGTGCCGACTGCACTTGCCACTTTCGGTCACCACAAGGCAAGCGCGGGGCAAAGCTACCGCGCGGTCCCCATGGGGAGGGTGACGTACCGTCGGTACCGAAGAGATATCACCCGCGAGCCGGAGGGGACAGGGGATGACGACGATCGATCGGCCCGTTCGCTCCCGGCGTCACCGGCCCGCCCGCCGTCTCTCACTCACCGTCACCACCGCCTCGGCACTGCTGATGTCCGTCGCGGGCTGTGCCGCCGACGCCCCCTCCACGGGCCCGCACCCCGGCTCGACCACCCGGAGCCCGTCCCCGAAACCTGTACCCGTCTGGCGTACCGACCCCGCCTCGATCGCGGCACTCGGTGACTCCATCACCGTCGGCTTCGACGCCTGCACGATCCTCTCCGACTGCCCCGAGGTCTCCTGGGCCACCGGCACCGACCCCAAGGTCGACAGCCTCGCCCGGCGGCTGGTCAAGAATCCCGCCAAGCAGAGCTGGAACCACGCCAGGACCGGCGCCCTGATGAGTGATCTGCCCGAGCAGGTCGCCCAGGCGGCGGCCCACAGGCCCGAGTTGGTCACGGTCCTGATCGGCGCCAACGACGCCTGCCGCAACGACGTCCGCACGATGACCCCGCAAGCCGGTTTCCGGGCCGACTTCGCGGCGGCGATGAAGAGCCTGCGGCGCACCCTGCCGCGCACCCAGGTCTATGTCGCCGCGGTGCCGGATCTGCTGCGGCTGTGGTCGGAGGGGCGCAAGAACCCGCTCGGCAAGCAGGTGTGGAAGCTGGGGATCTGCGGGTCGATGCTGCACGACCCGGACAATCTGACGATGAAGGCCGACAAGCGGCGCAAGAAGGTGCAGGAGCGCGTGATGGCCTACAACGCGGCGCTGGCGGACGTGTGCGCCAAGGACCCGCTCTGCCGCTTCGACCCCTCGGTCTTCGACTACCGCTTCACCGGACAGCAGTTGAGCACCTGGGACTGGTTCCACCCCGGCACCCGCGGGCAGCAGGAGCTGGCGTCGCTCGCCTTCCGCGCCATCACCCGCGAGGAGCGCCCGTGAGTCCGCACATCCGGTCCGAGCCGTTCGGCACCCTGCCCGACGGCACGCCGGTCGAGCGCTGGACCCTGGAGTCGGACGCGCTGCGCGTGCGCGTCCTGACGTACGGGGGCATCGTCCAGACCATCGAGGCACCCGACCGGGACGGGACGCCCGCGCAGCTGGCGCTGGGCTTCGCCGACCTCGCGTCCTATGTCGCGCACGGCGGCTCGCACTTCGGGGCGCTGGTCGGCCGGTACGCGAACCGGATCGCCGGGGCGGCGTTCACGCTCGACGGCACCGCCCGCGCGCTGACGCCGAACGACGGACCGCACAGTCTGCACGGCGGGCCGAGGGGATTCTCCCGGGTGGTGTGGGGCGCCCGGGAGGTCGACGGCGGGGTGGAGCTGCGCCGGGTCAGCCGGGACGGCGAGGAGGGCTTCCCCGGCACCCTGGACGTACGCGCGACCTACACCCTCTCCCCCGGCGGGGCCCTGCGCATCGTCTACCGCGCGCAGACCGACGCACCCACCGTCGTCAACCTCACCAACCACAGCTATCTCCATCTGGGCGGCGAGGGCAGCGGCAGCGCCACGGGGCACCTGCTGCGGCTGGCGGCGTCCCGCTACACCCCCGTCGACGACACCGGCATCCCGCTGCCCGGCGCGCCCGCCGACGTCAGCGGCACCCGGTTCGACTTCCGCGCGGCGCGGGAGGTGGGCGGCGCCTATGACCACAACTTCGTGCTGGACGGCGGGGTGACGCGGGCTGCGCGCGAGGTCGCCGAGCTCTACGACCCGGCCTCCGGGCGGGCGCTGACCATCGCCACCACCGAGCCCGGTGTGCAGCTCTACACCGCGGACCACCTCGACGGCTCGCTGACCGGCACCTCGGGGCTGCCGTACGGCCCGGCGGCAGGTATCGCCCTGGAGACCCAGCACTTCCCCGACTCCCCGCACCGCCCTGACTACCCGGACACGGTGCTCCGCCCCGGTGAGACCTACCGCTCGGAGACGGTCTACACCTTCTCGGCGCGGCCCCGCCGGGACGGCTAGGGCCTGTCGTTCGGAGCACGCCGGACCCCGCGAGCCCCCCCCCCGGGTGATCCACACGACGGGCCCTGGGGCCTTCCCGTCCCGTCGTCCGTCAGCGCACGCTGACCTGTGCCGTCAGCCGGCAGTCGTCGATGCTGTGCGAGGCCTCGACGGTGTAGTCGCCCTTGACGCGGCGCCGGCCGCCCGCCGTCTCGTCCCAGATCTCGAACGCGCGGTCCGGCAGCGGGATCTCCGCCTCGGCGCTCTCGCCGGGGGCCGCCTCGACGACGGCGAATCCGGCCAGCCAGCGGGCCGGCCGCTCGGGCGCCTCGTCACCGGCGGGCGCGGTGGGTACCAGGTAGATCTGGACGGTCTCGCGGCCGGCCCGCCGGCCGGTGTTGCGGAGCCGGACCCGGACCGAGTCGGGGGTGGTGTCCAGCGACTCGTACTCCCAGTCGGTGTAGCCCAGGCCGTGACCGAAGGCGTACGCGGGGGCGGTGCCGGAGCGCTGCCAGGCGCGGTAGCCGATGAACAGGCCCTCGGAGTAGGGGAGTGTGCCGTCGTCGGGGGTGACGCGGGTGACCGGGGCGTCCTCCAGGCGGGCCGGCCAGGTGGTGGGGAGGCGGCCGCCCGGTTCGTGCGCGCCGAGCAGGACGTCGGCCAGGGCGGCGCCCGCCTCCTGGCCGGGGAACCAGCTCAGCAGGACGGCGGGGACCTGCTCGCGCCACGGAAGCTCCACCGGGGAGCCGGAGTTGACGATCACCACGGTGCGCGGATTGGCGGCGGCGACCCGGGTGACCAGCTCGTCCTGACGGCCCGGCAACCGCAGATCGCTGCGGTCGAAGCCCTCCGACTCGACCTCCTCGGTGGTGGCGACCACCACGATCGCGACATCCGCGGCGGCCGCGGCGCGCACCGCCTCCGCCATCTCGGCGTCGGGGTCGAGCTGGGGTTCGGCGTGCCCGAGGGCGAAGCTCAGCGCGTCCATGTCCGCGCCGAGGCCGAGGGCCGCCGGGACGAAGCGGAGGGTGACGTCGACCTGCTCACCGGCCGTCAGGCCGGCCTCCACCCGCCGCTCGGCCGGGTGCAGGAACGCCTCGAACGGGTCGCTGCCGTCCGGCGTGCAGCGGTCGTCGAAGCGGACGTCGCCATCGATCGTCAGGCGCAGATCGCCGGTGCCGGAGACGGCGAGGACGTGCCGGCCGGTGGTCTGCGGGGTGAAGGTGCCGGTGAGTTCGACGGCGTGCAGGGTGTGCTGGGTGACGCCCTCGGGGTAGCGGCCCATCACCAGCACCCTGCCGTCGAACTGCGGCGTTTCGGCCAGCAGTTGACCGTCCTCGGTGAGGTAGCGGGCGCGCAGCGTGAAGCCGGCGCGGGCGTGCGGAGTGCGGGTGCGGGGGTCGGCGCCGACCGCGAAGGTGACCTCGACGTCGTCGGGCAGGGCGGCGCGCAGTCCCTCCAGCGGGGAGACGATCTGCTCGGGGAAGACGGTGGCGGAGCCGCCGCCGAGCACCCGGGCGTCGCGGGCCGCGGCCCCGATGACGGCGACCTGCCGGACGGTGGCGGCATCGACCGGCAGCGCACGCCCCTCGCCGGCGGGCCGTTCGTCGCCGGACCGCTCACCGGCCGGCCGCCCGCCGCCCGCCGGCTCGTTCCGCAGCAGGACGAAGGCCCGCCGGGCGACCTCACGCGCCACCGCCCGGCCGTCGATCCCCTCGGGGACGTCCTCGGGGGCGACGGCGGCGGGGACGCCTTCCAGACATCCCGTACGGGCGGCGAGCAGCAGCACCCGGCGCACCGCCTCGTCCACCTCCGACTCCGCCACCTCGCCCGCGCGCACGGCCGCGGCGAGCGGGGCGCCGAAGACGGTGCGGGGGCCGGGCATCGCGGTGTCCAGGCCGCCCCTCAGGGCCCGCACCGTATGGCGGGCGGCGGTCCAGTCGGACACATTCCAGCCGTCGAAGCCCCATTCGCCGCGCAGCACCTCGCGCACCAGATAGCGGTGCTCGGTCATCGTTGAGCCGTTGACCTGGTTGTAGGCGGTCATGATGCCCCAGGGGTGGGCGTTTTCGACGATGTGCTCGAAGGGCGCGAGATAGAGCTCGCGCAGCGGACGCGGGGCGATGCGGTTGTCGACGGTGAGACGGTCGGTCTCCGCGTCATTGCCGACGAAGTGCTTGACCGTCGTCCCGACGCCGCCCTGCTGCACCCCGCGGACGTATCCGGCCCCGATCGCGCCGGTCAGCAGCGGGTCTTCGGAGTAGCACTCGAAGTGCCGGCCGCCCAGCGGCGAGCGGTGCAGGTTGACGGTCGGGGCGAGCAGCACGTGCACGCCCTTGCGGCGGGCCTCCTGGGCGAGGAGGTGGCCGGCGCGGCGGGCCAGTTCCGGGTCCCAGGTGGCGGCCAGCGCGGTGGGGCCGGGCAGCGCGACCGAGGGGTCCTCGGCGCTCCACTGCCGGCCACGTACGCCGATCGGTCCGTCCGACACCACCAGCGAACGCAGTCCGATGGCGGGTACCGCCGGCAGCGTCCACATGTCCTGGCCGGACAGCAGCCCGGCCTTGGTGTCGAGATCCAGCGCGCCGAGCGCCTTCTCCACGGCCGCGGTGTGCTCGCGCGCGCGAGCGGTTGCGCGGTCCTCGTCAGCGGCGTGGCCGTGGGCGTCGGGCTGCTCGGTCATGCGGTGCTCCCTGCGTGGACGTACGGGCCCTTGGCCGGAATCCTTCCCTCTTCGCCGTGCGAACGGTAGGCGCCGTCATGATTTCGTTACCCGTGCCGTACGGGCAGCCCCTCCGGGGATACCCTCGGCCGGGTGACGGCAAGAGACCAGGACCCGGCGGACCGCCGCCCCCGTGCTGGTGCGCGACGCGGCGGCGGACGGGAGGCGCAGCGCGCGGAACGGCGCGAGGCCATCCTGCAGGCCGCCATGGAGCTGATCTCCGAACGCGGATACCGCCGCACCTCCCTGGCCGCGGTCGCCGAGCGCGCCGGCCTCACCCAGCAGGGTCTGCTGCACCACTTCCCCACGAAGGAACAGCTGCTGGTCGCTGTCCTGGAGGCGCGTGACCGCTGGGATCTCGCCTCCGCCGCCGCGACCTCCGACGCATGGCGCACCGGCACGCTCGCCCAGCTCGTCGACTACAACGCCACCCGCCCCGGCATCGTCCGGACGTACACCGTCCTGTCGGCCGACAGCGTCACCGAGGACCACCCCGCCCGCGCGTTCTTCGAATCGCGCTTCCGGGTCGTCCGGGCCTCCGTGGCCGCCGTCCTGCGGGCGGAGTTCGGCGACACCCTGCCCGGCGGCCTGACGCCGGAGCAGGCGGCGCCGCTCCTGGTCGCCGTCATGGACGGGCTCCAGTTGCAGTGGCTGCTGGACCCGGAACACGTCGACATGCCCGCGTCGTTCCGGGACTTCCTGGCGCTGCTGGGACAGGGCCAGAGGGACGGGGCGGACGGGGCGGTCGGGGCCGAGGAGACGGGCGACGGGGCCGGCGGGGAGTGACCGGCCGCCGCCCCGAAGGTCACCTGAGGGGCTTGAGGCAGGTGGCGGTCGTCCCGCCCGGTCCGTAGCGGAGATCGGCGATGAACTCCCCGTCGGCGCAGGTAGCCTGCGAGGTCTCCAGCCTGCTGGTGGCCTTGTACTGCGCGTCGGCCGCGCCGCAGTCCGTGGTCCGCAGGTCCTGCTCGTCCCAGTCGCCGTCGTTGTGCACACAGTCGCCGACGGCGAGTGTCTGCGCCGTGTCGGTCCCCGCAACCTCCGCATCCGCCCGGCCGCCGGACACCAGGCCGATCACCATCAGGGTGGTGAGGGCGAGGGCCGCGAGAGCCACCACCGCCAGCGCCGTCAGGGCCACCGGCCTGCGCAGCAGCGACGGGCCCGGGTCGAGCGGGGGCCGCCAACCGCCCGTCGGCTCGGCCAGCTTGTGGAAACGGGACCGCGGGCCGAGGTTCACCAGCAGAGTGATCGGCGTGATGGCCACGGACAGCGGGCTCCACCAGCCCTGCCACAGCGTCTTCGCGGACATCTCGCGGTAGGTCGCCAGCCCGCAGGAACGGCAGAACACACCCTTGCGGCTCAGGAACCGCATCACGTACAGGATCCCCTGATGCCCGCGCACGGTCGCCTGCACCGCCGGCTGCGCACCGCAGAACTGACAGCCGGGGGCGCCGGGGTGGCCCTGATAGGGCTGCTGCGGGTACGGGCCCGGCTGCGGTGCGTACGGCCCCGCGGGCGGCGGGGGGTACGGCCCCGCGGGCGGCTGCCCGTACGCGGGGGGCTGCCCGTACGGACCCGCGGGCGGCTGCTGGTACGGATTGCCTGCGTACGGCTGCGGTGGTGGCGGTGTGGCCACGGAGATTCCCCCTCGGACTCGTCGGCAGCACCGTGCGCGAGCCGACGGAGAACCATATCCCGCCGGCCACCGCGGAGCGCCGGCGGCGAGGGCCGTGGTCCCGGGCGCCCCTCGATGCCCCTACCGCCCGCTGGGCACACCCGCTTTACTCGCCCCATGAAACGCATACGTACCCGGCTGGGCGCGCTCGGTGTCGCGCTGACCGCCGCCGTTCCCCTGTCCCTGACGGCCCCGGCAACGGCCGGTGCGGCGCCCGGCGGCCCGGCCGCCGCCGCGCCCGCGGGCACCGTGGAGGAGGGGCGGCTGGCGCAGGCAGCTCCCCAGGAGATTCTGCGGCGCAGCGGATTCGACGCGTGGGAGCGGGAGTTCACCGGCGGTCTGGCCCGGACGGCGACGTACCGGGAGGCGAAGCGGTATGTGGCGCGGGAGGGCGGTGCGCTGTGGCGGCGGGCCGTGGACCGTGCGCAGGGGCGCGGGCCCGCCGGTGGCGATCTGAGCCGGGACGACGACCGGCCGCTGTACTGGGCACGGCTGGGGATGACGAAGGCGCTGCGGGCATGGCAGCCCGGATTCGAGATGACCGGGGAGCAACGGGCGGCGCTGGTGGACGCGTTGGAGCGTGGCTCGCGCGGCCAGGACTCGATCGCGCTGCCCGCCGGGAAGCGGGTGGTGCGGATCGTCGTGACCGGTTTCGACCCGTTCCAGCTGGACGATGACGCGCGGCGCAGCAACCCGTCGGGGGCGGCGGCCCTGGCGCTGGACGGGACGACGGTACGGACGGCCTCGGGGCGCTCCGCCCGGATCGAGACGGCGGTCTTCCCCGTGCGCTGGGCCGATTTCGCGGACGGGACGGTGGAGCGCACGCTGCTGCCGCACTTCCGGCACGGTCCGCGGCAGGCGGATCTGTTCACCACGATCAGCCAGGGGCGGCCGGGGCGCTTCGATGTGGAGCGGACCAACGGCGCCTGGCGGGGCGGCTATCCGGACAACGCCCGGGACGAGCGGACCGGAACCGTGCCGATTTCGGCGGGGGTGCCGACCGTGCGGCCGCAGCCGCAGTGGACGACGACCAGCCTTCCGTACGGGCGGATCGTCGGGGCCGGCACCGGCCCGTACCCGGTGGTCGACCACACGGCCGTGACCGAGATCCCGGCGGGCGGCACCGGGCCGGTGAACCGGCCGGACGGCCCGACCCCGGGGTCCACGGCCCGCGCCGGGGGCGGCGGCGACTATCTCTCGAACGAGATCGCCTACCGGGCGACGCTGCTGCGGGACGCGGTGCGGCCGGCGCTCCCCGGAGGCCATCTGCACACCCCGGTGCTGGAGTTCGGTCCCGGCAACACCGACCCGGCGCACGGGCGGATCACCGACCCGGATTTCGTACGGAACCGCGTCTCGATCACCGGGCAGGTACGGAAGATCGTGGCGGTGGCGGCGTCGGAGGCGGGCCCGTAGCCACGACAGGCCCCCGTCCCGTAGCCCTCGGCGGCCGCGCGGGGCCCATGGTCGGCCCGGCCCGGCTCCGGGATGATGGGCGGGTGATCCTTGCTGCCGCTCAGATCCCGACAGTCCCCCGCCGGCTCCACCGGCCGAGGGAGCTGACCGTCCGGTGACCGCTCCCCTGCTGCTCGGCGACCCGGAGGTCCGCGCGCGCCTCACCCCGGCGGACGCGGTGGCGGCCGTCCGGCACGCGCTCCTCGCCCACCACGCCGGGCAGTTGTCCGCGCCGCCGCGGGTGCGTGCCCCGCTCGCCTCGCGGGAGCTGGTGTTCACCGTCGGCGAGCTGTCCGCCGACGGTCTGTACGGCTTTCGCGCGTACGACGCCGGGCACCACGGCACCCAGTTGGTCGCGGTGTGGGAGCGCGCGAGCGGGGAGTTGGCCGCCGTGGTGCACGGGGCGGAGCTGGGGCCGCGCAGGACCGGCGCGATCGGCGCGGTGGCGGTCGAGGCGCTGGCCCGCCGCGACGCGTCGCGGATCGGGCTGATCGGGACCGGGCCGCAGGCCTGGACGCAGCTGTGGGCGCTGTCCGCGGGCCCGCTCCGGCGCGCCGAGGTGGCGGTGTTCGGCCGGCGGACGGAGCGCGCGGAGCGGTTCGCGGCCCGCGCCCGGGACGAACTGGGGCTTTCGGCCCGGGTGGCCGGTTCGGCGCGGGAGGCGGTGGCGGGCCGCGAGGTGGTGATCGTGGCCACCGACAGTGCGACGCCCGTCCTGGAGGCGGACTGGGTCGCGCCGGGCACCCACCTGAGCACCCTCGGCCCGAAGTCCACCACCCGTTACGAGATCCCGCCCGAACTGGCCGCGCGGGCCACCGTTCTCGTCACCGACTCCCGCGCCCAAGCAGGCCGTTACGGTGCGGACCATCTGCTGGGCCCGGCGCCGATGGCCGAGCTGGGCGCCGTCCTGGCGGGCGCCGCACCCGGCCGCACGGGCGACGAGGACATCACGCTGTTCTCCTCCGTCGGGCTGGCGGGCACGGAGGTCGCGGTGGCGGCGGCGCTCGCCGCGGCCTGCGGCCCGCCGCGCACCGAGGACCTCGGCGCCGGTTGACCTCAGGCCGCCGGCAGCTCGTCCGGTGTCGGATACGAGGGCTGGGCACCCGGCTTGGTGACCGCGGCGGCGCCGACGCGTACCGCGAAACGGGCCGCGTCGGGCAGTGCGTCGCCGCGTGCCAGGCGGGTGGCGAGGGCGCCGGTGAAGGCGTCGCCCGCACCCGTGGTGTCCACCGCCCTGACCTTGATCCCCGGCACCTCGTACACCCCCGCGGAGTCCAGGACCAGCGCGCCGTCCGCGCCGAGGGTGATCACGACCGAACGGGCGCCCCGCTCGCGCAGCGCCGCCGCCCACTCCCCGGGAGTGCCGCCCGAGCGCCCGGACAGCTGCGCGGCCTCGTGCTCGTTGACGACCAGCGGGTCGGCCACCGCGAGGAGTTCGGGGGCCAGCGCTTCGGGGGCCGGGGACGGGTTGAGGACGACGCGGGTACCGGCCTGCTCGGCGGCCTCTGCCGCGGCCCGCACGCTCTCCATCGGGATCTCCAGCTGGAGCGAGAGCACGGACGACGCCTCGATGACGTCCTTGGCTGCGGCCACGTCCTGCGGGGTGAGGGCGGCGTTCGCGCCGGGCGAGACGACGATGCTGTTGTCGCCGTCCGGGCTCACGATGATCATCGCGGTGCCGGTGCGGGCCGCGTCGTCCACGATGACCGGCCCGACATCGGTACCCGCCGCACGCTGCGCGTCCAGCAGCAGTTGCCCATACGCGTCGCCGCCGACCCGCGCCAGCAGCGCGGTGCGCCCGCCGAGCCGGGCGGCGGCGGCCGCCTGGTTGGCGCCCTTGCCGCCGGCCGATTCGACCAGGTCGGTGCCGAGCACGGTCTCCCCCGCTCCGGGCCGCCGTTCCACCCGTACCGTCAGATCCGCGTTGGCCGAGCCGACCACCAGGACGTCATACATGCGCCGCTCTCCCATGTCCGTTCATCTCACCCTTCAGTGCCCGGTGGCCCCGGCGGAGCCGGACCGGGCCGCTGGTCTCAGCCGTCGAACTTCGCGGCGTTGTGCGGTGTCACGAGAACCACCGGCACCTTGATCTGTTGCGGCAGCTTCTCACCGCGCGACGCCTTCAGCGCCTGGTCCACCGCCTGCTTGCCCAGGAGTTTCGGCTGCTGGGCGACGGTCGCGGTCAGCGTGCCGTTGCGGACCGCGGTGATCCCGTCCGGCGTGCCGTCGAACGCCACCACCTTCACGTCCTTGCCGGACCTGCCACCGAGCGCCTTGGACGCGCCGAGGGCCATCTCGTCGTTGGCGGCGAACACCCCGCCGATGTCGCGATGCGCCTGGAGCATGTTGGACATCACGTCCATGCCCTTGGTGCGGTCGAAGTCGGCGGGCTGCCGGGCGACGACCTTGATGCCCGGGTACTTCTTGATGCCCTCCTCGAAGCCCTGGCCGCGCTCGCGGGCCGCGGAGGTGCCGGCCTGGCCCTCCAGGAACGCCACCTTGCCCTTGCCGTCCATCGATTCGGCCAGGGTCTTCGCGGCGAGCCGGCCGCCGGCGACATTGTCGGAGGCGATGGTCGAGCCGACCGTGCCGCCGTTGACGCCGCGGTCGATGGAGATCACCGGCACCTTCGCCCGGTTGGCGACGCCGACGGCCGGTACGGCGGCCTCGGAGTCGACCGGGTTGATGATGGCGGCCTTGACGTCCTGGCTGGTGAACGTCTCCATCTGGTTGATCTGCTGGGTGGGGTCGTTCTGCGCGTCGGTGATGTTGATGTTCAGGCCGCGGGCATCCGCCTCGGCCTGAGCGCCTTCCTTGATGCCGACGAAGAACGGGTTGTTCATCGTGGACAGCGCGAGCCCCAGGTCGGTGTCGCCGCCGCGGTCGCAGCCGGCCAGCCCGAGGGCCGCGGTCGCGGCGAGCCCGGCCGCCAGCGGCATCCTGACCCGGGCGCTCCACCGGATCGTCCGCCGGGCGCTCATCGCGTGCTCCGGCGGCGGAGCGTGTCCAGGAGCACCGCCAGCGCGATGACCAGACCGGTGGCGACCTGCTGCCAGAACGCCGAGACGCTCAGCAGGTTGAGGCCGTTGCGCAGCACCGCGAGGATCAGCGCGCCGATGAGGGTGCCGGAGGCCTTGCCGGAACCGCCGGAGAGGCTGGCGCCGCCGATGACGACCGCGGCGATGGCGTCCAGTTCGTAACCACCGGCGGCCTGCGGCTGGGCGGAGGTGAGCCGGGCCGCCAGCACGATGCCGGCGACCGCGGCGAACAGGCCGGACATCGCGTAGATGACGAGCTTGCGGCGCTTGACGTTGATGCCGGAGAGGCGGGCGGCCTCCTCGTTGCCCCCGATGGCGAACATCGCGCGGCCGGAGTACGTGCGGGCCAGGATCAGCGCGGCGATCAGCCCCATCGCGATCATGACGAGTACGGGGACCGGCAGCCAGCCGCCGAGGGTGTCGCCGAGCTTGCTGACGGAGCCGGGGAAGGGGATCGGCGAACCGCCGGAGATGACCAGGGCCAGGCCGCGGCCGATCGAGAGCATCGCCAACGTGGCGATGAAGGCGGGCAGTTTGCCGTACGCGACCAGGGCACCGGAGACCAGTCCGGCCGCTATGCCGACCGCGAGGCCGAGCAGTACCGCGATCCAGACGGGCAGGCCCTCGCCGGTGGCCGCCCAGGCGACGACCGTGGCGGAGAGGGCGGCGACCGAGCCGACGGACAGGTCGATACCGGCGGAGACGATCACGAAGGTGACGCCGAAGGCGAGGATCGCGGTGACCGACGCCTGGACGCCGACGTTGAGGAGGTTCTGCCCGTTGAGGAAGTCCTTGGACAGCACCGCCATGACGACGACGAGGGCGATCAGGCCGCCCAGCGGTCCGTTCTTGAGGACGGCCCTGGTGAACCACTGCCCGAGTTCGTGCTCCCGGCCCGGGGCCGCCGGCGTGTCGGCGGGGGTTTTCAGCAGATCAGTCATCGGAGCCCTCCATCGCGCTCTGACCGGGGGTGTTCTTGTGAAGGGCGGGTGGGGCGCCCTCGTTCGGGGATCGGACGGCCAGTTCCATCACCGCGTCCTGGGTGGCCGCTTCGGCCGGGAGTTCGCCGGCCAGCCGGCCCTGTGCCATCACCAGCACCCGGTCGCTCATACCGAGCACCTCCGGGAGGTCGCTGGAGATCATCAGCACCGCGCAGCCCGCCGCCGTCAGCTCGTTGATCAATTGGTAGATCTCGACCTTGGCGCCGACGTCGATACCGCGCGTCGGCTCGTCGAGGATCAGCAGCCTGGTCTCGGTCAGCAGCCATTTGCCGATGACGATCTTCTGCTGGTTGCCGCCGGACAGGGTGCGGGCACTCTGGCCCAGACCGCTCATCCGGACCTTCAACTGCGCGGCGACGGCGGCCGCTTCGCGCCGCTGGCCGCGCCGGTCCACCAGCCCGCCGCGGGTGTCCCGGTCCAGCCGGGCCAGCGTCAGGTTGTCCTGCAACGAGGCGTCCAGGACCAGGCCCTGGCCCTTGCGGTCCTCGGGCACCAGGCCGAGCCCGGCCCGCATCGCGGCGCGCACATCGCCGCGCGCCAGGCCCTTGCCGTCGACCTCGACGGTGCCGGAGTCGTAGCGGTCCACGCCGAAGATCGCCCGCGCGATCTCCGTACGGCCGGCGCCGACCAGCCCGGCCAGACCGACGACCTCACCGGCCCGCACCTCGAAGTCGATGCCCGCGAAGACGGGTTTGGCGGGTGCGCCCTTCGCGCCCTTGGCGCCGTGCCGGGTCAGGCCGCGCACCCGCAGCAGCGGCGCGCCCGGCGCGTCGGGGCGCTCGCGCGGGTACTGCTCGGCGATGTCCCGGCCGACCATCAGCCGGATCAGCTCGTCCTCGTCGGTGGACGCGGGCACCTCGGCGACCGAGCGGCCGTCGCGCAGGACGGTGACACGGTCGCCGAGGGCGCCGATCTCGTCGAGGTGATGGGTGATGAAGATGATGCCGACGCCGGACTCGCGCAGCTCGCGGACGATCCCGAAGAGGGTCTGCACCTCCTCGGAGGTGAGCACCGCGGTCGGCTCATCCATGATCAGCACGCGGGCGTCCAGACTGAGCGCCTTGGCGATCTCCACCATCTGCAGCCGGGCGATGCCGAGTTCGGCGACCGGGGTGTTCGGGGAGACGTCCAGGCGGACCCGGCGCAGCAGTGCGGCGGCGCGGGCGCGCATCGTCTTCCTGTCGACGAGACCGAGCGCGGTGCGCGGCTGCCGCCCCAGGAAGATGTTCTCGGCGACCGTCAGACCGGGGACGAGGTTGAACTCCTGGTAGATGGTGGCGATGCCGAGGCGTTCGGCGTCCTGCGCGGAGCGGATGTGCACCTCGCTCGGTGCGCCGGCCGCGGCATCCGGTCCGCCGGCCGGGGAGGCGGCTGAGGCGGGGGCGGGGGCGGCCAGGATGCGTCCCGAGTCGGGGCGGTGGGCACCGGAGAGCATCTTGATGAGCGTGCTCTTGCCCGCGCCGTTCTCACCGAGCAGGACGTGCACCTCGCCGGCGCGCAGACTCAGGTCCACGCCGTCCAGCGCGCGTACGCCCGGGAACGACTTCGTCACCCCCTCCACGCGCAGCAGTTCGCGGCCGCCCGGTACGTCGTCTTTGACGCCGGTCATGCGCTGCCCCTCTCTTCCTGGAAGTCGTTCTCGGGTCTCGGGTCTCGGATCTCGTTCATGGGCACGGATCTCGCTCGCGGCAGGGGTCTCGTTGACGGGCACGGGTCTCCTTGCGGTCTGCGTCCGGTCCGCCGCGGATGCCGTGCGGGGTCTGCGTCAGGTCTGCGTCAGGTCTGCTGTCCGGTGGGGCGGGGGCCTGCCCGGTGGGGCGCGGCGTACGGGGCGGTGGCGGCGGCCGGTTCGCCGCAGGAGCGGCGCGGGACGAGATGGGCCGGCAGCAGCACCGACTCGGGGTGACGGCCCTCGATCCGCTCCAGCAGGGTGTGCACGGCGGCCCGGCCCAGTTCGCGGGTGGGCTGCGCGATGGCGGTCAGCGGCGGGTCGGTGTGGGTGAACCACGGCACGTCGTCGTAGACCACCAGCGCCACGTCGTCGGGCACCCGCAGCCCCCGCGCCCGGAGTTCGTCCATCGCGCCGAGCGCCATCAGGTTGTCGGTGGCGAGCACCGCGTCCGGCGGCTCCGGCAGATCGAGAAAGCCGCTCATCACCCGCCGTCCGCCGGTGTGCTGAAGATCGGGGGTGGCGCCGACCCGCTCGTCGGGCAGGGCGATGCCGTGCGCGGCCAGCGCCGTACGGAACTGGTCGAGGCGTTCGTCGCCGGTGGGGGTGCCCGCCGGGGCGACGATGATCGCGGGGCGGCGGCGGCCGAGGGCGGCGAGGTGGGCGGCGAGGTCGGTGAGCGCGGCCAGGCCGTCGGCGCGTACACAGGGTGCGTCGATACCGGGCACCACCCGGTCCAGCAGGACCAGCGGTGTACCGGAGTCGACGACCTCGCCGATCATCGCGGATCCGGTGCCCGCGGAGCTGACCAGCAGGCCGTCGATCCGCCGGTCCAGCAGGGTGCGGATGTAGTCGTCCTGCTGCTCGGGGCGTTCGCCGGCGTTGCCGATCACGAGGCTGTAGCCGAGGCTGCGGGCCTCGTCCTCGACGGCGTCCGCCAGCTCGGTGAAGAAGGGGTTGGTGAGATCGCTGATGATCAGGCCGAGGGCGCCGGTACGTGCGGTGCGCAGCGCGCGGGCGACGTTGTTGGGGCGGTAGCCCAGCTCGCGCACGGCGGCGAGCACCCGCTCGCGGGTCTCGGCGACGGGGCTGTTGCCGTTGAGGACCCGCGAGACGGTGGCGACGGAGACCCCCGCCCGTTCTGCCACGTCCTTGATGTTCGCCATGGCGCCGTTGCCATCCTGTTCCTGCGATCGGTCGGGTCACGGCGGATGCGTGATGCGTCCGTGCTGCCCCGGTGCTTCCGGACGCGACCCGGTGCTTGCGGGTATGTCCGGCCCGCGGGACCGCGGGGGCCGCATTCGCCGTGTAATCGATTTCGTGGGGGATACGTAATCGATTACACGGCGGGCGCGTCAAGACCTCGCACACGTAGCCTGCGTCACATCGGGGCCGCCCCCGTCGCCGGCCGGGGACACGGCGGTCGGGGAACGGGCAACGGAGGACGGGGCAGCGCCGGGGGCACGACGGCCGGGGAGCAGGACGGCCAGGGACACGACAGCCAGGGGCGTGACCGTTGAAGCACACGACGGCCGGGGACACCGCGCCCGGGAACGCGACGACCGGGGGACGTGACGGCCGGGGGACGTGACGGCCGGGGGACGTGACGGCCGGGGACGCCGCAGCCGAGGACGCGACAGCCGGACGGCGTGACGGCTGAAGCACACAACGGCCGGGGACACCGCGCCCGGGCGACGCGACGACCGCGGGACGTGACGGCCGGGGACGCCACAGCCGAGGACGCGACAGCCGGACGGCGTGACGGCTGAAGCACACGACGGCCGGGGACACCGCGCCCGGGACGCGACGACCGCGGGACGCGACGGCCGGGGACGCCACAGCCGAGGACGCGACAGCCGGACGGCGTGACCGCTGAAGCACACAACGGCCGAGGGCCGCACCCCGGGTGGGGTGCGGCCCTCGGCTGGGTCTCGGCGGCGGAAGCGCCTCAGACGACGGTCAGCGTGACCTCGATGTTGCCGCGGGTCGCGCTGGAGTACGGGCACACCTGGTGCGCCTTCTCCACGAGGTCCTTGGCGGTGGCCGCGTCGACGTTCGGAATCGACGCGGAGATCTCGACCTTGAGGCCGAAACCGCCGGCCGGGGTCTTGCCGATGCCGACATGGGCGGTCACCCGGGAGCCGGAGACGTCCGCCTTCTCCTGGCGGGCGACGACGCTGAGCGCGCCCTGGAAGCACGCGCTGTAGCCGGCGGCGAAGAGCTGCTCCGGGTTGGTCCCGGCGCCGCTTCCGCCCTGCTCCTTGGGCGGATTGACGACGACGTCGAGCTTGCCGTCGTCGCTGGCGACGCGGCCGTCACGGCCGTTCTCAGCGGTGGCGACGGCGGTGTAGACGACGTCGACGGTCTGGATGGACATACAGAATCCTCCTGTGGTTCGCCGCGACTCGCGCCCACGGATCGCGACGGCTTACCGCTGAGCCTAACCGTCCGCCACGGACGTCAGTCGTCGAGGCTCACGATCATCTTGCCGGTGTTCTCGCCGCGCAGCAGGCCGAGGAACGCCTCGGCGCCGTTCTCGATCCCGGAGACCTTGGTCTCGGCGTACTTCAGCTCGCCGGAGCGGACCCAGGCGGAGACCTCCTCCACGAACTGCGGCTGCAGCGCGGAGTGGTCGCTCACCAGCAGGCCCTCCAGACGCAGCCGCTTGCCGATCACCATCGCGAGGTTGCGCGGGGCGGGGCTGGGCTCGGTGGAGTTGTACATCGAGATCATGCCGCAGATGGTGGCGCGGCCGTGCACCTTGAGGGAGCTGATGGCCGCTTCGAGGTGGTCGCCGCCGACGTTGTCGAAGTAGACGTCGATGCCGTCGGGAGCGGCCTCCTTGAGCTGCTTGGCGACATCGCCGTTCTTGTAGTTGAACGCGGCGTCGAAGCCGTACTCCTCGACCAGGAGCTTGACCTTCTCGTCGGAGCCGGCCGAGCCGATGACGCGGGAGGCGCCCTTGAGCTTGGCGATCTGGCCGACCTCGCTGCCGACCGCACCGGCCGCGCCGGACACGAAGACGGCGTCGCCCTCCTTGAAGGAGGCGACCTCCAGCAGGCCGGCGTAGGCGGTCAGGCCCGGCATGCCGAGCACGCCGAGGTAGGAGGTGAGGGGGGCCAGCGACGGGTCGACCTTGGCGGCGCGCTTGGCGTCCAGCACCGCGTACTCCCGCCAGCCGAGGCCGTGCAGGACGTGGTCGCCGACGGCTACGGAATCGGCGCGCGAGGCGATGACCTCACCGACCGCACCGCCGTCCATCGGCTCGTCCAGCTGGAACGGCGGGACGTAGGACTTCACGTCGTTCATCCGGCCGCGCATGTACGGGTCCACGGAGAAGTGGAGGTTGCGGACGAGGATCTGGCCTTCGCCGACCTCGGGGAGCGGGGCCTCGCGCAGGGCGAAGTCCTCCGGGGTGGGCCAGCCGTGCGGGCGGGCGACGAGGTGCCATTCACGGCCGGTCGTGGGCAGTGCGGACATAGCGCGATCCTCCAAAAGCTTCAGGTGCTGAAACAACCATGCGCCTCGATATTTCATGTTGTCAAGTAAATGGGTATCCTGGTGTGTATGAATCCGCGCGCAGACCCCCTGACCGTCGAGGTGGTGGACCTCATCGGCACCGTCGTCTCCCGTTACTACGAGGAGTACGAGCAGGCCGCGGCGGATCACTCCCTCACCGGCGCGCAGGCCCGGGTCCTGAGCCTGCTGTCCGTGGAGCCGCTGCCCATGCGGCGGATCGCCAACCGCCTCAAGTGCGAGCCGTCCAACATCACGGGCATCGTCGACCGCCTGGAGGCCCGGGGCCTCGTCGAGCGCCGCCCGGATCCGGCCGACCGCCGGGTCAAGCTGGCGGCCCCGACCGATGAGGGGGCGCGTACGGCCGAGCGGCTGCGCACCTCGCTCGACTTCGCCCGCGAGCCCCTCGGCCGGCTGACCGCCGCCGAGCGCACCCTGCTCAAGGAACTGCTCCAGCGGATGCTGGGCCTCGCGCCCGAGTGACGGCGGGCGCAGGCGGCGGGCGCAGGACGGCGGCCCCGGTGAGCCCGCCGCGGCACCCGCCCCCGTGAACAGCTGCTCCATCAGGCGGCGTTGGAGTCGCAGTCGCTCACCGGCCTGACGGGCGGCGGCCTCGGCGTAGCCGCGTACGGATTCGGCCACCAGCCCGTCGAGGTACTCGAAGCCGGATTCGGCGAGTTCGCACATCGCGGGGGCCGGGATGGCGACCTGCTGGCCGATCTCTGCGAGCCGCCGCCAGGCCAGCCGTACGCCCAGCCGGTACATGGCCTGGAGGGCGTTCAGGCTGCGGCCCTGGACGCCCTCGCCGCGGCCGAACTCCTGGAAGACCCGCGGGTGCACCTGCGGACGGTCCAGGCCGGCCGTCATGTGCTCGACGAAGTGCTCCAGCGACTGCCGGATACCGACCAGCGCCCGTTGTTTCGCCGAAGTCGTCCGGAACGAGAGGTAGTTGGGGGAACACCCGGCAGATCTCGCGCAGGATGTCCTGGGCCAGGGCCGGAACCTCCGCCAGGGCCAGGGGGCTGCCGCCGGACGGCCGGGGCGACCGCGGGGTCTCCTCGCTCGTACGCCGCGAACTGCACGGCGCCACCCTGGAGGTGCCCTGCCTCCCCCTGGACACACTGGAGTTGACCGAGTCACCCTCATCAAGATCGATGTGGACGGCGGGGAGCCGGCGGTGCTGCGCGGCGCCGCACACACCATCGAGCGTGAACTCCCGGCGCTCTTCATCGAGTTGGAGACCCGCATCCAGCCGCTGGCGCCCGTCCTGGACTGGACGGCCGCCCGCGGCTATCGCGGCTGGGTCCTGCCGCACGACCGCTGGACGCCGCTGGGTGACTTCGATCTGCCCGCCCACCAGTCCCGCGCCGCCCACGTCGCCGAGCACGGCCTGCTCCGCCGCTCCCTCACCCCGGGCCGCCGCTACGTCAGCTCCGGGCTGTTCCTCCCCGCCGGCCGGCGCCCCGCGTCCCTCGCGCCACCCACCGTCCACGACCATGTCCCTCATGAACCGCACCCCTGACCACGACCCGCCCGGCAGCTCCGGCACGCCGCCCGGCGGGGGCCGCGGCACCCCGTCCGACCTGCCGGGACCCGTCGCCTTCCAGCTCGTTCTGCTGCGCCGGATGGCCGACCACCACCCGGGTCTCGTCGAGGACGCCCTGCGCGAACTGGGTGTCTCCCGCGCACAGATGCGCGAGGCCAACCGCCGCTGGCAGGCGCGGATGCACGCCCCGCGGGCGCGCGGCGGTCTCCAGCCCTACCGCGGCTTGCTCGGCGCCCCGGAGGCCGTCACCCCCAAGCGCCTCGGTGACCTGACCTGCGAGGCCCTGACGTGGCCGGTGCCGCTCTGGCCCGAACTGCGGTTCGAGGTGCTCACCGCCGACCGCGGCGCCGTCTGGAACGCCTGGCTGGTCCGCGCCCCCGGCGCCACCGCCCCCGCACTGCACACGACCGCGGACCTCACCCCCTGGTCCTGCACCGTCGACGAGGCCGCCCGCGCCTACGCCCCGGCCCGCCCGATGGAAGGCAGCGCCCCCACCCGCTGGCGGCTGGCCTGCACCGCCCCCGACCCCGACGGCGCCCCGCACGACATCGTGCTGGAATTCACCTGGGGCCTGTTCCAGCGCCGGGTGGACTGACCGCCCCACCCGCAACACCTTCCCCGCCCCGCGCTCCGCACCGTGTCCTGCCCCTGCGCCCGTCCCCCGACCGGACCTCTCAACAGGCGGGCGCCGGGTCCTGCCCGCAGGATGGCGCACGAGCGGTCCCTCGCGAGCGCTCGCCCCATACCGGCCCATCGGGGAGGAACCTCCATGATCATCAGCCTCGCCCAACTCCGGCGCTGCTCGGTCGCCGTCGACCTCGGCGCGGCCCGGACCAGGGTGTATGTCAAGAATCAGGGCCTGGTCGTCGATGAGCCGACCGTCGCCGCCGTCAATATCCGCACCGGCGCGCTGATCGCCGTCGGCGCGCAGGCCGAGGTGATGGACGGGCGCACCCCCGACTACATCCGCGTCGTACGCCCGGTCTCCGGCGGCACCATCGTCGACATCGACATGGCCCAGCGGCTGCTGCGCTATCTGGTCGGTGACAAGCTCCGCAAGGCCTGGCGGCGCCGGCCCACGATGCGCGCCGCCGTCTGCCTGCCGCACGGCAGTGAGCCGCTGGCGCAGCGGGCCGCCGTGGAGACGCTCACCGGACTCGGTGCCCGCCGCGTCGAGCTGGTCGACACGCTGATCGCCGCGGCCGTCGGCTGCGGGCTCCCGGTGGAGCACCCCGAAGCGACCATGATCGTGGTGTGCGGGTCCGGAACCACGCAGGTCGCGGTGCTGTCCCTGGGGTCGATCGTGGCCGCCGAAACGGTTCCCGTCGGCGGCAACGCCATCGATCACGCCGTCGTCCAGCATCTGCGGCTGCACCACGCACTGATGCTGCCCGGTCAGGCCGTACGCCCGCTGCATCTGATGCTCTCCAGCAGCGGCGGGCTCACCCCGGGCTCGACGGAGGTGCACGGCCGGGACGTGGTCAGCGGCCTGGCGCGGTCCGTACTCGTCGACACCGAGCGGGTCCGGCACGCGATCACCACTCCCCTGACGTCGATCCTCGACGGCATCGGGGCGGTGCTGCGCCGCTGCCCGCCGGACCTGGTGGCGGACCTCGGGGAGCGCGGCATCATGCTCGCGGGCGGCAGCGCCCTGATCCCCGGCCTGGAGCCGATGATCCGTCAGGCCACCAACATGCCCGTGCACATCGCCGACCGGCCCGACACCTGCGCCGTCCAGGGCCTGGGCGCCATGATCGAGGGCAAGGTGGAACCCCTGCACCTCGACCCGATGGCCCCGTAGCCACCCGAGCGAGGACACCGCCGCCACCGGCGGACGGCACCACGGCCACCGGCGGACGGCACCACGGCCACCGGCGGCCGACGCGCCCGGCCCGACACATCAGACAGGCCGTCAGCCACGGGTGCCAGGTACGGACGTCCGATACGAGCGTCCGACCCGGAGCCGGGGCGGTCCGCCGGCCCACGACACACAGCAGGTCAGCTCGGGCATACGACAACGGGTGCCCGAGCCTGGCTCGGGCACCCGAAGGCGGAAAGCAGCACGCCCCCACTGCCCGGAGCCGCCCGGACTCCGGGCGCACCGGAGCAGGGCGCGACAGAATCCGGGCGCTACCGGCTCCGGGCGCTACCGGCTCCGGGCGCTACGGGCTTGGGTCCTCACAGGCTCCGGGCGTTCCAGGCGACCACCGCGGGGCGGCCGTGTTCGGTCCCGAGGACGCCGACCGCCCCGGTCTCGAAGGTGAACATCGCGCCCGCCGCGGCCGGCAGGCCGAGCCTGCGGGCGGTCAGCACCCGCAGGTAGTGCGCATGCGCCACCAGCGCCACATCGCCCTCATCCGCCTCAAGCCGGGAGGCGATGCGCGCCAGCACCCGGTCGGCGCGCGCCCCGACCTGCTCGGGCGACTCCCCCGGGTGCTCGGCGGGACCGGAGGCCGCACCGTCCCGGAAGAGAAACCAGTCAGGTGCGCTGCGGTGGATCTCGGCGGTGGAGATGCCCTCATAGCCGCCGTAGTCCCATTCCCGCAGGTCGTCGTCGATCTGCGGCTGCGCGAGGCCCGCCAGCTCGGCGGTGCGCAGCGCCCGCGTCATCGGGCTGGCGAAGACCTGCCCGATCTTCCGGCCGGAGAGCAGCGGGCGCAGTGCGCGCGCCTGCTGCTCTCCATTGGCGGTGAGCGGCAGGTCGGTCCAGCTGGTGTGCCGGCCGTCCCTGCTCCACTCCGTCTCGCCGTGCCGGATCAGCAGCAGCTCGCTCACTAGCCCTGCGCCTGCTGTCCCTGCTCGGCCTGCTCCTGCTCCTGGGCCTCGGTGACCGAGGACCGGACCTCGTCCATGTCCAGGCCACGGGCCTGGCCGATGACGTCCTCCAGGGCGGCCTCCGGCAGCGCACCCGGCTGGGCGAACACGGCGATGTTCTCCCGGACGATCATCAGCGTCGGGATGGACTGGATCTGGAAGGCGGAGGCCAGCTCGGGCTGCGCCTCGGTGTCGACCTTCGCGAAGATCAGGTCGTCGTGCTTGTCGGACGACCGCTCGAAGACCGGGCCGAACTGCTTGCACGGGCCGCACCACTCGGCCCAGAAGTCGATCAGGACGAAATCGTTGCCGGAGACGATCTCGTCGAAGTTTTCCTTGGTGAGCTCTACCGTGCTCATGCGTGCTTCCCTGCTTCCGGTCTGTCGTGGATGTCGATCCGTATCCAGCTGCGGTAACGGGTACAACCCGTGACGTATTCCGCGTGCCGGACCGTCCCGCTCCCCTGCCCACCGAATCCTGTCCTAGACATACGAATCTCGTGGGAATCCGCACGCCCCCCGCACGCCGCCCCTCCGGGCACCCGCGCCGACCATGTTCTCGACGATCCACCCCACGGCGGAGCCGGTGCCGCCCCCCTGAACACACAGGTCACTCACCCCCGACAGGACCCCACGAACCGCCTCACCGATCCCCCGATCGGCGCCCACACCGCGAGCCCGGCGACCCGCCACTCCTCCCCCGTTTCCCTCCCCCCTCGCGCCTCTTCACTCCTCAGACTTCACTCCTCAGTCCTTCGCCCGGCCGTAGTCCGTGGCCATGGCGCCGGCGAAGTCGTACACGATGACCTGCTCGTCACCCACGACCCAGGCCTCATGCCCGGGATCGCAGACGAAGACATCGCCGGGCCCTATTTCGGCCTCCGGGCCGTCGTTCATCCTGACGCGCATGCGCCCCTGGACCACCAGGCCGTTGTGGTGCACCTCGCAGGTTTCCGTCCCCGCGAGCGGACCGATCGACTCCGACCAGCGCCAGCCGGGCTCGAACGTGGCGACGGCGAAGTCCAGCCCGCTCATGTGCAGGGCTTCGAGGTGACCGCGCGGAAAATCGCGCCGCTCATCCGGCTTGTCGAGAGTCTTGACTTCCAACATGAGACTGCCTCCAGTCACCCCCCGGCCCCCGCCCTTCCATGGTGCGCCCGTACGGACCGGGCGACCACCAGGAAAGCCCCACCGGCCCTGCCGTCGACGTGGCAGCGTTCACCGCGATGCCCGACACCCCAACGGCCGCTCCCCACCCGCCCGCGGACGCTTCCCTTCGTCCCTCGCCCCGGGCGGCGAACAGATCCACCACCGCCGTGCACTCCACCTCAACACCCCCACCCCGCACGGCAATTGGGAGGCGCACGCGCCGTACGAGGAGGCGACCTGTGCCCCACCGCGACCGGATGACCCCATCAGTGGAGCCGCCGTCCGCGCAGACCACGACGTCGGCCCTACTGCGAACCCGGGGAGGGCGGCCGACCCCACGGTCCCTCCAGCGCCGCCCGCAGTGCGTCGACCGCCTCCGGGCCGATCCGCTCGGCGAGCCGTTCCTCCAGCCCTTCGAGGATGAGCCCGGCCTGGCGGTGCGCCCGCTCCCCTTCCCCGGTACGCCGGATCAGCCGCCGGCGGGCAGAGGTGGGGTCGGGGACCTGCTCGAGCAGACCGGCGCCCACCAGGCCGTGCACGGCCTGGTGGGCCGTCTGCCGGGTGACGCCCATGCGCCGCGCCAGTTCGGACACCGTGGAGCCCTGGTCGTCGAGTACGGCGAAGAGCTGGACCTGGGGTGGGGACACCAGCGTGGCTCCGGCCGCTTCCAGGGATGCCACCAGCCCTTCGTCGAACCAGCGTCGGGCGTCACCGAGCAACTGGGCGAGGTTGCGGTGGGTGGGCTGCATCTGGTCCTCACGACGACAGGGCGGGAAAGCCAGGATCGTATCCAGTGGCTTGCCTCCTCATGAACCCCTATGTCAGGCTACCTGACATTCGGAAGCGACCCACGGAGACCGCATGACCATCGAGTACGCCACCCGTTACCGGCAGGCCTCGCGCATTCCCGCGGCGCCCGGCAAGCCCTACTTCATCGAGAAGGGCGAGGGGGACCGCGCCCACCTGTTCGGCGACCTGATCACCATCTACGCGGGCGGCGAGCAGACCGAGAACACCTTCAACTTCTTCACCGTCGAAGGCCCCAAGGGCGACGTCATCCCGGCCCATCTGCACACCGACACCCACGAGGTCTTCTACATCACCCAGGGCGCCGTCCGGCTGTTCGTCGAGGACACCGAGGGAGAGCAGCAGGAGAAGCTGCTGACCCCGGGCGATTTCGGCTTCGTCCCCAAGAACTGCCGGCACGCCTACCGCATGGAACGCCACCACAGCCAGGTCGTCGGCGTCGCGGCCGGCCCCGGCGGCACCTTCGAGCGGTTCTTCGAGAACCTCGGCGCGCCCGCCGAACAGCTCGGCCTGCCACGCGAGCCCCTCGTCCCGGAACCCCATAAGTTCGCGAGCGTCCCCGAGCAGTACGACGTGCGCTTCCTGCCCGACCACCAGTGGCACACCCGATGACAGCACCCCGCCCCTCGGTGCGGGAACTGATCGCCGCACCCCACCCCGACCACGCTCCACTGCCGCCCGGCGCACCGAACGGATCCGGCGTGCGCGCGGTGCGCGGCGTCCCCTACGCAAACGTCGAGGGCAGCCGTCCACTGGAGCTCGACCTGTGGCTGCCCGGAAGCCGCCGGGCGGAGCCTGCTCCGCTGGTGCTGTTCGTGCACGGCGGCGCATGGCGAAGAGGGCGGCGCGATGACATGGGACTGCGGACCCGCGACTGGGACCCCGGGCCCTTCGCGCGCATCGCGGCGGCGGGCTTCGCCGTCGCCTGCGCCGACTACCGGCTCAGCGGCGAGGCCACCTTCCCCGCCCCGCTCGACGACCTGCGCGCCGCACTGCGCTGGCTCACCCTCCGCTCCGCCGAACTCGGTATCGACACCGGGAGGACGGTGGTGTGGGGAGAGTCCGCCGGCGGACACCTCGCCTCCCTCCTCGCCCTCACCCGCACCGACCCCGCACCGGTCGGCGCCGTGATCTGGTACGCACCGAGCGACCTGACCAGCGCCCGAGGCCGCTTCGCCCCGGAAGACCCCGCCACGCCTGAGGCGCTCCTGCTGGGAGCTGCCCCGGCAGCGGTCCCGGAGCGCGCCCGAGCGGCCGGCCCACTGGCCCAAGTCCACCCTGCCGCCCCGCCGTTCCTTCTCGTCCACGGCACGGAGGACACCATGGTGGCGTGCTCACACAGCGAATCCCTCGCCGCGGCACTGGAGAAGGCCGGGACCCCGGTCGAGCTGTGGACCGTCCCGGGTGCCGATCACGGCTGGTACGGGCTGCCCGACGCCCAGGTGCAGAAGATCTTCACCCGCTCCCTGACCTTCAGCCGCCAACACGTCGACGGACCGCGCCCGGGGACGCGGCCGTAGGTACGGCTCGGTGACGCGGCCGCGACACATCGGCAGCACGGGGGTCGCCGCCGCCGTCGCCGCCGAACCCGGCCGTCGGCCCCAAGACCCTGGAGGTCAGTCGCGGTAGTCCGGAGCCACCCGGTTCAGCAGCCGCAGCATGGCCGCCCACGCCAGGTCGTACGCGACATCGTCCTGAAAGTCCGCGTCGGCGCCGCCCGCGAGCTGCCGGGCGGTGTACTCGCACGTCTCGGCCGGCGGAACGGTCAGCGGTCCGCCGCCGGCCTGGGCGGTGACCTGGATCTCGCAGGCCTTCTCGAGGTAGTACATGCGCAGGAAGGCCTGGGCCGCGCTCTCGCCCACCGTCAGCAGACCGTGATTGCGCAGGATCAGCGCGGGGTGGTCGCCGATGTCGTCGACCAGACGCTTCTGCTCGTCGAGGTTGAGGGCCACGCCCTCGTAATCGTGGTAGCCCACCCGGTCATAGAACTCCATCGACATCTGGTTCAGCGGCAGCAGCCCGTCGCGCTGGGCGGCGACCGCGCAGCCCGCCCGGGTGTGGGTGTGCAGGACGCAGTGCGCGTCCGCGCGTGCGGCGTGGATCGCACTGTGGATGACGAAGCCCGCGGGGTTGACCGGGTGGGGGGTGGGCCCGACGGGATTTCCGGACAGGTCGATCTTGACCAGGTTCGAAGCGGTGATCTCCTCGAAGAGGAGACCGTAGGGGTTGATCAGGAAGTGGTGGTCGGGTCCCGGGAGTCGCAGCGAGATGTGGGTGAAGATCAGGTCCGTCATCCGGAAGTGCGCCACGAGCCGGTAGACGGCGGCGAGTTCGCGGCGCAGCCGGGTCTCTTCCTCCCGGTCCGGGTCGGGGGCGGACGGCGCTTCGGTCATGAGGAGGCTCCTTCGGATGCCGGTTGGACCACGGGGGTCAGCGGGCGCCCGGTCCGGTGCCAGGCGATGACGTTCTCGGCGGGCGCGCACACATAGGCCCGCCGGGAGGTATCGGACAGGTAGGCGCTGTGCGGGGAGAGCTGGATGCGCGGGTGGGTGCGCAACGGGTCGTCCGGCGCCGGAGGCTCCACCGGGAACACATCCAGGGACGCCGCCCGGAGCCGTCCACCCTCCAGTGCGGCCAGCAGCGCGGCGGCGTCGACGAGTTCGCCGCGGGCGACGTTCACCAGGTAGCTCCCTGCCCGCATATGGGACAGCAGCTCCGTATCGACCATGCCGCGGGTCTGCTCGGTCAGCGGGGTGTGCAGCGAGAGGATGTCGCAGGCGGCGACCAGCTCGTCCCTGCCCATCCGCTCGACGTCGGACGGCCACCCGGCCTCTGCGGCGTGCGGGTCGTACGCGGCGACGCGGCCGAAGACGGGGCCCGCGATCCTGGCCAGGACCCTCGCGATGCGCCCGAATCCCATGAGGCCGAGCGTCAGCTCACCTGCCCTGCGCGGCAGTTCGGCGAAATCGGCGTTCCAGCCGCCGCCGCGCACGGTGGCGTCGGCCTGGGGAAGGGCGCGTACGAGCCCGAGCGCGGAGGCCAGCGCGTGTACCGCGACGTCCTCGGTCGCGGCATGCGGGAGGTTGCTCACCCACACACCGCGCCGACGCGCGTGCGCGGTGTCGATCATGTCGTATCCCGCGGACATGGTGGCCAGCATCCGCACGCCGGGGAGGCGGTCGAGCAGCGCGGCATCCACCGGGGCGTAGCCGACGATCAGCGCCACTGCGTCCTGTGCGGCCGCAGCGATCGCGTCCGGGTCGCGACTGCCCACGACCCGGGTGGCGAATCCCGCCTCGGTCAACAGCCGGGCCCCCGGGCCCACGTCCAGTTCCTCGGGGTCCGTGAACACCACCATGGGCCGACTCATCCCATCCTCCTTGAGCTCCTCAAGCCCCTCAAGACCTTCAGCGGTAGCGAAATGACGATTCGACCGTACGGGCCGCGCTGAACTTACGTTTCATTCAGTAAAATTGTCCAGAGGCGGCGATGCGTATGCCAGTGAGGCGTGCCACCCGGCCCGTACCCCGGAGCCCCGGCGCTCCGGTGGTCAAGAATGGACCCCGCCCGGGTGCGCCCGCGCCCGGACGACCGAGCCGAGGGGAAACGCCAGGTGGATCTGGACCCGACCGATCTGACCGTCGTCCGTGAACTGCAGTCGGACGGCCGCCTGACGTACGAGACGCTGGCCCAACGCGTCGGACTCTCCCGCCCCGCCACCCGCACCCGCGTGCAGCGGCTGCTCGCCGGAGGCGGCGTCCGCGTGGTGGCCGTCGTTCATCCCGCCGTACGGGGCCTGACCGCCTCGGCCCATCTGTCGATCGGCGTGCGCGGCCCGGCCGAACCGGTGGCCCGCGCGGTCGCCGCCATGCCGCAGGCGCCTTTCGTCACCCTCACCGCGGGCAGGCACGCGATCATGGCGGAGCTGCGCACCGCGGGGCTGGCGGAGCTGGACCGGGCCATCGAGTCGATCAGATCCCTGAAGGGCGTTGACGCGGTGGACCCGCTGATCTCCCTCCAGCACCTCAAGGATCCGTACCTGCCGGCAGGCCGGCCCGATATGCCGGAACCGGACGCGACGGACCGGCTGATACTCGACGAACTGGAGCGCGACGGGCGGCTCCCCTTCGCCGAACTCGCCGAACGCGTGGGGATCTCACCCGGCGCCGCCCGCGCACGCACCCTGCGCCTCCTCGACGGTGGCGTCGCCAAGGTGCTCGCCCTGGTCCGCCCGGAGCTGCTGGGGCTGGGCTTCCTGTGCGGATTCGCCGTGCGCCTGGACGGCGAACGGGACGAGGTCGCGCGGCGCATCGGCGAGTGGGACCGGGTCTCCTTCCTGTCCGCCTGCATGGGGCGCGCGGAACTCGTCGGAACGATCAGCGCGGAGTCCCTCGGGGCGGTGCGCGACACGCTGGAGGACATGCGGGCGTGCGCGGGCGCCCGCGGCGTGGAGAGCTGGGTCCATCTGGAGCTGGTCAAGGAGCGGTACGACCTCACCGCCCCCAGCCCCTGAGCGCCACGTCAGACGATACGTAAGTCAAAGCCGTCATAACTTTCCGAAACATTCGCAAGTCAGAGGTCTAGGCAAGACATCGTCTGCTGCATATCGTCCATGCGAACGAATCAGCCGTCACGGGCTCTCCGTACGCACGGCTCCCTCATGGACGCCCAGGTCGAAAGCAGGCCCCCTCATGCACCACCCCCTCGACGGCATCGGCCGCACGCTCCTGGTGACCGGCGCTGCCGTCGCCGCCCCCGGGACCCCCGATCGAGCCGAGGCACTGGCCGTCCGCGGCGGTCGGGTCGTCCATATCGGGACCACGGCCGACGCCCGCGCCGCACTCGGCGGCCGGGCCGACGACACCCTCCACCTCGACGGCGGCCTCGTCCACCCCGGCTTCGTCGACGCCCACTGCCACCCCGTGATGTACGGGCAGGCACTCGCCTGGGTGGACTGCCGCCCTGAGCGCGTACCGGACATCGAGACGCTCGTCGCGGTCCTCACCGAAGCAGCCCGCGAACTGCCCGCCGGGGTCCCGGTGCGCGGCTTCGGTTACGAGCACCGCCGCCTCGCCGAGCGCCGCCACCCCACGTGCCACGACCTCGACCGCGTCGCCACCGACCGCGAGGTGTACGTGATGAACGCCTCCGGCCACGGCGGCGTCGTCAACTCCCATGCCCTGCGCACCTGCGGCGTCACCGCGGGCACCCACGACCCCGAGGGCGGCAGCATCGGCCGCTCCGCCTCCGGCGAGCCCGACGGCCGGCTCTGGGACGCCGCATGCGACCTGCTCACGGGGCCCGGCGGCGTGAAGATCGGCAATCACGGCCCGAACTTCCATCTCTCCGAGCCCGACGCCATCATGGCCGACCACCTCCAGCGCGCCCAGGAGGTCTTCCTCGCCGCCGGGGTCACCACCGTCGGCGACGCCCAGGCATCCCGCCGCGAGATGGAAACGTACCTGCGCGCCCGCGCCGACGGCTCACTGCGCCTGCGCGTCTCCGCCTACCTCACCTCCGCGCTCCTGGACACCGCCCTCGAACTGGGCATCGTGCACGGCTTCGGCGACGACCATTTCCGCGTGCAGGGCGTCAAGTTCTACGCCGACGGCACCCTCGGTGGCTGGACCGCGTACTTCCCCGACGGGTACGCCGCCGACTGCTGCCACCACGGGCAGCTCTACCACTCCGCCGAGGAGTACGCCGAGCTCGTCGGCCGCGCCCACCGCGCCGGGCTGCAGACCGCCACCCACGCCCAGTCCCCGTACGCCATCGGCATGGTCCTCGACGCCGTCGAGAAGGCCCAGGCCGACCGGGAACGCCCCGGGATCCGCCACCGCATCGAGCACTCCGGCCTGCCCACCGACGAACAGATCGCCCGCATGGACCGGTTGGGCGTCATCCCGGTCATGCAGCCCCAGCACCACCTGCGCACCGGCGACGGCACCCTGACCGCCGTGGGCGACCTCGGCCACCGCTACAACCCGGCCGGCAGCTGCCTGGCCGCGGGCGTCCCCGTCGTCTTCAGCTCGGATGCGCCCGTCGCCCCGCCGGCCCCGCTGGAGGCCGTCTCCGCCGCGGCGACCCGGCGCACCGTGCTGGGCACCGTCCTCGGCGACGCCTCCCTCCGGATGCCGGTGGCGGACGGGCTGCAGGCACACACCGCCTCGGCCGCCCGCGCCCTGCACCGCGAACACGACGTCGGCGCCCTGGCCCCCGGCATGCTCGCCGACTTCGTCGTCCTGGCCGACGACCCGCTCACCGCCGACCCGGCCGAGCTCTCCTCCATCGACGTACGCGAAACCTGGATCGGCGGCACCCGCGCCTGGGCAGCCCCCGGCCGCTGACCACCGCCCCTCGCCCCTCCCCTGACAAGCCCCCGGAGGCCCCGTGTCCCCCTCCTCTTCCCCGCAGCCCGCCGCCGGGCCGAGCCCGTACAGAGCCGCCGTCGCGGCGCTGGCCGGCACCTCCATCGAGTGGTACGACTTCTACGCGTTCGCCACCGCCGCGGCGATCGTCTTCAACGACGTGTTCTTCCCACCGGACATGTCGCCGTACCTCAGGACCCTGTCCGCCTTCGCGACGTTCGCCGTGGGCTTTCTGCTGCGCCCGCTCGGGGGCATCATCTTCGGGCACATCGGTGACCGGGTCGGGCGCAAGAAGACTCTGGTCATCACGTTGGTGATGATGGGAGCCGCCTCGTTCGCCATCGGTCTGCTGCCCACCTACGCCCAGGTCGGCGCGCTCGCCCCGATCCTGCTGATCGTGCTGCGCCTGGTCCAGGGCATCGCGATCGGCGGGGAGTGGGGCGGCGCGGTACTGATCGCCGTCGAGAACGCCCCGCGGGGCAGGGCTGCCTTCTTCGGCTCGTTCGCCCAACTCGGCTCCTCGGTCGGCGCGTTGCTGTCGACCGGCGCCTTCAGCCTGATGAACCTCTTCGGTCACGACACGTTCATGAGCTGGGGCTGGCGCGTGCCGTTCCTGGCCTCCGCCGTGCTCGTGATCGTGGGCCTGGTCGTCCGGGTCACGCTGGAGGAGTCCCCGGTCATGGAAGAGATGCGCAAGGAACAGCAGATGACGGACGGCACGGTGGCCGAACTGCCCGTCATCGAGGTCTTCCAGAAAGCCTGGCGCACGGTCCTCATCGGCGTCTTCGCCCTGGCCACGGCGACCGGCGGCTACTACGTCGTGACCAGCTTCCTGCTCTCGTACGGCACCGGCAACCTCCACCTGTCGGAGTCGATGCTGCTCAACGGCCTCACCCTGGCCGCCTTCCTGGAACTCGCCGTCACGCCCGGGCTGTCATGGCTCGCCGACCGCGTGGGATCGCACAAGGTCGTCATCGCCGGCCTCGCGGGCGTCATCGTCCTGGCCGTGCCGCAGTTCATGGTGCTGGGCACCGGCAGCGTCTTCCTCATCTGGCTGATGATGCTGGCCATGCGCCTGGTCATGTCCGCGCTGTACGGGCCGATCGCATCGATTCTCGTCGAGGGCTTCGCACCACACGTCCGCTACACCGGCATCTCCCTCTCCTACCAGGTCTGCAACATGGTCTTCGGCGGCCTCGCCCCCCTCGCCGCGGTCTCGCTCACGGCTGCCGCGGGCGGTCACTACTGGCCGTCGGCCGCCGGCCTGATGCTCATCTCCGCGATCGGCATCGTGTGCACGGCCCGCCTCCACCGCATCGGCACAGCGCAGGCGTACGACGGACGAACCGAGGGCCCGGCAGCACAGAAGGCGGTGCCAACCGCCTCGTAGCAACGGCTGTCGGGCACAGCTCGTGGAGCTACCACCGGGCGCCCCGGACCCAGCCATTCGTCCACGGCACCTCGCCGCCACTGCCCCTGCTCGCCGGCACCGATCTCAGGGTGGTCCGGTCGAGAACGTCAACGACCGCTACCCGGAGGGTGACAACCGCACTTCTCACCCGTCCGCTTCATGATCGCCCGCCCTGGAGCTCCGGGCGTCGAAGGGTGGGAGCTACCGCCAGGCTGTCGCCCGGGACGAGGTGGGGCGCCGGCAGAGCCGCAACACCCGTTCGAAGGCGGCCCGGGTTCCCCCGCGCCCCGACCCCGTCGCCCGTGTCCCCTGTGTGTCCCCTGGATCTTGGTCTGAACGGATGAACGGGGGCCGCCGCGCTGACGCGGTGGCCCCCGTTCTCACGTTTCCCCAGGTAGAAAGGGGCTTCGCCCTGGGCGGTGCGGTGGGGCGGGTGGGACTCGAACCCACGGCCGACGGATTATGAGTCCGCTGCTCTAACCGGCTGAGCTACCGCCCCCTGACGGCGCGCCGCGTACATTTGTGCGCGCCGTCTGCCGCAGCATAGCCGCTCATACGATCTGTTGCCTGTGAGGGCCATCGTCGTGCGACCTTGCCTGTCCAAGAGGACTTCGATCACCGGCGGTTCGGTTCCCTGGCACAAGAAATTCGGTTCCCTGGCACAAGAAAAAGGACCCCTTGCGGGGTCCTCGTTCCTTCTGCTCCCCCGACTGGACTCGAACCAGTAACCCTCCGGTTAACAGCCGAATGCTCTGCCAATTGAGCTACAGGGGACCGAGCTCCCCCGACTGGACTCGAACCAGTAACCTGCCGGTTAACAGCCGGCTGCTCTGCCAATTGAGCTACAGGGGAATGCTCTGTGTGCCTCGAATGCACTCCTGTCCGGGCTTCCGGACGGCGCGCGTTCGCTGCGACACATACATTAGCGCAAGCAGGGGGGTGCTCCGCCAATCGGTATCGCCTCGGTGATCTCCGGCCCGGCTGGGTAGGCGAGGTGCACAGCCCGGCGGTCCGGTGCGTAGGGGCATCGGGCGGGATCGTGTCCGGGAGGGAGCGGCTTCGGTGCGAACCGGGGCGGCACTCCCGGTACCGACGAGCGGGACCGACGAAGAGGGAAGGCGGAGCGATGCGCTACCGGCTCACGTTCATCTTGGGACTGGCCACCGGATATGTGCTCGGCACCCGGGCAGGCCGGGAGCGGTATGAGCAGCTGCGCAAGGCCGCTCAGCGGGTCGCGCAGAATCCGGCGGTGCGCAATACCGCCGAGTCGGCGGCGCTGAGCGGGCGGGAGGCCGCCTCGAAGGCGTTCGGGACGGTGTCGGCGAAGGTCGGTGACCGGCTGCCGGACTCGGTCACCTCCCGGGTGCGCTCGCTGCGCGAGCAGCGCTCGCCCGACGCGGACGACTGGGGCACCAGCAACACCTGAGCCGCGCCGGCCGCCCTCACCCGTGTGCGCCGTGCCGGGCAAACCCTGACTCTCCTCCTATGCGTCGCATGGGGCATCATCTGGGGCCATGGGGATAGTCGCCGGGTTGGACAGTTCGTCCGAGAGCACACGGATCGTGGTCTGCGATGCGGACACGGGTGCCGTCATCAGGCAGGGGTATGCGCCACACCCTGTCGAGAAGGGCCCCGAGGTCGATCCGCAGGCGTGGCTGATGTCGCTGGGCGAGGCCGCGGGCAGCGGGCTGCTCGAAGGGGTCCAGGCCATCGGGGTGTCGGCGCAGCAGCACGGTCTGGTGCCGCTGGACGCCGACGGCAATCTCGTACGGCCCGCGCTGGTCGGCAATGACCGGCGCGCGCAGAGCGCCGCCGCGGATCTGGTGGATTCGCTGGGCGGGCGTACGGCGTGGGCGCAGTCGGTCGGGGCGGTGCCGCAGGCGGCCCATCCGGTGACCAAGCTGCGCTGGCTGGCGCGTACCGAGCCGGCGAATGCCGCCCGGATCGCCGAGGTCATGCAGCCGCACGACTGGCTGGCGTGGCAGTTGCTGGGCCGGCCGGCGCGGCGTACGACGGACCGGGGCGGCGCGTCGGCGACCGGGTTCTGGTCGGCGGCGACCGAGTCGTACCGCCCGGAGCTGGTGGAGCTGGCGCTGGGCCATCAGGTGCGACTGCCGGAGGTGCTGGGTCCGTCCGGGACCGCCGGGTTCACCCCTGAGGGGCTGCTGATCTCCGCGGGTACGGGCGAGACCATGGCGGCCGCCTTCGGGCTGGGTGTCGGGGAGGGCGATGCCGTGGTGTCGCTCGGGGCCTCGGGGTCCGTCTTCGGCATCCACCATGAGGCGCTGGCCGACCCGACGGGGACGATCACCTCGTTCGCCGATGCGACGGGGATGCATCTGCCGGTCGTGCACACGACCAACGCGGTGCGGGTGCTGCGGGGTGCCGCGGAGCTGCTCGGGACGGATCTGGCGGGTGTCTCGGAGCTGGCGCTGAAGTCGTCGCCGGGTGCGTACGGCATGGTGATGCTGCCGTATCTGGAGGGTGAGCGGACGCCGCATCTGCCGCACACCGCCGGGTCGTTGCACGGTATGCGGCGCGAGAGCATGAAGCCGGAGCATCTGGCGCGGGCGGCCGTCGAGGGCATGCTCTGCGGGCTCGCGGACGCGCTGGACGTGCTGCGCGCGCGGGGGGTGGCGGTGCGCCGGGTGTTCCTGCTGGGCGGGGCTGCCGAGCTGGGTGCGGTGCAGGCGGTGGCCCCCGGGCTGTTCGGGGTGCAGATCGTGGTGCCCCAGCCGGCGGATTACGCGGCGCTGGGTGCGGCGCGGCAGGCGGCCTGGGCGCTGGGGGTGGCACACGGCACGCTGGCGCCGGCCGCCGGCGCCGAGCCAGGACACGGCGGCGGATCGGGATGGGTCGACCCGCCGGTGTGGCCGGCGGCGGCGAGTCAGGTGTTCGAGCCGGGCGAGGAGCTACCGGTGGGGCAGGCCGTGCGCCAGCAGTACACGACCGTGCGGGACGAGGCCTATCCGGGGGCGTTCCACCGGGAGGGTTGAGCGGCCCGCCGCAGGGGCGGGCCCGGTGAGTGTGTCAGTCGAGGTAGCCGCGGAGCTGGTCGGCGAAGGCGTGGTCGCGGAGTTTGTTGAGGGTCTTGGACTCGATCTGCCGTATGCGTTCGCGGGTGACGCCGAAGATGCGGCCTATCTCCTCCAGGGTGCGGGGCCGGCCGTCGGCGAGGCCGTAGCGCAGCTGGACGACCTTGCGTTCGCGTTCGCCGAGGGTGGACAGGACGGCTTCGAGGTGTTCGCGCAGCAGCAGGAACGCGGCCGATTCGGCGGGTGAGGCGGCGTCGCCGTCCTCGATGAGGTCGCCGAGGGAGACCTCGTCCTCCTCGCCCACGGGGGCGTGCAGGGAGACCGGCTCCTGGGCGAGCCGCAGCACCTCGCTGACGCGTTCCGGGGTGAGGTCGAGGTGAGCGGCGACTTCTTCGGGGGTCGGTTCGTAGCCGCGTTCCTGGAGCATCCGGCGCTGGACGCGGATCACGCGGTTGATCAGTTCGACGACGTGGACCGGGACGCGGATGGTCCTGGCCTGGTCGGCGAGCGCGCGGGACATCGCCTGGCGGATCCACCAGGTGGCGTAGGTGGAGAATTTGTAGCCGCGGGCGTAGTCGAATTTCTCGACGGCGCGGATCAGGCCGAGGTTCCCCTCCTGGACGAGGTCGAGCATGGTCAGGCCGCGGCCGACGTAGCGCTTGGCGACGGAGACCACGAGCCGGAGGTTGGCCTCGATGAGGCGGCGTTTGGCGATCCGGCCGAGCACCACCAACTTGTCGAGATCAGAGGCGAGTTGGGTGGCGAGGTCGGGGGTGCTGGTGAGTTTCTCCTCGGCGAAGAGACCGGCTTCGACGCGTCGTGCGAGGTCGACCTCCTCGACGGCGGTGAGCAGCGGGATGCGGCCGATCTCGCGGAGGTACTGACGGAAGAGGTCGGAGGAGGGGCTGCCCGTTTCGGGGCGGGGCGGCGGCTCCGGGGTGATCTCCTCAATGATCATCTCGGCGTCAGGTGCGTCGCCCTGCTGCGGCACCACGGCCGCCTCCGGGGGCACCGGATCGAGCGTGGCGGGCGCGGGCGGGGCCGTCTCGGGCAGGGCCGGTGCGCCGGCCGGCGGCGCGTCGGGGAGGGTCTGGGTCTGCACGGGGGCGACCTCCAGGGTGATCGCAGCTGAGGCGGCAGAAGGGTCGGGAACGGCTGCGGCCGAGCCGCTGTCCGTCCCGTACGTCACGAGCGGCTGCGCGGGGGATTCGCGGTCCGTACAACCGGACCCGCCGCGCTCCGAGGACTCAGGCACCGCTTCTCAGTGTGGAGTACGACACATGCCCGCCACGAGGGGCGTGCGTCCACTTTTTGAGTCCGTTCCGTGACCGGACGGCTACGGCGGGGTGGGATCCGCTGTGCGGGGCCGCGCGCTACAGCGCGGCGTAGCCGCGTTCGCGGAGCGACTGGCCGTACTGCTGGAGGACCCAGAGTTCGTTCTGCACCGCGGCGAGGTGCTCGGGGTCGGCGGCCGGGCCGAGGCGCTGGAGGGTGCCGCGGACCTCGGAGACGCGGTGGTTGACGGCGGCGAGGCGGACGGCGACCAGTTGGACTCCGGCGTAGGCGTCGTCGGGGTCGCGGCGGGTGTGCAACGGCTCGACGGTCAGCTCGGTGACCATGGCGCGGACGGTGTCGTCAGGGGCGGCCTCCCGGACCCGGGCGACATATTCGCCGTCCGAGGCGCCTGCCGCGGCGCCGCCGGCGTCCTCGATGCACTGGCGGACCGTGGCGTAGGGCGGGGCGGTGAACTCGTCGGCTCCGTAGGCGTCGAAGGCCGGGGAGACCAGGTCGGGGCGCTGCAGGGCGAGCTTGAGCAGCTCCCGCTCGACGCGGTGGGCGGGGCTGCGGAGATTCAGGGCGGGGCCGCGCGGGCCGGGGGCGGGGCGGCTCTGCTCGGGGCCGGGGGCCGGGCCGGGGCGCTGCCTGCGGCCCTGGTCGGGGCCGCCGTCGCGGCCGCGGTCGCGGGCCCAGCGGGCGAGCTGGCCGACGCGGCGGACCACGAACTGGGTGTCCAGGATGCCGAGCATGCCGGCCAGCGAGACGGCGGATTCGTGCTGGATGGAGCTGTTCTTGATGTTCGCGACGATGGGCGCCGCCTCGTCCAGGGCGGCGGCGCGGCCGACGGTGGTGTCGAGGTTGTGCTGGGAGATCACGTGGCGCAGGGCGAACTCGAAGAGCGGGGTGCGGGAGTCGACGAGGCCGGCGACGGCGGCGTCGCCCTTGGCGAGCCGCAGGTCGCAGGGGTCCATGCCGCCGGGGGTGATGGCGATGGAGGTCTCGGCGGCGAACTTCTGGTCGTCCTCGAAGGCACGCAGGGCGGCCTTCTGGCCGGCGGCGTCGCCGTCGAAGGTGAAGACGACCTCGGAGCGGGCGTTGTCCATCAGGAGCCGGCGGAGGATCTTGATGTGGCCCTCGCCGAAGGAGGTGCCGCAGGTGGCGATGGCGGTGGTGACGCCCGCCAGATGGCAGGCCATCACGTCGGTGTACCCCTCGACGACCACGGCGCGGCTGGTCTTGGCGATCTCCTTCTTGGCGAGGTCGATGCCGTACAGGACCTGGGACTTGCGGTAGATGGGGGTCTCGGGGGTGTTGAGGTACTTGGGGCCGTTGTCGTCGTCGCGGAGCTTGCGGGCGCCGAAGCCGACGACCTCCCCGGAGATGTCGCGGATCGGCCACATCAGACGGCCCCGGAAGCGGTCGATGGGACCGCGGCGGCCTTCCTGGGAGAGGCCGGACAGGACCAGCTCCTTGTCGGTGAAGCCGCGGCCGCGCAGGAAACGGGTGAGGTGGTCCCAGCCCGCCGGGCTGTAGCCGACGCCGAAATGCTGGGCGGCGGACTGCTCGAAGCCGCGCTCGGCGAGGAACTTGCGGCCGATCTCCGCCTCGGGGCCGTCCAGCTGCTCGGCGTAGAACTGGGCGGCGACCTTGTGGGCCTCCACCAGGCGGGTGCGCTCGCCCTGCTGCCGGCCGGGGGCGTAGCCGCCCTCTTCGTAGCGCAGGGTGATGCCGGCCTGGGAGGCGAGCCGCTCGATGGTCTCGGCGAAGGAGAGGTGGTCGATCTTCATGATGAAGTCGACGGTGTCGCCGCCCTCCTGGCAGCCGAAGCAGTGGTAGAGCCCCTTGGCGGTGCTGACGTGGAAGGACGGGGACTTCTCGTCGTGGAAGGGGCACAGGCCCTTGAGGTTTCCGCCGCCGGCGTTGCGGAGCTGGAGGTATTCGGACACGACGGCGTCGATCGGGACCGCGTCCCGAACCGCCTTCACATCGTCATCGTTGATCCTGCCTGCCACGCGTGAATTCTACGGCCGGGGTCGGACACTCCCCGCCGCGGCTGCCCGCAACGCCCCGGCCGGCGCCGAGAACGCGCCGGAGGGGCCCTGCCGGATGCCCTAGGGAAGCAGCGATTCGAGCGGGATGTCCGGGTTGGCCAGTGCGTCGGCGTCCAGCTGCCGCCCGGAGCGGATCAGCTGCTGGAGGGGTTCGGCGACGTCCCAGACGTTGACGTTCATCCCGGCCAGCAGCCGGCCCTCGCTCAGCCAGCAGGCGATGAACTCCCGCTTGCCGACGTCGCCACGGCAGACGACCTGGTCGTACGAGCCGGGCGGGGCGTAGCCGGAGTACTCCAGGCCGACGTCGTACTGGTCGGAGAAGAAGTACGGGATGCGGTCGTAGGCGATGTCCTGGCCGAGCATGGCGCGGGCCGCGGCCGGGCCGCCGTTGAGGGCGTTGGCCCAGTGTTCGACGCGGACCCGGGTGTCCAGCAGGGGGTGATCGGCGGCCGCGACATCGCCGGCGGCGTAGATGTACGGGTCGGAGGTGCGCAGCGCGGCGTCCACGGCCACGCCTCCCCCGGCGGAGGGCTCGACGAGGTCCAGTCCGGCCTGTTCGGCGAGGCCGGTGCGCGGGGCGGCGCCGATCGCGGCGAGGACGTCGTGGGCGAGGTGTTCCTCGCCGTCGTCGGTGCGCACGGCGAGCACCATGCCGTCCTGGCCGATGATCTCGGTGAAGCGGGCGCCGAAGTGGAAGCGGACGCCGTGTTCGCTGTGCAGGTCGGTGAAGAGACCGCCCAGCTCCGGGCCCAGGACGCCGTGCAGGGGTGTCGGGGCGGCCTCGACGACGGTGACCTCGGCGCCGTAGGAGCGGGCCGCCGCCGCGACCTCCAGGCCGATCCAGCCGGCGCCGGCGATGACGAGATGGCCGTTGTCCCGGCCGAGGGAGGCCAGGACGCCGCGCAGCCGCTCGGCGTGGGCGAGGCGGCGCAGGTGGTGGACGCCCGCGAGGCCGGTGCCGGGGATGTCCAGGCGGCGCGGTTCGGCTCCGGTGGCCAGCAGCAGCTTGTCGTAGACGATCAGGGTGCCGTCGCCGAGGCGTACGGTCCTGGCCTCGGGGTCCAGATGGACCGCCGGCTGGCCGAGATGCAGCTCGATGTGCGCCTTGGCGTACCAGGCGGGTTCGTGGACGAAGACGCTGTCCCGCTCCTCCTTGCCGAGCAGGTACCCCTTGGAGAGCGGGGGCCGCTCGTACGGGTGGTCGCGCTCGTCACAGATGAGGATGACCCGGCCGGTGAAGCCCTCCGAGCGGAGAGTCTCGGCGGCCTTCGCCCCGGCCAGGCCACCCCCGACGATGACGAACGTCTGGTGTGCGTCGACCACTTGCTTCCTCCTCGTTGCGGTGCCGTACGTCGGCTTTCGCGTCCGTGAACGCCCCCGGTGGTGCCCCGTCAGATATGCCCGCGCCGGTGTGCTCTTTCCCGCTCCTGGCCTGGGGGGTCGGTCCCCCGGCGGAACGGTGGTGTGAGTCGTGGTGCGGAACAGTCGTGTTCGAGCGTCCCGCACGGAGCGTGATGGGGGAAGGGGGTCTTTCCCCTTGGTGACCTCCGGGGTCCCCCTCAGGGTTCACCCTCGGTTGCCCCGGGTTCTGCCCGGTGGCCGGGTGAGCCGGGCGTGCAGGGAGCGGGCCGAGGTGTCCGTGAGGGCCGCGATCTGGTCGATGACGGCACGCATCCGGGCGGTGTCGTCAGCGGCGGTGTCGAACAGTGAACGGAACTGCGGGTCAAGGCCGTCGGGGGCGCGGGCGAGCAGCGCCTCGGCCAGTTCGGCGATCACCACGCGCTGGTCGGCGCGGAGCGCTTCCTGGTCGGGCCGCTGCATGACGTATCGGTCGGCGACGGCTTTCAAAACGGCGCATTCCAGCCGGGTTTCGGCCGGAACCACTAGCTCCGCTGCGTAACGGGTGAGCCGCCCGGTGCCCCATGCGGCGCGTGTGGCGACCTCGGCCGCCTGGCAGAAGCGGCCGATCAACTGACTGGTGGCGTCCTTGAGGCGGGCCTGGGCGAGTGCGGAACCGTCGTAGCCGTGCGGCCACCACTCCTGCTCCAGGAGGCGGTCCAGCGCCTCGGCCAGCTCCTGCGGCCCGGCGCCCGCCGCGTAGCGCTCGCCGGCGACCGCGAAGATCTCGGCGCGTTCGGCGTCGGCCAGCAGGAGATTGGGGTCGAGGTGCCCGGCGTGCAGCCCGTCCTCGACGTCGTGCACCGAATACGCCACGTCGTCGGACCAGTCCATGACCTGCGCCTCGAAGCTCCGTGCCGAGGCCGGCGCCTGGCGGCGGAACCACGCGAAGACCGGCAGGTCGTCCTCGTACACACCGAACTTCGGGGAGCCGGGGTCGGTGGGGTGCGCCCCGCGCGGCCACGGGTACTTGGTGGCGGCGTCGAGGGCGGCACGGGTGAGGTTGAGGCCGACGCTGACGTTCGAGCCGTCCGGGGCCGGGACGAACCGCTTGGGCTCCAGACGGGCCAGCAGCCGCAGCGACTGGGCGTTGCCCTCGAAACCGCCGCAGGACGCCGCGACCTGGTTGAGCGTCTGCTCGCCGTTGTGGCCGAAGGGCGGGTGGCCGAGATCGTGCGCCAGGCAGGCGGTCTCGACGAGGTCCGGATCGCAGCCGAGCGCGGCGCCGAGCTCGCGGCCGACCTGCGCGCACTCCAGGGAATGGGTCAGGCGGGTGCGCGGGCTGGCGTCCCAGGCCGGGGTGAGGGCGCCGGGCGTGACGACCTGGGTCTTGCCGGCGAGGCGACGCAGCGCGGCGGAGTGCAGCACCCGGGCACGGTCACGCTGGAAGGCGGTGCGGCCGGGGCGTTTGTCGGGTTCGGAAACCCAGCGTTCGGCGTCGGCGGCGGTGTAGCCGAGGGGGTGGGCGGGGGCGTGGCCAGGGGTGTGGCCTGAGGTGTGCGCCGTGCCGGAAGCGCGGGGGGAACCGTTGGCCCGGGTGGATCCGGTGGCGTCGTGGCCGGGGCCGGGGTCGCCCGCGTCCCGGTCGTCGGTCGGTGATGTGCCCGTCATACAGCGACGGTAGCCGCCCTGATGCCGTCCGGGTCGGATGCGGTACGCGCCAGGAGCACCTGGTCGAAGCGGTGCAGTACGAGACGTGCCAGCGCGGGGTGATCGCCCAGCGGCGCGGCGGCGATCCCGGGGGCGGCGTCCGCGCACTGGGCCGCGAAGCGTCCGGGCGCCGTGAAGCAGGAGGCGACGGCTATCCGGTCGTGGCCGCGGGCGGTCAGTACGCGGACGGCTTCGGCGACGGTGGGGGCCGCGGCGGAGGCGTACGCGGGCAGCACGGGGATGCCGCCGAGCCGCCCGGAGAGCAGCCGCGCGGTGCGCGCCGTGTCGTCGGCGGAGGGCGCCGACCGGGACCCGGCGGCGGCGAGGACGACGGCGGGGCGGGAGGGGGCCGGGGCATGGGAGCAGGAGGTGCGGGAGGAGTGGCTGGTGGGGGCGGTGAGGGCGTGGGGACGGTGGGGGTGGCGGGTCGCTGGGGCGTGGTCCGCCGGATCGCCGCCGGCCCGGAATCCCGCCTCCTCCAGGCGGCCGTGCAAGGCCTCCGCCAGGAGGGCGTGCGGGCCGAGGGGCGGGGCGATCCGGCCGGTCAGGTGGGGTGCGGCGGCGAGCGCCGCGGGCAGATCGCGGGTGACGTGGTGCCCGCGGCCGAAAAGCAGCGGTACGAGGACCACCTCACCCGTCAGTGCGTCCAGGGTGTCGGCGAGCAGCGGCCGGTTCAGCTCGATATGGCCGAGCCGTACGGGCAGGCCGGGGCGCAGCGCGCGTACCCGGTCCAGCAGCGCCCGGATGGTGCGTACGGCGCGCGGATCGCGACTGCCGTGGGCGACGGCGACCAGCGTGGGACCGCCGGGGGCCACGGGGTCCGCACCGGGGTGCGGGGCGGCGCTGCCGGGTCGGGGCGCGGCGCCGGGGCGGGCGGCGGTCGGCCGGTGGAAGGTGCGCAGGCGGACGCTGCCCAGCTGGGTGGCCAGCTGGGCGGTGATCTCGGTGGCGAGCCCGGCCGCGGTCGGGGCCGGCGCCGCGGCGCAGGCGGGATCGTCGCAGGGCCGTCCCCGAGGGGCTCCGCGCACCTCGCCGGCACGACGGCCGGTGGTGGGCGGGGCCGCCGGGGCGGGGGTGCGCGGGCCGGCCGGGGCGGGGCCGCCGGGGCCTGTCGCGGGCAGGTCGACCGTGGCCGGGGTGGGCAGGTGCGGTATCGACTCCGTCATGAGCAGAGCGTGGCAGCCGGGCGTTGCGGTGCCGTTTCGGCGCGGGGAACTCCGTGTGCCGTCGGACCTCCGCCGCCCCGCGCTCCGGTGGGAGGTGTCCGCCCCGCGCCCGAAACAGCGGCGATCCGTGCACGTAACACCGGCGTACCACGGTGGCAGCCATGAACGCCGCGACGGTCGACACCCACTGCCCCTACTGCGCTCTCCAATGCGGCATGGGGCTGCGGCCCACGGAACGCGCGGTCACGCAGGCCGGGAGGGCGGGCCCGGAGGCCCGCACGGCAAGGGGCGGCACCGCAGGGGACGACACGGCGGAGGGCGGCACGGCAGGCGCCGGGCAGCCGCCCGGCCCCCTGGTGGAGGTCGTCGAACGCCCGGCGTTCCCGGTGAACCGGGGGGCGCTGTGCGGCAAGGGACGGACGGCGGCCGAGGTCCTCGCGCCCGGTGCACGGCTGACCACTCCCCTGGTGCGCGACGCCGCCACCGGGACCCTCGAACCGGCCACCTGGGACACCGCCCTGGCCCGGGTCGCGGAAGGGCTGCGAAGCACCGGCACCGCATACGGCAAGGACGCCGTCGGCGTCTTCGGCGGCGGCGGGCTGACCAACGAGAAGGCCTACACCCTGGGGAAGTTCGCCCGGGTCGCACTCGGCACCTCACAGATCGACTACAACGGCCGCTTCTGCATGTCGTCGGCCGCGGCGGCGCACGGCCGGGCGTTCGGACTGGACCGGGGCCTGCCGTTCCCGCTGGCGGATGTGGCACGGACCGGCTGCGTCATCCTGGTCGGCTCCAACCTGGCCGAGACGATGCCACCGGCGCTGCGCTATCTCACCGAGCTGCGGGAGAACGGCGGCCGGCTGATCGTCATCGACCCGCGCCGCACCCGCACCGCCGAGCAGGCGGATCTGCATCTCGCGCCCCGGCCCGGCACGGATCTGGCGCTGGCGCTGGGGCTGCTCCACCTGGTGGTGGCCCAGGGGCGTACGGACGAGGAGTTCATCGCCGCGCGCACCAGCGGCTGGGAGGAGGCGCGGGCGGCGGCGATGGCGCACTGGCCGGAAATGGTCGAGCGCATCACGGGAGTGCCGGTGCCCCAACTCCGTGCGGCAGTCGGGATGTTCTGTGACGCGGAGTCCTCGATGGTGCTGACGGCGCGCGGGCCCGAGCAGCAGGCGAAGGGCACGGACACCGTCGGCGCCTGGATCAACCTGTGCCTGGCGACCGGCCGGGCGGGCCGGGAACTGTCCGGCTACGGCTGCCTGACCGGCCAGGGCAACGGCCAGGGGGGCCGCGAACACGGCCAGAAGGCCGACCAGTTGCCCGGCTACCGCAAACTCGACGACCCGGCCGCCCGCCGGCACATCGCGCAGGTGTGGGGCGTCGACCCGGACACGCTCCCGGGCCCCGGACGCAGCGCGTACGAGCTGCTGGACGCGCTGGGCGGCGAGGTCCGCGCCCTGCTCCTGATGGGTTCCAATCCGGTCGTCTCCGCGCCGCGCGCCGCCCATGTGGAGGCGCGCATACGGTCGTTGGACTTCCTGGCCGTGGCGGATGTGGTGCTGTCCGAGACGGCGGCGCTGGCTGATGTGGTGCTGCCGGTCGCCCAGTGGGCGGAGGAGACCGGGACGACGACGAACCTGGAGGGCCGGGTGCTGCTGCGGCGCCGCGCGCTGGAGCCGCCGCCCGGCGTCCGCACGGATCTGGAGGTGCTGAGCGGGCTGGCGGCGCTTCTGGGGTGGGAGAAGGGTTTCCCGACCGCCCCCGAAGAGGTCTTCGACGAGCTGCGCCGGGCCTCGGCCGGCGGCCCCGCCGACTACTCGGGCATCACCTACGCGCGGATCGCGGCGGAGGACGGGGTGTTCTGGCCCTGCCCCGAGAGCGGAGAGGACGGCGGGAAGGCGGAGAGGGAGGAGAGGGAGGAGACAGGCGGGAAGGAGGAGATGAGGGGGACCGGGAACATCGGGGAGACGTGGGAGGACGAGCATCCGGAGCGCCACGGACAGAGCGCGGGGGAGGCGGGGAGCTCGGGCAGCGCCGGGAACGGTGCCGTCAACCCGCCGCATCCGGGGACGCCCCGCCTCTTCCTGGACCGCTTCGCCACGCCCGACGGCCGGGCCAGGTTCGTCCCCGTCACGTACCGGCCGTCGGCCGAGGAGACCGATGGCGCCTACCCGGTGGTGCTGACGACGGGTCGGGTGCTGGCCCAGTACCAATCGGGCGCGCAGACCCGCCGGGTCGCCGAACTGAACGCCGCCGAGCCGGGCCCGTTCGTCCAGCTCCACCCACGGCTGGCGGACCGGCTCGGCATCGCGGACGGCGAGCCGGTCGCGGTGACCTCGCGGCGTGGCCGGGCGGTCGCCCCGGCACGGGTGAGCGCCGCGATCCGCCCGGACACCGTCTTCATGCCGTTCCACTGGCCCGGTGAGGGCCGCGCCAACACCCTGACCAACCCCGCGCTCGATCCGACGTCCCGGATGCCCGAGTTCAAGGTGTGCGCGGTACACGTGGAAGCGGCGGGACGGGAAGAGCAGGGGGGCTTGGAGGAGCAGAGGGACGTGGAGGAGCAGGCGAGCCGGGCGGGCCTACCGGCGGGGTGACGGGGTGAGGAGCGGGGTGACGGGTGACGGGTGACGGGCAAGGTGACCGGCCGGGTTCGCCGTCTGCGTGGTTCTCCACCTGCTGACGAAGTGACGTCCTGGCGCCGACGGCGCCCGATTGGCGCGACGTCCGACTCCACGGCGCGCCCGACTCCACGGCGCCCGACTCCGCGCGGCCTCGCCGCCGCGCGGTGACGAGCCCCGCCCCGCGAACTACGCCTGGTGCGCGTCCACTTCCTTCAGGTACTTCTCGCGCGTCGCCTCGTCGAGGAATGACGCACGGAAGGAATTGCGGGCCAGCCGGCGCAGCGTCTCCGCGTCGAGCCCGAGGGCGTCCCGAACGGCGGTGAAGTTGTCGTCCGCGTAGCCGCCGAAGTAGGCGGGGTCATCCGAATTGACGGTGACCAGCAGTCCGGCGTCCAGCATCGCGGGCAGCGGGTGATCGGCGAGGTCGTCGATGACCCGGAGCCGGACGTTGGACAGCGGGCAGACGGTGAGCGGCACCTGGTCCGCCACCAGGCGGGCCACCAGCTTCTCGTCCTCCAGGGAGCGCACTCCGTGGTCGATCCGGTCCACCCCGAGGATGTCCAGGGCTTCCCACACGTAGGCGGCGGGGCCTTCCTCGCCCGCGTGGGCCACGCACTTGAGCCCGGCCTCCCGCGCCAGCGCGTAGACCTCCTTGAACTTCGACGGCGGGTGCCCGACCTCGGCCGAGTCCAGGCCGACGGCGGTGATCCGGTCGAGGTGCGGACGAGCCGCCTCGAAGGTCGCCAGGGCCGATTCGGCGCTCTCGTCGCGCAGGAAGCACATGATCAGGCGGGTGCTGATGCCGTACTTCTGCGGGGCGGCGTCCAGGGCGCGGGCCAGACCGCCGATGACGGTGCCGATGGGGATGCCGCGTGCGGTGTGCGCCTGCGGGTCGAAGAAGATCTCGGCGTGCCGGACTCCCTGCTCCCGGGCGCGCGCCAGGTAGGCGTCCGCGAGATCGGCGAAGTCGTCCTCGGTGCGCAGCACGGCCATCAGCGCGTAGTAGAGGTTGAGGAACGACTGCAGGTCGGCGAAGGAGTAGGCGCGGCGCAGCTCGTCCTCGGTGGCGTACGGCAGCTGTACGCCGTTGCGTTCGGCGAGCGCGAACGCCAGCTCGGGCTCCAAGGTGCCCTCGATGTGAAGGTGCAGCTCCGCCTTGGGCAGCGGGGTCTGGGGAGCGGATGCGGCGGAGGAGGAGGAAGGCACGCGGGTCACACCTGTTCTGCGGTACGGGATGGGGACAGGGGATGGGGATGGGGATAGGGGTGGGGATGGGGAAGCGGAGGCCTTGAGCGGCCATGGGCTGGTCAGTTACGGGTTACGGGGTCCCGGAGCGGGGCTCTCGATGCGGGTTTCGGTTTCGGTTTCGGTTTCGGGTCAAGTCGTCCAGGTTAGCCGGGGCATGATCGCGTGCGGCGGCGGCCGAGCCGACCGGGCGCCCGGCGCGTTCCGCCGCCTCGGGGCGCAGCCAGTCGCCGCCGGCGATGACGGTGCCGGTGGCGCGTAGCCGGGCGGCGAGCGATTCGGCCGCCAGATAGACCCAGGCCCGTACGGCCGTGCCGTCCGGACGGACGGCCACGGTGGGCACCCGCTCGTAGACGTTCGCCGGGTCGTTGGGGGTGTAGCTCTCCAACCGGTCGAGCACCGCGCGCACCTCGGCGTAGTCGGCGTCCCGCGGGCGGATGAGCGTGCCGTGGATCTCGGCGTCCGGGGGGCCGGCGACGGCGTACGGGTATCCCGGACCGTCGTAGAGCAGGGCGCCGGTGATCCGGGCCGGCTCTTCGGAGGTGGTTCGGCCGCGCAGGGTCCAGGCGTGGTTGGCCTCACCGGGGCGCAGGGTTCCGTAGACGAAGAACGGGAGGCGCTCGGTATCGGGCTCCCACCTGGTGCGCGGCTCGGGTTCGCGCGGGAGCGGGCGCTCGGGCTCGATGATCATGTGCGCGGACTCCTCTCCGGACTCCTTGGAGACTGCCGGGACGGGCCTGCGGCCGACCCGGCTGCCCACCCGGCACCGGCTCCCACTGTGGCCCTCACTGCAACCATGCCAGGCCCCACGGCGTCGCTTCCTCCGAGGTCGATCACCGTCGATCACCGTCAACCCCATCGATCACGTCGATCACGTCGATTCACGTCGGGTGGCCGCCTCCGTAGTCGGCGTCGGCGGTCGGGACCCATCGAGACGCCGTCGGGAGGATCGAGACAGGTGACAGCGGGACGGCGCGTCGGCAGGACGGCGGGACGACGAGTCGGCAGGACGGCGGGAAGAGGCGGGGCAGCGGGCTGTGACGGCGCAGGCTCGCCGAAGGGCACCGGGCCCGGATCGCCCGGGTCACCCGGATCGCCCGGATAAGGCACCACCCAGGTCAGGGGGCTCCCAGGCCAGGCAGCACCGAGGTCAGGACGCCAGGCCCAGGGGCGGCCAGGGGCAGAAGAGGGGGAGTACGGATGCGAGGGCTGCGGTGTGCGCGGCGGATACGGCGGCTGTGGCCATGGCTACGGCCGCGGCTCCGGCTGCCGAGGACCCGGCGAGGGTGGCGCCGTGCCTACCAGGCGGTCATCGTGCTGACGGTGCTCGCGCTCGCCCCCGCGACGTGGATGAACGCGACGGCCGGCCCCCGCGTCCGCACCGTCGCCGACGCCCCCGGCGCACCGGTCGCGGTGGTCTTCGGCGCGGGTCTGTGGAACGGCGGGCCGTCCCCGTATCTCGCCCACCGGCTGGACACGGCCGCCGAGCTGTACACCCGGGGAACGGTCCGCGCGATCCTGGTCTCCGGCGACAACAGCCGGCACGACTACGACGAGCCGGACGCGATGCGTGGCTATCTGCTGCACCACGGCGTCCCCGCCCGGAAGATCGTCAGCGACTACGCGGGCTTCGACACCTGGGATTCCTGCAGCCGCGCCCACCGGATCTTCGGCGTGGACCGGGCGGTGCTGGTCAGCCAGAGCTTCCACATCCGGCGCGCACTGGCCCTGTGCGCGGCGGCGGGAGTCGAGTCGTACGGCGTCGGGGCCCCCGAGCCGCACGACGTGACCTGGGCGTACGGCGGCGTCCGGGAGATCTTCGCAGCCGGCAAGGCCGCGGCGGACGCCCTGCTGCGGCCCGACCCGCACTTCCTGGGCCCGCGGGAGAAGGGGCTGGCGCGGGCGTTGCGCTAGGCGGGGGCACGACGGTGGGGCAGCGGAGACGCGTCAGGCCACGGCAAGCGTCGGGTGCTCGGGCGTTGGGAGTTTCGGGGTGTTGGGGTGTTTCGGGCGTTGGGCGTTGGGCGTTTCGGACGTTGGGCGTTTCGGGCGTTGGGCGTTTCGGGCGTTGGGCGTCCCCGCCGTCACGCCTGCGTGGCACGTCCGTAGAGGGTGAAGACCTCCGTGCCGAAGTACGGGCTGTAGGAGATCCGGTCGCTGTGCGGGCCACTCGGCCCACCGCCGTTCAGGCCGCCGATGACGCCGATGACATGGCCGGTCCCGGTCCGCTCGTCGAAGCCGGTCAGCCAGGGGCCTCCCGAGGTGCCGCCGTAGAACCCGCCGCACTCCATCCGCAGTTGGCGAGTGCCGGCGAGCCGGGTGGTGCTGGTGGCGCAGCGTACGGCCCGGTCCTTCGGGTCGTTGCGGACGCTCGGATAGCCGATGACGGTGACCTTGTTGGTGTAACCGGGCGTCGGGGCGAGGATGTTGCCGCCGACGACCGCCTCGATCTCATGGCCCTGGGCGTCCGGCTCGACGGTGGCGAAGGCGAAGTCGAGGTCGGAACCGGCGCCGGTGGTGCCGTGCCCCGGGTAGGTGAAGGTCTCGTCGATCGCCCAGACCCCGTGCGGCTGAGTGGCCGCTCCCGACCGGTACTGCGGCACGAAGGCCGCTCGCGTGCCCGGTTTGCAGTGCCCTGCGGTCAGGATGACGTTGCGCTGCGGGCTGCGCACCACACTGGCCGTGCAGTGGTGCGCCCGCGCGTCGCCGTCGACGGAGAACAGCACACCGACGGATGGAATGCCGTCGAAGTGCTCTGCGTTCGGGGCCTGTTGGGCTGCCGTCACGGCGGTGGCCTCGGGGGTGGGAGTGAGCGCGGGGGAACGGGTTGCAGTCGGGGTGGAGGTGGGAGTGGTGGTGGGCGTGGGAGTGGCGGTGGGGGCCGTCGGGGTCGGGGTCGGAACCGCAGTGGCAACCGGGGCCGGGACCCGGGTGGGGGCAGGCTTGGTCTCGGATCGTGCGGTTGTGGGCCGCGCGGTTGTCGGCCGTGAGGTTGGGGGCCGCACGGTGTCGGGGGACGGCGGAATGGGGGCGGCGGCGGCCATCCGGTCCGCCGTCCAGTAGGCGGCGGCATCACGGCTGGTCCATTGCGTGTCCGTGTCCGGGACGGCGTCGGGGGAGCCGGCCGCTCGGCTCAAGGGCGGCGCCAGGGCGAGGAAGATCGTCACCCCCAGTACCGGAACGGCCCCCCTCCCCCATCGCCGCCATCGTGCCCACCGCCGTCGGACGCCCGCTCGCCGCAGGCCGCCCACCCGTGGTCCGCTGCCCGGCGGCTTCAGCTCACCGGCTCGCCGCCCCGCGTCGTCCCTCAGGTCACCGGCTGACCGCCGCATGCCGTCCCCCGTATCGCCGTTTGGCCGCCGCGTGTCGTCCCGCCGCGCACCGCCTCGCCACCGCATGTCGTCCCGCTGCGCACCGGCTCGCCGCCGCATGCCGTCCCGCCGCTGCCTTGCGCCTCGCCGCCCCACGTCAGCTCGTCTCCTCTGCCACCCAGGCCAGATACCCCGCGCCACCGTGGGTGATCGGCGTGGCGATGATCTCGGGGGTGTCGTAGTCGTGCGCGCCGAGGAGGTAGGCCTCCAGCGCCTCGTACCGCGCGGTGGCCGTCTTGAACAGAACCTGCCACTCCTGATTCGTCTCGACGGCACTCTCCCAACGGAACACCGAGGTCACAGGCGCACTGACCTGCGCACACGCCGCGAGCCTGCCCTCGATCGCACCACGCGCCAGCCGCTCGGCCTTCTGTTCGCTGTCGGTGGTCGTCATGACGGTCAGGAACCGGGTCCCCCGCCCGCCGGAGGGGTCGGCAGGGCCCGACGGGCCGGGCAGACCGGACAGCTCGGCCGGGCCGGGAAGGTCGGAGGGGACGGCCGGGGCGGCTGTTACGGGCGGGACGTTCGGGGAGGTCGGGTCGACCACGGTGCGCACCCTTCGGTGAGTGGGTCTGATCGATCAGCTCGCATCGTACGGATGGCGTTGATCATCGCCATCATGCCCGGCCGCCCGCTCCCCGCACCGACCCCTCGTCCCGGCACTCGCGCCCCGGTTGCATCCCTGCGGGCACCGGCAAGGATGGAAGTGGATCCCCGCCATCGGTACGCACCGAAAGGCCCGCCCCATGGACGACCTCAATGCCCTCACCCGAGACCAGCTGGACGACGCCAGGGCCTCCGCGCACGGGCGCAGCGCTCACCTCTTTCTGCACGACGGCCCGCTACGCCAGACCGTCATCGCCCTGACGGCGGGCTCCGCGCTGGACGAGCACAACGCACCCCCGGCCGCGAGCCTCCAGGTGCTGCGGGGCCGGGTGCGGCTGACCGCGGCCAGCGGAAACCGCGAGTTGATCGCCGGTCAGGTCACCGTCATCCCCCACGAGCGGCACGGACTGCACGCCGTCGAGGACGCGGCGGTCCTGCTGACGGCGGTCACGGCGGTGCCCGAACGGATGCGCGGCGCGGCTCTCGCAGCGGTCCAGCGCGGGTGAGACCGCCCGCCATCGACGACAGCAACAGCAACAGCGACAGCGACAGCGACAGCACGGACCTTTCCGAGCCGCTCCCCCCTCTTCGCGGTAGGCGGGGCGGGCTCTTGAGTCGGTGAGTTCTTGAGCACGGAGGGTTCTTGAGCGCGGAGGGTTCTTGAGCACGGAGGGTTCTTGACCGCGGTGGGCGGGGCGGAGGCCTGAGCGCCGCGGGCGGGGCCCGGATGCTGGAGCGCCGAGGGCGCCTCGAAGGCGAGGGCGGGTGCCCCGAGCACCCCGAGCACCCCGAGCGCCATGGCGTAGCGCCTGCTGCCCGCCGTCGGCCGAGGGCGCCCGGCCGGTTGCGCAGACACCACCCCGGCGGGCCCGGCACAACCCTTTCCCGGTTCGCCGGTCACATCTGCCGAGACGAACGCCTCGCGCACGGCTCATCCGAGGCGCCGCACAAGACCCCTCACTCCAACCTTCACATTTTTATGAATGTTCTGTAGTCTCTACACATGACCACGGCCAACCCGAAACCGAAGGTGCACCTGACCAAGGAGAAGGAAACCCTTCTCGCGACGCTCTACGGCCGCGCGGTGGACAGCCGCGCGAAGCATCCGATCCTCGGCGACACCATGGCCGCCGAGACCGTCCGGCGACTCGACTACGACTTCAAGAGAATGCGGCTGGGGCCGGGCGATTCAGCCGGGGTCGCCCTGCGAGCAAAGCAGTTGGACGACTGGACGGCGCGCTTCCTCGCCACCCATGAGGAGGCCACGGTGGTCCATCTGGGCTGCGGCCTGGACACCCGCGTCCACCGCCTCGACCCCGGCCCCGGCGTGCGGTGGTTCGACGTCGACTATCCCGAGGTCATCGACCTCCGGCGACAGCTCTATCCCGAGCGCGACGGCTACACCACCATTCCCTCGTCCGTCACCGACCCGGCATGGATAGCGCAACTGCCGTCGGACCGGCCGACGATGATCGTGGCCGAGGGGCTGCTGATGTATCTGACCGAGGAGGACGGCACGGCGACGCTGCGACGCCTGATGGCGCATGTGCCGAGCGGCGAGCTGGCGTTCGACGCCTTCAGCAAGTTCGCGATCCGCAGCCAGCGGATCCAGCGCGTCGTGGTGAAAGCCGGCGCGACGCTGCACTGGGGCACGGACAGCGCAGGAATCAGGGCGCTCAGCCCGAGGCTGCACATTGTCGAGAACATCAGCGCGGTGGAGATAGCCGGCATGGACAATCTGCCGCCTGCCTACCGGCTGGCGGTCCGGCTGACGGCGCGGGTGCCCGGGGTGCGGGACATGGCTCGGATGTACAACTGCCGCTTCTGACATCCGGCGTCAGGCGCGGACACCCGACGGCGCTCTCGCGCGGGTGACGGCGGGCGGTTCAGACCGCCAGCCACTGGTCGAACGCCAGCTTGCACAGCAGCGCGACGACCACGACCACCAGCACTCCTCGCACGAACCCGACACCGCGCTTGAGGGCCATCCTGGCCCCCACCAGGCCGCCGGCGAGATTGAACAGTGCCAGCAGAGCACCGAGTTGCCACAACACCGTGCCCTGGATGGCGAACATCGTCAGCGCGCCGATGTTGGTGCAGACGTTGACGACCTTCGCGGTGGCGGAAGAGGCGACCAGGTCCATGTGCAGCACTGCGGCGAGGGCGATGACGAGGAAGGCGCCGGTCCCCGGGCCGATCAAGCCGTCATAGAACCCGATCCCCAGACCGGCGATGAGGATCGCGGCCAGCACCCGCTGCCGAGTGACGGGCCCCGAGGGCGCGGGGGCCGTCCCGAAGGCGGGCCGGAAAAGGACGAAGGCGAGGACCGCGACGAGCACAGCCATGATCAGCGGGCGCAGCACCTCGCTGTTGATACCGGCCGCGAAGAAGGCCCCGACCGTCGAGCCGACGAGCGCGGCGAGCCCGATGCGCAGCGCGTTCCGCACGTCGATCGGGGACTTGCGGACAAAGGTGACGGCGGCAGCGGTGGTGCCGACGATGGCGGTGGACTTATTGGTGCCGAGGACGTACGCGGCGGGTGTGTGCGGAAGGCCCACGAGCAGGGCGGGAAGCAACAGCAGTCCACCGCCGCCCACGACGGCATCGATCCAGCCCGCGGCGAGAGCCGCGAGACAGAGAAGAGTCAGGGTGAACAGCGATATGTCAGGAGGCACCGACTGATCTTATGAGGGGTACCACCAGCCTGCGGCACGGATGTTGATCGTGCGCGGACGGAGGGTGACCGTTGCCCGGAAGTCGGCAGTCGGCAGTCGGCAGTCGGCAGTCGGCAGCGTCAGCTTTGACTGCCGATGCCGGAGGTCCTCCACGGGCCGCCCTCTAGGCTCCGGTTCCATGACTACGGAAACTCACTTTCCGCTCGGCGGAAACCTTCCGGTCCGGCGGCTGGGCTTCGGGACCGGAGGTCTCGCAGGGCCCGGCTACTGGGGCCGACGGCACGACGATGCCCGGGTCTCCGTCTCGGTGCTCCGGCGAGCCGTCGAACGCGGAGTCACGCTGATCGACACCGCGGACAACTACGGCCCCGATGTGGCCGAGGAGCTGGTGGCACAGGCCCTGCATCCGTATACCGAAGGGCTGGTGATCGCGACGAAGGGCGGGGTGGTCCGCACCGGCCCTGACATCTGGCACATCGCGGGGCGCCCGGAGCAGTTGCGTGCCATGTGCGAGGCCAGCCTGCGCCGGCTGCGCACCGAGACCATCGACCTCTACCAGCTGCACCGGCTGGACCCGGAGGTGCCGATGGCCGACCAGATCGGCACGTTGGCGGAGCTGCGACAGGCCGGGAAGATCCGGCACATCGGGCTGGACAGCATCAGCGCCGAGGAGTTGGAGCGAGCGCAGGACATCGCCCCGATCGCATCCGTACAGAACCGCTACAACCTGCTGGACCGTGGATCGGAGGAGCTGCTGCAACTGTGCGAGAAGCGGGGGACGGCCTTCCTGCCGTGGTTTCCCCTGGGGAACGGCGCCCTGACCAGCCGTCGCGACACCGCCGGCGGTGACCACTCGGAAAACTCCCGCGGTTCCGCTGGCGCAGGCGGCTTCGCGGGCTCGGAGGACTCCAGACACCCGGGCGGCGCGGACAGGTCGGATAGGTCGGATAGGCCAGACGGATCGGACAGGCCCAACAGGAAAGGGGACCCCAACGACTCAGGAGGGGCTCTCGCCGCGATTGCCGCTCGGCACGGTGCGACCACCGGGCAGATCGCCCTGTCCTGGCTGCTGCACCGCTCCCCCGTCCTGCTGCCCACCCCCGGTACGGGCTCGACCGCCCACCTGGACGAGAACCTCGACGCGGCACGGATCGCCCTCACGGGGGAGGACATGGCACAGCTCAACTCGGCGGCATAGAGGCGGTGCGAGAGGGAGGGGTGTAGGGAGCAAGGGATGTAGGTAGCGAGGGATGTAGGGAGCGGGAGTTGTAAGCCCATCGGCGTAGGCGCGAAGAGGTAGCTCAGGCACCGGAGGCACGGTGCAGGGGAGGCAGGGTGCAGGGGAGGCAGGGGAGGTACCGGCGGACCGGAGGCACCGACGCGCGCCAAGGGGCTGCCACCGCAGGGCTACAGATGCCGGTAGGGGGAGGCGGCGACGGTAAAACGGTAAAGGTGTCGGGGTGCTGCGAGTGGTGCGCGTGCTGCCGATACTGCTTGGTGGGCGAGGGAGTTACGGGGCCGCCTGCGGCTCCGGGAGAGTGCGGCCCGTCGGTGCCCGGTCGGGAGCGGGCGGGGCGGTGGGGGTGACCGTCAACGACAGCAGGGTCGCCGTGAGGGCACTCGCCCCCACCAGGCAGCTCGCGAGCTGACGACGGGCCCGGAGAGTGGCGGCCGGGATGGCGTGCGGTTTGCGATGTCTGGCCATGGCGCGGCAGGTCCTTGATGAGTTGGGGCCGAGTTTCGGGTCCGGGGTTCGGGTTCCGGGCTCGGGAGTCGGGTTCGGAGTTCGGAGTCGGGTTCGAGGCTCGGAGTCGGGCTCGGGATTCGGGGGTACTGAGTCGGGTCGTGGAGCCGGAGTCGCGACATCGGAGGTGCCGACACGGAGTGCGACGCCGGCAATCCGCGTCGGGATCCTGGGCGGGGCTTGCTGCGTTGGAGGTGCGACGGCGGGTTGGCGAACTCCGGCTCCTGGGCCTGTTTTTGGAGTGCGGGTGGGTGGGGGGCGGGGGCGGGGCGGGGGCGGGTAAGAGGCCAGGACAGCGGAAGCCGGCCCCGCTTCGCTCTCGTATCGCTCCCGCCTCGCTCTCGTATCGCTCCCGCATCTCCCCCGCCTCGCGACGTGCGCAGCTCAGCCGCCCCTCCGCGCCCGGCGGTTCGTCCTCATGGCGGGGTCGGGTCACTCCCACCGGTCTCTCCTCCCCCCTCCCGCGGCACCCCCCGCCGCGCCCCAGCGCCGCCCAAGGTCGCCCCCAATCCCCCGACCTACCACCCCTCCCCACCACCCCCCTCCAGCAGCACCCCGACCTCCCACCCAGCCGCGAATGTGCCGCAGTGCCGCCATCAGAAAGCAAAGTGCTCGGTGTGGATATGGGAGCCCGGGACCCCGGCTCGTTTCAGGGCGCCGGCTGCGGCGCTGGACATGCCGGGCGGGCCGCACAGGTAGACGTCGTGCTCGTCCAGATCGGGGACGAGCCGGCGCAGAGCGTGCGGGGCCAGCGGGTCGAAGGGGTCGTCGGAGGGGCCGAGGAGGTAGTGCAGGGCCGCGCCGCGCGAATCGGCGATGGCTTCCAGCTCCTCGCGCAGCACCAACTGGGCGGCGTCGCCGGCCCGGTAGAGGAGCGTGAGGTCACCGGGGTTGCCCGGCAGCGTCTCGAAGAGGGCCCGCAGCGGGGTGATGCCGACCCCGCCGGCGAGCAGCAGCACCTTGCGCCGGGTGCGGCGGTGGGCGGTCAGCGCACCGAACGGTCCGGTCGCCAACACCCGTACGCCGGGCCGTAGTCGGCGAATGCGGCGGGTGTGGTCGCCGCACGCCTTGACGGTGATCCGCAGTGTGTCGTCCCGCACCGGCGCGGAGAGGGAGAACGGCAGGGACGTACGCCAGAGCCGGCGGTGCAGGAACCGCCAGCGGAAGAACTGTCCGGGTTCGGCCCGCAGCGCGTCCAGGCCGAGGCCCTGCATGACGACGGAGACGACGCCCGGCCCCTCGGTGCGGACCTCGATGACGCGCAGGCTGTGCCGCAGTGCTTGCCGTACCGGGACGACCAAGCGGTACCAGACCAGCAGCACGCCGACGGTGCTGTGCAGCATCGTCCACAGCCAGGCCGCGAGCGGGCCACCGGCCAGGTCGGGCCCGGAGAGCTGGTGGGCGAAGGCGAGGCCGGCGCCCAGGTAGGTGAGCAGATGGAGGGCGCGCCAGGTCTCGTGGCGTACCCGGCGGCGCACAGCTCGGGCCGATGAGGCGCCGACGGCGGTCAGCAGGGCGGTGCCGGCGGCGGCCGCGGCCAGGCCGGGGTAGCGCATCAGGTCGAGGGTCGTGGTGAGGATGTCCGTACCGGTGTGGGCGGCGTAGCCGCAGAGCGCGAGGGCGGCGTGGGCGAAGCAGAGGCCGAGGACGTAGCGGCCGCCGAGAGCGTGCCATCGGGCCAGCCGGTCGGCGCCGACGCCGTGCTCGATGGCCGGTACGCGTGCCATCAGCAGCAGCATGGTCAGGATGCCGTAGCCCGCCAGCAGGCCGCTGAGGTGCGCGAGGGTGGCGAAGAGCGCGTCGAGCCGGAGCGAAGGCTCGGCCTGCACCAGCCAGAGCGTGACGGTGAGCGCCCCGCCGGCCGCCAGCCCGGTCACCAGGGCGCGCGGTGAGGTCCGTAGCGGGGGCGCGGGGGCCGGAGGTATGCGTGGGGCGCGGGTCGGCCGCGGCGGCACCGCCTGCGGGGTGATCCGCGAGTAGAGCGGGTGCGCGGGGAAGGAGCGGGTGGGGGTGTCGGCCGGGCTGGTCACAGCGTCGAAGCTACGGGCATGAGCGCGGCCGAAACAGCAGGTCAGCCCGTAATTCCCGTTCCTTAAGGCGCCCTTGAGGAACGGCTGATCGAGGGTTAAGGCAGACCGCCGGGAGTCGCGCGGCGGCGCGGAAGCGGGTCCGGGGTGGCGCGGGAAACGACTCCGGCGGGCGGCGTGGGACACGGGTCCGGGGCGGCGTGCGAAACGGATCACGGGGGCGGCGCAGGAAACGAGTCCGGGCGGCGCGGGGAAACGTGTCCAGCGCGGCGCGGGAAACAGGTCCGGGGGGCAGCGCAGGAAAACGGGCCCGGACCGCTGCTGGGGCGGAGGGGGCGGCTCAGCCCCGTACGCCCGCCCACGGGTCCACCGGGACCGCGCCCGCCGACCGGCCGCGGTCGTCCAGCACCCGCCCCATCAGTTTGGTCTGGCGGAGCACGATCGAACGGTCCTTGAGCCGGAGCTGCGGCAGCCGCTCGCCGAGCTGGGTCTCCAGTCGCTGGACGTCCTGGATGGTGTGCAGCCACACCGTGAAGAGCAGGTTCTGCGGCCCGGTCACCGACGCGCACAGCCGCACCTCGGGGAGGGTGAGCAGGACCCGCACGGCCTCCGCCAGCCGGTCGGCGGGAACGCCCGCCCAGAGCGTCGCCGACACCGGCCATTCGGTCAGCTCCCGGGCCACCTCGCAGCGCAGTGCCAGATCGTGGTCGGCGATCAGCCGGCCCACCCGGCGGCGGACCGTGGGAGCGCTCAGCCCGACGGCCCGGCCCAGCTCGATGGCGCTTCCCCGGCCGTTGCGGGACAGTTCCGGCAGCAGGGCCCGGTCCGGCCCGTCGAGCCCGCCCGCCCCCGTGCGGGGCGGTGGCGAGGTGAGCCGCAGCCGCTCGCTCTGCAGGGTGTTCAGGGCGCGCAGCCGCCATCGGCTGCCTTCCCCGTAGAGGCGGGTGCCGATGGAGGCGCGGGTGGCGGTGACGCCCGGCAGCGCGGCGATCCGGCGCAGCAGCAGCTCGGACAGCTCGCCGAGTCCGGGCACGAACACGGTGATCAAGAGGTCGCGGCCGCCCGCCATGTGCTCGATGGTGGCGACCTGCGGCAGCTCGACGAGGGTGTCGGCGACGGATTCCACGCTGCCTGCCCGGCAGTCGATCTCGACGAAGGCGATGCACAGCCGCTCGATGAGGCGGCGGCCCGGGTAGCCGGTCACCCAGGCGAGACCGGCGGTTTCCAGCCCCTTCCAGCGACGGGCGGCGGTGACGGGGTCGATACCGAGGACGGGGGCGAGGGTTTGCCAGGACGCGCGCGGGGCGATCTGCAAGGCGTGCACCAGCTGCGCGTCGAGACCCCCGATGACACCGGATTCCTGCATGACGTCCGTCCTGCTGAGGTTTTCCTGCGGCCCAAGGGTATTTCGTTTGCCCCGGTCGCGCCGCTGAGCAGCATGTCCTCCCATCCAGGCACCGCCGGAAACCGGGCGTTCCCCGGGCACCATCGGAAGAGGTTGGTTGGCGATGACTTCAGCGGTCTCAGGCAGCGCGGCGGACGACGCCCGCGGCGCGCGCCCCGGCACAAGAACCGGCACGGATGCGGGTACGGATACGGGTGCCGGCACGGGTACAGGTACAGGTACAGGTGCCGCGCCGGGTGCGGGAGCAGAGGCAGGAGCAGGCATCAGCACGGATACGGGCACGGGCAGGGGCACCGGCGTGGGCACCCACACCGGAGCAGGCCGCACGAACGGCCGCAAGGCGCTCCTCGCCGCCACCGTCGGCGGTGTCGTCGAATCCTTCGACTGGACGATCTACGCGGTCCTCGCGCCGTTCTTCGCCGCCCAGCTGTTCCCGGGCGACGATCCGGTCACCGCGCTGATCGGCGCGTATCTCGGCTTCGCCGTCGGGTTCGTCGTCCGGCCCTTCGGCTCGTACGTCATGGGCCGGCTCAGTGACGCGCGGGGCCGCCGCTTCGGGCTGACGCTGAGCATGACGATCATCTCGGCGGCGAGCGTACTGATCGCGGTGCTGCCCACGGCCGGCGTGATCGGGGTCGCCGCGCCCGTGCTGCTGGTGGTCCTGCGGCTGGTGCAGGGACTGTCGATGGGCGGTGAGAATCCCAGTGCCGCCGCGTACGTGACCGAGACCGCGCCGCGCGGGCTGCGCTTCCTCTACAGCTCGATCTCGTACTCCGGTGTCGTCATCGGCAACATCCTGTCGTTCGGCGTGCTGACGCTGCTGCTGGCCACGTTCGGCAAGGACGGGGTGACCGGTGGCGGCTGGCGGATCGGGTTCCTGGTGGCGGCGGCGCTCGGGCTGCTCGCGCTGTGGATCCGGCGCAGCGCCGAGGAGAGCGAGGAGTTCGCCGAGCAGGCCGCGGCCGGGCCCGGCACGGCCACCGACCGGCGCGCGCTCTACCGGGCGAGTGCGCGCAATATCGGCGCGGTGTTCCTCATCTCGGTCGGCGCGACCATCGGCTACTACTTCGGCACCACCTACCTCCCGCAGTACGCCGCCCAGTTGGGCGTCGCCTCGGACACCGAATCGGCGGCGACGATGCTGCTGCCGCTGCTCCTGCTGATCGCGGCGATGGTCGGCGTCGGCCGGCTCGCCGACCGGCTGGGTGCGCTGCGCACCCTGCGGGCGGGGCTGGGACTGCTGGCCCTGGCCACGGTGCCGCTGATGACGGCGCTGGCGCACCGCGCGCTGCCGATGTGGGCGGTCACGGTGGTCTATCTGGTGCTGATCGCGGCGCCCATCGGGCTGGCGAACGTGCTGTTCGCGCAGCTGTTCCCGGTGGCGGTACGGGTGGTGGCGATGGGGGTGCCGTTCACCATTGCCACCGGCCTCTTCGGTGGCACGTTCCCGCTGCTCGCGCAGGCGCTCGGCAAGGCCGGTCATCTGACGGTGGTGCCCTGGTGGGCCGCCGGCGCCGCGACCGTTTCCTTCCTCGGCACGTTCCTGATCCGCCGCCCGGCGGGCAGAACACGCGGGGAGGGCAAGGAAGCGCCGGAATCCCCCGACGCCGGAGCGGGCACCTCTCGGACGGACGACCCCGGGGTGGACACCCCTCGGGTGGGCACCGCCTGGACGGACACCACTCAGGCAGGCACCGCTCGGACGGACACCACCCAGGCGGACACCGCTCGGCCGGCCAACCCCGGCACGGCCGTTCCGGCTGCCGCCTCCTCCCTACCTCCGCGCAATCCATCCCACCTCTCCAAGGAGCTTTGATGAACCTGCGAGACGATGCCCGCGCCCTGTCCGACGACCTCGTACGGATGCGCCGCTCGCTGCACCGCATACCCGAGGTCGGACTCGAACTGCCGCGCACGCAGGAGGCGGTCCTCGCCGAACTGGACGGCCTTCCCCTGGAGATCGGCACGGGTGACGGGCTGAGTTCGGTGACAGCCGTGCTGCGCGGCGGGCAGCCGGGCCCGACCGTGCTGCTGCGCGGCGACATGGACGCGCTGCCGGTCGCCGAACGCACCGGTCTGGACTTCGCCGCCGACACCGGCCGGATGCACGCCTGCGGCCATGACCTGCACACCACGATGCTGGCCGGCGCCGCCAAACTCCTCTCGGCGCACCGCGAACGGCTGGCCGGCGATGTGCTGTTCATGTTCCAGCCCGGCGAGGAGGGCTTCGACGGGGCACGCCACATGATCGCCGAGGGGCTGCTGGACGCGGCCGGGCAGCGCCCCGATGCCGCGTACGCGATCCATGTGATGTCCGCGGGCCTGCCGAGCGGCGTCTTCGGCACCCGCGGCGGCCCCGCGCTCGCCGCGTCGAACGTGCTGCGGGTGACCGTACGGGGCGAGGGCGGGCACGGTTCGATGCCGCACCGCGCGAAGGACCCCATCCAGGCCGCGTGTGCGATGGTCAGCGCCCTGCAGACATGGATCACCCGGACGTTCGACGTCTTCGACCCGGTGATCCTCTCGGTGGGCACCTTCCACGCCGGCACCAAGCAGAACGTCATCCCGGAGACCGCGGTCTTCGAGGCCACCGTCCGCAGCTTCTCGCCTGCGGCGCAGTCCCGGGTCAAGGACGGCACGGTGGAGGTGTGCCGGGGCATCGCGGCGGCGTACGGAGTGGGCGTGGAAGCGGACTTCGCCGAGCTGTACCCGGTGACCATCAACGACCACGCGGAGGCGGACTTTGTCGCGGATGTCGTCCGCGATGCCATGGGCGAGGAACGGTACGAGCCACTGGCGCAGCCGCTGCACGGTTCCGAGGACTTCTCCCGCGTACTGGCCGAGATCCCCGGCGCCATGCTGACGCTGGGCGCCCCGCCCGCCGGCGCGGACCCCGAGCGCAGCCCCAACAACCATTCGCCGCTGGCCGAGTTCGACGACGCCGTACTGGCCGATGGCGCCGCGGTGTACGCGGAACTGGCGGCGAGGCGACTCACGGCGGCCGGCGTCGGTGGCGTGGGCGCGATGGCGTAGGCGGGTGGCCTGAGCGCGGTGGCCTGAGCGCGGTGGCGTAGGGGCCGTGGCGTAGGGGCGGTGGCGTAGGGGCGGTGGCGTAGGCGCACCGCCTCCCGGCCGGTGAGTGGTGGCCTGCTCGCCGGAACTGCCAGCGGCAAGGCGGTTCCGGCGGGCGGCCACTGCCGGCGGCCATGGATGGCAGCCACGGACAGCGACCTTGGGGGCGGCCTTGGAGGACGGCCTTGGAGGGCCGCCTTGGATGTCAGTTGGCGCCACGCCCCGGTCGGTTGCCGCCCGCGTGCGCACACGGGCGGCGTCCCCTCGGCACGCGGCGTCGGCACACGGGCTGGGTCACGTCGGCACACGGGCTGCGTCACTTCGGCACTCGGCCTGCGTCATGTCAGCACTTGGTCGGCACCCTCGTCCGGCCTGTGCCTTAGAAAGTTCTTAGACCTGGTGACTATTCACATCACCATGGAATCCACGATGGCAGCCGGGGCCGTGCCCGGCAGTTCACCGGCAGGCCGCCACCGCCCCCGCCCGGCCACACGGGTGCTCGCCGCCTCCCTCGCCCTGACTGCCACCACACTCGGGGTCGCCGGATGCGACAGCGCCTCGGCCGGGACCACGCTGCGGGGCAACCGGCTCGAACTCCCCGTGACCGGCGGCACGGCCGTGGTCGACACCCACTCGCTCGCGGTGACCGCGCGGACCGGCGACGGCCAGAAACTGGTGCTGTCGGGACCCGCAGCCGGCGGGCTCGGCAAGCCGGGACGCGTGACCCGTACCGCCGACGGGGCCCGCTGGAGCTACCCCGCCAAACAACTGACCGTGAGCGCCCATTCGGAAGACGGCCGACTGCGTTTCGCGATCCGCGCGGACCGCAAGCAATCCGTCAACTGGCCGGTCACCGGCACCGATCCGGCCGCGTCAAGCCTCCAGCTCCCACGCGGCGAGGGCCTGGACATCCCCGTACGTGACCCCTTCTGGAACTCCGGGAAGAACGGCCTCGCAGGGAGCACGGTCGATGTAGGCGCCGACCTGACACTCCCCCTGTGGGGCTACCGCACGACGGGCGACAGGGCGGCCGGCAGCCCGGCTACCGGCAGCAAAGCCACCTCAGCCAGCAGCTCCAACTCCAGCTCGGAGCCAGGGCCCGGGGGCGAACCCGGGTCCAGGTCCGGGTCAGGGTCAGGGTCCGGGTCCGGTGGTTCCCGTCACGGCGTCAGCTACCTCACCCCCACCGGCCTGGGCACCTCTCTCCATTTCGTGTCCACCGGCGGACGACTCCGCACCACGGCCACCCACGCCTTCGACGCCGGCGAGGGCACCCGTGACTACTCCGTCTCCTTCGCCCTCACCGACGGCAACCCGGTCGCCCCGGCAGCCGACTACCGCTCCTATCTCTCCGAACACGGCCAACTCGGCAGCCTGCGCGAAAAGATCAGGAAGAACCCCGCCAACGGCAAGCTGCTCGGCGCCTTCCACGCGTACCTCTGGGGCGACGCACGCACCGCCGCAGGCGTCGGCAAACTGAAACAACTCGGCATCGACCGGATGTGGCTCGGCTACGACTCCGGCCCCGGCCCGATGGGCGCCGCGGCCGTGAAGACCGCCAAGCGCGCGGGCTATCTCGTCGGCCCGTACGACTCCTTCGCCAACGGCCAGGACCCCAAAACGTCCGACAGTCCCACCTCGACCTGGCCGGGCCGCGTCTACCCCGATTTCTGCGTACGGAAGGCGGACGGCACACCGGAAGCCGGTTTCCATGACCGCGGCTGCTACCTCAGCTCGCGCGCCTTCGAGAAGGCGGAACCGCAACACCACTACCTCGCCGACCGCACCCGCTCCATGGTCGCCAACGGGGCGGACAGCTACTTCCTCGACGTCGATGCGACCGGCGAGCTGTTCCGGGACCACTCCGCAGGCCACGAGATGACCAAGGCCGGCGACCGCAAGAGCAGGCTCGCCCGTATGCAGCGGCTGTCCCAGCACCTCGTGCTCGGCTCGGAAACCGCCCAGCCCTGGGCCAACGAGGTACTCGCCTTCAACCACGGCGCCGGCACCCCCGTCGCCGACGACCTGTGGAAGCTGGAACGCGACAAGCCCAACTGGGGCGGCTACTACCCGGAGAAGGCCCCGAAGATCTTCTTCAAGCCGGTGCAGCTCCCCGCTGACGTCGCGACCGCGATGTACGACCCGAAGTACCGCGTCCCCCTCTACGAGACCGCGCTGCACAGCTCGCTGGTCAATGCGGAACGCTGGGAGCTGCCCTTCGACAAGCTGCCGGAGCAGAAAACGGCGCGCGCCCTGCTCGCCATGCTCTACAACACTCCCCTCAATTACGTTCTCGACGGCCCCACACTGGCCAAGAACGGACCCGAACTCGCCTCCCTCCAGGGCTACTTCTCTCCTCTGCACCGTGCCGCAGGCACCGAGAAGATGACCTCCTTCCGATGGCTGACCGCCGACCGCAGCGTCCAGCGCACGGTCTTCGGCGACGGCACCCTGACCGTCACCGCCAATTTCGGCGCCAAGCCCCACGACGGCCTCCCGGGCGGCTGCGTCGACGCGAAGCTGCATACCGACACCAAGCCCCGCCGCCTCTGCCCGACCCAGGCGAACGGCTAGCAGGCACCGGGAAGCGGGCGGATGGCACCGGGCGGCGGACGACGGACGACGGGCAGCCAGCGCCTGCACACGCCGGGCAGCGAGGGATAGCCGGGTGAGGCGGCCGGCCGGACCGGGCGAGTGCAGCCCGGCCGTTCGGCAGCCGCCGGCCGCCCGGCAGTCCCGCGGCAAGGCGGCTATGCGGCACGGCGATCCGGCAGTTCCCGCGGCCCGCTGGTCCGGCGACCCGGCCGTTTTCGCGCCCCCCTGGCCCGGCGGGCGCCCTGAGCCCGGTTGGCCAGTTGTGCCCGGCGGGCCCGGTGGCCCGTCGGGCCCCTCGGGCCGGATGCGGATCCACACAGTTCCGCACGAGGATCCCTCATCCACCAGGGTCCCCTCATGCACCAGGATCCCCTCATGCGCCAGGGTCCCCTTATGAGGGATGCGCATAAGGGCTCCCCCCATAAGGGCTCCCCTAAGTGCTCCCATAAGGACTCCGCTGACTACACCATCCGCTGTCCCCCGGTCTCCAGATAGCGCAGCACGGCCAGGACCCGGCGGTGGCCCGTGTCGGAGGGCGGGAGGTCGAGCTTGCCGAAGATGTTCGCGATGTGCTTCTCGACCGCCCGCTCCGAGACCGACAAGGACGCCGCGATGGACTGGTTGGTGCGCCCCTGCGCCATCAGCGACAACACCTCGCGCTCGCGCGGGGTGAGGGAGTCCAGTGCCCGCGCCCGCCGGCTCGCCCCGAACATCTGGGAGACCACATCCGGGTCCAGCGCGGTGCCACCGGCCGCGACCCGCTCCAACGCGTCCACGAACTCGCCGATGTCCACCACCCGTTCCTTGAGCAGATAGCCGACCCCGGCGAACCCGTCGCCGAAGAGCCGATCGGCGTACTTCGTCTCCACATACTGGGAGAAGATCAGCACGCCGGTGCCTGGATGCTCCCTGCGCAGCGTGACGGCTGCCCGCAATCCCTCGTCGGTGTGGCCGGGCGGCAGCCGGATATCGACCACCGCGGCATCCGGGCGGTGTTCCGCCACGGAGGCGAGCAGCGCCTCGGCATCCTCGACGGCCGCGGCGACCTCCACCCCGCGCAGCTCCAGAAGTTGGACGAGTCCATCGCGCAGGATCGCGGAGTCCTCGGCAATCACGACACGCATGGCATGGCCCCTGTCTCGTCTCTACTCATGTGGTGGGTAGGGGAGTCGGACGGCGACCACCGTAGGCCCTCCTACGGGGCTGTCGCAGGTCAGCGTGCCATCGACGGTACGGATCCGGGCGAGCAGTCCGGTGAGACCACTCCCCGCACCGATCTCCGCGCCGCCTCGTCCGTCATCCCACACGGACAGCCACAGCGCATCGTCCGCACAGTCGTCGCCGGCAGTCCACGCACCCCGGCCGCCGCCACCGCTGCCGGTCGCGCCTCCGTCACCCTTGCCGCCTCGGTCACGGGCCTCGCCCCCGCCCCCCTCCCCCAGCCCTGCCTGCCCCACCACCTCTGCCGTCCCTCCCTCCCCCTCCCTCCCCGCCCTCCCGCCTCTCCCTGCCTTCTCCCTCTCGGCGTTCTCCTGCTCCGCCTTCTCCCTCTCGGCGTTCTCCTTCGCCTTCGCCCGTGCTCTGTTGGCCCGCTTCCCCCTGTCCGTGACCACGTCGATGGTCGCGCGGGAGGCCCCGCTGTGTTTGACCACGTTCGCGAGCAACTCGGCGGCGCAGAAGTACGCGATCGTCTCCAGAGCCGGGGACGGGCGCCGGCCGATCTCCGTGCCGACCATGACGGGCAGTGGGGCATCGGCGGCGAGGGTGGCCAGTGCGGTGTTCAATCCCTGGTCCAGGACGGGTGGATGAATGCCGCGGACCAGATCCCGGAGATCGGCGACTGCCTGCTTGGCGTTGCCCTGTGCGGTCTCGACCACGGCCAGCAGCCGGTCCTGCTCGGCTCCCTTGGTGATCAGCTCCCGGATCAGCGTGAGATGCATGCCGAGTCCGACGAGCCGGGCCTGGGTGCCGTCGTGCAGATCGCGCTCGATACGGCGAAGCGTGGCGGCGGCGTCATCGACGGCTTGTGCGCGGGTCACCTCCAAGGTTCGTATACGTGTGGCCGCGGCATTCGGCCCGAGCAGGCCGCGGAGCAGCAACAGGTGCGGTACGCCCGCCTTGCGCATCAGCCACGGGGCGAGCGTCAGGAGCAGCACCCCGGCGACCACCACCACGATCCAGCGTGGCCAACTGTCGAACTGCACATCGGCTATCTGAAGCGAGACCCGCCGCACGGAGCCGTCGCGGTCATGAAGAGTCAGGAAGTTCCAGTGCTTGAGGACGGGGTGCAGGAACAGGAGCAGGCCATAGACATACGCGACGACGGCAGCGGCCAGCGGCAGGACCGCGGTCAGCGGTGCGAACAGCGCACAGGCGACGGCGCGCCAGCCGGCCCGGTCGCCGAGCACCGCCCGACGCCAGCCGAACGCGCCCGGCCCTCTCCGCCGCGCAGCCGGCTCGATGCGCACTCCCAACAGGGCACGTGCCAGGGCCCGTTGGAGGTCCCCCAGGAGGAGCGCGCCCCGTACGGTCAATGCGATCAGCCACGGCCCGAGCGTCGTCCACGACAGCACCGCGCCCAGCGCCAGCCCCGCAGGCACCAGCACCAGGCCGAGGACGGCCAGCGGCAACACCAGCAGCGCGTGCAGCAACGCGGCGAGGCTGCGCGGGCCGAAGGGCGCGGTGGGACCAGCGGCGAGGGGCGAGGACAAGATGCGGGTGCGGAGCGTGTGCGGACGCTGCGGCGAGCGGGCCATGCGGGTCAATTTAGGGCGGCCTCCCGGTCGGATGGGCGGGTAAGGGGGATGAGGTCCCTGACGTGGGTTCGGCGCGTGCGGTTCCTGGCGTGGGTTCGGCGCGTGATGTGCCTGGGTGATGTCCATGAGGTGATTTCCGTGCGATCAGTTCCGTGAGACGTCTGCGGGCGGCTCCGGCTCGCCGGGTCTCCATGGCTGTTCTCCTTGCTCGATGCGTCTCCACGGCTGTTCGCCTCGCTCGATGCGTCTCCACGGCTGTTCGCCTCGCTCGGTGTGGCTCCATGCTCGCGTCCTTTCATGAACCCCTTGGCTCCGCACGTCTCTCAGCGGCTCTCCCTGGGATCTCGGTTGCCCTCGGATGCCCTCGGTCGCCCTCCGTCGCCTCGGCTGCTCTCCGTCCTCTCGGCTGCTCTCCGTCTCCTCGGTCGCTCTCCGTCGCCTCGGTCGCTCTCGGTGACTTAAGAATCTCGGCTGCGCGCCCGCGCCGCGAGGGTGCCAGTACGGAAATCGGGGGTTCGGTTTACCCCACCCCCATGCCTCGCGGGCGCCGCCGGCCCCTCACACAGCGGCCGTCGCCTCGCTGAGGGCAGCGTTCCGCACGGGAAACAGTGGGGATGCGGGCGGGTAACAGCCGGACCGCAGGCTTACCACCATGACCTCGACAATGCGTGTGGTGGTGATCGGCGGCGGGATGGCCGGCGCCCGGCTCGCCCGCCAGCTGACCGCAGCGCCCGCCACCACGGCCGGCGCCGGCCCCGTCGACGTCACCGTCATCGGCGAGGAGCCGCACCCGCCCTACAACCGCGTGCTGCTCGCGGAGGTCCTCGCCGGCCGGTACGCACCGCAGGTCATCGCGCTGCCCGCGCCGGGCAGTGACGTGCGCTGGCTCGGCGGAGTACGGGCCATGCGCATCGACCGGGACGCGCGGCGGGTGCTGTGTGATGACGGCCAGGACATTCCGTACGACGCGCTCGTGCTGGCCACCGGCGCCAACCCCGTACTGCCCCCACTGCGCGGCCTGTTCGCTCCCGGCCGGGGAGATCTTCCCGACGGCGTGCACCCCTTCCGCACCATGGACGACTGCCAGGCGCTGGCCGCCGCCGCGCGTCCCGGTGCGCCGGCCGTGGTGATCGGCGGCGGACTGCTCGGCGTTTCCGCGGCCCGCGCACTGGCCGCGCGCGGCGTACAGGTGGTCCTCGCCCACCAGGGCGAGCACCTCATGGAGCGGCACCTCGACAGGGACGCGGCGGCATTGCTCGGCAGGCACCTGACCGCGCTCGGCATCGAGGTGCACAACGAGTGCCGCGTGCGGGGCATCGAGACCGGGGCGCCGACCGCGTCGGACGGCTCCGCCGCACGCGCCGTACGGGCCGTTGAACTCGCCGACGGCTTCCGGCTCGACGCGGAGCTGGTCGTTCTCGCCTGCGGCGTCCGGCCGCGCACCGGTCTCGCCGGCGCCGCCGGCCTGGACCTCGGCCGGGGCATCCGCGTGGACGACGCGCTGCGTACCAGCGATCCGTACATCTACGCCATCGGGGACTGCGCCGAACACAACGGCACGGTGTACGGCCTGGCGGGCGCCGCCCAGGAACAGGCCGACGCGGTCTGCGGCGTCCTGACCGCAACCGCCGCCGCATTCTCGACCGCACCCGGCGCACCAGGCACACCCGGCATGTCTGGCACACCCGGCGCACCAGCCACCCCGCAGGCAGCGCGCCCCGGGCAGCCGGCACCGGCTGGACAGGCGGCACCGGCCGGACAGGCGGCGCAGGCCGGCCTGCAGGGCCCTCCCGCCCCGTACACCGGCACCCGCGCGCTGACCCGCCTGACCCTGGCCGCCCCGGAGGCAGCCAAGGGCGCCCCTCCCCCGGACCGGCCCTCCGACGGCGGCACCCCCGCCGCCCCCGTCGGCCCCGCCACCCCCGGCCTCTCCGTCCCCTCCGGCCCGCACCTCGCCGGCGCCCCCCTCGACCTCTCGGCCTTCGATCTCGCCTCCTTCGGCGAGACCACTCCGCTTCCCGGCGACGACGTCGTCCGCCTCTCCGATGCCACCCGGACGTCGTACCGCAAGGTCGTCGTCCGCGGAGACCGGCTGGTCGGCGGCATCCTGCTCGGCGATCTCGGCACCGTCGGCGCGCTCGCCAGCACCTGGGAGGGCGACGAGCCGCTCCCCGCAGCCCCGCTGCTCCACCTGCTCACCACCGATGGAGGCTTCTGACCATGGCCGCAGCCGCCACCCCGCCCCAGCCCCACCCCCAGAACACAGGCACCCCCGGGGACACGCCTACGGGCACGCCCACGGAATCGCCCGCCCCGGGTGCCGCCCCCACCATCGTGCTCGTAGGACACGGCATGGTCGGACAGCGCTTCCTGGAGGAGCTCGCCGACCGCGGCGTCACCGAGCGGGCCCGGGTGGTCGTGCTCTGTGAGGAGCCCCGCCCCGCCTACGACCGTGTACAGCTGACGTCGTACTTCGCCGGCCGCACTCCGGAGGACCTGAGCCTCGTCGAGTCGGACTTCATGACCCGGCACGGCATCGAACTGCACCTCGGCGATCCGGCCACCGCGATCGACCGCGCCACCCGCACCGTCACCGCCCGCTCAGGTCTGACGGTCACCTACGACACCCTGGTGCTGGCGACCGGCTCGTATCCGTTCGTGCCGCCGGTCCCGGGCAAGGACAGCACGGGCTGTTTCGTCTATCGCACGATCGAGGACCTGCTCGCCATTGAGGAGTACGCGAAGAGCGCCGGCACCGGTGTGGTTGTCGGCGGCGGACTGCTCGGGCTGGAGGCAGCCGGCGCCCTCAAGGGGCTCGGACTGCACACCCACATCGTGGAGTTCAACCCGCGGTTGATGGCCCTCCAGGTGGACGAGGGGGGCGGCGGCGCACTGCGCCGTACCGTCGAGGACATGGGCCTGGAGGTGCACACCGGCGTCGGCGGCAAGGAGATCGTGGCTGACGACGGCGGCACGGTCAGCGCCATGGACCTCTCCGACGGCTCCCGCATCGACACCGATCTGGTGATCTTCTCCGCCGGCGTGCGCCCTCGTGACCAACTGGCCCGCGACTGCGGCCTGTCCGTCGGCGAACGAGGCGGCATCGGCGTCGACGAACAGTGCCGGACCAGCGATCCCGATGTCTACGCGATCGGTGAATGCGCGCTCGCCAGCGACGGCCGTGTCTACGGCCTGGTCGCGCCGGGCTACGACATGGCCCGTACCGCCGCCGACACCATCGCCGGCCGGACCGGCACCGCCTTCACCGGCGCCGATCTCTCCACCAAGCTCAAGCTGCTCGGTGTGGACGTGGCGTCCTTCGGGGACGCACACGGGACCACCGAGGGCTGCCTGGACGTCGTCTACGCCGATTCGCGCAGTGGTGTCTACAAGAAGCTCGTCATCGGCTCAGAAGGCGAACTGCTCGGTGGCGTACTCGTCGGCGACGCCGAGGCGTACGGCATGCTTCGGCCGCTGACCGGCAGCATTCCCCCGCTGGCACCGGAACAGCTGGTCCTGCCGGCCGGGTTCGCGTCCGATGGCGGCGGTGCCGCGCTCGGCCCGTCCGCGCTCCCCGACAGCGCCGTGCTGTGCAACTGCCACAACGTCACCAAGGGGACGGTACGCGCCGCCGTCACCGAGCACTCCTGCACCACCCTCCCCGAGGTCAAGAAGTGCACCAAGGCCGGTACCGGGTGCGGCAGTTGCGTCAAGATGCTGACGGCCGTCGTCAATGACGAGCTGGCCGCGTCCGGCGCCACCATCGACTCGGGCCTGTGCGGCTGCTTCCCGCACACCCGCGCCGAGCTGTACGAGATCGTCCGTACGCTGCGGCTGACGACCTACGCCGAGCTGCTGGACTCGCACGGCCGCCCCGAAGCCAGGGACGGCGACGGGTGCGAGATCTGCAAGCCCACCGTCGGTTCGATCATCGCCTCCCTCGCACCGGCCGTCGGAGCCGACGGCTACGTCCTCGACGGCGAGCAGGCCGCCCTCCAGGACACCAACGATCACTTCCTCGCCAACCTCCAGCGCAACGGGTCGTATTCGATCGTGCCGCGCATCCCCGGTGGCGAGATCACCCCCGAGAAGCTGATCGTCATTGGTGAGGTGGCCCGCGACTTCGGCCTCTACACCAAGATCACCGGCGGTCAGCGGATCGACCTGTTCGGCGCCCGCGTCGACCAGCTCCCCCAGGTGTGGGCCAGATTGGTGGACGCCGGCTTCGAATCGGGGCACGCGTACGGCAAGGCGCTGCGCACCGTGAAGTCCTGCGTCGGCCAGACCTGGTGCCGCTACGGCGTCCAGGACTCCGTCCGTATGGCCATCGATCTGGAGCTTCGCTACCGGGGGCTCAGGTCTCCGCACAAGCTCAAGTCCGCCGTCTCCGGTTGTGCGCGCGAGTGCGCGGAGGCGCGCGGCAAGGACTTCGGTGTCATCGCCACGTCCAATGGCTGGAATCTCTATGTCGGCGGCAACGGCGGCGCCGACCCCCGGCACGCCGATCTGCTCGCGCAGGATCTCTCGGACGCCGAACTGGTCCGCCTCATCGACCGGTTCCTGATGTTCTACATCCGCACCGCCGACCGGTTGGAGCGCACCTCCGCCTGGCTGGAAAGGATCGACGGCGGCCTCGACCACGTACGCGACGTCGTCGTCCACGACTCCCTGGGCCTGTGCGACGAACTGGAGACCCTGATGGCGGCGCACGTTTCCCACTACCGCGACGAATGGGCCGAGACCCTCGACGACCCCGAGCGGCTGGCCCGCTTCGTCTCCTTCGTCAACGCGCCGGACGCCCCGGACCCGTCGGTCCAGTTCGTCCCGGAGCGCGACCAGGTCAAGCCGGACCTGACGCTCCTCGCCGGCCCGACCCTCCCCGTACGCACCCTGGAAGGGACCTCCGCCTGATGGCCACCGCACCGATCACCGCACCGATCGCCATGCCGACCACGCCGCCCGTATCCGACTCCGGCGCCGCGACCGCGGCAACCACGGTCGAGGTGCTCTGCCCGCAGGGCTGGTTCGCGGTCTGCGCGCTCGACGACCTCACCCCGGGCCGGGGCGTCGCAGCCCTGCTCCCCGACGGCGCCCAGATCGCCCTCTTCCAGGACCGCGCGGGTCAGGCGTACGCCATCGACAACCGCGATCCGTTCACCGGCGCCTACGTCCTCTCGCGCGGCCTGACCGGATCGGCCGCCGACCGGCCGTTCGTCGCGTCGCCCCTGCTCAAGCAGCGTTTCGATCTCGCCTCCGGCAGCTGCCTGGACGACCCCGACGTCTCGGTTCCGGCCTACCCCGTCCGCACCCGGAGCGCGCCCCGCGCCCACTGAGCGGCCACCGGACCACCGCACCACCCTCCCCCCATGCGCAACCTGCCGGTTGCATCATTCGCCGCTACGTGCAACCATCGAGTAGCACGTAGCGGAAAGAGTGCGCGCCTGGCGCACCTGCCGAGAAACGCGCGCACCTGAATGATCAGGAATGCGCACGGGCAGACAGCAACAACTGGCGGGAGGTCTCACCCATGAGCAAGGACCGCATCGAACGCGACATCACCATCGCAGCGCCCGTGGAGCGCGTCTGGGCGGTGCTGACGGAGCCCGAACACGTCGGCAAGTGGTTCGGGCAGGGCGCGCCGACCCCGGTCGACCTGCGACCGGGCGGCGTCATGCACCTCGACCACGGGGAGTACGGCCAGTTCCCCACCACGATCGTGAAGGTCGACCCGCCGCACTTCTTCTCCTACCGGTGGGCGAGCGCCTTCCCCGGCGAAGTGGCCGTCGAAGGCAACTCCACCCTGGTGGAGTTCACCCTCACCCCGGAGGGCGACGGCACCCACCTGCGCGTGGTCGAGACCGGCTTCGCCGCCCTCACCATCCCCGAGGACAGGCAGGCCACCGCGTCGTACGAGAGCCACTCCGGAGGCTGGACCGGTCAGGTCGACAACATCCGGCAGTACGCGGAGCAGCTCGCGGCATGACGGAGAGAGAGCAGCGGCGCGGGGCGAAGGGGGGCCCGGACGGGCCCGGACGGGGGCGCCGCCATGGGCTCGGCGACAAGGAGGTAACGGGGCAGCCGGCAGGGCAGGGGGCGGCCGGTCACGAGGCCGGGGGCGACGACCAGGAAGCCTTGGCGGAGGTGCTGTCCGCGCTGGCGGATCCGACCCGCCGCCGGATACTCGACGCCCTCGCCGCGCACGGCGAGGCCACCGCCACGGTCCTGGCCGCGGAGCTGCCGGTCAGCCGCCAGGCCATCGTCAAACACCTGGGCGTCCTCGACCGGGCCGGTCTCGTCGCCGGCCACCGGGAAGGACGCGAGGCGCGGTACCACGTCATACCGGAACGGCTCGGAGTCACCGCCCGGTGGATGGACCGGGTCGCCGCCCGTTGGGACACCCGCCTGACGGCCATCAAACGCCTCGCCGAAGGCGACTGACAGGCGCCTCGGGCGTCGTCATCCTTCCGGCGGCCGACCTTTGCGACGGGTGCGACCGGTGCGACCGACGCAAAGGTCACCCAGAGGCCGCCGGAGGGCCGACGGAAGTCCGACGACGACAGGCAGCGGCCCCTTCCCGCAACCACCCCCGCTGTCCGCCCCCCTCAAGTCCACCCACCATCGAATTCACGCCAAACCCTGGGCGTACCCTGATGCTCCCCCTACGGAGGAGTACAGCTGTGACCCGGTGGAACACCAGCCACATCCCCGACCAGACAGGCCGCTCAGCCGTCGTCACGGGCGCCAACAGCGGCATCGGCTACGTCGCGGCACGCGAACTGGCACGGCGCGGCGCCCGCGTACTCCTGGCCTGCCGCAACGAAGCCCGCGGCATCGCCGCCTTGGAGCGGCTGCGCTCCGAAGTCCCCGACGCCAAGGTCGAGTTCCGGCCACTCGACCTGGCCGACCTCTCCTCCGTACGCCGCTTCGCCGCCGGCCTCGACGACTTCGACGGCGACCGGCTGGACCTGCTCATCAACAACGCAGGGGTGATGGCGCTGCCGTACCGCACGACGGCGGACGGCTTCGAGATGCAGTTCGGCACCAACCACCTCGGCCATTTCGCCCTGACCGGAATGCTGCTGCCCAAGCTGCTCGCCACCCCGGGGGCCCGCGTCGTCAGCGTCTCCAGCATGCTGCACACCCTCGCCGACGTGGATCTCAACGACCTCAACAGCGAGCGCAAATACGGCCGTTGGATTGCCTACGGCCGGTCGAAGAGCGCCAACCTGCTGTTCGTCCACGAACTGTCCCGGCGTCTGGCCACGGCCGGTTCGCAGGTCATCGCCGCCGCCGCGCACCCCGGCTACGCCTCCACCAACCTGCAGACCGCGGGCGCCCGGATGGAGGGCCGCAGGTCCGCCGAACGGCTCATCGAGCTGGGCAACCAGGCCATCGGGCAGTCCCCCGACGGCGGCGCGCTGGGCACGCTCTGCGCGGCCACCGCCCCGCACATGAAGCCGGACTCCTTCATCGGCCCCCGCAACGGGCTGCGCGGCGCCCCGGCCCCGTCCTTCCGCGCCCCGTGGACCAGGAACGACTCGACCTCCGAGCGCCTGTGGACCACCTCGGAACAACTCACCGGCGTCCGCTACGACTTCTCACCGGATGCGACGCGCTGACCTGCCACATCGTGAAAAGATCCGCACCCATGTACGACCACTCCATCCCGCAGCAGCCCCCTCCACCACAGCCGTACGGGCAGCAGCCCCCTTACGGACAGTCCGCGTACGGACAGCCCCCGTACGGAGAGTCGCACGGACACCCCGGCGCGCAACGGGACCAGCCGCACCACCAACCGCAGCAGCAGCACTACCAACAACCGCCGCAGCACCCCTATCAGCAGCAGCCGGCGCCTCCGTACCAGCAACAGCCGCCGTACCACCAGCACCCCTACGCTCAGCCGGGCTACACAACCCCCGCGCCCATCCCACGGCACGCCAACGACCTGCGACGCATCGGCGCCTTCCTCCTCGACGGAGTGCTGGCCCTACTCGTCTGCGTGATCGCCCTGCGCGCCGCTTCCCGCGCCGATCTCCCGTTCGCGAAGGAGCTGCTCACCGTCGCCGGCTGCGGCTTCGGTTTCTCCTTCCTCAACCACGTCGTCCTGACCCGCCTCACCGGTGCGAGCATCGCCAAGTTCGCCACCCGCACCCGCGTGATCCTGGAGAAGACCGGTGCCCGCCCCCGCATGCCCCGGCTGTTCAAGCGCTGGCTGGGCGGCTACCTCGTCGTCGTGATCTGGCTGATCGCCGCGCTCTTCGACTCCGCGGACGACGACGGCCCGGACGACTTCTGCGGCATCCGCCTGGTACGCCGCCGCGACCTCCAACAGCCCGCCAGGACGTACTGACCGCCACAGCGGACCGACCGCGCGGTGAGCGACAGAACCGCAGCCGGCAACGCCATCCCGCTCACCTCCGGGAGCTGACGGTGTCACCGTCGCTCACCCGCGTCGCGCACCGGCATGGTCAGTGGTGCCGGCGAGACCGTCACCGTCCCCAACTTCCCGACGGAGTCCGCCATCGCCCGCTACCGGCAGCAGCGCGAAACGCCCCCGTAGAGCGGGATACGCACACGTAGCAGGTCCGGGGTCTGGAAGGCGCGAGCCCGGGGGCTCAGGAGCGGGACGGCCCGGTCCTGAGGGGGCGCCGGGAAGATGCGTACGGCGGCTCGGCGGACGGCCGCCCGTGCAGGTGCCCGGCCGGATTCGTCAGGGTGCAATGCGCTTGTCACGCTGGTGCGGCAAAGTGGTCGGGCGCACCGTGCGGTGATCGACGATCACCGCGGAGCTACGACCCTGGGGGGCGACCAGCCATGACCGGTATGGGGAACGGCATCAACAGGCGGCGGCTGTTCGCCGCCTCCGGCGGCATCGCGCTCACCGGTGCGCTGGCGGGTGCACTCGCCGCCTGCGGCTCCAACACCGGTCGTGGTGGCGGGGGTTCGGGAGCCGGGATCAGCCAGTGGTATCACCAGTACGGGGAGCCCGGTGTCCAGACGGCGGTGAAGCGGTATGCCGCCGCGTACGAGAAGGCCGACGTGCGTGTGCAGTGGCGGCCGGGGGACTACGACCGGCAGACCGCGGCGGCGTTGCTGACCGATTCCGGGCCGGACGTCTTCGAGGTCAACGGGCCGCTGCTGGACCAGATCCGTGGCGGTCAGGTGGTCGATCTCACCGCTGAGGTCGAGCCGGTCAAGGACGACTTCAACCAGGCCGTGCTCGCGCCGAAGATCTGGCAGGACAAGATCTGGGGCATTCCGCAGGCCGTCGACACGCAGTTGCTGTACTACCGGAAGAGCATGCTGCGGGACGCGGGCGTCGAACCCCCGCAAACACTGGACGAGTTGGTCGACGGGGCGAAGAAGCTGACGGGCAAGAAGACGAAGGGGCTGTTCCTGGGGAACGACGGCGGGGTGGGGGTGCTCGGCGGTACGCCGCTGTTCGCCGCCGGGCTGAGTCTGATCGGGGAGGACGGGAAGGTGGGGTTCGACGATCCGGCCGCCGCCCGCACGCTCGGGAAGATCCGGCAGCTGTACGCAGACAAGTCGCTGCTGCTGGGGGCGCCCGCCGACTGGTCGGATCCGTCCGCGTTCATTCAGGGGCTCACCGCCATCCAGTGGTCGGGGCTGTGGGCGCTGCCGCAGGTCAAGAAGGCGCTGGGGGACGACTTCGGGGTGTTGCCGTTCCCGAAGGACGGGGCGGCCGGCAAACCGTCCGTTCCCGTGGGCGCGTACGGATCGGCCGTCAGTGCCCGGAGCAAGCGCCCGGCGGAGGCGAAGGCGTTCGCGAAGTGGCTGTGGATCGACCGCAGCGACTACCAACGGGACTTCGCGCTGTCGTACGGGTTCCACATCCCGGCTCGGATCTCCCTTGCGAGGAAGGCCGGGCAGCTCCGGTCGGGGGCCGCGGCGGATGCGGTGCGCTTCGCGACCGATCACGGCTACGCCGAGCCGCTGTTGTGGACGACCGCCGACCGTACCGCCTACCAGGACGCGCTGAGCCGGATCATCAAGGACGGCGCCAACCCGGAGAGTGAGTTGAAGACCGTCGTGCGCAAGGTGAATGCCGAGCTTCAGCGGGTCAAGAAGAAGTGACCGACAGGACCACGGCAAGGACCACCGCCCAGAACGCGGCCGGGACCACGGCCGAGCCCGCGCCGGCCTCCCGGACCGAGCCGGTGCCCCGGCCGGCGGAGGGGCCGCGTCCGCGCGCCTCGCTCTCCTCCCGGCTGCTCGGTCCGCAGCGCCGCAACCTCTGGTTCTGGGTGTTCGTCGGGCCCTTCGCGATCGGGCTGGGGCTGTTCACGTACGTGCCGTTGGCGTGGAGCGTGTACCTCAGTTTCTTCGACGCGCACAACACCGTGAACCCCACGGACTTCGTCGGGCTGGACAACTACGGGGCGATGCTGTCCGATGACGCGTTCCTCGGCAGTCTGGGGACGTTCGCGCTGTTCAGCGCGTTCATCGTGCCGGCGACGTACGCGCTCTCGCTCGCCCTGGCGCTGATGGTCAACCGGCTGCGGTTCGCCCAGGCGTTCTTCCGCTCGGTCTTCTTCCTGCCCACCGCCTGCTCGTATGTGGTCGCGTCGCTGATCTGGAAGCTGTCGATCTTCAACGGCGTGCGGTTCGGGCTGGCGAACACCGTCCTGGGATGGTTCGGGACGGATCAGACAGCGTGGCTGTCGACGACCGACCCGCCGTGGTACTGGCTGGTCATCGTGACGGTGCGGCTGTGGTTGCAGGCCGGGTTCTACATGATCCTTTTCCTGGCGGGACTGCAGCGGATCTCACCGCAGTTGTACGAGGCGGCGGCGGTGGACGGGGCCAGGCCGGGCTGGCAGACGTTCCGCTTCATCACGTTCCCGCAGTTGCGGGCCACGTCCGTGGCGGTGGTGCTGCTTCTGGTCATCAACGCGTTCCAGGCGTTCGACGAGTTCTACAACCTGCTGAGCGATGCGCGGGGCTATCCCCCGTACGGCAGACCGCCGTTGGTCTATCTCTATTACACGGCGCTGGGCCGCGAGCAGAACCTCGGGCTGGGCAGTGCGGGCGCCGTGATCCTGGCGCTGATCATCGCGGTGGCGACGATCGTCCAGGCCCGCTGGTTCGGCCTCGGCCGCAAGGAGGATTGAGCATGGTGCGCGCGAGGGCCGACGGGGATGCTCTGACCAGGGCGGGGCGCGGGTTGCGGGTGGTGCTGCTGATCGCGCTCGCGCTGCTGTTCCTGATCCCGTTCTATCTGCTGGTGCGCAACGGACTGGCGACGGAGCAGGACATCACGGCGCCCGACTGGACGTTCTTTCCGCACGACGTCCGGTGGTCGAATCTGACCGAGGTGTTCCGGGACCCGAATCTGCCGATGGGCCGGGCCCTGCTCAACTCCACGCTGATCGCGGTCTCGACGACGGTCGGCACGGTATTGCTGGCCTCGCTCGCCGGCTACGGCCTGGCGCGGATCCCCTACCGCCACGCCCCTCTCGTCTTCTACGCGATCCTCGGCACCCTGATGGTTCCGGCCGCCGTCACCTTCGTGCCGAGCTTCGTGCTGGTCTCGTCGCTGGGCTGGATCTCCACGCTGCGCGGCCTGGTCATCCCGACGCTCTTCAGCGCGTTCGCCTGCTTCATCTTCCGGCAGTACTTTCTGGGCTTCCCCAAGGAGCTGGAGGACGCGGCCCGGGTGGACGGGCTCGGCTACTGGCGGACGTACTGGCGCATCGTCGTCCCCAATGCCCGGCCGGTCTTCGCGGCTGTGGGCACCATCGTCTTCATCGGTGCCTGGAACGCGTTCCTGTGGCCGCTGGTGATCGGGCAGGACCAGGAGGCCTGGACGGTACAGGTGGCGCTGTCGACCTTCACCACGGCGCAGAACGTCAACCTGCACGCGCTGTTCGTCGCGGCGGCCGTGTCGATCGCACCGCTGGTGATCGTCTTCCTGTTGCTGCAGCGGTACATCGTGGCGGGGGTGGAGCGGAGCGGGATCGACGACTGACGGGCAGGTCCTGGCCGGCGCCCGAGGCCCCGGTGACGGCTGTTGTGCGATGCGGTACGGTGCGAAGCATGACCACGCACCAGAATCCCCGTGAGGCGGCGCCGCGACACCGCGGCCCCCACGGCGTGTGCGTACCCCGCGGCATGAGCTTCCTGCGCCGCCGCGGCCGGGTGGGGTCTCCCCCGGCCGGCATTCTCACGTCCTGTCGCTGACCCGACCGCGCCGACCGTGCGCACACCCGATCACCGCCGGTCATAGCCGCTGACCGGGTCGCCTCGGCCGCGCCGGATTCCGTCGGAACCCTCGCCTCGGCCGATCGCCTCCCTCACGCCGGATTCCCTCGGATACCGGCAGACACCGGCAGCGGTGAGCGTTTCGTCGGCCGGTGACGTCGCCGGGCGACGGCTCTCGGCTCAGCCCTCAGGACGCACCCTCGGTACGCCCCTCCCCCGCCCGCGCCATCCCCCGTTCCAGGAGGACCCGTTGACCGTCATCGCCGATTCCACCCCCGCAGCCGCATCCGTGGCACCCGGCTCGCCCGCCCCCGCCGACGCCCCCGTCCTGCGCCCGCACCGCATCCCCGCCGACGGGCTGTACGAGGGTCACCGCATCCTGCGCCGGACGCCCGACGACTGGGACGGGCGTCCGTACGAACTCTTCGAGGTGGTGCCGCAGGCCGCCACGATCGGGGCCGAAATCCGCGGTCTTGACCTGTCCCGGCCGCTGTCCGCCGCGCTGCGCGCGGAGCTCAACCGTGCCCTGCTGGAGTGGAAGGTGCTGTTCTTCCGGGCCCAGCATCTGACGTCCACCGCGCAGCGTGAATTCGCTTCCCATTGGGGCGAGTTGGAGACGAATCCGCTTCTCGCGCGGGGCGATTCGAAGGATGTGGTGCGGTTCGACAAGGCGGTCGGCGGGGTGCCGACGTTCGAGAACGTATGGCATACGGACGTGACGTTCCGCGAACGGCCCGCGCTGGGCGCGGTGTTGCAGCTGCGCGAGGTTCCGCCGTCGGGCGGGGACACGATGTGGGCCGATATGGCGGCGGCGTACGACAATTTGCCGCTGGAAATCCGGGAGCGGATCGATGGGGCGCGGGCGGTGCACGACTATCTCCCGGGCTTCGCGCGCTTTTACTCAGCCGCTCAACTGGCCCCGTTCCAGGGTGAGTTCCCTGCCATTGAGCATCCGGTGGTACGGCGGCATCCGGAGACCGGGCGGCGGATGCTGTTCGTCAACGCGTCCTTCACCACCCGGATCGTGGGGCTGGACGAGGCGGCGAGCGACCGGCTGCTGCGCCTGCTGTTCCAGCAGGCGCAGGTGCCCGAGTTCCAGGTGCGGTGGCGCTGGCAGGCCGGGGACGTCGCCTTCTGGGACAACCGCGCCACCCAGCACTACGCGGTGAACGACTACGGCTCCCACCGGCGGGTCGCCGAGCGCGTCGCCATCGCGGGCGACCGCCCCTACTGAGCCGCCCCCTCCCGCACCGTGGCCGCTCCCTCACCCCAGCCGCTCGTACGCGTCCGCCTCCTCCTCCGCCTCCGCCGGGCGGGTGCCCCTCAGCAGGGCCGCGCCCAGCGGGGTGAGGGTGTGGAGTACGGCGTTGCCCTGGCGCAGGGTGACCAGCAGACCGGCCTCGCGGAGGACGGTCGCGTGCTGACTCGCGGAGGCGAGGGAGACGTCGACGCGGCGGGCGAGTTCGCTGGTGGTGCAGCCGACACCGACGCCGTGCAGGATCGCGGAGCGGGTCTGCCCGACGAGCCGCCCCAGGGAGCGTTGCAGCGAGGGGGGCGGCGCCAGGCGGGCGGGGTGGTGCTCCACGGGGTAGACCAGGACGGGCGTCAGATCCGGGTTGTGGAAGGTGACCGGGGTGCGGCGGCAGAAGTAGGACGGCAGCAGGAGCAGGCCCCGGCCGCCCAGATGGAGGTCGCGGTCCACCGGATAGTCGGCCTCCAGCACCGGGGCGCGCCAGCGCATCATCGGCGGCAGCGAGCTGAGCAGCCGGTCGGCCCCGCCGTCCAGGAGTGCCCGGCCGCGGGCGGCCCGGTCGGCCTCTATTCGGCTCTGCACGCGCGGCCAGTGCGGGGCGACGGCGACCTCGTAATAGCGCTGAAGCGTTCCTGCGAGCCGGCCGAGCGGTCGGGTCTCGCCCTCCGCCATGGCCCGTATCCACGGCGGGAGCGGGCGGGCGACGGAGAGCCGGGACAGCTCGTCGTGGAGCCGGGCGGCGGGTGTCTCGCGCAGCGCGGACAGCGCCTCGTCCATGCCGAGGAGCCCTTCGGCGGGCGTCAGGAAATCGGGAAAATAGCCACGGGTGGGAACGAGCGGCGCCAGCAGCCGCGATTCGCCATTCAACTTTCCGCGTGTTTCCGTTCGCCATTTCCCGAACGCCGATTCGTCACGCCGGTCGCGCAGCCGGTGAAGGCTGAGGACCGTCTCCCACAGTGCGTCCGGGCGTGCCGCAATGCGCACACGGGCCAGATCGGGTCCACTGAAATGGACGCGTAACACCGAACCCCCACCCTTGGTTACCTCGCTCGACCCCCGGCACGCCTGAGTATGCACGCCAACACGCGCGGTCACCATGCCCTTTTGGCCACAGTTGAAAAGGGTCGCGCGCCCCCACGGGCTGCAGGAATGCTGTAGTCAATTCAACGGCGGCGCGCACGGAACGGATTGCTCGATCCCGTGGGGGGTGATGAGCAAAGGCCGGCCGCTCAGCGCTCCGTTGAAGGCCGCCTTCCCGCGCCGACTGGGGTGGCGGCAGCTCCCGAGGGGGGAGTCCGGAGAAAGGCGAGGGCGGCACCTCCGCACAGGTGCCGCCCTCGTTGGGTTCCGGAGCCGTCAGCGAGGCTGAGGGTTGGGGGCCGGGCCACCGGCTCCGGGTGGTTCGTCAGCGGCTGTCGCTGCCCTTGGACTCGGCCGCCGCACGGCCCGCTTCCAGCCGTGCGACCGGGATGCGGAACGGCGAGCAGGAGACGTAGTCCAGGCCCACCTCGTGGAAGAAGTGCACCGACTCCGGGTCGCCGCCGTGCTCACCGCAGACGCCGAGCTTGAGGTCGGGGCGGGTGGCCCGGCCGGCCGCCGCGGCGTTGCGGACCAGGGCGCCCACGCCGTCCTTGTCGATGGTCTCGAACGGGCTGACGCCGAAGATGCCCTTCTCCAGGTAGGCGGTGAAGAAGCTGGCCTCGACGTCGTCGCGGCTGAAGCCCCAGACCGTCTGCGTCAGGTCGTTCGTGCCGAAGGAGAAGAAGTCGGCAGACTCGGCGATCTGCCCGGCCGTGAGGGCGGCACGGGGCAGCTCGATCATGGTGCCGAGGGTGAGCTTGAGGCTGACGCCGCGGGCCTTCTCGACCTCGGCGATGACCCGCTCGGCCTCCTCGCGGACGATCTCCAGCTCCTGGACGGTGCCCACCAGCGGAATCATGATCTCCGCACGCGGGTCGCCCTTGGCGTTCTTCCGCTCGGCCGCCGCCTCCGCGATGGCCCGCACCTGCATGGCGAACAGACCGGGGATGACCAGGCCGAGGCGTACGCCGCGCAGGCCCAGCATCGGGTTCTGCTCGTGCAGCTTGTGCACGGCCTGCAGCAGGCGCAGGTCGTTCTCGTTGGCGTCCTTGCGGGCCTCGGCGAGCGCGACCCGTACCGACAGCTCGGTGATGTCGGGGAGGAACTCGTGCAGCGGCGGGTCCAGCAGGCGGACGGTGACCGGCAGGCCGTCCATCGACTCGAACAGCTCGGTGAAGTCGGCCTTCTGCAGCGGCAGCAGCTCGTGCAGGGCTGCGTCCCGGTCGGTCTCGGTGTCGGCCAGGATGAGGCGCTCGACCATCTCCCGGCGCTCACCGAGGAACATGTGCTCGGTGCGGCACAGGCCGATGCCCTGGGCGCCGAACCGGCGGGCGCGGGCGGCGTCCTCGGCGTTGTCGGCATTGGCCCGCACGCGCAGCCGGCGGACCCGGTCGGCGTACGCCATGATCCGGTGGACGGCCTTGACCAGCTCGTCGGCGTCGTCGGCGCCGGCGTGCATCCGGCCCTCGAAGTACTCCACGACGGGGGACGGTACGACCGGCACCTCGCCGATGTAGACCTTGCCGGAGGAGCCGTCGATGGAGACGACGTCGCCCTCCTCGATGACGGTCCCTTCCCGGGTCGTCATCCGGCGGGCCTTGGTGTCGACCTCCAGCTCCTCGGCGCCGCAGACACAGGTCTTGCCCATGCCGCGCGCGACGACGGCGGCGTGCGAGGTCTTGCCGCCGCGGGAGGTGAGGATGCCCTCGGCGGCGATCATGCCGTTGAGGTCGTCGGGGTTGGTCTCCCGGCGGATGAGGATGACCTTCTCGCCCGAACGCGACCACTTGACGGCGGTGTACGAGTCGAAGACGGCCTTGCCGACCGCGGCACCCGGCGAGGCGGCGATGCCGCGGCCGATCATCTCGGACTGCGCGCCCAGGTCGAAGCGGGGGAACATCAGCTGGGCCAGCTGCGCGCCATTGACCCGCTGGAGGGCCTCGGCCTCGTCGATCAGGCCCTGGTCGACGAGCTGGGTGGCGATCCGGAAAGCGGCACCGGCGGTGCGCTTGCCGACGCGGGTCTGCAGCATCCACAGCTTGCCGCTCTCGATGGTGAACTCGATGTCGCACAGGTCCTTGTAGTGCGTTTCGAGCGTTTCCATGATCTGCATCAGCTCGTCGTACGACGACTTGTCGATGCCTTCGAGGTCGGCGAGCGGCACGGTGTTGCGGATACCGGCGACGACGTCCTCACCCTGCGCGTTCTGCAGGTAGTCGCCGTAGACGCCCTGGTGGCCGCTGGCCGGGTCGCGGGTGAAGGCGACGCCGGTGCCCGAGTCGGGGCCGAGGTTGCCGAAGACCATGGAGCAGATGTTGACCGCGGTGCCGAGGTCGCCGGGGATGCGCTCCTGGCGGCGGTAGAGCTTGGCGCGGTCGGTGTTCCACGAGTCGAAGACCGCGCGCACGGCGAGGTCCATCTGCTCGCGGGGCTCTTGCGGGAAGTCGCGCCCGGTCTCCTTGGCGACGATCTGCTTGAACTGGTCGACCAGCGACTGGAGATCGGCGGCGTCCAGATCGACGTCGACGCTGACACCCTTGGCCTGCTTGGCCTCTTCGAGCGCCTCCTCGAAGAGCTCGCCGTCGACGTCCAGCACGGTCTTGCCGAACATCTGGATGAGGCGGCGGTAGGAGTCCCAGGCGAATCGCTCGTCGCCGGCCTGCGTGGCGAGGCCGGAAACCGACGCGTCGGAGAGCCCGATGTTGAGGACGGTGTCCATCATGCCGGGCATGGAGAACTTCGCTCCGGAACGCACCGATACGAGCAGCGGGTCGTCGGCCTGGCCGAGCTTCTTGCCCATCTTCTGCTCAAGCGCGTCGAGGTGCTGGGAGACCTCGGCACGCAGTGCCTTCGGCTCCGTGCCGCTGTCGAGGTAGACCTTGCAGGCTTCAGTGGTGATCGTGAAGCCGGGAGGGACGGGGAGTCCCAGGTTGGTCATCTCGGCGAGGTTCGCTCCCTTGCCACCGAGGAGGTCCTTGAGGTCCCTGTTGCCCTCGGTGAAGTCGTAGACGAACTTCGCAGTGGTCTCGTGCTGGGTTACGTGGGGATCTTGTGTTTCCGACACGGAACTGGACTCCTCGCGGACGGCTGCCCTGACGGCGAGGAACATACCCAGATCGAAGGCTCATGGGTACGTCCACTTGGTCGACATGCCTGCGTAACCAGCCGTCCGCCAGCGGATCGAAAGAGGCGTGCCGTTGGAGGGTGAATTTAACAAGTGAAGACATGGTTGCGGAGAGCGATGAATATAACGCTTATCGCTACGCAGAGCAGGGAAAGTCCTTCATGATTCGAAGGCGTGTCGCGTGGCACCCAGTGCCACCGTTGGAGAGATGGAATCGCCACGGAACGCTCATCTGAGCGGTACCCCTATCAGGGGTGGCGAGAATCACGCGCTCGGAAGGGCTCCAGTCCCATCATTCGAGCGGGCGCGGGGGTGACGGAGACCTCACCCGGTGCCGTCCTCAGCCCGGGGCGGACACCTGGCCGAGGATGCCCAGGAGGGCGCCCCGGCCCCGTGGGCACCGCGGAGCGGGCGCCGCTCGGCCTCGATCCAGCCATTCACCCGGCCGACCGGCCACGGGGCGCCCGAGAGGCGGGATCAGGTCATAGTTGCCACACGGCAGGACGGTGGCGTCGGCATCCGGGCCCGTAGGGCACCGGGGGCGGGGCGGGCGGGCGAAGGATTCGCCTGCGGACGGGAGCCGCCGCGCGGCGCGGCGACGGCATCGCCGTTGCCGGTCGAGATCGCCGGTCGAGATCGCTGGTCGAGGTGCCCCTCGCCTGCCCGGCCCGGCCCCCGGCCGCCCCGGGCAGGGCCCGCCTCAGCCGCCCGAGGTGTCGAGTTCCGCTTCCTCGCTGATGCCGGCGCAGTCGTTCGGGTCCTTCAGCCAGCCGTCCGGGAGCACCACGCGGTTATTGCCGGACGTACGGCCGCGCGGCCCGTCGGCCCCCTGCGGCCACTCCTGGTCGAGTTCCAACTCGCCGAGCCCGTCCTCAAGTTCGGCCAGCGAGGAGGTGATCGCCAGCCGCTTGCGCATCTCGGAGCCGACCGCGAAGCCCTTGAGGTACCAGGCCACGTGCTTACGGAAGTCGATGACGCCGCGCGTCTCGTCGCCGATCCACTCGCCGAGCAGGGTCGCGTGCCGGAGCATGACGGCGGCGACCTCGCGGAGGCCGGGAGCCTTGGGTGCGCCGTTGCCCTCGAAGGCGGCCACCAGGTCGGCGAAGAGCCACGGGCGGCCCAGGCAGCCACGTCCGACGACGACGCCGTCGCAGCCGGTCTCGCGCATCATCCGCACCGCGTCGTCCGCCGACCAGATGTCGCCGTTGCCGAGCACCGGGATCTCCGGGACGTGCTCCTTGAGGCGGGCGATGGCGTCCCAGTCGGCGGTGCCGCCGTAGTGCTGGGCCGCGGTACGCCCGTGCAGCGCGATGGAGGTCACGCCCTCCTCGACGGCGATCCGGCCCGCGTCGAGGAAGGTGAGGTGATCGTCGTCGATGCCCTTGCGCATCTTGATCGTCACGGGCAGGTCCCCGGCGCCGCTGACCGCCTCACGCAGGATCGCGCGCAGCAGCGGGCGCTTGTACGGGAGGGCGGAGCCGCCGCCCTTGCGCGTGACCTTGGGGACCGGGCAGCCGAAGTTGAGGTCGATGTGGTCGGCGAGGTCCTCTTCCGCGATCATGCGGACGGCCTTGCCGACGGTGGCCGGGTCCACGCCGTACAGCTGGATCGAGCGCGGCTTCTCGGTCGCGTCGAAGTGGATCAGCTGCATGGTCTTCTCGTTGCGCTCGACCAGCGCCCGCGTCGTGATCATTTCGCTGACGAACAGGCCCTTGCCCCCGCTGAACTCGCGGCACAGCGTCCGGAACGGGGCGTTGGTGATCCCGGCCATCGGCGCGAGCACGACGGGCGGCTGCACCGCGTGCGGGCCGATCTGCAGCAAAGTCATGGGAGCGGGTTCCTTCGACGGCGGATGGCGGACGGGCGGTCGCCGCACGGGCCGGGCTGGACCACCGGCCGCGTACGACCTCCCATTGTCCCGCATCGCGCGACCGGCCCCGCCAGGGCCGGAGGTCCCGAATCGTTGTAGCGTTCAACCATGCCTGAGCTGAGCCACCGGCGGCGCCTGCTGGTCCTGGCGATCTGCTGTATGAGCCTGCTGATCGTCAGCCTCGACAACACCGTCCTGAACGTCGCCCTGCCGTCGATGCAGAAGGAATTCCATGCCTCGGTCTCCGGCATGCAGTGGACGATCGACGCCTACACGCTCGTCCTCGCGGCGCTGCTGATGCTCTCGGGCTCGACCGCCGACCGCCTGGGACGACGCCGGATCTTTCTGACCGGGCTGGTCGTCTTCGCGGGCGGCTCACTGCTGTGCAGCCTGGCGCCCAGCCTGGAGTGGCTGGTGATCTTCCGTATGGTGCAGGCCGTCGGCGGTTCGATGCTCAACCCCGTCGCGATGTCGATCATCACCAACACCTTCACCGAGCCCCGCGAACGGGCCCGCGCCATCGGGGTGTGGGGCGGCGTCGTCGGCATCAGCATGGCGGCCGGTCCGGTCGTCGGCGGGCTGCTGGTGCAGACCGTCGGGTGGCGCTCGATCTTCTGGATCAACGTCCCGATCGGTGCCCTCGCGCTCTTCCTCACGCTGCGCTACGTGCCGGAATCGCGCGCGCCGAAGCCGCGCCGCGTCGACCCGGTGGGGCAGCTGCTGGTGATCGCGCTGCTCGGCTCGCTGACGTACGCGATCATCGAGGCCCCCGAGGCGGGCTGGACCTCAGCGACGATCCTGGCGTTCGTGCTGGTGGCGCTGGCCTCTCTGGTGGGCTTGATCGGCTACGAGCGGCGCCGCAGGGAACCGCTGATCGATCTGCGCTTCTTCCACAGCGCGCCCTTCAGCGGGGCGACGGTGATCGCGGTCTGCGCGTTCGCCGCACTCAGCGGCTTCCTCTTCATCAACACCCTCTACCTGCAGAACATCCGCGGCCTCTCCGCCCTGGACGCCGGGCTCTACATGCTGCCGATGGCGAGTATGACGCTGATCTTCGCGCCGCTGTCCGGGCGGCTCGTCGGCAGCCGCGGCCCCCGGCTCTCGCTGCTGCTCGCGGGGGCGGCGATGGGCGCGAGCGGACTGCTGTTCGCGGCGTTCGACGCCGAGTCGGCCAACCCGCTGCTGTTCACCGGCTACGTCCTGTTCGGCATCGGCTTCGGCCTGGTCAACGCCCCGATCACCAACACCGCCGTGTCCGGTATGCCGCGTGCCCAGGCGGGTGTGGCGGCCGCGGTCGCCTCCACCAGCCGGCAGGTCGGGCAGTCGCTCGGCGTCGCGGTGATCGGCGCGGTGCTGGCCGCCGGGGCGGGGGCGGGAGCGGGCAGCGCGGAATTCATCGCGGCGGGCCGCCCGGCCTATTGGATCATCGCCGGCTGCGGCGCCGCCGTGCTCGTCCTGGGCGCGCTGACCTCCGGCCGCTGGGCACGGGCCACCGCACGCCGCACCGCGGCCCTCTTCGAGGAGGGAACGCCGCGCGGCCACGCCCCGGCGACGAACGCCGGGCCCTGACCAGGGCGCCTGGGGCGGCGCCCAGAGGATGTCGGCGTCGGGGCCCCCTTGAGGGACCACCCCGGGGCCTCACGCCATACAGCCCTCACGCCCTGCGGGCCCTCGCGCCTTTGGCCCCCTCATGCCTGTGGCTTCCGCTCACGCCTTGGCGAGCGCGATCTTCTCCAGCTCCGCCAGCCGCTCCCGGGACATCTCGTCCATGGGGGTGTAGGCCAGTACCTTCGGCCCCGGGTTCGGTCCTGCCCAGAGATTGGTGGCCGTGAGCTGCAGCGTTCCCACCCGCGGGTGCCGGAAGACCTTGACGGCGCTGACGGGGCGGACGACCTCGTGCTGCGCCCAGATCTCGCGGAACTCCGGCGACGCCTCCGTCAGCCGCGCGACCAGGGCCTTCCAGGTCGGCTCCGCGACATGCTCGGCCATCGAGGCGCGGAACTTGGCGGCCATGATGCGCACCGTGGCGTCCAGATCGACCATGCTCGCCCGCCACTCGGGGTGGGTGAACGCCAGCCACATGCAGTTGCGGTCCTCCTCCGGCAGCGCGTCGAGGTCGCACATCAGCTGCCCGTAGGTGCGGTTGTAGGCGAGGATGTCGAACCGGCTGTTCTGGACGACCGCGGGGAACGGCGCGAGCTGGTCAAGGATCGCCCGCAGCGCCGGCGAGACGCCCGTGCACTCCGTATTGGGCAGCGGGTCGGCCGCCCCGGCCAGCGCGAACAGATGACTGCGCTCGGCACGGTCGAGCAGCAGGGCGCGGGCGACGGCGTCCAGGACCTGCGGGGAGACGTGGATGTCCCGGGCCTGTTCGAGCCAGGTGTACCAGGTGACGCCGACCGCCGAGAGGTGCGCCACCTCCTCACGGCGCAGCCCGGGGGTGCGGCGCCGGGCGCCGCGCGGCAGCCCGACCTGCTCGGGCGTGATCCGCTCCCGGCGGCTGCGCAGAAAGGCGGCGAGCTCGGCCCGGCGGACGGCGGCGTCGCCACGCGGGGCGGCGGGGGCCGCAGCTGTGCGCGGCCCGTCCGCCTCCCCCTTGCGTGCCGTGCGAGCCGGGGTCTTGTGCGTCGTGGCTGCCTGCGTCATGGTCACGTCCACGGTCATGACTCCAGGGTGCCGGACTTCCCATCCGGTTGCCAGGTAGCACGGGTACCAGGATAAGAAGACTCTGGTACCCGTCTGAGCTTCGGACGATCGTCGTCCCTGTGAGCGATACCCGAGTACCGACCGCCGCCCCCACCACCCCGTACGAAGCGGCCACCACCGCATCGGCCGCATCCGTGCCGGGCGCCTCCGCACGCCCTGCCGGCGCCTCCCCGATGCTGACCCCGCTGGGCCTGCTGACCGTCCTGCTCGGCGCGGCTCTCCCCATGATCGACTTCTTCATCGTGAATGTCGCGCTGCCCACCATCGATCGTGATCTGCACGCCGGACCGGCCATGCTGGAGATGGTGGTGGCGGGCTACGGCGTCGCCTACGCCACCCTCCTGGTGCTCGGCGGACGACTCGGCGACATGGTCGGCCGCCGCCGGCTCTTCCTGTGGGGTCTGGCCGCTTTCGGCGTGACCTCGCTCGCCTGCGGACTGGCCCCGGACGCCTGGACGCTGGTGATCGCCCGGGTCGCCCAGGGCGCGGCATCCGCACTGCTCCTGCCGCAGGTGCTGGCCACCATCCAGGCCACGACCACCGGCAAGCGACGCGCGAAGGCCGTCAGCCTGTACGGCGGTACGGCGGGCGTGTCCAGCGCCGTCGGCCAGGTGCTCGGCGGGCTGCTGGTCTCCGTCAACCTGGCGGGAACCGGATGGCGCGCGGTCTTCCTGGTCAACGTACCGATCGCCGTCGCCGCCTGGCTGCTGGCCGCGCGTACGGTCCCCGAGACCCGCTCCCCGCACCCCACCCGGGTCGACGGCCCCGGCACCGCGCTGCTCGCCGCGACGCTGATCACCCTGCTGCTGCCGTTGACCGAGGGCCGGGCGGCCGGCTGGCCGCTGTGGTCCTGGCTGCTGCTCGCCGTCTTCCCGTTCGTGGCGGCCGCGTTCGCCGTCGTCGAGCGCCGGGCCGAACGCGCGGGCCGTACACCCCTGGTCCCGCCGTCCCTGCTGCGCATCCCCTCCGTGCACAGCGGCCTGTCGATGATCGTGCCGTTCTCGGTCGGCTTCGGCGGCTTCATGTTCGTGGTGGCCGTGGCGCTCCAGACCGGCCTCCACTACGGGCCGTTCGCCGCCGGGCTGTCCCTGGCGCCGCTCTGCGCGACCTTCTTCATCGCCTCACTGGCCGGTCCGCGCCTGGTGGCCCGCTTCGGTCGCCGGGTGGTGGTGACCGGTTCGCTGATCCAGGGCGTGGGGCTGGTGGCTCTGACGCTGACGGTCGGGGCCGGTTGGCCGGACGTGTCGGTGGCGTCTCTCGCACCGAGCATGGCGGTGCTGGGCATCGGTCAGGGCATGGTGCTGCCGGTGCTGCTCCGCATCGTGCTGAGCGAACTGCCGGTGACGCAGGCGGGGGTGGGTGGCGGCGTCATGGTCACCACCCAGCAGTCGGGCCTCGCGCTCGGCGTCGCCACCCTCGGCACCCTCTTCCTCTCCCTCCTCCCCTCCCTCGGCATCCGCGACGCGCTCCTCGCCGCCCTGCTGGCACAACTGGCGATCGTCCTGTTCACCACCACGCTCGCCTTCCGCCTGCCCCGAACGGTGCGCTGACCTGCGGTGACCTGTGCTGTGACCTACGCCGATCTGTACTGACCTGCGGTGACCTGCCCGGCGGACTCCGACCTGCACGGGACGGCCCGGGGGCTGGCTTCGGGGGTTGAGGGCTTGGGGGTTGGGGGCTTGGGGTGGCCCGTCATGGCGGGCTTGAGGGACAGGGTCATCATGACGGATGACAGATATTGAAATCTGTCATCCGTCATGCCATAGTTCTTACATCACCTTTCCCGGCCCTCCCCCTTCACTCCCCTCCGCCCCGCTCTCCCCGCCTCCACCTCTCATTGAGGAGCACCCCGTGCAGACGCGCACCCTGGGCACCACCGGCCCGCAGACCTCCACCCTCGGCCTCGGCTGTATGGGTATGTCCGCCCTCTACGGCGACGCCGACCGCGCCGAGTCCATCGCCACCCTCCACGCCGCCCTCGACGCGGGCATCACCCTGCTCGACACCGGCGACTTCTACGGCATGGGCCACAACGAGCTGCTGATCGGCGAAGCCCTGCGCTCGGCCCCCGCCGCCGCCCGCGAAAAGGCGCAGACCAGCGTGAAGTTCGGCGCGCTGCGCACCGTCGAGGGCGCCTTCACCGGCTATGACGGCAGGCCCGCCGCGGTCAAGAACTTCGCCGCGTACTCCCTCCAGCGCCTGGGCCTGGACCACATCGACATCTACCGCATCGCCCGCATCGACCCCGCCGTCCCGGTCGAGGAGACGGTCGGCGCCATCGCCGAGCTGGTCGAGGCCGGACACGTCCGCCATATCGGCATGTCCGAGGTCGGCGCGGAGACCCTGCGCCGGGCCGCCGCCGTCGCCCCGATCTCCGACCTCCAGATCGAGTACTCCCTCATCTCCCGCGGCATCGAGGACCGGATCCTGCCCACCGCCCGCGAGCTGGGCATCGGCATCACCGCCTATGGAGTGCTGTCCCGCGGCCTGATCAGCGGCCACTTCACCCGGGACCGCAAGCTCGCGGCGAACGACTTCCGCGGGATGAGTCCGCGCTTCCAGGGCGAGAATCTCGACCGCAACCTCGATCTGGTGGACGCCCTGCGCAAGATCGCCGAGCAGAAGGGCGTCTCGGTCGCCCAGACCGCCATCGCCTGGGTGCTCGCCCAGGGCGAGGACATCGTCCCGCTCGTCGGTGCCCGTCGCCGCGACCGCCTGACGGAGGCGCTCGGCGCCGCGCAGGTCACGCTGGACGCCGACGACCTCTCCGCGATCGAGCGTGCGGTGCCGGCCGGTGCCGCCGCGGGCGACCGTTACCCCGCCGACCAGATGGCCCACCTGGACAGCGAGCACTGACCGCCGGAGCGGGCGAGCGGCCCGCCAGGTACCGTCCCTGGGTGGCGGCGTACGACCGGCATGTGCCGCGCCCCCGCAAGGCGTTCAGCGCGGCGTGCCCCGTGCGTGCGGCCTCGCCCCGCATGCCTGTCCGCTCTGCCCGCCCCGTCCGCTCCGATCCGAAAGGCCGCCCGCCCCATGGCCCCCGAGACGTTGACCCCCGAGCGCATCCTCGAAGCCACCGAGGAGGTGCTGCGCCGCTACGGCCCCGCCAAGGCCACGGTCGTCGATGTGGCGCGTGCTCTGGGCGTCAGCCACGGCAGCGTCTACCGCCACTTCCGTACGAAGGCGGCGCTGCGCGAGGCCGTCACGGAGCGGTGGCTGGACCGTACGAGCGAGCAGCTCCAGGTCATCGTCGCGGAGCAGGGCCCGGCCCCGGAGCGCCTGGACCGCTGGCTGACCGCCCTCTTCGAGGCCAAGCGCCACAAGGCGGGCGACGACCCCGAGCTGTTCGCCACCTATATGACCCTGATCCGTGAGAGCGGCGGCGTGGTCGACCGCCACATCACCGACCTGGAGTCGCAGCTCGCCAGCATCATCGAAGCGGGCGTCACCCAGGGCGACTTCGACACCCCCTCCCCCGCGACGGCCGCCCGCGCCGTCTTCGACGCCACGGGCCGATTCCACGACCCCTGCTACGCCCCCGAGTGGTCCCGCCCCACCATCACCACCGACTTCGACGCCGTGCGCGCCCTGGTCCTGCGCGGGCTGCGCGGCTAGGGCCTGTCGCCGCGCTCCCGTCGGCTCGCCCGCAGGGGGCCGGGGCCAGCGGGCGCCCGAGGCGTCGTGCCCTCGCACGACGGAAGGCAGTCCCCCGCACCCAGCCGTACCGGGGAGATCACGAGCCCGACCCTGCCCGCCCGGCTGCGCGATCTGCACGACCGGCGCGAGGCGGCCCTGGCCGAGGTGCCGGCCACCGCTTCGGGCGGGCCCGGCGACATCACCCCGCGCGCCGCCGCCGCACTGCTCGGCACGGCTCATCGCGCCCTGTTCCCGCGCATCCAGGAACTCACCCCCGACGGCCGGGACAACGCCGAGATCGCCACCGTCGTGCCCGAGGAGGCCGCCCGCGCCTTCGACCTGCTGGAACCCTCCCTGGCCGACTACGCGGCGGCCACCGCGTAGTCACCGACACTGACACCGACGCCGATACCCACGCCGCACCCCGCCCGCGGCACCGACGCCCGGGGCACCCGCGCCGCCCCTCCTCGGCCCTGAACCCCGCCCACGGCCATGCCCTCTACCCAGTCCCCGTCCCGCCCCTCTCCACCTCCCCCTCCACCCCTCCCCTCGGGGTTTGAAGGGCACGCCCGCGGCCGATTCTTCTCTTGACGGCCTACCGACCGGACGGTACGCATGGCATCGTCGAAGGTCACCGCCACAGCCCCCGGGAGCGTAAGTGAGCTTCAATCTCGCCACCATGCTGGACGAATCGGCGCAAGCCACCCCGGACAAACGCTGCGCCATCGTGCACGACACGGCCCTGAGCTACGCCGAGGTCGAGCACCGCGCGGGCCTGGTGGCCGGCAATCTGCTCGCGCTAGGGCTCGAACGCGGCGCGAAGGTCGCGGTCCACCTGCCCAACATCCCCGAGTTCCTGTACGCGTACTTCGGGGCGATGCGGGCGGGGCTGGTCATGGTGCCGCTGAACCCGCTGCTGCGCGGCCCGGAGATCGCCTATCACCTGGAGAATTCCGACGCCCAGGTGCTGATCACGTTCGAGGCGTTCGCCGAGGAGGCGCGGCGCGGTGTAAGCGCGGTCCCGGGCGTGGCCCCCTATGTGGTGGGCGGACCGTCGGGCGGGGACCCGTCCTCCTGGGCCGGGGCCTTCGAGACGCTGCTCGCTCCGGTGGAGATCCCGGAGATCGTGCCCACCGACGCGGACGAGACCGCCGTCCTGCTCTATACGAGCGGCACCACCGGCAAGCCGAAAGGCGCCGAACTCACGCACTTCCAGCTGTACATGAACTGCACCGTCGCCGGTGAGCTGATGGAGTTCGAGGACGACGACGTCTCGGTGGCGGTGCTGCCGCTGTTCCATGTGTTCGGGCTCTCCAGCGTCCTGAACGCCACCGTCCGCTTCGGCGGCACGATGGTGCTGGTGCCGCGCTTCGAGGCGAGCGCGGTCCTCGACGCCGTCCAGCGGCACCGGGCCACGATCTTCCCGGGCGTGCCGACGATGTATGTGGCGCTGCTGGCGGCGGCCACCGACGCGTGGGATGTGTCGTCGCTGCGGGTGGGCATCTCGGGCGGCGCCCCCATGCCGGGCGAGGTCATACGGGCCTTCGAGGAGCGCTTCCCCGGCGTGGTGATCCTGGAGGGCTACGGGCTGTCGGAGTCGGCGAGCACGACCACGTTCAACATCAGCGCCGAGCAGCGCAAGGTGCTGTCGGCGGGCAAGCCCGTGTGGGGCGTGCAGGTGCGCGTCGTCGACGCGGACGACAAACCGCTGCCGCGCGGCGCGGACAGCGTCGGCGAGGTCGTGATCCGCGGCCACAACATCCTCAAGGGCTACTACAAGAACCCGGAGGCGACCGCCGAGGCGATGCGGGGCGGCTGGTTCCACACCGGTGACCTGGGCTATCTCGACGAGGACGGCTATCTCTTCATCGTCGACCGGACCAAGGACCTCGTCATACGCGGCGGCTACAACGTCTATCCGCGGGAGGTGGAGGAGGTGCTGTACGACCACCCGGCCATCGCCGAGGCCGCGGTCATCGGACGGCCCGACGAGCGGCTCGGCGAGGAGGTCGTCGCGGTGGTCAGCTTCAAGGAGGGGATGACCGCCGGGCCACCGGAGCTGATCGCGTTCTGCAAGGAGCGGATGGCCGCCTACAAGTACCCCCGCGAGATACGGGTGCGGTCCGAGCTGCCGAAGGGACCGACCGGGAAGATCCTCAAGAAGGAGCTGCGCTGATGGGAGCGGTGGAGACCGTGCGGGGCCGGGTCGACACGGCCGCCCTGGGCCGTACGTACATGCACGAGCACATCTTCGTGCTGACGCCCGAGGTACAGCAGAACTATCCGGACCATCCCGGTGGTTGGGGCAGTGACGATGTCCGGGTGGCCGAGGCCGTGCAGAAGCTGGGGGCGCTGAGCGGTCAGGGGGTGTGCACCATCGTGGATCCGACGGTGATCGGTCTGGGGCGCTACATCCCGCGGATCCAGCGGGTCGCGGAGCAGCTTCCCGACCTCAACATCGTGGTGGCGACGGGCTGTTACACGTACTCCGATGTGCCGTTCTACTTCCACTACCGGGGTCCCGCGCTGAACGAGATCACGGGGACCGAGGCGCCCGACCCGATGGTGGACATGTTCGTCGGGGACATCGAGGGCGGTATCGCCGGCACGGGCGTCAAGGCGGGGCTGCTCAAGTGCGCCATCGACCAGCAGGGGCTCACACCGGGGGTGGAGCGGGTGATGCGGGCGGTGGCCCGCGCGCATCTGCGGACCGGCACCCCGGTCACCGTCCACACCCACCCCGATTCGCGTTCGGGGCCCGTGGTCAAGCGGGTGCTGTGTGATGAGGAGGGGGTGGATCCGCGGCGGGTGGTCCTCGGGCACAGCGGGGACACCACCGATGTGGATCACCTCAGCGAGCTGGCCGAGGCGGGGTTCGTCCTCGGCATGGACCGCTTCGGGATCAATGTGGAGACGACCTTCGAGGCCCGCGCCGACACCGTGGTGGAGATGTGCCGCCGGGGATACGCGGGGCAGATGGTGCTCTCGCAGGACGCGTCCTGCTATATCGACTGGATCGATCCGGAGGTGCTGCCACTCCTGCCGCAGTGGCACTACCTGCACATCGAGGAGGACGTGCTGCCGTATCTCCGGGAGCACGGGGTCACCGAGGAGCAGATCACGACCATGCTGGTCGACGTCCCCCGGCGGTATTTCGAGGCCGGGCCCACGACGTCCTGACGGAGCCCGCGGGCAGGCGGACGCGGGCGCGCGCGGCGGACCCACCGAGCGCGGCGGACGCACCGCACACGAAAGCGCCGGCCGGGCCCGCCTCGCAGCGGGTCCGGCCGGCGCCCGTGGTCCGAGGAGACCGGGAGCGTTACCGGGTCAGCAGCCGAGCAGCCGCGCGCCCAGGTACGCCTGGATCTGGTCCAGCGACACCCGCTCCTGCTTCATGGTGTCGCGCTCGCGCACCGTGACGGCATTGTCGTCGAGGGTGTCGAAGTCGACGGTGACGCAGAACGGGGTGCCGATCTCGTCCTGGCGGCGGTAGCGGCGGCCGATGGCGCCCGCGTCGTCGAACTCGATGTTCCAGTTCTTGCGCAGGTCCGTGGCCAGGCCCTTGGCCTTCGGCGACAGGTCAGGGTTACGGGACAGCGGCAGCACCGCGACCTTGACCGGCGCCAGGCGCGGGTCAAGGCGCATGACCGTGCGCTTCTCCATCTTGCCCTTGGCGTTGGGCGCCTCGTCCTCGATGTACGCGTCGAGCATGAAGGCGAGCATGGCGCGGTTCACACCGGCCGCGGGCTCGATGACGTACGGAGTCCAGCGCTCGCCGGCCTCCTGGTCGAAGTAGGACAGGTCCTGGCCGGACGCCTTGGAGTGCGCGGTCAGGTCGTAGTCGGTGCGGTTGGCCACGCCCTCCAGCTCGGAGAACTCGGTGCCGCCGAAGTTGAAGCGGTACTCGATGTCAGCCGTGCGCTTGGAGTAGTGGGAGAGCTTCTCCGCAGGGTGCTCGAACCAGCGGATGTTCTCCTCGCGGATGCCGAGGTCGCGGTACCAGTTCCACCGCTGCTCCATCCAGTATTCCTGCCACTGCTCGTCCTCGCCCGGCTTGACGAAGAACTCCATCTCCATCTGCTCGAACTCGCGCGTGCGGAAGATGAAGTTGCCCGGAGTGATCTCGTTCCGGAAGGACTTGCCCATCTGCGCGATGCCGAACGGCGGCTTCTTGCGCGAAGTCTGCTGGACCTGGGCGAAGTTGGTGAAAATACCCTGGGCGGTCTCGGGGCGCAGGTAGGCGACCGAGGCGGTGTCCTGGGACGGGCCGAGGTGGGTGGAGAGCAGGCCGGAGAACTGCTTGGGCTCGGTGAAGCCGCCCTTGTTGCCGCAGTGCGGGCAGTTGATGTCGGCCATGCCGTTCTCGGGCAGCTTGCCGTGCTTGGCCTCGTACGCCTCTTCCAGATGGTCCGCGCGGAACCGCTTGTGGCAGGAGGTGCACTCGGTCAGGGGGTCGGTGAAGGTGGCGACGTGGCCGGAGGCCTGCCAGACCTCGGGGGCCAGGATCACCGACGAGTCGAGACCGACGACATCTTCGCGCGAGGTGACCATGGCGCGCCACCACTGGCGCTTGATGTTCTCCTTGAGCTCAACACCGAGGGGACCGTAATCCCAGGCAGCCCGGGAGCCGCCGTAGATCTCACTGCAGGGGTAGACGAAGCCACGGCGCTTGCTCAGGCTGACGATGGTATCGATCTTGTCGGCGGCCACGGTGCTCTCTTCATTACGACGACGAACGATGGATAGGAGCGGCGCCCTCACGTCTCATGAGGGGTGGTGGTCGGGAGACGGGCGGGCGAATGGCTCAGGGTACCGGCGGCCGTACCCCCTGGATCAAATCGGTTCCGGCTCCCCGTCTTCCGCTCTTTCGTCGGAGGTCCCCTCCGAGGCCCCTCCAGTGTGCGCCCCGCCACCTTTGTTGACAATCGTTTCCAACTTTGTTGAAAATGACTGTCATGAACATACGCCGTCACATATCCCTCGTGGCCGTCGCCGGAGCCTCGGCGCTCGGCCTGCTCGCCCTTTCGGCCTGCTCCCCCGACGCCGGGGGCAGCGAAAACGGCAAGCTGAAGGTGACGGCGTCCTTCTATCCCATGGAGTTCCTCGCCAAGCAGATCGGCGGCAAGCACGTCGAGGTCTCCGACCTCACCCGGCCCGGCGTCGAACCGCACGACCTCGACCTCACCCCGCAGCAGATCGGCAAGCTCGGCGAATCCGGCGCGATCGTCTACCTCAAGGGCCTGCAGCCCGCCGTGGACAGCGCCGTCGAACAGTCCGGCGTCGAGAACGTCGCCGACGCGGCCTCCCTGACCGGCCTGGAGAAGCACGGCACCGAGGTCGACGGCCACCACCACACCACCGGCGACAACCACTCGCACTCCGACGCCGAGGGCGGCAGCGATCCGCACATCTGGCTGGACCCCGTGAAATACGCCGAGGTCGCCAAGGGCGTGAACAAGACCCTCGCCAAGGCCGACCCCGACCACAGGGCCGACTTCCAGAAGAACACCGACGCCCTGGTCAAGAAGCTGGACGGGCTGAACACCGCCTTCGAGGACGGCCTGAAGAAGCGGTCGTCGGACACCTTCCTCACCACCCACGCGGCCTTCGGCTACCTCGCCGAGCGCTACGGCCTGACCGAGGAGGCCATCAGCGGCCTCGACCCCGAGTCGGAGCCCAGCGCCAACCGCATCAAGAACCTGCACGACCTCGCCGGGAAGCACCACGTCTCCACGGTCTTCTTCGAGACGATCGCCAACCCCGCCACCGCCAAGTCGCTGGCCGGCGACCTCCACCTGAAGACCGATGTCCTCGACCCGCTCGAAGGGATCACGGGCAAGTCCCGCGGCAGGGACTACTTCGGCGTGATGCACTCCAACCTCGCCGCGCTCCAGAAGGCGCTCGGCGCCAAGTGACCGGCAGGCCGGGCGACCGCGCGAGCAGCCAGACTTTCGAGCAATCCAGTCCGCACGTGACGGAGGTCACCATGAACAAGCCGCCGGCCGAAGCGTCCGCACCGCCGGTCATCGACCTGCGCGGGGCCACTGCCGCGCTGGGCGGACGCCCCGTGCTGCGCGGCGTCGACCTCGTGGTGCGCTCCGGCGAGGTCGTCGCGCTGCTCGGCGCCAACGGCTCGGGGAAGTCCACCGCCGTCCGCTCGGTGATCGGCCAGGTACCGCTGAGCGGCGGCGAGCTGTCGCTGTTCGGCACGGAGTTCCGCCGCTTCAGGGATTGGGCCCGCATCGGCTACGTCCCGCAGCGCACCACCGCGGCGGGCGGCGTCCCCGCCACCGTCAGCGAGGTCGTCACGGCCGGGCGGCTGGCCCGGACGAAGCTCGGGTGGCTGCGCAAGGCCGACCGGGCCGCGGTGCGCCGCGCGCTGGAGCTGGTGGGCATGGCCGACCGCGCCAAGGACTCCGTCAACGCGCTCTCCGGCGGGCAGCACCAGCGGGTGCTGATCGCCCGCGCGCTGGCCGGCGAACCGGAACTGCTGATCATGGACGAGCCGATGGCCGGCGTCGACCTGGCCAGCCAGGAAGTGCTGGCCGGAGCGCTGCGCGAGCAGGTCGCCGCCGGCACCACCGTGCTGCTGGTGCTGCACGAACTGGGCCCGCTGGAGCCGCTGATCGACCGCGCCGTGGTCCTGCGGGACGGCTGCGTCGTGCACGACGGCCCGCCTCCGGAGGCCGTCGGCCAGCATGCGCTGCCCGGCCACGACCATGTCCACCCGCACGCCGACGCGGCCGCGGAACCGATCCGGACGGGGCTGCTCACCTGATGGAACTCCTCACCTACCCCTTCATGCAGCGGGCCCTGATCGCCGCCCTGATCGTCGGGATCACCGCCCCCGCCATCGGCATCTACCTCGTCCAGCGCCGGCAGGCCCTGATGGGCGACGGCATCGGCCATGTCGCCCTCACCGGCGTCGGCCTCGGCTTCCTGCTGAACACCAGCCCGGTCTGGGTCGCCACCGCCGTCGCCGTGCTCGGCTCCGTCGTCATGGAACTGATCCGCTGGTACGGCAAGACGCGCGGCGATCTCGCGCTGGCCATGCTGTTCTACGGCGGTATGGCGGGCGGCGTGATGCTGATGAACCTGTCCGACGCCGGGTCCAACGCCAACCTCGGCACGTACCTCTTCGGGTCGATCACGACGGTCTCGCCGCAGGACATGACGACGATCTATGTGCTGGCCGCCCTGGTGCTGGTGATCACGGTCGGGCTGCGCCGCCAGCTGTTCGCGGTCTGCCAGGACGAGGAGTTCGCCCGCGTCACCGGGCTGCCGGTGCGGCTGCTGAACCTGCTGGTCGCGATCACCGCCGCGGTCACCGTCACCGTCGCCATGCGCGTCGTGGGGCTGCTGCTGGTCAGCGCCCTGATGGTGATCCCGGTCGCGGCCGCCCAGCAGATCAGCCGCAGCTTCAAGCTGACCTTCGCGCTGGCCATCGGGATCGGCGTCGCGGTCACCCTGACCGGCACCACCACCTCGTACTACGTCGACGTACCGTCCGGCGCGACCATCGTGCTGTTCGCCATCGCACTGTTCGTGATCTTCACGGGACTGGCGGCGCCGCTGGCGAAAAGGCGCGCGAGGGCTGCCGCGGACCCGGCCGACGGGTGCACTCTGGAAGTACCCGGCAGCCGCACCCCGGCGGACGACGTCCGGGTCTGACACACGGGTATCGCGGCGTGACACACCTGTAGCTGTATGTGTAAGCGTCCAACCAGGGTTCCGGCCATCACCTGGCACAATGGCCGGACTCCCCCGTCCTCCAGGACGCGGGAGCTGCCCCCACCTGCCAGGGGGAGACCTGACGTCCTAGGGAGGCAACGGTGGCGACGAGCGCGGGATCTCCGGTACGCGGCCGGTCGACGCGGCAGCGGACCGCCGTTTCGGCCGCACTCGACGAGGTGGACGAGTTCCGCAGCGCGCAGGAACTCCACGACATGCTCAAGCACCGGGGCGACTCGGTCGGACTGACCACCGTCTACCGGACGCTGCAGTCCCTCGCCGACGCCGGTGAGGTCGATGTGCTGCGCACCAACGACGGCGAGGCGGTCTACCGCCGGTGCAGCACCGACGATCACCACCACCATCTGGTGTGCCGGGCCTGCGGCAAGGCCGTCGAGGTCGAGGGCCCCGCGGTCGAGAAGTGGGCCGACCAGATCGCCGCCGAACACGGCTTCCGTGACGTCGGCCACACCATCGAGATCTTCGGCACCTGCGGCGACTGCGCGGAGCAGCCCGGCAAGCAGTAGCGCCGACCGCACACAGCGAACAGCGGACGGGCCGCCTCCCACCGGAGGCGGCCCGTCCGCTGTCATCCGCTGCCGGCTACTTCGCCGACTGCGCGTCCGGCTCCGGAGCGGCCCCGAAGCGGCGGTCGCGCCGCGCGTACTCATGGCAGGCGTCCCACAGATTCCGGCGGTCGAAGTCCGGCCACAGAATGTCCTGGAACACCATCTCGGCATACGCGCTCTGCCAGATCAGGTAATTCGACGTCCGCTGCTCACCGGACGGCCGGACGAAGAGGTCCACATCCGGCATGTCCGGGTAGTACATGTATTTCGCGACGGTCTTCTCGTTCACCTTCGACGGGTCCAGCTTTCCGGCCCGCACATCCGCCGCGATCGCCGCCGCCGCGTCCGCGATCTCCGCGCGACCGCCGTAATTCACGCAGAAATACAGCGTCATCGCGTCATTGTCCTTGGTCTGCTCCTGGGCGATCTGGAGCTCCTGCACCACGGACTTCCACAGCTTCGGCATCCGCCCGACCCAGCGGATACGAATGCCCAGCGCGTCCATCTCGTCACGCCGCCGACGGATGACATCGCGGTTGAAGTTCATCAGGAAACGCACCTCGTCGGGCGAGCGCTTCCAGTTCTCCGTCGAAAAGGCATAGAGCGAGAGGTTCTTCACGCCCATTTCGATGCAGCCCTTGAGGACGTCCATGACGACGCCCTCACCGACCTTGTGGCCCTCGGTGCGGGGCAGCCCGCGCTCCTTGGCCCACCGGCCGTTGCCGTCCATGACGACCGCGACGTGGTTCGGGACGAGCTCCCCGGGGATCTTCGGCGGACGCGCACCGGACGGGTGCGGCTCGGGCGTCTCGTAGTCACGTCGATTACGGCCCAGAATCCCGCGTCGTGCCATGCGCCCCACGTCTCCCATGTCTCGTATATCTCGTACTTCTGGTGCTTGTCGTATGCCTGGCGGGGCTACTTCTCCACGTACCGGAGGGAGCGCAGGCCCCGCTCCAGGTGCCAGTGCAGATACGCCGCTACGAGCCCGCTGCCCTCCCGGACATGCCGCGCCTCGCAGGCGTCCGCCGTCTCCCAGTCGCCGGTCAGCAGCGCACTCAGGAGACCGATGGCCTCAGAGGAGGGTACGACGCTCCCCGGCACCCGGCAGTCGCCGCATATGACGCCGCCCGACCCCACCGAGAAGAACCGGTGGGGACCGGGCAGACCGCACTTCGCACATGCGTCGAAACTGGGCGCGTAGCCGTTCACCGCGAGCGAGCGCAGCAGGAAGGCGTCCAGCACCAGATGCGGTTCGTGCTCGCCGTTGGCGAGCGTCCGCAGCCCGCCGACCAGCAGCAGATACTGCTGCACGGCCGGCTCGCCCTCATGGTCGGTGAACCGCTCGGCGGTCTCCAGCATCGCGGTGCCGGCGGTGTAGCGCGCGTAGTCGGTGACGATCCCGCCGCCGTACGCCGCGATCGTCTCGCTCTGGGTGCACAGCGGCAGCCCGCGCCCGATCAGCTCGCCGCCGCGCGCAAAGAACTGCACATCGACATGCGAGAACGGCTCCAGCCGCGCCCCGAACTTCGATTTCGTCCGCCGCACCCCACGGGCCACGGCCCGGACCCGCCCGTGCCCACGGGTGAGCAGCGTGATGATCCGGTCCGCCTCACCCAGCTTCTGGGTGCGCAGCACGATGCCGTCTTCGCGGAACAGACTCATGGGGGCCATTGTCCCGCATGCCGACGACCCGCCGTCCCCGCCGGGTGCGACCGCTCCGGGATGCGTTCATGACATCCCGCTGCACTCAGGGCCGGCCGGGGCAGCGGCCGGGCCGTCGGCGCTCCCGGGGCAGCGCGGAGGGGTGGAGCACGACGCCGGCCGGCGTCGGCGGCTTCAGCACCGCCCTCCGGCCGTCCGTGGTGCCGCCCGGCAGACGGCCGCGGCCCGAGCCGCGCGGGGTGCCGCCGCGGCCGATCGGCGCCGGGCGGAGGCGTGCGCCGGGCGGAGGCGGTGTCCGCCGGAAGCGGCGACCGGCCGACGCGGTCGGTGCGGACATCCATGACGAAACGGTCCCAGCGGCGGCGGATCTCCTGCGGGGCACAGCAGTGGAGTACCCCATGCCCAACAGACAACCGGACCATGGACGCCGGACAACTCCGATGCACGACTCCCCACGGTCAACGGCAGGCCGCTTGGGCGTTCTTCGGGCCGGAGCCGGAGCGGTGCCGGGAGGGCGCCGGGCCAACCCGGGGTCTGTGGCGGCGAGTCGGCGATCGTGCCCGGGCTGTCGCAGACATCCGCCTGCGCATGGGCGTTGCCGCACGGGGGCGGCCCGCTCGCTGCTGACGCGTACGGCGACACTCACGGCGGCAACCGCGTCGAGGGCGCAGGGGGCAGATTGCAGGGCGCCGACGGATTCCCCGGCGTCGTCCCGGTCGGGACAGCAAGGCCCCGCAGCGGCCCGTGCCGGTCGTCCCGGCAGCAGGCCGGACCTCGTTCATCGCCGGCCTCAAGGGAACCGGTTCGCTGCCTGTCTGATACGCCCTCACCCTTCACAAAGGCCCCGCCATTTGCACGTTTGACGGGGCCACATCACGTCATCGACCCGGTCATCCCGCGCGGAACGTGATCTTCCGTACTTCTCGCTCGGGCGTGCGATCGGACCCTTACAGGACGTCAGCTCACCGGTAGCATCCGGGGATGATCGGCAGCACAGTGCCGTGTCGGCCGGCCGCTCGCCCCAGTACCCCACTCAAGGATCTCGATGACATCCATACCGGAGGCACTGTTGTGGTGCCTCAGCGCAGGTACGGCCGCCGCCGTGGTCCTGGCGGCGCTCCTGATCCGTGCGCGCACGACGCGACTTGATCTGCACAAGCGCCTCGCCGCCGCTGAGGAACAGAACAGTGCCACGCTGCACAGCAATACGGAGCTGACGGCCCGGCTGCGGGCCACCGAGGCGGAGATCCGGCATCTGGCCGGCGCCCGGGTTCCCGATCTCACGACGGCGCTCGCCCACCCGCACGTGCCCGTACGCGGACTGCTGGACTCGCGGTTCGCGGGCAGTGAGACCGATCACGCGCTGACCGCCGTACTGGAGCAGATCAGCGACGCGGTCACCAAGGAGCGGCAGCGCGTCGACGCCGCCGCGCAGTCCACGCTGCGGGGTGCGACCACCACCATCCAGGCGCTGCTCTACCAGCTCCAGACGTCGCTGCAGGAGATGCAGCACCGCTACGACGACCCGGACGTCGCGCAGGACCTGCTGGCCGCCGACTTCCTCAACGAGCAGGCGCTGCGGCGTATCCAGGCCACCGGCGTGGTGTGCGGCGCCTGGCCGGGTCTGACCCGTGAGGACTCCTACCTCGCCGAACTGGTCGTCGGCGCCACCTCCCGGCTGCGCGGCTACGAGCGCGTCCAGGTCAGCAATCAGCTGCGCGACCCGGTCGCCGTCGTGGCGCGGGCCGTCGAGCCGATCGCGATCACCGTCACCGAGCTGCTGGCCAACGCGCTGCACCACTCGCACCACGAACTGCCCGTCGTCGTCACGCTCCAGCAGGGCAACCGCGGCGCCTCGGTCATCGTCGACGACTACGGCGTCGGCATGCATGCCGACGAGATCAAGCTCGCCACGGAGCTGCTGTCCGGTACGGACGACGTGCTGCTGACCCAGCTCGGCGACCCGCCGCGGTCCGGTTTCGCGGCGGCCGGTCAGCTGGTGCGCCAGTACGGCTACGGCGTGCACGTCGAGCCGTCCCCGTACGGCGGTGTGCGCGCCGTCGTGTACATCCCCGGCGACCCCCTTCTCACCGTCCTCGACGAGAGCGCCCAGCCCATGTCCGTGATGGCTCCGCTGCCGCACCGCTCCGGGGCGCAGGACCGGCCCTCGACCGTCCTGCCGACCGGCACCCGGGCCGCGGCCCCGGCCGAGGCGCCCGCCGCCCCCGCCCACGCCGCACCGGCCCATGCCGCTCCGGCCCACGCCGCCCCCGCGCCCGACCCCGCCGACCGCCTCGGCGCGGCGTCCGAGCCGCCGGTTGACGGTGAACTCCCGCGCCGGCGACGCCGCCGGCCCGTATCCGAGCCCGACGAGAGCGTGCCGCGCACCGAATCGGTCCGCGAGCGCTCCCCGGAGGAGACCGGCTCCCTGTGGGCCGCGCTCCAGCAAGGCACCGAATCCGGCCGGGCGGCAGCCCAGCCCGACCCCCCGCGCAGTCCTGAAGGGAACGCCCACTCATGAACAGCCCAGCCCGCCGCCGAGTCGCCGAGGACAAGTCCTGGGTGCTGGCCCCGCTCCTGGAGCTGCCGCACGTCAAGCACGCGGCCGTCATCTCCGGAGACGGGTTCATCGAGGGCTGCTCGCCCGGCCTGGAGCGGGATTCCGCCGAGGGCGTCGCCGCCATGATGTCCGCGCTCCAGGGCGCGGGGCGCGCGGTCACCGCGGCGTTCGCCGGCACGGACGACGCCAAACTGCGGCAGACCGTCATCGAGTCCGAAGAAGGCTGGGTCTTCGCGATCCCCGCCGGCCAGAACACCTGCCTGGCGGTCTTCGCGGCACCGGAGGTGAACATGGGCGTGGTGGCCCACCACATGCAGGTCCAGGTCACGACCCTGGGCAGCAAGGTCATGAACAGCCCGACTCGGGACCTCGGCAGCCCGGCATGACCCCGCGCCAGAGCAACAGGCGCCTCGTACCGGCCTATCTGGCGACCGGCGGACGCGCCCGACCCAGCCGCAACACGTTGGACCGGCTCTCCCTGCTGCACAGCTCGGGGATGCCGGTCACCAGTGATGTACGCCCGGAAGAGCACCGGATCCTGGAGCTTCTCCAGCCCGGGGCGTTGTCTCTGGCCGAGGTCGCAGCCCATCTGCACCTGCCCGTCAGCGTGGTGAAGGTGCTGGTGGCCGACCTTGTCGACGCCGGACGTCTGCACGCCCGTGTCCCCATTCCCGAAGCCGAGCAATTCGACCGGCAGATCCTGGAGAGGGTTCTCGATGGACTCCGCTCTCTCAAGTCCTAGCCCCGGCAACGGACCCAGCGCCGGCAGCGCTCCCGCCACCGGCAACATGTACCTCTCGGGCGCCGACCAGACGCTGGTCAAACTCCTGGTCGCGGGGCCGTTCGGGGTCGGCAAGACCACGCTCATCCGTGCGTTGTCCGAAACCCCGCCGCTGCACACCGAAGAGGTCATGACGCAGACCGGCGCGATCGTCGACGATCTCGCCGGGGTCCGGGACAAGACCACCACCACCGTCGCCATCGACTTCGGGCGGCTCACCCTCCCCGGCGACCTGGTGCTCTACCTGTTCGGCACGCCCGGACAGAAGCGCTTCCGGCCGCTGTGGCAGGACATCGCCCGCGGCGCGCTGGGCGCCCTCGTCCTCGCCGACACCCGCCGGCTGGCGGACTCCTTCGAGGTGATGGACATCGTCGAGGAGGCCGGGCTGCGCTACGCCGTCGCCGTCAACACCTTCCCCGACGCGCCCCAGTACGACGTCGAAAAGCTCCGCGACGCACTCGACCTGCACCCCGAGACGCCGCTCGTGCTGTGCGACGCCCGCGACCGGGAACAGTCCGTCGACGCGCTGATCGCGCTCGTCGGCCACGTCCTGGCCCACACGCCCGAGGAGAACCCGTGACCTCCCCGCACCAGCCCGCCGGCAGCCCGCCACCGGGCTGCCCGGCACACGCCGGGGCCCCGCCCCACACCAAGCCGCCGGCCACCGAGCCCGACGCGTACGCGCCCCTCAAGCTGTACGGGCCGGAGTACGCGGCCGAACCGGAGCGCTTCTTCCGGCACCTGCGCCAGTTCGGGGCGCTCGCGCCCGTCGAGATCGCGCCCGACGTGACCGCGCTGCTGGTCACCGACTACCGGGCCGCGCTGGACCTGCTGCACGACGACACCACCTGGTCCAAGGACTCCCGCGCCTGGATGGAGACCGTCCCGGCGGACTCCCCCGTCATGCCGATGCTGATGTGGCGGCCCAACGTCTTCTACAGCGACGGCCCGGCGCACGACCGCTACCGCCAGGTCATCACCGACAGCTTCCGGCTCGTCGAACCGCACGAACTGCGCGCCCGCGTGCACCACGCCGCGGACACCCTCATCCAGCGGTTCGGCGCGCACGGCCGGGTGGACCTGATCGCGGAGTACGCCCGGCTCATCCCGCTGCTGATGTTCAACAACCTCTTCGGGCTGCCCGACTCCTACAGCGAGCAGCTCATCGCGGCCATCGCCGGGATGCTGGACGGCAATTCGCCCGAGGAGGCGGCCGCCGCCAACGCCGCGTACGAGTCGTACATCATGGAGCTGGTCGGCGCGAAGAAGGCGCAGCGCGGGGCAGACCTCACCTCGTGGTTCATGGACCACCCCAACGACCTGACCGACGAGGAACTGATCCACCAGATCATCCTCACCATGGGCGCGGGCAACGAACCGCTCGCCAACCTCATCGGCAACGCGCTCTCCCGGATGCTCTCCGACGACCGCTACTACAACACCCTGTCGGGTGGCGCGCTGACCGCGCGGGACGCGATCAACGAGGTGCTGTGGAACGACCCGCCGCTCCTGAACTACTCCGCGCACTTCCCGGTCCGTGACGTCTTCTTCCACGGCACCTGGGTGCGGGCGGGCCAGCTGGTGATGGTGTCGTACGCGGCCGCCAACAGCCAGTTCGACACCACGTCCCAGCAGGGGCCCAGCTCCGGCAGCGGTTCGCACCTCTCCTGGGCCGCGGGCCCGCACGCCTGCCCCGTACAACGGCATGCGCTGCTGATCGCCACCACCGCGATCGAGCGGCTCACCGCATGGCTCTCCGACATCGAACTCGCGGTGGAGCACGAGCAGTTGGAATGGCGCAACGGCGCCTTCCACCGGGCGCTGGTCGCCCTCCCCGCCCGCTTCACCCCCATCACCCCCGACCAGGCAGGAGCCACGCCATGGGACAGCAGCCCCTCGTCATCGACCCCGTCGGAGCCGATATCCACGGCGAGGCAGCGCGCCTCCGCGCCATAGGCCCGGCGGCGCGCGTCGAGCTGCCCGGTGGCATCGAGGCCTGGTCCGTCACCGGCCACGCCCTGCTCAAGGAGCTGCTGACCGATCCGCGCGTCTCCAAGAACCCGCGCGAGCACTGGCCGGAGTGGCAGCGCGAGGAGATCCGCGGCAGCTGGCTCCAGTCGTGGATCGGCGTCACCAACATGTTCACCGCGTACGGGCCCGACCACCGGCGGCTGCGCAAGCTGATCGCCCCGGCGTTCACCGCCCGCCGCACCGACGCGATGCTGCCCAGCGTCGAGCGGGTCACGAAGTCCCTCATCGACTCTCTCGCGGCAGTCCCCGCGGGCGAGGTCGTGGACCTGCGCGAGGCCTTCAACCACCCGCTGCCGATGGCGGTCATCTGCGAGCTGTTCGGCTTCCCCGAGGGCGAGCGTCGCGGCGAGCTGGCCCGGCTGGTCGCGGCCATCATGGACACCACCGCCACCCCCGAGCAGGCCACCGCCACCGGAGTGGCGGTCTACACGCTGCTCAGCGGCCTGGTCCAGGAGAAGCGGGAGAATCCCGCCGAGGACCTCACCAGCCTCCTGGTGTCCGCGCGGGACGACGAGGGCGAGCGGATGACCGAACAGGAGCTGCTCGACACGCTCCTCCTGGTCATCGGGGCCGGTCACGAGACCACCGTCGACCTGCTCGGCAACGCCGTGCACGCGCTGCTCAGCCACCCCGACCAGCTCGAACTGGTCCGCTCCGGGGCCTCCTCCTGGAACGACGTCATCGAGGAGACGCTGCGCTGGCGCCCCAGCATCGCCAACCTCCCGCTGCGGTTCGCCGTCGAGGACATCGAGATCCCCGGCGGCCCCACCATCCGCAAGGGCGAGGCGATCCTGCCGTCCTACGGTGGCGCGGGCCGCGATCCGGAGCAACACGGCCCGAGCGCAGCCGAGTTCGACATCCAGCGCTCCGGCCAGGAGCACCTCGCCTTCGGCCACGGCGTCCACCACTGCCTCGGCGCCCCCCTGGCCCGCATGGAGGCCCGCACCGCCCTCCCGGCCCTCTTCGACCGCTTCCCGGACATGCAACTCGCGGTCCCCGCCGACTCCCTGGAGCCGGCCGGCGGCTTCATCGCCGGCGGCTTCCGCAGCCTGCCGGTACGCCTCACACGGGGCTGAGGCCGACGTTCCGTACGGCCGCTCCGCTCACCCGGGGCGGCCGTAGCGGGCCCGTGGGCGTGGTCCCGGCCCCTCAGGACGGCGTACGCGCCGCCGCCAGCAGCCGGTTGGTGTCGGTCGGCGGAAGGGAGAGGGCGGCGCCGACGGTGGTGAGGACCTCGCGTTCGGGGGTGCTGTAGGAGCCGTCGGCGAGGGCGATGCGGGCGCCTTGGAGGAGCAGCGATTCGCGGCCCGTGGGGGCGAGGTGCGGGGCCAGTGGCTCCAGGGACTCGTGGAGCTCTATGGCCAGCGCCGTGCCGCACGGGTCCAGACCGTCGTGGCCGCAGCCACCCGTCACCGCGTCGTAGGTACCGGTGAGGCGTCCCGTGTCGGCGGCCAGCGCCGCGAGGAGGGTCAGCAGCTGGTCCTCGGAGCAGTCGGTGTACCCGGCCGCGCGGACCGCGCTGACGGCCGTGTCGCGGACCGCGCGGGAGGAGGTGCCGCCGGCGGCCAGGACCGCGAGCGTGATGGTGTGGACGGCGTCCCGCAGCATCGCGGAGAAGCGGACGGTGGTGGGGTGGTCCAGCGCGTCCAGCCCGAAGTGGCCGCGGCAGGCCGAACACTCCAGGACCGGGCCCGCGGAACCGCGGGAGAGCAGCGGAACACCGAGGACGGTCAGCCGGCGGCGGCCGTCCTGGCGGAGGTAGTTGCGGTCACCGCCGCAGTCGGGGCAGTAGAACTCGCCGTCGGCGACGGTACGCCAGGACGTGCGCACTCCCATCCCACACATCTTGTGCATCACGCCAGCCCTCCGAACCACGCGGCTCCGTTGCCGTATGGGACGTGATGTTAGCCACATGCTTGATGTGGCGTCAGCACCTCGTACCGGACAGTTGGCCGGATGACGCGGGGCCCCGCGCCTCCCGGGGGAGGATCACGGGGCCCTTCGGCACCTTGCGGGGCAGGTCAGCGCCCCGGTGGAAGATCGACTCAGCGGCCGGCGCGGTTGACCGCGGAAACCACGGCCTTGATCGAGGCACGGACGATGTTCGCGTCGATGCCGACGCCCCACAGCACCTTGTCGCCGATCGCGCACTCGATGTACGCGGCGGCCTGGGCGCCGGCGCCCTCGCTCAGGGTGTGCTCGCTGTAGTCCAGCAGGCGCACGTCCACGTCGATCGCGTGCAGCGCGTCGAAGAACGCGGCCAGCGGGCCGTTGCCGGTGCCGGTCAGCACCGTGTCGGCGCCGTCGACGACGGCCTCGACGGTCAGCGCGTCGGTGCCCTCGCTCGTCGACGAGGTCTGCGCGGAGCGCAGCGCGATACGGCCCCAGGCGTTCTCCGGGGTGGGCAGGTACTCGTCCTGGAAGGTCGACCAGATGGCGGTCGGGGTGACCTCGCCGCCGTCGCTGTCGGTCTTCTCCTGGATGGTGCGCGAGAACTCGATCTGCATCCGGCGCGGCAGGTCCAGCTTGTGGTCGTTCTTCAGGACGTAGGCGATACCGCCCTTGCCGGACTGGGAGTTGACGCGGATGACGGCCTCGTAGGACCGGCCGACGTCCTTGGGGTCGATGGGCAGGTACGGAACCGACCACTCGATGTCGTCCACGGTCTTCCCGGCGGCGGCCGCCTCGGCCTGCATCGCGTCGAAGCCCTTCTTGATGGCGTCCTGGTGGGAGCCGGAGAAGGCGGTGTAGACCAGGTCGCCCGCGTAGGGGTGGCGCGGGTGGACCTCCATCTGGTTGCAGTACTCGCTGGTGCGGCGGATCTCGTCGATCTGCGAGAAGTCGATCTGCGGGTCGACACCCTGGGAGAACAGGTTCATGCCCAGCGTGACCAGGTCGACGTTGCCGGTGCGCTCGCCCTGCCCGAACAGGCAGCCCTCGATACGGTCCGCGCCGGCCATGATCGCCAGTTCGGCTGCGGCGACGGCGGTGCCGCGGTCGTTGTGCGGGTGCACCGACAGGCATACGTGCTCGCGGCGGGTCAGGTGGCGGGACATCCACTCGAAGCGGTCGGCGTGCGTGGAGGGCGTCGAGCGCTCGACGGTGGCGGGCAGGTTCAGGATGATCTCCCGGCCCTCCTCGGGCTGCCAGACGTCACAGACCGCCTCGCAGACCTCCAGCGCGAAGTCCAGCTCGGTGTCGGTGAAGATCTCCGGGCTGTACTGGTAGCCGAAGATCGTCTCGTCGCCCAGGATCTTGTCGGCGTACTCCATGACCAGCCGGGTGCCGTCCACCGCGATCTGCTTGACCTGCTCCTTCGAGCCGCGGAAGACGACCCGGCGGAAGGTGGGGGCGGTGGCGTTGTACAGGTGCACGGTGGCGCGGTGGGCGCCGCGCAGCGATTCGACGGTCCGCTCGATCAGTTCCTCACGGGCCTGCGTCAGGACGGAGATCGTCACGTCCTCGGGGATCGCGCCCTCTTCGATGATGGAGCGGACGAACGCGAAGTCGGTCTCACCGGAGGACGGGAAGCCGACCTCGATCTCCTTGTAGCCCATGCGCACCAGCAGGTCGAACATCTCGCGCTTGCGGGCCGGCGACATCGGGTCGATCAGCGCCTGGTTGCCGTCCCGCAGGTCCGTGGACAGCCAGCGGGGCGCGACGGTGATGCGGTTGTCGGGCCAGGTGCGGTCGGGGATCTCGACGGCTTCGTAGCGGCCGTACTTGTGGACCGGCATCCCGGAGGGCTTCTGCAGCGCGGTGGCGTTGGTGACCGGGGTACGGCGACCGACGGCGTTCTCGGCGTGGCTCGACGGATTCGTCATGATGCGTAGGGCTCCTCGTGTGTCCGCTGGACCGGCCGACGGGGCGAAAGATCGCAACACCGAACTCCGCGGGGAGGGGGTCGGCCTACGACTACAGGCCCTCGCCGCGGCAGCTAAGGAGAAGCAGCCCGAAACGCATGATGCACAGCACCTTAGCCGAGGTCCGCCGTCGTCGGCGGTCGCGTATCAGTATGCGGGACCGGTCGGACGTATGGGTTCAACTGCGATGAACCACACGTTTTCAGGAATCTGGGCGGCAGGCAGTGACACATGGGTTACACAGTGCGACCGTTTGTCCATGGACCTCATCAAGAAGCCGGTCACCCCGGCCACCCCGGTCTTCTGCACCATCGTCCCTCCGCACATCCTCAACAAACTCGCCGAGTCCGACGACGCGGACCGCCAGGAGCGGACCCAGCGCACCCTGGAACACGACCACGTCCAGCGCACCCGCCGCCTCGGAGTCGTCGCCCGCGGCCTGACGCCGTCGGAGCCGAGCGCCGGCGCGGACAAGCCGAACCGCACCATCTACGACGCCGGGCACACCGAGAACCTGCCCGGCAAGAAGGTCCACGCCGAGTCGGCCCCGGCGTCCAAGGACGCCTCCGTCAACCGCGCGCACGCCGGCCTCGGCGCCACCTTCGAGCTCTACCTGAAGGTCTACGGCCGCAGGTCGATCGACAACGCGGGCCTGCCTCTCGACGCGACGGTCCACTACGGCGAGAAGTACGACAACGCCTTCTGGGACGGCGAGCGGATGGTCTTCGGGGACGGGGACAACGACCTGTTCCTGGACTTCACCATCCCCGTCGACGTCATCGGCCACGAGCTCACCCACGGCGTCACGCAGTACACCGCGAATCTCGACTACTCCGGCCAGTCCGGGGCCCTGAACGAATCGGTCTCGGATGTCTTCGGCGCCCTGATCAAGCAGTACGCCCTGGGCCAGAACACCGAGGAGGCCGACTGGCTGATCGGCAAGGGCCTGCTCGGCCCGAACGTCACCGGTGAGGCGCTGCGCTCGATGAAGGCTCCCGGCACCGCGTACGACGACGACGTCCTGGGCAAGGACCCGCAGCCCGCGAGGATGAAGGACTTCGTGGAGACCGAGGAGGACAACGGCGGGGTGCACATCAACTCCGGCATCCCCAACCACGCCTTCTACCTGGCCGCCACCGCGCTCGGCGGCAACGCCTGGGAGCGGGCGGGCCAGGTCTGGTACGACGTGCTGACCGGCGGGAAGCTCGCCAAGGACGCCACCTTCGCCGACTTCGCCGCGCTCACCATCAAGGCGGCGAGCGCCCGCTACGGCGCCGGCGACGAACACGAGGCACTGGTCAAGGCCTGGTCCCAGGTCGGGGTGACCGGGAAGTAACGCGCACGCGCCGCGGGGCGGGAGCGGGCGGCGGCCGCTCCCGCCCCGCGGCGTTCCTCCTCGCGCCATCCGTCCGGCGGCGAGTAGGCCCCCTCCACCGGGTAGGAGACAACCATGCGTATTCAGATTCGCCGTACCGGCGGCTTCGCGGGCATCGCGCGCCAGGCCGAGGTCGAGACCTCCGGGCGCGCCGACGCCGGCGACTGGCACTCGCTGGCCGACCAGGCCGTCGCCGCCGCCCACAGCGCGCCTCCCGCCGGGGCGCCGGACGGCTTCAGCTACCGGATCACCGTCGACGGGCGCACGGTCTACTGCTCCGACCCGCGGCTGACCGAGGAGCAGCGGAAGCTGATCACCCGGGTGCTGAAGGAAGGCGCTTAGGGAAGGAAGGCGCTCAGGGGCTGTTGTGCGGATCGGGGCGGATGTGCGGGCCCGGTCCACGCCACCGGCCCAGGGTCCGCGTGCCCCTCCTCCGGGCCACGCTCAACTCCCTTCGTTCGCCTGCCTCTTGACAGTGTTACCGGCGGTTAAGAAGATCCGGGCCATGACAACGGCGCCGGCGTCACCCCTCCCCCGCTTCCCCCGCGACTTCCTGTGGGGCGTGTCCACCTCGGCCGCGCAGATCGAGGGCGCGGTGGACGAGGACGGGCGGGGGCGCTCCGCGTGGGACGTGTTCGCCGAGGGGCCGGGGCGGATCAAGGACGGCTCCGACGCGCGTACGGCGACCGACCACTACCACCGCTACCGCGAGGACGTCGCGCTGATCAAGGAGCTCGGGGTCGGCGCCTACCGCTTCTCGGTGGCCTGGCCGCGGGTCGTGCCGGACGGCAGCGGGGCGGTCAACGCGGCGGGGCTGGACTTCTACGACCGGCTGGTGGACGCGCTGCTTGCGGCGGGCGTCAAGCCGGTGCCGACCCTCTTCCACTGGGACACCCCGCAGGCCCTGGAGTCGGCCGGCGGCTGGCTCGTACGGGACACCGCCGAGCACTTCGCGGCGTACGCGGATGCCGTCGCCGCCCGGCTCGGGGACCGCGTCGACCGCTGGATCACCCTCAACGAACCCGCCGAACTGACGCTGCTCGGCTACGGGTTGGGCCAGCACGCACCCGGCAGGCAGCTGGTCTTCGACGCACTGCCCGCCGCCCACCACCAGCTGCTGGGCCACGGTCTGGCCGTCCAGGCGCTGCGGGCCCGGGGCGCCACCGGCATCGGCATCGCCAACTCGCACGGGCCCACCTGGACGGCGTCCCCCGCCGAGGCCGACACCGCCGCCGCCGACCTCTACGACCTGCTGCTCAACCGGCTCTTCGCGGACCCGCTGCTGCTCGGCCGCTATCCCGACGACGGGCTGGCCGCGCTGCTGCCGGGGCCCGTCGCGGACGACCTGAAGATCATCTCCCAGCCGCTGGACTGGTACGGGATCAACTACTACCAGCCGACCCTGGTCGGCGCCCCGGACCCGGCGGCCACCGCCCCCGCCGATTTCGCCGGCATCCGGCTGCCGCCCGAACTCCCCTTCGCGCCACGGGAGATCGCCGGCTACCCGCGCACCGACTTCGGCTGGCCGGTGGTCCCCGGAGCGCTCGCCGAACTCCTGCGCTCCTTCCGCGAGCGGTACGGCGCGAGCCTGCCGCCGCTGGTCATCACGGAGAACGGCTGCTCCTACGACGGCGTCGACGACACCGAACGGATCGCCTTCCTCGACGGTCATCTACGGGCGCTGCACGACGCCATGGACGCCGGGGCCGATGTCCGCGGCTACTTCGTCTGGTCCCTGATGGACAACTTCGAGTGGGCGGAGGGCTACGCGCGGCGGTTCGGCCTCGTGCACATCGACTACGCCACCCTCGCCCGCACCCCGAAGGCCTCCTACCACTGGCTGCGGGACGCGCTGCGCGACCAGGAAGCACCGCGGGAGGGGGCCCGGGGATGACGGCCGCCGCGCGGCCGGCGGGCCTGACGGAGCCCGTCGAGCCGGTCGGCCGCGGCTGGACCGCCTCGCTGTCGCTGGCCAACGGCGCGATATGGGTCGGCTGGTACGGCCCGATCCAGCTGCTGCTGGCCCTCCAGGCCGCCGAACTCGCGCCGGCCGGCACCTCCAAGGAATCCGTACTGGCCTGGGTGACCGGCCTGGGCGCCGCGGTCTCGCTGGTCGCCAACCCGCTCTTCGGCGCCCTCTCGGACCGTACGACCTCGCGTTTCGGGCGCCGTACGCCGTGGATCCTGGCGGGCGTGCTGGGCGGCGCCGCGGCCCTCGCGCTGCTGGCCGGGGCACGGACCGTCCCGGTGATGGCGCTCGGCTGGTGCCTGGTGCAGCTGACCCTGAACGCGGCGTTCGCGGCGGTCACCGCCGCCGTCCCCGACCGGGTGCCGCGGGACCAGCGCGGGGCGGTCGGCGGCCGGCTGGGCGCCGCGCAGATCCTCGGCGTGGTCGTCGGCACGGGCCTGGCGACGCTGGCCGGCGGGGTCACCGCGGGCTACCTCGCCTGCGCGGCCTTCACCGTGCTGGCCACCGCACCGTATCTGCTGCTGCACAAGGACCCGGTGCTGGCGGCCGCCGACCGCCCGGCGTTCACCTGGCGGAGCTTCCTCGCCGGATTCTGGATCGGCCCGCGCCGCCATCCCGATCTCGCCTGGGCCTGGCTGACCCGCTTCCTGATCAACCTCGGCAACGCGCTGGCGCTGCTGTATCTCCTGTACTACCTGCGGGACGTGCTGCACCGGTCCGACCCGGACGGCGGGGTGCTGATCCTGACCGCGGTCAACGGCGTCACGCTGCTCGGCACGGTCGTCGTCGGCGGGATCTGGTCGGACCGGGCCGGGCGCCGGCAGCCGTTCGTGCTGTGGTCAGGGGTGATCATGGCGGTGGCCACCGCGCTGCTCGCCGGCTGGCAGACCTGGACCGGGGCGCTGTGCGCCGCGGCCCTGCTCGGCGTCGGCTTCGGCGTCTTCACCGCCGTCGACTTCGCGCTGATGACGCAGGTCCTGCCGGCCGCCGCACACCGCGGCAAGGACCTGGGCGTCATCAACATCGCCAACTCGCTGCCGCAGGTGGCCGCGCCCGCGCTGGCCGCGCCGATCGTGAGCCACCTCGGCGGCTACCGGGTGCTCTATCTCGCCGCGGCCGGCATCGGCCTGCTGGGGGCGCTGCTGGTGCGCCGGATCCGCTCGGTGCCGTGAGCGGGGCCGGCGGCCTAGAAGCCGAGCTTGCGCAGCTGCTTGGGGTCGCGCTGCCAGTCCTTGGCCACCTTGACGTGCAGGTCGAGGAAGACGGGCGTGCCGAGCAGCGCCTCGATGTGCTTGCGCGACTTCATGCCGACCTCCTTGAGCCGCTTGCCCTTCGGGCCGATGATGATGCCCTTCTGGCTGGGACGCTCGATGTAGACGTTGGCGTGGATGTCCAGCAGCGGCTTCTCGGCCGGGCGGTCCTCGCGCGGCAGCATCTCCTCGACGACGACGGCGATGGAGTGCGGCAGCTCGTCGCGTACGCCCTCCAGCGCGGCCTCGCGGATCAGCTCGGCGACCATGACCTGCTCGGGCTCGTCGGTGAGGTCGCCCTCGGGGTAGAGCGGCGGGCTCTCCGGGAGGAGCGGCACGAGCAGATCGGCGAGCAGGGAAACCTGCTGGTCACCGACTGCCGACACCGGGATGATCTCGGTCCACTCGATGCCGAGTTCCCTGCCGAGCTGATCGATGGCGATCAGCTGAGCGGCCAGTGCCTTGGAGTCGACCAGGTCGGTCTTGGTGACGATGGCGACCTTGGGGGTCTTCTTGATGCCGGCGAGTTCGGCGGCGATGTAGCGGTCGCCGGGGCCGAGCTTCTGGTCGGCAGGGAGGCAGAAGCCGATCACATCGACCTCGGACCAGGTGGTGCGCACCACGTCGTTCAGCCGCTCGCCGAGCAGCGTACGGGGCTTGTGCAGGCCCGGGGTGTCCACCAGGACCAGCTGCGCCTCGGGGCGGTGCACGATCCCGCGCACCGTGTGGCGGGTGGTCTGCGGGCGGTTGGAGGTGATGGCCACCTTCGTGCCGACGAGAGCGTTCGTGAGGGTGGACTTGCCCGCGTTCGGGCGGCCGACGAAGCACGCGAAGCCGGCGCGGTGCGGGGCGGAGGAGTCTGTACGAGCGCTCATGGCGCCCATTCTCCCCGATCCCCGGGCCCACTCCGACCACCCGGCCGCCCCGGCACCGCGGCCGCCTCAGTCCTGCGGCTCGCCCGCCGGCACGGTGACGCGCAGCGCGCCGTCGAGGCCCGCGACCAGGACGGGCGTCCCGGGGCCGCCGAGGTCGCGTACGGCGGCGCGGTCGGCATCGGCGGCGCTCTCGGCCGCGGTGACCACGGCGGCGGCCTCCAGGGACGTGGCCCCGCTGGCCACGGCCATCGCCACGGCCGTCTGCAGCGCGCTGAGCCGCAGCGACTCCAGGGCGACGGTGCCGGCGACGTAGGTGCGGCCGGTCTCATCGCGTACGGCGGCGCCCTCGGGCACGCCGTTACGGGCCCGCGCCGAACGCGCGAGCGTGATGATCTTGCGGTCTTCCGGGTCCAGGGGGGCTGCTTCGCTCATACCGGCGAGCATATGCGGGGCGGCCGGCCTCCCCCACCCTGCCCCGGGCTCCCGCGTTCCGCTGTCCCGCCGCCCTCACACCGCCGTCCCGCTGTCGCGCTGTCCCGCCACCGAATACATCCCGCCGCGGCGGCCCTCCGGCGAGGTGAGCCACTCCAGCTTCGCCGCGGTCTCCGTCTCCGGGCGCGGGTTGTGCAGCACGACCGTCAGATCCGGGCGGACCGGGACGTGCAGCTGCGTGGTCTCGAAGAGCAGCGCGCCGACCAGCGGGTGGTCCAGCTCCTTGTGCAGCTGGCCGCCGTCCTGCACATCGGCCAGCGCCCACAGCGCCGCGAACTCCTCGCTCGCCCCGGCCGTCTCCCGGACCACCTCGTCGAAGCCCTCGTCGCCGGGCCGCCCCGAGCACGCGGCCCGGAACTGCGCCACGACCAGCGGGGCGTTCGCCTCCCAACTCGCGGCGCGGGCGCGGTAGACGGGGTCGGTGAAGAACGCGATCAGGCAGTTGAGCGCGACGCCGGGACGGCCGTGGCCGAGCACCAGATGCGCCGCGTCGTTGTAGGCGATGGTGTTCCAGTACGGGTCCATGATGTGCGCCGGGAACGGCATCCAGGCATCGATCAGCCGCTGCAGGCCCGCACCGACATCGTTCCTCCCCAGCTCCTCGGAGTCCTGCCGCCGGGGCGGGTTGAGGCCCGCGAGGACGTACAGATGCCGCCGCTCGGCGCCGCTGAGCCGCAGGACCCGGGCCACCGCGTCCAGCACCTGCGGTGAGACGGTGATGTCGCGGCCCTGCTCCAGCCACTGGTACCAGGACGCGCCGACCCCGGCGAGCACGGCGACCTCCTCGCGGCGCAGGCCCGGGGTACGGCGGCGGCCGCCGTCGGGCAGGCCCGCGTCGGCCGGGCTGACCCGGGCCCGGCGGCTCATCAGGAACTCGCGCAACTCCTGGCGCCGGCGGGCATCACCGGACGCGGGCGCGGGCGCAGTGGCGGATGCCGCTGCGGATACGGCAGCGGATGGGGTGGTGGCCACGTTTCTCCCCCTGTCGGCGTGGCTGGTGGTGCGGGACCCCACGATAAGTGCCCGCTCCCCACTGCCCCTTCCAGGGCCGCACGCTCCTGGCATACCGACCGACACCCGTTCCGTCCCGACGGGCGGCCGGTCGCCGCGGCCCAGCTCCACGTAGGCCGCGACGGCCGCCTCCGCCCCGGCGCGGATGCCCCCCGGCCGAGCTGGTCCTGCTGCTGCTCTGCGCGATCCTGGTGGCGGTGGTCGCCGTGCTGGTCACGGCCGGGCCTCGCACGGTCCGCTCCCGGCGGGGCCGGTTCATCGCGCCCGGGAAGCACGAAGGCGGCGCCCCGGCCGATCGGGCCGGGGCGCCGCCTTTCGCGCGGGTCTGAGCCGTCCCCCGCACGGCTCGGTCCGCACGCACCCTCACGTCCGGCGCCGCTGCGCGCGGCGGATGAACGGGAGGTGTCCGGCCGAATTCCCGGCGCAATGCCGTTACGGCAGCGCCTCGTCAGGTGGAATTCGCCGGAGCGGCCGCCGTCAACTTCCCCCGTGGAATGTGCCATTGACGTGCTCTTCGGTAACCGCGCAACCGATCTTTCCATGGCCGTACCGGAGGAATCCAGCTCCCCCGGACATGGAAGTCAGAACATTTCCACTGCACTGGGGATCAGGAACAGGTCAGGACGGTTCAGGAACGGATCAGAACAGGTCAGGCGCAGGTCAGGGGTGGGTCAGGGGCAGGTCAGGGACCCGCCAGCGCATTCCGGGGAGAAACGGGGGGAGGGAAACGGGAGGGAAACGGGAGGGAGAAAGGCCAGGGCGCGGACGGTGCGGAAATCAGCGCCGCCGCTCAGCCCTCGGCGCGGTCCGCCGTCCGCTGCGCGTCGGCACGGTCCTCGCCGCCCGACGGGCCGATCGGCTCGCACAGCACCGTGATGATCTTGTTGCGGCGGCCCGCGGGGGACTCGGCGGTCAGCCGCAGCGCCTTCAGGGAGGGATCAACGGCATCGCCCGACAGGTCCACCTCGGCGGTGGCACCGGCGATCGGGACCCGGCCCAGGAGCTTGGCCAGCAGCCCGCCGACCGTCTCGACGTCCTCGTCGTCCAGCTCGGCCAGGCCGTACAGCTCGCCGAGGTCGCCGATGTCCAGCCGGGCGGTGACGCGATAGCGGCCGCCACCGAGGTCCTCGACGGGCGGCAGCTCACGGTCGTATTCGTCGGTGATCTCCCCGACGATCTCCTCCAGGATGTCCTCGATCGTGACGATGCCGGCCGTGCCGCCGTATTCGTCGATGACCACCGCGACGTGATTGCGGTCCTGCTGCATCTCGCGCAGCAGGTCACCGGCGTTCTTGGTATCGGGCACGAACACCGCGGGCCGCATCGCCGTGGAGACCAGCTCGCTCTCCGCGTCGCGGTTGATGTGCACCTTGCGGGCGAGGTCCTTGAGATAGACCACGCCGACGATGTCGTCCTCGTTCTCGCCGGTCACCGGGATACGCGAGAAACCGGAGCGCAGCGCCAGGGTCAGCGCCTGCCGGATGGTCTTGTAGCGCTCGACGGCGACCAGGTCCGTACGCGGCACCATCACCTCCCGCACCAGGGTGTCGCCGAGCTGGAAGACGGAGTGCACCATCCGGCGCTCCTCGTCCTCGATCAGCGACTCCTTCTCGGCGAGGTCGACCAGCGAACGCAGCTCCGCCTCGGAGGCGAACGGGCCCTTGCGGAAGCCCTTGCCGGGCGTCAGGGCGTTGCCGAGGAGGATCAGCAGCTGCGGGATCGGGCCCATGATGCGGGCCAGGGGCAGCAGGACGTACGCGGCGGCGGTCGCGGTGTTGAGGGGGTGCTGGCGGCCGATGGTGCGGGGCGAGACGCCGACGGCGACGTAGGAGACGAGCACCATCACGGCGATCGCGACGGTCAGCGCCTCCCAGGTCTCGTCGAAGGATTGCAGGCAGGTGTAGGTGACGAGGACGCCGGCGGCCATCTCGCAGCCGACCCGCACCAGCAGCGCGACGTTGAGGTAGCGGGTGGGGTCGGCGGCGACGGCGGCGAGCTTGGCGCTGCCGCGGCGGCCGGATCTGACGGCTTCCTCGGCGCGGAAGCTCGTCGTCCGGGCCAGGCCCGCCTCGGCGCTGGCCGCGAGCCAGGCGATCACGACGAGCAGGACCGCGACCGCGATCAGCTGGGTGGTCATCGGGGCCCGCCCGTCAGGTCACGGTCGGGGCGGGAGAGGGGCCGGTCAGGCCCTGCTCGGCGCGCCAGCCATCGATGATGGCCGCCTGGAGGCCGAACATCTCGGCCTTCTCGTCGGGCTCCTCGTGGTCGTAGCCGAGCAGGTGCAGCACGCCGTGGACGGTGAGCAGCTGCAGCTCTTCGTCCATGGAATGCCCGGTCGGGGCGTCCTCGCCCTGCTTCTTGGCGACCTCGGGGCACAGCACGATGTCACCGAGGAGCCCCTGCGGGGGCTCCTCGTCGTCCTTGGCCGGCGGACGGAGTTCGTCCATCGGGAAGGACATGACATCGGTCGGGCCGGGGAGGTCCATCCACTGGATGTGGAGCTGCTCCATGGCCTCGGCGTCCACGACGATCACGGACAGCTCGGACAGCGGGTGGATGCGCATCCGGGCGACGGCGTAGCGGGCGACGTCCAGGACGGCCTGCTCGTCGATGTCCGTACCGGACTCGTTGTTGACGTCGATCGACATGGGGGAGTGACTTCTCGCTTCTTGAGGCTTTGCCGGCCGTGAGGCACTGCCCGGGAACTGCCGGGCGGTGGCTCACTTGCCGTTGCGGCTGTCGTACTTCTCGTAGGCGTCGACGATACGGCCGACGAGCTTGTGCCGGACGACGTCCTGACTGGTGAGGCGGGAGAAATGCACGTCGTCGAGGCCCTCCAGGATCTCCTGGACCTGGCGCAGACCGCTCGTCGTGCCGCCCGGGAGGTCGACCTGGGTGACGTCACCGGTGATGACGATCTTCGATTCGAAGCCGAGGCGGGTGAGGAACATCTTCATCTGCTCGGGGCTGGTGTTCTGCGCCTCGTCGAGAATGATGAACGCGTCATTGAGGGTGCGACCACGCATATAGGCCAGCGGCGCGACCTCGATGGTGCCCGCGGCCATCAGGCGCGGAATCGAATCGGGGTCGAGCATGTCGTGCAGTGCGTCGTAGAGCGGGCGCAGATACGGGTCGATCTTTTCGTAGAGGGTGCCGGGCAGGAAGCCGAGGCGTTCGCCCGCCTCGACCGCGGGGCGGGTCAGGATGATGCGGTTGACCTGCTTTGCCTGCAGCGCCTGCACGGCCTTGGCCATCGCGAGATAGGTCTTGCCGGTGCCGGCCGGGCCGATGCCGAAGACGACCGTGTGCTGATCGATGGCGTCGACGTAGCGCTTCTGGTTGAGGGTCTTGGGGCGGATCGTGCGGCCCCGGTTCGACAGGATGTTCTGGGTGAGCACCTCGGCGGGTGTCTCGCCGTCCACGCCCTCGCCGTCCTCCGCCGAGCGCAGCATGGCGATGGAGCGTTCCACGGCGTCCTCCGTCATCGGTTGTCCGGTGCGGAGCACCAGCATCATCTCGTCGAACAGGCGCTGGATCAGGGCGACTTCCTCGGCGTCACCGACCGCGCTGACCTCATTGCCACGGACATGGATGTCGGTCGCGGGGAAGGCCTTCTCGATCACACGCAGGAGCGAGTCCCCGGATCCCAGAACCGTGACCATGGGGTGCTTGGCCGGGACGGTGAACTGGGCGTGCGCCTGCGGTTGCGTGGGTGTCTGCGTCATGGGCCGGCTCTGTGGCCTGGTCAACCCTCTCTCGTCAGCTCGACTCCTTGGGTTACCAGCCTACGACGGTGCACCGACAAGCCCGGGGTCTTTTACGGGGCGCGGGGAGCCGCCCCGGGCCCGGGGGCCGCTCAGGCGGGCCGGCGGAAGCCGATGGTGGGGACCGCGCGGGCCAGCGGAGCGGGGCGGTAGGCGGCGGGCAGCACCGCGTCCAGGAAGGCGTACTGGCGGCGCAGCGCGGCCGGCGCCCCCGCTTCATACGTGCGCACCTGCTGCCACCAGGCGGCGATCTCCGCCCAGCCGGGCGCGGACAGCGAGCCGCCGAATTCCTGCACGGACAGCGCGGCGCTGAGCCCCGCGAAGGCCAGCCGGTCGGCGAGCGGCCAGTCGGCGAGGGTGCCGGTGACGAAACCGGCCACGAAGACGTCGCCGGCGCCCGTCGGGTCCATCGCCTCCACGGCGATGGCGGGCACCTCGGCCTCCTCCCCGGTCCGCCCGTCCACCGCGCAGGCGCCCTCCGCGCCCATGGTGACCACGGCGAGCGGGACCCGCTCGGCGAGCTTGCGGGCGGCGGCACGCGGGCAGCTGGTGCGGGTGTAGCGCATCGCTTCCTCGGCGTTGGGCAGGAAGGCCTCGCAGTGTTCGAGGTCGGCGAGGTCGGCCGGGTCCCAGCGGCCGCTGTCGTCCCAGCCCACGTCCGCGAAGATGCGGCTGCCGCGGTCGGCCGCGCAGCCCAGCCAGCCCTCCCGCCTGCCGGGGACCAGCGAGGCGACGCAGGCGCGGGACGGCGGCGGGCAGCCCGGGGCGTGCCGGCCGTCGAAGGCGGATTCGGTGGGGGGCGCCTCGTGGCCGTGCGAGACCATCGTGCGTTCGCCCTCGTACGCCATGGAGACGGTGACCGGGGAGTGCCAGCCGGGGACGGTGCGGGAGAGCGCCAGATCGATGCCCTCGCCCTGGGAGAGCGCCTCCCAGCAGTACTCTCCGTACATGTCGTCGCCGAACGCGGCGGCCAGCGAGGTGCGCAGTCCGAGCCGGGCGAGCGCGGTGGCCATGTTGGCGACGCCGCCGGGGCTGGAGCCCATGCCGCGGGCCCAGGACTCGGTGCCGCGGACCGGGGCGGAATCCAGGCCGGTGAAGATGATGTCCAGGAAGACCGTGCCGGTGAGGTAGACGTCGGTGCCCGGGTCGCCCTCGGCGCGCACCGCGGCCAGCGGGTCGACCGCCGGCTGCCGGTCGCCCGGGAGCGCGGACGGTGGGATGTCGGCTCGGCCTGTGCTCACCGTGCTCGCCCCTCTCGTATCGGCACGTGCGGCCAGTGTGCCTGATGCTGCGGTACGTTCCGCCCCATGAGGCTCACGATTCTCGGCGGTGGCGGCTTCCGGGTGCCGCTGGTCTACCGCGCGCTGCTCGACGACCCGGCACGCTCCGTGTCCGAAGTGACGCTGTACGACACCGATCCACGCCGGCTCAAGGTGATCGCCGACGTCCTGGCGCGGCTGGCGCAGGGGCGTCACCGGCCGGTCCGGGTGCGGCTGGCCGAAGGCCTGGACGACGCGCTGACCGGCGCCGACTTCGTCTTCTCGGCGATCCGGGTGGGCGGCACGGCGGGGCGGATCAGCGACGAGCGGATCCCGCTGTCGGAGGGGGTGCTCGGCCAGGAGACGGTCGGCGCGGGCGGCGTCCTCTACGGGCTGCGCACGATCCCGGTGGCGCTGCACATCGCCGAACGGGTCGCCGCCCTCGCGCCGCGTGCCTGGGTCATCAATTTCACGAATCCGGCGGGCATGGTCACCGAGGCGATGGCCCAGGTGCTGGGCGACCGCGTCATCGGCATCTGCGACTCACCGGTGGGGCTGGTGCGCCGGGCGGCCCGCGCGCTGGGCACGGATCCGGCGGCCTTCGAGGACGCGGGCCGGGTCGCGTACGACTATGTGGGGCTCAACCACCTCGGCTGGCTGCGGTCGTTGACCGTCGACGGGACGGAGGTGCTGCCGCGGCTGCTGGCCGACGACGCGGCGCTGGGTTCCTTCGAGGAGGGCCGGCTCTTCGGCGCCGACTGGCTGCGGACGCTCGGTGCGCTGCCGAACGAGTATCTGCACTACTACTACTTCCGGCGCGAGACCCTGCACTCCATACGGGAGACGTCCCAGACCCGGGGCGAGTTCCTCGACCGTCAGCAGGGCGGTTTCTTCGAGCGGGCCTCGGCGGCCGGCGCTCCGGACGCGGCGTACGCGCTGTGGGAGCGGACCCGGCTGGAGCGCGAGGAGACGTACATGGCGCACAGCCGGGAGGCGAGCGGCGGCTGGCAGCGCGATGCGCACGATCTGGAGGGCGGCGGCTACGACCGGGTCGCGCTGGCCCTGATGCACGCCATCGTGGGGGACAGCGGCACCCGGCTGATCCTCAATGTCCGCAACGGGACGACGGTGCCGCAGCTGGCGCCGGACGCGATCGTGGAGACCGTCTGCGAGGTGACCTCCAAGGGGGCCCGCCCGCTGCCCTGCGCGCCGCTGCGCGAGGACCAGTTGGGGCTGATGCTCCAGGTCAAGGCGGTGGAGAAGGCGGCTGTCGAGGCCGCGACGTTCAAGGACCGGGGTGCGGCGCTGCGCGCGCTGGCGCTGCATCCGCTGGTGGACTCCCCCGCGGTGGCCGCCCGCATCCTGGAGCGGGCGGCCACCGGGGCGTGAGGGCGGGCCGGTCGACCGTCGGCGGTTGGCCGGTCACGGCAGGTGCGTGCCGGTGCCGCTGCCTGTCAGTGCCCCTGCTTGACCCATTCCTCCAGGTGGGGAGCCTCGTCGCCGATGGTGGTCGGATCGCCGTGGCCGGTGCGGACGGTGGTCTGCGGGGGCAGGGTCAGCAGCCGGTCCCGGATGGAGTCGATGATCGTCGGGAAGTCGGAGAAGGACCGGCCGGTGGCGCCGGGCCCGCCCTGGAAGAGGGTGTCGCCGGTGAAGACGGTGCCCAGGTCGGGCGCGTAGAGGCAGACGGCGCCCGGCGCGTGGCCGGGGGTGTGCAGCACCGTCAGGTCGGTGCCGGCGATGGTCAGCACCTGCCCCTCCGACAGTTCCGCGTCCGGCGCGGTGTCCGGGTGGGTCTGCTTCCACAGCGGCAGGTCGTCCGGGTGCAGATGGATCAGCGCCCCCGTACGCAGTGCCAGGGCCGGGGCGGCGTCGATGTGGTCGTTGTGCGCGTGGGTGCAGATGATGGCGCGCAGGGTGCGGCCGCCGAGCGCTTCGAGGATGGCGTCGGCGTCATGGGCGGCGTCGATGACGATCGCCTCGTCGTCGTCGCCGACGATCCAGACGTTGTTGTCGACGTCCCAGGTGCCGCCGTCGAGGGAGAAGGTGCCGGAGGTGACGAGGTGGTCGATGCGGGCCGCCATCAGAGGGTCACCACCGAGCGCAGGACGTCGCCCGCGTGCATCCGCTCGAAGGCCTGCTCGACGTCGTCGATGCCGATGGTCTCGGTGACGAAGGCGCCGAGGTCGATCCGGCCCTGCTGGTGCAGGTCGATCAGCATCGGGAAGTCGCGGGACGGCAGGCAGTCGCCGTACCAGGAGGACTTGAGGGCGCCGCCGCGGCCGAAGACGTCCAGGAGGGGAAGGTCCAGGGTCATCTCGGGGGTGGGGACGCCGACCAGGACGACGGTGCCGGCCAGGTCGCGGGCGTAGAACGCCTGCTTGTAGGTCTCGGGGCGGCCGACCGCCTCGATGACGACGTCGGCGCCGAAGCCGCCGGTCAGCTCGCGGATCGCCTCGATGGGGTCGGTGTTGCGGGAGTTGACGGTGTGGGTGGCGCCCATGGAGCGGGCGGTTTCCAGCTTCCGGTCGTCGACGTCCACCGCGATGATCTTCGCGGCGCCGGCCAGCCGGGCACCGACCACCGACGCGTCGCCGACACCGCCGCAGCCGATCACCGCGACGGTGTCACCGCGGCCGACGTTGCCGGTGTTGATGGCGGCCCCGATGCCCGCCATGACGCCGCAGCCCAGCAGTCCGGCGACGGCCGGCGAGACCTCCGGGTCGACCTTGGTGCACTGTCCGGCGGCGACCAGCGTCTTGTCGGCGAACGCGCCGATGCCGAGCGCCGGGCTCAGCTCGGTGCCGTCCTTGAGCGTCATCTTCTGCTTCGCGTTGTGCGTGTCGAAGCAGTACTGCGGGCGGCCGCGCAGGCATGCCCGGCACTGTCCGCACACCGCGCGCCAGTTGAGGACGACGAAATCGCCGGGTGCGACGTCCGTGACGCCGTCACCGACCGACTCCACCACTCCCGCCGCCTCGTGGCCGAGCAGGAAGGGGAAGTCGTCGTTGATGCCGCCCTGTTTGTAGTGCAGGTCGGTGTGGCACACCCCGCACGCCTGGATCTTCACCACGGCCTCGCCCGGCCCCGGATCCGGCACCAGGATCGTCTCCAGCCGGACGGGTTCGTTCTTCCCCGGCGCGATGACGCCGCGCACTTCCTGTGCCATCGGTACAGCCCCTCTCAAAGATCACTTACGGGACCACTGTGGCGCACTGCCACTGAGCCGTGCCACACCGTACGCGCGCGGGGCGGCGGCGCACAGGACCACGGCCGGGCCATGATCTTCCGGGGCCGGCTGACCGCCGGGGCCCGGCGGCCCGCCCCGGACGTTAGCGGGACGTTAGCCGTACGGTGACAGTTCATCAGCGGCGGCCGACAGTCTTGTTCCACGAACCCGAAGCGCCAGTTGAAAAGAACGGGAAGACCCATGTCGCAGACCACACTCCGCCTCGCCCGCAAGGCCGCCGCCGCCATGGTGATCACTGTCGCCGCGTTCGGGCTCACCGCCTGCCAGGACGGTGGCACCGACAACGCCTCGTCGTCCGCGGCTTCCGCACAGAGCGGCAAGCCCGCCGACCCCACGGCCAAGGACGCCAAGGGCACCGCCGCCGAGGTGCCGGCCGGCACGTCCGCGGAGTCCGGGACGAAGTGCACCGACCAGATCAACTACGCGGGCGACAGCCGCTCCAACGCCGAGATCAACAGCATCGGCGAGGACACCGGCCACTGCCCGACGCCGGAGAAGGGCGACAAGCCGAAGGGCACCCCCGAGAAGTCCGGCACCAGCTGCACCGACCAGATCAACTACGCCGGCGACAGCCGCTCCAACGCCGAGATCAACACCATTGGCGAGGACACCGGCCACTGCCCGACACCGGAGAAGGGCGACAAGCCGAAGGGCACCCCCAAGAAGCCCGGCACCAGCTGCACCAACCAGATCAACTACGCCGGCGACACCCGCTCCAACGCCGAGATCAACACCCTTGGCGACAAGACCGGCTACTGCCCACCGGTCCAGTGAGCCGGGGACTCAGGCACCCGCGGGCGCCGCGTCCGGCGGTGGATCGGCGGCCCCCGCCCCGCCGGTGGCACTGTGGGTGACCGGCGCGGGCCCGGTGGCGGTGCGCCGTCCGCGCGGCCGTTCGTTGCGGCCGCCGCCGCGGATCAGCGCGACGCCCATCGCCGCCAGTACCCCGACCACCGACAGCCCGATCAGCCCGCCGCGGGTCGAACCGGTGGCGTCCTGGAGGATGCCGAAGGCGGTCGGTGAGACGAAACCGCCGAGGTTGCCGAGGGAGTTGACCAGAGCGATGGCGGGCGCCGCGACCCGGGCGTCCAGGTAGCTCTGCGGGATGGTCCAGAAGACCGGTGAGGACGTCTTGAAGCCCATCGCCGCCAGGCACAGCGCGGCCAGCGCCAGCCACGGCGAGACCATGGTGGCCAGCAGGGTGCCGACCGACCCCAGCAGCAGCGCGCCGACCAGGAAGGGGCGCCGCCTGCCGATACGGTCCGAGGCCCGCCCCGCCACGTACACCGCCGCGATCGCGCACAGCCAGGGCACCGCGACCAGCAGCCCGACCTCGAACTCCGAGAGCCCACCGATGTCGTCGACGATGCTCGGGAGCCAGAAGGTGACCGCGTACAGCGCGATGGAGATGGCGAAGTACAGCCAGCAGAACAACAGCATCTGCGGGTCGGTCAGCAACCGCAGCCGGGAGACCTTCGCGGTGCCGCGCGCGGCGGTACGGGCAGCCTGCTCGGCGTCGATCGCCGCCGTCAGCGCGGCCTTCTCCGGCCCGGTGAGCCAGGTGGCGTCCTCCAGGCGGTTGTCCAGGAAGCGGAAGACGACCAGTCCGAGCAGGACGGACGCGATGCCCTCCAGGAAGAACATCCACTGCCAGCCGCTGTGCCCCAGCAGCCCGTGCATCTCCAGCAGCGCGCCGGACAGCGGCCCGGCGATGACCGAGGCGGTGCCCGAGCCCATCAGGAAGATGGCGGTGGCCCGGCCGCGGTCGGCGTCCGGCAGCCACCGGGTGAAGTAGTAGATGACCGCCGGGAAGAACCCGGCCTCCGCGACCCCCAGCAGGAAACGCAGCGCGTAGAACATCTCGGTGCTGGTCACGAAGGCCATCGCGGAGGCCACCAGGCCCCAGGTGATCATGATCCGGGTGAGCCAGATCTTGGCCCCGAAGCGCTCCATCAGCATGTTGCTGGGCACTTCGAAGATCGCGTACGCGACGAAGAACAGACCGGCGCCGAAGCCGAAGGCCGCGGCCGAGATGCCGACGTCGGCACGCAACTGGTCCTGCGCGAAGCCGATGTTGACCCGGTCGACGTAGTTGGCGACGAACATCACGAAGAACAGCGGGACGACCCGCTTGAAGATCTTGCCGACGGCGCTGCGCACCTGGGGATGGGACGGCTCCGGTGCCGGTACGGACGCGGAGGGTGCGGGTTCGGTGCTCACATGCGACTCCGTTGTCGGATGGGCGTCGGTCGGAGGGGCCGGTGTCCGGTGGCCACCTCCGGGGGCGGGGAAGGGCGCCGCGCGCCCCCCTTCACCAGCGCGGGACGGCGGGGGTCAGCCAGTCGGGGTCGGCCACCCGCATGGCCGCGGCGTCGTCGCGGGAGTGCTGGCCGCCGTCGTCGTCCAGCCAGCGGCGGTGCAGGACGGCGAGCCGGTCCCGGTCGAGGACGACGCCGAGACCGGGGGCGTCGCTGACGTCCAGCCGGCCTTCGCGGAAGGTGAGCCGCTCGGTGAGGACGTCCTCGGTCTGCCACGGGTAGTGGCTGTCGCAGGCGTAGTCGAGGTTGGGGACGGTCGCCGCGACGTGGGTCATCGCGGCGAGGCTGATACCCAGGTGGGTGTTGGAGTGCATGGACAGGCCGACGCCGAAGGTGCGGCAGACGGCAGCGAGTTCACGGGTGTTGCGCAGACCGCCCCAGTAGTGGTGGTCGGAGAGCACGACCTGCACGGCGCCGCGGCTGAACGCCTCGGCGATCTCGTCGAAGGTCGTCACGCACATGTTGGTCGCCAGCGGCAGCCCGGTCCCCGCCGCGACCTCCGCCATCCGCGCGGTGCCGCTCGCCGGGTCCTCCAGGTATTCCAGTACGTCCGCCAGCTCCTGCGCCACCTTCAGCGAGGTGCCCACGCTCCAGGCGCCGTTGGGGTCGAGCCGCAGCGGCTGCCCGGGGAATTCCGCCGCCAGCGCGCGGATGGCGGCGACCTCTTCGGCGGGCTCGAAGACACCGCCCTTGAGCTTGAACGACGTGAAGCCGTAGGTATCGGCGAACCGGCGGGCCTGGGCGACGACCCCGGCCGGGTCGAGCGCCGCGCCCCAGTCGTCGCGCTCGCCCCGCCCGCCCGGGTGCTCGGCCCACCGGTAGAAGAGATAGGCGCTGTATTCGACGCGGTCACGCACCTTGCCGCCCAGCAGCGCGTGCACGGGCAGCCCGACGGCCCGGCCCCAGGCGTCGAGGCAGCCGACCTCGAACCCGGAGAGCACCGACAGCCGCAGCTTGTCGGCGGTCTGCACGCCCCGCAGCCCGCCGACGTCGACCGCGTCGGCGCCGGTCGCGGCGGGCGAGTCGCCGCACACCCGGGCGGCGAGCGCGGGCAGCGAGTTCAGGTCCGTGACCGGCCGGCCGACGAGTGCGGCCGCCAACGGGCGGGCGATTTCCAGGTACTTGGTGTCCCCATAGGTCTCGCCGAGTCCGATGGCGCCGCCCGCCGTGACCACCTCGATGATCAGCCGGGGGGTGTACGGCTGGTGCACGCCCTGGGTGTTCAGCAGGGGCGGGTCGGCGACCAGGATCGGGGTCAGCCGGACCTCGGTGATGGTGAGGTCGGCGGCGGCGCCCAGGGGGGCGGCGGTGCCGGCGTGGCGGGTCATCGGGTGGCTCCTACGGGGTCGAGGCCGCTGCCGGGCAGGGCCGCCGGTGCAACGAGGCCATGCGGTCCGGGCGGTGCGCTGCTTCCGCCACGCCGCTCACCCGTCTCCGTATGTAGATGCTGTCCACACATGAAGATGGAGAGTAGGGAGCGCCCGAGCGGCCGTCAATACCCCTGACCGCAAAGGCCCTTGGCCTGCCACGACGCCCGCCCCTTACGATCGGCCCATGGCGGAGACCGGCGGAGTGCGCGAGGTGAAGTCGGCGGGTCGCACCGTCGAGCTGCTGGAACTGCTCGCAGCCCGCGGCGACCGCCCGGCCAGGCTGCGCGAACTCGCCGAGGAGCTGGGCGTCCCGCGCAGCTCGATGTACGCACTGCTGCAGACCCTGATCGACCGCGGCTGGGTACGCACCGACGCGACCGGCTCGCTCTACGGCATCGGCATCCGCGCCCTGCTGACCGGCACCAGCTACCTCGACTCCGACCCCCGGGTACGGGCCGCCCGGCCGTATCTCGACGAGGCGTCCGAGGCCCTGGGCGAGACCATCCACCTCGCCCGGCTGGACGGCCCGGACGTGGTCTACCTCGCCACCCGCGAGTCCCACGAATACCTGCGCACCTTCAGCCGGGTCGGCCGCAGGCTCCCGGCGCACGCCGGAGCCCTCGGCAAGGCCCTGCTGGCCGACCGCGACCCGGCCCGGCTCCCGCTCCCGGAAGGTGAGTTGGCGCAGCTCACCGGGAACACCCACACCGACCGGGCGGCGCTCGCCGCCGACCTGGCGGCGGTCCGCGCGCGCGGTTACGCGATCGACCGCGAGGAAGGCGTGGCCGGCATCGCGGGCTTCGGGTTCGCGCTGCGCTGCGACTCCCCCGCCACCGACGCGATCAGCGCCTCGGTGCCGCTCGCGCGGCTGACCGCCGCCCATGAGCGCCGGATCGTCGCCGTCATGCAGGAGATCCGGGCGAAGATCGAGGCGATCGTGCCGCACGCCCAGGGCCCCACCGCCCCCGACTGGCGCTGACCAGGGCCGGGCGGCCCCCCGCGCTTTCCCCGAGCCTTTACCAAGCGTTGAATCTTCGCGCGTAGATACCGAAATAAGGCTCTGTTAAACCTACTTGGGTCGCCAGAGGTCGTCAGACCTGCCGGGGCCGCACGATCCGCCCCGGTCCCCACCACCGACTTCCCAAGGAGCCGCGCATGCCCCGCCTCGCCCCCTCCCTTCCTGCCCTCTCCCGCCGCGCCCGCACCGGCACCGCGGTGGTCTGCGCCCTCGTCGCCGGCAGCGCCGCGTTCGGCGTCGGCCAGGCGACCGCCGAGCACTCCGTGCCGCGCACCGACAAGGAGATCCCCAACCTCACCCAGGTGCAGGACAAGATAAAGGCGTACTACGGCGACACGGTCACGGCCGACGGGCAGCACTACGCGTCCCCGCACAGCAACTACGCCCGCCAGGTCCGCGGCATCGAGGCGCGGGCCGACCGCTACCTCGACAAGGTGCTCACCCACCAGGGGACGCGGGGCGGCCACGGCGCGCACAAGAAGCCGGCCATCGTCCTCGACATGGACGACACCACGCTGCTCACCTACAACTTCGAGCTGCAGATCGGCTTCGCCTTCAACGAGAAGGCCCAGGACGCCTACCTGAAGAGCACCGACATGGACCCGGTCTTCGGCATGGACACCCTGGTGAACCGCGCCCGCGCCAAGGGCGCCGAGGTCTTCTTCCTCACCGGCCGCAAGGAGGCCCAGCGCGACTGGAGCACCCGCAACCTGAAGAACGTCGGCTACGACGTGCCGCTGGACCGCACGCACGTCTACCTCAAGGACAAGGAACACCCGCCGGCCTACCTGCCCTGCGGCGCGGACTGTACGACCGTCGAGTACAAGTCCGGGACCCGCAAGCACATCGAGTCCCTGGGCTACGACATCGTCGCCAACTTCGGCGACCAGTACAGCGATCTGCAGGGCGGTGCAGGCGACCGGACCTTCAAGCTGCCGAACCCGATGTACTACCTGCCGTAGGCAACACCGCGGCCCTCAGCGCCTCTTGGGGAGCGGCACGCGCATCAGGTCCCGGGCGACGGTGAGTTCGCCCGTGAAGCCCGCTGCGCGTGCCTGCCGCTCGAACTCCTCGGGGTCGGAGTAGCGCTGCGAGAAGTGCGTCAGCACCAGATGCCGCACGCCGCCCCGCACGGACACCTGACCGGCCTGCCCCGCGGTCAAATGGCCGTGATCGGCGGCCAGTTGGGCGTCCTCGTCCAGGAACGTCGACTCGATGACGAGCATGTCGGCGCCCTCCGCGAGGGTGTGCACGCCCGCACACAGCCGGGTGTCCATCACGAACGCGAACCGCTGGCCGGGCCGGACCTCGCTCACCTCGTCCAGGCTGACGCCGTTCAGCTCCCCGGCCCGCAGCAGCCGGCCGACATCGGGCCCGGCGATGCCGTGCGCCGCCAGCCGGTCCGGCAGCATCCGGCGGGCGTCCGGCTCCACGAGGCGGTAGCCGTACGACTCGACGGGGTGCGAGAGCTTGCACGCCGTCAGGACGTACGACGCCGACCGGTCCAGCTCACCGTCGGCGGCGACCGGCCGTTGCGTGAGCCGGACCGTCTCGCGGTAGGCGGTGGCGTAGCGCAGCCGGTCGAAGAAGTGCTGGCCGCTCGCCGGATAGTGCGCGGTGACCGGGTGCGGCACCCGGTCGAGGTTGATCCGCTGGATCACCCCGGCCAGTCCCAGCGAGTGATCGCCGTGGAAATGCGTGACACAGATCCGGTTGAGGTCATGGGCGGCGACCCCGGCGCGCAGCATCTGCCGCTGCGTCCCCTCACCGGGGTCGAAGAGCACGCCCTGCCCGTCCCACCGCAGCAGATAGCCGTTGTGGTTGCGGTGCCGGGTGGGCACCTGACTCGCGGTGCCGAGGACGACCAGTTCGCGTACGGACAACTCCCGCTCCCGACCCTCTGCCCCGTCAGACCAGGCGCTGGAGGTCGCGGCCGCCCAGCACATGCGCATGGGCGTGGAAGACGGTCTGGCCCGCGCCGGGACCGGTGTTGAAGACGATGCGATAGCCGGTCTCGTCGACCTTCTCCTCACCGGCCACCACGCCCGCCTCGCGCAGCACATCACCGGCGATCAGCGGCTCCGCGGCGGCCAGCTCCATGGCGTTGGCGTAGTGGACCTTGGGGATCACCAGGACGTGCGTCGGGGCCTGGGGGTTGATGTCGCGGAACGCGACGGTGGTCTCGGTCTCCCGGACGATGGTCGCCGGCACCTCCCCCGCCACGATCTTGCAGAACAGGCAGTCGGCCTGCGGTTCTCCCGCCACCGGTGAGCTCCTCCCAAGTCTTCGGCCGCCGCCGCCGAGCGCCGGACGGGCCGTTTCGAGCCGCGCCGGCCGCCCCGGCCGGGTCGCTGCCCGGCGTGGCCACCATGCGCCGTACACAGGACGCGTACGCCTCTGGATGCTACCGGGCGCCCCCGACCGGCCCCCGCAGCGACCGGGTGGCCACCCGGTCGCTGCGGTGTGGCGACGTGGTGGACCGATGAGGTGACCCGGTGACAGACGGCCGCGTGTGTGTGCGGACGGCCGGGCCGGGCAGGCGGTCCCGATCAGCCGGTCACGAGGCCGCGGGATCACTAAGCTGGGCCCGCAGACCGCTTTTCGCCCACAACCGGGAGTTATGCACCATGGCAACCACGCGCACCGCCAAGACCCACTGGGAAGGCAACCTCCTGGAGGGCAAGGGCACCGTCGCCCTGGAGTCCTCCAAGGTCGGCACCTATGACGTGAACTGGCCCGCCCGCGCGGAGCAGCCGGGCGGCGTCACCAGCCCCGAGGAGCTCATCGCCGCCGCCCACTCCGCCTGCTACTCCATGGCCTTCTCGCACGGCCTGGCCGGCAAGGGCTACACCGTCGAAAAGGTCGACACCCAGGCCGATGTGACGTTCCAGCCCGGCGAGGGCATCACCGGCATCGTCCTGAACGTCCGCGCCACGGTCCCCGGCCTGTCCGAGGACGACTTCCAGGCGGCCGCCCAGGACGCCAAGGCCAACTGCCCGGTCAGCCAGGCGCTGGCGGGCGTCAAGAACATCACGCTCAAGGTTCAGCTGGTCTGATCCGCCCGGAGCCGCGGCGGCCCTGGCGGCCGCTCCGCCCGGAAAGCAACAGCGGTGCGCCGGCGGGCCCCTGAGGGCCGGCCGGCGCACCGCCGCGTGGCACTCGGCCCCGCCGGGCCCGCGGTCAGCTCCAGCGCCCCGTACGGCCCAACAGCAGCGCCGTCGCGGCCGTACCGGCGGTGGAGGTGCGCAGCACGGTGCTGCCGAGACGGTAGGGCCCGGCGCCCGCCTCGGCGAAGGCGGCCAGCTCCTCCGGCGAAACGCCGCCCTCGGGACCGACGACGAGCACGATGCGGCCGGCGGCGGGGAGTTCGGCGGTGGCGAGCGGGGCGCTGCCCTCCTCGTGGAGGACGGCGGCGAAGTCGGCGTCCGCGAGCAGCGCCGCGACCTGCTTGGTCGTCAGCGGGTCGGCCACCTCGGGAAAGGTCAGCCGACGCGACTGTTTGCCCGCCTCACGGGCCGTGGCCCGCCATTTGGCCAGCGACTTCGCGGCCCGCTCACCCTTCCACTGGGTGACGCAACGCGCCGCCTGCCAGGGGACGATGGCATCGACGCCGGTCTCGGTCATCGTCTCGACGGCCAGCTCACCCCGGTCACCCTTGGGCAAGGCCTGGACGACGGTGATCAGCGGGGCCGCCGGGTCCTCGGTCCGCACCTCGGTCACCGAGACCGTCAGCCGGTCCTTGCCCTCGACGGCCGCGACCGTGCCCCGCGCACCGGACCCGCCGCCGTCCGTCAGCACGACCTCCTCGCCGACCCGCAGCCGGCGCACGGACACCGCGTGCCGCCCCTCGGGGCCGTCCAGGATCAGCGTGCCGCCGGCCCGGACGTCCGCGAGCGAATCGACGAGGAAGACCGGCGCGGTCATGACGCGGCCCCGGGACGGCTCAACGCCGCGCGCGCCGCGTCGAGTTCGGCCACCAGCACCTCGACCAGCTGCCCGGCCGGCAGCTCACGCGCCATGCGGTGCCCCTGTCCGGCCCACAGCGCCATGCCCTGGGCGTCGCCCGCCTTGGCCGCGGCCTTGCGCAGTCCGGAGGTGAGGTGGTGGACGGCCGGGTAGGCGGCCGGGGCGTACGGGCCGTGCTCGCGCAGGAATCGGTTGACCAGGCCGCGGGCCGGCCGCCCGGAGAACGCCCGGGTCAGTTCGGTACGGGTGAACAGCGGGTTGGTCAGCGCCTGCTTGTGCAGGGTGTTGGCACCCGACTCGGGAGTGACCAGGAAGGCCGTGCCGAGCTGCGCCATGGAGGCGCCCGCCGCCAGCACGGCGGCGATCTGCGCACCGCGCATCAGCCCGCCGGCCGCGATGATCGGGATCTGCACGGCCTCGTAGACCTGCGCGACCAGCGAGAGCAGCCCGATACCGGCGCCGGTGCCGTCGGCCTGCGGGTCGTCGCGATGGGTGCTCTGGTGGCCGCCGGCCTCGATGCCCTGGACGCAGACCGCGTCCGCGCCGGACCACTGCGCGGCCTGCGCCTCGGCCGCGGTGGTGACGGTCACGACGGTGTAGGTGCCGACCGCGGCGAACGCGTCGAGGACCGCGCGGGAGGGGCAGCCGAAGGCGAACGAGACGACCGGCACCGGGTCGTCCCGCAGGATCGCCAGCTTGGCCTCGTAGCCGTCATCGACGCCGCCGTACGGGTCGATCTCGCCGAGCGGGGTCTCGTACCAGGTCGATTCGCCGGCCAGCTGCTCGCGGTAGACCTCGACGGCGGCGACATCGGCGAGCGTGGGCTGCGGCATGAAGAGGTTCACGCCGAAGGGCCGGTCGGTCAGCCCACGCAGCTGTTTGATCTCCTGATACATGCCGTCGGCGGTTTTGTAGCCGGCGGCGAGGAAGCCGAGACCGCCGGCTTCGCTGACGGCGGCGGCGAGCTCCGGACGCGCGGAGCCGCCCGCCATCGGGGCCTGCACGATCGGGTAGCGGCAAAGATCGGTCAGCGCGGTGGGCATGACCACATCGTGTCACGTCCACTGTCACACCCCGAACCGGGTCCGCGCCGGTCCCGGGGTCTCCCCCGGAACCGGCGCGGACTCGAACAGCTACGGACTACCGCCCGTTGAAGGCATCCTTCAGCCGCGAGAAAAGCCCTTGCTGCCCCGGCTGAAAGGTGCCCGTGGGGCGTTCTTCACCCCGGAGCTTTGCCAGCCGCCGCAGCAACTCTTCCTGCTCGGGATCGAGCTTGGAGGGGGTCTGCACCTCAACGTGGACGATCAGGTCGCCCCGGCCGCCGCCGCGCAGATGGGTCACGCCGCGTTGGTGCAGCGGGATCGACTGACCGGACTGGGTGCCGGGCCGTACGTCGATCTCCTCCACCCCGTCGAGCGTCTCCAGCGGGCACTTGGTGCCCAGCGCGGCCGCCGTCATCGGGATGGTCACCGTGCAGTGCAGGTCGTCACCGCGGCGTTGGAAGACCGGGTGCGCGACCTCGTGGATCTCGACGTAGAGGTCACCGGCGGGGCCGCCGCCGGGGCCGACCTCGCCCTCGCCCGCGAGCTGGATCCGGGTGCCGTTGTCGACACCGGCCGGGATCTTGACCGTGAGGGTGCGCCGGGAGCGGATGCGTCCGTCGCCCGCGCACTCCGGGCACGGCGTCGGGACGACGGTCCCGAAGCCCTGGCACTGCGGGCAGGGCCGCGAGGTCATGACCTGGCCCAGGAAGGACCGGGTGACCTGCGAGACCTCGCCGCGGCCGCGGCACATGTCGCAGGTCTGCGCCGAGGTGCCCGGCGCGGCGCCCTCGCCGCTGCATGTGGTGCAGACCACGGCGGTGTCGACCTGGATGTCCTTGGTCGTGCCGAATGCCGCTTCGTTGAGCTCGATGTCCAGCCGGATCATGGCGTCCTGGCCGCGGCGGGTGCGCGAGCGCGGTCCGCGCTGCGACGCCGTGCCGAAGAAGGCGTCCATGATGTCGGAGAAGTTGCCGAAGCCCGCGCCGAAGCCGCCGGCTCCCTGGCCGCCGCCCGCCTGCGAGAGGGGGTCGCCGCCGAGGTCGTAGACCTGCTTCTTCTGCGGGTCGGACAACACCTCGTAAGCGGCGTTGATTTCCTTGAAGCGTTCCTGAGTCTTGGGATCAGGGTTGACGTCCGGGTGGAGCTCACGCGCCAACCGCCGGAATGCCTTCTTGATCTCGTCCTGCGAAGCGTCGCGGCGCACGCCGAGTACGGCGTAGTAGTCCGTGGCCACTTACGACTCCGCCAGGATCTGTCCGACGTAACGTGCCACTGCGCGTACCGCTCCCATCGTTCCGGGGTAGTCCATGCGGGTCGGTCCGACCACGCCGAGTTTGGCGACTGCCTCGTCGCCCGAACCGTAGCCGACCGCGACGACCGATGTGGACGCCAGGCCTTCATGAGCATTCTCATGCCCGATACGTACGGTCATGCCCGAGTCCTCGCCGAGCAGCTTGAGCAGCACCACGTGCTCCTCAAGGGCCTCCAGCACCGGCCGGATGGTCAGTGGGAAGTCGTGCCCGAAGCGCGTGAGATTGGCGGTGCCGCCAATGACCAGCCGCTCTTCGGTCTCCTCCACCAGAGTCTCCAGCAACACCGACAGCACTGTCGAGACCGTGCCGCGGTCCTCCTGCTCGAAGGATTCCGGGAGATCCTGCACCAGTTGCGGCACATCCGCGAACCGGCGCCCCACGACACGGCTGTTGAGCCGCGCCCGCAGGTCCGCCAGGGACGTCTCGCCGAACGGCGCCTCGCAGTCCACCAGCCGCTGCTCGACCCGCCCCGTGTCGGTGATCAGCACCAGCATCAGCCGGGCCGGGGCCAGCGACAGCAGCTCGACATGACGGACCGTGGACCGCGTCAGGGACGGGTACTGCACGACCGCCACCTGCCGGGTCAGCTGCGCCAGCAGCCGGACCGTGCGGCCCACCACGTCGTCGAGGTCGACGGCGCCGTCCAGGAAATTCTGGATGGCCCGCCGCTCCGGCGAGGACAGCGGCTTCACGCCGGCCAGCTTGTCGACGAACAGGCGGTAGCCCTTGTCGGTGGGGATCCGCCCGGCGCTGGTGTGCGGCTGGGCGATGAATCCCTCGTCCTCCAGGACCGCCATGTCATTACGGACCGTGGCCGGGGAGACCCCGAGCTGGTGGCGCTCGGTGAGCGCCTTGGAGCCGACCGGCTCCTCCGTCCCGACATAGTCCTGGACGATGGCGCGCAGCACTTCGAGCCTGCGTTCGCTGAGCATCCCGCGCACCTCCACTCCGGCCGTCCTGCCGATTCGTCTCGCGTTCGTCCTGCCTGGCACTCACACGGGCCGAGTGCCAAACACTGAGCCAGTGTACGGCCGGGTAGCACGGGCACGTAAAGGGCGGCTGATCGGCGGCCGTCCCGGCGCGGGCGCCTTGACCGGGTTCGGTGTATCTGCCGGGCAACGCTATCGCGATGGAGCTAGCGTCTCGGTATGCACAGTGGATGGGAAGAGGCCGGTTGGGAACGGCTCGGTGACGGTGTGGCCAGGCGGCGGATGCCCGGCTGGGACGAAACGGTCGGCGTCATCACCGGGTCCGCCGGCGTGATGATCGTCGACACCGGTGCGACGCTGCGCGACGGCGCGGATCTGCGCCGCGCGATCCGCGGCGTGGTGGGCAGAGAAGTGACACATGTCGCTCTTACCCACCCGCATTTCGATCATGTGCTGGGCACCGCCGCCTTCGCGGGCGTCGAGGTCTTCGGCGCGGCCGGTCTCGACGAGCTGCTGCTGCGCGAGCGGGACGCGCTGCGACTGTCCGCGGTGCGGCACGGCGTCGACCCGGACGCGGCCGCGGAGGCCGCCGACCTGCTGGTCCGCCCGCACCACCTCGTGCACGGTGAGCTGACCGTCGATCTCGGCGGCCGCTCGGTGCTGCTCGCCAATGTCGGCCCCGGTCACACCGCCCACGACATGGCCGTCCTGGTGCCGGGCCGGCACGGCGCCGCCGAGATCGTCTTCTGCGGCGATCTCGTCGAGGAGTCCGGTGAGCCGCAGGCCGGCCGGGACGCGCAGCCGCTGCGGTGGCCGGGGGCGCTGGACCGGCTGCTGACACTCGGCGGGGAGGACGCGGTGTACGTACCGGGGCACGGCGCCGCGGTGAATGCCCGTTTCGTCCGTGAGCAACGCGACGCCCTGGCCGCCCGCTTCGGCGTGTCCCCCGCCTGAGCGCGGCCGTCCCCTTATCTTCCGTCCCGTCCCCTGCCCGTCCCGTCCTCCCGGCGCCGCCGTCGGTCACAGAACAGGTCCCGTTCCCCATGCAGAGCAAGCGCTACAGCCCCGACCTCACCCCGTCCTGGAAGAAGCAGCGCCCCGCACCCGAGGTGCCGGCCGATCCCGATCTGGTGGTCGAGGAGGTGGTGACGGGCTTCTGCGGCGCCGTCATCAGCTGCGAGAAGTCGTCACAGGGGCCGACGGTCACCCTGGAGGACCGCTTCGGCAAGCTGCGGGTCTTCCCCATGGAACCGCGAGGCTTCCTGCTGGAGGGCAAGGTCGTCACGCTCGTACGCCCCCGGAGCACGCCCGCCGCCAGCGCCCCGGCGCGTACGGCGTCCGGCTCGCTCGCCGTCCCCGGTGCCCGTGCCCGGGTGGCGCGGGCCGGCCGCATCTATGTCGAGGGCCGGCACGACGCCGAGCTGGTCGAGCGGGTCTGGGGCGACGACCTGCGCATCGAGGGTGTCGTCGTGGAATACCTGGAGGGCATCGACGATCTGCCGTCGATCGTCCGCGGCTTCTCGCCCGGCCCGGACGCGCGCCTCGGGGTCCTCGTCGACCACCTGGTGCCCGGCTCCAAGGAGTCCCGGATCGCGGCCGAGGTCACGGACCCGGATCTGCTGGTCGTGGGGCACCCGTACATCGACGTCTGGGAGGCGGTGAAGCCGTCCTCCGTCGGGATCCCCGCCTGGCCGACGGTGCCGCGCGGCCAGGACTGGAAGACGGGCGTCTGCCGGGCTCTGGGCTGGCCGGAGAACACCGGCGCCGCCTGGCAGCGGATCCTGTCCTGCGTCCGCTCCTACAAGGACATCGAACCGGCCCTGCTGGGGCGGGTCGAGGAGCTGATCGACTTCGTCACGGCCGGCGGTGCGGCCTGACGCCGGGGAGGATGCCGAAGTCGCCGGTGTCCAGCTCGATGCCGAGCAGGTCCAGCGGCACACGGTCGCCGAACTTGGTGATCCGCTGCACCGTGTAGTCGGCCTCGTCGCCGCCGCCGACAGGCTCGGTGAGCAGCACGCAGTGGGCCACGATGGGGTCGATGATCAGGTACGCGGGCACCTTGCCCGCGGCGTAGATCGAGCGCTTGATGCCGTAGTCGCGGTCCACGCTGGTCTTGGAGACGACTTCCACGAGCACCGTGACCACCGCGGACGGCAGGAGGCGCCCGGACTCCGGCCCGGCGTCCCGTTCCAGCACCACGAGATCGGGAACCGGTTCGCTCTGCTCGCTCAGGATGTCGATGTCCTGGGTCTGAAGGCGTTCCCACTTCTGACGCGGGATCTGATCCATGACCTCCTGCACGATCCGGTTATGGACCAGATCCGGCCCCGCCACCATCACAATTTCCCCCCGGAGGAGCTCAATCTTCACGCCCTCGGGAACCTCAATGGTCTCGAAGAGCTCCCTCATCCGGCGTTCGTCCACAGCGGTCATCTCCATGGTTTCGCTTACCGTCGCCGTGTTGGGCGGCCCGGCCAGGGGGAGCCTAGGCAGGTTCGGAGGCCCGTCGCATCGGTTCACTCATTCGGTGACTCAGTCCACCAGATCCCGCACCACGGCGTCAGCCAGCAGCCGTCCCCGGAGTGTCAGAACGGCCCGGCCGGCCTCGTACGGGCCCGCCTCCAGCAGCCCGTCGGCCAGGGCACGCGCCGCCGCACGCGCCCCGTCCGGGGCGAGCAGGTCCAGCGGGCAGCCGTCGGCCAGCCGCAGTTCCAGCAGGATGCGCTCGACGCGGCGGTCCTCGGCGGGGAGGATCTCGCGGCCCGCGCCCGGGGAGCGGCCCTCGGTCAGGGCCTGGGCGTAGGCGCCGGGGTGCTTGACGTTCCACCAGCGCACGCCGCCGACATGGCTGTGCGCGCCCGGTCCGGCGCCCCACCAGTCGGCGCCGGTCCAGTACAGCTCGTTGTGGCGGCAGCGGGCGGCCTCCGTGGTGGCCCAGTTGGAGACCTCGTACCAGGTGAAGCCGGCGGCGGCGAGGCGTTCGTCGGCGATGAGGTAGCGGTCGGCGTGCACGTCGTCGTCGGTCATCGGGACCTCGCCGCGGCGGATCCGGCGGGCCAGCTGGGTGCCCTCCTCGACGATCAGGGCGTACGCCGAGATGTGGTCGGGTCCGGCGCCGAGCGCCGCGTCCAGGGTGGCGCGCCAGTCGTCGTCGCTCTCGCCCGGGGTGCCGTAGATCAGGTCGAGGTTGACGTGGTCGAATCCGGCCGCGCGGGCCTCCGCCACACAGGCCTCGGGGCGGCCGGGGGTGTGCGTGCGGTCGAGGATCTTCAGGACGTGCTGCCGGGCGCTCTGCATGCCGAAGGAGACGCGGTTGAAGCCGCCTTCGCGCAGCTCGGTGAGGTAGCGCGGGTCGACGGATTCCGGGTTGGCCTCGGTGGTGATCTCGGCATGCGGGGCGAGGCCGAATTCGTCCCGGATGGCGGCGAGCATCTTCGCCAGATCGGCGGCGGGCAGCAGGGTCGGGGTGCCGCCGCCGACGAAGACGGTCTCGACGGGCCGCGGGTCGTCGCCGAGGACCTTGCGGGCCAGCCGGATCTCCTCGACGAGAGTGTCGGCGTAGTTGTCGCGGGAGGCCAGGGCGCCGCCGGAGCCGCGCAGCTCGTTGGCGGTGTAGGTGTTGAAGTCGCAGTAGCCGCAGCGGGTGGCGCAGTACGGGACATGCAGATAGAAGCCGAGGGGCCGCCCGGCCGCCCCCGTCAGCGCATGACCGGGCAGCGCCCCGTCCTCGGGCATCGGCTCACCATCAGGCAGTGCGGAAGGCATGAGGACCATTGTCCGTCATGGCGGGGCGGGGTCGGGCCGCGCGGCCGGGCCGGGGGCGGTGGCTACGGTTTCCGGTCGGCCGCCTGCAGGACCAGCAGCGCCAGATCGTCGTCCGGCGGGGTGAGGGCGAAGGCGTGCACGGTTTCGCGGATGTGTTCCGCGATGGCGGTGGCGGCCAGTCCTTTGCAGGCGGCGAGGGCCGTGGCCAGGCCGTCCTCGTCGTCGAACTGGCTGCGGCCGGAGCGGCGCTCGGTCACCCCGTCGGTCACGCACAGCAGCGTCTCCCCGGGGCAGAGGTCGAACGACTCGCTTTCGTACGCCGCGTCCTCGACGACTCCCAGCAGCATCTGCGGTGCCGCGACGACCCGGACCGCGCCGTCCGCGCCGAGCACCAGGGGCAGCGGGTGGCCGGCGCTGGCGAGGGTGCAGCGGGCACCGCCGGAGCCGCCGGCGTACGGCACGATCTCGCCGTAGAGGAGGGACAGAAAGCGGGCCTGTTCGCCCTCGTCGCGGATCTCGACCGGTGACTCGGCGCCCGCACCGGCCGCGGCCACCGCCGCGGCGACCGCGGCGACGGAGTCCGCGGCCTCCCGGGCCATGGTCTTGTTGAGCCGGTCGAGGACCTCGGCGACTCCGAAACCGTCCCGGGCCAGCAGCCGCAGGACGGGCCGGGCCAGGCCGGTCACCGCGGCGGCCTCGGGGCCGCTGCCGCAGACATCGCCCAGGGCGAAGCACCAGCGGCCGTCGCCGGCGTCGAAGAGGTCCCAGAAGTCGCCGCCCGCCCAGGCGCCCTCGCGCGGTTCGTAGACCACCGCCGACTCGACGCCCGGCACCTGCGCACGGCCCCTCGGCAGCAGCCTGCGCTGCAGGACCTGGCTGATGCGTTCCTGCCGGCTGTAGGCACGGGCGGTGGCGACGGCGCGGGCGACCCGGCGGCACAGGTCCTCGACGAGGCCGACGACCTCGTCGGGGAAGCGCAGCAGGCCGCTCCGGCCGAGCACCAGGGTGCCGAGGTGGCGGCCGCCGGCGATCAGCGGGCAGGCCAGGGAGGCGCCGCCGGGGCCGTAGCCGCCCGGTTCCTGCGGCCAGGGCCAGGGGACGGCGGTGGCGGCGTTGCGCAGCGCCCCACCGGGGTCGCGGACGTTCAGGACCGGCGGGTCCTTCTCCAGGGCGGCGCGCAGCGAGTCGATGCGGCTCTCGGAGTAGTGCCAGACGCGGGCGAGCCGCTGCGCCCCGTCGTCGGTGCCGAGGCCGCGGCCGGGCGCCCCGCCGTCGCCGTCGTACAGCCACACCGCGCACCAGTCGGCGAGCCGCGGGACGGTCAGCTGGGCGGCGAGGGAGGCGACCTGGTCGGCGTCGAGCTGTCCGGAGAGGAGGTCGGAGGCCTCGGCGAGGAAGGACAGTGCGCCCTGGTTGATCCAGTCGGCGTCGGAGTGCGGCCCGGCGGGCCGGCGCGGCGCCGGGGCGAGGAGTTCGGCGGCGCGCAGTCCGCGCTGCAGCATCTGGTTGTCGAAGACGTCCTCGGGCTCGGGCCGGCCCGCGGAGCCGCTGACGAGCAGCCGGAACCACACGGTCTTCATGGTGCGGCGGTAGGTGACGCCCCAGGATGCGGCGACCGCGCCGACCAACTGCAGGCCGTGGCCGCCGCTTTCGGAGGCCGGGCCGTCCTCGCGGCCGCGCACCGGCCGGGCCGGGTGGTGGTCGGAGACCTCGATGACGACGCCGGGAACCCCGTCGTCGAAGTCCGGGTCCGTACCGGATCCGCCGGTCTCCGGCGTGGCCGCCCGCCCGTCGCCCGCCTCCAGCCGGCAGCGCAGTTCGACGGTGGTGCCGGCGTGCACCACGGCGTTGGTGACCAACTCGCTGACCAGCAGCACCGCTTCGTCCGCGAGCCGCTCGGTGAGGTCCTCGGCGCCGGGCAGCCGCCGGGCACTCCAGTCGGCGAACGCGGTCCGGACGAACTGCCGGGCGGCGGCCGCGGCCCTCGGGTCCCCGGGCAGGCAGGCCCGTCGGGAGAGGACCGCCGTGATGTCGTCCCGTCGTGATGAAGTTGTCGTCGTCATGAGCAACTCCCCAGCAGCTCCGCACGGCGCCGGATGCGCCACCGACAGAGTGACAGACCGAGCGCAGCCATAAGCACCGAGTCACCGAACTGGGTGGTCGCAGCCGTGATCCCGGCCGGCGCGGAACGGAGTCGCCGATGCGTACGGGAAACCTGTATGGACACCTGCGGGCGTGGGGGCGCTGGGGCCGCTGGTGCGAAATCCCAGTGGCCCATGGGGGCTCACGCGCCCGCCGCGCCCTCTCGCGCACCGGCGCAGCACAACGGGGCGGCGCACAGGAGGCGGACTCCTGCGCACCGCCCCGTGAGGCAGCGAGCCGCGGCGTGCCCGCGGCGGTGGGTCACGCCTCGCGCGAGCCCGCGTACATCTCGTCGAGCAGGTCCTTGAACGTCCGCTCCACGACAGGCCGCTTGACCTTGAGGCTGGGCGTCACCTCGCCGTGCTCGATGTCCAGGTCACGCGGCAGCAGCCGGAACTTGCGGATCTGCTGCCAGCGCTGCAGGCCTTCGTTGACCCGCTCGACATAGCCGTCGATCAGCTCGCGGGCCCGGTCGGTGGCGACGACCTCGGCGTACGTCTTGCCCTCCAGGCCGTTCTCCTTCGCCCAGCCCATGATCGTCGGCTCGTCGAGGGCGATCAGCGCGGTGCAGAAGTTCCGGTTGGCACCGTGCACCAGCACGTTGGAGACGAACGGGCAGACGGCCTTGAACTGGCCCTCCACCTCGGCCGGGGCGATGTACTTGCCGCCCGAGGTCTTGATCAGGTCCTTCTTGCGGTCGGTGATGCGCAGGAAGCCGTCATCGGACAGCTCGCCGATGTCGCCGGTGTGGAACCAGCCGTCCGACTCCAGGACCTCGGCGGTCTTGTCGGGCAGGCCGTGGTAGCCCTCCATGATGCCGGGGCCGCGCAGCAGGATCTCGCCGTCCTCCGCGATCCGTACCTCGGTGCCGGGCAGCGGCTTGCCGACCGTTCCGGTGCGGTAGGACTCGCCGGGGTTGACGAAGCTGGCGGCGCTGGACTCCGTCAGGCCGTAGCCCTCCAGGATGTGGATGCCGGCGCCGGAGAAGAAGTAGCCGATCTCGGGCGCGAGCGCGGCCGAGCCGGAGACGGCGGCGCGCATCCTGCCGCCGAAGGCCTCCCGGAGCTTGGAGTAGACGAGCGCGTCGGCGACCTTGTGCTTGGCGCCGAGCGCGAAGGGCACCGAGGCGTTGCCGGTGCGCCGGAAGTTGTCCTGGGAGACCTTGGCGTACTCGCGGGCCACCTCGGCCGCCCACTGGAAGATCTTGTACTTCGCGCCACCACCCGCGCGCGCCTTGGCCGCGACGCCGTTGTAGACCTTCTCGAAGATCCGCGGGACGGCCGCCATGTACGTGGGGCGGACGATCGGGAGGTTATCGATGATCTTGTCGACCCGGCCGTCGACGGCGATCACATGGCCGACCGAGATCTGGCCGGCGGTCAGCACCTTGCCGAAGACGTGCGCCAGCGGCAGCCAGAGGTACTGGGTGTCTTCCGCGGTGACCAGCCCGGTCGCCTGGATCGCGCTCGCCATGTAGGACCAGCAGTCGTGCGGCAGCCGGACGCCCTTGGGGCGGCCGGTGGTCCCGGAGGTGTAGATCAGGGTGGCCAGCTGGTCGGCGCGCAGCGCACCGACCCGCTCCTTGACGCAGCCCGGGTTCTTCTCCAGGTGGTCGGCGCCGCGGCGCTCCAGCTCGGCGAGCGAGAGCACCCAGCCGTCCGGGTCGCCTTCGGCGGGCTGTGCGTCCGCCTCCTCGATGACGACGACGTGCGCCAGGTCGGGCAGCTCGGCGCGCTTCTCGCGGGCCTTGGCGAGCTGCGAGGCGTCCTCGGCGATCAGCACCCGGCTGCCGGAGTCGGCCAGGATGTAGGCGGTCTCCTCGGTGTTGGTGCTGGGGTAGACCGTGGTGGTGGCGGCGCCGGAGCACAGCACACCGAGGTCGGCGAGGATCCATTCGACGCGGGTGGCGGCGGCCAGTGCCACCCGCTCCTCGGGGCGTACGCCCAGGGCGATCAGGCCTGCGGCCGCGGCGTAGACGCGCTGGGCGGCCTCGGCCCAGGTCATCGCCTTCCAGTCGTCCGGCCCCTCGCCCGAGGCGGCCGGGACCGGATAGCGATAGGCCTCGATATCGGGCGTGGTCGCGACCCTCTCCAGGAAGAGGGTCGCCACTGAAGGCGGCCGGTTCTCGATCAGCGTGTGGGTGTCCGTCACGGCATCCTCCGGGGCCCGCTTCGTTGCTGGTGACTCGCGAGTAACCTTTGAGCAGTGATCAGACTAGAGCCCGTATCGCCGACGCGTAAGGGGCTACGGCCGACTCGTTCACGATGTGACCAGTGCGATAGGTGTACATAGCATGATCGCTACCCGCCCGAGAGCCGCGCACACCGCGAATTCCCAGGCCAGAGACCGTGTCACGAACCGCCCGACCCCGGAACGCCACGCTCCGCATTTGCTCCGACACCCACCCGGACAGCCGACAGGGCGCCGGCCCCCACGGGAGCCGGCGCCCTGACCGGACGCTCGGAAACGGCCGCCGCGCACCGCGGCCGCCGGCGTCCTACTTCTTCGACTTCGCTTCGCCGTCGGAGTCCGAGGACAGCACCGCGATGAAGGCCTCCTGCGGCACCTCGACGCTGCCGACCATCTTCATCCGCTTCTTGCCTTCCTTCTGCTTCTCCAGCAGCTTCCGCTTACGGGAGATGTCGCCGCCGTAGCACTTGGCGAGCACGTCCTTGCGGATGGCACGAATGGTCTCGCGGGAGATGACCCGGCTGCCGATGGCGGCCTGGACCGGGATCTCGAAGGCCTGCCGCGGGATCAGCTCGCGCAGCTTGGCGACCAGCCGCACGCCGTACGCGTACGCCTTGTCCCTGTGCGTGATCGCGGAGAACGCGTCGACCTTGTCGCCGTGCAGCAGGATGTCGACCTTCACCAGGTCGGCGGCCTGCTCGCCGGTGGGCTCGTAATCCAGCGAGGCGTAGCCGCGCGTCTTGGACTTGAGGGCGTCGAAGAAGTCGAAGACGACCTCGGCGAGCGGCAGGGTGTAGCGGATCTCGACCCGGTCCTCGGAGAGGTAGTCCATGCCGAGCAGCACACCGCGGCGGTTCTGGCACAGCTCCATGATCGAGCCGATGAACTCGCTCGGCGCCAGGAGCGTCGCCCGGACGACCGGCTCGTGCACCTTGTCGATCTTGCCGGTCGGGAACTCGCTGGGGTTGGTGACGATGTGCTCGGCGCCGTCCTCCATGTCCACGCGGTAGACGACGTTCGGCGCGGTGGCGATCAGGTCGAGCCCGAACTCACGCTCCAGGCGCTCGCGGACGACCTCCAGGTGCAGCAGGCCGAGGAAGCCGACGCGGAAGCCGAAGCCGAGGGCCGCGGAGGTCTCCGGCTCGTAGACCAGCGCGGCGTCGTTGAGCTGGAGCTTGTCCAGCGCCTCGCGCAGCTCCGGGTAGTCCGACCCGTCCAGCGGGTACAGCCCCGAGAACACCATCGGCTTGGGGTCCTTGTAGCCGCCCAGCGCCTCGGTCGCACCCTGGTTGAGGGTGGTGATGGTGTCACCGACCTTGGACTGGCGGACGTCCTTCACACCGGTGATGAGATAGCCCACCTCACCCACGGACAGGCCGTCGGCGGCCTTCATCTCCGGGGAGTTGGTGCCGATCTCCAGCAGCTCGTGGGTGGCGCCGGTGGACATCATCCGGATGCGCTCACGCCTGTTCAGCGTGCCGTCGACGACCTTCACATACGTCACGACACCCCGGTACGCGTCGTAGACCGAGTCGAAGATCATCGCGCGGGCGGGCGCGTCCTTCACGCCGACCGGGGCGGGGACCTCGCGCACCACCTTGTCCAGCAGCTCGGCCACACCGACGCCCGTCTTGGCGGACACCCGCAGCACGTCCTCGGGCTCGCAGCCGACGAGGTTCGCCAGCTCCGCGGCGAACTTCTCGGGCTGTGCGGCCGGCAGGTCGATCTTGTTGAGGACGGGAATGATCGTGAGGTCGTTCTCCATCGCCAGGTAGAGGTTGGCGAGAGTCTGGGCCTCGATCCCCTGAGCTGCGTCGACCAGGAGGATGCAGCCCTCGCACGCGGCGAGCGAGCGGGACACCTCGTAGGTGAAGTCGACGTGGCCCGGGGTGTCGATCATGTTGAGGATGTGGGTCGTGCCACTGTCCTCCTCGCCCTCCGAGGGGGCCCAGGGCAGCCGGACCGCCTGGGACTTGATCGTGATGCCACGCTCGCGCTCGATGTCCATGCGGTCGAGGTACTGCGCGCGCATCTGCCGCTGGTCGACGACACCGGTCAGCTGGAGCATCCGGTCGGCGAGCGTCGACTTGCCGTGGTCGATGTGCGCGATGATGCAGAAGTTACGGAGGAGAGCCGGGTTTGTACGGCTCGGCTCCGGCACGTTCGTAGGTGTCGCGGGCACGCAGGGTCCATTCAGTGAACGCGGGTAGGCGGGACTCGAATCCGAGGTCCTGCCCATGGTCCCATGAGCGCGGGCCCCGGTCCGGTTCGGTACGGCCGTCCCGGGCCGGTTTGGGGCGTCGAACGCCCTGCTGGTAGCCTGGTCCACTGCGCTTCGTGCCCTCTTTCCAGTGCGCGGCGCAATTCGAAACTCCAACGAACCTGAAAAGGCTCTTTCGTGGCGAACATCAAGTCCCAGATGAAGCGGATCAAGACCAACGAGAAGGCTCGTCAGCGCAACAAGGCTGTCAAGTCCACTCTGAAGACCGCGATCCGTCGCACCCGCGAGGCCGTGGAGGCCGGTGACCTGCAGAAGGCCACCGCCGCACAGGCCGCCGCTGCCAAGACGCTCGACAAGGCCGTCAGCAAGGGTGTCATCCACAAGAACGCCGCCGCCAACAAGAAGTCGGCGCTGGCCAAGAAGGTTTCCGGCCTCCAGGCCTGAACCTTCGACTACTGCACCACCCCGTAACACCCCTGCCGGCAGGGACCCAGCGGCCCCTCTCTCCGCTCCCTGACGGTGCACACCGCGCCGCACACGGCCTGCGTTCGCCACGCGGGTGCGGCGCACCCGGCTCGGCCGGCGGAATCCCGCCGAGGAGCCGCGAACGCTTGATGCGAAGGCCCCGCCTTTGCCCCTTCCCCGGGGCAGGCGGGGCCTTTCGTCATGCGGCACCGATGTACGGCGTCCGCTGACGGGGATCCCCCGGGAAGGGTGGGGCCCCTGTTGAGGGTGTCGGGCGTGGGGCATCTCGGCAGGGCCATGACCAGGGTTCCAGCGCCGCACGACGGGGTTCGTTGTCGGCGGGGTCCGATATTCTGCCGCCATGTCGATATCGGGGGAACAGCACAATCCCTACGCGCAACCACAGCCCAACCCCTACGGCCAGGTGCCCGCGCAGCAGAATCCGTACGCCCAGCAGGGCCCGCCGCAGGGAGCTCCGCACGGGCCTCCCGGCGGGTACGGCTATCCGGCACCGGGTGTTCCGGGCGCGCCCGCAGGGGCGCCGGGCGCTCCGGGCGGCTCGGGAGGCCGGGGCGCGTCCGGTTGGCTGTGGGCGGTCGGCGGCGCGTTCGCCGCCTCCGCGATGTGGGCGTCCGTGATGTTCGCCACCGGAGGCTTCGGCGGCTCCGAGGCCAGTCCGGACCTCGCCGGCTACTCCTATACCAGTGACCTGTGCGCGGACACCTCGATGACGCCCTTCGAGAACGCCGACTACCGCACGAAGCAGAACACCGGCACGGCAGCGAAGGACCCCAACCCGCAGCACAGTGGATCGCAGCAGCCCTCGCTCGACTCCATGTGGTGCAACATCTCGCTGGAGCAGAAGACCGCGAGCAGCTCCGACTACTCCTCGACGCTCGTCTACAACACCGCCACCCTGCACAAGAAGAGCGACCCGGGGCCGGAGTTCGGCGACGGCTACCGCGCCTACGAAAAGCAGGACACCTCGGTCGACTACCGCGTCGAGTCCGTCTCGGGTCTCGGCGACGAGGCCTACCTCGTGACGCGGAAGGACGAGGGCAGCAGCAGTAGCGGCTCGTATGTGATCCTCGGCGTCCGCGACGGCTGGATGACGTACCAGTCGACGTGGTCCAGTTACGCCTCCAGCAGCGCCGGCAAGCAGCCGAGCTCGGAGGAGGTCGCGACGATGCTGAAGAGCAGCGCGACGGAGACCCTCAGGCGGCTGCGCTAGGGCACGCCCGCTCAGTCCCTGGGGGCTGAGCGGTCCTGATCTTCCGCGCCGGGCCCGGGGCCCCTTGTGGATCATGCCGGGTGGCGGGGTCCTGCCTCAGCGGGAGGAGCGGGCCGCGCGGGCGATGGCCACGACGGCCTTCTCCAGTGCGTACTCAGGATCGTCCCCGCCGCCCTTGACGCCCGCGTCGGCCGCGGCCACCGCGATCAGCGCCGTCGCGACCCCGTCCGCCGACCAGCCGCGCATCTGCTGCCGGACCCGGTCGATCTTCCAGGGCGGCATGCCCAGATCGCGGGCGAGGTCGCCGGGGCGGGCGCCGCGCGGAGCGGACGCCAGCTTGCCGATGGCGCGGACGCCCTGCGCCAGCGCGCTGGTGATCATGACGGGGGCGACTCCGGTCGACATCGCCCAGCGCAACGCCTCCAGTGCTTCCGCTGCCCGCCCCTCCACGGCGCGGTCGGCGACCGTGAAGCTCGACGCCTCCGCCCGGCCCGTGTAGTAGCGCGCGACGACGGCCTCGTCGATCGTGCCCTCGATATCGGCGGTCAGCTGCGAACAGGCCGAAGCCAGCTCGCGCAGATCGCTGCCGATGGCATCGACCAGCGCCTGGCAGGCCTCCGGTGTCGCGGAGCGCCCCATCGCGCGGAACTCGGCGCGCACGAACGACAGCCGGTCGGCCGGCTTCGTCATCTTGGGGCAGGCCACCTCCCGCGCACCGGCCTTACGGGCGGCGTCCAGCAGGCCCTTGCCCTTGGCTCCGCCGGCATGCAGCAGCACGAGCGTGATCTCCTCGGCTGGCGCGCCGAGATAGCCCTTCACGTCCTTGATGGTGTCCGCGGACAGATCCTGGGCATTGCGCACCACCACGACCTTGCGCTCGGCGAAGAGCGAGGGGCTGGTCAGCTCGGCGAGGGTGCCGGGCTGCAGCTGATCCGAGGTGAGGTCGCGCACGTCGGTGTCGGCGTCGGCCGCGCGGGCGGCCGCCACCACCTGCTGCACGGCGCGGTCCAGCAGCAGGTCTTCCTGGCCCACCGCGAGCGTGACGGGGGCGAGGGGGTCGTCGTGTGCTGTCTTCCTGGCCATCGCGGAACAGCATCCCACGCCCCACTGACAGTCCGGCCCGCGAGCCGCGGGCCCGGCCCCGCACACAGCGCCCGGGGCCGCCCGGCATGACGGGCGGACCTTCCCGCCCCCTGGATACACCGCCCGGCCCGGTGCCCGGACGACGCTCCCGCTACCGGACAATGGCCGAGTGAGCGATGCACAACACCTGCGACACGTACTCGTACTCCCCGACCGCGATGCGGCGGAGGAGGTGGCCGAGGCGCTGTCCGAGCGGTTCGGCGTCACCGAGGAGCCGCAGCTCCTGCGCGACGCGCTGGCCGGCGAGGACGACGCCGAGGACGCGCAGTGGCTGGTGGTGGTCGAGGACCCGGCCGCCGCCTACGACCCGGCCCGGCTGGACGGCCTCGCGGCGGAGTACGAGGGCTGGCGCGAGGCGGAGTGAGCGAGCGGGCCGGGAGCCGGCGTTCGTGATGGACCAGCCGAGGCCGATGTCCCCTCGGCTCCGGAAGAGGAACCTGCCAGGCTCCGTACGTCGGCCCGGGTGGGGCGTGGCCAGTTCGGGCGTGGGGGTCAGTCCGGGCGTAGGAGCCGGCGCGGGTGTGGTGGTTGGCGCCGGTGCGGCGGCCTGCCCCGGTGTAGTGACCGGTTCGGGCGGGGTGGTCAGTTCGGGCGCGATGCTCAGTCCAGTTGGTAGTCGAAGGTGTACGGGACGGACGGTTCGCCGGGCTTGGCGGTGTAGCTGCCGGCTCCGCTGAGCGTGGCCAGGGCGCCGGCCCCTGATTCCGGTACGACCTCGAAGGTGCAGTGCACCGCCCCGTCGGGGTCGAACCACCCTCGCTCCTCGACGGCGAAGGTGCCCTCGCGCCCGTCGAGACTGCCGGTCAGCACCTGCATGCCGGTGAAAGTGCCGGTCTTCTCCGAGACGTAGACGATGCTGTACTCGCAGGTCGTCGCCGCGGCCGTGATGCCGCCGGAGAAGGCGTTGGTGACGGAGGCATGGGCGAGTTTCGGAGTCGCGTCGTCCGGGGTGACACTGCGCTCCTCCCAGTTGGCGAACGTGAAGTGGCCGGCGGTGGTGCGCGCGGGCAGGGGAGTCATGGAGTTCCTCTCGATCGGCCGGCCGGTCTCTTCCGTACGGCACGGGACAAGCCTGCACCCCGTACCTGACACCTCCTGTCAGGTACGGAAAGGACAATGGCTCTCATGCGTGCCGACCGGCTTCTGTCCCTGCTCCTGCTGCTCCAGAACCGCGGGCGGATGACCGCCCCTGAACTCGCCGCCGAACTGGAGGTGTCCGTCCGTACCGTCTACCGGGACATCGAGGCGCTCAGCTCGTCGGGCGTCCCGGTCCACGCGGATCGCGGTCCCGCGGGCGGCTATCGCCTGATGGACGGCTACCGCACGCGGCTGACCGGTCTCACCGACTCCGAGGCCGGGTCACTCTTCCTCGCCGGAGTGCCGGGACCGGCACAGGAGCTGGGCCTCGGCGCGGTGCTGGCGACCGCCCAACTCAAGTTGCAGGCCGCTCTTCCCGCCCAACTGGCCGACCGGGCACGGCGTATTCAGGACCGCTTCCACCTGGACGCACCGGCGTGGTTCCGGGCCGCCGACCCGGTTCCGCACTTGGCGCCCGTTGCCGAGGCGGTGTGGGAACAGCGTGTGCTGCGTGTCCACTACCGGCGTTGGGGCGGTGAGGTACACCGCGAGCTGCACCCGCTCGGCATCGTGCTCAAAGGCGGCATCTGGTATCTGGTGGCGCTGGCGGAAGAGGCCGTGCGGACGTATCGGATATCGCGCGTTCTGGATCTGGCCACCACCGGGGAAGGATTCGAGCGGCCGGCCGGATTCGATCTGGCTGCCTACTGGGAGGAATCCTCACGTCGTCTGGAAGCCGCGCTGCATCAGGGAACCGCTCTCCTGCGGATCTCACCGCTCGCGCAGCGGCTGCTTCCCGCGCAGTTCGGAGCGGCGGGCTCGCGTGCCCTCGCGGACGCCGGACCGCCGGACCCTCAGGGCTGGGTACAGGTGGAGATGCCGGTCGAGGCGCCGGCCGTCGCTGTCAGCGACCTGCTGCGCCTCGGCGCCGAGGCGGAGGTGCTCGGTCCGCCCGACCTGCGGAAGGCCATGACCGAGACCGTGACCGTACTGGCGCACCGGTACGCGGGCAGCGGCGGGCCAGTTGAGGACGGGGCGGTTGGTGCCGCAGTAGGCAAAGCCGTTGCCGGCGCGGCAGATGGAGGCATCTCAGGGGGTCGCGAGGCAGTTGATGGCGCGGCAGGCACAACCGTTGGTGGCGCGGTAGTTGAGGAGGGAGTGGGCCGTGGCGGGGCGGGCGTCACGGGGCCGGCCGGGGCTCCCGGTCCAGCGTGATGCCGAAGTGGTCGAGGTAGGCGGGGAGGACCTCGTCAGCACCGAGCTCACGCTCGTCGCGGGTGCCGTCGGCCCCGGTGCTCACGAGGGTGCGTCCGGACAGGGTGATCCGTCCCGTCTCCGTCAGCCGTGAACAGATCAGGCTCTGCGTGAAATGGGACGCGGGCGAGGTGCGGTGCCACCAGCAGCCCGCCCTGAAGTCGGCGAGCACACGCGGCCGTTGTTCGAGGCGGTACTGCGCGACGCCGTCACGGTAGACATCCAGATCGCCGTGGCCGTGGACGTCGCCTTCGCGGCTGCCCTCGCGGCCGGGTGCCGCCGCGGGAGCCTCCTCGATACGGAAGACCCCGCCCGGATCGGTCTGATCGGAACGGCTGTCCAGCCTCAGCGGGTAATGGCTGTGCTTGCCGAAGCCGACATCGGTCAGCAGCGGTCCATCGGGGGTCCGTACGCGCAGCGCGAGGTGGTCGTACGGGATGCCGAGGCCGTCGGGGCCGAAGACGCGGGCGGACAGCAGCTCGACGTCATAACCGAGGGCACCGAGCAGCGCGGCGAACGCGCCGTTGAGTTCATAGCAGAAGCCGCCGCGCCGGGCGCCGACGATCTTGTCCAGCAACGGCTGCTCCGCGAGCACGATCTCCTCGCCGAGGTGGATGGCGAGATTCTCGAACGGCACGGCACGCAGATGGCTCAGCTGCAGGATGCGGAGCGCATCGGCATCCGGGAACGCGGGGCGGTTGGCCTCGATCCGCTCCAGGTAGGCGTCGGCGGCGGCGGTGTCCATCAGCGGAGTGTCCTCATCGTCCGGAGTCTATGTGCCGGGAATCCGCCCTGGAGCCGGACACGGCCAGCGGTGGGTCTCTTATCCGCGTACGGCCGCCAGGGCCGGAACGGCGACGGGCGGGGCGGCGAGGGGCGAGGCGGCGAGGGGCCCGTGAGGGTACGGGGCCCGTGGGGCGGCGAGGGGCCCGTGGAGCGACGGGCTATGGGTGGACGAGCGGCTGGGCGACGGGCCGTGGGGCGACGGGCGGCTGGGCGACGGGCCATAGGGCGACGCTCGGTGGGGCGACGGCCCATGGGGCGGTGGGAGGCCGGCCGGCTGCCGGAGCGGTGGCCTCGGGTTGTCGTGGACAGCCGGTCGGGGGTGCCCAGGACCGCGAGGGCGCCGTCGGTGTCGGTGCGCAGCACCTGTGCGCCCTGGGCACGCAGCGCGGTGACGGTGCGCGGCGCCGGGTGGCCGTACGGGTTGTCCGCCCCCGTGGAGATCAGCGCCAGGCGCGGAGCCACTCTGCGTAGCAGTCCTGGGTCCTGATAGCCGGATCCGTGGTGCGCCACCTTGAGGACGTCGACGGGGCCCAGCTCCGGGTGCGCGGCCAACAGTGCCTGCTGGGCCGGTGGTTCGAGGTCGCCGAGCAGAAGGAGGGTGAGCCCGCCCGTATGAACGAGCAGCGTGACGCTGGCGTCGTTCGGACCGTGATCGGCGGGCGGCGGGAGGGCGGAGCCAGGGGCCCCGGGGGATCCGGGGGTCGTGGGCTCGGGTGCCGGTGGCCAGAGGACCTCCCAGGTCAGCGGGCCCAGGTGGCGCCGCTCCCCCGGTGTGGCACGGATGACCGGCACGCGTGCGGCAGCGGCCTGGCCATGAACGAACTCGGCCTGCCCCGCAGGCTCTTGGAGTGTCGTGGTCTCGATCGCGCCGACCGCACGGCCCCGCAGCACGCCAGGAAGACCGTCCACGTGGTCGGCGTGGAAGTGCGTGAGCACGAGAAGCGGGATACGGCGCACACCGAGGTCGGTGAGGCAGCGGTCGATGGCGCGGGGCTCGGGCCCGGTGTCCACGACCAGCGCCGTGCCGTCGCCCGCCGCCAGGACCAGGCCGTCCCCCTGCCCGACGTCACAGACCACGGCCCGCCAGCCGGGTGGTGGCCAACCGGTGAGAACGCGGGTGAACGGAGCGGGGCGCCAGATCGCCAGGACCAGCGCCAAGGCGCACAGCGCGCTCAGCCAGGGGCGGCGGAGCAGCCGGCGGCCCACCGTCGCCAGGGCGAGGGTCGCGGCCGCCAGCAGCAGCCCGCCCATCAGCCCGCCGGGCCACCCGAGGTCCGCACCCGGCAGCGCCGATCCCGTATGGGCAATGCCGGCGATCCACTCGGCCGGCCAGCCCGCACACCACGCGAGCGCCTGGGCCACGGGGGCCGCGGCCGGGGCGACGGCCAGGGCGGCGAAGCCCAGGACGGTGGCGGGCGCGACGGCCAGTTCGGCCAGCAGATTGCACGGCACCGCGACCAGGCCGACCCGGGCGGCGATCATCGCGACGACGGGTGCGCAGACCGCCTGTGCCGCGGCAGCGGCGGCGATCACCTCGGCGATCCGGGGCGGTACCCGGCGGCGCTGAAGGGCGGCACTCCAGCGGGGCGCGAGCAACAAGAGCGCCCCCGTTGCCAGTACGGAGAGCAGAAATCCGTAACTGCGGGCGAGCCAGGGGTCGTAGAGCACCAGCAGCAGAACGGCGGCCGCGAGCGCGGGCAGCAGCGTGCGGCGGCGTCCCGTGCCGATCGCGAGCAAGGTGATCAGCCCGCAAGCCGCGGCCCGCAGCACGCTCGGGTCCGGGCGGCACACGACCACGAAGGCCAGCGCGAGGCCGCCACCGATGACTGCCGTACCGCGCAGTGACAGGCGCAGGCGCGGTGCCAGTCCCCGTCGTTCGGCGCGGGACGCGAGATGGGGCGGGCCGATCAACAGGGCGAGCACGATCGTCAGATTGCTCCCGGACACGGCGAGCAGGTGGGTCAGGTCGGTGGCCCGAAAGGCGTCGTCGAGGTCGGGCGGCACCCGTGAGGTGTCACCGACGACAAGGCCGGGCAGCAGCGCACGGGCGTCGGGGCGCAGGCCGTCGGTGGCCGAGCGGAGGCCGGCGCGCAGGCTGCCGGCCATCCGTTGGAGGGCCGATGGCGCACCGGTCTTGCGCGGTGCACCCTCCGCGCTGACCCGTAAGACCGAGGCAACCTGATCGGACGGCGACATCGGTGGCGCGGCACGGGCCACCACCCGGATACGGGTCGACGGCAGCAAGCCGCGCCACGCCGCGGACGACCCACGGAGCGCCTCACCTCCGGACTTTCGCGGCACCTCCTGCGAGCCATTCGTCGCCCCCTGGGAAGATCCACCGCCTCTCTCCTTGCCGACGCCCCTCTTCTCCTCTCCCTCCCCCCTCGCGTCGTTGCCGCTCTGCTCCTCCCCGCCCCACTGCCCGTCTCCGCTCCTCTGCTCGTCTCCGCTCCCGCGCTCCTTGCCGTCCTTCTTCGCCTCCCTGCCGTGGTGCTGTACGACGACCAGGGCCGGGGTACGGACGGAAGTGACGGCGCCGTCCGGCGTGGTGACGCGAAGGGCGTCGGCCGTGAACACCAATGACGGGGGCGTCCGTTGGGACCCCCGCACCTTCGGGCGGGTCACGCGTGGATCACCGGTCACCTCCAGCTCCACCGTCACCTGGGCATACCGCTGGGCCCAGGCGGGCAGCGGGCCACGCCGCAGATCCGCCGCGTGCAGCGCCGATGATGCCGCCCCCGCCGCCGCGCACAGCAGCACCGCCGCCACGGCCACCAGCGCACCGGCCGACCAAAGACGAGGCCCACGAAGCCGCACGGGGCCGGGACCAGGACCAGAGCCGGGGCCAGGCTGCGGTTCACTCGCCCCCTCCCTCCGCTCCGTTCGGCGGCGCGCCACGGCCGCACCCCACGCGAGAGCCGCCAGGACGAGGGCCAGGGCACAGGCCACCGCCACCGCCTCTCCCGGCGCGCCCAGCCCGATCGCGGCAGCCGCCCAGGCGGCGAGCGCGGGCGCGACGAGCCGGAGGTCGGCGGGGCCTTCCTGGTGGGGATCGGAGGCGCCGTGCGGTGACGGGGCGGTGGCGTGCACCGTGGCACGGTGCGTAGCGCCGGACGCGGCGCGGGTCGTGGTCACGGCTGCACCAGCGGCCGCAGGTCGGCGAACCGTCGGTCGCCGATGCCGGTCACCTGACGGAGCTGGTCCACCGACGTGAACCCGCCGTGCTGGTTGCGGAATTCGATGATGTGCCGGGCCAGGACAGGGCCCACCCCGGGCAGGGTGTCGAGTTGCTGCTCGGTCGCCGTGCTGAGGCTCACCGGACCGCTCGGACCGCCCTGCCCTCCCGGGCCGGCCCCAGCGCCCGACGGCCCGTTCGCCGTACCGCCGGCGGCCCCGTCACCGGCATCGGCCCCCGGGCCGGCCGCCCCCGCTCCCGTCCCTTCACCCCCGACCACGATCTGTTCACCGTCGGCCAGCAGGCGGGCTCGATTCAGTCCCCTGACGCTCGCACCCCGCAGCACACCGCCGGCGGCCTGCAGCGCATCGGTGACCCGGGAGCCGGCGGGAAGCCGGTGAATTCCCGGGCGGCGGACCTTGCCCGTGACATCGATGACCAGTTGCCGTCCCGCTCCGCCCTGCCCGCCGCCCGGCGCCCCCGCGGGCGGCGGCAGCGATGACGGCTGCGAGGAAGCGGCCGAAGAGGGAGGGAAGTTGCGGTGAGGATCCCCTGCCCCGCGGTCGGCCACCGGGGCGCGTACCGGCTCGGGGCCCGCGGCCCAGAAGTGCTGGACGGCGAAGCCGACGGCCACCACGAGCACCAGAGCCAGGGCGGCAAGTGCCTTCGGGTCGGTGCCGCACCGTAACTGCACCCACAGCGGGAGGCGTTCGCGCACCGCCAGCCGCGCACGCTCCCAGCGCCGGGCCGGACCGCCCCAGGGGGCATCCTCGGGCGGGCCCGCCCGATCGCGAGAAGGGCCTGGCAGACCCTCCCAAGAACGCGGTGAGGCCCTCGGACTCGGCGGGGTGCCTTCGTTGAGACGGGTTGGGGCGTCCCGGACACTCGGTGGGGCGCCTTCCCCAGGACTCGGCCCAGGGCTCGCCCCAGCACTCGGCCCAGGGCTCGCCCCAGGACTCGCCCCAGGACTCGGTGGGTCGCCCGGCTGCGGACTCCGTGGGGCGCCTTCCCGGGGATTCCACGGAGCGTCCTCCCGGGGACCCGGCGGACCGCCGCCTTCCCATGTACTCGACCGGTCATCTCCCTGGGACCTCGGGGGATCCTGGCGGCGCCGGGGAGGTTCCGTTGCATCGGGCGGCAGGGTCGCCGGGCCCGGGGCCGTCGCACCGGTGGCCCCGGCGGCGTCGAAGAGGGCCGCTGCCCGCACCCGTAAGGCGTCCGCCTCGCCCTGGCGCCGGTCGGCACGCCGCGCCCCAGGCCCGCTGCGAGGCCTCGGTCCTCGCGCCCGGCCACGGGCAGGCGAGCCGGCCCCGGCCACCCGCGCCTCATCAACACGGTCCGGAGCAGGCCGAACAGAGCCCACGCGCGGAGCGAAGAGAGCCGGCGGGTCAGAGTCGGCGGAGGGAGCGGAGGGCGCTGTCGGAACGGTTCGAGTCGTCATGGCAACTGACCGTAAGCACCTCGCGCGGATCCCGCCGAGCGCACTCAATTTCCGTGGACGACCGGCCCATTGTGGATAACTCCGTCACCCACAGGACGCCCGGCAGACCCGTTCAACGCGGTGACACCACAGCCCCCAGCAGTCCCGGCCCGGTGTGCGCGCCGATCACCGCGCCCACCTCGCTCACATGCAGCTCGTGCAGTCCGGGCACCCGCTCCCTGAGCCGCTGGGCCAGCGCGTCCGCGCGTTCCGCCGCCGCGAGATGATGCACCGCGATGTCGACCTGCCCCTCCCCCGCCCGCTCCTCGGCGATCTCCTCAAGCCGCGCGATGGCCTTGGACGCCGTACGGACCTTCTCCAGAAGTTCGATCCGCCCGTCGGCCAGTTGGAGGATCGGCTTCACGGCGAGCGCCGAGCCCAGCAGCGCCTGGGCGGCGCCGATCCGCCCGCCGCGCCGCAGATAGTCGAGCGTGTCGACGTAGAAGTAGGCCGAGGTGCCGGCCGCGCGCTTCTCCGCCGCGGCCACCGCCTCGTCGATGTCCCCACCGGCCTCCGCCGTCTCCGCCGCTGCGAGGGCGCAGAACCCGAGGGCCATCGCGACCATGCCGGTGTCCACGACACGTACGGGCACCGGGGCTTCCTTGGCCGCGAGTACCGCGGCGTCGTAGGTGCCGGAGAACTCCGAGGAGAGGTGGAGCGAGACGATGCCGGTCGCGCCGGACGCCGCGACCGCCCGGTAGGTGTCCGCGAACGCCTCGGGGCTGGGCCGGGAGGTGGTCACGGACCGGCGCTTCTGGAGCGCCTGGGCGACGGATCTCGCGGAGATCTCGGTGCCCTCTTCCAGGGCCTGGTCCCCCAGGACGACGGTCAGTGGTACGGCCGTGATGCGGTGGCGTTCGATCGCCGTCCGCGGCAGGTAGGCCGTGGAATCGGTGACGATCGCGACATGGCGGGACATGACTGGGAGGTTATCCGGGGTTGCCCACGCCCGACAGTGCGGGCCCCTCCTCAAGATCCTCCCGGTATGGCCAAGGCTCCGCCAAGAGCCTCTGCCTCCACTGTCCACACGCTTGCCCGGACGCTCCGGCCACCACGCCGCGGGCTCCCGTGCGGATGCTCTCAGACCGTGCTCGCGAGCCGTGCCTCAGGGCGGCCCTCAGGTCGTGCTCTCGGGCCGCGAGGACTTCTGCCAAGGGTAGGACGGCCGGGTCCGCGGGTCGCCGGCGGTGATCGCCGACGCCGGTGCTTCCTCGGCCGGCGGGCCCCAGGAGTACGGGTTGTCGACCGCACCGGCCGGCCGCGCTCCGGCACCCGAAGACCCGTCGGCAGCGGGACGTGCGGCGCCGTCCGTCGCCGGCTCGCCGGCCGCCCCGCGCTCCGGCTCCCGGGTCCAGTGGCGCAGCGCCCCCGCCTCCAGGTCGATCTGGTCGCTGAGCGCTGACAGGTCGTCCTCGGCGAACTTGCGGGCGCGGTCGCGCGCCGCCCACCGGAGAGATTCCGCGGAGTGCGTGATGCGCTCGGTGCGTTCGCGCAGGTCGGGCAGGAGGGCCGCGATGGACGCGCGGTCGGGCTCCCGCTCCAGGCGCTTGAGTTCGGCGTCCAGCTCGTGGCCGTGGGCGCTGAGCCGCTGGAAGAGGGCGTCGGCCTCGCTGAGCGAGGCGTCCTCCGGGGAGCCGGTGCGCAGCACCTCCTGGGTGGCGCGCATGGAGGTGCGCAGCGACAGCCGCAGCTGGGCCAGCTCGCCGACCACTCCGGGCTGGCCGAACTGGCGGGCGCGCAGACCGGTGTCCTCGACGGTTCTGCGGGCCTGGGCGACCGTACGGTCGACGCCCCGCTTGGCCACCCGGACGGCCTTCACGGTGACGAACACCCCGGCCGCGACGAACAGCACGAAGAGCAGCGCGAGGATCGCGAATACGGCTTCCATGGGCTCTCCCCAGCGGTGTCGGCGGCGCCGGTTCCTCACCCGCGCCCTGTACCTCAACGGTAAACGGCTCGGGCAGGCCAGGGGTTCCATTCGAACCCCCAACCTGCCCGTAGGGGAAAGCACCTACTCGCGGCCGCAGCCCCGCCGACGGGGGGATGCGCCCCCGCGCCTGCCCCGGCGCTGACGCCGACCGATTACGCGGGCACGATGTTGACCAGCTTCGGTGCGCGCACGATCACCTTGCGGATGCCCGCGCCGTCCAGCGCCGCCACCACGGCGGGCTCGGCCAGCGCGGCCGTCTCCAGGTCCGCGTCGGAGATCGACGGGGCGACCTCCAGCCGGGCCTTGACCTTGCCCTTGATCTGCACGACGCAGGTCACGGTCTCGTCCACGACGTACGCCGGGTCGGCCACCGGGAAGTCGGCGTGCACCACGGTGCCGCTGTGGCCCAGCTTGCGCCACAGCTCCTCGGCGATGTGCGGCGCCAGCGGGGCGACCAGCAGCACCAGCCGCTCCGCGACCGAGCGCGACAGCGGGCCGCCCACCTTGGTCAGGTGGTTGTTCAGCTCGGTCACCTTGGCGATGGCGGTGTTGAAGCGCAGGTTCGCCATGTCCTGGGTGACGCCGTCGATCGCCTTGTGCAGGGCGCGCAGGGCGGCCTCGTCGGGCTCGGTGTCGACAACGGTGACCTCGCCGGTCGCCTCGTCCACGATGTTGCGCCACAGGCGCTGCAGCAGGCGGTACTGGCCGACGACGGCGCGGGTGTCCCACGGGCGGGACACGTCCAGCGGGCCCATCGCCATCTCGTACAGCCGCAGCGTGTCCGCGCCGTATTCGGCGCAGATCTCGTCCGGGGTGACGGCGTTCTTCAGGGACTTGCCCATCTTGCCCAGGACCCGGCTGACCTTCTCGCCCTGGTGGTAGTAGGCGCCGTCGCGCTCCTCGACCTCGGTGGCCGGGACGGCGATTCCGCGGCTGTCCCGGTAGACGAAGGCCTGGATCATGCCCTGGTTGTACAGCTTGTGGAAGGGCTCGGAGGACGCGACGTGACCCAGGTCGTGCAGCACCTTGGACCAGAAGCGGGCGTACAGCAGGTGCAGTACGGCGTGCTCCGCGCCGCCCACGTACAGGTCGACGCCACCGGCCGGCTGACCGTCGCGCGGGCCCATCCAGTACTGCTCGATGCCCGGGTCGACCAGCGCCTCGGAATTGTTCGGGTCCAGGTAGCGCATCTCGTACCAGCACGAACCCGCCCAGTTGGGCATGGTGTTGGTCTCGCGGCGGTAGCGCTTGACGCCCGCACCGTCCCCCAGGTCCAGCTCGACGTTGACCCAGTCCGCGTTGCGGGACAGCGGGGTCTCCGGCTGGGTGTCGGCGTCGTCGGCGTCGAAGGTGCGCGGCGAGTAGTCGTCGACCTCGGGCAGCTCCAGCGGCAGCATCGACTCGGGCAGCGCGTGCGCCACGCCGTCCTCGTCGTAGACGATCGGGAAGGGCTCGCCCCAGTAGCGCTGCCGGCTGAACAGCCAGTCGCGCAGCCGGAAGTTGACGGTGCCCTCGCCGATACCGGCGGCGGCCAGCCAGTCGGTGATCTTCTCCTTGGCCGCGACCACGCCCAGGCCGTCCAGCGACAGCGACCCACCGGACGAGTTGACGATCTTCGCGTCGTACGAGCCGAAGGCATCGTCCCAGGTCGAGGCGTCGGTGCCGCGGTCGTCCGACGGCTCGACGACGCAGCGCATCGGCAGCTCGAAGGCGCGGGCAAAGGCGAAGTCGCGGCTGTCGTGTGCCGGGACGGCCATGATCGCGCCGGTGCCGTAGCCCATCAGGACGTAGTCGGCGATGAAGACCGGGACCTGCTCGCCGCTGACCGGGTTGGTCGCGTACGCGCCGGTGAAGACGCCGGTCTTGTCCTTGGCCTCGGCCTGCCGCTCGACGTCCGACTTGGCGGCCGCCTGCTTGCGGTAGGCGGCGACGGCCTCACCGGGAGTGGCGTGCCCGCCGGTCCACACGTCGTGCGTGCCCTCGGGCCAGGCGGCCGGCACGATCGAGCCGGCGCCGTCCTCGGCGCCCGCGACCAGCTCGTGCTCCGGGGCCAGCACCATGTACGTGGCGCCGAACAGGGTGTCCTGGCGGGTGGTGAAGACGGTGATCTTGTCGTCGCCCACGGGGAAGTCGACGCGGGCGCCCTCGGAACGACCGATCCAGTTGCGCTGCTGCAGCTTGATGGCCTCGGGCCAGTCCAGCGCGTCCAGGTCGTTCAGCAGACGGTCGGCGTAGGCGGTGATGCGCATGTTCCACTGGCGCAGCTTGGCCTTGAAGACCGGGTAGTTGCCGCGCTCGGAGCGCCCGTCGGCGGTGACCTCTTCGTTGGCCAGGACCGTGCCCAGGCCGGGGCACCAGTTGACCGGCGCGTCCGAGGCGTACGCCAGACGGTATTCACCCAGGACCTCGGCCCGCTCGGCGTTGCTCAGCGCCGCCCAGTCGCGGCCGTCGGGCGTCTGCCGGCTGCCCGCCTCGAACTGCGCGATCAGGGTGCCGATCGGGCGTGCGGCGTCCGCCTCCGGGTCGTACCAGGAGTTGAAGATCTGCAGGAAGATCCACTGGGTCCACTTGTAGTACGCGGGGTCGATCGTTTCGACCGAGCGGCGCTGGTCGTGGCCCAGGCCCAGGCGGCGCAGCTGGCGCCGCATGTTCACGATGTTGGCCTCGGTGGAGACCCGGGGGTGCGTGCCGGTCTGCACGGCGTACTGCTCGGCGGGCAGGCCGAAGGCGTCAAAGCCCAGCGTGTGCAGCACGTTGTGGCCGGTCATGCGCTGGTGGCGGGCGTAGACGTCGGTGGCGATGAAGCCCAGCGGGTGGCCGACGTGCAGCCCGGACCCCGACGGGTACGGGAACATGTCCATGATGAACTTCTTGGGACGCGCCACCAGCGCGGCATCACCCGCCAGGTCGCCGCTGGGGTTGGGGGCCTCGTAGGTCCCGTCCTGCTCCCAGAAGGCCTGCCAGCGTGCTTCGATGTCGGCGGCCAGCGCGGCCGTATAGCGGTGCGGCGCTGCCACTTCGGTGGGGGCACCGCCCGCGCCGTCAGCAGCGGGGGAGGTGGTCGTCTCGCTCATCGTCCTCAAAGCTCCATCGATCGTCTCTGCCTGCGGCTGCTGCGGGCACGGTTTCTGCGGAAACAAAAATGCCCCTCGCACAGGAGGGGACGCCGCGCCGATGCCGACCCGGGCGGCCACAGCGGATGGCCCGGTCGGGACTGATCAGCGCGGCCCGCTAAGCAGAAGGCGTACGGCACGCATGGCGTCAGGGTACCGCAGCGCGTGTGGGGCCCGCGCGGAGGATTCCCCCCCGCGCGAGCCCCGCCCCTGGAGGGCGCGCTCCCCGATCCGGGATCAGGGCCGGTAGGAACTCACATATCCGGTGCCCGGCGAGCCCACGCCCGTGACGTCGTCGTACCCGACGCCGGCGTGCAGTGAGCTGTCCTTGCCCAGGCTGCGCAGCGAGGTCGTGGTGCCCTCGCTGTTGTCCGCGCTGTTGTTGTAGTCGGTGCGGACGACCGCGAGGTCACGGCCGGCGCCCAGCGGGTGGTCGGTCACGTCGTGGTAGGCGGCGGTCCCGTAGCGCTGGTAGATGCCGGGGTTGGCGAAGCCGATGGCGACGCCGTGCCGGGCCTGCTGCGCCAGCGCCTGGACGCCCGCGATCACCGGCGCCGCGAGCGAGGTGCCGCCGATGCGGTATTCGGAGTAGCCGAGCGAGCCGTCGGTCTGCGTCTGGGTCTGGCCCACCAGGAAGCCGGTGTTCGGGTCGGCGACCGCCGCGATGTCGGGGACGGTACGCATCGCGCCCGCGAGCCCCGTCTTGGACAGCGAGTCCGGTACGACGCCGCGCTGGTAGTAGGGCTGCGCGACGGTCTTGCTGGTGCCGCCGCCCGCTCCGCCGCTGAATGCGCCGGGGAAGCCGCTCCAGTCGTTGCCGTCCTTGGAGAGGACGGCCTTCTGGGTGCCCCAGCCGGTCTCCCACTGGTAGGCGTCGTGCTTGCCGACGGCCAGCGACGTGCCGCCGACCGCGGTCACCCACGCGGAGTTCGCCGGGGTGTCCACCTGCTTGGTGCCCGTGTTGGCGACCTCGTCACCGTTGTCGCCGGAGGAGAAGTAGAAGCCGATGCCCTGCACCGCGCCCTGCTGGAAGACCTGGTCGTAGGCGGCGGCGACGTCCGGGGTCTCGTTCGCCTCGATGTCGCCCCAGGAGTTGGAGACGATGTCGGCGAGGTGCCCGTCGACGACCGTGCCGAGGGAGTCGAGCAGGTCGTCATCGGCGCAGGAGGCACCGCCGACGTAGACGATGTCGGAGTCCGGGGCGACCGCGTGCACGGCCTCGACGTCGAGGGTCTCCTCGCCGTACCAGCCGGCCGCGTCGCACTCCTCGATGTGCGAGTAATCCTTGGGCAGCACCTGCGAGAGCTGGCCGCGGCGGTAGCGCTGGTCGCCGTTGCGGGCGGCGTACGTGCGCGCGTCCCGCGCGATGGTCGGCGAGGCGTACGCGTCGGTGATCGCGACCGTGACGCCCTTGCCGGTGTACTTCTTCGCCCCGTAGGCGGCCCGCAGCTGCTTGCCGGTGTAGCCCTTGACCGCGTACGGCGCCTTGCTCCCGTAGGCGGACGGCAGCTTCTTGTCCGTCTTGGAGCCGTAGTACGAGGAGAACGGTCCGGCGTTACGGAAGACGGCGGACGGCGGGGGCAGTTCGGTGGCGTGGTGCTCGGCGAGCCGCGGCGCGTTGTCCAGGCCGGTGACCGTCAGCACGGCGCCGCCCAGGGTGGCGGGTGCGGAGGCCGCGGCCGAGGGCGCGTGGTAAGTGTGTCCGCTCTTGCGGTAGTTGTGCAGGTCGGTGGCGAAGGCGCGCTCGGCGGCGGCCGCGTCGCCCTTGACCGTCACGAAGCGCCGGGAGGTGGCGGTGACCGTCAGGCCGGACTTCTTCAGCCAGGCGGTCACCTTGACTATCTGGTCCTGCGTCGCGCCGTAGCGGGCCTTCACCTGGGCGGGGCTCAGGTACTTGCCGTACGCGGCGGAGTGCGGGTCGGACACGGCCTTGGCATAGCCGGCGAGCCCCTTGGCGTCGCGGCCCGCCAGGTAGACGCGGGCGGTGATCTCCGCGGAGCCGGAGGTGGCGCCCTGGTCGGCCTGCCGGGTGGCCCACAGGGGCTTGGTCCCCTGCAGCAGCTGTCGGCCGCCGTCGTGGCCCGCGGCGTCGGCCGCGGGTGCGCCGAGCGCGAGCGCACCGGCGACGAGCGGCAGCGCCGCTGCCCAGGCCAGCCCGGCGCGGGTGCGCGGCGCTCTGGAACGGCTTGATCTCATGTGACCCCCTGATGGCGAAGCGGTCGATGGGCGGTGACGCGGCCCGCCGGTACGCCGGTGCGCGGCACGTCACAAGCCGGGAATGTGGTGAAGGCGACATTCACGCGATGCGTCACTCTTTCGGTGAACCGTTCATGTCAGGGGCATGCGATCGCCAAGAAGCACCCAAGGAACGGCATGGAATGACCACGAACGGTCTCGGAGCAGACAGCCAACACCCCTGAGCGGTCAGCGCGCTGAGGGCGCATCAGCGCGAGGCGGGAGACGCCACCACTCCGGAGGGCAGACACAACGAAGCGGGCCGTCCGATCGGACGGCCCGCTTCGATCACTGTGGAGCTAAGGAGAATTGAACTCCTGACCTCCTGCATGCCATGCAGGCGCTCTACCAACTGAGCTATAGCCCCTTGCTTGCGCCGCCCGGTTTCCCTCGGCGGCATCGCCTACATTACACGGCCCTCCCGGGCTTCTGCCAAATCGTTCTCCCACGGGCCCTTCAAGGCCACGAGGGGTACTGTCGGCCGTCCGTGCCCGATTCGTCCTGGGGAGCCGTACGCCGTGACCGCGCTGGAGCTGGAACAGTCCACCGACCCCCGCGGCACCGCTCCCGGCCGGGGCCTCCTCCGCCGGCACCCGACCCTGATGGCGGGCCTGGCCTGCGTCGTCTCCTTCGCCGCCTTCTGGACCGTGCAGCGCCTCGCGCACGTGACCATGGTCGACCTCATGGTCTACCGCGCCGAGGGCTGGACCGCCCGCACCGGCGGGGACCTCTACGACATGGTGGCCACCTCGGCCCGCCTGCCCAACACCTACCCGCCTTTCGCGGCACTGCTGTTCACCCCGCTCACCCTCTTCGGCGTCCCGACGATGCGCACCCTGGCCACCGCCGGCAACCTCCTGCTGCTCGTCTCCGTCGTCCATCTCTCGCTCCGCCTGACCGGCCGCCCGCACCGGCTCCCCCGGCCCGCGGCCACGCTCGCACTGTCCGCGCTGCTGGTGTGGTGCGAGCCGGTGTGGACCACGCTGCGCTACGGCCAGATCAACCTCCTCCTCGCCGTCCTCGTCCTGTGGGACCTGACGCGTAAGAGCACCCACCGCTGGGCCGGCGTCGGCATCGGCATCGCCGCCGGACTGAAGCTGACCCCGGCGCTGTTCGCCGTCTTCCTCTGCCTTGCAGGCCTGGCCCGCGGCCTGCGGCTGATGCGCTCCGGTGCCGGTGCCCGGGCCGCCTGGAACCCCTGGCTGCGGCAGGCCGCCGTGGCCACCCTGACCTTCCTCGGCACCGCCCTCCTCTCCGCCGTCGTACTGCCCCGTGACTCCCACCGCTTCTGGACGGAGATCGTCTTCGCCGCGGACCGGGTCGGCGAAGTGGAGATCACCGCGAACCAGTCACTGCGCGGCGCCCTCGCCCGGCTTCTGCACACGCACGACCCCGGTGGCGCCTGGCTCGTGGTGGCCGGGCTGACCGCCGCCCTCGGGCTCGCGCTGGCGACCGGGGCACTGCTGCGCGGGGAACGCGCCTGGGCGGCCGTCGCCTGCGCGGCGACCGCCCTGCTGGTCAGCCCCATCTCCTGGTCGCACCACTGGGTGTGGGGCGTACCGCTGCTGATCCTGCTCGGCTCCGAGGCCCTGCAGCGCACCGGCGGCGCGGCCCGTCGCTGGTGGGCGACGACGGGCGCGATGGGCCTGCTCTTCGGCTCGTTCGCGCTGTGGTGGGTGCCGCACCGCTGGCACCACCACGAGGAACTGCACCAGAACGGCCTCCAGATGCTGCTCTCCGACGTCTACCCGATCGCCGGTCTGGCGCTGCTCGCACTCACCGCGGCCCGTCTGTGGCGGCTCAGCGGCCGCCGTGGTGATGGTCTTCTTCCGGCTGTCGAGGAGGAAACGCCGGCGCCTCCGGCGGCATGACGACGCAGGCGCGCACCCTCCCCGCGCCCCAGCCTTCCAGGAGAGGACAGCGGCGGCAGGAACCGCCCGCAGGCGCCGCGGAATTGGCCGATCACTGCGACCAACCGGCCCTGTGGGGCCTGAGGGAGTGCTTCCCGCCCTGGGTGCCGGGGGATGTCAGCGCGGTGCCGCCGGACGCCAGGGGGCCCGGGTGCCGCCCAGTTCGCTGCCGAGGCCGAAGCCCGCGGTCGGAATCCGCAGGACCGCTGTCGCGGCGCAGGCTCTCCGGAAGTTGGTAGGGCGGGCATCCGCCACCTGGCCTGGCCTGATCGTCGTGTCGTCACGATGCGACCCCCGTGTCACTCCCCCGTGCCGCCGGCCATTTCCGACGGCAGCTCTGATCCCACAACGCCCCGCAGATACCCGGGAGTTCCGGTTCTGCCGGTATCGACCCGAATGTGTCCGGGAGAGCAATGGACCGTGCCGCGCGGTCCGTCAGGCCGTGGCGAATGGGCGGCCCCGAACCAGGCCGTCCCGAATCAGACCGCCGCTGATCAGGCCGTCGCGAACGAGTAGAAGCGCTTCAGCGTGCAGTGCTCGTCCAGCAGCCGGCCGTAGATCGGCTCGCCGTCGAGCTCGCGGTAGGTCTCGATCGGGTCGCCCTTTATGACCAGGGCGCGGGCACATTCCTCGCACCAGTACTGGTAGTCGGCGTTGACCGGCTCCATGTCACGGACGATCGGCGTACCGCTGCCGCACCAGTCGCATTTCCTGCTGTGGGCGCCCATCAGTCAGCTCCAGCTGTGGCCGCAGGCCGTACAGACGAAGGAAATACCTCCGTTGTCGCCCAGCACCTGTGCGACATGGACCGAACCACAAGCGGGGCACTGCAGGGCGGAGTCATCGCCACCACTGCGGGCGGAGCGGGGGCCTTCGGCAGGGCAGGTGAAGCGGAGCGCGTATTCCGGCAGCCAGTCATAACCCTGCGCCTCGGCCACTTCGAGCAGATCATTGACCTCCTCGAGGATGCTCGTGGGCATCTCGCTCTCTCCTCCCCTGCCGGCGCCGTCCGATTCTGCCACGGACGGCCGGACCGGGTCAGGACCGTCGGGCGCCCACCGCATCCGGGCGACCGGAGACGGCGCTCCCCCGATACAGAAATCCCGCCCTCTCGCTCACCAGTGTCGGGCACTGGATCCGCGAGAGGACGGGATCTCCGGGCTGTGGAGCTAAGGAGAATTGAACTCCTGACCTCCTGCATGCCATGCAGGCGCTCTACCAACTGAGCTATAGCCCCGGGTCTTGTTCCGCCCCTCCGGGTTTCCCCCGGCGGCGCCGCGAACAAGATGAACTTTAGCCTGCGACCTGCCCGGATGTGAAATCCGGGTGGCCGGGCCCGCCCGCGGGCTCAGTCGTCGTCGCCGAGCACCGGCTCCGGGAGGGTGCCGGCGTTGTGCTCCAGCAGGCGCCAGCCACGCGCGCCCTCGCCCAGCACGGACCAGCAGCAGTTCGTCAGGCCGCCCAGGCCCTCCCAGTGATGGGAGTCCAGGCCGAGCAGCCTGCCGATGGTGGTGCGGATGGTGCCGCCGTGGCTGACGACGACCAGGGTGCCGTCGTCGGGCAGCTTGTCGACGTGCGCCAGCACGACCGGGGCGGCCCGGTCGGCGACCTCGGTCTCCAGCTCGCCGCCGCCGCGCCGCACCGGCTCACCGCGCTTCCAGGCGGAGTACTGCTCGCCGTACTGCGCGAGGATCTCGTCGTGCGTCAGGCCCTGCCAGGACCCGGCGTACGTCTCCCGCAGCGCCGCGTCGTACGTCACCTCAAGGCGGGTGAGGGCGGCCAGCTCGCGTGCCGTGGCCGCGGCCCGCTGCAGGTCGGAGGCGATGATCGCGTCCGGCCGCAGGGCAGCCAGCAACCGGGCCGCGCGGTGGGCCTGGCCGACACCGGTCTCGGTCAGTTCGATGTCCGTCGATCCCTGGAAGCGGCGCTCCAGATTCCAGGCCGTCTGGCCGTGGCGCCACAGGACGACGCGGCGGCCCCGGCCGCCTTTGGTGCCGTTCAGTGCAGCTCTCCGTCCTGCTCGTCCGCGGTGGCCTCGGCGTGCGCGGCGGCCTTGCCGCGGGTGGCCTTGGCCTCCTCGGGGAGGTCGATCTCGGGGCAGTCCTTCCACAGGCGCTCGAGGGCGTAGAACACGCGCTCCTCGCTGTGCTGGACGTGGACCACGATGTCGACGTAGTCGAGGAGCACCCAGCGGGCCTCGCGGTCGCCTTCGCGGCGCACCGGCTTGGCGCCGAGCTCCTTGTTGAGCCGTTCCTCGATCTCGTCGACGATCGACTTGACCTGGCGGTCGTTGGGCGCCGAGGCCAGCAGGAAGGCGTCGGTGATCGAGAGGACGTCACTGACGTCGTACGCGATGATGTCGTGCGCGAGCTTGTCGGCCGCTGCCTGAGCGGCGGCGTTGATGAGCTCGATGGAGCGGTCCGTGGCGGTCACAAGCGGCTTTCCGGGTCGAGGGCAGCTTCTCCGGCCGGGGCACGCGGCTCGCGGCGAAGCCGCGGCGCGCCGCAGTCCCCCATGGGCAGCCGGAAAGGCGATCAGGTACCCCTCAAGGGTCTCACGGACCACCGACACTCCCGGCGGGCTTTCACCGGCTGCCGGCCCGGCCCTGCCGAAGGAGGCGGTAGCCGGGCCGTATCCCCTGGTCAGCCCTTGAAGTCCGGTCCCAGAACGACCGTGATGTCGGCGTTCGCCGCGCCCTTGCCCTGCGTGACGGCGCCCGCCGGCAGGCCCAGCGTCTTGGCGACCTCCGCCGCCTTCGCCTTCTGGCCCGCCTCCGCGTACGTCACCCGGGACGTGCTGCCGGCCGCTCCGGCGGCACCGCCGTCGACGAAGGTGTAGCCGCCGTTGACCAGCGCGGCCTGCGCCTTACCGGTGGCGGCCTTGTTGCCGGTGGCGTTGCGGACCGCGACCCTGGTGGTCGCGTCCGGGTCGGTCTTCTTGACCGTGCCGCCGAGCACGTCCTTGACCACGGTCTGCGAGGCGGTCCTGTCGAGCGTCCCGTCGGCCTGCACCGGCAGCACGGTGGTGTCGTAGGCGCCCGTCTTGGCCAGTTCGGCGCGCTGTGCCAGCGAGCTGCCCAGCTCGGCCTCGGTGAGGGGCGGGTCGAGCACCTGGAGCAGCGCCTTGACGGTGGCGGTGGCGCCCTCCGCGTCGCTGGAGACCTTCTTCAAGGTGGCCTGCATGACCTGTCCGAACCGCTGCAGCTGCTTGGCCTGCGGCTCGCCGGTCCGCTGGTAGGTGGCGTAGGCGACGGCCGCCTGGCCGTTGAGGTCCTGCCCGCGGCCCTGTTTGACCGCCGGGGAGTCGCCCTTCTTGGCACCGGGCACGGTGGCGTCGGTGTCGAGGGTGATGCCGCCGACCGTCTCGACGAGGTTCTCCAGATACGGGGTGTCCAGCCGCCAGCTGGCCTTGAGGTCGGCGCCCAGGAGGCTGTTGAGGGATTCCCTGGTCGGGTCGGTGCCCTCGTCCTTGAAGGACTTGCCGAGCGTGGTGGGGGTCCCGTCATCCTTGGGGACGGTGAGGTTGTTGGGCAGGAGGACGGTGGTGCCCTTGTGGGTGGTCTCGTTGTCCACGAGCAGGGCCGTGGAGCTGTTGCCCGTCTTGGTGTCCTTGAGATGCACCACCAGCACATCGCGCTTCTGCCCGCTGCCCGCGGCGGCGGCGCCGGTGTCCGCGCCGGCCAGTCCGGGCAGCTTGCCCGCCCACCACAGATAGCCGGCGCCGCCGGCGACCAGCAGGGCGAGCACCACCGACAGGGCGACGACCCGGCTGCGGCCGCGGCGCTTGGCCTCCTCGCGCCGCTCGGTGCGGCTCTCGGTGAACTTCAGCCAGTCGATGACGTCTTCGGAGTCCTCGTCCGGCTCCTCGATGAACGAGAACTGCTCGGTCCGGTACTCCGCGTCCGAGGAGTCCGACGAGGCCGGGGGCTCTGCGGAGGCAGGAGGTCCGGACGGGGCCCGGCGCTGCCCCGGAGGACGCTGCTGCCCCTCAGGGGGCCGGCGCCCGCCCTCGTCGTGGTGGCCGGGCTGCTCGCCGTACGGGACCTGCTCGTACGGCGACTGCTGCGCCTGCTGCGGAATCCACTCCTGCTGCTGTTGCTGCTGGTGCGGGGGCTGCTGAGGCTGGGTGTACGGGTCGAACTGCTGGGGGTAGCCGGGCTGCTGCTGCACCTGACGGCCGTACGCGTCATAGCCGTACTCCTGGCCGTGCTGCGGCTGCTGCTGCGCCTGCTGCGGGATCCACTCCTGCTGCTGTTGCTGCTGCTGGTGCTGGCCCTGCTGCGCCCCGTAGGGGTCATAGCCGTCGTAGGACGGGGCGGCGGGGGCGACCGGCTGCCCGTACTGGTCGTAGTGCTGCTCGTAGGACTGCGGGGACGCGTCGCGGTACACCGGCTGCCCGTAGGCGTCATAGGTGTAGCCCTGCTGACCCGGCTGCTCCTGGGCATACGGGTCGTGGGCATACGGGTCCTGCGGCCCGTACGGATCCTGTCGGTCGCTCACCGGTGCCCCTTTCCGTCAGCCCCGTCAGCGGTCGTTGCGGTACAGCTCTTTTTTGTCGATGTAGCGCACCACACCGTCCGGCACGAGGTACCAGACCGGATCCGCTCGGACGACCCGCGCCCGGCAGTCGGTCGAGGAGATGGCCAGCGCGGGCACCTCGACCAGGGACACAGCGCCTGCGGGCAGCCCCGGGTCCGCGAGGACATGGCCGGGCCTGGTCACCCCGATGAAATGCGCGAGCGAGACCAGTTCCTCGGCGTCGTGCCAGGTCAGGATCTGACCGAGGGCGTCGGCGCCGGTGATGAAGAACAGGTCCGCATCGACGTGCTCGACGCGCAGATCGCGCAGGGTGTCGATGGTGTACGTCTTGCCGCCACGGTCGATGTCGATGCGGCTGACGGAGAACTGCGGATTCGACGCGGTCGCGATGACCGTCATCAGATACCGGTCCTCGGCCGGGGACACCGTCTTGTGGCTCTTCTGCCACGGCTGGCCCGTGGGGACGAAGATGACCTCATCGAGGTGGAACTGGCTGGCCACCTCGCTGGCGGCGACAAGGTGTCCGTGATGGATCGGGTCGAACGTGCCGCCCATCACTCCGAGTCGCCGCTTCACGGGCCCTGTGTGCTCTCCCATGCGTGCAGACCCTACTGGGCGACGCGCCGTGCCGGGGTCCGGGTGCCGGGGCTCAGCGGTCCCGGTTGAAGCGGGTGACGACCCACAGCAGGAGAAGCAGGACAATCAGGGCGCCGCCACCGGTCAGGAACGGGTTCAGGCTGTTGTGATTGCCACCCTCCTGTCCGCCTTCGGCAAGGGAGACCAGGGAGTGTGCGGCGGTGTGCAGGCTCATCGTCAGCAGAACCAATCCGGGCTGGGGTCGGGCAGAGACTTCCGCCACATCGTAAGCGTCCCCTCACCCCGGGCTCACGGCGACTCCACCCGGAGGGGCGGCGGCCGCGCCTCAGTCAGTCCTGGCTGCCGTAGCCGCGCAGCAGGAACCAGGCGAGCAGGGCGGCGCCCACGACACCGACGATGATCACCACACGCAGAATCCAGCCGGGACCGTCGGCATGGGAGGTCTCCTGGGCTGCTGCGGCGAGCAGCAGGCTCGGATGCGGCATGACAGTGCGCTCCCTTTGTGCGGTTCTGTGGGGTCATTGATGCGATCGCCAGCGTACGCCCGAGCATCCAATCGGCTGTCAGCGGCGTCCTCTACGCTGAACACACGCAGTCGAACAGGGGGAGGCCCCAATGACGGAGAGCCCAGGCGGCAGCGAAAACGTACCGAGCCGGGACCGCAGGCGGTTTCCGGGAATCTCCTCGCGGTCCTACGAGCACCCGGCGGATCGCTCGGCGCTGGTCGCGCTGCGCAAGCTGAGCGGGTTCGACACCGTCTTCAAGACGCTCAGCGGCTTGTTGCCGGAGCGCAGCCTGCGGCTGCTCTTCCTGTCGGATTCGGTCCGGGTCGGCGAGCAGCAGTTCGCCCATCTCAACGACATGCTGCGCGACGCCTGCTACATCCTGGACCTGGAGAAGGTCCCGCCGATGTACGTCAATCAGGACCCGCAGCCCAATGCCATGTGCATCGGTCTGGACGAGCCGATCATCGTGGTCACGACGGGCCTCGTCGAGCTTCTCGACGAGGAGGAGATGCGGGCGGTGATCGGCCATGAGGTCGGGCACGCCCTGTCCGGGCACGCGGTCTACCGCACCGTGCTGCTGTTCCTGACGAATCTGGCGATGAAGGTCGCCTGGATCCCGCTGGGCAATGTCGCGATCATGGCGATCGTGACGGCGCTGCGCGAGTGGTTCCGCAAGTCGGAGCTGTCGGCGGACCGCGCCGGACTGCTGGTCGGGCAGGACCTGCAGGCCTCGATGCGGGGTCTGATGAAGCTGGCGGGCGGCAATCATCTGCACGAGATGAATGTGGACGCCTTCCTCGCGCAGGCCGAGGAGTACGAGTCGGGCGGCGATCTGCGCGACTCCGTGCTGAAGATCCTCAACGTCCTGCCGCGCAGCCACCCGTTCACGACGGTGCGGGCGGCCGAGCTGAAGAAGTGGGCGGCCAGCCGCGACTACCAGCGGATCATGGACGGCCACTACCCGCGCCGTGACGAGGACAAGGACACCTCGGTCTCCGACTCCTTCAAGGACTCGGCGAACCACTACGCCGACTCCGTGCGCAACAGCAAGGACCCGCTGATGGGTCTGGTGCGCGATATCGCGGGCGGTGCGGGCGACTTGGGCGGCAGGCTGCGGGACACGGTCTTCCGCGCCGGCGGCCCCCGTCCCGACGGCGCGGCCGGCGAGGGTCCGGACGGCGCCAACGGATCGGGCGGCGCTAACGGATCGGATGGCTCGGGTTCGGGCGGGAAGTAGCCGCCAGTTCGCCGCAGAGCGAGGGGTTGGCCCGGCTCCTGGAGTAGGGGTCGGTGCCCGACGGCCGGTCGTCGCCGGCGTGCTGTCCCGCAAGGAGCGGACGCAGCGCGTCGGCCGGCTTCGAGGAGCAGGCCAGCGGCCCTGCCTGGAGGCTGCTCTGCTGCACTTCCAGCCGGTGGTCGTTGAGGTCGTCCCGGCCGAGGCGGAAATGCACCTCGCGGCGGACGGTGAACAGCGAGGCGGCGCCCGGCGTGGCCTTGCCGACGCCCTGACCGGTCCGCCCCGCGGAGTCGCCGCGCCCGCCGTCGGCCGGCCGTACGGCGTAGACAAAGGTGTAGTCGGCGGTGATGTCGAGGGCGTCCGGGCTCAACTCCGCCGCAGACAGAGTGCCGTTGACGCGGACGTTCTTGTCGGCGAGTGCGGTCACCTCGGGGTCGAAGCGGACCAGCCAGCCGGTCGCCGCATGGCGCCCGTCATCGTCGGGATGCGCCAGACTCCGGTCGAACTGGTCGAGTTGGCCGGTGTCGAGCAGCAGCCGCACCGGGCGTACGGATCCGCCGGTGAGCGTGGCCGGATCCAGCGAGGAGCGGACGACATAGTCCTTGGCGATGCTCAGCGCGGCGACGATCTGGCCGTCGGAGAAGTGCTCGGTGCGCCGGACCTCGGGCAGATTGACACCGGCGGCCCCGATGCGGAAGTGCGCCGCTGGGCTGTGCGCGAAGAGATCGGCGGGGGTCGCACCGGGCACGGCGCCGGTCGGCGCGAGCGGCACGACGGAGGACCGCAGCGGCTGCACCGCCACCGCCCCGGGGTTCCGGTACGGGTGGCGTACACCCATGTAGACGGCGGTGCCGAAAGCGAGCACGATCAGCAGCACGAGCAGGATCGCCTGCCGGGAGCCGCCGGCCCGCAGCCAGCCGTGCCGGGTTTTGACGGCCGGCGAATGATGCTCGCCGAGCCGTTCGTCAGCGGAGAATTCCTGTAGCCGGGCAGCGCGCACAAACGATTCGTCGAAGACAACGGATCGGTATTCGTCCTCACCGCCTCCCGGGGCGCCCTCAGGCGTCCCTTCGGGAGGGTCACCAGGCCCGCTCATACAACAAGAGTAGGTCCGCGGAGGCGAACATAAACTCCGGGGGCGCGGCGACTTCCCGTCAGTGCGGCCTGGGCACCGCGGAGGCCGACGGCCGGGCGGATCCCCCGGGCGGCGACGGCAGCAGGCCGGGACCCGCCGTACGGGCGCTCTCGGCCCCGCCGGAGGACGGTGTGTCCACCCCGCTGGTGGCCGGCGCCGGCGCCGGGCTCTGATTCCTGCCGGAGGCACCGCGGTAGACGGCGCTGAAAGCCAGCGCGACCAGCCCGATGCCCATCACGACGGCCAGCACCCAGGCCATCGGCCGGTGCCAGCGAGCGCTGCTGCGGTAGGGCCGCAGCGCCCCGCCGTACGGGCCGTACGGACCATACGGGCCGTACTCGCCATATTCGCCGTACTCGCCGTAGCCACCCGGCTCGCCGTACGCGTCGTAGTCGTCGGCGTCCGGGTCCAGGCCCTCCGGGCCGTGGCGGCGGCGCCTGCGGGTGCGCGGTCCCCCCTCGCCGTCCGGATCCTCGGGGCCGAAGGCGGTACCCGAGCGGGCCGCCTCCGCCTCGGCGCGGGCCTCCGCGGCGGCGAGCAGGCGCTCGTCGGCGGAGGGCTCATGGATCTTCGCGGACCGTACGAAGGCCTCGTCGAAGACCACGGAGGCGAATTCTTCGTCCGCGCTTCCGTGGCTCCCGGGGTGGTGCTCTTCGGGCTCTTCGCCGTCCGGGAACGGCTTGCCCCCCACGTCGTCCGGCACGCGTCCAGGTTAGCCCCGGCCGGTCGATTTGGGCAGGGAGAGGGGGGAATCCGGGGGACGGTTCAGCGGGTGTGGCCGTCGCCGGTGAGGATGTACTTCGTGGAGGTCAGTTCCGGCAGCCCCATGGGACCGCGGGCGTGCAGCTTCTGCGTCGAAATGCCGATCTCGGCGCCGAAGCCGAACTGGCCGCCGTCGGTGAAACGGGTGGAGGCGTTGACCGCGACGGTCGTGGCATCCACCAACTGGGTGAATCGGCGGGCCGCGGCCTGCGAGGTGGTGACGATGGCCTCGGTGTGACCGGAGCTCCAGCGCCGGATGTGCGCCACCGCGGCGTCCATGTCGGCGACCACGGCGGCCGCGATGTCGTACGAGAGGTACTCCGCCGCCCAGTCCTCGTCTCCGGCGGGCGCGACCATGCCGGGGCCCGCCTGCTGCCAGGCCTCGTCGCCGTGCACGATCACGCCGGCCTGGGTGAGCGCCTCCAGGGCGCGCGGCAGGAACTTCTCCGCGATCCCGGCGTGCACCAGGACCGTCTCGGCGGCGTTGCAGACGCTGGGCCGCTGCGCCTTGGAGTTGACGAGGATGTCGACGGCCATGTCGATGTCGGCCGCTTCGTCGACGTAGACATGGCAGTTGCCGGTGCCGGTCTCGATCACCGGGACGGTGGACTCCTCGACGACCGTGCGGATCAGCGAGGCGCCGCCGCGCGGGATCAGCACGTCGACCAGGCCGCGGGCGCGCATCAGCTCGCGCACCGAGTCGCGGCTCTCACCCGGCACCAGCTGCACGGAGTCGGCGGGCAGTCCGGCGCCCTCGACGGCGTCCCGCAGCACGTCCACCAGCGCGCTGTTGGAGGCGTACGCGGAGGACGAACCGCGCAGCAGCACGGCGTTGCCGGACTTCAGGCACAGGGCGGCGGCGTCCACGGTCACATTGGGGCGGGCCTCGTAGACGATGCCGATCACGCCGAGCGGGACCCGGATCTGCCGCAGGTCGAGGCCGTTGGGGAGGGTCGAGCCGCGGACGACCTCACCGACCGGGTCGGGGAGGGCGACGACATCGCGGACGTCGGCGGCGATGGCGGCGATCCGCTCGGGGGTGAGGGTCAGCCGGTCCACGATCGATTCCGAGGTGCCGGCGGCCCGCGCCTTGGCGATGTCCTCGGCGTTGGCGGCGACGATCTCGCCGGTGCGCGCCACCAGGGCGTCGGCGATGGCGAGCAGCGCTCCGTCCCGGGCCGTACGCGGCAGCGGCGCCAGGACGGCGGCCGCCTCCTTCGCGCGGCGGGCGGTCTCAAGGACGGGCGAGGACTGCGATGCGCTGCTGGTCATGGCCGCAAGCCTAGCCGGGAGGCAGGCTGCGGCCACGCCGTATTTCACAGTGCGGGACGCGGCCCGTCAGGTGCCGGACCGGCCTCCGCGGGGAGCCGCCGTACGGCACTCATGACGGGCGGCGGGGGGCTCAGTAGGGGTGGACGCCCACCGGTGACGCAGGGGGCGGTCCGTAGCCCTCCGCGATGCGCTGGTGATAGGTCTCACGGTCGATGACCTCCAGCCCGACGATCTCCCACGGCGGCAGCTTGGCCGTCGAGCGGTGTTCGCCCCACAGCCGCAGCGCGACCGCCGCGGCGTCGTGCAGGTCCCGCGCCTCCTCCCAATAGCGGATCTCGGCATGGTCGTTGGCGTAACGGCTGGTCAGCAGGAAGGGATGGTCGTGGGCGAGCTGTTCGAGCGCCCGCCTGACCTCCTTCAAGGGGGCCTCGGCCCCCGAGACGCTGAGGGTGATGTGCCACAGCCGGGACGCGTCCCGGCGCTCGCCCTCCGGTGCCGGCTGCGCCGTCCCGTTCCGCTCCGCGCACCGCTCGTCAGCCGGCCCGGCTTTCTCACCGGCCCCGACGCTGGTCAGGGTGCGCTCCGCCGTCCCTCGGGGCAGTGCCCCTGGGCGCCCTCGTCTCACCGGCGGCCTCCTGTGATGCGAATCGCTCCGCCCTCGGGGTGCGGAGCCGATAGGTGCGGTCGTACTTCGGCGTGTGCGCTGACGCGCTGCGGGCGCCGCTCCCCTACGGCGCCCCGCAACAAAGTTGACCAGTCCGCGGGCCGTCGCGGGGGCGTTTTCGCGAAGGTCCCCGTGGAAAGGCAGGTCTTCGCACCCTGGTCCGTACCGCGTTTCGAGCACCGCGCCGGGCGCCGGCCCCTGCCGGCTGCCTCCGGGAGGCAGTCGGCGAAGCACCCCGGACGATGCCCCGCAGGGCCGTCCGGCAGGCCTTCAGTGGTCCAGCAGCACCAGATCGTCGCGGTGTACGACCTCCCGCTCGTACGCCGGGCCCAGCTCGCGGGCGAGGTCCCGGGTCGAACGCCCTATCAATCGGGGGATTTCCCTCGCATCGAAGTTGACGAGGCCCCGGGCGACCGCCTGCCCCGCGCCGTCCCGCAGCTCGACCGGGTCCCCGGCGGAGAACTCGCCCTCGACCGAGGCGATACCGGCCGGCAGCAGCGAGGAGCGCCGCTCGACGACGGCCCGCACCGCCCCGTCGTCCAGGACGAGCGCACCGCGCGGTGTGGAGGCGTGCGCGAGCCAGAGCAGCCGGTCGGCGGAGCGGCGGCCGGTACGCAGGAAGTGGGTGCCGGTCGGGCCGCCGGCCAGCGCGTCGCCGGCGTGCACGGCGGAGGTGAGGACGACGGGGATGCCGGCCGCGGCCGCGATCCGGGCCGCCTCGACCTTGGTGACCATGCCGCCGGTGCCGACCCCGGCCTTGCCGGCGCTGCCGATGGAGATGCCCGCCAGGTCCTGCGGCCCGCTGACCTCCGCTATCCGTGAGGTCCCCGGGGTGGACGGGTCGCCGTCGTAGAGGCCGTCCACATCGGAGAGCAGCACCAGCAGGTCGGCGCGGACCAGGTGGGCGACGAGCGCCGCCAGCCGGTCGTTGTCGCCGAAGCGGATCTCGTCGGTCGCGACGGTGTCGTTCTCGTTCACGATCGGCACCGCGCCCATGGCCAGCAGCTGGTCCAGGGTGCGGTAGGCGTTGCGGTAGTGGGCCCGGCGGCTGGTGTCGTCGGAGGTCAGCAGGACCTGTCCGACGCGGCGGCCGTAGCGCGCGAAGGAAGCGGTGTAGCGGGCGACCAGCAGGCCCTGGCCGACGCTGGCGGCAGCCTGCTGCCTGGCCAGGTCGCGGGGGCGGCGGTCGAGTCCCAGGGGCGCCAGGCCGGCCGCGATGGCACCGGAGGAGACCAGCACGATCTCCTTGTCCTGGTGCTTGGCGAGCACATCGACCAGCGCGTCGACCCGGTCCGCGTCCAGCCCCCCGGCGGCCGTGGTCAGCGACGACGAGCCGACCTTCACCACGATCCTGCGGGCGTCCGCCACGCCTTCCCGTCGCGCGCCGCCGCCCCCGGCCGAGGCCCCTCGGGCCGCCCCTTCCCCGTCGTGCCTTGCGCCTGCCACCTGCGTACCCCTGTGTCGCCGATCCCGCGGCCGTACGGCATTCCGTACGGCGGCCCTACGGGCGCAATCTACGGCAGGGCGGGCGACGGGCGCGCCGTGATATCGCCTGGCGGACGCCTCGCCGGACACGGGGCGTGAGGTATCCCTCGTCGCGGACGCCCGGCAAGCTCCTCCGCCCCTCCCGGCTCCGGTGATTCAGGAGATTTCTGAGATTCTTGAGAAACCCGGGATTCCTGGCCATTCCTTGCGGATTTCCGAGGGATTTCCGGATTGCGGTAAGACGGAAGGCCCGGTCCAGAGGTTGCGTTCGATTGATCCGCTTTCGCGGTGATGAGAGCCACAGCAGATTGTCACCAAGGCCAACAAGGTCATACGGTCGGGTGTCCCTTGGTCCCGTATCGCCGCTCCAGCGGCGTCGCAGCGCGGGACCCGGCCGCCCCCCACGGCCTCCCCCTGACCGTCTTGCTGCCAGGAGCCCTCCCCCGTGCCTTCCGCCGGAATCGCCCCCCGCCGCGTCGTACAGCTCGCGGCGCTGCTCGCGATGATGGTCGCGTTCACCGCCCAGCTCGTCGGTGCGCTGCTACCCGTCATTCCGCTGTTCATCGTCGCGTCCGTCGTCAACCTGGTTCTCGACCTGGTTCTCCAGCACAAGCAGCCCGGCCTGCTCTCGGTGCTCGGCAGAATCCGTTTCGACGTGACCGTGCGCCAGCTGCTGCGCGACATGCTGATACTGGTCGGCCTGCTGCACATCGACGGCATCAACCCGCTCAAGGAGCAGGCGCCGCTCACCATCACGCTGCTGCTCTTCTACGGCACGCATTTCGTGTGTCAGGCGGTGGCGGTGCTGGTGCGCAGGACGCGGGCGCTGCCGTTCGTGACGCGCAACATCGATGCGTCGGCGCTGCGGCTGTCGGATGCGCCGCCGCGGATCCTGTCACGGCAGACGGGCCGGCGGCTGTTGCGGTTCGCGGTGCCCAGCACGGTGGGCATGATGCTGACCGCGATCACCACCGACGCGTACTGGGGCGGTATCGGCCTGGCCCTGTCGCTGGTGCTGTCCGCGGGCGGCACCCTCTACCTGGGCACCTGGCTGCTGCCCTCCAAGCGCATCGCCGGCGAGGCCCGCGCCCTGCAATGGCTGGACCAGTGGCTGGCCGACTACCGGCCCACCGTCGGCATGTACTTCTCCGGCGGCTCCTCCTCCGCCTACCAGGCCAACATGTGGCTG
>NZ_JBIWNU010000003.1:526589-823440 GCF_044767385.1 Streptomyces sp. NPDC101393 | reverse complement strand
CGCTCCAGCAACGGAAGCTCGGTGAACAGAATCGACAGATTGACGTTGAAGCGCGTGTCCGTGAAACCCATAAAGGCGGCGCTCCTTCCGGATAGTGGAACTTACTTTCTGCGTAATGGAACCCTGCCTGGCGGGCTCCAGGGCTGTCAAGAGGGCCCCAGGGCAATTTCTGGTGGCCGGGCCCATCCGCGCGTAAGTTGAGCGGCGTGCGATTGAGAGTGGAGTTCACGACGGAGCCGTTCGATCTGGATGAGGCCCCGGCCCATGCGGTGGTGGCGCGGGACATCGTCACCGGCGCGGAGCTGGACGCCGTCGACGTCGGGCCGTTCGGCAATACGGCCGAGGGGGAGGCGGAGCAGGTGCTCGGCGCCGTGGCCGACCTGCTGCGCGGCTCCCTGGAGGCGGGTGCCACCCGGGTGTCCCTGCAGGTCAATGTGATCGCGGCCGCCGCGGCGCCCGAGGGGAGCGAGACGTGACCGAGCCCGCCGACCACCCGTTCGTCCAGGCGGTGAAGCCGCTGGTGGACGCGATGGGCGGACAGATGGTCGCGCCCGAGCTGGCTCAGGGTGACGATGTGGTGCTGGTCTGGGAGGGGCAGGACAGGGTGGCCGTACGCCTGCCGCATCTGTCCGACTCGCTCGACCACATCCTCGCGGAGCTGCAGCGCCGGCACGGCGTGCCGCTGGCGGAGCTGGACCGCAAGAGCAAGCAATCGGTCGTACGGATTCTGGAGTCCCGCGGGGCGTTCTCGGTGCGGCACGGCGTGGAGACGGTCGCGGGGGCGCTCGGCGTCAGCCGCTTCACCGTCTACAACTACCTGAACAGGGAGAATGCCGCGAAGAGTGCCGACTGAGGTGATGCGCCGCACGCGCGCCGCCCGGCCCTGGAAGCCGCCGCCCGGATGACCCGGGTGGCGGCTTTTACGTTGCCGAGTTTTCAACAAAGTGTTGACGTGATGTTGCCGGGGGTCTTAGCTGTTTCCAGCCAAGCAGAGCTGTCCAGCACCAGGCCGCGGAGGCTACCCGTGTCTTCGAGTTCGACCCCGGGTCTTTCCCGGTTCAACACCGCCGACGGCAGTACGGCCCAGGCCGCACTGCACGAGGTGTGTGCCAGCCGGGCATGGGGGAGCAAGATTCTTGCCCGGCGCCCGTACGCCACCACCGACGCCCTCTTCGCCGCCAGCGACGCCGCCATGGCCGAGCTGACCGCGGAGGACCTGGCCGAGGCGATGGCCGGGCACCCGCCGATCGGCCGCCCCAAGCCGGGCGACCCGACGTCGTCCCGCGAACAGAGCGGGATGGCAGGCGCCTCCGACCAGCTCAAGGCGGAGATGCTCGAACTGAACCTGGCCTACCAGGAGAAGTTCGGTCACGTCTTCCTGATCTGCGCCTCCGGCCGTACCGGAGAGCAGATGCGCGACGCCGTCCGTAACCGGATCGACAACACGCCGGAACAGGAGCGGGAGATCGTTCGTGTGGAGCTCGGCAAGATCAACCGCATCCGCCTGACCCGCATCGCGGAACTCGCAGAAGGAGACGCAGCATGAGCAGCGAGACGGCCACACCGACGTCGGTGTCCACGCACATCCTGGACACCAGCGTGGGCCGCCCCGCGGAGGGCGTCGCCCTCACGCTCTCGGTGCGCTCCGGCAGCGACGGCGCCTGGGCCGCCCACGGCGCGTCCAAGACCGATGCGGACGGGCGCTGCAAGGACCTGCCGGCCCTGCCGGAAGGCACCACCCACGTGCGCCTCGACTTCGCCGTCGAGGAGTACTTCGTCCACAGCAACGCCAATCAGCAAGCCGAGGAACAGCAGGACGCCCCCCGCGTAAGGGACAGCGGAGCTTTCTTCCCGGAGGTGGCAATCACCTTTGCCGTCAAGCCGGGCGAGCACTATCACGTACCGCTGCTGCTCAACCCGTTCGGCTACTCCGTATACCGAGGGAGCTAGCACCGACATGCCCACGATTCTCGGCCAGAACCAGTACGGCAAAGCGGAAAACCGCGTCGTCAAGATCACCCGCGAGGGCGACACCCACCACATCAAGGACCTGAACGTCTCGGTCGCCCTCTCCGGCGACCTGGAGGACGTGCACCTCTCGGGTTCCAACGCCCACTGCCTGCCCACCGACACCACCAAGAACACCGTGTACGCCTTCGCCAAGGAACACGGCATCGAGTCGGCCGAGCAGTTCGGCATCCACCTGGCCCGGCACTTCGTGACCAGCCAGGAGCCGATCAAGCGGGCCCGGATCCGCATCGAGGAGTACTCCTGGGAGCGGATCGCCACCGCCGACAACAACTCCCGCTTCATCGGCTCCGACGAGGTCCAGCACTCCTTCGTCCGCAAGGGCCAGGAGACCCGGCTGACCGAGATCACCTACGACGGCGAGAGCTGGCAGGTCATATCCGGCCTGAAGGACCTCGTCGTCATGAACTCCACCAACTCGGAGTTCTGGGGCTACATCAAGGACAAGTACACGACCCTCAAGGAGGCGTACGACCGCATCCTCGCCACCGAGGTCTCCAGCCGCTGGCGGTTCAACTGGACCGACGACGAGCAGCGGATGCCCAACTGGGAGCGTTCGTACGAGCAGGTCAAGAAGCACATGCTGCAGGCCTTCGCGGAGACCTACAGCCTCTCCCTCCAGCAGACCCTCTACCAAATGGGTTCGCGCATCATCAACAACCGTTCCGAGGTCGACGAGATCCGCTTCTCGCTCCCGAACAAGCACCACTTCCTCGTGGACCTGGAGCCGTTCGGGCTCAAGAACGACAACGAGGTCTACTACGCGGCGGACCGCCCGTACGGCCTGATCGAAGCCACTGTTCTGCGCGACGGTGTCGAAGCCCGGATCCCGCTGGATCTGACGAACCTCTAAACGGCTCCGACGCAGCGCCGTGCCTCGCGTCCCTCCCCACCCCGCAGCGGGGAGGGGCGCGAATTCTTAAGGGGAACGACCCATGGCACCGCACTCGCACGCCCCGCACCACCCCGAGTCCACGACCCACCCCGTGGACGAGAAGCCGGCCGCGAAGCGGCTGGTCCCCGCCGCCCTCCAGCACATCGCTGCCATGTACGCCGGCGTCGTCACCCCTCCGCTCATCATCGGCCAGGCCGTCGGCCTGGACACCGCGGGCCGCACCCGGCTGATCGCCGCCAGCCTGCTCATCGCCGGACTGGCGACGCTCCTGCAGACGCTCGGCATCCGCAAGTTCGTCGGCAACCGCCTGCCGTTCGTCAACGCGGCCAGTTCCGCCGGCATCACCCCGATGCTCGCGATCGCCGAGACCACCGCCACAGGCCACCAACTCCCCGCGATCTACGGGGCGGTGATGGTCGCCGGCATCTTCTGCCTCGCCATCGGCCCGTTCTTCGGCAGACTGCTCCGCTTCTTCCCGCCGCTGGTCACCGGCGTCGTCATCACCCTCATCGGGGTCACCCTGATGCCCGTGCCGGTCGGCTGGGCGCAGGGCGGCGACAAGGAAGCCGCCGACTTCGGCGACATGAAGTACCTGGCCCTGGCCGCCTTCACCCTCGTGGTGATCCTGCTGATCCAGCGCTTCACCAAGGGCTTCGTCAAGCAGATCGCGCTGCTTCTCGGCCTCGTCATCGGCACCCTCGCCGCGATGCCGTTCGGGATGGCGAGCTTCGACGGGCTGCGCTCGGCCCCCGTTGCCGCGCTGCCCACCCCCTTCTCCTTCGGCGCCCCCGAGTTCCAGCCCGCCGCGATCCTCTCGCTGTGCATCGTGATGCTCGTGCTGATGACGGAATCGTCGGCCGGCATGCTGGCCCTCGGCGAGATCTGCGACCGCAGGACCACCGGCGCCACCATCACCCGCGGCCTGCGCACCGACGGCCTCGCCACCCTCCTCGGCCCCGTCTTCGGCGGCTTCCCGACCAGCGCCTTCGCGCAGAACGTCGGTGTCGTCTCGCTGACCCGGGTGCGCAGCCGCTATGTCGTGGCGCTGGCCGGCGGCGCGCTGATCGTGCTGGGCGCCTTCCCGGTCCTCGGCGCGGTGGTCTCGCTGGTGCCGATGCCGGTGCTCGGCGGCGCGGGTATCGTGCTGTTCGGATCGATCGCGGTCAGCGGTATCCGTACGCTCTCCGAAGCCGGTCTCGATGACAGCTCCAACATCATCCTGGTGGCCGTGTCGCTCGGCGCCGGCATCATCCCGCTCGCCGCGCCGACCTTCTACGCCGACTTCCCCGCCTGGGCACAGACCGTGCTCGGCTCCGGGATCAGCGCGGGCGCGCTGGTCGCGGTCCTGCTCAACCTGTTCTTTCATCATCTCGGCACCCGGAGCACACCACGGGCGGCGGTACTGTCAGCCGCCTCGCCCGGCTCCGGCACTCAAATCCCGTAGGGCCATGCCGTGCCCAACCGCCAGTACGGAAAGTAGGAAGCACCATGGCAGCATCGGCATCCCCTGACAGTGCGGCACGTCGCATCGTCATCGAGAACTGCGCCATCGCGACGGTCGACTCCCAGGACACGGAGTACGCCACCGGTCATGTCGTCGTCGCCGGCAACGTCATCGAGTCGGTCGGCGCGGGCAAGGCTCCCGAGGGCCTGGCAAACGTCGTCCGCCGCATCGACGGCACGGGACATCTGGTCACCCCCGGCCTGATCAACACCCACCACCACTTCTACCAGTGGATCACCCGGGGCCTGGCCACCGACCACAACCTCTTCAACTGGCTGGTCGCGCTCTACCCGACCTGGGCCCGCATCGACGCCCCGATGCTCGCCGCGGCCACCCAGGGCTCCCTCGGCATGATGGTCAAGGGCGGCGTCACCACCGCCTCCGACCACCATTACGTCTTCCCGAAGGGCTCCGGCGACCTGGTGAGCGCGGAGCTGGCGGCCGTCGCCGAGATCGGCGCCCGGATCACCCTGGCCCGTGGCTCCATGGACCGCAGCGTGAAGGACGGCGGGCTGCCGCCGGACTTCGCCGTCGAGACCACCGAGGGCGCCCTGCTGGGCACCGAGGAGGCCATCGACAAGCACCACGACTCCTCCTTCGGCTCGATGGTGCACATCGCCGCCGCCCCCTGCTCGCCGTTCTCCATCTCCACCGAACTCCTGCGGGAGGGCGCCAAGTTGGCCCGCCGCAAGGGCGTGCGCATGCACACCCACGGCTCGGAGACCGTGGAGGAGGAGAAGTTCTGCCACGAACTCTTCGGCATGGGCCCCACCGACTACTTCGAGTCGACCGGCTGGCTCGGTGACGACGTGTGGATGGCGCACTGCGTCCACATGAACGACTCCGACATCGCGGCCTTCGCCCGCACCGGCACCGGCGTCGCGCACTGCCCGTCCTCCAACGCCCGCCTCGCCGCCGGCATCGCCCGCGTCCCCGACATGCTCGCGGCCGGCGTACCCGTCGGCCTCGGCGTGGACGGCACCGCCTCCAACGAGTCCGGCGAGCTGCACACCGAGCTGCGCAACGCGCTGCTCATCAACCGCCTCGGCGCCCACAAGGAGGCCGCCCTCAACGCCCGCAAGGCGCTGCGGCTCGGCACCTACGGGGGCGCGCAGGTCCTCGGCCGGACGGCCGAGATCGGCTCGCTGGAGGCCGGCAAGCTCGCCGACCTGGTGCTGTGGAAGCTGGACGGCATCGGCCACTCCTCCATCGCCGACCCGGTCACCGCCCTGGTCTTCGGCGCGGCCGCCCCGGTCACGCTGTCCCTGGTGGGCGGCAAGCCGGTCGTCGAGGACAACCACCTCACCAACGTCGACGAGGACGCCATCGCCCGCACCGCGCGGGCCGAGGCCCAGCGTCTGGCCCGTATCGCCGCCGAGGGCTGATCCCCTCCGGTGTTACCCACCGACTCGGCCGGGAGGGACGGCTCCCGGCTGAGCTTGTGGATCCGAGCGGGATCCACAAGCGCCGGACCCCGGGGGTGCGGGGAACTTCCTCGTACCCCCGGGCCGGTCAACCGCCATACCGCCGTCCACGCGCCACAAGCGCGGCCCCACCGCAGCACCGCTCACCAGCGCGACTTCTTCGCTCCACCGCACCACATCGCACGCCCTCCGTGACAGCCTCGCGCCGCCGGCCCCCGACCGGTGCAGAAATCGACAGGAGGCCCGCAGTGGCCGCAACCCCCGGGCAGAAGTCGGAGGGTGACCGGAAGCACCCGGTCGACGAGACCCTCCCACCCGTCAAGATGTTCACCAGCGGCCTCCAGCACGTGGCCGCCATGTACGCGGGCGTGGTGGCCCCGCCGATGATTGTGGGGCCGGCCTGCGGGCTGAGCGCCACCGAGACCGCGTTCCTGATGGGCGCCAGCCTCTTCACGGCCGGTATCGCCACGCTGCTGCAGACGCTGGGGTTCTGGAAGGTCGGCGCGAAGCTGCCCTTCGTCAACGGCGTCTCCTTCGCCGGCGTGACGCCGATGGTCGCCATCGGCAAGGCGCAGAGCCCCGGGAACGCACTGCCGATCATCTTCGGCGCGGTGATCGTCGCCGGTGTGCTGGGCTTCGTGCTCGCCCCCTACTTCTCCAAGCTCGTCCGCTTCTTCCCGCCCGTCGTGACCGGCACGGTCATCACCCTGATAGGCGTCTCGCTGCTGCCGGTGGCCTTCAACTGGTCCCAGGGCGGCAATGAAACGGCCCCGGATTACGGCTCGTTGACGAATATCGGGATGGCCGCACTGACCTTCCTGATCGTGCTCGTACTGCGCCGGGTGCTGCGCGGCTTCCTGCAGCAGATATCCATTCTGCTCGGGCTGGTGGCCGGCACGCTGATCGCGATACCCGTCGGCATCACCAACTTCTCCGTCATCACCGACGCCGAGCTGATCGGCTTCCCCACGCCCTTCCACTTCGGCGCCCCGCAGTTCGACATCGCCGCCATCGTCTCGATGTGCATCGTGATGCTGGTCTGTATGACCGAGTCGACCGCCGACATGCTCGCGCTCGGCAAGATCGTCGGCCGCCCGGCGGACGAGCGCACCATCGAGGGCGGCCTGCGGGCCGACACCCTCGGCACGGCGATCAGCCCGCTCTTCAACGGCTTCGCCAACAGCGCCTTCGCCCAGAACATCGGCCTGGTCGCGATGACCAAGGTGCGCAGCCGCTTCGTCGTGGCGACCAGCGGACTGATCCTCATCGTGCTGGGGCTGTGCCCGGTGGCCGCCTCGGTCATCTCCCTGGTCCCGCTGCCCGTGCTGGGCGGCGCCGGCATCGTGCTCTTCGGTTCCGTCGCGGCCAGCGGCATCCAGACACTGGCCTCCGCCGCGATGGAGAAGGGCGAGAACGCGCTGATCGTCGCCGCGGCCATCGGCATCGGCCTGATCCCGATCGCGGCGCCGGAGTTCTACCACAACTTCCCCAAGGACCTGCTGGTCGTCCTGGACTCCGGCATCAGCACCGGCTGTCTGGTCGCCATCGTCCTCAACCTCGCCTTCAACCACTTCGGCAAGCGGGACGAGAGGGAGACGGACGGGGAGCCCGATCCGCTCGACGCGGACGCGGGCGGCGGCCACGGCGAGGTGGAGATCCCGCAGCAGCCCACCCGAGGCGGCCGGAACTCCGCCGAGCCCGAAGAGGCCCCGGCGCACTGACCCCGCTTCACTTACCCCACGTCACTGTCCCGTCGACACCCGCCCCAGGACCTGGCAACGGCCCGTAGGGGAGCGGCAACCACCGCTTCCGTACGGGCCGTTGAGTCATGTGGACGGCGCAGCCGGGTCGCTGCGCCGGGCCGGTCAGTCGATGTGGAAGCTGTCGCCGTAGACCTTCCAGTCCAGTGGCGTGTGCAGATCGAGGTTGCCGTTCTTGAGGAACACCCGCTGCGCGGTGTCCACCCGGCTGGTGTCGCTGTGCGCCTCCTCCTGCTTCATCGCCCACACCCGCGCGTCGAGGAAGGCGTTCAGCCACTCCGTCTCGTTGCCGCCCTGCGACGGCGGCTTCGCCTCGCCCAGTGCGCGCTTGCGGATGCCGGAGAAGCTGGTGCTGTCGTCGCCGTCGCCGTGCATCACGATCGCGTCGTAGTACGCGAACTGCCCCAGCACACCGACCCCGTCGGCCTTGCCCTGCTTGACCGCGGGGTGGAAGTAGACCCGGTCCCGTTCGTCGTTCTGCGCCTTCTGGAACGCGCTGTCCTCGGCGGCCTTCGCCCAGGCCTCGGGGAAGCCGTCCAGGCCTTCGTGCGAGTCGCTGCCGTCCACCGCGCGCAGCGCGGGGAGGTACTCGGCCAGCACGTTGCCGGGCTTGCGCTGGGTGTAGAGCTCGACGAGCTCCAGCATGTCGTGGGTGCCGGAGCAGAAGCCGATGATGCCGCCGGTGTAGCCGCGGCCGTCGCCGATGTCCTCGATGTACGCGTACTGCGCCTTCCAGTCCAGCGAGGAGTTCTCCGCGCTGGACACCAGCTGCATGGCGATGTCCTTCTTCGCCGGATCGTCGAGTCCGGTGGCGGCCCGCGCGGTGTGCGGCGCGGAGCGGTGCGCGGCCGGGGCGTGCTGTCCTGCCGGTCCCGCGGTGGTCGCGACCGCGGTCGCGGGTACGGCGAGCAGTGCGAGGCCGAGGGCGACGCGGGTGGCGGTCCTGGGCAGCCTGCTGCCTATCGATCGGGTGCGCATGGAGTCCTCCGGTTCGGATGGGCCCTGGGGGGTTTCCGCAATCGTTAGGAAGCTTTCCTACCAGACTTGAAGGATGACGTATACCCGTCAAGCACACCCAACCTCCGGCGCTCCGGGGCGTGTTCGCGCGGTGCCTCGCCTACCGGGTCGCCTCCCGGAGCGGCGCGCGGACACGCCCCGGGGGCGTCGGTCCCGGCCTATCGCTGACCGGGCGTCAGCGCTCCGGCCGCCAGACGTACGGGGTGGTGGTGGCCGCCGCGACCAGGCCCAGCCGGGCGAGGATCGGCCGGCTGCTCTCCAGCGCGTCGACCTGCACGTAACGGAAGCCCTGCGCGGCGGCGAGGGTGGCACGCGCCGCGACCAGCGCCCGGTAGAGGCCCCGGCCGCGCCAGTTGGGGAGCGTCGCGCCACCCCACAGCGACGCGAATTCGGTGCCGGTGTGGTAGCGGATCCAGGCCGCGCAGACCACCTCGCCCGCCAGCGACTCGGCGACCAGCACGGTGCACGGGTCCTCGTCGCCGGACGTCCAGCGCTCCATGGCCGGCGGCAGCCAGCTCCAGTCGTCGCCCCAGACCTCCTCGGCGAGCGTCTGGATGCGGTCGAAGTCACCCCGTGTGGTGACCTCGCGCAGCCGCACCCCCTCCGGCAGTACCGGCTCCGCGGCGACCTCCGACGCCTCCCCGATGACCACCGTCTCCCCCTCGCCGGGCGCGAACCCGGCCGCCACCAGCCGCTCGGGCAGATCGGCGGGCAGGTCGTGGCCGTGGTACTTCCACTCGACCGGCTGGCCCAGTGCCGCGAAATGGTCGCGCTGCGCGGCGATGAAGGCATCCAGCTCCGGCCCGTCCAGCCCGCCAAGATCGCGGTAGAGGATCAGCCCGCCCTGCCCGGGGGCCGTCCTGCGCAGCACCGGGCCGACGCGCTCGGCGCCGCCCGGCCCCGGCGCGAACCCGCGGGCGCGCAACTGTTCGTCGTACGCGGCCCGGTAGGCGGCCGCCCGTCTGTCGTTGTCATGGGTCGTCATCCGCGTCACTTCACCACATGGTGTGGCGCGCGGCGAGCCGATTACGCGGTGCGTCCGGGGGGCCGTGCCGCCGGATCCCGTCCCGTCACCCCAACAGCCCCGCCAGCAGTTCCCGGATCTCCGGGGCCGGGTTGAAGTCGTCGTCGGGGAAGGCGAGTTGGTGCAGTACGACACCGTCGAGGTGGTCGAGGAGGATCCGGCCGTGCCGCTCGGGCGCGCGGGAGCCGAAGCGGCGCACCCACTCCGCGCTCCAGGCGAGCACCGCCTGCCGTCCCCGGGCCAGCGGTGCGCGCAGTTCGGGACGGGCCGCGGCCTCCAGGAACAGCGCGAAGCGGGCGGCCGTGCGGGCGCGCCCGGAGCCGGTGGCGTGCCGGGCGAAGGCGGCCATGGCGTCGGCGAGTTCACCGGGGTCGGCCGGGTCGGTGCCGGCCGCGAAGGTCTCCCATTCGCGGTGCTCCACGGCCTGGAGGTGGTCGACGATGCCGTCGATCAGGGCGCCGCGGTTGCGGAAGTAGTTGGAGGTGGTGCCGGTGGGGACGCCCGCCGCGGCGTCCACGGCCTGATAGGTCAGCCGCCGGGAGCCCTCGGCCCCCAGCACCTCCAGGGCCGCGTCCAGTACCTGTTCCCGCCGTCGTGCCACGCCGTCCGCTCCTCGTCCGTGCCGCGTTGCCTGTTCCCGGCCAATACTACGTTCATAGTGCCCGGCTACTACAAACATAGTACCGTGGCGCCATGGAGTCCTCAGCGATCATCATCGGCGGCGGAATCGGCGGACTCGCCACGGCCATCGCGCTCCGCGCCGGCGGCTGGCAGGTCGAGGTCCGCGAGCGCGCGGACGCGGCGCCGTCCACCGGCACGGCCCTCGGCCTGTGGCCCTCGGCGCTGCGCGCCCTCGACACGCTCGGGGTCGGAGGTGCCGTCCGCGCCCTCGGGCGGCCGCAGACCGGCGGCGCGTTCCTGCGCCCCGACGGCCGCCGCATCGCCCGCATCGACGTGGCGGAGCTGGAGCGGCGTACGGGCGACGCCGTCCACCTGCTCTCCCGCCCCGCGCTCCTCGGCCTGCTGCACGACGCCGCCGGCCCCGGGGTGGTGCGCTTCGGCACACCGGTCGAGGGCGCCCAGCTGCCGGATCTGGAGCGCGCGTACGGCGTGGTCATCGCCGCCGACGGGCTCAACAGCCCCGCCAGGACCGCGCTGTTCGGGCCGTCGTACCGCGCGGTGTACGCGGGCGTGACCGGCTGGCGGGGCACCGTCGACGGCGATACCGGCGCCGTCACCGAGACGTGGGGCGAGGGGCGCCGCTTCGGGATCACCCCGCAGGAGGGCGGCCGGACGAACTGGTTCGCGGCCGGGCCGGAACCGGAGGGCACCCGCTCCCCGGACGGTGAAATCGCCGCCCTGCGTGCCCGCTTCGGCCATTGGCACGCCGGGGTGCGGGACATCCTGGACCGGCTGGGCGAGGGCGAGGTGCTGCGCCATGACCTGTACCGTCTGGACCCGCCGCTGCCCTCCTACGTCCGCGGCCGCACGGCCCTCATCGGTGACGCCGCCCATGCGATGACCCCCGACCTGGGGCGTGGCGCGTGCGAAGCGCTCGTGGACGGCGTGGAGTTGGCGGCCGCGCTGCTCGCCGCGCCGGATGTGCCGGCCGCGCTGCGGGCGTACGACGCGCGCCGCCGTCCGGCGACCCGGAAGCTGGCCAGGGCGGCGCGGGTGATGAGCCGGATGGCGCGGGTGCGGCACTGCACCGGGGTGCGGAACGCCGCGCTCCGGGCGGCCCTGACGCTCGGTGGCCCACCCGCGTAACGCCCACCACCTCCACCTTTCACTCCGCTTATGACCGTTATGCTGCGTTGGCCCTGAAAGTGAGTCAATGTGTGCGCACCGACGGCGCCACGGAGAGGGGTTGCGCGGTGCACCAGCCAGCAGGCGACCCGGACAGCCACGCCCTGGGAGACGCTGCCGCACCCGCCGGCCCGGAGGCCACCGCCACCCCCGGCTTCCCGCCCGAGCCGGCGCTCCGGGCGCGCGACCTGGCCGTCGCCCCGCTCCGGGGCGCGGGCCCGGCCGGCACGCTGCGGCCCGCCGTCGGCCCCGCGCCCATGTGCTTGGCCGAGTACGCCGCCGCCGACCGCGCCGGGGCCGCCGCATGACCGGTCAGCGGCCCCCCGCGAGCCCACCCGCCCCACCGGCCGGCCAGGCCCCGGCGTCGCCGCCCGCCGAAGTCCCGCCGCCGAAACGCCGCTTCACCTTCCCCAGCGCCCTCACCGTCCTGGCCGTCGTCACCCTCGCGGTCTGGGTCCTGGCCTTCTTCCTTCCGCCGGGCACCTACGACCGCAGCGGCGCCGGCAGCCCCGTACAGGGCAGCTACCACCGCGCGCCGTCGACCCAGGGCTTCCTCGACCGCCTGAACGACCTCTTCCTCTCGCCGGTCAACGGCCTCTACGGCATCAGGGACACCACGACCGGCAAGGTCGGTCCGGACCTCACCGGCGACCTGTACGGCAGCGCGGGCGTCTTCCTCTTCGTCCTGGCCATCGGCGCGTTCATCACCGTGGTCTTCTCCACCGGCGCCCTGGACCGCGGCATCGGCCGCCTCGCCCACCGCCTGCGTGACCGCGGCGCGCTCCTGATCGTCGGCGTGATGGCGGTCTTCTCCCTGCTCGGGACCGTCGAGGGCTTCGCCGAGGAGACCCTGGGCTTCTACGGCCTGCTCGTCCCGCTGATGCTCGCGCTGGGCTTCGACCGGCTGGTGGCCACCGGCGCGATCATCCTCGGCGCCGGCGTCGGCGTCCTGTGTTCCACCGTCAACCCCTTCGCCACCGGCGTCGCCTCGTCCGCGGCGGAGATCTCCCTGGGCGACGGCATCGCGCTGCGCTTCGTGATGTGGCTGGTGCTGACCGTCGTCACCATCGCGTACGTCGTCCGCTACGCCCGCCGCGTCCGCGCGTCCCCCGACCGCTCCCTCTGCGGCTTCCTGCCCGGCGACCGGGACCATGCGCAGACCGCGGCCGGCGCGCAGGAACCGCCCGCGCTCACCGGCCTGCACAAGACCGTGCTGGTGACCGTCGCACTGGTCTTCGCGTTCATGATCTTCTCGGTGATCCCCTGGGCCGGAGCCCTCACCGGCGACGCGCAGGCCACTCCCTACGGCTTCGAACTCGGCTGGTCCTTCCCGGAGTTGGCGGCGATGTTCCTGGTCGCCGCGGTACTCGTCGGGATCATCGCGCGGATGGGGGAGCAGAAGCTCAGCTCGACCCTCGTCCAGGGCGCTGCGGACTTCATCTCGCCCGCGCTGGTGATCGTGCTGGCCCGCGGTGTCACCGTCATCATGAACAACTCGCAGGTCACGGACACCGTGCTGCACTCGATCGAGGGCGCCGTCTCCGGCACCCCGTCGGCGCTCTTCGGGGTCATGGTGTTCGTGGTGAATCTGCCGCTGGCGTTCCTGATTCCCTCATCCTCGGGCCACGCCACCCTCGCGATGCCGATCCTCGCCCCGCTCGCCGACTTCGCCGACGTCTCCCGGGCGGTGGTGGTGACGGCCTGGCAGGCCGCCAGCGGCTGGATGAACCTGTGGGTTCCCACCACCGCCGTCGTCATGGGAGGCATCTCCCTGGCCAAGGTCGGCTACGACAGATATCTGCGGTTCGTCTGGCCACTGCTGGCCCTTCTGTCCGTCCTCATCTGCGGCTTCGTGGCCCTGGGCGCGGTGTTCGGCTGACCGCGGCGGGTGCACGGCCGGACGGGGCCGGCCACCGGACGGGGCGAGCGGGGCGCGGCCGCTCAAGGGGCGGCGCCCGGCCGGTCACAGGAAGGGCGTGGGCTCCGTGGCCGTCGGCCGGGGCTTGCAGGTGAAGCCGAGCTGGCGCAGTGCGCGGACGATCTCCCCCGTACTGAAGTCCCGCGGGTCCTGACCGGTGACGATCCGGCCGACCTGCTTGACGGGGTAGGCGGTACTGCCGACAACGACGGAGTCGCCGTCGATCGGCTCCGGTTCGACCGCGCTCATCTTCTGCTCCACCTCGCTCGCCTGGATGTAGAAGAAAACGCCGGCAATGGTGACGCGCATCATGCCTCAACAATGGGTGAGCAGGAATGGAGCCCGAGCACTCAGCCTCTCATGAATCCCGCGTGCCGAAAGGCCCCGGCCAGTGCGGACCGGGGCCTTTCGTACGCCGGTTGCGATGATCACCGCAACCGGTGGTCCGTCAGCCCAGCAGTTCGTACGCCGGCAGCGTCAGGAAGTCCGCGTAGTCGGCGTCAAGGGCGACCTGGAGGAGCAGATCGTGGGCCTGCTGCCACTTGCCGGTGGTGAACGCTTCCTCGCCGACCTCGGCGCGGATGTCGGTCAGGGCCTTGGCGGCGACGGTGCGGACGAGGTCCGCGGTGGCCTTGTCGCCGTTCTCGAAGACCACCCCGGCATCCACCCACTGCCAGATCTGCGAGCGCGAGATCTCGGCGGTGGCGGCGTCCTCCATGAGGCCGAAGATGGCGACGGCGCCCAGGCCCCGCAGCCAGGCCTCGATGTAGCGGGTGCCGACCTGGACGGCGTCGACGAGGCCCTGGTAGGTGGGCTTGGCGTCGAGGGAGTCGATGGCGATGAGGTCGGCCGCCTTGACGTCGACGTCCTCGCGCAGCCGCTCCTTCTGGTTCGGCTTGTCGCCGAGGACGGCGTCGAAGGAGGCGCGGGCGATCGGCACCAGGTCGGGGTGGGCGACCCAGGAGCCGTCGAAGCCGTCGCCGGCCTCCCGGTCCTTGTCGTTCTTCACCTTGGCCAGGGCCTGCTCGTTGGCCTCGGGGTCACGGCGGTTGGGGATGAAGGCCGCCATGCCGCCGATGGCGTGCGCACCGCGCTTGTGGCAGGTGCGGACGAGGAGTTCGGTGTACGCCCGCATGAACGGGGCGGTCATCGTCACCGCGTTGCGGTCCGGCAGGACGAACTTGGCGCCGCCGTCACGGAAGTTCTTGACGATGGAGAAGAGATAGTCCCAGCGGCCGGCGTTCAGGCCGGAGGCGTGGTCGCGCAGCTCGTAGAGGATCTCCTCCATCTCGTACGCGGCGGTGATCGTCTCGATGAGGACGGTGGCGCGGACGGTGCCCTGGGGGATGCCGACGTAGTCCTGGGCGAAGACGAAGATCTCGTTCCAGAGGCGGGCCTCCAGGTGCGACTCGGTCTTGGGGAGGTAGAAGTACGGCCCCTTGCCGAGGTCGAGAAGGCGCTGTGCGTTGTGGAAGAAGTACAGGCCGAAGTCGACCAGCGCGCCGGGGACCGCCCGGCCCTCGAACTGCAAGTGGCGCTCGTCGAGGTGCCAGCCGCGCGGCCGCATGACGACGGTGGCCAGCTCCGCGGCGGGCTTGAGGGCGTAGGACTTACCGGACCGCTCGTCGGTGAAGTCGATCCGGCGCTCGTAGGCGTCGGTCAGGTTGAGCTGGCCGGTGATGACGTTCTCCCAGGTGGGAGCGGAGGCGTCCTCGAAGTCGGCGAGCCAGACCTTGGCGCCCGAGTTGAGCGCGTTGATCGTCATCTTGCGGTCGGTGGGCCCGGTGATCTCCACCCGGCGGTCGTTGAGCGTGGCAGGCGACTCGGCGACCTTCCAGCTGTCGTCCGCGCGGATCTGCGCGGTCTGCGGGAGGAAGTCCAGCGTGCTGGTGCGGGCGATCTCGGCGCGGCGTTCGGCGCGAAGGGCGAGCAGTTCGTCACGGCGCGGTGTGAACCGGCGGTGCAGCTCGGCGACGAAGGCGAGAGCGGCGTCGGTGAGGACCTCGCCCTGCCGTTCGGGGGTGTTGGCGGGGTCGACTTCGACGATGGCCAGCGGGGACGGCGCTGGTGCGGACATGAGCTGTCACTCCATTCAGCGGCGGTGCCTGGCGGCCGCCGGGGCACCCGAGCGGCACGGGGTGCCGCAGGCTCCGGGATACGGTCGCGGGCGCCGTCTGGGTTTCAGGGCGCTTCTGACCAGTGGAGAGTAGTTTCCTTATCGCGGAACTTCAATGGTTTGTTGACGTCGAGATTCTCTGAGTCGACAGAAACCATGATCGAATGGCTCTGAGTGCCACGCCGATCACTCTCCATTACTCCGGTCGGTGGTCCGGGTGGGCCACGTCACGTCGCGGGATCACTCCAGCCGGTGCAGGTCCTCCGGTGTGTCGATGTCATAGGCCTCGGCCACGTCCGAGCACTCGACCAGGCCGATCTCCGCGGCGTGTTGCTGCAGATAGGCGCGCGCCCCCCGATCGCCCTCCGCGCTCGCCGCGATGTCCGCCCACCGCGCGGCGCCGAACAGCACCGGGTGCCCGCGCCGCCCCCCGTAGGCGGCCGATACGAGTGAGGCGTCACCGTCGTACGCGGCGAGCACCCGCGCCACCGCCGCCGGGCCGATGCCCGGCTGGTCCACCAGTGCCACCAGTACCGCGTCCGCCCCCGACCCGGCCAGTGCCGCGAGCCCGGCGCGGAGCGAAGAGCCCATGCCCTGCGCCCAGTCCGGGTTCTCGGACGTGGTGTATGCGGTGAGGTCGGCCCGCTCGCGGACGGCCCCGGCCGCGGCGCCCAGCACGATGTGCACCGGGTCGCAGCCGCCCTCCCGCAGTACCCGCGCGGCGTGTTCGACCAGCGGCCGCCCGCGGTGGTCGAGCAGTGCCTTGGGCCGGCCCCCGAGCCGCCGCCCGCCGCCCGCGGCGAGCAGCAGTCCGGCGACCTTCCCTCCGGGGCGGGGGGTTCCCGGGCGGGGTGGCGCCGACGCCTGTGCGGGCGTGGGGGGTTGTGGTGCGGTGGGCTCCGGTGTCATGGGGCCTGCTTACCTCATCGCGCGGCGGGGCGCGGCATGCCGGTCATGCCGCGCCGCCGGTCGACCGCTGGCGCGGGATCGTCGGCCGCAGTCGGTCGCGGAGTTGGCGCCGCGTCCCCTCGTCGGCCAGCCGGCGTTCGGTGACGTAGCGGTATATGTGATCCACGGTGATCTCCGACGCGTCGGAGAGGCCGTAGGCGCGGCAGATGAGTTGGACGACGCTGATGCGGCGGTGGTTCGGGCCGGTGCCGGGCCCGGAGTTGGACTCCATGTGCGGTCTCCGATTCGGTGATATGCCGGATATTTCCCCGGAAGGGAGAATGCTCCTTCCTGTCCCGCTCCACGCATCGGTTCGCTCACGCCCACGCCAACGGGTGCCAGGGGGAACGCATGTGCTGACGCATGGTCAAGCGCCTTGTGGGCAACGCGCGAGGGGCGGGCGATCTTGTCCCGCCGCCGTCCGGCCGGCCCGCCGCGGAGCCCTCGCGCGCCCGCCCGGAAGAGCCGGCCCTTCGGGCGGCGCCTCGCTTTCCGTGGCCTGGATGTCACGCTGCGGGCCGTGGGCGGATAAGGTTCTGCCCCGTTGCGGACATCGTGGCCCCTGTGCGGAAACGTCGGGCCCTTTTCCTGAGTCGGGGGACGTAGTGGTGAACAGTGTGGATCCGTCCGGGGTTTTCCAGCCGCTGGAAGGTGACGACCCGCAGGTGATCGCGGGCTACCGCCTCCGTGCGAAGCTCGGCGCCGGCGGCATGGGCAAGGTGTATCTCTCCTACACGCCCGGTGGCCGCCCGGTCGCCATCAAGGTGATCCGGCCCGAGTTCAGCGAGGACGCCGAATTCCGCCGCCGCTTCAAGCAGGAAGTGCAGTCCGCGCAGCGCGTCCAGGGGCTGTTCACCGCCCCGGTCATCGACAGCGACGCGGAGGGCGCGAGCCCCTGGCTCGCGACCGCGTACGTCCCGGGCCCCTCGCTCTCCGCGGCCGTCGCCGAACACGGCCGGCTCCCCGTCTCCACCGTGCTGCTGCTGGTGGCCGGAATCGCCGAGGCCCTGCAGGTCATTCACGGCGCGGGCATCGTGCACCGCGACCTCAAGCCGTCCAACGTCCTGCTGGCCGCCGACGGCCCGCGCGTCATCGACTTCGGGATCGCCCGTGCCGCCGACGCCACCTCCCTGACCAGCAGCGGCGTCACCGTCGGCACGCCCACCTTCATGGCGCCCGAGCAGGCGGCCGGCAGCACCATCACCCCGGCCACCGACATCTTCGCGCTCGGCCAGGTCGCCGCGTACGCCGCGATCGGCTCCCCGGCATTCGGCGAGGGCACCTCACACGGAGTGCTCTACCGCATCGTCCACGAGGAGCCGGAACTGACCGGCCTGCCCGACGAGTTGCGCGAGCTGGTCACCCGCTGCCTGACCAAGGACGCCGCCGAGCGGCCGACCGTCGCCGAGGTCATCGCGCTGTGCGGCGCGGCCTCCGGGCAGACCCAGCTGCGCCGTCCCGAGGAGTGGCTGCCCACCGCCGTCGCGGCCGACATCACCACGCGTACCGCCGCCCCCGCGCCCGCGCCGACCCCGCCGCCCCCGCTGGCGGCGCCGACCGCCGGCCCGCCCGCACAGCCGCCCACCCAGCCCGCCGGTCCGCCGGTGGCGCCCGTGCCGACCGCGCTGAACCACCCGCAGACCCCGCCGCCCGGCTTCGGTCCCGCCTACGCGCCGACGGTCACCGGGGCGGCGCCGCTCACACCCACCGCGGGCGGACCCGGCGCCACCGGCCCCATCCCGGTGGGCGCCCCGCAGCCGCCGAAGAAGAAGCGCACCGGCCTGGTCATGGCGCTGGTGCTGGTCGGCCTGCTGGTGTTCGCGGGAGCGGGCGGCGGGGCGGTCTACTACTTCATGAAGGACAGCGGCCAGAAGAAGAGCAACCAGGCCGACGACAAGAAGAAGACCACCGACGCGACCCCCGACTCCGGTGGTGACGCGAGTGCGAGCCCCGGCGCGGAGGGGAACGGTCCCGCCCCGGCGAAGGACCCGGAGCCCGTCGACTTCAAGGGCATCAACCTGCCCGACGAGTACCACCTGTCGATGGCCGACGAGCCGGTGGCGCCGAGCAACGCGGACAACAACAGCGATATCGACTTCGCGTACGAGGACTTCGACTACTCGGACGACCAGGTCAGCACCCAGACCGGCAAGTTGGTGCAGCTCAACCCCGGACAGCAGGGCTCGCTGGACACCTGCCGGGCCGAGACCCGCTTCACCGAGACCATCCTGACCAAGCGCCTCGCCAAGGGCGCGCAGATGTGCCTGACCACCAACTACGGCCATGTCGCGCTGATCACCGTCAAGGGCTACTCGCCGGACGACGACTCCAGCCACTACATGACCGTCGATGTACGGGTGTGGCGCAACGCGGTGGAGCCCGAGGAGACGTCCTGACCGTTCCCCGGCCGACGCCGGTGCGGGCCCCCGGGTGAAGCCACCCGGGGGCCCGCCCGCGTCATCCCCGGCGCCGTGTGATCCGCGGCGTCCGCGTGATCCGCTTTTTTCGCTCTCCGTATGGCGCGATGACCACAGAGTGGCGTTAACTGGCCCGCATTGCGAAACGGGCCGACGTCCTTGGAGCGCGCCGTCGTTGTGGAACAGAGGCAGAGACACAGACGAGTGACCGGGGTCGAGGGTGACCCGCGGGTGACGGAGCTGCGCGGGGCCGTGGCCCGGCTGCGCCGCCAACTGGCCGTACTGCCCGGCGAGTTACCCGATCGAGTGGCCGCCGACGACGAACTGGCCGCACTGGACGCGATGGTGAGTCACGGGCTGCCGGAAGTGCCACGGCTGCGCCGTTCGTTGCTGCTGATCGCCGGCGCGGTCGGCTCCGTCAGCGCGTTGTCGCCCGCGCTGACCGAGGTCCGCGAGGGCATCGACCGCTTCGGTGAGCTGCCGCGCGGACGGTGAACCGATGCGCGGTGTGCGGACGGGGCGCGGACCGAGGCGCCGCGCGCCCCGGTCCGGCCGTCGCTACGTCAGGCGGGCGCCTGGTTGGCGAGCGCGACCGACAGTTGCGCCGCGACGTCCTGCAGCACCGGCACGATCTTGTCCGTCGAGGCCTCCGTCACGCGTCCGGTGGGACCGGAGATGGAGATCGCCGCGGAGGTGGGGGAGTTGGGCACCGGCACCGCGAAGCAGCGGACGCCGATCTCCTGCTCGTTGTCGTCGACGGCGTAGCCGAGCCGGCGCACCTCGGCCAGCGCGTCGAGGAAGCTGTCCGCGTCGGTGATCGTCTTCTCGGTCGCCGCGGGCATGCCCGTACGGCCGAGCAGCGCCCGGACCTCCTCCGGCGGGTGATTGGCGAGCAGTGCCTTGCCCACGCCGGTGGAGTGCGGCAGCACCCGGCGGCCGACCTCGGTGAACATCCGCACCGCGTGCCGGGACGGCACCTGCGCGACGTAGACGATCTCGTCGCCGTCGAGCAGCGCCATGTTGGCGGTCTCGCCGGTCTCCTCGACCAGCCGCGCGAGGAAGGGCCGGGCCCAGGTGCCCAGCAGTCGCGAAGCGCTCTCACCCAGGCGGATCAGGCGGGGGCCGAGCGCGTACCGGCGGTTCGGCTGCTGACGGACATAGCCGCAGGCCACGAGCGTGCGCATCAGGCGGTGGATGGTGGGGAGCGGCAGTCCGCTGGTGCCGGAGAGCTCGCTCAGGCCGACCTCGCCACCGGCGTCGGCCATCCGCTCCAGCAGGTCGAAGGCGCGCTCAAGGGACTGGACGCCACCGCCGTTGCCCGCGGGCTTGGCATCGGCGGCGGAGGTGCTGGCGCTGGACGGCGGCACGTCGCGTTCCTTTCGGGGCAGGTCTGATCGGTCTCGGCCGGTTCGCGCCCACAGGCCGTATCTCCATGACCCGCGGGCTTTCGGGCGCCGGGCCCGATCGGAGCAGCCTACCGGTCCCCTTCCACGGGCACACGATGTATCGCACACTCGTTCGCGCCGGTCAGGGGCCGGTTGTCCCAAGGCGTGAGAAGCCGCGGGCTCCCGGTGCCGATCCCTTGACGGTGCCAGTGGCCATAGCTACGTTCTGCTGCGCGAAATCTACTGTCCATTCTGTGGAATCCTCCAAATCGCTGGAGCGTCATGCGCATTCTCGTCATGAACCCGAACACCACGGCTTCCATGACCGCCTCGATCCGCACCACGGCCACTTCCGCCGCGTCGCCCGGCACCGACATCCTCGCCACCGAACCCCTCTGGGGGCCGGAGTCGATCGAGGGGCACTTCGAGGGCTATCTCAGTGCGGCGGCCGTCCTGGACCGGCTCGCCACCCTCGATGCGCCCTTCGACGCGCTGGTCATGGCCGGATTCGGCGAGCCGGGCCGGGAGGGCGCCCAGGAGCTGCTGGACGTGCCGGTCCTGGACATCACCGAGAGCGCCGCCCAGATGGCGATGATGCTCGGCCATGCCTACGGCATCGTCACCACCCTCGACCGCGCCGTACCGCAGATCCAGGACCGGCTGCTGACCGCCGGACTCCTTCAGCGCTGCGCCGCCGTACGCGGTACCGGGCTCGGTGTCCTGGAGCTGGAGCAGGATCCGGAGCGCACCGTCGAGGTGATCATCGAGACGGCCCGTGAGGTCGTCCGGGCCGGTGCCGAGGTGATCTGCCTGGGCTGCGGCGGGATGGCCGGGCTCCAGGAGAAGGTCGCGGCGGCGCTGGGCGTCCCCGTGGTCGACGGGGTCGCGGCGGCCGTGAAGTTCGCCGAGGCGGTCGTCGGGCTCGGGCTGACGACGAGTGCCTCCCGCAGTTTCGCGCCGCCCCGCCCGAAGGTCATCGGGTCCTGGCCGCTGAGCGCGCATCTGCCGCTGGACCGGGCCGCGGACCGTGCGCCGGACGCTCACTTTTCCCGTTAAACATCAGACATCTGACAACTGGCATCTCACTCTGAGCTCCACCCAACCTGCCTGGGAGGACACGTGACCACAACCCCGCAGCCGCATCCCCGCCTCTTCAACGAGGACCTGGCGCCGGCACCCGAGCGCAAATGGGGCACGTACAGCATTTTCGCCCTGTGGATGTCCGACACCCACGCGATCAGCAACTACGCCTTCGCTGCCAGCCTGTTCGTCCTGGGCCTGCCGGCCTGGGAGGTCTTCCTCTCGCTGCTGGTCGGCATCTCCCTCGTCCACTGGCTGATGAACCGCATGGGCCACGCCGGGCACCGCACCGGCGTCCCCTACCCGGTGCTGGCCCGCGCCAGCTGGGGCGTCTACGGCGCCAATATCCCCGCGCTGTTGCGCGCGGTCATGGCGGTGGCCTGGTACGGCATCCAGACCTGGCTCGCCTCGACCGCGGTGGTCCTGCTGACGCTCCAGATCGCGCCCGGCCTGGACGCCTATCACCACAACTCCGTGCTGGGGCTGTCCACCCTCGGCTGGATCGCGTTCATGGTGATGTGGGGACTGCAGGCCGTCCTGCTGACCCGCGGTATGGAGTTCATCCGCAAGGTGCAGGATTTCGCGACCGGACCGGTGGTCTGGCTGGTCGTCCTCGCCCTCGCCGTGTACCTCGTCGTCAAGGCCGGCGGTGACATCTCGCTGACCCGCAGCCTCACCGGCCTGAGCGGCGCCGAGCAGGGGCGGCAGAGCCTGATCGCGGTCAGTCTGACCGTCGCGACCTTCCTGACCCTGGTCCTCAACTACGCGGACTTCGCCCGCTTCACCCCCGACCACCGCTCCTACCGGCGCGGCAACCTGATCGGGCTGCCGGTCAACTTCACCGCCTTCGCGGTGGTCGCCGTCCTGGTCACGGCGGGCACCATCTCCGTCTTCGGGGAGGCGATCTACGACCCGGTGAAGGTGATCCAGAAGATCGACAACCCGGTGGTCACGGTCATCGGCGCGCTGGCCTTCATCATCGCCACCATCGGCATCAACGTCGTCGCCAACTTCGTCTCGCCCGCGTACGACTTCGCGAACCTGGCGCCGAAGTACCTGGACTTCAAGCGGGGCGGCATGATCACGGCGGTGCTCGCCATCCTCGTGATGCCCTGGAAGCTGTACTCCTCCGCGCTGGTGATCCAGTACTTCCTGGGCGCGCTGGGGGCCTTCCTCGGCCCGCTGGTGGCGATCCTGCTCGTCGACTACTACCTGATCCGCCGCGGCCGGATCGACGTGGACGCGCTCTTCTCCGGCGACAAGGAGGGGAAGTACTACTACCGCAGGGGCTACAACCCGAAGGCGGTCGTGGCCTTCCTGCCCGCCGCCGTGGTCTCCGCCGGGCTCGCCCTGATTCCCGCCTTCGACGGGGTGGCGCCGTTCTCCTGGGTCTTCGGGATGGGCCTCGCCGGGGCGCTCTATGTCCTGGTCAGCCGCCGCGACCGGGTGGTGTCGGGCTCCGGCCCGGTGCCGGAGGAGATCATCCCGTCGCAGGTCAGGGCCGCCTCCAAGGAGGATGTGCTGATCGTCGAGCGGTCCGGGGCGGCCGCTGCGCCGGTGCCGGCCAAGGGGTCTTGACGGGCCGCGGTCCGGAGTGAAGACTCATTCAACAGACTGTTGAAATTCGCAGAGCGTGCTCCGCATCGGGCGGCCCGCCGCGCCCTCGACGGCCGTGGCGCGCCCGTACGGCGCGGGCGACGATGAAGGTGCGCCGACGCGGCCGACGCCGCGGCGCGCACACGACGGTCCACACGCACACGAAGAGATACGAGGAGGGGACCGGGTGTCCGAGGTAGAGCTGGTGCTGCGCTCCACGCGCGTCGTTACGCCGCAGGGGACGCGTGCCGCGTCCGTCACCGTCAAGGACGGGAAGATCGCAGCGGTGCTGCCGCACGACGCCGAGGTGCCGGCCGGGGCGCGGGTCGAGGACGTCGGTGACGACGCCCTGCTGCCCGGCCTCGTGGACACCCACGTACACGTCAACGACCCCGGCCGCACCGAGTGGGAAGGCTTCTGGACCGCCACCCGCGCGGCCGCGGCCGGCGGCATCACCACCCTCGTCGACATGCCGCTCAACAGCCTGCCGCCCACCACCACCGCCGAACACCTCGACATCAAGCGCGATGTCGCCCGCAGCAAGGCGCATATCGACATCGGCTTCTGGGGCGGTGCCATCCCCGGCAACGTCAAGGACCTGCGCCCGCTCTTCGACGCCGGGGTCTTCGGCTTCAAGTGCTTCCTGTCGCCGTCCGGTGTGGACGAGTTCCCCGAGCTCGACCAGGAGCAACTCGCCGCGGCCCTCGGGGAGATCGCCGGCTTCGACGGCCTGCTGATCGTGCACGCCGAGGACCCCGGCCACCTGGAGGCCGCCCCGCAGCCGCACGGCCCCAAGTACGCCGACTTCCTCGCCTCCCGCCCCCGGGTCTCCGAGAACGACGCCATCGCCGGGCTGATCGCCCTCGCCAAGCTGCTGCACGCCAGGGTGCACGTCCTGCACCTGTCCTCCAGCGACGCGCTGCCGCTGATCGCCGCCGCCAAGCGCGAGGGCGTCAAGATCACCGTCGAGTCCTGCCCGCACTTCCTGACCCTGACCGCCGAGGAAGTCCCGGACGGCGCGACGGAGTTCAAGTGCTGCCCGCCGATCCGCGAGGCCGCCAACCAGGACGCGCTGTGGGAGGGCCTGGCCGACGGCACCATCGACTGCGTCGTCTCCGACCACTCGCCCTCCACCGCCGACCTCAAGACCGCCGACTTCGGCGCCGCCTGGGGCGGCATCTCATCGCTCCAGCTCGGCCTGCCCGCCATCTGGACCGAGGCCCGCGAGCGCGGTCACAGCCTCGACGACGTCGTCCGCTGGATGGCGACCGCCCCCGCCGCGCTGGTCGGCCTCCACCAGAAGGGCGCCATCGAGCCCGGCCGGGACGCGGACTTCGCGGTCCTCGCCCCCGAGGAGACCTTCACCGTCGACCCGGCCGCCCTCCAGCACCGCAACAAGATCACCGCGTACGCCGGCAAGACCCTGCACGGCGTCGTGCGCTCCACCTGGCTGCGCGGCCGCCAGATCAACGACGGCGCCACCCTCGCCGAGCCCACCGGCGAACTCCTCGTCCGGCCGCAGCGCCCCTGACCGCCGCCGGCGCCCCGCGGACCGTTCCGGAGGTCCGTCAGGGGCGCCAGCCCGTCGCCGCCGCCCATGGCTCGGCGACCTCGATGACCAGATCCACCACCGGGTCCTTGACGTCGGCATACGCATCGGTGTCGAGGATCCGGTGCGCGAGTTCGCGCTTGAACCGCGCATAGGCCGGCACCGCCTCCGGACGCGCCCGGAACCAGTCACGGAACAGCAGGGCCAGCCGCTCGTTGGGTGAACCCACCACCCGCACATGCAGATTGACGTCCGGCCCCGGGTCGCCGCGCCGGGTCCACAGCCGCTTCCCCACCGCGCGGGATCATCGCTGCGCCCCGCCGGTACGTGATCGGCCTCATGGCGCGAGCGGACGAACCCGGCGGCCGCCAGCGGCCCGTCGAACGTCTCCGCCGCCGCACCGGGATCGCCGTCCAGGAAACGCCGGGTGCCGTCGAGCGGGTCGATGATCCAGCGGCGTCCGGACGATCCCGGGCGCAGCCCGCCCTCCTCGCCGAACACCGCGTCGTCGGGGAAGGCCACCGCCAATTCGCCCCGCACGAAGTTCTCGACCTCCGTGTCGATCCGGGTGACCGCCGTGCCGTCGGTCTTGCGTGCGGCCTGCCGTCCCCCCTCGGCATGGAAGCCCTCGGAGATCATCCGGCCGGCCCGTGCGGCGAGCCGTACGGCGAACTCGTACACGGCACGGTCGACGGGTGGGCCTTGGACGGACCCGGTGGCGGCGGACTTGGGGCCTACACTCCCAGACCGCCGACGACGGTCAGCTCCTGCCCCGTGAACTCACCGGTCAGCAGCGGACGGGCCGCCGCGATGGCCGCCTTCGTCTCCGGCAGCGACAGCGAGGCGTCGTGTTGCTCCTTGGACTCCCACAGCTCGTCGACCCAGATCCGGTCCGGGTCGGTGGCATCGGACACCGCGACCGCGTAGCGCCGGCAACCGGCTGCCCGCAGGCCCTCGGTGCCGCTGAGCAGGATCGCGACGACCTCGTCGCGGTGCCCGGGGCGGGCCTTCATCGTCGCCTGGAAGCCGTACGGCATGAGCTGTCTCCTGGTGGTGTGTGGGCGGATTCGCGGCTGACGGGACGGGGAGCGGTCGCTCAGTCGGCAAGGGCGTTCCAGAACATCAGCTCGTACGCCTGGAGGAGGCGCCCGTAGCGGTGCGCCGTCCCGGACCGTGCCCGGCCGGTGTCGAGGCCGTGCTGGAGGGCCGCGCGGGCCGCGTCGTCGAGGGCCGGCGCGGGTTCGGCGAAGAACGTGAAGAAACCGCGGGCCGATTCGGGGAACGCGTAGTGCTCGCGCATCGCGGTGGCGAGGGTGGCGCAAGAGCCGCCCCACGCCGCGAAGTTGGCGGTCAGGGCGATCACCACGTCGGCAGGTTCGGCGCCCAGGGCGAGGCGCGCCGCATAGGAGGGGTAGGCCTGGCAGCCGGGTCGCGGTGCGTAGTCGGCGATCTGCCCATCCGTCAGCTCGCAGGCGTCCGCCAGCGCCGCCAATTGCTCCATGGCCAGGGTCTCGCCCTGCGCCAGCAGGTCGAAGAAGCCGGCCACCGGCGGATCGCCGTCCGCCCGCCGCGCCAGATGCCGGAAGCTCACACGGTCGGCGGCGATCACCTGATGCTGTTCGAGCGCGAACGTCGCGAACACCGAACGGGGCGCCGCACCGGCCGCGATCCGCGGGACGAGCCGGTTGGCACCGGCATCCGGAGCGAGCGCGCGTACGGCGTCGTCGAGGACGGCCGCGGCGGACGGAACGGGGACGTCGGTCGGTCGGGCCATGGGATCGGACTCCTCCGTGCGCGGTCGCGAGGTCGTCCGGGGCGGCCCGAGGCGGCTACGCGGACAGGCCCGGTACGGCTGAGGTCGGGGTGGCGAGTGCCGCCCAGGGTACGTTCTGCCGGGCGGCAGGGCCGGGTGCGCGGCCGGCGACACGACAACGCGGCACGCCCGGACGAACCGCGCGTGCCGCGTCAGCGAGATGCGGGCAGGCCGCACCCGCCGGCGCCGAGAGGCGGGCGGGAGCGGCCCCCTGACTCAGTGCAGGATCACCTCGTTCACGACGGGCGCCGCCGCCCCGTCCCGCCACGACAGCCGGACGCCCTCGATGGCGCCACCGCCTGCCGGCAGCCGGGTGTGGGCCCCGGACAGCGTGCCGATCGTGCGCCAGACGCCGTCCGCGCGCACCTCGACCTTCGCGGCACCGGTCGGTGCGCCCTCCGGACGCAGCACGACCACGGACCGCGCCGAACGCGCCGCCTCCGGCGTGAACTCCAGTGCCTCCCCGGGCTCCGCGGCCCGCTTCGCCCGGTAGACGGTCGCCGGATCGCCGTCCGCCGCCGACCGCAGTGCGCTGCCGTCCGCGGCCGGCGGACCGCCCGTCACCTTCACCTCATCCGTCCCGGCGACCGCGAACTCCCGGATCACCAGCCAGCTGTCCTGCCCCTGCGTGGCGCGGGCGCGCACATACCTGGCCTTGGCGCCGGCCGGCGGCTCCGCCGTCACCTCCGCCTTGCCGTCGAAGGCCGCCAGCGGCTGCCAGTTCTTGTTGTCCGAGGAGTATTCGAGGACGCCCTTGCGGAGGTAGTCGTCCGGGCTGTTGTCCTTGCCCATCGCCAGCGTGACCGGGCCCAGCGGCCGCTCGGCGTGCAGGTCGAGCCGCACGGTCGCGCCCGCCTTGGGCCCGGCCGCGCTCCAGAAGTACGTGGCGTCATCGCCGTCGGTCATCCGGGAGACGGCATTGCCCTGGTAGGCGGCCAGGTCCGTGGACGCGGCCGGGCGGCCGGTGACACCCAGCGCCCTGTCGTGTGCGGCGATCGCGTCCTCGACGAAGGTGTCCAGCACCCCGTCGGCGACCAGCACCGGAATCTTCTTCCCGGTCAGATCGACATAGACGAACGACCTCGCGGCCTTCACCAGCTCCGGCAGCCGCTGGCGCAGTCGCCAGGCCGTGGCGTCGTCGCCCGCCTTCGTCGCCTCCAGCAGCCGCAGGGCGTCACGCGCCGCGACACCCCACGCGTGGGTCGCGTCCAGCCACGGCTCACTGTCCTTGACGAATCCGCGGTCGGCGAGCCGGTCGCGCAGCACCGCCGGTGCGTCCTGCACGGTGCGCAGCGCCCCGTCCAGCCGTCGCGCGTTGCCGTCCGTCCCGAACTTCTCGATGGCGGCGGCCAGTTCGGGGGACTGCTGCGGATTGAGCGAGGAGGAGTAGTTGGCGTCGGCGAAGGCGCGCAGTGCGCGTGCGGTGCGCGCGTCGCCGCCGGCCAGCTCCTCGATCGCGGCTCCCCAGGAGGCGCGCGCGTCGTACGCCTGGTCGTTCCACGCGTAGTCGGCGACCGTGTGCAGCGCGATCTTGGACGCGGCGGGCTGGATCATCGGATTCGCGGTGATGCCCGCGAGCTGCTCCGGCAGCCCCTTCTGACGGCCGCTGAACGGGCCGAGCAGCAGCCGGTTGGTCACGTAGTCGTTGACCGGGTAGTTGTCCCAGGTCAGTATCGGGTGCCCGAAGACCTCCCGGGCCTGCTTCGCCTGCGTGACGGTCATCGTCGGCGCGATCACGCCGACGCCCGTCCACTCCACGAGCACGTCCTTGTCCAACTGCTCGGCCAGCGCCTTCTTGTACGGCGACGGCTTCACGTCGTAGTACTCGGTCGGCACCATCTGGAGCGGCTCGGCACCCGGATGCTTGGCGATGAACTCCTGGTTGACACGGTTGAGCAGATGCGCCTGCGCGGCGCCGGCCGCCCCGCCACCGGTCCCGAACTTCTCTTTGTCCGCCGCGCAGTTCCACTTCGTGTAGCTGATGTCGTCCAGCGGCACCGCGAAGGTGCGTACGCCGGTGTCCCACAGCGTCTGGAACTTCGCCGTCAGCGCCTGCACGTCCGCTTCGGAGCTGTAGCAGACCGACAGGCCGGGGGAGAGGGCGTAGGTGAACTCCACATGCCGGGCCCGCGCCCGGTCCACCAGCTCCTTGATCTGCGCCAGCTGGTCGGCCGGGTAGGGGTCGCGCCACTTCTCCCGCAGGTAGGCGTCGTCCTTGGGGGAGTAGACGTAGATGTTCATCTTGTGCTCGGCGTAGAAGTCGAGCTGGTCGAGGCGGGCCTCATGTGACCACGGGGTGCCGTAGAAGCCCTCGATGACACCGCGCAGCGGGGTGGCGGGCCAGTCCCGTACGGCGGTGCCCGGCACACGGGCGCCCGGCCGGTCGCGGTGCGGCAGCAGCTGACGCAGCGTCTGGGCGGCGTAGTACGTGCCGGTGGCGTCCCTGCCGGACAGCGCGATCCGGCCATCGCCGACGGCCAGCGCGTAGCCCTCGGCCGGCAGCCCGTCGGCACCCTGGGCACCCAGCCCCTTGAGGGCCGCAGCCGCGCCCGCCCCGTCCACGTAGACGGCCAGCTGCTTGCCGCGCGGCGCCTGCGCGGCCCGTACGACCCGGTCGGCGCCCGCCGCCTTCAGCGACTTCTCGACGAGGTCCAGCGCCTGCGCGTCGGCCTTCGCGCCCGCCACGACGGTGACGGACGGGGTGATGGTGACCCGGTCGTGCCGGGGGCTCACGGACTGCGGGGTGGGGGAGAGCGGCGGCGCTCCGGGTCTGTCCCGGGCGCCGCCCTGGCCGGCGGCTGCCGCGCCGCCGGATGGCCCGGCCATGCCCGTCAGGGGGATCACGGCGAGGGCGACGGCGAGCGCGGTGGCCGCCGCGGTGCGCGAACGGTGCATCCTTCGGTCCTTCCTCGGTGCAGCGAGGTCCATGGACGACTGCGGTGCGGCGAAGCGTGGCGCCGCGTGCGTACGCGGGCGCTGCGCATGCGCAGCGCGCGTGTGCGGTGCGCGTGTGCACTGCGATGCGTTGTACCGCGTGCGGTGCCCGGGACGGCGCATCCGGCGCGCAGTGCGCAAGCAGGCTCCACCCTGTGGCGGCGCCGGTGCCATGGACTTTTCCACCGGATGGATGGACGTTGAGGCGACCGGGTGGGGGACCGGTGGGGGCGGGGCCCGGGAAGGGCCCCCGGGGGGAAGGACCCCGGGGGAAGGGCCCCGGGGGAAGGGGAGGGGGCGAGGAGGGGCGGCCGGTCCTCAGCGGGTCTTGGCGATGACCACCAGCAGGCTCATGAACGCCAACAGGACATGCGTCGCGATGACATAGATGAACACCCGCACATACAGCCCGCGGGGTGGCTTGTTCTCGACGTACTTCCGGGCGGGCGTGCGCTCCGGAACGGACCCGGGAGCGGGCCCGGAAGCGGAACCGGAAGCGGACCCGGACCCGGACCGCGAATCGAGCCGGGCATCGCGCGGGGAATCGAGCCGCGAATCGGGCCGCGGTGGCTCCGGTGCGGCGCCAGGGGGAGGGACGGAGGGAGAGTGCTGGTCGGGCACGGCGTACGGTCCTTTCGCTGAGGAGCGGTGCGGCACAGGGGGATCACAGACCGCGGCGCGGGGCGTCCGCGCCCAGACACAGCTCGGCGGCACCGCTCTGCAGCAACGTGTGGACGAACAGCAGCTCCGTCCCGCCGCGCGTGGCGGCGGCGATACGGTGCGGGGTCAGCGAGTCGAAGTGCGCCGCGTCCCCCGGGTCCAGCACATGCACCGCCTCCCCGAGCGTCAGCCGCAGCCGCCCCTTGAGGACGTACAGCCACTCCTCGCCCGGATGCACCCGCACCAGGTCCCCCTGCGCGCGCTGCGGCACATGCAGTCGCAGTGCCTGCATCGCCCGCCCGGCGCCGCCCACGGTCCAGTACGTCCAGCCGCCCGCCTCCGACGGCTCCGTACGCCCGGCCCGCAGGATCGGGTCCCGCTCGGGCGCCGTCTCACCGAGCAGGTCGGATACCGTGGTGCCGTAGGTACGGGCCAGCGCCAGCAGCATCGGCAGCGACGGCTGCCTGCGGTTGGTTTCCAGCCGGGAGAGGTGCGCCGGGGAGAGGCCGACCCGCCGGGCCGCGGTCTCCAGCGTCAGCCCGCTGCGCCGCCGCAGGTCGCGCAGCCGGGGTGCGACGGTGGACAGCTCCTCGGACGGGGCATCGAACGAGGCATCAACAGGTCCGTCGGACAGCAGGTCGGGACGGTCGCCGGGGGGCTCGTCGGGAGGCTCGGTCATGGTCCCGGTATAGCGACCTCTCGCCCCTCGGGCAAAAGATTTGCCTCTCAGGCAAAATCCGGAACGCCCGACCGGGAGGCCCTACCGGCCCGGTGGCCCGGGTTCAGGGGCCGGTGGCGGGCGGATCGCGGTGCGGCCATTGGAGTGCCTCCTGTGAACTCCCGGGAAACTTAGGCTCCTTGGGATTGACAGGGCCATGTCTACGCGCGTCATCCTGGGGGGCATGAGAATCCCCCCACGGATCACCAGGATCGGCGCCGCGGGCGCCCTCGCATCGGCCCTTCTCGTCGGCGGGACCGCGGTCGCGGCCACGCCCGCAGTAGCCACGACACACGCGTCCACCGCGCAGGTCACGACGGCGCACGTCAGGACCGCGCCGGGCACGACGGCTCGCGCCACGGCTCTGCAGGTGAACGCCGTCGGCGACATCTGCTACTCCAAGCTGCCCTCCCAGGCCCACGACACCCTGGACCTGATCAAGAAGGGCGGGCCCTACCCGTACCCGCAGGACGGGACCGTCTTCGACAACCGCGAGGGCGTCCTCCCGTCCCAGAGCTCCGGCTATTACCACGAGTTCACCGTGGTGACGCCGGGCTCGCCCGACCGCGGTGCCCGACGCATTGTGGCCGGCAAGAAGGCGGACGAGGACTACTACACCGCCGACCACTACAAGTCCTTCGACCTCGTCGACCGCAGCTGCTGACGTCCGAGCGAGCCGCTGACTCGGGCACGCGCTGGTGACTCGGGAACCATCCGTTAACTCGGAAAAGAGTCGGTAGCTTCGGCACGGGGCGGCGCTCGCTTCGGTACGAGGCGACTAGTTCGGCACGGCCGACAAGGTCGATGCGCGACGGCAAGGGCGATCCGAGCCGACGCTTCGTTCCGTAGTGGCGGTGCGTTCGGCGGCATGGGCGTCTCCGGCGGCATCGGACGCGCTCGACCCGAGCGACCCGAGTGATCCGCTCGACCCGAGCGACCCGAATGCCGCCGCCCGACCCGAGCGGCAGCACAGGCAGTACCGGCAGCAGTGGCAGGCAAGAGACGCGGCGGCCGGGGTGCACAGGCACCCCGGCCGCCGTTGTGCTGCCCCGAGGCCCGAGGCCCGAGGCACGAGCCCGAGGCCCGAGGCCCGAGGCCCGAGGCCCCGACGTCCCGAGGGCTCGATGCTCAGTGCCCCGCAATGCGCCCAGGGAGGGTGCCGGGCGCGGGGCCAGGGGCGGGTCGGGCAATGGGCCGGGCGCGAGCCGAGCGCCTCCCGCCCCGTCCGCTTTCTCAGCCTCGTGCTACCCCCGCGGGAGCATTGTCAGTGGGTCCCGGTAGCGTTTCGGTAGAAACGAGGAGTGGGCGGGCATCGGCGGCAAAGAGACCAAGTGGTGGACCTCTGTCGCGATGTGCCCGGGAAGTGCCGTATCCCCCGTGGTTCGCGGCGGGGCGGCATGTGGCGTGAAACAAGGAAGGACGGCGAACTGCCGTGTATCGCTGGGAGATCACCCGGGCCGCACTGGCGCAGCGCGTATTCGCCATCGTCCGCAGCAAGACCTATGACGAGGCCAGCGCCACCGCCGACACCCTGCTGTCGGCGGGTGTCACCAGCCTGGAGATATCCCTGACCACCCCGTTCGCGCTGGAGGCGGTCACCACCCTCACCCGTGAGCTGGGCGATGACGCGGTCATCGGCGCGGGCACGGTCCTTGACGCCGTATCGGCCCGGATGGCGGTCGACGCCGGCGCCCGTTTCCTGGTCTCGCCGAGCCTGGACGCCGAGGTGATCCGCACCGGCCACCGCTACGGCATCCCCGTCTTCCCCGGGGTGTCGACGCCGAGCGAGATGGTCCGCGCCCTGGAGCTCGGCGCGGACGCGCTCAAGCTCTTCCCCGCCTCCGGGCACCACCCCTCCTGGCTCAAGGACGTCCGTGCCGCGCTGCCCCAGGCGCCGCTGGTGCCGACGGGCGGGGTGACGGTCGAGAGCGCGCCGGAGTGGATCGCGGCCGGCGCGGTCGCGGTCGGCATGGGCTCGGCCCTCTCGGAGGGCGACCGCGACACCGTCGCGAAGCGCGCCGCCGACCTCCTCGCCCGCCTCGCCGATGCCGCCCCCGGCCGCTTGGTCGCCGGCGGCACGGTGGACCCGTACGACGACTGAGGGGCTGCCCCGGCAGCCGGGGTGGCTCGTTCGGATCAGGCGCGGATGGGGTGCGGATCGGGCGCGGATGAGGTGCGGGTCAGATGCGGATCAGGGCCCGTGAGCCCGGCCTGATCCGGCCGGAAGGCCCTGAGCTAGGGCCGCTCCGGCCGTCCCATCTACCGGTCATGGGCTTCACCTGGGCCGCCGGCTCTGCCACCCTGAGCGCTTCGATCACGTGATCATGCCAGTGGCCGCTGGGCTTGCTGCGTGCCCTGTGTGCTGTGCCTCTGCGCTGTGCCGGTCGAGCGGGGCGCACCGGTCGTGTCGTGGTGGGCGGTGCCGTGCCGTGCCGTGTACGGCGTACCGTTCGCTCCGGCCGAGGCACAAGGCTGCAAATGCCGGGCCGACGTCCTCGGGCCGTCCACCAACGACCGGCGGCGGCTGACCGCGTGGGAGATACCGTCCTTGGACCGCGCCCCCACCGCGTCCAGTCGTTCCGCCGCGTACAGGAGTCACCATGAAGCGTGCCGCCACGCTGTCCGCCCTCACCTGCCTGCTCGCCGTCACCGCCGCCGCCCCTGCGGCCTCGCGCACACCGGCGCCGACTCCGGGGGCCGCACCCGCAGTTGCCGCGGGACCGACGGCGACCACCACCGCGTCTTCCACCGCGAGCGGCACCCGGCATCCGTCCACCCTCCTGGACGCCATTCCGCGCCGAGGTGTGCTCCGCGTCTGCACCACCGGTGACTACCGCCCCTTCAGCCACCTCGACCCGAAGACCGGCACATACAGCGGTGTGGACATCGAGATGGCCCAGGACCTCGCCAAGAGCCTGGACGCCAAGCCCCGTTACGTCGCCACGACCTGGGCCAAGCTTGTCGACGACCTTGCCGGCGGCCGCTGCGACATCGGGATGGGCGGTGTCTCCGTCACCCTCCCGCGCGCTCGCGCCGTCTACTTCAGCGAACCCACCCGCACCGACGGCAAGACGCCCATCGTGCGCTGCACGGACAAGGACAAGTACCAGACGCTGAAGCAGATCGACCGGCCCGGGACGCACGTCATCGTGAACCCCGGCGGCACCAACGAGGAGTTCGCCCGCGCGCACATCAAGCAGGCACCCATCAAGGTCCACCCGGACAACACCACGATCTTCGACGAGATCATCGCGGGCCGCGCGGACGTGATGATGACCGACGCCAGCGAGACCCGCTACCAGGCCAAGATCCACCCCGAACTCTGCTCCGTCCACCCGGACAAGCCCTTCTCCTTCTCCGAGAAGGCCTACGCCCTGCCCCGCGGCGACGACGAGTTCAAGGCGTACGTGGACCAGTGGGTACACCTCTCCACCCACGACGGCACGTACCAGAAGTACGAGGACGCCTGGATGAAGTAGGCGGCAGGCGCGTCCTGGAGGCCGCCTCAGCCGGGACCCCTGTGGGGAGGGCGCTTCCTGCGCAGGAACTGACGCGCCGGCAAGGGGGTGAACTGCCGGAACGGGACCGCTGCGCCCGGACCGGTGTCATCGGCCTCCGGAATCCTGCCCTGCCTCGCTCCTTTCCCCGCTCCCCTCCTCGCCCCGCTCCCCCGCGTGGCTCAGGACGTTGACCACCCGCCCGTTCGGGTCCCTGACGAAGAAGCGGCGTACGCCCCACTCCTCCTCCCGCAGCTCACGCACGATCTGCGCGCCGCCGGCGAGCACGGCCGCGTAGGCCGCATCCACGTCCTCCACCTCGATGCTCATGTCGGGTACGACCGGTGCGGTCGCGTCACGCGTCATGAAGGTGAGCTGTGCGGTGGGGTTGGTCGGCGAGGCGAGTGTCATCACCCAGCCTTGGTGCATGACCTGTTCCAGCCCGAGCAGGCCGTAGAACTCCCGGCTCTCCTCCAGGGCATCGGACTGAATGTCGGGAACGACACGGCGGACGGACATCGACGACTCCGAGTGGTGAGGGGGAGGGGAAAGAAAGGAGAAGGGCCGGTGCCGATGGTGCCTTCAGGAGGCGCCCTGGTGCATCTACCGCCCCGGGACGGGGCGTGTCCACCGTGTCCGCGCTGCCGCTGCCGATGCCGATGCCGATGCCGCTGCCGGGGACCCACGGCAGCTCACCGCAGCCTGGGAGCCACCCGCCGCCCGCCGCCCGCGAGTGCCGCCGGAGCCCCCGTCCCCGGTGATGCGCGGCCGCCCGACCCTCATTGTCCGGACAATGTGACCTCTGGACTTCCCGTCATCTGCGCGGGCGGATACGCTCGCGAGCGTGGGGAAACGCGAATCACACGTCACGGGCGCCGAGAGCCCCGTCCAGTTCAGCGTGGACCGGAGCAGTCCGGTCCCGCTGTACTTCCAGCTGTCCCAGCAGCTGGAAGCCGCGATCGAGAACGGCAAGCTGGCTCCCGGCAGCCTGCTCGGCAACGAGATCGAGCTCGCCGGGCGGCTCGGTCTGTCCCGGCCGACGGTCCGGCAGGCGATCCAGTCGCTGGTCGACAAGGGTCTGCTGGTGCGCCGCCGGGGCATCGGCACCCAGGTGGTGCACAGCCAGGTCAAGCGCCCGCTGGAGCTGAGCAGTCTCTACGACGACCTGGAGGCGGCCGGGCAGAAGCCCGCGACCCGGGTGCTGCTCAACACCACCACCGAGGCAGACGCCGAGATCGCCGCCGCGCTGGGCATCGCCCAGGGGGCCGAGGTCGCGCTCGTCGAACGGCTGCGGCTCACCCACGGCGAACCCGTCGCACATCTGCGTAACCACCTCCCGGTCGGGCTGCTCAAGCTGGAGACGGCCGAGCTGGAGGAGACCGGGCTGTACCGCATGATGCGGTCGGCCGGCATCACCCTGCACAGCGCCCGCCAGGCCGTCGGCGCCCGCGCCGCGACCGTCGAGGAGGGTGAGCGGCTCGACGAGCCCGAAGGCGCTCCGCTGCTCACGATGCAGCGCACCACCTTCGACGACACCGGCCGCGCGGTCGAGTTCGGCTCGCACGTCTACCGCGCGTCGCGCTACGCCTTCGAATTCCAGCTGCTCGTCCGCCCGTGAGCGCCGCTCGCCGGGGCCTGGCGGGGGCCCGGTGGGGATCCGGCGGGGAGGTTTGGTCCGCCCTGTCCGCATGCGTTCCGGCGATGCGGCGCCTCCGGGTCAGAATGTTCTGACAAACCATTGACGTGGCTCGGCGCGCGCCGTTAGAACTCCTCCAGCCGCATTCGGCGGCCGGTGGAGAGAAGGCGGTCCGCGATGATCGGCGTGCGTACGGCACGGGACCCCATGAACCGGTACAGATCACCGGTAACGGATACTTGGGCGGTTGGATCCGGCCCACCGGCACCGCTGCGCGACACCGCGCAGGCACCGCCGGGACGGTCGACGCAGCCGGCACGGCCGACAGGGCCTGCGAGGCCGGCACAGAGACAGCAACAGCCGACACAGCGACATCAGCGGGAAGGGCAAGTCCTCGTGGCAAGGGTTCGGAGTAGGGGACGCCTCGTGAGCGCCGTGCTGGCAGCGGCGCTCGGCGTCGCCCTGGCGGGATGCAGCAGCACCGGTGGCAAACGCGCCGAGGACGAGGCCGCCGCCCAGGCGGCCGGCGGCAAGGCAGCCGTGAACACCCCCAGGTGGACGATCGCGATGGTCACCCACTCGGGAGCCGGTGACAGCTTCTGGGACATCGTGCAGAACGGTGCCAAGCAGGCAGCGGCCAAGGACAACATCAAGTTCGTCTACGCGAACGACAAGGAAGCCTCCCGGCAGGCCCAGCTCGTGCAGTCCTACATCGACGCGAAGGTCGATGGCCTGATCGTGACGCTGGCCAAGCCCGACGCCATGAAGGACGTCATCAGCAAGGCCGAGAAGGCCGGTATCCCGGTGATCACGGTCAACTCCGGCACCGAGGAGTCCAAGGCGTTCGGCGCGCTCAGCCACATCGGCCAGGACGAGAAGGTGGCCGGCGAGGCCGTCGGCGAGGAGCTCAACAAGCGCGGGAAGAAGAGGGCCCTCTGCGTCCTGCACGAACAGGGCAACGTCGGGCACGAACAGCGCTGCGACGGCGCGAAGAAGACCTTCAAGGGCGATCTGCAGAAGCTGTACGTCGAGGGCACCAACATGCCCGATGTGCAGTCCTCGATCGAGTCCAAGCTCCAGGCGGACGGCGGCATCGACTCCGTCATCACGCTCGGCGCGCCCTTCGCCGCCACCGCCGTCAAGGCCAAGCAGCAGGCCGGCAGCAAGGCCGAGATCGACACCTTCGACCTGAACGCCCAGGTCGCCGCCGGGCTCAAGGACGACTCCCTCGGCTTCGCTGTCGACCAGCAGCCCTATCTCCAGGGCTACGAGGCCGTCGACCTGCTGTGGCTCTACAAGTACAACTCCGACGTCCTCGGCGGCGGCAAGCCGGTGCTCACCGGCCCTCAGGTGATCACCAAGAAGGACGCCGCGGCGCTGCAGGAGTACACGAAGCGGGGCACCCGATGAGCGGCACCGACGCGCCACCGGTGACGCCCGCCGGCCCGCCCGCCAAGAGCGGCGGTGACGACCGGCTGCTGCACCGCTCGCTCGCCCGCCGCCTGATGGGCCGCCCCGAGCTGGGCTCCGTCGTCGGCGCCATCGCCGTCTTCCTCTTCTTCTCGGTCGCCGCCGAACCCTTCCTGCGGGCCACCAGCCTGTCCACGGTGCTCTACGCGTCGTCGACGATCGGCATCATGGCGGTGCCGGTGGCACTGCTGATGATCGGCGGCGAGTTCGACCTGTCGGCCGGTGTCATGGTCGTCAGCTCGGCGCTGATCTCGTCGATGTTCAGCTACCAGATGACGGCCAACACCTGGGTGGGCGTCGGGGTGTCCTTGCTGGTCACCCTCGCCATCGGCGTCTTCAACGGCTTCCTGCTGACCCGTACGAAGCTCCCGAGCTTCATCATCACGCTCGGCACGTTCTTCATGCTGACCGGCCTCAACCTCGGCTTCACCAAGCTGATCAGCGGCACCGTCTCCACGAAGACCATCGCCGACATGGAGGGTTTCGACTCGGCCCGGGTGCTGTTCGCCTCGCACCTCACCCTCGGCAACGTCGACATACAGATCACGATCCTGTGGTGGATCCTGCTCGTCGCGGTCGCCACCTGGATCCTGCTGCGCACCCGCGTCGGCAACTGGATCTTCGCGGTGGGCGGCAACGCGGACGCCGCGCGGGCGGTCGGTGTCCCGGTCACCAAGACGAAGATCGGCCTCTACATGGGCGTCGCCTTCGCCGCCTGGATCTCCGGCCAGCACCTGCTCTTCTCGTACGACGCGATCCAGTCCGGCGACGGCGTCGGCAACGAGTTCCTCTACATCATCGCGGCGGCGGTCGGCGGCTGCCTGATGACCGGCGGCTTCGGCTCGGCGATCGGTGCCGCCGTCGGTGCCTTCATCTTCGGCATGACCAGCAAGGGCATCGTCTACGCGCAGTGGAATCCGGACTGGTACAAGTTCTTCCTCGGCGCGATGCTGCTGCTCGCCACACTCCTGAACGCATGGGTCCGCAAGCGCGCGGAGGAGAAAGCATGACCGCCTCGATCGTCAAGAGCGCGGCGCCCGACCACAACGCCCTGGTCGAGCTCAGCGACATCAGCAAGTTCTACGGCAACATCAAGGCGCTGGAAGGCGTCTCGCTGGAGGTGCACGCCGGCGAGATCTCCTGCGTGCTGGGCGACAACGGTGCGGGCAAGTCCACCCTCATCAAGATCATCGCAGGGCTGCACCAGCACGACGCGGGCTCCTTCACCATCGACGGCGAGGAGACCCGGCTCGCCTCGCCCCGCGACGCCCTGGACCGCGGTATCGCCACCGTCTACCAGGACCTGGCCGTCGTCCCCCTGATGCCGGTGTGGCGGAACTTCTTCCTCGGCTCCGAGCCGACCACCGGAGTGGGCCCCTTCCGGCGCCTCGACGTGCGCACCATGCGCGAGACCACCCGCAGCGAGCTGCTGCGGATGGGCATCGACCTGCGCGACGTCGACCAGCCCATCGGCACCCTTTCGGGCGGCGAACGGCAGTGCGTCGCCATCGCCCGCGCCGTCTACTTCGGCGCCAAGGTCCTCGTCCTGGACGAGCCGACGGCGGCGCTCGGCGTCAAACAGTCCGGCGTCGTCCTCAAGTACGTCGCGGCCGCCCGGGACGCCGGCCTCGGCGTGGTCTTGATCACCCACAATCCGCACCACGCGTACCTGGTCGGCGACCGCTTCGTGCTCCTCAAGCGCGGCGCGATGGCCGGCAGCCACGCCAAGTCGGAGATCACGCTGGATGAGCTGACCCGCCAGATGGCGGGCGGCAGCGAGCTGGAACAGCTCAGTCACGAGCTGGCCCGTTCGGCGACCCCGGAGTTCCCCGGCGGCCACCGGACGGACTGATCCCGGCCGGTCCCGGCGCCCGTCCGCAGGGCGCACCGCTCCTCGTCGCGGTGCGCCGGACGGTGCCGGTGATGCACAATCGCACCGAACCATGCACGCCGAGGCCCCCGGCCTCCCGACACCCGCAGGGACGAGACGACTCTTGCGAGCACGCAGCCGCCGAGGCCGGATGGGCCCCATTGGCGAAGAGGTGGGTCGATGAGCACGTACCGGGAACGGGTGCACCGGGGATCCGCCAGAGCCACCGTGCTGCGCACGGTCGGCACCCGCGAGCGGCGCTCCCACCTGACCGCGCCCCGGGTGCCCACCGTCGGCATCGACATCGGCGGCACCAAGGTCATGGCGGGCGTCGTCGACGCCGACGGGAACATCCTGGAGAAGGTCCGCACCGAGACGCCGGACAAGTCCAAGAGCCCCAAGGTCGTCGAGGACACCATCACCGAACTGGTGCTGGACCTCTCGGACCGGCACGACGTGCACGCCGTCGGCATCGGCGCGGCCGGCTGGGTCGACGCCGACCGCAGCAAGGTGCTCTTCGCCCCCCACCTGAACTGGCGCAACGAACCCCTCCGTGACCGCCTCGCCGGCCGTCTCGCGGTGCCGGTCATGGTCGACAACGACGCCAACACCGCCGCCTGGGCGGAATGGCGGTTCGGCGCCGGCAGCGGCGAGGACCACCTCGTCATGATCACGCTCGGTACGGGGATCGGCGGCGCCATCCTGGAGGACGGCGCGGTCAAGCGCGGCAAGTACGGCGTCGCGGGCGAATTCGGCCATATGCAGGTCGTCCCCGGCGGCCACCGCTGCCCGTGCGGCAACCGCGGCTGCTGGGAGCAGTACAGCTCCGGCAACGCCCTGGTGCGCGAGGCCCGCGAACTGGCCGCCGCCGACTCCCCGGTCGCGTACAACATCATCGACCGGGTCGGCGGCCGCATCGGCGACATCACCGGCCCCCTCATCACCGAACTGGCCCGGGAGGGCGACGCCATGTGCGTCGAACTCCTCCAGGACATCGGCCAGTGGCTCGGCGTCGGCATCGCCAACCTCGCCGCCGCCCTCGACCCGTCCTGCTTCGTCATCGGCGGCGGCGTCAGCGCCGCCGACGACCTGCTGATCGGCCCGGCCAGGGACGCCTTCCGGCGCAACCTCACCGGCCGCGGCTACCGCCCCGAGGCCCGGATCGCCAAGGCCCAGCTCGGCCCCGAGGCCGGCATGGTCGGCGCGGCCGACCTCGCCCGCCTGGTGGCCCGCCGCTTCCGCCGCGCCAACCGCCGCCGCGTGGAGCGCTACGAACGCTACGAACGGTCCGGCCGCCGATGACCGAACCGGACCCGCACATGACCGACGACCACCAGCCCGTCGTACAGCCCCGCGTCAAGCGCCGCCGCCCCTGGCTGAGCGCGCTGATCATCTTCCTGCTGATCGCGATCCCGGCCGGCTACATCGTCATCTCCGCCGAACAGAGCCGTGAGGGCGGCGCGAGCAAGGAGCAGGAGGCCGCCGCCACCGGCCTGACCAACTCCTTCCCCTCCAAGGTCCAGCAACGGGTCTACAACGTCCCGGTCCCCAAGGGCTCCACCCCGGTCTACTACTACGAGACCAACTCCTGGCAGACCAGCTCCCTCTTCGTCCAGTTCCGGACCAACGGCGAGGGTCTGGACCGCTACCTCGCGGCCGTCGGCACCAGCACCGCCGCCCTCAAGAAGGGCCGGACCACCATCTCGCCCGAGCAGGCCGCGAAGGTCGGCTGGGACTTCACCGTCGATGCGCCCTGGGCCGGCACCACCCACACCACCAAGCCGCCGGGCCCCTCCCAGCGCATCATGGTCAGCTACGACGAACCGGGGCATCCGGTGGTTCATGTGGTGTCGACCGTCAAGTTCTGAGCCGTCCGGCTTCTCGGACGGGCCGGCACCTCTCGTCCTTCGCATCGTTCCGGTCTCGTTCCCGTCATCTTCCTGACCCGGGTGTCAGGACTGCGCGCGCGTGTCGGTAGCGTGGCCGGGTGAGCGAGAAGACCCTGCAACACCGGATCGACGGCCCCGACGACGCCCCCGTACTCGTACTGGGCGCCTCGCTCGGTACCACCTGGCACATGTGGGACCGGCAGATCCCCGAGCTGACGCGTCACTGGCGCGTCATCCGTTTCGACCTGCCCGGTCACGGCGGCTCTCCGGCGCACCCGGCACCCTCCGTCGCGGAGCTGGCCGACCGGCTGGTCGCCACCCTCGACGGGCTGGGTGTGGAGCGCTTCGGTTACGCCGGATGTTCCATCGGCGGGGCCATCGGCACGCAGCTGGCGCTCACCCGCCCGCACCGGGTCACCTCCCTGGCGCTGGTGTCCTCCTCGCCCCGCTACGGCACCGCCGACGCCTGGCGGCAGCGCGGTGTGGTGATCCGTACGAACGGGCTCGACCCGATCGCCAGGACCGCGCCCGAGCACTGGTTCACGTCCGGTTTCGCCGGCGCTCAGCCCGCCATAGTCGAGTGGGCCGTGCAGATGGTGCGCACCACCGACCCCGGCTGCTACATCGCCGCCTGCGAGGCGCTCGCCTCCTACGACGTACGGTCCTCCCTCGGCCGGGTCGGCGTGCCCACGCTCGTCGTCGTCGGTTCCGAGGACCAGGTCACCCCGACCACGGACGCCCGCACCCTGGTCGCCGGGATACCGGACGCGAGCCTCGCGCTGGTGCCGGGCACCTCGCACCTGGCGCCCGTCGAGCAGCCCGCGGCCGTCACCGAGCTCCTCATCCGGCACTTCACCACCGCCTGGCACGACAAGCCGTCCGCCGCCGGGCAGAACGCGATCGGCGCCGCCGCTCCCAAGCCGCAGATCGCGCCCCCGCCGCCCCCGCAGATGGCGCCCGCCGCCATAGAGTCCGGTCTCGCCCAGCCGGCGCAGGAGCGTGGTGGCACGTATGAGGCGGGCATCAAGGTCCGTCGCGAGGTGCTCGGCGACGCCCATGTCGACCGGGCCGAGGCCGCGGCCGACGACTTCACCGGTGACTTCCAGGACTTCATCACCCGCTACGCCTGGGGCGAGACCTGGACCCGTCCCGGTCTGGACCGCCGCACCCGCAGCATCATCACGCTCACCGCGCTGGTCGCCCAGAACCACCACGACGAGCTGGCGATACACACCCGCGCCGCGCTGCGCAACGGCCTCACCCCGACGGAGATCAAGGAAATCCTGCTGCACACCGCGGTGTACTGCGGTGTTCCGGCGGCGAACTCCGCCTTCGCGGTCGCCCAGCGGGTGATAAGGGAAGAGACGACGCCAGAGGGCTGAGGCCCGGCCCCGGCCGCCGTCGCCCCCGTTGCCCGGTGCCAGGAACACCCGGCTGCGGGCCGCCTCGCGGCGCGCGGCGCGGCAAGATGGCAGGCATGGAACTCACGAAGAAGACCCATGCCTGCGTCCGGCTCGAAAAGGACGGGCAGACGCTTGTCATCGATCCCGGTGTCTTCAGCGAGGAGGACGCGGCGGTCGGCGCGGACGCGATCCTGGTCACCCATGAGCACATGGACCACTTCAACGAGGACCGGCTGCGGGCGGGCATGGAGGCCCATCGGGGTGCCGAGATCTGGACCCTGGCGAGCGTCGCCGACCAGCTCTCCGCGGCCTTCCCCGGCCGGGTGCACACCGTCGGCGAGGGGGACACCTTCACCGCGGCCGGCTTCGACGTCGAGGTGCACGGCCAGCTGCACGCCGTCATCCATCCCGACATCCCGCGCGTCACCAACGTCGGCTACCTGATCGACGGCGGGGCGGTGTTCCACCCCGGCGACGCGCTCACCGTCCCGGAGGGCCGCAGTGTCGAGACCCTGCTGCTGCCGGTCCACGCGCCGTGGAACAAGGTCGCCGAGATCATCGACTATGTGCGTGCGGTCGCGCCGGAGCAGGCCATCGACATCCACGACAGCCTGCTCCAGGACCACGCCCGGCCGATCTACGACACCATGATCGAAAGCCTGGGCGGAGCCGGTCACAGCCGCCTCACGCCGGGGGCGAGGACCGTCCTCGGCTGACTGTCAGTGCCTCGCTGTAGGTTTACGGACATGCGCATCGCGACCTGGAACGTCAACTCGATCACCGCCCGCCTCCCGAGGCTGCTGGCCTGGCTGGAGAGCACCGGCACCGACGTGCTGTGCATCCAGGAGACCAAGTGCTCGGCCGAGCAGTTCCCGCACGACGAGCTGCGGGAGCTGGGCTATGAAGCCGCCGTCAACGCCAACGGCAGGTGGAACGGCGTCGCCCTGCTGTCCAAGGTGGGCCTGGAGGACGTCGTGGCGGGCCTGCCCGGCGGGCCGGAGTACGACGGAGTGCAGGAGCCGCGCGCCCTCTCCGCGACCTGTGGCGCGGCCCGCGTCTGGTCGGTGTACGTCCCCAACGGCCGCGAGGTCGACCATGCGCACTACGCCTACAAGCTCGGCTGGTTCGAGGCACTGAAGGCGGCGGTGGCCGAGGACGCGAAGGGTGCGCGCCCCTTCGCCGTCCTCGGCGACTACAACGTCGCGCCCACCGACGAGGACGTCTGGGACCCGGCCGCCTTCGAGGGCGCCACCCATGTCACCCCCGCCGAGCGTGCGGCGCTGGCGGCGCTGCGCGACGCCGGCCTGACGGACGTCGTCCCCCGCCCCCTGAAGTACGACCACCCCTACACCTACTGGGACTACCGCCAGCTCGCCTTCCCCAAGAACCGCGGGATGCGCATCGACCTGGTCTACGGCAACGAACCGTTCGCCAAGGCCGTGTCGGACGCCTATGTCGACCGCGAGGAGCGCAAGGGCAAGGGCGCCTCCGACCATGCGCCGGTCGTGGTGGACCTGGACGTCTGACGCGCCGGTCGGGGGCCGGCTGAGGACCTCGGGGCGGCGTCCGGGGACCTCGGGCCGACATCCGAAGGACGTGGGGGCGTCCTTCGGAGCGGCCCGGTCTCAGGTTCCGCCCGGGTTCTCGGATTCCGGGCGGGTACCCGGCCGCCGGGCGGGTCTCCTGCCCCCGCCGCGGGCCCAGGCCCCGACCGCGAGCCCAGGCCCCGTCCCCGCTTCAGTCCCGGCCCGGCACCAGGCTGCGCAGGTCCACCGAGTCCGCGAGAGCCTTGAGGCCCGCGTCGCCGGGGTGGAGATGGTCGCCGCTGTCGTAGGCGGGCAGCATCCGCTGCGGCCGTTGCGGATCGCGTACCACCGCGTCGAAGTCCAGCGTCGCGTCGAAGGCGCCGCCGTTGTCGCGGATGAAGGCGTTCACCGCCTGCCGGCGGGCGTCGACGTCCGCGGTGCAGTCGCCGTAGCCCTCGCAGGGGGCGATGGTGGCCACCACGACCCGTAGCCCGCGCTCGTGGGCGCGGTGGGCGAGGGCCCGCAGCCCGGCGATGACCTCGTCCGCCGAAGTACCCCAGCGCACGTCGTTGATGCCCTCGAACACCACCACCGTCCGCGCCGAGGGCTGCGCCAGCACATCCCGCTCCAGCCGGTGCTGGGCGCTGACCCCGCCGGTGTCCGTGCTGACCCCGTCGCCCTGGTAGCGATCGGTGACGATGCGGTTCGCCGAGATGCCGTGATTGATGACGCCGTACCGGGGGAGCCGGTGCTGCGTCTGGAAGCGGCGGGCGAGCACATCGGGCCAGCGGCGGTTCGCGCCGCTCGTGGACTTCACCCCGTCGGTGATCGAATCGCCCAGCGCCACGACCGACCCCGGCCCGCCCTCGACGTCAACGCCCGTCAGGAACGGCCAGATCGTCATCGTCTCCGGGTAGGCCGCGCCCCCGCTGTCGCCCGTACGGTCCCCGCTGCCGGACGCGCTCACATACGAGCGCTGGGCCGCCTCCTGGTGGACGGGGGCGGCGGTGACCGTGCCGGGCAGATGGATGCTCACCAGCAGATTGGTGTCGGCCGGCACCGTGAGGTCCACCGGGTCGCTGAACGCCTCGGCGCCCGCCGGTATTCGGGTGCCCGCCCACCCCCGGTCGAAGGCCAGCGGCACCGGCGTGCCGTCCGCCGCGGCGCCCGCGCCCTGTATGGCGATGCTGGCCGCCCCGATGTCCACCGGCGTCGCGGCGAAGGTGTTCGCCAGCCGTATCCGGGCCCGCGGCCCGCCGGCGCCGGAGTGCACGACGAGCCGCAGCGTACGGTCCGTCCACGGCCCGACCGCCCGGTAGCCCGCCGTGCTCGCCGCCCAACTGCCGCTTCTGCCACGGCCGTTGTCCTTCACCGATACGGCGAACACATGCAGGGCGGCGGTGCCGTGCCGGGCGGGCAGTGCCACCGATGCCACCGCCCGCCCCGAGCGCAGCGGCACGGTCACCGCGTACAGCCGCGCCGGTCCGGCCGTCGGGCCGCCCGCCGTGTTGATGTGCGGCAGCGCCACGGCCTTGGTGCTCAGCGGACCCGACCGCCAGTCGGGGGCGTCGAGTTCGTAGCGGCTGTGCGAGCCGTCGCGGTAGCGGACCGTTCCGGTACCGGAGACGGGTGCGCCGTCCGCGCCGGTGCCGGCCACCAGGAAGGTGAGCGCGTCACCCCGGCCGCGCACCGTCACCCGCTGTCCGTCCGCCACCACGTTGTCGGGCGTGCCGCCCGCCGCCGCGCGCGGCCAGTCCAGCCGCGCCCCGTCAAGGGTGACGCCGTTGCCGGGGGTCCAGCCGGCGGCCGTCAGGTCCTGTGCGGACAGCGAGTTGCCCGCCCCGTCGAAGTCGGCGGCGCCGGAGGCGGAGTTGTCACTGACGGCGGTGTTGTCGAAGTGCCCCGCCAGGGACGACGGGCCGTGCGGGTGTGCCGGCGTGGTGGGTGCTCCTCGGGGTGCCGTTCCGGGTGTCGCGGCGACGGCGGTCGCGGCGGGCAGTGCGGTCGCCGCGAGCAGCAGCGTCAGGGCGGTGCCCCATAGTCGTGCGCGCATGTGTCCGGTCCCTCCAGATGACGTCAACGGGCAGGTGCTGTAGTGCGATCCGGCCGTTCCGGCGAGGGAGGTGGGGGCTCCTGCGGATCCAGCAGATCCGATCCGAGCGCCATGAAAGTAGGGAGGCCGGCAGGGGGCGTCAAGGTGACGAACGGGCCTACGTCCGGTCCGGTCGATCAGCGCCGGACAGCACCCCGGCGTGCCGCGCGCCTGTGGCCGGGGCCCCGGGACGGATGGGACCCTGCACACCATGAACATGTCTTTCCTGGACAAGTGGCGCAAGAGCCGGAACGCCCACCGATCCGTGCCGCTCGCGGAGTCGGTGCGGGCCGACCCCGGCAGCGTCATCGAGCTGCTGTCCGAGTGCGAGCTGCTGCGGGCCCAGGCGGCCGCGGCGGGTGTGGAACTGGACGACTCCGTACGGTCGTTGGAGGCGCTGGACCAGCTGCAGCCGGTGTGGCGCGACGATCCGGAGGTGGTGCCGTGGCTGGGCAATGACGCGGGCCTCTACCTCGGCACCGTCCTGGTGCGTACGGTGCGCGGGGCGGTCTGGCAGATGTGGCCGGACGGGCAGCCGGTGGTCCGCCTGCAGTCGGGGCGGGAGATCGATGTGGTCGGGGCGGGCCATGAGTGGGCCGATGTCGGGGTGCCCGAGCTGTCCCAGCTGTATGCCGAGGTCGCGGAGAGCTGACCGGCGCTCGGCTCCCGCACCGCTCCCGCCCGTGCGTCCGGTCGTCCACCGTGCCGCCGGAAGTTCATCCGTAGCCCTGGTTTATCGGCCCGCATCTGCGCATATGTGCGTGTCAGCAGGGAGACGCCCCATTCCGGCCGGTATGTTGCGGGCTCTCCGCTGTACGGATGAGAGTGGGCAGGTCTGCATATGGCCGGTGATGCGCTGATTGAACTGCGCGGGGTCAACAAGCACTACGGGAAACTGCATGTCCTCCAGGACATCGACCTCACCGTCGGCCGCGGGGAGGTGGTGGTGGTCATCGGGCCCTCCGGGTCCGGGAAGTCCACCCTCTGCCGGGCCATCAACCGCCTGGAGCCGATCGAGTCCGGCACCATCACCCTGGACGGCAAACCGCTGCCGGAGGAGGGCAAGGCCCTCGCCCAGCTGCGTGCCGAAGTCGGCATGGTCTTCCAGTCCTTCAACCTCTTCGCGCACAAGACCGTGCTCGCCAACGTGATGCTGGCGCCGATCAAGGTCCGCAAGAAGAAGAAGGAAGACGCCGCCCAGCGGGCCCGCGAACTCCTGGACCGGGTGGGACTCGCCTCGCAGGCCGACAAGTATCCGGCACAGCTCTCCGGCGGTCAGCAGCAGCGCGTCGCCATCGCCCGCGCCCTCGCCATGGACCCGCAGGCACTGCTCTTCGACGAGCCGACCTCGGCCCTCGACCCGGAAATGATCAACGAGGTGCTGGAGGTCATGCAGCAGCTCGCCCGGGAGGGCATGACGATGGTCGTCGTCACCCACGAGATGGGCTTCGCCCGCTCCGCGGCCAACCGCGTCGTGTTCATGGACGGTGGCCGGATCGTCGAGGACCGCACCCCCGAGGCCTTCTTCACCGCGCCGGAGAGCGACCGGGCCAAGGACTTCCTCTCCAAGATCCTCAAGCACTGAACGGGGGCGCTGCGATGCTGCACTTTCACTCCACGCGCCTGCGCCGCGCCCTCGCGGCCCTCGCGCTCACCGCGCTCGCGCTGGCGGCCGCCGGCTGCGGCAAGGACGGCAGTCCGCCGGTCAAGGGCCCCGAGGGCAGCGAACTGCCCCAGTACCCGGTCGCCAAGAACTTCCAGCTGCCCGACTCCCCGACGTGGGAGAAGGCCAAGCGCCGCGGCCATCTCGTCGTCGGCGCCAAGGAGGACCAGCCCTACCTCGGCGAGCGGGACCCGGCCTCCGGGCTCTACACCGGCTTCGACATCGAGATCGCCAAGATGATGTCCGCCGCGCTCGGATTCCCGCCCAGCACCATCCAGTTCAAGACCATCGCCTCCGCCAACCGCGAGACGTCCCTGCAGAACGGCCAGATCGACCTCTACGTCGGCACCTACACCATCAACGACATGCGCAAGAAGCTGGTGGGCTTCGCCGGCCCGTACTACCTGGCAGGCCAGGGGCTGCTGGTGCGCTCCGACGAGGACGACATCAAGGGGCCGCAGGACCTGGCCGGCAAGCGCGTCTGTTCGGCGGCGGGCTCGACCCCGGCCCAGCGCATCCAGGCCGACTACCCCAAGGCCGATCTGGTCACCTATGACACGTACTCGGTGTGCGTGGACAACCTGCTGACCTTCCAGGTCGACGCGGTCACCACCGACGACGCGATCCTGCTGGGCTACGCCGCGAAGGTGCCCGACGAGCTGAAGGTGGTCGGCAAGCCGTTCTCCGAGGAGCCGTACGGCATCGGCGTCCCCAGGGGGGACAACGCGCTGCGCTTCGCGCTCGACGACGCGCTCGTCAAGGACGAGAAGAACGGCGACTGGCGGAAGGCGTATGACGCGACTCTGGGCCTGTCCGGAGTCCCCGCACCGAAGCCGCCGCCGGTCGACCGCTACCCGGCGAGCTGAGGAGCTAGGACCTAACCGATGAATGTTCTCTTCGACAACTGGTCCCTCTACGGGGACGGCCTGCTCGGCACCGTCGAACTCACCGTCTACGGCTCGCTGCTCGCGCTGGTCCTCGGTTTCCTCATGGCGGCCTTCCGCGTCGCGCCGGTCGGTTCGCTGCGGGTCTTCGGCACGGTGTGGGTGACGGTGCTGCGCAACACCCCGCTGACCCTGCTGTTCTTCGCGGTGGTGCTGGGCCTGCCGCGCTTCGGTCTGGTGCTGCCCTTCAAGCTGTTCGCCGTGCTGGCGCTGGGCTGCTACACGTCGGCGTTCATCTGCGAGGCGGTGCGCTCCGGTATCAACACCGTGCCCGTCGGGCAGGGCGAGGCGTCGCGCAGTCTGGGCATGACCTTCCCGCAGACGCTCGGCGATGTGGTGCTGCCGCAGGCGTTCCGGTCGGTCATCCCGCCCATCGGCTCCACGCTGATCGCGCTCGCCAAGAACTCCGCGATCGCCGGTTCGTTCAGCGTCGTCGAACTCCTCGGCGTCTACAAGCCGCTCAACGAACTGGGCTACAGCATCATCTGGTCCTTCATCTGGATCGCCGTTGGCTATCTGATCGTGACCCTGACCATCAGCGCGCTGTTCAACGTGCTGGAGAAGCGCTTCGGAGTCGCCCGATGACCACCGCTCTGTACGACGTCCCGGGGCCGAAGACCAAGCGGCGGCACCTGTTCTACGGCATCGGCTCTACCGTGGTGATCCTGGCCCTGATCGGCTGGATCATCTATCTCCTCTTCGACACCGGCCAGTTCACCGCCCAGAAGTGGAGTCCCTTCGAGTACAAGGGAATTCAGGAGCTGCTGCTGCGGGGGCTGGGCAACACCCTCAAGGCGTTCGCCTACGCGGCGGTGCTGTCGCTGGCGCTGGGCGGGGTGCTCGCGGCCGGCCGGCTTTCCGAGTTCCGGCTGGTCCGCTGGGTGTGCACGCTGCTGGTGGAGTTCTTCCGCGCGATGCCCGTGCTGGTGATGATCTTCTTCATCTATGTGGCGCTGAAGGTCGAGCCGCTGCCCTCGCTGGTCGCCGGACTGACCCTGTACAACGGCTCGGTGCTCGCCGAGGTCTTCCGTACCGGCATCAAGTCCGTCGAGCGCGGGCAGGGGGAAGCGGCGTACTCGCTCGGTATGCGCAAGACGCAGGTGATGCGGCACGTGCTGGTGCCGCAGGCCCTGCGGGCGATGCTGCCGACGATCATCAGCCAGCTGGTGGTCGCGCTGAAGGACACCTCGCTCGGTTACCTGATCACCTACGAGGAGTTCCTGCACGCGGGCAAGCTGATCGCCTCCAACCTCGACTACGGCCTGCCGTTCATCCCCGTCGTCATGATCATCTCGCCGATCTACATCGGGATGTGCATGCTGCTGTCGTGGCTGGCCAACTGGGTCTCCAAGCGGCAGAAGCGCAACCCCAAGGTCGAGTCGGCGCGGGTGGGCGCCCCGGAGCCGGGCACGCTGCTGCCGGGTGCCGGCAAGCCCAAGGAGTAGCACCGCGGCTCAGCGGAGGGTGCGGGCCATCCAGGGGCTGAGCGCGCCGTGGGAGATCAGCTCCTTGTACGTCTCGTCGCCGGGCAGGGGCACGATCAGCCACTGGCCCGGCGGGAAGAGGCGGCCCTTCACATGGGCGAGACCGCCGTGGACGGAGCGCAGGAACGCCGGGACCGCGTCCCGGGGGACATCGGCGAACTCCACTCCGTCAACGGTGATCTTCGCGTCGTCCTCCGGGAAGAGCTGGACGGACACGGCGGGCGATCCGCCCAGTTCGAGGTAGGCCTCGTGCGGCAGTGAGCCGTCCGCGTCCAGGACCGTGAAGACCCTGGACGCGGTACGGCGGGAGGTCCGGTCCGCGCCGATGTCGTCCGTGACGGTCATCTCCAGGCGGTAGGCGTCCGCGATCTCGCGGATCGCGGTGACGGCGGCCTCGGTGGTCGGCAGATGCGGATGTCCCATCCGGTGATCATGCCGCACGGCTCACCGCACGGGCCATTTCGCCCCGGCCGGCCGGCTCGGCGGTGGGCCGCCGCCCGCCGCCACGCCCTGCCTCGTCTCAGTCGCGTACCGGCACCGACACGTAGGACGGGTCGCCCGCCGGTGAGGAGAACGTCAGCCGGGCGCCGTTCGGGTTGTGCTCGATGTAGAGCGGGTCGACGGTGTCGACGACCACGGCGAGCCGGTGTCCGGCGGGCACGTCGTACGCCGTCGAGAACAGGTCCAGGTCCACGCCGAAGGCCTGGCCCGGCGTCTTGTCGTGGAAGGTGAAGGGCGCGTGGGAGACCAACTTGCCCACGCCGAGCGGGCCGACGTCGTAGAGGTAGGCGACGGCGGTACCGCTCTCGGCGGTGCTGGTGAGGGTCGTGTGCAGCGTGGTGGTGCCACGGACCCGCTGGCCGCTCTCGTAGCGCTCGGACTGCCAGACGGCGGCGAGCGAGCGGGGCAGCAGCGGGATCGAGGCCATCGGGGGCAGCCGAAAGAACTGGTCCAGCATGCTGGAGAGGAAGATCAGCCCGCCGTTGGCACCGGAGTCGAGGTTGGTGGCGATGTCCTTGGTGCCGTTCAGCTCGATCCTGCGGTGTGCCGACGGCACCTCCTTCCAGCTCTTGTAGCCCTCGTACGCACCGGTGGAACGGGACTGGAGCTGCACCGGCGACTCACGGTTGATGCCGTTGTCGGCACCCTTGAGGTAGTGGTCGAACCACCGCTTGGTGCTGGTCCAGGTGTCGTTGGGCAGTCCGAACAGACCGGTGGCCTCGGCCGTCGCATGGTCGCCGGGGCGGAACTCCAGCCGCTTGGGCCCCTTGAGCTTCTCGTAGAAGTCGGCGTACTGGTTGGGCGGGAAGAGTGAGTCGCCCCAGGCGTTGCCGAGCATGATGGCGGCGCCATTGGCGTTGATCTTGTCAAGGTAGGTGGCGGGGGAGCGCTTCTTCCCCCACGCGATCATGTCCTTCTCCTTCGAGAGGTTCGATGCGAGGAAGTCCTTGAGGATCGTCTGGAGTTCGGGGCTCGGGCGCCCGGTGAGCGCTCCGGCGCCACCCAGCATCGCCGCCGCCTGGAGGTGCTGGGTGCGGCCGCTGTAAATGGAGCCGATGAGGTCGCCCCAGCCGCTGAGCGCCGCGACCGCCTTGATCCGCTTGTCGAACGCCGAGGCGAGCAGGCTGATTCCGGCGCCGTAGGAGACGCCGCCCATGCCGACCTTCTGCGGGTCGGCCGGGGTGTGCGCCAGCGCCCAGTCGATGACCTTGGACGCGTCGGCGATGTCCTCCGGGCCCGCCGTCTCGATCTGCCCGCCGGACTGCCAGAAGCCGCGCGAGTTGTATCCGACGACCACGTATCCCTCGTCGGCCAGCTTCTTGGCCTGCGCCATGTACTCGACCTGCGGCATCGCCCAGCTGGTGGGCAGCACGATGACCGGGTAGCGGCGGCTGCCGTCCGCGGCGGCCGGGGTGAAGACGTTCGCCTTGAGGGTGATGCCGCCGTCGCCCTTGATGTCGACGAACTTCACGGCGGGGGAGCCGGCGGAGGCGGCGGGCCGGGCCGGCGCCTCGGCGGAAGCGGTGGGTGCGCCGGTGAGGACCGTGGTGGCGAGGACCGCCGCCGAGACGGTGCCTGTCGCGGCTCGCAGAGTGGTGCGTGAGGGGGTCATCTTCTGCTCCAGATCTCGATGCGAGCCGTCGGACGCTGTACGAGGACAGGAGGGGCGTCCGGCAGCTCGAATTAACCGGAGAGTAAGGTCCGTCACTTACCTGAGGTAACCCATCGGTAGGTTACGGCTGAGTAACACGCTGAGGAAGCGTGAAGTCCGGTTCCGCTTACGTCAGTTCGTCCCGCGCACCCCGAGCCGCCGGGAGGTGCCGGCCGCCCCGGCCGGCCGGGGGCTGCCCGGTCGGGTGGCTTCCCTTGGGTGAACGGGTGGGTTCCGGGATTCCGCGGACGGCCGGAGCGGCCTCACATGCCCAGGTCCGGGCCGAACACCTCGTAGTGGATGGCGGCGGCGGCCACCCCGGAGGCCAGCAGCTGGGCGCGGACCGCCTTCATGAACGGCACCGGGCCGCAGAGGTATGCGGTGGTGCCGGCCGGGATCTCCGTCCGCGTCAGGTCCATCAGCCCTGAGTGCGGAGCAGCCGCGTCCGTGGGGGCGCCGTCCCGCGGTCCGTCGCCGCTGCCCGGCTCCTCGTACCAGACCTCACACGTGGCATCCGGCAGCTTGTCGATGAGCTGCCGCAGGTCGGTGCGGAAGGGGTGGGAGCGCGGTGCGCGGTCGGCGTGCGCGACGAGGACGCGGCGCGGGGAGCCGGTCATGGCCAGATGCGAGAGCATCCCGATCATCGGCGTACAGCCGATGCCCGCGGAGGCGAGCAGCAGCGGCCCCGTGCCGTCGTCCCACACCACTTCGCCGAACGGCGCGCTCACCCACAGCGTCCCGCCCTCGTGAACGTGCTCGTGCAGATGCGTGGAGACCTCACCCGCCGGATCGCCGGACGGTCCGCCGGACACCCGTTTGACGGAGAACTGCAGCCCGCCGTCCGGCCAGCCGGACAGGCTGTACTGGCGGATCTGCCGTGCGCCGTCCGGGAGAGGGACCTGTACGGAGAGGTACTGGCCCGGACGGGACGGCGGTACGGGCTCGCCGTCGTCCGGCCGCAGGACGAACGTCGCGACCTCGTCGGTCTCCTGGAAGCGAGAGGCCACCCGATACCGCCTCCACACCGCGCCGTCCGGCCCGCCGACCTGGGAGTGGAGGCGCTTCTCGATCGCTGTCAGCGCGTGCGCCATCAGCCAGTACACCTCGTCCCAGGCCTGGATGACGTCGTCGGTCGCGGCATCACCGAGCACCTCGGCGATGGCGGCGAAGAGGTGGCGGCGCACGACCGGGTACTGGTCCTCGCGTACGCCGAGCGAGGCGTGCTTGTGCGCGATCCGCGCGAGCATCGTGTCGGGCCGGCTCTCCGGATGCTCGATCAGATGGCGTGCGAAGGTGGCGATGGATCCGGCGAGGGCCTGCCGCTGACTGCCGTTGGCCTGATTGCCGCGGTTGAAGAGATCGCGCAGCAGCTCGGGGTGGGCCGCGAACAGCTTCTCGTAGAAGAGCGGTGTGATCTCACCGATCACGGCCGCGACGGCGGGAAGGGTGGCGCGGACGGTCTCGGCGGACTTCGGCGACAGCATCGGCAACTCCGGGTTCGGGAGGGGGCGAGGGGAGAGGGGGTGGAGGGGATCCTGGGAAGGTGAATGTGCATCTGAGATGCATATTTGGCGGGACGGTGAGATCAGGTGCGGGGAAGAGGGTGCGAAGAGGGGGTGGGGAGGGGCTGGAGGGGAGCGAGGGAGGCGGGGTCAGCTGTCCGCGGGGCGGGGGCTCAGGCTGAGCAGCAGGGGTCCGGTCGGCGTCTCGACCAGGTCATCGATCGACAGCGGGTCGAGCGAGGCGAAGAACGCCTCCTGTGCCGCATGCAGGGCGCCGCGCAGACGGCAGCCGCCGCGCAGTGGGCACGGCGGGTCGTCCTCGCAGCCCACGACGTCGCCGACGCCTTCCAGTTCGCGTACGAGCCGGCCCAGCGAGCCGGTGCGCCCGGCGGTGGTCAGCGTCAGCCCGCCGCCGCGTCCGCGCCGCGCCTCGACGGCTCCCAGGTGCTGGAGTCTGCTCACGACCTTGGCGGCATGGGTGTACGGGACCTCGACGGCGCTCGCCACCTCGCGGGTGGTCGGGGCGTCGCCGGAGCCGCTCGCGTCGTCCAGTACGGCCAGGCGCATGGCGATGCGCAGGGCGATATCGGTGCTCTTGGTCAGTCGCACGCCACCACCGTACAGAAGTGGTATTCGGGATGCTGATTTGGGGGCCCCGGGGCGTGGGCGCAGGTCCGGCGCTTGCCCATCGGGTTCCGCGCTCGCCCCTCAGGACCCCGAAGGCCCTTGCGGCCGGGGCCCGTTCAGGGATGATGCGACGCCGGAACCTCCTCGGCCGCCGGTACCGGGCCCGGCGGGGTGCCGTCGCCGAAGGGCCGGCCTCCCAGCTCCTCGCGGTAGTGCGGGGTCAGCCAGCCGCCGAGTTCCGGGCCGATCGGGACGATGCCGGTCGGATTCACGCCGGTGTGCACCCGGTAGTAGTGCTCCTTGATGTGACGGAAGTCCACCGTGTCGCCGAAGCCGGGCGTCTGGTAGAGGTCCTTGGCGTACGCCCACAGCACCGGATCCTCGGCCAGCTTGAACAGGTTGCACTTGAAGTGCCCGTGGTAGACGGCGTCGAAGCGCACCAGCGTGGTGAACAGCCGGATGTCGGCCTCGGTGAGGGTGTCTCCCACCAGGTACCGGCGGTGGGCCAGCCGGTCGGACAGCAGCTCCAGCCGGTGGAACACCGCGCGGCAGGCCTCCTCGTACTCGCTCTGTCCGGTGGCGAAACCGGCCCGGTACACACCGTTGTTGACGTCCCGGTAGACGCCCGCCATGACGTCGTCGATCTCCTCGCGCAGCGCCTCGGGGTAGAGGTCCGGGGCGCCGGGGCGCTGAAGTGCGGTCCACTCGGTGGCGAGGTCCAGGGTGAGTTGCTGGTAGTCGTTGGTGACGAGCTTCCCGCTGGGCACATCGACGACCGCGGGCACGCTGACACCGCCGGGGTAGCCCTGCTCACGTGCGTCGTAGGCTTCGCTCAGGAAACGGATGCCGAGCACGGGGTCGCGGTCGCCCGGGTCCAGGGTGAAGCGCCAGCTGCGGTCATCCTGGATCGGGTCGGTGACGGCGAGCGACAGGGCATCCTCCAGGCCGAGCAGGCGCCGGGAGATGAGCGCGCGGCTCGCCCAGGGGCAGGCGCGGCTGGCCACCAGGCGGTAGCGGCCGGCCTCGACCGGCCAGCCGTCGCGGCCATCGGCCGTGATGCGGTCGGCGAAGTGGCTCCTGGACCGCTTGAACGGCTTGCGGCCGTACTCGGAGTTGCCGTCGGTGGACTGGATCATGACCGGTTCCCTTTCCGTGCTGCCGTGCTGCTGCGCTGCCCCGCTTCGCTCCTGCTTTCACCCCTGCTTTCGCCCCTGCTTTCGCTCCTGCGTCCGCTCCTGCTTCCCTCCCGCGCTCGTGTGCCGGGGGTGTCCTTGTACGAGCCTTCCCGGGACGGCGCGGGAATCCCATGGCGTCAGCCGTCCGGCGCGACCGAGGGGTTGCCGGGTGCACCCGAAATATCCTGGGATAGCCCGGAATCACGTTATCGGGATTCGCGGAGCGGCGCCGGACGGAGGCTTCCGTGAACGGCGCACGTCGGATATCCGAATTTTTGCGAAGCGAAGAAACGAGCGCGGGGTGGTGACGTCCGGAGCTGCTCTACAATCGCCCGATGATCAAAAGAATATTCGGCGCGGCCATTGTGGGCGCCGCGCTCATCGTCCCCGCGGCGACCGCCCAGGCCGGAATTCCGGCATCCGGAATTCCGTCGTTTTCGGATTCCTCGGACACGACTGTCGCGAGCGGCCGGGGAAGCGCCCCGGACAAGGCCGCGCGGGCGGCCGACGGCTGGCAGCGGGTGGGCGACGGCATCACCTCGGGCCTCAGCGGGATCGTCGTCGACGGCCGGGACGGCGCCGCGGTGGACACGCTCGCCGTACGCGACAACAAGAACGCCGGTGAGAACCGCCTGGTCGCCGTGCGGTACAGCCCGGACGCCGCGCCGCAGGCGCACCCGTTGACCTGGAGCGGCGAGCAGCCCGTGGACCTGGAGGCGATCGACGCCGTACCCGGCAAGGACGGGCAATACGACGGGCAATACGTTGCCCTGTCGAGCAGCGGGACGGGCTACCGTATCCAGCGGTCCGGGGACACCGTGCGCGTGCTGCACGAATTCCGTTTGCCCGGCGTTTCCTCCGACGGCAAGGACGCCAACTACGAGGGATTCGCGCTGACCTCGAAGAACGGTGAAGTCACCGCCGTCTGGGCGGACCGTGGCGAGGGCGACCGGCCCGCGAAACTGTCGGCCGCGCAATGGAATCCGAAGACGAATGAATTCGGCAAGCGCGATTCCGCGGAATTCAGCGTCCCCTACCCGGCCGAGGACGTGCGGCACATCTCCGATGTGAAGATCTCCGCCTCCGGCGCGCTGATCGTCTCCTCCGCCTCCGACCCGGGCGACGACGGCCCGTTCGACTCCGCGCTCTACGCCGCCGGCAGCGTTTCCGCCGACGGCGAGGCGGCCGAGCTGGACGTGTCCGACTCCCCGCAGCGGCTCGGCACCTTCACCGGGCACAAGATCGAGGCGCTCGCCTGCCTGCCGGACTCCGACAAGGGGATCCTGGGCACGGACGACGAGAACGACGGCGGCTCCGTCACCTCGGCGGCGTTCTGCCGCCCGTGACGAGGCGTCTGTGACACGGCCAGGTGTGACGCGGCCACGTGTGACGCGGCCACGTGTGACGCGGCCACGTGTGACGCGGCCACGTGTGACACCACACCCGTGACACCACGAGCGTGACGCAAGGAGCGTGACGGCGGGCCGCCCGGTGCGCCCCGCCGTCACGTCACCCCTCGCGGGTCATCCCAGATGCGTCAGATCGGGTCGTAGCCGGTGCCAGATCGGGTGCCGCAGCCGGCCGGCCGACGTCCAGCCGGAGAGCGTGATCTCGGCGACGAGGCGTGGCTCGGTCCAGTGATGCGGTCCGGGGGTCTCGACAGGGTTGGTGAAGGGGGACCGCGGGCGCCGGATGACCCCGAGGTACTGGGCGAGCTCGTGCCGTTCGCGGTCGGAGAGCCCCGAACCCACCGAGCCGACGTACCGCAGTCCCGCCGGCTCCTGCACCCCGACCAGGACCGCGCCGGGGAGCCCCGCCAGGCTGCCGCGTCCTTCCGTCCAGCCGCCGATGATCACGTCGAGGGTCAGCAGATGCTTCGTCTTGCGCCACTCGGGTGACCTGGCCCCCGGTGTGTACGGGGACATCAGCCGCTTCGCCACCACCCCCTCCGCGCCGCCCTGCAACGACGCCTCCCACGCCTGCTGCCCGCGGCCCTCCAGATACGTGGGCACCGACCAGTTGGGGCCGCGCAGCCGGAGGCCCGCCAGGAGGGACCGGCGCTCGTGGTACGGCGTGTGGAGCAGCGACCGGCCCGCGTACATGACGTCGAAGAGCACGAGGTGTACCGGGTATTCCATCGCCAGCCGGGCCGTACGCCGGGGATTGACGACACCCATCCGGCGTTGCAGCAGCCCGAAGTCGGGCCGCCCCCGCGCGTCCAGGACCACGACCTCCCCGTCGAGCACCGCGGGCCGGCCACGCAGCTGCTCCCCGAGGGGCGCCAGCTCCGGGTAGGTGGTCGTCGCGTCATTGCCCGCCCGGGTGACCAGCCGGACCGTGCCGTCGCCGGTGGTGTTGACGATGCAGCGCGCACCGTCCCATTTGGCCTCGAACGCCCAGTCCGCGTCCGCGCCCTCGGCGGGCAGCGGGCCGATCGTGGCCAGCATCGGCCGGATCACGGGATAGGAGGCGGAGCCACCCTCGGCGGTCGGAGCCATGCTTCGATGATCGGCGGAGGTGCGGGGGCGCGCAGATCGGCGGCGGGCCGACCGCACCGTTCAGGACGTGCGTGCGCGGCCGCCGGGCCGTCATCCGCCCCGCTTTCGTTCCCCTCCACGGGGCCCGGACGACGCCGCCGCCCGCGGGTCCTCCCCCTCCGTGCTCACGTGCGGCAGGATCCGGTCCAGCCACCGCGGGGTCCACCACGCGGCCGGGCCGAGCAGTGTCATCACCGCGGGGACCAGCAGCAACCGGACCACGGTGGCGTCGATGAGGACGCTCACGGCGAGGCCGAGGCCCAGCATCTTCACCACGATGTTGTCGCTGATGATGAACGCGGCGAAGACGCTCACCATGATCAGCGCGGCGCAGGTGATGACCCGGGCGGTGATCTCCAGGGCGTGCGCCACGCCGGCCTTCGCGTCGGCGGTCCGCAGCCACGCCTCGTGCACCCGCGACAGCAGGAAGATCTCGTAGTCCATGCTCAGCCCGAAGACGATCGCGAACATCATCATCGGCACATAGCTCTCGATCGGTACCTTCCCCGAAACCCCCAGTGCCGGACCGCCCCAGCCCCACTGGAAGACCGCCACCACCACCCCGTAGGAGGCGGCGATCGACAGGACGTTGAGCACGGCCGCCTTCAGCGCGACCAGCAACCCGCGGAAGACGATCAGGATGATCAGGAAGGCGAGGGCCACCACGACGGCGATGATCAGCGGCAGCCGCTCGGCGACGATGTCCAGGAAGTCGACCTGGGCCGCGGTCGTGCCCGTCACATAGCCGTGCGCCTCGGTGCCCCGTACGGCTTGCGGCAGGATGTCGTCGACCAGGCGATTGGTCAGATCCGTGGTGTCCGCGTTCTGCGGGGCCTGCGTGGAGTACGCGGTCCCGGTCAGCACATCGCCGTCCGAGGTGGCCTTGAGCGGGGTGATGGTGGCCGCCCCGGGCACCTGGGTGAGCGCCTTCCCGGCCTGCGAAGCCAGCGCCGAACGGTCCGCCTGCGGGACCGCGGACTGGTCGATGACCAGCGTCAACGGCCCGTTCGAGCCGGGGCCGAACGCCGAGGACATCAGGTCGAAGGCCCGCCGGTCGGTGAACGACTTCGGGTCGGCGCCGTCGCCGATGTGCCCGAGCTGGATCGAGAAGACCGGTACGGCCAGGACGGCCACCACGATCACCCCGCCCGCCAGGAACCACCACGGCCGGCGCTCCACCCGCTGCGCGTACCGGTGCCAGGTCCCGTGCGCGACCGCGTCCTTCCCGTCCGCACCTGCGCCTGCGCCGGCGTCCGCACCGGCGCCCGTCCCGGCGTCCGACTCCGCGATCGGCTTGCGCACCCGGAAGCGGTCCATCCGGCGCCCGATCAGCCCCAGCAGCGCGGGCACCAGGGTGAGCGCGCCCAGCACCGCGGAGACGACCGTGACGGCGGCCGCCACCCCCAGCTTGGCGATGAAGCTGACGCCCGAGACCGACAGCCCGGTCAGCGCGATGATGACCGTGCAGCCGGACACCAGCACGGCCCGGCCGCTGGTGGACACCGCCAGGCCCGCCGCGGTCACCGGGTCCCGGCCGTCCATGAGGTTCTGCCGGTGCCGGGTGATCAGGAACAGCGCGTAGTCGATACCGACACCGAGGCCGATCATCGTGGCGAGGGTGGGGGAGACGGTGGCGAAGGTGAACGCCGCGGCCAGCAGGCCCAGCGCCCCGAGCCCGCAGATCACCCCGATCAGCGCCGTCACCAGGGGTACACCCGCGGCCAGCACACTGCCGAAGCCGGCCAGCAGCACCACGATCGCGACCCCGAAGCCGATCAGCTCACTGACCTTGTCGTTGGCCTTCGGGCGGGCCAGCTCACCCAGCGGACCGCCGTACTCGACGTCCACACCCGCGGAGCGCAGCGGCTGGACGGCCCGGTCCACACCGGTCAGATAGCCGGAACCCAGGGTCGAGGGCTGCACGCTGAAGCGCACGGTGATGTAGCCCGTGTGCCCGTCGGTGGACAGCGGACCGACATCCGGCGTTCCGGCCGGCGGCTTCGGCGCGGACGCGCCGGGCGGTGGCAGCGGGCTCTGCGCGGACAGCACCTCCGGCAGCTTCTCCAGGGAGGTGACGGTGCTGTTGATCTGGCCGGCGAATCCCGTCAGCGGCTTCGCGGCATCATGCAGCACCACCGTGGAGCTGTAGCCGCCCGCCTTCGGCTCGTGCTTCTTGAGCACATCGCTGCCCAGCTGCGACTGGCTGCCGGGGAGGGTGAAGTTGTCGGAGTAGCCGCCGCCGTACGTGCGCTGGAGGAACTGCAGGCCGGCCAGGGCGACCAGCCACAGCACGATGACGATCACGAAGTGGCGCGCGCACCATTCGCCGAGCCGTCGCAGTGCGCCTTTGGGCCCGGGGCCGGTCGCGCCGGAGGCCTGCGGGGTCTTCGGCAACGACATGCGTGCTCCCGCCATTCGTCCGGCGCACATCCCGCCGCCGAGGTCTGATGGCCCTTTCGCGCCGCCCCCCGGATGGGGGCGGCGCGGCAGAGCGCATGGAACAGTCAGCATTCAAATGCCGTTTGCCCGCGACGGCACGCCCACTGAGGGAGACGGGTGGTGTGCGGGCGTGGCGGCGGGCAGCGCGGGGGCGCGTCAGACAGCGCGCTCCCCGGCGTGGCGGACGTCCTCGTTGCGGAACACCAGCAGATAGCGCCAGAAGAGCAGCCTGCGCACCGTGCATCCGGGAAGCAGCACGGCGGCCTGCCGCCGGATCTCGGCCAACGGCACCGTCGGCGCCTCGACGGGCGGCTTCATCGGGGGCGCCGGCACTCCCCGGCCCGTGGCGCGCCGCAGCCCCTCCGCGAGGGCCAGGGCGAGCCGGACGCCCGCGTTCACCGGCACGGCGGCCAGGCTCCACACCAGGTCGGCCGGCGACCGCTCCGCATAGCAGCCGAGAATCACCAGCACCCCACCGGGCGCGAGCGCCGCGCGCAGCGCACCGACCGTCCCGAACGGCAGGTGGTGGAGGCTCGCGAGGGCGGAGACGAGGTCGTAGTGCCCGGCGGGCAGGTCGAGTTCGGTGACGTCCGCCTGCTCGAACCGCGGGCCGCCGGCCTCCTGGGCCCCCGCCGACGCGGCCCGCGCCGCCTCGATGACCGCCGCCGACCGATCGACGGCATGCACCGCGATCCCCAGCCGGGCCAGCCGCCGGGCGAACCGCCCGGTCCCGCATCCCACATCGAGCGCAGTACGGCACCGGCGCGGCACCTGGCGCAACACCAGCCGGTGGTAGTGATCGTTGTGGTCAAAGGGCATGCCCGGACTCCCCTTCCGGCAGCAGCACGATCCGCGGAGCGGGCACCACCCTCTCACCAGGCTTCCGCTACGGGGCCGTTTCCTGGCCAAGGGGGGCTGACTACGATTCCCTATGATCATTTGTGGCCGGTGCCGAGGTAAGGGTCTGCGCATGAACTGCCGTTGTTCGACTGTCGGTCCGGAGTGTGCACGGTGAGCCGGGCGGTGCTGGTGACCGGGGCCTCGCGGGGGATCGGCCGGGCGGTCGCTGAGATGTTCGCCGCGCACGGTGACCGGGTGGCGTTGCACTACGCGTCGCGGCGGGAGGCGGCAGCGGAGGCGTTCGCGGCGCTGGAGGGCAGCGGGCATGTCCTGGTGCAGGGGGATGTGGCCACGCCGGACGGCGCGGCGGCGCTCGTCGGGGCGGCCGTCGAGGGGCTCGGTGGCATCGATGTGCTGGTCAACAACGCCGCGGCGAATGCGGCACACCCGCTGGACCGCACCTCGTTCGAGGACTGGCAGGACGCCTGGCGGCAGATCGTGGACGTGAACCTGCTGGGGGCCGCGCATGTCAGCTACTGCGCGGCGCGGAACATGATCGACCGCGGGGTCCAGGGCCGGATCGTGAACATCGGGTCGCGCGGCGCGTTCCGTGGTGAACCGGACCACCCCGCCTACGGGGCGTCCAAGGCGGCGCTGCACGCGATGGGCCAGTCGCTGGCCGTCCATCTGGCGCCGTACGGGATCTCCGTCGCCTCGGTCGCGCCCGGATTCGTCGCGACGGAGCGGGTGGCGGACCGGATCACGGACGAGGTCAGGGAGCAGAGTCCGTTCGGCCGGGTCGCGGTGCCGCAGGACGTGGCGGCGGCCGTCCACCATTTGGCCTCACCGGAGGCGGTCTGGTCGTCGGGCGCGGTGCTGGACGTCAACGGGGCATCTCACCTGCGGTGACGCCGGGCAGCGGCGCGCCGGTGGGGCGCCGGAGGCGGGTGGTGCCGGTGAAGTGGAAAGCCCCGGCCGAACGGGGGAATCCGGCCGGGGCTGGTCATGGGGTGCGGGTGGTGACCGCGGAGGCTCGCCCGGAGGTGGCCTGCCGTACGGCTGCGGACCGGGGCCCGGTGAGGGCGGTGCGCTCCGTGGATGCCGTGGCGGCACCCGCTTCCAAATTGAACGATAAACCATTGAGTGGCGTGCCCGCGAACGGGGTGGCGGTTGTCACCCCGGGACCGGGTCAGCCGTGCACCGCCGGCAGGAATTCCTCCAGCATCGGCAGCAGGAAACCGGGGCGCTGGACGAGCTCCATGTGGGTGGTGCCGGGCAGCACCGCCAGCTGCGCCACCGGAATGAGCCGGTGCAGCTCCGCCGCGTGCTCCAGCCGGACGAAGTCGTTGTCCCCGACGACGATCAGGGTGGGCGCCGCCACCGCTCGCAGGGTGTCGTCGGACCAGCCCTGGAACGACCCGACCATGGTGTTCACCTTCGCCAGGAACGCGTCGAAGTGCCCGGGGTCGGGGGCGACGTCGGCGTACGTCTCCTGCATCCGGCGGAAATCGGCCTCGGTCGGCAGGCGCCCCTCGGTGTCCGGCAGCTCCGGGTCCCGGATTTCGGGGTGGTAGCCGTCGGGCCGGAAATGGGTGGCCGCGAGCACCAGCCGGCCGACCCGGTCCGGCGCGTCGATCGCCGTCTGCAGGGCCGTCAGGCCGCCGAGGCTGAAGCCGAAGAAGTCCGCGCGTTCGACGCCGAGACGGTCGAGCAGCCCGATGACGTCGTCGGCGAGGTCCGGCAGTGCGAGCGGCCGGTCGATGTCGGCGGTACGGCCGTGCCCCTGCAGCTCGGTGGCGATGATCCGCCGGTGAGCGGCGAGCGGCGGCAGCAGCTGCCCGAACGACATCTCGATGGTCAGCACCCCGCCGTGCAGCAGCACCAGCGGGCGCCCGGTGTCCTCCCCCAGATCCGGCCGGTCCGGCCCACCGTGCACCTCGTAGTACATCCGCAGGCCGTTGACCTCGGCGTATCCGGTGGCCGATGGCCGGCTGCCGGGCTGTGTCGCATCGCTCATCGCGGGCTCCGGGGGGTGAGGGACGTGGCGGAAGGTCAGTACTGGATGCGGACCGGTGTGTAGCCGCGGTCCAGGAGCCGCGGCAGATACCACTCCAGCGCCTCGACGGTCTGTGTGCGAGCGCCGCCGCCGTCGTGCGAGAGCACGATCGCGCCCGGCGCCGTCTCGTCCATGATCGTGGACGCGATGCGCTCGGCCCCCGGGCAGGTCCAGTCCTGAGAGTCGACGGACCAGCCGACCGGCGACATCCCCAGCTTGTTGCAGATGCGCAGCGAGTCCTGGTCCCAGTCGCCGTACGGGGCGCGGGCCAGGGTCGGGGCGGCGCCCAGGGTGTCCTCGACCAGGCTGCTGGTGCGGCCCAGCTCGCTGCGCACCCTGCCCGGTGCCAGCTTGGTGAGCTGTGGATGCGTCCAGGAGTGGTTGGCCACGACGTGTCCCTCACCCGCGATGGTGTGCAGCAGGTCGGGGAACTCGACGGCGCATTCCCCGACGACGAAGAAGGTGGCCTGGACGCGGTGCCGGCGCAGTACCCGCAGCACCTCCGGGGTGTAGCGGGGATCGGGACCGTCGTCGAAGGTCAGCGCGATCTCGCGGGTGTGGGTGGGCAGCTCGAAGGCGACGTCGGCATGCCGTGGCGAGGCGCCCGGCCCCGACATCGAGGTCTCGCCGGCCATCGGGCGCAGCCGGTAGGCGTCGGGGCCGCCCGCCTGGGCGGCGTGGCCGGGCGGCGGTGGGGGCCCGCCCGCCCCCGGTTTCGGTGACTGCGGTGCCCCCTTGTGCTCCATCGATCCATCAGGGGTGTCCGCGTCCAGGGAGGTCAGTACGTGGCCGGCGGCGAGCACGCCCACCGCGATGCCGGCCTGGAGGAACATCCGTCGCTTCGTTGTGTGTTTATCGGATTCCACCCCCCTGTGCTCTCACGTGGCCCGGCTTCCGTGGTGCAGCGACACCGCGGGCGGCGGGTTCCGTACCCGTTCGGCCCCGGGTCGGCGCCCGGTCCCTGGGGGCTGCCCGTGCTCAGGCCTCGTCCGGTGAGCTGACCTGCGTGAACAGGTTCGCTACGCCGGTTTGGGCCAGCAGGCGGCGCAGGCGCTGGTCGGTGATGACGAGGGTGACGCCGCCGCCGGTGCGCGGCAGCCGCCGGGCGGTCCGGATCAGCGGCTCCAGGCCGCTGGTGTCCATGAAGGTCACCTCGCGCAGGTCGACCAGCACCCGGTGGTGGCTCGCGGTGGCGGCGGTCAGGAGTGCGGAGGCGTACGGCGCGGTGAGAATGTCCTGCTCGCCGTCCAGCGCGACGTGGGCCCGGTCGCCGCGGGTCGCGGGGAGGGTGGTCATGGGAATCTCCTTCCGGTCCGGTCTGCGCTCCGCGAGGAGCGGTGGTGGGTTCGCCACCCTAAAGAAGCCGCGCGCCCCATTGAAGAGCAATCGCCCAAAAAGAGACATACGCGATATTTTCCGGGCGAGGCGGGCGGATACGACCGATCGTGCGGTCAGGGGCTGATCGCGAGCACCAGATACGCGGCCAGCAGCGCGAGGTGGACACCGCCCTGCAGCGGCGTGGCACGCCCCGGGATCACCGTCAGGGTCCCGACGATCACCGTCAGTGCGAGCAGCACCATATGGCTGGCGCCCAGCCCCAGGATCAGCGGCCCCTCCAGCCAGACCGACGCCACCGCGACCGCCGGGATCGTGAGGCCGATGCTGGCCATCGCCGAGCCGAGGCCGAGATTGAGGCTCGTCTGCACCCGGTCGCGGTACGCCGCGCGGGCCGCGGCGATGGTCTCCGGCAGCAGCACCAGCAGCGCGATCACCACACCGACGACCGAGGACGGCAGGCCCGCCGCGGCCACCCCCGACTCGATCGTCGGGGACACCGCCTTCGCCAGCCCGACCACCGCGATCAGGGCCAGCGCGAGCAGCCCGAGGCTGATCAGCGCCGTCCGCGCCGTCGGCGGATGGAGATGCTCCTCGTCGATCACCTCGCCCGACGATGTCACCGGCAGGAAGTAGTCACGGTGCCGGACCGTCTGGGTGGTGACGAACATGCCGTACAACCCCAGCGCCGCCACCGAGGCGAAGACCAGCTGTGGCGTCGAGAACTGCGGCCCCGGCGTACTGGTGGTGAACGTCGGCAGCACCAGGCTGAGACCGGCGACCGTCGCGACCGTGGCCAGCGCCGCTCCGGTGCCCTCGGCGTTGAACACCGCCACCTTGCGTTTGAGGGCGCCGACCAGCAGACAGAGACCGACGATGCCGTTGCAGGTGATCATCAGGGCGGCGAAGACGGTGTCCCGGGCGAGTGCCGCGCTCTTGTCGCCGCCGTCGGCCATCAGGGTGACGATCAGCGCCACCTCGATGATCGTCACCGCGACCGCCAGCACGAGCGACCCGAAGGGTTCGCCCACCCGGTGCGCGATCACCTCGGCGTGGTGCACCGCGGCCAGTACCGCGCCCGCCAGGAAGCACGACACCAGCGCGACCATGAAGACCGACAGCGACCGCCCCCACGTCAGGGCCAGCAGGACGACCGCCAGGACCGGCAGCGCACCGGTCCAGTGCGGGACCCTGGAGCGGAGACGGGCGATCATGCCCTTGAGCTTCGCAGATCCCCCCGGCGCCTGCCCGCCGAGCGCGTCAGGCCGCCGCCCGGCGCCCCTTCGTCTCGCCCGGCGTCAGCGCCGCCTTGGTGACATCCGCGACCAGCTCGACGACATCGGGCCCGTACGCCTGCGAGTTGACCACCTTCAGCAGCAGGCAGAACTGGCCGTCCGCGCCGTGCTTGCGGGCCAGCCGCGCCCGGTTGCGCACGAGATGGCGGACCGCGGCCCGGTGGGTGACCGGACGCTGGCCGGCCGCCAGGAACACCGGGCGGTCGCCCTCACCGGCGGTCAGCCGGGCCAGCAGCACGTACTCGACGGCCCCGGGCTCCATCCGGTACGCCGTACCGCCGATCGTGAACGTGCCACGTCCGGCACCGGACTCCTCGCCCGGATGCACCGCCACGCCCGGCAGCAGATTGGCCAGATGCGCCGCCAGCCGGCGATGCGCCGTCGGGTCGCCGACACAGAACTCGGTGCGTGCGCCGAAGCCCTGCAGGCCGGTGTCGTGCGGGGCGATCTCCGGGTGCGCACGGCAGTTCTCGACCACCGCGGCGAGCCCGAGCAGTGCCAGCGCGTCATGGCGCGGGATGCTCCAGTGGGCGGAGGTGCTGTCCCGGTGGGTGACCAGGACACACTCCGAACCGTCCGGCAGCCCGAAGAAGCTCTGTTCCCGTGTCAGCTTCCGGCGGGCCGCCGTCGATTGCACGGCCCACCCGGCCGCGAGACCCAGGAGGAGGGCCACGGCCGCCACGGTCAGGAGGAGCAGGGTGTCGTCCATGGCGGGGGAGCGTAGCGGCTGTCCGGGTGTGTGTTCGAGGCCGGGGCGGGCGGCTGGGGTGGGTTGTCCCGGTCCGTACGGGCATACGCGGTCCGTACCGGCATACCTGATCCGTCCGGACACCGCCGCGGAGTTTGCCGCTGCGCCCTCTGTCCTCCCGGCGCGGGCCCGAGTTACGCTCCGGCCTCTGCCGCCGCACGCCCTCGGAGGTTCCCCGGTATGCCGAACGCCCGACGCCTCACCGTCCTGGGAGCGGCCGCCGCGCTGGCCGGCTCCCTGGTGGCGGTCCCGGCCGCAGCCCAGTCCTCGCCCGCGCGCACCGGCCCCGCGCACCAGGGCGGCCCCGCCGCCACCCCGGCGAAGACCCCGGTGGCCGTCGGCTCCGGCGGCGCGGTGTCCAGCGTCGACCCCAACGCCTCGGCCGCCGGTATCGAGGTGCTCAGGAAGGGCGGCAACGCCGTGGACGCGGCGGTCGCCACCGCTGCCGCCCTCGGCGTCACCGAGCCCTACTCGGCGGGCGTCGGAGGCGGCGGCTACTTCGTTTCCTACGACGCCAAGTCCCGCACCGTACGCACCCTCGACGGCCGGGAGACCGCCCCGCGCTCCGCGGGCAAGGACCTCTTCCTGGAGAACGGCAAGCCGATACCGTTCGACGACGCCGTCACCAGCGGGCTGGGCGTCGGCACCCCGGGGACCCCTGCCACCTGGGACACCGCCCTCGACAAATGGGGCAGCCGGTCCCTGGCCCAGGTCCTGCGCCCCGCGCGGAAACTTGCCGAGGACGGCTTCACGGTCGACAAGACCTTCCGGCAGCAGACCGCCGACAACGAGGCGCGCTTCCGGGACTTCCCCGCGACCGCCGACCTGTTCCTGCCCGGCGGCGAACTCCCCGCGGTCGGCTCGACGATGAAGAACCCCGATCTGGCGCGGACCTACGGCGAGTTGGGGAAGAAGGGCGTCGGCGCGCTCTACGACGGAAAGCTGGGCAGGGACATCGTCCGTACCGTCCAGCGGCCGCCGGTCCGTTCCGGCGCCGACCGCAAGGTGCGCCCCGGCACACTGAGCGCCCGCGACCTGCGGACCTATGAGGCGCTGAGCCAGGCCCCGACCCGCACCTCCTACCGCGGCCTCGACGTCTACGGCATCGGCCCCTCCTCCTCCGGTGGCACCAGCGTCGCCGAGGCCCTCAACATCCTGGAGAAGAGCGACGTCTCCCGCCTGACCGAGAAGCAGTATCTGCACCGCTACATCGAGGCGAGCCGGATCGCGTTCGCCGACCGCGGCCGCTGGGTCGGCGACCCGGCACAGGAGGACGTCCCCACCCAGGGCCTCACCGCACAGCGTTTCGCCGACGCGCGGGAGTGCCTGATCCACGACGACAAGGCGCTGACCAGCCCGCTCGCGCCGGGCGACCCCCGCAACCCCGAGCGCTGCGCCACCGTCGGCAAGGCCTCCCCGACCACATACGAGGGGGAGAACACCACCCACCTCACGGCCGCCGACAAGTGGGGCAACGTCGTCGCCTACACCCTCACCATCGAGCAGACCGGCGGCAGCGGCATCGTGGTACCGCACCGCGGCTTCCTGCTGAACAACGAACTCACCGACTTCTCCTTCACGCCCGTCACCCCCGGCGTCCACGACCCCAACCTGCCGGGCCCCGGCAAGCGTCCGCGCTCCTCCATCTCACCGACGATCGTGCTGAAGCACGGCAGGCCCGTCGTCGCGCTCGGCTCGCCGGGCGGCGCGACCATCATCACCACCGTGCTGCAGACCCTCGTCAACCACCTGGACCGCGGAATGCCGCTGGTCGACGCCATCGCCGCACCGCGCGCCAGCCAGCGCAACGCGGCGGCGACCGAACTCGAACCCGGCCTGTGGAAGAGCCCCGTGCGCGGCCAACTGGAGGCGATCGGCCACACGTTCAAGCAGAACCCGGAGATCGGCGCGGCCACCGGCATCCAGCGGCTGCCCGGCGGACGCTGGCTGGCCGCGGCCGAAACGGAACGCCGCGGCGGCGGTTCGGCGATGGTCGTCCGCAAGGGATGAGAGCGGCGGCACCGGGCGGCGGCTCTACGCCGTCCGTATGCCGTCCGTGTGTCGTCCATGTGCCGCGCCGCGCGGCGTCGTTGTTGGCCGACGCCATGACGATTAGCCTCCTGGGACCGTTCGTTCGAATGAACGGTCCCAGGGAGGGCACGCACCGTGAGTGTTGACGACAGCCGCCAGAGCAAGGCCGCGCCGGCCCCGGCCGGCCACCCCCGCGCGGCGGCCGGGGAGTGGGAAGGGCTCGCCGAACAGGCGCGGGCGCTGGCCGACGGACAGGTGACCTCGGCCACGCTCGTACGCCGGTCGCTGGAGCGCATCGAGGCCACCCAGGCCACCGTCAACGCCTTCCGGCGGGTACGCGCCGACGCCGCGATGGCGGAGGCCGAGGAGGCCGACCGCAGGCTGGCCGCCGGGGAGCGGCTGCCGCTGCTCGGCGTTCCCGTCGCGGTCAAGGACGACACCGATGTGGCGGGCGAGCCCACCGCGTTCGGCTGCGCCGGGGAATTCCCGCCCAAGGACAGCGACGCCGAGGTCGTACGGCGGCTGCGCGCGGCCGGCGCGGTCATCGTCGGCAAGACCAACGCCTGCGAACTGGGGCAGTGGCCGTTCACCGAGGGGCCGGCCTTCGGCGAGACCCGCAACCCGTGGAACCTCGCCCACACACCCGGCGGTTCGTCCGGCGGCTCGGCCGCCGCGGTCGCCGCCGGCCTGGTCCCCGCCGCGCTCGGCACCGACGGCGCCGGCTCGGTCCGAATCCCCGCCGCCTGGTCCCACCTCGTCGGCATCAAACCCCAGCGCGGCCGCATCTCCACCTGGCCGGACGCCGAGGCCTTCCAGGGCATCACCGGAATCGGCCCGCTGGCCCGCACCGTCGAGGACGCCGCCCTGCTGCTGGACGTGGCGAGCGGCAACCACGACGGCGACCTGCACAAACCGCCCACCATCGCGGCCCGCGAGGCGGCCGGCCGCGACCCGGGACGGCTGCGCATCGCCCTGTCCTGGAAACCGGCCTTCACCGGCACACCCAAACCACTGCACCCCGAGGTCCGCACGGCCGTCACCGGCATGGCCCGCACCCTCGCCCGCCTCGGTCACTTCGTCGAGGAGGCCGAACCGGACTACGGCCTCGTCGGCCTCGCCTTCCTGCCCCGCGCCACGGCAGGCGTGGGCGAGTGGGCGGCCAGGGTTCCCGACCGTGCCCTGCTCGACCGCCGTACCCGGGATTCGGCGCGGATGGGGCGGCTGCTCGGCGGGCCGCTGCTGCGCCGCGCCCGCGCCGTCGAAAGACGTCAACAGCGGCGCATCGGCGCCCTGTTCGGTGCGTACGACGTGCTGCTGACGCCGACCACCGCCACCCCGCCGCCGCGCATCGGCACGCTGGCGAAGCTCAGCGGCTGGCGCACGGATCAGGCCATGATCGCCGCCTGCCCCTATGCCTGGCCGTGGAACGTCCTCGGCTGGCCCGGAGTGAGCGTGCCCGCCGGATTCAGCAGCCAAGGGCTGCCGCTCGGCGCCCAGTTGCTGGGCCCGGCCCACGCCGAGCCCCGGCTGATCTCGCTGGCCGCGCAGCTCCAGGACGACCTGCGCTGGCACGAGCGGCGGCCGGTCCCGGCGGGCTGAGCGGACGGGACGGGCAGGGAGCGAGCGGGGGCGGAGCGGACCGGCGGCCTCGCCGGGTGGCGACGGCCGGGTTCCCCGCACCTGCGTGCGCCTCCCGGAGACCTGACGACGCGGCCGGGTGGCGGACGGCCCGGAGTCATCCGGCCCGGTGCGGGCCGGTCTCTTCCTGCCGGGCGGGCCAGGCCGGTTCGGACCGTGCCGCCTGCCGCAGATGGTCGGCGAGCGCGGCGGTGGCCGCGGGCGCCGGCCCGTCCTTGACGCCCCAGGCCAGCAGATGGTTCCGGCGCGCCCACGGGTCCTCCAGCTCGCACACCTCGACCGGCCGACCCGGGTCGAGGGCACGGCGCGGCACGACGGCCAGCCCCACGCCGGCTTCGGCGAGGGCGACGAGCACGGTGAGGTGGGCGACGGTGGTGCGGTAGCGCACCAGCGGGGCGTGGGGGCCGAGGTGCTTCTCGATCCAGCGCCGCAGCGAGGAATCGGCGTCGAGCCCGATGAGCGGGTGCTCGGCGACCTCGCTGTAGGCCACGGAGGGCCGGCCGGCGAGAATCCCGCCGGACCGGCCGATCACCACGAGGGAGTCATCGCCGAGCGCCTCCAGGTCGAGACCGCTGCCACGGGCTTCGTCGTCGACGACCACCCCCAGGTCCGCCTCGCCGTCGGCGAGCATCCGTACGGTCTGCGGGGTGCGGCTCTCGGCGACCTCGACGTCGACGTCGGGGTGTGCCCGGAGAAACGACACCAAGGCCCGCGGCACGAGCCGGTGCATCGCCGAACCGCCGCCCAGCAGCTTCAGGGGAGCGGTCGGGGACCGGGTGTAGCTCGCGACGGCGCTGTCCAGCCGCGCCGTCTGGGCGAGCACCTCGCGTGCGTGCCGGGTGAGCGTCGTCCCCGCGGGGGTGAGCCGCACGCCCCGGCGACCGCGGATCAACAGCGCGACACCGGCGTGGCGCTCCAGCGAACGCACCCTGGCACTGGCCGACGGCAGGCTCAGGTGCATCCGGCGAGCGCCCGCCGTGATCGAGCCCTCCGCCCCGATGTGGAGAAAGAGCCGCAGGTCGTCCAGGTCGTAGTGCACCGTCCCAGCCTAAGGCGGAGCCATAGGCTGGGTACGCCGATGACGCATTGTCGATGCACTGGTCACCGCGCGATGCTCGGTCGGTGACCGAGTTCCTGCTTGTCCTTCTGGCCGGTGCCGCCGCCGGAGCGCTGAACGCCATCGGGGGCGGCGGCACCTTCGTGGCGCTGCCCGCTCTCGTCGCGTTCGGCCTGTCACCGGTCACCGCGAACGTGGTGTCGCGCAGCGCCCTGGTGCCCGGTGCCGCAGTCAGCGCCTGGGTCTGCCGACGCGAACTCGCCCCGGTCGGGGGGACGTCCACGAACGTGCTGACAGGAATCAGTGTGCTCGGCGGCGGGCTCGGCGCCGTCCTGCTGCTCACCCTGCCCGCCACGTCGTTCGACGCCGCGGCGCCGTGGCTGCTCGCCTTCGCCACGGTGGTCCTCACCTGCGGACGGCGCCTCTCCCAGGCGGTGGGGAGCGCGCTGGGCCGCTCGGGAGACATCGGTTCCCGAGCCGTCCTGATCGGCCAGTTCCTCCTCGCCGTCTACGGCGGATACTTCGGCGGCGCCGTAGGCATCCTCATGACGGCGCTGTGGAGCACCGGTCTCGGCCTCGACGCCGCCGCGAGCAACCCGATGCGGCTCGCTCAGCTCGCGGCCGTCCATCTCAGCTCCACCGTGCTGTTCCTCATCGCCTCGCCCGCGCTGAGTGCTCCGCTTCTCCTCACCGTCATGACGGTCGGCGCCGTGGCCGGTGGCTTCGCCGGCGCCCACCTCGCCCGCCGCCTCCCCGCCCGGCTGCTGCGGGGCGTCGTCGTCACCCTCGCCGTGAGCACGACGGTCCTGTACTTCCTGCGCGGCTGACCACCCGCCGTCCCGATCGGCGAGCGCGAGCCGAATGCCCTGACACCTCCGATGCCGTGCGCACGTGCGCACGTGCGGATGGGGAGACGTGCGCACCACCAACACCTGGGAGAGACACATGGACGCCTCACCATCCGAATCCGACGCGGCCAGGCTCCTGCGGGCCCTCGCCGTGCGGGCCTTCACCCTCGCCCTTCTCGTCGGCATCGCGGGCGACTCCCTGCTGACGGCCGTTTTCGCGCTGACGGGGCTCGGGCTCCTCCGCGCACAGGTGGACACACCCTGCTCCGGGTCTTTTCCGGCCCCCGGCACCCGGGCCGGCAACCGCCACCGCGCGGACGGCCCCGGGCACATCTGACGGGCCGTACGGTGCGGACACGCCGGCGGTGCGGTCAGGTGCGGACGGTGGATCAGCCACCCGGTGCTGCGGTCTCCAGCTCACCGCCGGTCCGTGCGGCGATTTCGCGGCGGGGCAGCAGCAGCGGGGTGGCCAGTATGAGCACGCCGGCCAGCGCGATCGCGGTGCGGGTGCCGACGGCGCCGGCCAGCAGACCCCAGCACGCCGTCAGGGCAGCGACGGTCACGCTGCTGGAGATGGACCACGCCGACAGGGTCCGGGCGACGCGATCGGAGGTGGTGTTCTCGAGCCGGTAGGTGGAGAACACCGGGTTGAAGACCCCCATGCACGTGATCAGCCCGAGCTCGATCGCGATGACGAGCAGCAGCCCCGAGGGCCCGGGTTGGACGAAGGCGAGTCCGAGCGACCAACACGCGCGCAGCGTGCCGCTGGTGAGCATCACCCGGTGGTGCCCGTACCGGTCGACCAACGGCCGGGCCAGCCGCGAACCGATGAGGCCGCCGAGGCACGGCACGCCGAAGGCCAGCCCGTACTGCCAGGGGGCGAAGCCGAGGTCACGGAGGAGAAGGACCGCCATCAGCGGCACCGTCGCCATGATCAGTCCGCTCACCAGGACGGTGTTGAGGAACAGCGGCCGCAGGTGGGGGTGGCGCAGGATGTGGCGCCACCCCTCCAGGAGTTCGCCCGCGCGGAACTGCCGCTTGCGCCCGGCCGCCGGCGGGGCTTCGTGACCGCCGATCGCGCGGATCCCGAGGGCCGACAGCAGGTAGCTGACCGCGTCCGTCACCACGGTCGTCAGCGGCCCGAACATCCCGATGGCCACGCCTCCCAGGGGAGGGCCGAGCGCCGTCGCCGTCCACCGGGTCGATTCGAACCTGCCGCCGGCCACCAACAGGTCGTCGGGCCTCACCAACGCCTTCAGGTACGCCCCGCTCGCGGCGGTGAACACGATGTCGGCGGCGCGTACGACCACCGCCACGACGACGAGTTGCACGAAGCTCAGCCCGCCGAGCGCGTACGCGGCGGGCAGCGACAGCAGGGCCGCACAGCGCAGCAGGTCCATCGACGTCATGACCGGCCGTTTGCGGCGGAACTCCACCCACGGCCCCAGCGGCACCGCGATCAACGCCCCCACCGCAATCCCCACCGCGGACAGCAGCGCCACCTCGGCCGTGCTGCTGTGCAGCGCCAGGATGGCGATGAGCGGGAGCGCATCGAGCGCGAGCCAGGTGCCGACCGTGCTGGTGGCGTACGCCGCCCACAACCAGCGGAAATCGCGGCCCAACGACTGCCTGCGCCTCATGACAGCCTCCGGGCCACTCGATCGGAACCTGACCTTTCTACCGGAAATCGCCACGGGGGCGAGCAGGGGACATCCTCCGGGGCGCGCCCCGCGCGGTGGCTCAGCCGAGCAGCTTGATGATCGCCTCGGTGGTGTCGGTCTCGCCCAGCCGCGGGAAGATCTTCTCCACGGCGCGGTGGTGCGCCTCCTCGTCGAGGTCGGTCATGGCGTCGGTCGCGAGGGTGACGTGGTAGCCGTGCTCGTGCGCGGCGCGGGCGCTGGACTCCACGCCGATGCTGGTGGCGATGCCGGCGAACACGATCTGCGTCACGCCGCGGCGGCGGAGCTCCAGGTCCAGGTTCGTGCCGTGGAAGGCGCCCCACTGCTGCTTGGTGACGGTGATGTCGCCGGGCTGCCGGTCGAGTTCGGCGACCAGCTCGGCCCAGTCGGCCGGCGGGGTGCCGTGGCCCCCGGCGGATTCCGTACGGCCCGGAGCGCCGCCGGTGACGTTGACCAGGACGACCGGCAGCCCGCGCGCACGGAAGGCGCCGGCCAGCCGGGCACCGCGCTCGATGATCCCGGCCGAGGGGTGGACGGTGGGCAGCGCGGTGATGCCCTTCTGCAGGTCGATCAGGACGAGCGCGGTCGTGGCGTCGAGGGTGGTGGCGGGCATGAAGGCTCCTGGTGAGTGCGGGATGCGGGATGCGGGGTGCGCGGGTGTCGGACGGTCGGTACGGGTGTGTGGGCGGATCGGCGGTCGGCGGATCGGCCGGTGGTGCCGGTCAGCCGTCCGGACGGGCGGTGCCGGTGTGCACGGCCCGGTCGGCGAGGGGCAGGGCCGGCAGCAGGGCGAGGACGGTGCCGGTCAGGGCGATGTCGTGCAGCCCGGAATCCGAGGCGTGCCGCCCGCACGGCAGCCGAGCGGCAGCGCCGCCATCAGCCGAGCGCCGAAGGCGCGGTCGGCGGGCACCTGACCGCGGTCGGTGCGCCCGGCCGGTCCGCCGGGAGGACGGGGCCGACGGGTTGCTCATGCGTCCGCGCTCATTCCTGCGTCAGCCGCCGTATCAGCCCGGTCGCGGTGGCAAGGGTCCGCTGTTCATCGGCGGTCAGCCGGTCGGCGATGGCCACGGCGAGCCAGTTGTGCTTGGCCTGCCGTACGGCGGCGAGGGTGCGGCGGCCGTCCGCGGTGAGGGAGAACACGACTTGGCGTCCGTCCGTGGGGTGCGGGCTGCGGGCCAGCACCCCGCGCTCCTCCAGCGCGCCCAGCGTGATCCGCATGGACTGCGGGCGCACGAGTTCGGCGCGGGCGAGGGCGGCGGTGGTGGCCGGGCCTCCGGAGTCGATCCGGGAGATCACCGACCGCTGGGTGGGCGTGAGCTCACCCTGCGGGGACGCGGCGCGAAGGTGCCGCATCAGCTGCGCCACGGTCGCGCCCAGATCCGTCGCCAGGCGTTCCTGATCCTTTTCGGGCATCCGACGACGATAGATATCGACAGAAAAACTTGCAAGTTTGCCTGTGCTGTGCGCGGCAGGAAAACCTCCCGTAGCACGCCTGTCACCGTCCCCGAAACATGCCTGAGGTCGAATGCGGACGGGGTGGGGACGTCCGCCCCACGGGGGAGAGGGAGGGACATGCCGGACGCTCAACTCCTGGGACCGGTGGCGGTGTTCGCCCGCTTCCTGACCGGCCTCGCCCATCAGCTCGACCCGGCGGCCGGCTGGTACGGCGTCTTCGCGCGACGCGACCCGGAGGGACTGCGCGCCTGCCTGGACGGGCGGGACGTCCCCCCGTGGGACGTCGTGGAGTCGATGCTGCACGACCTGGCGGCGGACCAAGGTGAACACGCCCTGCGCTCCGTACTCCCACGGGCCCGGCAGCTGCACGCGCGAGCGCTCGCCGACCATGACGCGGGCCCGGCAGGCCGGCTCGCGCTCCAGGAGCGGCTGGAAACCATGCTGCGCGAACACCGGGACACCGGCCTGCGCGCGCGTGAGCTCCAGGGCGCCGTGTGGGCGGCGGCCGGCACCCCGGAGGCCGAGCGGTTCGCCCGGGAGCTGGCCTGGGCCGACGACGACCACACCCGCGCCGGCGCACGTGTCGCCGAACTCCGGGCCCGGCTGGCGGCCCTGGCCCTGGCGGCCGACGACGGACGGTCCGGCCCCGCCCCCGGTCCCGACCCCGCCCCCGGTCCCGGGTCGACGCCGAAGGCAAGGCCCGCGCCCCGGGCCGGCTCTCAGGCCGAGCCCCCGCGCAAAGCCACCGGCCGCCCACGCGGTGCACGCTTCGCGGGGCTGGAGCCGACGGCGGAGGACACCCCGGTCCGGGAACCCGGTGATCCCGGCAGGGCCCCGCGCGGAGCCCGCTTCGCCGGGGCCTGCGACGACGTTCCCCAGGCGGTCGGCCCGCGCCCCGCCGCGGCCCCCGCCGACCCCGAAGCCCGCCGGGCGGCCGCCGACACCGCCTCCCGCCTGGCCCGGCTGCGCGCGGCCGGCGACGGGGGCCTCGCGCACGCGGAACTGTGCGCCGCGGTCACGCGCCCGGCCCCCGAACTCCCCTTACTGATGGCGGCGCTGGAGCAGGCCGGGCTCGGCTTCGACGTAGCCACCTTTCTGTGGGAAGCGGCCTGCCTGCCGCCCGCCGCGCTCGCCGCGGCCGCCGACGCGCTGGCGGCCGCCGGCCGCACCGCGGACAGCGGCACGCTGCTCCGGCAGGCCGCCGCCCGCCCCGTCGAGGAGGTGGCACACATCGCGCTGGCCCTGCTCGCCCTGGACCGCGCGGGCGCCGCCGGGGAACTGCTGACCGCCCTCGCACGGGCCCGTACGCCGCAGGAGTCGGCCGCGTCGGCCGGGGTCGACCCGGACACGCTGGGGCCGCTGCTGCTGGACGCAGCGGAGCGCGTCTCGGCCCACCGGCGCAGCGATATCGCCCACGCCCTGCGCCTCGCGCGTCAACATGCCGACCCCTGACCGCCGCGCCTCCCGAGGGGCCGCGCCCCTGACCACCGGGCCCCTGACGCGCCGCACCGGAGATGGTCTTGCCACGGTGCGTGACGGGGCTTACGGTCACCTCCACACGCGTAGACCGTGTCCGTGAACGCGTGTGCCTGCAGGCTGACGCATCGACAAAGGAGCAGCTCATGGCCGATGTTGTGCGTGCCGCACTGGTCCAGGCGACCTGGACCGGCGACACCGAATCGATGATCGCGAAGCACGAGGAACACGCCAGAGCGGCGGCCGCGCAGGGCGCGAAGGTGATCGGCTTCCAAGAGGTCTTCAACGCCCCGTACTTCTGCCAGGTCCAGGAGCCCGAGCACTACCGCTGGGCCGAGCCGGTGCCCGACGGCCCGACGGTACGGCGCATGCAGGATCTCGCCCGCGAGACCGGCATGGTGATCGTGGTGCCGGTCTTCGAGGTCGAGCAGTCCGGCTTCTACTACAACACCGCGGCCGTCATCGACGCCGACGGCACGGTCCTGGGGACGTACCGCAAACACCACATCCCCCAGGTCAAGGGCTTCTGGGAGAAGTACTACTTCAAGCCGGGGAACGCCGGGTGGCCGGTCTTCGACACCGCCGTCGGCAAGGTCGGGGTCTACATCTGCTACGACCGCCACTTCCCCGAAGGATGGCGGCAGTTGGGGCTCAACGGCGCCCAGATCGTCTACAACCCCTCCGCCACCTCCCGCGGCCTGTCCGCCTACCTCTGGCAGCTGGAGCAGCCGGCGGCCGCTGTCGCCAACGAGTACTTCATCGCGGCGATCAACCGCGTCGGCATCGAGGAATACGGCGACAACGACTTCTACGGCACCAGCTACTTCGTCAATCCCCGCGGCCAGTTCGTGGGCGAGCCCGCCAGCGACTCCAAGGAGGAGCTGGTCGTCCGCGACCTCGACCTCGGCATGATCGACGAGGTCCGCCAGCAGTGGGCGTTCTACCGGGACCGCCGCCCCGACGCGTACGAGGGGCTGGTGCAGCCGTGACCCATGACAGCCCGAGCCTGCACGCCCGGCACCAATCCGTCATGCCCTCCTGGCTCAGCCTCTACTACGAGCGGCCCCTCGAACTCACCCACGGCGAGGGCCGGCACGTCTGGGACGCCGACGGCAACCGCTATCTGGACTTCTTCGGCGGCATCCTCACCACCATGACGGCGCATGCGCTGCCCGAGGTGACCAAGGCGGTCAGCGAGCAGACCGGCCGCATCATCCACACCTCGACGCTGTATCTGTCGCGCCCCATGGTCGAGTTGGCGGAGCGGATCGTCGCACTCTCCGGGATCCCCGACGCCCGGGTCTTCTTCACCACCTCCGGTACGGAGGCCAATGACGCGGCTCTGCTGCTGGCCACCACGCACCGCCGCTCCAACCAGATCCTGGCGATGCGCAACAGCTACCACGGCCGTTCCTTCTCCACCGTCGGGATCACCGGCAACTCCGGCTGGTCGCCGACCAGCCTTTCGCCGCTCCAGACGCTGTACGTCCACGGCGGGGTGCGCAGCCGCGGTCCGTACGCCGCACTCTCCGACGCCGACTACACCGCCGCCTGCGTCGCCGACCTGGAGGACATGCTCCAGCAGACGGCGGGCGGCGTCGCCGCGCTGATCGCCGAACCGGTGCAGGGCGTCGGCGGGTTCACCGCACCACCGGACGGCCTGTACGCGGCGTTCCGCGAGGTGCTCGCGCGGCACGGCATCCTGTGGATCAGCGACGAGGTGCAGACCGGCTGGGGCCGCACCGGCGACCACTTCTGGGGCTGGCAGGCGCACGCCGACAACGGCCCGCCCGACATGCTCACCTTCGCCAAGGGCATCGGCAACGGCATGTCCATCGGTGGTGTGGTGGCCCGCGCCGAGGTCATGAATTCGATCTCCGCGAACTCGATTTCGACCTTCGGCGGCAGCCCCGTCACCATGGCCGCCGGCCTCGCCAACCTCACCTACCTCCTCGAACACGACCTCCAGGGCAACGCCCGTCGCGTCGGCGGACTCCTCATCGAGCGGCTGCGGGCGGTCGCCGCCGGCCTCGACGTCGTACGCGAGGTGCGCGGCCGCGGCCTGATGATCGGGGTCGAGCTGGTCCGGCCGGGCACGGACGAGCGGTCGCCCGAAGCCGCGTCCCTGGCGGTGGAGGCGGCCAGGGAACGCGGCCTGCTGGTGGGCAAGGGCGGCCAGGGCGGAGCCTCGCTCCGCATCGCGCCCCCGATGTCGCTGACCGTCGCCGAGGCCGAACAGGGCGCCGACCTGCTCGAAGAGGCCCTCCAGGAGGTCCAGCAGCGGGTGGCCGGCGGCTGACGGGTGCCTCAGGGCGCCTCAGGCCCGCGCAGCCGTCTCCCGTACGGTGTCGGCGACCAGCTCGAAGAAGCGGGTGTGCGCCCGCCTGCTGCACGGGGCCTCCGGGTTCCACGGCAGCAGGCGGGCCCTGGCCTCGATCGCGCGCCAGTGTGCGTCGGCGCGCAGTTCCGCGGGCCTGGCGGCGTTGATCCGGGTGTCGGTCAGCACGATGTCCGGGTCCATCGCCGCGGCGTCCGCCCAGCCCACGGTGGACCAGTTCGCGCCGGAGCCCGCCGCGGGCTCCAGCAGCCCGACGCCGTTCTCCGCGAGTGCGCGCAGGTCGGGCCAGGCGCCGGGCCGGGCCAGATGCACCCGGTCGGGCCCGGCGGGGGAGAGCGCCAGCACCCGGGGCCGTACGCCGCCCCCGGCCGCCTGCCGCAGGGCGTCCTCGGCGGCGTCCAGCTCCCGTGCGGTGGCGAGCGGTTCGCCCCGGCCCAGTGATCCGCTGAGTGACGCGAAGCGTTCGCGCACCTCGGCGAGGCTCCGCCCCGGGCCCACCGCCACCGTCACCACGGGGACGTCCGCCTCCAGTTCCAGCGCGGTCTTCGGCTCCAGGCCGTAGACCTGTTCGCCGTCGTAGGTGACGGCCACCACGAGGTCCGGCTCGGCCTCCAGGAGGGTGTCCGGATGCAGCGCACCGCCGGATCCGAGATACGGGATCTCCCCGAGGGGCAGCTCACCGCTCTTGGCCGGGTCGGGGGCCGCGCCGTCGTGCTGGGACCCGAAGAGCCCCACGGGCCGAATGCCGTGATCCCACAGGGTCGCGCCCGCCTGTATGTACGCGACGATGCGTAACGGCCGCTCGCCGGCCACGGCCAGGCGCCCGCGGTCGTCGGAGAACTCCCACGGCGTGCTCTGTTCCATGACGTGTCGCCTTTCTGATCGCTGACGTCCTCGGTCCGGCCGTGCGGCGCCCGCGCCCACGTCCGCGTCATGCCCGTGGATCCGTACGCTCCCTGCGATGCGTACCGGCCGGGAGGACTGCCCGACGGCTTCGGCGGTTATCTGCCCAGCGCGGCACGTGTGCACCCCTCGGGCTTCCCCGGGCGGCCGTTCCGGGGCCCGTCGTTGAACCGTCCAGCTGATCGTCGGCGCAACACGAACGTCCCCGCTGATTAACGGTCACGGTATTGCCACCTTGGGTGACATGCTTCTACGGTCTCCTTCTCAACCGGAATCTACGGGTGTAGACCGGCTGTGGCGTGGCGTCAGCGGAGCAGGGCTGCCGAGGAGATGGTGCGCGTCGAGCTCCGCCTGCCGTGCCGCCGATGTTGCCGGTGTGGAAGGAGCAGGGATTGTGAGCCGTACGGTCATCCGGGGCGGGCTGGTCATCACCGCCGCCGATGAGATCCACGCCGATGTGCTGGTGGAGGACGGCCGGGTCGCGGCCCTCGCCGCGCATGGCAGCCCGTCAGCCGAGGGCTGGACCGCTTCCGCGGACCGCGCCATCGACGCCACGGGGAAGTACGTCATCCCTGGCGGGGTCGATGCGCACACCCATATGGACTTCCCCTTCGGCGGTACGTTCTCCGCCGACACCTTCGAGACCGGCACCCGCGCCGCCGCCTGGGGCGGCACCACCACCATCGTCGACTTCGCCGTACAGTCCCGCGGCCAGGCGCTGCGCGCGGGCCTGGACCTGTGGCACGGCAAGTCCGACGCCCAGTGCGCCATCGACTACGCGTTCCACATGATCCTCTCCGACGTGAACGAGCAGACGCTCAAGGAGATGGACCTCCTGGTGGCGGAGGGCGTCACCTCCTTCAAGCTGTTCACCGCCTACCCCGGGGTGTTCTACAGCGACGACGGGCAGATCCTGCGCGCCATGCAACGGGCCGCCGGCAACGGCGGGTTGATCATGATGCACGCCGAGAACGGCATCGCCATCGACGTCCTCGTCGAGCAGGCGCTGGCCGAAGGGAAGACCGACCCGCGCTACCACGGCGAGGTCCGCAAGGTCCTCCTGGAGGCCGAGGCCACCCACCGCACGATCCAGCTCGCCCGGGTCGCCGACGCGCCGCTGTACGTCGTGCACGTGTCCGCCGAGGAGGCCCTTGCCGAGATCGCCGGGGCCCGCGACAAGGGGCTGAACGTCTTCGGTGAGACCTGCCCGCAGTACCTCTTCCTGTCCACCGACAACCTCGCCGAGCCGGACTTCGAAGGCGCCAAGTACGTGTGCAGCACGCCGCTGCGGCCGCGCGAACACCAGGAAGCCCTGTGGCGCGGGCTGCGCACCAACGACCTCCAGGTGGTCTCCACCGACCACTGCCCCTTCTGCTTCCAGGGTCAGAAGGAACTGGGCCGCGGCGACTTCTCCAAGATTCCCAACGGGATGCCGGGGGTGGAGAACCGGATGGATCTCCTCCATCAGGGCGTCGTCGAGGGACGCATCAGCCGCCGGCGCTGGATCGAGATCGCCTGCGCCACCCCGGCCCGGATGTTCGGCCTCTATCCGAAGAAGGGCACCATCGCCCCCGGCACCGACGCCGACATCGTCATCTACGACCCGGCCGCGGAGCAGACCGTCTCCGCCGAGACCCATCACATGAACGTCGACTACTCGGCGTACGAGGGAAAGCAGCTCACCGGCCGGGTCGAAACGGTCCTCTCGCGCGGTGAACTCGTCATCGACCGCCGGGAGTTCGCCGGGCGTGCCGGGCACGGTCAGTACATCCCGCGTGGCACATGTCAGTACCTCATTTAAGGAGCGCCGCTGTGGATTTCGGAGTTGTCCTGCAGGCCGACCCGCCCTCATCCGCCGTCGTGTCCCTGATGCGCCGCGCCGAGCGCAACGGCTTCCGCTACGGCTGGACGTTCGACTCGGCCGTCCTGTGGCAGGAACCGTTCGTCATCTACAGCCGCATCCTGGAACACACCGAGCGTCTGATCGTCGGCCCGATGGTCACCAACCCCTCCACCCGCACCCCGGAGGTCACCGCCTCCACCTTCGCCACCCTCAACGAGATGTACGGCAACCGCACCGTCTGCGGCATCGGGCGCGGCGACTCCGCGATGCGGGTGGCGGGCCGGCCGCCCAACACCCTCGCCCGGCTGGGTGAATCCATCGGCATCATCCGCGACCTGGCCGAGGGCCGGGAGGCGGACCTCGGCGGTCACCGGGTCAGAATCCCGTGGGTCAAGGACGGCAAGCTGCCGGTCTGGATGGGCGCCTACGGCCCCAAGGCCCTTGCCATGGCAGGGCAGTTGGCGGACGGCTTCATCCTCCAGCTCGCCGATCCGTTCCTCACCGAATGGATGATCAAGGCCGTGCGGAAGGCCGCGGCGGACGCCGGGCGGGACCCGTCCGACGTCACGATCTGCGTCGCGGCGCCCGCTTACGTCGGTGACGACCTCGACCACGCAAGGGAGCAGTGCCGCTGGTTCGGCGGCATGGTCGGCAACCACGTCGCCGACCTCGTCGGCCGCTACGGCGAGCACTCCGGCCTGATCCCCGAGGAACTGACCGACTACATCAAGGCGCGGGAGGGCTACGACTACTCCCACCACGGACGCACCGGCAATCCGGACACCGCCTTCGTCCCCGACGCCATCGTCGACCGCTTCTGCCTGCTCGGCCCGGCCGAGGCGCACCTCGACAAGCTGCGCGGCCTCAAGGAGCTGGGCGTCGACCAGTTCGCGCTCTACGCCATGCACGACGCCAAGGAATCCACCCTCGACGCGTACGGAGCACAGATCATTCCCGCGTTCGCCGACTGAACGGGCGCCGGCCGGGCCGGGCGGTGACGGGCGGCAGCAGCCCGGACACCGCCCGGCCGGGCGCCGGCGGCCCGGATCCGGACGAAAGGTCTCCGCATGACCGCGACCTCCCCACCCGTGCCGTCGGAAGATCCCGCCCCGCCCCATGGCCAACTCACCGCCCCCGACGGCCGCGTCGAAGCGGCCCCCGGCGCCATTGCCGCGCACGACCGCTTCACCAACGCCGATCTGCGCCCCGTGCCGCTGGCCGAACGCCACTGGACCACCTACAACTTCACCGCCCTGTGGATCGGCATGGCCCACAACATCCCGTCCTGGACGCTGGCTTCGGGCCTGGTCGCTCTCGGCATGGACTGGAAACAGGCCGTGTTCACCATCGCGCTGGCCAACGTCATCGTGCTCGGCCCGATGCTGCTCACCGGGCACGCCGGACCGAAATACGGCATACCGTTCCCCGTCCTGGCCCGCGCCTCGTTCGGCCTGCGCGGCGCCAATCTGCCCGCCCTGATCCGCGCGGCCGTCGCCTGCTGCTGGTTCGGCATCCAGACCTGGATCGGCGGCCAGGGCATCTACATCCTGCTGGGCAAGATATCCGGCGGCAGCTGGTCCGACGCCGCCACCATCGGCGGCTACCCCTGGACCCTGTGGCTCTGCTTCCTCGCCTTCTGGGCCATCGAACTGGCCATCATCCACCGGGGGATGGAGACCCTGCGGCGCTTCGAGAACTGGGCCGCCCCGTTCGTCCTCGTGGGCGCCGTGGTGCTGCTGATCTGGATGGCGGGCAAGGCCGGAGGTCTCGGTCCGCTCCTCGACCAGCCCGGGACGCTCGGCTGGGACGCCGACTTCTGGCCGGTCTTCTTCCCCTCGCTGATGGGCATGATCGGCTTCTGGGCGACGCTCTCCCTCAACATCCCGGACTTCACCCGCTTCGGCGCCGGACAGCGCGCCCAGGTCTGGGGCCAGACCCTCGGCCTGCCGACCACCATGACTGCCTTCGCGCTGCTGTCGGTCTTCGTCACCTCCGGCTCGCAGGCCGTCTACGGCGCCCCGATCTGGGATCCGGTGGCGCTGGCCGGCAAGTCCGACAACGTCTTCGGTCTGCTCTTCGCCCTGATCACGGTCCTCATCGCGACCGTCTCCGTGAACATCGCGGCCAATGTGGTCTCGCCCGCCTACGACCTCGCCCACCTCGCCCCGAGGTTCATCACCTTCCGCCGGGGCGCCCTGATCACCGGCGTCATCGGCGTCCTCATCCTCCCTTGGAAGCTCACCGCCACCCCCGAGCTGTACATCTTCCTGTGGCTCGGCGTGGTCGGCGGACTGCTCGGCACCGTCGCCGGCATCCTCATCGCCGACTACTGGATCATCCGCCGTACCCGCCTCGCCCTCGCCGACCTCTACCGCCCCGCCGGCCGCTACTGGTACACGGGCGGCTGGAACATCCGTGCGGTGCTCGCCTTCGCCCTCGGCGGGCTCCTCGCCGTCGGCGGCTCGTACTCCCGCCCCGGGAAGGGCCCGTTCCCCGCCGACGGCCTGATCCCGGCCCTCAAGCCGCTGGCCGACTACGGCTGGGCCGTCGGCCTCGCCACCGGCCTGCTGGTGTACACCGTGCTGATGCTGCCGACGGCCCGCGCCGCCCGGACTTCGCCGGCACCCTGAGTGCGTGGTGCGGGTCAGGGGATGCGGGCGGTCCACTCCTCGTGACCGAATTTGGTGCGGACGAGGTCCTGGGCGCGGGCCGTCTCCTCGGCGGTGACCGCGCCACGGGCGAGACCGTAGCGGGAGCGGAAGGAAGCGATCATCTTCTCGATGACGGCCTCCCGCGCCAGGCCGGTCTGTCGGCGCAGCGGGTCGACGCGCTTCTTGGCGCTCCTGGTGCCCTTGTCGGAGAGCTTCTCCTTGCCGATCCGCAGCACGTCGAGCATCTTGTCGGCGTCGATGTCGTACGACATCGTCACGTGGTGCAGAACGGCTCCCGGCCCGCCGTCCGGGCCGACCATGCGCTTCTGGGCGGCGCCGGCGACCTTCCCGGCGTCGGTGGCGATGTCGTTGAGCGGTTGGTACCACGCCGTGATGCCCATGTCGCCGAGCGCGGTGAGGACCCAGTCGTCGAGGTAGGCGTAGCTGTCGGCGAAGGACAGCCCGGAGACGAGCGCCTCGGGCACGGCGAGGGAGTAGGTGATGGTGCTGCGGGGCTCAGCGAACATGGCGCCGCCACCGGAGATCCGGCGGACGACCGTCACGCCGTGGCGGGCGACGCCCTCGGGGTCGACCTCGTTGCGCAGCGACTGGAAGCTGCCGATGATGACGGCGGGTGCGTCCCACTCCCAGACCCGCAGGGTCGGCGGGCGCCGCCCGGCGGCCACTTCGGTCGTGAGGACCTCGTCGAGTGCCATGTGGAGGGCCGGCGGCTGGGGCGCGTCGTGGATGAGCTGCCAGGCGTAGTCGCCCCAGTCGGTGGCGTGTGCCAGCGCGCGGCGTACGGCGATGGCGACGCTCTCCGCGGTGAAGCCGAACAGTACGGCGGACGGGGGCAGCGCGGCGTGGATGCGGGCGGTCAGGCCGGCGGTGTCCGTGTCGGCGGGGGCGCCCTCCAGGGCGGCGTCGATCAGCAGGAGGGCCTCGTCCGGTTCGAGGAAGAAGTCGCCGGCGACCCGCACGCGTGTCAGATGCCCCGCGTCGACCCCCAGGTCGACGACGACGAGCTTGCCCCCGGGGACCTTGTACTCACCATGCACGGCGCCACCTCCAGGCCCGGCAGGCGGTCCGCCGGTTGCTGCTGTTCCGCATCCTCCCGCATACGGCGCGAGCGCCGCGGCGTTGACCGGTGAAGCCACGGATCGCCGCCGGCGCCCGCTCAGCCGAGGTCCGCCAGGAGCCGGGGGAGCGCGCTGCCGATGGGCTCGCGGACGACCTCGGCGGCGAGCGCGTCGTACGGGGTCGGCTCGGCGTTGACGATGACGAGGCGGGCGCCGTGTTCGGCGGCCACGCCCGCGAGTGAGGCGGCCGGTTGCACCTGGAGGGTCGTACCGACCGCGAAGAAGACCTCGGCCGCCTTCGCGACGGACAGGGCCGTGCCGAGCACCTGCGGGTCCAGCCGCTCCCCGAACATCACCGTCGCGGATTTCAGGATGCCGCCGCACACCAGGCACGCGGGGTCCGGATCGCCCTCGGCCACCCGCGCCAGCGCCTCCTGCATGGGCGACCTGGCGTGGCAGCGGGTGCAGGTGACGGTGCGTACGGTGCCGTGGAGTTCGAGGACCTTGCGGTCGGGCACGCCGGCGAGCTGATGCAGCCCGTCGACGTTCTGGGTGAGGACGCGCACCGGCACGCCGGACCGTTCGAGCCTGGCCACCGCCTCGTGTCCGGCGTTGGGCCGGGCGCGGAACGCCGGGTGGTCCGCTCGCATCCGCCAGGACCGGCGGCGGATCTCCGGATCGGCCATGTACGTGTCGTAGGTGACGAGTTTCTCGGCCTCCGGGTCGCGCCGCCACAGTCCGTTCGGGCCGCGGTAGTCGGGGATCCCGGAGTCGGTGGAGATCCCGGCGCCGCTGAGGATCGCGACGAGGGGGCGGCGGCCGGGAGCGTCGGCGGGCGTCGTGGCGGGGGTGGTCGGGTCGGTGCCGGGCATGGCGTGAGCGTACGCAGCGGCGGCGGCCGGTGTCGCGTCAGATATGGGTGTCGGGGTGCCAGTCGGGTGCGTGCCGGGCGGCGAGTTCCTGCCATGCGGGCGCGCCGCCGGGCAGCGGCCACGACCGGGTGAGGTGCGAGCGGGCATACACCGTGTCCAGGTCCCCGGCCAGGCGGCGGCCCGCGTTCGCGATCCGGACCTCGGCCATCGGGTGGCCTTCGGCCAGGTCCGCCGTCAGCCGGGCGATGCGCTCCTCGTACGCCCGCAGGAGCGGCCGGGCGCAGAGCTGGTGCACGGCCTCCTTGCCCGCCCGGTTCAGGCGCAGCACGGCCGGCCGGCCGCCCTCGGCCAGGGCGGCCGCGAGCCGGTCGTGGCCGTCCAGCACCACACAAGCGTCGAGCGCGCTGACGCCCCACAGCAGCACCGGGGGCAGGGTGCCCTCGCGGTACTGGCGGCGGTAGGCCTTGACGCGTGCGGTGTGGGGCGCCGACAGGGGCCGCAGTGCCAGGATGTCGCGGCTGTCCGTCGGGGGACTTCCGGAGAACCAGGCGAGGTGGCCGATGTCGGGGTCGTGCGAGAGGGAGTCCCAGAAGGCGTCGACGGCGTAGGCGGTCATGCCGGGGCGTAGCTGCCAATCGCCTTCGTGCAGCGGCCCGTTGGAGGAGGCGCGGAGGGCGTCGGCGAAGTGATGGGCCCAACGGAGGGACCAGGCGTCGTCGTCGGGGTGGGTGTCGCGGTGCCTGCGTGCCGTGTCGGCCCGCAGGGGCGCGATCGGTGAGACGTAGTGACCGGTGCGGGCGTAGTGGACCCCGAAGTACGTGACGCGTTGCCGTGCCAGCAGCACCACCTGCTCGCCCTGGAGCAGCACCATCCGCCGCCCGTCGGCGACTTCGAAGCGCAGCGGCGCGCGGGGCGGTCCGTCGACGGTCAGGGCGAGTCCGTACCGGGGGACCCCTTCCGCGGCGTGCGGCAGTGCCGTGCGGTCCATGGCCATGCGGGCAGCTTACGAGGTGATCTGCGGGGAGTTTTGCCCCGGTTGGCGTTCGTCTTCCGGAGCGGTTCCCGGCTGCCGGCCGGTTCGCTGTCCGCTATCCGGGACAACCCCTTGCCGGTCGCCTGTATGCGAAATACGGTCTGCGGGATTCGGTAATGGTTGATCGTTCATCCTCTGCACCTGCTCTGCGGGAGGTATGTCTCGTGCGCCCAATGGCGACCGCCCTGGCGGTGGTTGCGCTGGCGGCCGGCACCGCCGGCTGCGGATCCCTGACCACCGCCGCCACCGAGGTCGGCGGGGTCCGGATGACCGACGAGCGCCCTGTCCGGGAGGGCGGCACGCTCACCGTCGCCCTCAAGTCCGACCCCGACAAGCTCGATCCGACGCTCGCCCAGACCCTCGTCGGCCGCACCGTCTTCGCCGGGATGTGCGAGAAGCTCTACGACACCGACCGCGCCGGGAAGGTCGTTCCGCAGCTCGCCGCCGCACTGCCCCGCACCTCCCACGACGGCCGGACCGTCACCCTCCCCATCCGTCCTGGCCTGCGGTTCAGCGACGGCACCCGGCTGGACGCGGCGGCCGTCGCCCGGTCCCTGGAGCGGCACCGCACCCTCGCCGGATCCGCCCGCGCCACCGAACTCGGCCCGCTGACCGGCGCGGTGGCCACCGGAGAGCTCACCGTCCGGATCCGGCTGAAGAAGCCCTACGTCCCGCTGACCGGGGTGCTCGCCGACCGCGCCGGAATGGTGATGTCACCCCGGGCGCTGAAGAAGTACGGCAAGAACTTCACCGCCCACCCCTCCTGCGTCGGCCCGTTCCGGTACGTCGAACGGGTCGCCGGCGACCGAATCGTCCTGGAGAAGGATCCGCACTACTACGACGCCGCGAAGGTGCATCTGCGGCGCGTCGTCTACAAGACGATCACCGACGGCGGGGTCCGGCTGGCGAACCTGCGCTCCGGCGACGTCCAGATCGGCGACCAGATGGGCCCCGTCGAGGTGCGCAGCTCGCTGACCGAGCCGCAGCTCCAGCTCTTCAACTCGCCCTCGCTCGGCTATCAGGGGCTCGGCTTCAACATCGGGAACGTGCACGGGACGGGGAAGAAACCGGGAAAGCTGCACACCCTCTTCGCCCGTGAGCCGAAGGTCCGCGAGGCCTTCGAACTGTCCCTGGACCGCGCGCTCATCAACAAGGTCGTCTTCCAGGGCATGTACGCACCGGCCTGCGGCCCCGTATCGCCGGAGTCCGCCGTGGCACCGGGCGCCGCCCACTGCCCGCCGCGCGATCCGGCCGGAGCCAAACGGCTGCTCAAGGAGGCGGGGGTGCGCACCCCCGTCCCCCTCGAACTGAAGGTGTCGACCACCCCCGAGGACAGCAGGCTCGGCCAGGTCATCCAGGCGATGGCCAAGGAAGCCGGATTCGAGGTCCGGCTGCGGCCGATGGAGTACGCCACGCTGCTGGAGGAGACCGACGCCGGGCGGTTCGAGGCGTACGTCAGCGGCTGGTCGGGACGGCTCGACCCGGACGGCAACATCGCGTCCTTCCTCGGCACGGCCGGCGCCATGAACACCTACGGCGTCTCCGACCCCGCCCTGGACCGGCTGATCGCCCAGGGCCGCACCACCCCCGGCGGCACGGAACGCGGCGCCCTCTACCGGCGCCTGACCGACCGCATCCACGACCAGCACGCGCTGATCTACCTCTACCGGCAGAAGAACTACGTCGTGGCACGCAAGGACATCGCCGGACTGCGCGTCTACGGCGACGGCCTCGTGCGCGTCAAGGACGCGGGGTACGCACGATGAACCGCACCATGATCCGCTACCTGTCCACCCGGCTCCGGCAGTCGGCGCTCACCCTCTTCCTCGTCAGCGTCGTCGTGTTCGCCGGCATCCGCGCGCTGCCCGGCGACCCGGCGCTCGCGCTGGCCGGAGAGGAGCGCAGCCCGCAGGCGCTCGCCGCGATCCGGCAGGCCTACGGCCTCGACGACACCATCGTCGTCCAGTACGGCCGTTTCCTCGGCCATGCGCTGACCGGCGACCTCGGCACCTCGGCCCGCACCGGCCTGCCGGTCCTCGACTCGATCGCCGGGGCACTCCCCGTGACCCTCGAACTCGCCACGCTCTCCCTGCTGCTGGCGGTCGTGGTCGGCATCGGCGCGGGGGTCGTCGCGGCGGTGCGCCGGGGCCGGCCCGAGGAATGGCTCGCCAACGCCGTCGCCCTGCTCGGCCTGTCCGTCCCCACCTTCTGGCTCGGCATCGTGCTGGTCCTGGCGTTCGCCATCGCCGTCCCGGTCTTCGCCGCCTCCGGATACGTCCCCTTCAGCGCCGACCCGCTGCACAACCTGCGGCGGATGGTGCTGCCGGCCGTCGTCCTGGGCTCCGGGCTCGCCGCCGTCGTCATGCGGCAGACCCGCGGCGCGATGCTCGACAACCTCTCCGCCGACTACGTCCGCACCGCGCGCGCCAAGGGGCTCTCCCGGCGCCAGGTCATCGGCGGCCACGCGCTGCGCAACAGCCTGGTGACGGTGGTGACCGTGCTCGGTCTGCAACTGGGCCACCTGATCTCCGGGGCCGTCGTCACCGAGCAGATCTTCGTGCTCCCCGGCTTCGGCAAGCTCACCATCGACGCCGTCTTCACTCGCGACTACGCGATGCTCCAGGGCGTGGTGCTGTGCACCTCCGCCGCCTACATCCTCATCAATCTCCTGGTCGACGTGCTGTATTCGGTCATCGACCCGCGGATCCGGCTCGGAGGCGCCCGATGACCGCAGCCACCCTCGCCCCGAAAGCACCCGACGGGCCCGCCGCACCCGCCCGGACCGGCCGGGCGCGCGACCGGCTGCGCGCCCTGCGCAGAAACCGGCTCGCACTGGCCGGCGGCATCCTCGCCGCCGTCTTCGTGCTGACCGCCCTGTGTGCCCCGCTGCTCGCCCCGTACGACCCGGCGGCCCCGGACTTCGCGTCCGTGCTCGCCCCGCCGAGCGGCGCGCACTGGCTCGGCACCGACGACCTCGGCCGCGACCAGCTCTCCCGCGTCATCCACGGCGCCCGCGCGTCCATGCAGGTCGGGGTGGTGGCTGTGGCCCTGGCCTTCGTCGTCGGCGTCCCGCTGGGACTGGCGGCCGGCTACTACGGCAAGCTCGCCGACTCCGCCGTCTCCCGGCTCACCGACACCCTACTCGCCTTCCCCTTCCTGGTGCTGGCCGTCGGTCTGGCCGCCGTCCTCGGCCCGTCCCTGCTCAACGCCACCATCGCCATCGGCGTCTCGCAGATCCCGGCCGTCATCCGCATCACCCGCGCCGAGACGCTGCGCCTCAAACACCTCGACTACGTGGGCGCGGCGATCGCCAGCGGTGGCGGCGACGGCACCGTTCTCTTCCGCCACATCCTTCCCAACGCCACCTCCGCGCTGATCGTCCAGGCCACCGTCGGCATCCCTGCCGCGATCATCGGTGAGGCGCTGCTGAGCTTCCTCGGCCTGGGCGTCCAGCCGCCCGCACCCTCCCTGGGCGTGATGCTCTCCAGCGCCCAGCCCTTCCTGGGGCCCGCGCCCTGGATGGCCGTCTTCCCCGGCCTCGCCATCGTCGCCGCGACGCTGGCCTTCAACCTGCTCGGCGACGGACTGCGCGATGTCCTCGACCCCCGCGGAGGCAACCGATGACCGAAACCGCCGCGCTGCAGGGGGCCGAAGGAACGACCCGGGCGCCGGAGCCCGCGCCCGTCCTCAGCGTCCGCGACCTGTCCGTCTCCTTCCGCTCCGGCACCCGCACCACGCATGCCGTGGACGCGCTCTCCTACGACCTGCACGCCGGTGAAGTCCTCGCCGTCGTCGGCGAATCCGGCTGCGGCAAGTCCGTGACGTCGATGGCCGTGATGGGCCTGCTGCCCCCGAACGCCACCGTCGGCGGTTCGGTGCGGCTGCACGGCCGGGAGCTGGCCGGGGCCGGCGAGGCCGCCTGGCAGAAGGTCCGCGGCAACGAACTCGCGATGATCTTCCAGGAGCCGATGACGTCCCTGAACCCGGTGCTCACCATCGGCCGGCAGATCGGCGAGGTGCTCCGCCGCCACCGGGGTCTCGGCCGCAAGGAAGCCAAGGAGCAGGCCGTCGAACTCCTCGACCTCGTCGGCATCCCGGCCCCCCGCCGCCGCGTCGAGGAATACCCGCACCAGCTCAGCGGCGGTATGCGGCAACGCGTGATGATCGCCGTGGCGGTCGCCTGCGACCCCGCCGTACTCATCGCCGACGAGCCCACCACCGCCCTCGACGTCACCGTCCAGGCCGGCATCCTCGAAGTCCTCCGGTCGCTGCGCGAACGGCTGGGCACCGCGATCGTCCTGATCACCCACGACCTCGGCGTGGTCGCGGACTCCGCGGACCGCGTGCTGGTGATGTACGCGGGCCGGGCCGTCGAACAGGCCCCCGTCCACGAGCTGTTCGCCGCACCCCGGCACCCGTACACCCAGGGCCTGCTCCAAGCCGTACTCCGCCCCGGACAGGAGAGCCGGCGAAGGCTCCCGGAAATCCCCGGCCTGGTCCCGAGCCTGTCCGGCTCCCCGGACGCCTGCACCTTCGCCGACCGCTGCGCGTCCGCCGACGCGCACTGCACGGGCGAGCGGCCGGTCCTGGCCCCGGCGCCCGGGGCGCCGGACGGGACGGCGGCGGATCCCCGCCCGCACCGGGTGGCCTGCTGGCATCCGGTCGGCCTCGCGCAGGGCGAGGAGGCCGGGCGATGAACCGCCCCTCGGCCGTCGCCCCCGCCGGGTCCGCACCGCGCTGCCCGCTCTGCCCGTGCTTCCCCTACTCGCTGTACTGCTCCCACCGGCCGCAGCTTCCCCGCATGCACCGCCCGCACCGCATGTACCGCGCCTTCCGGCTGTACCGCTCAAGCCGCCCGTCCCGCCCCGGCCGTCCGGGGAGCCCGTACCGCGCCCATCCCCACGCCGGCCGCCCCGCCAACCGCCACGAGGAGACCGCGCGATGACCACCGCGCCCCGGATACCCGCCTCGCGCGCCACCGCGCACCGGCACGACGACCCCGACCCCGCGCCCCCGGTCCTCGAAGTACGCGATCTGGAACGGCACTTCGGCGGATCCGGCGGCACCGTACGCGCCGTCGACGGCGTCAGCCTCACCATCCGGCACGGCGAAGTCGTCGGCCTGGTGGGCGAGTCGGGCAGCGGCAAGTCCACCGTCGGACGCTGTGTCGTACGGCTCGACGAGCCGACCGGCGGCAGCGTCCGCATCAAGGGCACCGACATCAGCCACCTCTCCCGGCGCGCCCTGCGCCCGCTGCGGACCGACTTCCACCTCGTCTTCCAGGACCCCTCGTCCTCCCTCGACCCCCGGATGACCATCGGCCGGATCATCGCCGAACCGCTCCGGCTGCACCGGCTCGTGACCAAGGACGCCGTCGCCGGCCGGGTCGGCGAACTCCTCGCCCAGGTCGGGCTGCGCCCCGAACACGCCGACCGGCATCCGCACGAACTCTCCGGCGGACAGCGCCAGCGGATCTCCCTGGCCCGCGCGCTGGCCGTCGGCCCCGACCTGCTCGTCGCGGACGAGCCGACCTCGGCCCTCGACGTCTCCGTCCAGGCGTCCGTCCTCAACCTCCTCGCCGACCTCCAGCGCGACCGCGGCTTCGGCTGCCTGTTCATCACCCACGACCTGGCGGCGGTGGAATTTCTCGCCGACCGGATCGCCGTGATGTACCTGGGGCAGATCGTCGAGGAGGCGCCCACCGCCGAACTGTTCGCCGACCCCAAACACCCCTACACCCAGGCCCTGCTGTCCGCCGCGCCGGTCCCCGACCCGGTCGCCCAGCGCACCCGCGAGCGCATCGTGCTGCACGGCGAGCTGCCCAGCCCGCTGGATCCGACCGCCCGTCGCCCGGCCAGCACCCCGGCAGGACGCCCTTCGGGCAGCGTGTTCGACGGCTGCCGCTTCCACACCCGCTGCCCCCTGGCGGAGGACCGCTGCCGTACGGAGATCCCCGCGCTGCGGGTCTTCGCGGACGGCGCGGCGGCGGGGGCGGGCGCGGCAGGCGCGCCGGAGGCCGGCCGGCGGGTCGCCTGCCACCTCGTCGCCGAGGACGGGACCGCGCCCGATGCGGCGGCGGGTGCGGCGCGAGGCGCGGTGGCGGAAGCGGCGGCGGGGCCGCCGCCCGGAGCCGGAGGAGCGGACCGGACCGGGGCCGTAACCGCGGAGCCCCCTGAACCCTGCTGAGCTTCGCCTGAGCCCCTCCGTACGATCGCGGACGGCCCCCGCTACGGAACGACCCGCACCCGAACGACCGCACCCGACGCCCCACACCCACACCCGCACCGAACGACCAGAGGAGCCACCCCGTGTTCACCACCCGTCCGACCCTCCAAGGCACCTTCGGGATGGCCTCCACCACGCACTGGCTGGCGTCCCAGTCCGCGATGGCTGTCCTGGAGGACGGCGGTAACGCCTACGACGCCGCCGTCGCGGCGGGGTTCGTGCTGCATGTCGTCGAGCCGCACCTGAACGGCCCGGCGGGCGAGGTGCCGATCATCCTGGCGCCCGCGGACGGGCCGGTGCGGGTGCTGTGCGGGCAGGGCCCCGCCCCGGCCGGTGCGAGCGTGGCGCACTACACCGGGCTCGGCCTCGACCTGGTCCCCGGCACCGGACCGCTGGCCGCCGCCGTACCGGGCGCCTTCGACGCCTGGATGCTGCTGCTGCGCGATCACGGCACCCGGTCGCCCGCACAGGTGCTGCGGTACGCCATCGGCTACGCCGAGCACGGCCACCCGGCCGTCGAGCGGATAGGCGAAACGGTCGAGACGGTCCGCGCACTGTTCGAGACCGAATGGACGTCGTCCGCCGAGATCTACCTCCCCGGCGGCAGGTCCGTCGCCGCCGGCGGGCTGCTCAGGAACCGGCCGCTGGCCGCCACCTGGCGCCGCCTGATCGCCGAGGCGGAGGCCGCCTCGGCGGACCGCGAGGCACAGATCGACGCCGCCCGCCGCATCTGGCGCGAGGGCTTCATCGGTGAAGCCCTCGCCGACTTCGCGGCCCGCCCCGCGATGGACACCTCGGGCGAACGCCACACGGGCACCCTGACCGGCGACGATCTCGCCTCCTTCGCCGCCACCTACGAAGCCCCGGCCACCCACGACTGGAACGGCTGGACCGTCGCCAAGGCCGGCGGCTGGTCCCAGGGCCCGTCCTTCCTCCAGCAACTCGCTCTGCTGCCCGACGAGTTGCCCGCGTACGGCAGCCCCGAATACGTACATCTGCTCATCGAGGGCAGCAAGCTCGCGATGGCCGACCGCGAGGCCTGGTACGGCGACGCCGACGACGTGCCGCTCGACACGCTGCTGAGCGCCGACTACAACACCGCCCGCCGCGCGCTCATCGGCGGCGCCGCCTCGTACGAGCTGCGGCCCGGCAGCCCCGACGGCCGCACCCCGAAGCTCAGCAAGCACGCGCTGGCCGTCGCCTCCGGCGAGGACGCGTTCGACGCGATGGGCGTCTCGGGAAGCGGAGCGGGCGAGCCCACCGTGTCCAAGGAAGGCGCCACCCGGGGTGACACCTGCCACATCGACATCGTCGACCGCTGGGGCAACCTGGTCTCCGCGACCCCCTCCGGCGGCTGGCTGCAGTCCAACCCCGTCGTCCCGGCCCTCGGCTTCCCGCTCGGCACCCGGCTGCAGATGGCCTGGCTGGAGGACGGGCTGCCCAACTCCCTCACGCCGGGGCGCCGCCCCCGCACCACGCTCACCCCGTCCCTCGCCCTGCGTGACGGCGTGCCCGTGATGGCGTTCGGCACGCCCGGCGGCGATCAGCAGGACCAGTGGCAGGTGCACTTCTTCCTCGCCGTCGCGCTGCGGTCCACGGTCCGCGGCGGCCTCGACCTGCAGGGCGCCATCGACGCCCCGAACTGGCACCAGGACTCCTTCCCCGGCTCCTTCTTCCCCCGCGCGATGCGGCCCGGAAGCGTCACGGTCGAGTCCCGGATCGGGGCGCCGGTCGTCGACGAGCTGCGTCGGCGCGGTCACGCCGTCACGGTCGGTGACCCCTGGTCGGAGGGGCGGCTGTGCGCGGTGGCCCGGGACCCGGAGACCGGCGTGCTCTCCTCGGCGGCGAACCCGCGGGGCATGCAGGGGTACGCGGTGGGGCGCTGAGACGGCACGGGTCCGGGCGGGGGCGGGAGGTCCGGCGCCCGCCCCGGCCCGTGACCTGCGCGGCATCCGGATTTCACCTGGCGTCCAGACGTCGTGTCAGTGGGGCGTGGTTCGATGGACACATGATCGAAGCACTTCGTACCCACCCTTCAGGAGACCTCGCGAACCTCACCGATGCGGCCGCCACCGGGGCCCTGTCCCCGCATGACCTCTTCTCCGTCGACCCGGCCGCCGTCGAGGCCGCCGTCCGCAAGGCCGCGGCCGACGAGATCATGCCGCGCTTCCGGCAGCTCGCCGCCGACGACATCGTGGAGAAGAACGGCCCGCACGACCTCGTCACCGTCGCCGACCGGCTCGCCGAGGAACACCTCACCGCCGCGCTCACGACCCTGCTGCCCGGCTCCCGGGTGGTCGGCGAGGAGGCGGTGCACGCCGACCCGTCCGTCCTCGACGCGCTGCACGGCGACGCCCCGGTCTGGATCGTCGACCCGGTCGACGGCACCCGCCAGTTCGTGCACGGCGACCCGGGCTTCGCGACGCTCGTCTCGCTCGCCCACCGCGGCGAGGTGCTGGCCTCCTGGACCTACGCCCCCGCGCTCGGGCTGATGGCGGTGGCCCGCCGCGGCGCCGGCGCCGAGCTCAACGGCGTACCGCTGCACACCCGCAGCGCCGCCCCCGGCGCCGTCCTCGACATCGCGATATCCCACTACGACTTCACCGACGACGACCAGAAGCGGGTGCTCGCCGCACTGGACACCAGCGGCATCGCCCCGCGCCCCTGCGGCTCAGCCGGGCTGGAGTATCTCTACGTCGCCCGGGGCGACATCGACGCCACCGCCTTCAGCTGGGAGAACTCCTGGGACCACGCCGCCGGGCTGCTCCTGGTGCACGAGGCGGGCGGAGCCAGCGGCACCGTCGCCGGAGTGCCGTTCCGCATCGAGGGCGGCAACGCGCTGCCCTTCACCGCGGCGCGGGACACCGAAACCGCGCGGCGTATCCTCGGACTGCTGGCAGCCGCCAACTGATCCTCGACGACGAGGATCGGACGTGAGGGGAGTGGCGCAGGTGCCGAGGATGCTCGATGCCGTGGTGATCGGGGCAGGACCCAACGGTCTGACCGCCGCCGTCGAACTGGCCCGTCGCGGCATGTCCGTGGAGGTCTTCGAGGCCCGCGACACCATCGGCGGCGGGGCCCGCACCGAGGAGCTGACCCTCCCCGGCTACCACCACGACCCCTGCTCCGCCGTGCACCCGCTCGGCGTCGGCTCGCCCGCCTTCGCCGACATGCCGCTGGAGCGGTACGGCCTCCAGTGGCTGCACCCCGACGTCCCGATGGCGCACCCCTTCCCGGACGGCACCGCCGCCGTGTTGGCGCATTCAGTCGGCGAGACCGCGATGTCCTTCGGCCCGCGCGACGCCGGCACCTACCGCCGGCTCGTCGCCCCGTTCGTCGGCAAGTGGGACGCCCTGGCCCGCGACTTCCTGCGCACCCAGTGGATCGGCTTCCCCCAGGACCCGCTGACGTATGCCCGCTTCGGCCTGACCGCGATGCAGCCGGTCACCCTCGTCAACCGCCGCTTCAAGGACGAGAAGGCCCGCGCCCTGATGGCCGGCCTCGCCGCGCACGCCATAGCGCCCCTGGGCGGCCTCGGCACCACCGGCCTCGCCCTGATGTTCGCGCTCGCCGCCCATGCCAACGGCTGGCCGATCCCGCGCGGCGGCTCGCAGGCGATCTCCGACGCGCTGGCCGGTCTGCTGCGGGCCCATGGCGGCGCGCTGCACACCGACTTCGAGGTCAAGCGGCTCGACGACCTGCCGCCGGCCCGCGCCTATGTCTTCGACACCTCGCCCACCGCGCTCGCCCGCATCGCGGGCCTGGGCAACGCCTATCGCGAGGTGAAGTACGGCCCCAGCGTCTTCAAGATCGACTACGCGATGTCCGGCCCGGCACCCTGGACGGCCAAGGAGGCGCGCCGCGCCGGCACCGTCCACATCGGCCCCACCAGCGGCGAGATCTCCGCCGCCCTGGACGCCGCCACCACAGGCCAGGACCCCACCGTCCCCTTCCTGATCACCTCTCAGCCCACCCTCATCGACCCCACCCGCGCCCCCGAGGGCAAGCACACCTTCTGGGCGTACGGCCATGTCCCCAACGGCTGGGAGGGTGACGCCACCGAGGTCGTCGAGCGGCAGATCGAGCGCTTCGCCCCCGGCTTCCGCGATCTCGTGCTGGCCCGCGCCGTCGCCGGACCGCCGGAGATCGCCGCCCGCAACGCCAACTACGTCGGCGGGGACACCGCCACCGGCTCCGCGGCCGGTCTGCGCCTGCTCATCCGCCCCAAGCTCGCCCGCATCCCGTACGAGACCGCGCACCCCGCCGTCTTCCTCTGCTCCCAGGCCACCCCGCCGGGCCCCGGGGTGCACGGTATGTCCGGCCACCACGCCGCGAGGGCGGTCTGGCGCCGACTGCGCGCAAGCCACCAATAGCCGTCACAGCACCGACTCGCAGCCGTCAGAGCACCGACTCGCACCTCGCCACCGGACACCCCGGCAGGCGTTCGCCCCGTCGCGGCGCCAAATCAACTGGCCGCGCCCGTGCGCTCTCCCTAGGCTCAGCGGCATGAGCTCCGCTGCCGACGATGCCGCTGCCGACGACCGCACCCCACGCCGCACCCCGCGCCTCACCCTCGTCCAGGGCGACATCACCGAACAGCGGGTGGACGCCGTGGTCAACGCCGCCAACTCCTCGCTGCTGGGCGGCGGGGGAGTGGACGGTGCCATCCACCGGCGCGGCGGTCCGGAGATCCTGGCCGCGTGCCGCGCCCTGCGCGCGTCCCACTACGGCCGCGGTCTGCCGACCGGCGCGGCCGTGGCCACCACCGCGGGCCGGCTGCCCGCCCGCTGGGTGATCCACACCGTCGGCCCGGTGTTCGCCGCCTCCGAGGACCGCAGCGACCAGCTGGCCTCCTGCTACCGCGCGTCCCTGCGGATCGCCGACGAACTCGGCGCGCGCACGCTCGCCTTCCCGGCCGTCTCCGCCGGGATCTACGGCTGGCCGATGGATGATGCCGCCCGTATCGCCGTCGAGACGGTGCGCGCCGCGGACACGGCCGTCGACGAGGTGCGCTTCGTCCTCTTCGACGAGCGCGCGTACACGGCCTTCGCCGCGCACGTGCGCTGACCGCGCCGGTCCGTACGGGCACCCGGCCCCAGCCCCGGCGTCAGCCGGTCGGTCAGGCCGCCCCCGTGGACGGATGCCCCCGTGGACGGGTGCCCGACCGGCGCGGCGTCACCTGACTCAGGCCTCCGGAGGACCGGCGGGGACCGCGTGCACCTCGACCGGCTCGTTGCCCGGCTTCCCACCGGGGGCGGGGCAGGCCGACGCCCGCGCGGCGATCTCCAGGGCCCGGTCCTCGTCCTTGACGTCGACCACCCAGTAGCCGGCGAGGATGCGGTCGGCCTCCGCCGGACCGTCGCTCACCTGCGGGCGCCCGTCGTCCCCGGCCCGGACGGTCTTGGCCAGCGTGGGTCCGCCCAGGCCGCGTGCCTCCACCAGCTCGCCGGCGGCGGTCAGATCGTTGTTGAGTGCGTTCATGTGGGCGAACATCGCCTTGGTGTCGTCCTGGGAGTACGACGACATCATCGAGTCCCACTGGGTGGCCGGGACATTCAACTGGATCATGTACTGCATGTTTCTCACCTTCCGGGCGGGTGCCGCGCGTGCGAAGCGGTAGCTGACGAAGAGGTAGACGTCAGGATGCGGCAGAACTCATCGGCCCGCCTGCCGGAAGACGCCGGGGCGAGACCCCGGCCCAGGTCCCCGCGAGGCCCGGTGCGACCCGTGCGCTCCCGTGAGATCCCGGAAATCTCCCCTTCACCTGGTGAGAGCGGCCGTGAAATACCCCGTGCCTAGCGTTTCCGCCACGGCAGCGGGAACCGACCCGCATCCCGCCGTCCCCTCCTGCCGACGGCGCCATGCGGGGACCCGTACCGCCGGCGTCCGCCCGCCCCGGCCGTACATCCCAGCACAGGGCCGATCGCACCCCAGGAGGCGTGGCATGAGCGTTCCCGCACGGCCGGTGGTCGAGGACGAGGCCCGGCCCGGCCCCGCAACCGAGGAGCGGCCCGCGGCCGACGGGCGCCCCGCGGCCGGGCAGGCGGCCGACGAAACCCTGGAGGACTACACCCTCCGCTTCGCGCCGCGCAGCTACCGCCGCTGGACACCCATGGTGGTGGCGACCACCGCGCTCGGCGGGATCGCCTACCTGGCCGACTTCTCCATCGGAGCGGGCATCGGCCTCACCCACGGCACCGGCAACGCGCTCGCGGCGATCGGGGTCGCGGCAGCCGTCATCTTCCTCACCGGCTTCCCGCTGGCCTACTACGGCGCCCGCTACAACATCGATCTGGACCTGATCACCCGAGGCTCCGGATTCGGCTACTACGGCTCGGTGCTGACCAGCGTCATCTTCGCCAGCTTCACGTTCATCTTCTTCGCCCTCGAAGGCTCGATCATGGCGCAGGGCCTCGCATTGGGGCTCGGCCTGCCGCTCTGGCTCGGCTATCTGGTCTCCACCCTGATGGTGATCCCCTTGGTGATCTACGGGATGAAGGCACTCAGCAAGCTCCAGGTGTGGACCACCCCCGTCTGGCTGCTCCTGATGGTGGCCCCGCTGGTGTATCTGATCGCCGGCGACCCGGGCACGGTCGGCCGCTTCCTCTCGTACGCCGGAAGCGACGGCGCCGGCGCCGTCAACACCGCGTCGGTGCTGCTGGGGGCCGGTGTGTGCCTGTCGCTCATCGCGCAGATCGGCGAGCAGGTCGACTACCTGCGCTTCATGCCGCCCAAGACCCGCGAGAACCGGCGCAGTTGGTGGATCGCGGTGGTCATGGCCGGGCCCGGCTGGGTGGTGCTCGGTGCGCTGAAGCAGGCCATCGGCGTGTTCCTGGCGGTCTACATGCTCGCCGAGGTGGGGCCCGCCGCGGCCACCGAGCCGATCCAGCAGTTCCGCGGCGCCTTCGCGGCGATGCTGCCGTCCTGGCTGGTGATCCCGCTGGCCGTGATCCTGGTCGTGATCAGCCAGATCAAGATCAATGTGACCAACGCCTACTCGGGCTCGCTCGCGTGGACCAACTCCGTCACCCGCGTCACCCGGCACTACCCGGGGCGCATGGTCTTCGTGCTGGTCAACCTGGCCTTCGCGCTGACGCTGATGGAGGCCGACATGTTCAGCGTCCTCAACAGCATCCTCGGGTTCTACTCCAACTGCGCCATCGCCTGGGTCGTCACCGTCGCCACCGACATCATCATCAACAAGTACCTGCTCAAACTCTCCCCGCAGGCACCCGAGTTCCGCCGCGGCATGCTGTACGCCGTCAACCCGGTGGGCGTGGTGGCCTTCACCGCCGCCTCCGGCCTGTCGATCGCCCTGTACTTCCACGCCCTGGGCGACACCCTCCAGCCGTACTCGCCGGTCGCCGCGGCCCTGATCGCCTTCGTCCTCACCCCGCTCATGGCGGTGCTGACCAAGGGACGCTACTACCTGCGCCGCACCGACGACGGCATCGCGGAACCGCTGCTCGACGCGGACGGCAACCCCAGCGCGACCACGTACGCGTGCCATGTGTGCCGGCAGACCTTCGAGCGGCCGGACCTGGCCGCCTGCCGCACCCATGACGCGATGGTCTGCTCCCTGTGCCTGAGCACCGACAGGGCCGGCGACCACGTCCTCCCTCCGGAGCCGGCCACCCCGTAGGCCGCACGGCCCGCGGCGCCCCCCCCACGCGGCACCGCACCGGCCACGCGAGCGGGCTGGACAGGTCACGTAGGTCGCCACCGGCCACGCGCGCCCCGCACAAGGGGTTCCCGCACCCGGCTGAGCTACCGTCAGCCGGGTGCGACTGCTGATCGTTTCCGACACCCATCTGCCCCGGCGCGCCCGGACGCTGCCGCCCCAGCTGCTGGACGAAGTGGCCCGCGCCGACGTCGTCCTCCACGCGGGGGACTGGGTCGACCTCGCCACCCTGGACCTGCTGGAGACCTCCGCCGCCCGCCTGATCGCGGTGTACGGCAACAACGACGGCCCCGAACTCCGGTCCCGGCTCCCGGAAGTGGCGTACGCCGACCTCGAAGGCCTGCGTTTCGGCGTCGTGCACGAGACCGGCGCCGCGCAGGGCCGCGAGCGCCGCTGCGCCGACCGGTTCCCCGGCCTGGACGTGCTGGTGTTCGGCCACAGCCACATCCCCTGGGACTCCACGGCGGACGGCCGGCTGCGCCTGTTGAACCCCGGCTCGCCGACCGACCGAAGGCGCCAGCCGTACTGCACCTACATGACGGCGGAGGTGTCGGACGGCCGGCTCACCGGCCCGGAACTGCACCGCCTGCCCCCGCGACGAACCGGCCGCTGAGACGATGCGGGGCAGGGAAGACGCGTGCGGCACACGGGAAGGGGGGCACGGGCCCATGGCTGAGCAGTATCCGCCGATCGAGCCGTACGACGAGGGGATCCTCGACGTCGGCGACGGCAACCTCGTCCACTGGGAGGCCTGCGGCAATCCGCGCGGCAAGCCCGCGCTCGTCGTGCACGGCGGGCCCGGCTCGGGATGCGGCCCCGGGGCGCGCCGGTACTTCGATCCGGAGCACTATCGCGTCGTCCTGTTCGACCAGCGCGGCTGTGGCCGGAGCACCCCGCACGCCGCCCGTCCGGCCACCGACATGCGGCACAACACCACGGCCCATCTGCTCGCCGACATGGAGCAGTTGAGGCAGCACCTGGGCATCGAGCGCTGGCTGCTGTTCGGCGGGTCCTGGGGTTCGACGCTGATCCTGGCGTACGCGGAGCGGCACCCGGAGCGGGTCTCGGAGATCGTCATCCCGTCGGTCACCACGACCCGCCGCTCGGAGATCGACTGGCTCTACCGGGGCGTCGGCCGCTTCTTCCCCGAGGCGTGGGAACGCTTCGCTGCGGGTGCTGCGGGTGCTGCGGGTGCCGCCCCGGCGGATGGCCGCCAGCTCGCCCCCGATCTCCACCTCGCCCCCGGCCCCGCTGCCGTTCCCGACGTCGTGGCGGCCTACGCACGCCTGATGGACGACCCCGACCCGGCGGTACGGGAGCGGGCCACCGCCGACTGGTGCGCCTGGGAGGACGCGGTGCTCTCCCTGGAGCCGTACGGCTCACCGAACCCGTACGGTGACCGGCCCTCGGAGGCGCGGAAGGCGCTGGTCCGGATCTGTTCGCACTACTTCGCGCACGGCGCGTGGCTGGAAGAGGGCGCCCTGCTGCGCGACGCCGGACGGCTCGCCGGTATCCCCGGGGTGCTGGTGCACGGCCGGCAGGACATGGGCGGGCCGCTGCACACGGCCTGGGAACTGGCCCGCGCCTGGCCCGACGCCCACCTGACCGTCATCGACGAGGCGGGCCACAAGGGGAGCGAGGCGTCGCGTGACGTCGTGATCGGCGCGCTCGACCGCTTCGCGGGGACGTGACGGCCCGCGAGCGGACCCGGGCCACGTGACCTGCGGCGACCGGCCCGGGGCGCTCGGCCTGGGGCGGCTGACCTGCGGTGACCCGGACCGCCCCAGGTCGCCCGACGTTGATGTCGGATTCTCGCCAGCCGGAGTCCGGTGGCTGAGGAATCCTGAAGTCATGCACACCGACACCGAACGTTGTCTGCGCGCCGTCCGCTCCAAGGACGCCCGTTTCGACGGCTGGTTCTACACGGCCGTGCTCACCACCGGCATCTACTGCCGCCCCAGCTGCCCCGTCGTGCCGCCCAAGCCACAGAACATGCGCTTCTACCCGAGCGCGGCCGCCGCCCAGCAGGCCGGATTCCGGGCCTGCAAGCGCTGCCGCCCGGACGCCAGCCCGGGGTCCCCGCAGTGGGACGAGCGCGCCGACCTCGTCGCCCGCGCCATGCGCCTGATCGCCGACGGCATCGTCGACCGCGAAGGCGTCCCGGGACTGGCAGCCCGCCTCGGCTACAGCACCCGCCAGATCGAGCGCCAGCTGCTGGCGGAACTCGGCGCGGGACCGCTCGCGCTGGCCCGCGCCCAGCGCGCCCAGACCGCCCGGCTCCTGGTGGAGACCAGCGGACTGCCGATGGCCGATGTCGCCTTCGCCGCCGGATTCGCCAGCATCCGCACCTTCAACGAGACGGTGCGGGAGGTCTTCGCGCTCTCCCCGAGCCGGCTGCGGCAGCGCGCCCGGCCGGGACCGCACGCCGCCGTGCCCGGCACGCTCGCCCTGCGGCTGCCGTTCCGTCTGCCGCTCAACCCGGACAACCTCTTCGGGCACCTCGCCGCCACCGCCGTCCCCGGTGTCGAGGAGTGGCGGGACGGCGCCTACCGCCGCACGCTGGACCTCCCGTACGGGCACGGCATCGTCGCGCTGGCGCCCCGCCCCGACCACATCGACTGCCGGCTCGCCCTCACCGACCTGCGCGATCTCGCGGGTGCCATCGCCCGCTGCCGCCGGATGCTGGACCTCGACGCGGACCCGGAGGCCGTGGACGGGCTGCTCCGCGAGGACCCGCAGCTGGCACCGTTCGTGGACATGGCCCCCGGCCGCCGTGTGCCGCGCACCGTCGACGCCGACGAGTTCGCGGTCCGTGCCGTCCTCGGCCAGCAGGTCTCCACCGCGGCCGCCCGTACGCACGCCGGACGCCTGGTCCGCGCGTACGGCACGCGGATCGACGACCCCGCAGGCGGCCTCACCCACCTCTTCCCGTCCGCCGCTGCCCTCGCCGCACTCGACCCGGAGTCGCTGGCGATGCCCCGCACCCGGCGGGCCACCCTCACCGGCGTCATCGCCGCCCTCGCCTCCGGCGCGCTGCACCTCGGCGTCGGCAGCGACCGGGAGGCGGCCCGCGCACAGCTGGCGGCGCTGCCAGGCGTCGGCCCCTGGACCGTCGAATGCATCGCCATGCGGGCTCTCGGCGACCCCGATGCCTTCCTGCCCACCGATCTGGGCCTGCGCCGCGCGGCCGCCGGACTCGGCATGCCCGGTACACCCGCCGCCCTCATCCGCCACTCCGCGATCTGGCGCCCCTGGCGCGCCTACGCCGTCCAGTACCTCTGGGCGACCGACGACCACCCCATCAACCACCTCCCCACGAACTGAGCCCGCTGCCATGACCCTTCCCGCACCCGCGCCGTCCGCGCCCCGCACCCACACCGTCCTGGAGGACACCCCGGTCGGCCCGCTCACCCTCGTCGCCGCAGGCAACGCCCTGACCGGCGTCTACATGACCGACCACCGCCACCGCCCGCCCCTGGAGACCTTCGGCTCCTTCACGGACCCGGCCGAGCCCCCCTTCGACCGCACCATCGCCCAGCTCCAGGCCTACTTCCGCGGCGAGTTGACCACCTTCGACCTGCCGCTGGCACCCCGCGGAACGCCCTTCCAGCAGCGCGTCTGGGCCGCCCTGCGCGACATCCCGTACGGCGGGACCCTCTCCTACGGACAACTCGCCGCACGCCTGGGCGCCCCCTCGGCGGCCCGCGCGGTCGGCCTGGCCAACGGCCGGAACCCGGTCAGCATCATCGTCCCCTGCCACCGCGTCGTCGGCGCCGACGGCAGCCTCACCGGTTACGGCGGCGGACTCGACCGCAAGCGCCGCCTGCTCGCCTTCGAGCGGACGGACGACGTCCTCTTCCCGGCGGCGGAGTGCGGCGGCTGACCACCCTGATGATCCTTCACCGGCCCGCGGCGCCCCGCGAGGACCCGCCCCGGTGGTGCTGACCTGCCCCTCGGCATACGTGGCCCAGGCCGGGGCAGCGGCACCGGGGAAGGCCTTCGACGAAGGCGGCAATGCACCGGTCGTGGACCGGGAAGGAGGAAGCGATGCAGCGGCTCGGCGTGCCCGGATCCGGTAACTCCCGTGAAGGGCCGCGCATTTCTCGTCGACTGCTGCTCGGAGCGTCCGGTGCCGCCCTGCTCGCCTCGGGATGCGGAGGCCCGGTCGGCGAGGGACAGGACGACCGAGCCGTCCCTCCGTCGGGATCCGGCAGCGGCGGAGCGGCGGGCGGGCCCGCCGCCCCCAGTGGCGCACTGGGCGCCAATTTCAACGAGGACCCCAGCGATATGCGCTTCGCGCAGTTACGCGACCTCTCCGCGGGCTGGCTGCGTGGCTTCCTCCCGATGCCGGAGACCGATGAGGGCCCTCCGGCGCACCAGACGGCCGTATCCACGCTGATCAGCGCGAGCAAACAGGGATACGGCACGATCCTTTCGCTGAAGTTCCCCTACAGCGGTCGGGCGCTCCCCAAAGCGGGCAGCACTCTCATGGCTGCCGAGCTCCGGCGCGTCGACAAGGTGGCGCGTGCCGTGATGGGCACGGTCGACATCCTGGTGATCGGAAATGAACCGTTCCTCGAAACCCGGCGCGCAGAGCGGGACGGCCCCGCCATCAACACCTTCTACGAGCACGTCGCCCGGCATCTTGTCGCGTACCGGAAGAAGCATGTCGGAGCGCGCTGCAGGACCCGCCTTTACATGGGCGCGCTCAATCATCTGGACAACCCGGAACGGCGAACCGGAGCAACCCGGCGCTGGATGGAATTCGTCCACGAAACTCCGGAGATCGAAGGTGTCGACATTCATCCCCATGTGGTCTCCATCGACGCCGCACAGAAATACCTGGACTACGTGGTCCCTCACCTCCGCGGTGACCAGAAGTTCCTGGTCACCGAGTTCTCCCTCGTACTCAAGTGGCGTCAGCATCTGCGGGACGCAATCCCCGCTCCGTTTGCCGAGCGTTACCACATGGACCCGAACACGCAGGTATGGGACGTACTCAAAGCGGCCGTCCAAAACCCCTTCCCCCAGGAAAAATGGAATGCTTTTCTCGCCATGAGCCCATGGTTCCACAGCAGCAAGCACTACCTCAGGGATCAAGTGCAGAAGTTCCGCGACACGAAGAAGCTTGCGGTGGCCACCTATGGCGTGGTGCAAGCGGACGCCATGGTGAAGAACATCGGCCCCGAAAAACAACCGTGGTTGCTCAACAGCCTGTACGCCAACCGGACCGTCGAGGAACAGGCGAACGGAACCACCGGACGCAATCAGGAATGGTGCAAGGATTTCCGGGCGCTTCAGCGCCGGCGGGACCGGCGGCCGATCCGGACCGGTGCCACAGCCACGTGAGAGGCGGAGGAGGAGAACGGCGCCCGCGCCGGAAGGGGCGGCGCCGGTGCCCCTCGGTGCGGCGGGTCCGATCCGCATCAGGGCGGCGTCAGGCCTTCCGCGTCGACCACCCGCCGCACCTCCGCCACCAGCCGCTCCGCCTCCGCCAGGGACTGCCGCAACTCGCCCTCCGTGCCCCCGAGCCGGCCGAGGAGGGCGGCGGCGCGCCCGGCGAGGCCCGGTGGGGTGGCCGGTAGCGCGGCCGCCGCCGCGAGGGCGCCCTTCTCGTTGAGGCACCAGACGCGGTGGTGCGCGTGCAGCGCCTGGACGAGACCGCCGACGGCGCGGGACAGGCACAGCGCCGCGTGCAGCACATCCCGCGCGGCGCACGACTTGCCGGCCATCGCCACCGAGAAGCCGGCGTCCCAAACGGCGGCGCCCGTCAGCGCCTCGCGCAGCGGCTCCGGGTAGTCCTGGGTCTCCGCTTTGAGGCGGGCCAGCTCCCCGCCGGTGTCGGCGAGTACCTGCCCCAGCGCCACCTCGCCCGGATACGCGGGCGACCAGAAGCCAAGGGGATGCCCGGCCTGCACGCCGATCTCGAAGCGGCCCGTGCGGCACTCCTCCCACACACGCCGCACCCGGTCCGCGTCCCGCAGGATCCAGTCGACGTGCCTGCCGTCCGGGGTCACGAGCCAGGCCCCGCCGTTGACCCACGGGCCCCAGGCCCCCGGCGCGTACACCTCGACGGGGCCGCCGGTCACCTCCGCGGCCAGTGACTCCAGGGCCCGCAGATCCGGCTCGCCGCGGTAGTAGATCCCCAGATCCCAGTCGGAGTCCGGCCGGTGCGTCCCGCGTGCCCGGCTCCCCCCGAGCATCACCCCGACGACCCCTGGAACGTGAGCGAGCCCGAGCGCCATGTCTTCCATGGCCCGAGGCTAACGAACCACCCACGCAGGAGGGGTAGTTGACGGGCCCCGTCCGCGGCGCCGGCTTCCGGCCCCTCCGCGTCCTCGCGTCCCGGCAAGTACTCCGGCTCCGGCTCCGCGAGCAGGATGCGGCCCTCGCCGCCGTGGGAACCGCGCCCGCGCCCACACCCGCGAGCACCCGGGAGGGAGGCGAGACAGGCGGCGTGGCCCATGGCCTCAGGGCGGACCCGGGCGCGGCGGCACTCAAGAGGTCCGCAATAGCGCTCAATAGCCCTCAATGATCTCCCATCGCATCGTTTCGGGCGCTTCGGGGCCGTTCCGGAACCGTGTGCTCTGTTCGCCGGGCCGCTCGCCGGATAAGGTCACAGCGGCGCGACTGCCAGTTCGAAAGCAAGGGGAAACACGGTGGCGGACGCAGCAAGGACAAACACAGCACATGTGCTGATCGCCGCGGACAAGTTCAAGGGTTCACTCACGGCCGTCGAGGTCGCCGAGCACGTCACCGCCGGTCTGCGGCGCGTGATCCCCGAGCTGGATGTGGCGGCGATCCCGGTGGCGGACGGCGGCGACGGCACGGTCGCGGCGGCGCTCGCGGCCGGCTTCACCCGCCACGAAGCGCGGGTCACCGGCCCCACCGGCGCACCGGTGACGGCCACCTTCGCCCTGCGCGGCGACGGCACGGCCGTGGTGGAGATGGCCGAGGCCTCCGGCCTCCAGCACCTCCCGGAGGGCGTCTTCGCCGCTCTGACGGCGAGCACGTACGGCACCGGCGAGCTGCTGCTCGCGGCGCTGGACGCGGGCGCGACCTCGATCGTCTTCGGCGTCGGCGGCAGCGCCACGACCGACGGCGGCGCGGGCATGCTCGCGGCGCTCGGCGCGCGGTTCCTCGACGCGGACGGCGAGCCGGTCGCCCCCGGCGGCGGCCCGCTGCGCGACCTCGCCACGGCCGATCTGTCGGGTCTGGACCCGCGGCTGGCCCGTACGGACATCGTGCTCGCCAGCGACGTCGACAACCCCCTGACGGGCCCCAAGGGCGCGCCGGCGGTCTACGGCCCGCAGAAGGGCGCGAGCGAGCAGGACGTCGCCACCCTGGACGCCGCGCTCGCGCACTACGCCGAGGTGCTGGAGCGTGCGGTCGGTGCCAAGGCGGCCGAGCACGCGCTCGCCCCGGGGGCGGGTGCCGCCGGCGGTATCGGTTACGGCGCGCTGGTCGGCCTGGACGCGGCGTTCCGGCCCGGTATCGACGTGATGCTGGACGTGCTGGGCTTCGCGCCGGCGCTGGCGAAGGCCACCTTCGTCATCACCGGCGAGGGCTCGCTCGACCAGCAGACGCTGCACGGCAAGGCACCGGCGGGTGTGGCCGCCGCGGCCCGGACGGCGGGCATCGACGTCGTCGCGGTCTGCGGGCGGCTCCAGCTGGCCCCTGAGGCGCTCGGCGCGGCCGGTATCCGGCGGGCGTACGCGCTGACGGACCTGGAGAGCGACCCGGCGCGCTGCATGGCCGAGGCCGGCCCGCTGCTGGAGCGCACGGCGGAGAACCTCGCCCGCGACTTCCTGGTCTGAGGGGTCTGACGGGTCTGACGGGTCTGAGGTCCGAAAGAGCCCTGCCGTAGCGGCGCCGCGGAGGCGCCGCTACGGCAGGGAACGCCGAGAGCCCCGGGCGAATCACTCGCTCGGGGCTCTCGGCGTGTTGTGCGGTCGCGTTACGGAAGCTGCGCGGCCCGCGCCTCGCGGCGGTTGTCGCGGAAGGTGTTGACCCTCCGGGCCGTCGCGAACAGCGGGATCATCGCGCCCAGGACCACCTGGAGGGCGCAGCCGGTCTGCAGCAGCAGCTGTCCGCCGGGGGCGTCCAGTGCCCAGGCCGTGAGCATGCCCATGCTGAGCACGATCCAGCCGAGCATCGCCACCGCGAGGCGGCCACGGGGCTTGGGGTATTCGACCCGGCTCACCATCAGCCAGGCCACGCCGATGATCGCCAGCAGCGTCGGCAGGAACGGCAGCTCCAGCAGCACGATGGCGACGACCGTCAGGGCGCCGAACGGGCCCGGCATGCCCTGGAACATGCCGTCGCGCATCGGGACGCAGGAGAACCGCGCCAGCCGGAGCACCACCGCCAGCAGCACGACGACAGCCGCGACCACGGACACCCGCTGGTTCGCGTCCTGGGCGACCATGCCCCAGGTCACGACGAAGTACGCGGGTGCCAGGCCGAAGCTGATCAGGTCGGAGAGGTTGTCGAGCTCGGCCCCCATCGCCGAGGCCCGCAGCTTGCGCGCCACCAGCCCGTCGAAGAGGTCGAAGACCGACGCCATCAGCATCAGGATGACGGCCATCGCGGCGCTGTGCCGGGCCATCCCGCCGTCGTCCATGCCCGTCAGGTGCGGGATGAGGACGCCGGTGGTCGTGAAGTACACGGCCATGAAGCCGCAGATGGCGTTACCGAGGGTGAGGGTGTCCGCTATTGACAGCCGCGTGGACAGCGGCATGTCGTCCTCGTCCTCGTCGGTCTCGGGCGCCCAGCCCGCCTGTGTCTCGGGATCAATCACGGTCAAGACGAGTCACCCCCGCGGTGGTGGCCTGGCCGACCTCGACCGCTGCCTCGACGCCCTCCGGAAGGTAGACGTCGACGCGCGAGCCGAAGCGGATCAGTCCGATGCGCTCGCCCTGCTCGACCTTGGTGCCCTCGGGCACGTAGGGGACGATGCGGCGGGCCACCGCGCCGGCGATCTGCACCATCTCGATGTCACCGAGCTCGGTGTCGAAGTGCCAGACGACCCGCTCGTTGTTCTCGCTCTCCTTGTTGAACGCCGGAACGAATCCACCGGGGATGTGCTCCACGGACGCCACCGTGCCGGCCAGCGGCGCGCGGTTGACGTGAACATTCAACGGGCTCATGAAGATCGCGACGCGGGTGCGTCCGTCCTTCCACGGCATGATGCTCTGCACCACGCCGTCGGCCGGGGAGATGACGCGGCCCTGAGCGATCTCCCGCTCCGGGTCGCGGAAGAACCACAGCATGCCCGCCGCCAATACGGTGGTGGGCACGGCAACGGCCGCCCAGCGTCCCGAACGGCGGGAGCGGGCGAGGCTGACCGCTGCCGTGGCAACGGTCGGGAGGAGCCACGGCGACGCTCCGCGCGCGAGGCGGACGCGACCGCGTTGTGCAGAGGATTGGCTGTGGGGCATGGATGACCTTCGTAGCGGAGGATGCCGCGTAGGGGTACGGGGGACGGCGGCTTTCCGGGGATGCTATCGGTTGCGAGCGGCAACTGGCCAAGAGCCAGAGCCAATCCGTGGCCGAAGAACGATGACGGGGTGTGATCTTCGTCTAGACGAAATCGGCCCAAACGGGACGTTCACCCCTGGATTCGGTACTCCTCGAGTAGCCGGCGGCCAATGATCATTTTCTGGATCTCGGCCGTACCTTCACCGATCAGCAGCATCGGGGCCTCGCGGTAGAGACGCTCGATCTCGTACTCCTTGGAGAAACCGTAGCCGCCGTGGATGCGGAAAGCGTCTTCGACCACCTCCTTGCAGTACTCGGAGGCCAGGTACTTCGCCATGCCCGCCTCCAGGTCGTTCCGCTGACCGGAGTCCTTTTTGCGGGCGGCGTTCACCATCATTGCATGCGCCGCTTCGACCTTTGTGGCCATTTCAGCCAGTTTGAACTGGATCGCCTGGTGCTGGGCGATGGGCTTCCCGAAGGTGTGCCGCTGCTGCGCGTACGAAACGCCCAGCTCGAAGGCGCGCTGTGCGACACCGCAGCCGCGGGCGGCGACGTTCACCCGGCCGACCTCGACGCCGTCCATCATGTGATAGAAGCCACGTCCGGTCTCGCCGCCGAGGACCCGGTCGGCCGGAACCCGCAGGCCGTCCATGATCAGTTCGGTGGTGTCAACCCCCTTGTAGCCCATTTTGTCGATCTTGCCGGGGATCGTCAGCCCCGGCTTGACCTCGCCGAATCCGGGCTCCTTCTCCACCAGGAACGTCGTCATCGACTTGTGCGGCGCGGTGCCTTCGGGGTGCCCCTCGTCCGTCTTGCACAGCACCGCGACGAGCGTGGACGAACCGCCGTTGGTGAGCCACATCTTCTGGCCGTTGAGGACGTAACCGTCGCCGTCCTTCACGCCCTTGGAGGAGATGGCCGAGACGTCGGAGCCCAGCGCCGGCTCCGACATCGAGAAGGCGCCGCGGACTTCGCCCGCCGCCATCTTCGGCAGGAAATAGTCCTTCTGCTCCTGGGTCCCGTGCTGCTTGAGCATGTACGCCACGATGAAATGGGTGTTGATGATGCCCGAGACGCTCATCCAGCCGCGGGCGATTTCCTCGACGGTCAGCGCGTAGGTGAGCAGCGACTCGCCGAGGCCGCCGTACTCCTCGGGGATCATCAGCCCGAACACGCCGAGTTCCTTGAGGCCCTCGACGATGTGCGTCGGGTATTCGTCGCGGTGTTCCAGCTCGGTGGCGACCGGAATGATCTCTTTGTCCACGAAATCGCGGACGGTGGAGAGGATTTCCCGCTGGATGTCGGTCAGGCCCTCGGTCTGCGAGAGACGCGTCATCGCTACTTCTCCTTCTTGGCCGGCGGGGCCTGCAGCTCGGGGCGGCCGGGCTGTTCGCCGCCGCGCTCCTTGATGTACGTCTGCGTGGGGACCATGACCTTGCGCCGGAAGATGCAGACCAGGGTGCCGTCCTGCTTGTAGCCCTTGGTCTCGACGTACACGATGCCGCGGTCCGACTTGGACTTCGACGGTGTCTTGTCGAGCACGGTCGTCTCGCCGTAGAGCGTGTCGCCGTGGAAGGTCGGCGCCACGTGCTTGAGCGATTCGATCTCCAGGTTGGCGATGGCCTTTCCGGAGACGTCCGGCACCGACATGCCCAGCAGCAGCGAGTAGATGTAATTGCCGACGACGACGTTCTTCCCGAAGTCGGTGGTCTTCTCCGCGTAGTTGCTGTCCATGTGCAGCGGGTGATGATTCATGGTGAGCAGACAGAAGAGGTGGTCGTCGTATTCCGTGACGGTTTTCCCCGGCCAGTGCTTGTACACATCGCCGACGGTGAACTCTTCATAGGTGCGGCCGAACTGCATCGCGCTTACGCCTCCGGGGCCTCGAACTTGGACGTACGGGTCATGCCGGCTGCCCGGCCCTTGCCGGAGATGACCAGCGCCATCTTGCGGCTCGCCTCGTCGATCATCTCGTCGCCGAGCATCGCGGAGCCCTTGGCGCCGCCGGCCTCCGAGGTGTGCCACTCGTAGGCGTCCAGGATCAGCTCGGCGTGGTCGTAGTCCTCCTGGGAGGGCGAGAAGACCTCGTTGGCGGCGTCGACCTGGCCGGGGTGCAGCACCCACTTGCCGTCGAAGCCGAGGGCGGCGGCGCGGCCGGCGACCTCGCGGTAGCCATCGACGTTCTTGATCTGAAGGTAGGGGCCGTCAATCGCCTGCAGATCGTAGGTGCGAGCGGCCATCAGAATGCGCATCAGAATGTAGTGGTACGCGTCCGCGCCATAGCCGGGCGGCTGCTCGCCGACCACCAGGGACTTCATGTTGATGGACGCCATGAAGTCGGCCGGGCCGAAGATGATGGTCTCCAGGCGCGGCGAGGCCCCGGCGATCTCGTCGACGTTCACCAGGCCCTTGGCGTTCTCGATCTGCGCCTCGATGCCGATCTTGCCGACCTCGAAGCCCATCGTCTTCTCGATCTGCGTCAGCAGCAGGTCCAGCGCGATGACCTGCTGGGCGTCCTGCACCTTCGGCAGCATGATGCAGTCGAGGTTGGGGCCCGCACCCTCGACGACCGTGATGACGTCCCGGTACGTCCAGTGCGTGGTCCAGTCGTTGACCCGCACCACGCGCGTCTTGCCGGTCCAGTCGCCGTTGTTCAGCGCGTCCACGATGGTGTGGCGGGCGCCTTCCTTGGCGAGCGGTGCGCAGGCGTCCTCCAGGTCGAGGAACACCTGGTCGGCCGGGAGGCCCTGGGCCTTCTCCAGAAAGCGCGGGTTGCTGCCGGGGACCGCGAGGCAGGAGCGGCGGGGGCGCAGACGGTTGACCTGGGTCATGCGGGGACCTCCAGAGGGTCGAGCTTGTTCGCTTTCCGGATCTCGTCGACGATACGGCCGATGATCTCCGTGATACCGAAGTCCTTGGGTGTGAAGACGGCCGCCACTCCGGCTTCCCGGAGCGCGGCCGCATCGGCCGACGGGATGATCCCGCCGACGATGACGGGCATGTCGTCCACGCCGGTGCGGCGCAGCCGGGCCAGGACGTCCGGCACCAGCTCCGCGTGCGAACCGGAGAGGATCGACAGGCCCACGCAGTGCACGTCCTCGGCGACGGCCGCCGAGACGATCTGTTCCGGTGTGAGCCGGATGCCTTGGTAGACCACCTCGAAGCCCGCGTCGCGGGCCCGTACGGCGATCTGTTCGGCGCCGTTGCTGTGCCCGTCGAGGCCGGGCTTGCCGACCAGCAGGCGCAGTTTGCCGCTGCCGAGGTCCGCCGCGGTCCGTGCGACCTTCTCGCGGACGGCCGCGAGGGGGGTGCCGGCTTCGGCCGCGACGGCCAGCGGGGCGCTGGAGACGCCCGTGGGGGCCCGGAATTCGCCGAAGACGTCGCGCAGCGCCCAGGCCCACTCGCCGGTCGTCACACCGGCGCGTACGCATTCGAGGGTGGCCGCGAAGAGGTTGGTGTCACCGGCCGCGGTCTTCTTGAGCACCGACAGCGCGTCCTGTGCCCGGCCCTCGTCGCGGTTGTCCCGCCACGTGTGCAGGGCCGCGACGACGCCGGCCTCGTTGTCCGGATCGACGGTCATGATGGCGGTGTCCAGGTCCGCGGTGAGCGGGTTGGGCTCGGTGCCCTCGTAGCAGTTGACGCCGATGATCTTCTCGTCGCCCGCCTCGATCCGGGCCCGCCGCTCGGCGTGCGCCGAGACCAGCTGCGACTTGAGGTAGCCGGACTCGACGGCCGCCATGGCGCCGCCCATCTCCTGGATGCGCTCGATCTCCGCCATGCACTCCGTGACCAGCGAGTCCACCTTGGCCTCGATGACGTGCGAGCCGGCGAAGATGTCCTCGTACTCCAGCAGGTCGCTCTCGTGCGCGAGCACCTGCTGGATGCGCAGCGACCACTGCTGGTCCCAGGGCCGGGGCAGGCCCAACGCCTCGTTCCAGGCGGGGAGCTGGACCGCGCGGGCGCGGGCGTCCTTGGAGAGCGTGACGGCCAGCATCTCCAGCACGATCCGCTGGACGTTGTTCTCCGGCTGGGCCTCGGTCAGGCCCAGCGAGTTGACCTGGACGCCGTAGCGGAAGCGGCGCTGCTTGTCGTTCTCGATGCCGTACCGCTCGCGGGTGATGCGGTCCCAGATGCGGCCGAAGGCGCGCATCTTGCACATCTCCTCGATGAAGCGGACGCCGGCGTTCACGAAGAACGAGATACGGGCCACGACATCGCCGAACTTCTCCGGCGGCACCTGCCCGGAGTCGCGCACCGCGTCCAGCACCGCGATGGCGGTGGACATGGCGTACGCGATCTCCTGGACCGGCGTGGCGCCCGCTTCCTGCAGGTGGTAGCTGCAGATGTTGATCGGGTTCCACTTGGGGATGTTGGCCACCGTGTACGTGATCATGTCGGTGGTCAGCCGGAGGGAGGGGCCCGGCGGGAAGACGTGCGTCCCGCGCGAGAGGTACTCCTTGACGATGTCGTTCTGGGTCGTGCCCGACAGCTTGGTGATGTCGGCGCCCTGCTCCTCCGCCACCACCTGGTACATCGCCAGCAGCCACATGGCCGTCGCGTTGATGGTCATCGAGGTGTTCATCTGGTCCAGCGGGATGTCCTGGAACAGTCGCCGCATGTCACCGAGATGGGACACCGGGACCCCGACCCGGCCGACCTCGCCGCGGGCGAGGATGTGGTCGGGGTCATAACCGGTCTGCGTCGGGAGGTCGAACGCGACCGACAGGCCGGTCTGTCCCTTGGCGAGGTTACGCCGGTACAGCTCGTTGGACGCCTCGGCGGTGGAGTGCCCGGCGTAGGTCCGCATCAGCCACGGACGATCCTTCTGACGCTCAGTCATGTGTGACCCGTATCCTCGTGGTTCAGGCTTCTGAGGGGGCTCAGATGTCCCGGAACCGGTTGATGGCGTCGAGGTGCTTGGCGCGCATCTCCTCGTCGCGCACGCCCATCCCCTCCTCGGGTGCGAGCGCCAGCACACCGACCTTGCCCTGATGCAGGTTGCGGTGCACGTCGTAGGCCGCCTGCCCGGTGTCCTCCAGGGAGTAGGTCCGCGACAGGGTCGGGTGGATCTTGCCCTTGGCGACCAGCCGGTTGGCCTCCCACGCCTCGCGGTAGTTGGCGAAGTGTGAGCCGACGATCCTCTTCAGCGACATCCACAGGTAGCGGTTGTCGTACTCGTGGGTGTAGCCCGAGGTCGAGGCGCAGGTGACGATGGTGCCGCCCTTGCGGGTGACGTAGACGGACGCGCCGAAGGTCTCCCGGCCGGGGTGCTCGAAGACGATGTCCACGTCCTCGCCGCCGGTCAGTTCGCGGATGCGCTTGCCGAAGCGCTTCCACTCCTTGGGGTCCTGGTTGTGCTCGTCCTTCCAGAACTTGTAGCCCTCGGCGTTGCGGTCGATGATCGCCTCGGCGCCCATCTTCCGGCAGATCTCCGCCTTCTGGTCGCTGGAGACGACGCAGATCGGGTTGGCGCCGCCGGCCAGCGCGAACTGGGTGGCGTACGAGCCGAGGCCGCCGCTGGCGCCCCAGATCAGGACGTTGTCGCCCTGCTTCATGCCGGCGCCGTTCCGGGACACCAGCTGGCGGTACGCGGTGGAGTTGACCAGACCGGGCGCCGCCGACTCCTCCCAGCTCAGGTGCTTGGGCTTGGGCATCAGCTGGTTGGACTTGACCAGGGCGATCTCGGCGAGGCCGCCGAAGTTGGTCTCGAAGCCCCAGATGCGCTGTTCGGGGTCGAGCATGGTGTCGTTGTGGCCGTCCGAGGACTCCAGCTCGACGGACAGGCAGTGCGCGACGACCTCGTCGCCGGGGCCCCAGGCGTTGACGCCGGGACCGGTGCGCAGCACGACTCCGGAGAGGTCGGAGCCGATGACGTGGTACGGGAGGTCGTGCCGCTTGCTGAGCTCGGAGAGGCGGCCGTAGCGCTCCAGGAACCCGAACGTCGACACGGGCTCGAAGATCGAGGTCCAGACCGAGTTGTAGTTCACGGAGGAGGCCATCACGGCCACCAGTGCCTCGCCCGGGCCCAGCTCGGGCAGCGGCACGTCTTCGACGTGCAGCGACTTGCGGGGGTCCTTGTCCTTGCTGGCGAGGCCGGCGAACATCTCGGCCTCGTCCTTGTGCACGGTCACCGCGCGGTAGGACTCGGGGAGGGTCAGCGCGGCGAAGTCGTCGCGGGTGCTGTCGGTCGCGAGGATCGCGTCCAGGATTTCGTTCACGGTGTGCCTCCGGCGAAGCGCGTTGGGGAACGGCTTGAGGGAACGTCGGGGGTGGTGCGGGAGGTGGTGCCGTCGGTTCGGCCGGGGTCGGCTCAGTGTCCTTCGCTTTCGCGCTGGTCGCAGAAGCGGCGGTCACGGTGCCTGGCAGCGCTGGTGAGCGCGGGTGGTTGCCTGTGACGCAGGCGTCCGGGCGAGCGGCCACGAGTGGCTTGCTGGGACAGCCGGCGCACGAAGTGTTTCTTCTGCGCGCCGGCCGCCCGGACACCTTCAACGTATGACACCGCGTGCCATGCGGCAAGACACTGAGTGCCATGAATTTCTCTCAGTTGAAACTCGGTGGTCACAAATGAGCGATGATCGTTCAAGTGGGGGTCATGAGCCGGACCCGTACGTCGTCGCGAGAGCAGTGCGGGCGGGGCCGGGGCCCCCGGCCCCCACCCCGCCCGTACACGGCGTTCAGCGCTCTTCCGGCGCCCCTGCTGCCCCTACTGGCGCTGCTTCAGGGCCCGCTCGATGGTGCGCATGACCTCGTCCAGCGGGGCGTCCGTGCGCGCCACCGTCACCAGGACCTCGCCCTCCTGCGAGACGGCCGCCGGCGGGTTCTCGTTCGTGGTGGTGCGGCCCGCGCCGATGCCGCTGCCGAAGGTCTCCCGGACGATCGCGAAGGCATGGTCGAGATGGGTCTCGACATCGCCCTGGGCGCCCGCCCGCAGCCAGCGCCGCAGTACGTGGTTGTGCGCGGTGACCACGGCGGACGCGGCGACCTCGGCGAGCAGCGGGTCGTCGTCGCCCTCGCGGTGCGCCCCCTCGTCGAAGTGGCCCAGCAGATAGCGCGTGAAGAGCCGTTCGTAGCGGGCCACCGAGGCGATCTCCGCCTCGCGCAGGGTGGGCACCTCACGCGTCAGGCGGTAGCGGGCCACGGCCACGGCCGGGGAGGCCGCGTACATCCGCATGACTTCCTTGATGCCCCGGCAGACCGTGTCGAGCGGGTTCTCGTGCGGCGGTGCGGCGTCCAGGACGGCCTCGGCGCGTACGAGAGTGTCGTCGTGGTCGGGGAAGATCGCCTCTTCCTTGGAGCGGAAGTGGCGGAAGAAGGTGCGCCGGGCGACGCCCGCGGCGGCCGCGATCTCGTCGACGGTGGTCGCTTCGTAGCCCTTGGTCGCGAACAGTTCCATTGCCGCCGCCGACAGTTCGCGGCGCATTTTGAGCCGCTGGGCGGCCGCGCGACGGGTGCCGGGAGTGCTGGTGTCGGGTGCGTCGGAGGACTGCGTGCGAGCGGGCTGGGACATGTGGGGACGGTACTGCATATTTACCCGGCCCGTGGCATTCGGTGCCACCTGTGCCCCCGTGACCGGGGGCGGACTGCCGGAAGGTTCCAGCAGTCCGCCCCACCCGCCCCACCCGTCAACGCCGGGCGTACTCACGGAAGCCGCGGCCGGTCTTACGGCCGAGGCAGCCCGCGGCGACGAGGTGCTCCAGCAGCGGCGCCGGCGCCAGGCCGGGGTCGCGGAATTCCGCGTGCAGCACCTTCTCGATGGCCAGCGAGACGTCCAGACCGACCACGTCGAGGAGTTCGAACGGGCCCATCGGGTAGCCGCCGCCGAGCTTCATCGCGGCGTCGATGTCGTCCAGCGTCGCGTAGTGCTCCTGGACCATCTTGATCGCGTTGTTGAGGTACGGGAACAGCAGCGCGTTCACGATGAATCCGGCCCGGTCGCCGCAGTCCACCGGGTGCTTGCGGACCTTCGTGCAGACCGCGCGCACGGTGGCGTGCACGTCGTCGGCCGTCAGGACCGTACGGACGACCTCGACCAGCTTCATGGCCGGCGCCGGGTTGAAGAAGTGCATCCCGATGACGTCCTCGGGGCGCGAGGTGGCGCGGGCGCAGGCGACGACGGGCAGCGAGGAGGTGGTGGTGGCCAGGACGGCGCCCGGCTTGCAGACCTTGTCCAGGGTGCCGAACAGCTGCTGCTTGACCTCCAGGTCCTCGGCCACCGCCTCGACGGCCAGATCGACGTCCGCGAAGGCGTCCAGCGAACCGGCCGGGGTGATCGCGGCGAGCGCGGCATCCCGTGCCTCGGCGCTGAGCCGGCCCTTGTCCACGGAGCGGCCCAGCGACTTCGCGATCCGGGCCTTCGCCTTCTCCGCCTTCTCCGGGCTGCGGGCGGCCAGCACGACCTCGAAGCCCGCCTTGGCGAAGACCTCGGCGATACCGCTGGCCATCGTCCCGGAACCGGCGACGCCGACGCTGTGGACGGTGCGGCCGGCGCCGAGCGCGTCGGCGGACCGGGGGCTCTCCGCGTCCGGCACGGTGGTGGCGCTCCCCGGCTCCTCGTAGGTGTAGAAGCCGCGGCCCGCCTTGCGGCCGGTCAGTCCGGCCTCGGCCAGCTGGCCGAGGATCGGGGCCGGGGCGTGCAGCCGGTCGCGGGAGTCCGCGTACATGGCCTCCAGGACCGTCCGCGCGGTGTCCACGCCGATCAGGTCGAGCAGCGCCAGCGGACCCATCGGCAGGCCGCAGCCGAGCCGCATCGCGGCGTCGATGTCCTCGCGCGTCGCGTACTTCGACTCGTACATCGCGGCGGCCTGGTTGAGGTAGCCGAACAGCAGACCGTCCGCGACGAACCCGGGGCGGTCGCCGACCGCGATCGGGTCCTTGCCCAGGTCGCGGGCGAGGGCGGTGACGGCGGTGACGACGGTCGGCGCGGTGAGCACCGAGGAGACCACCTCGACCAGCTTCATGGCCGGCGCGGGGTTGAAGAAGTGCACGCCGAGCACCCGCTCGGGGCGCTGCGAATCGGCAGCCAGCCGGGTCACCGACAGGGCGTTGGTGCCCGTGGCGAGGATGGTCTCCGGCCGCACGATGCCGTCGAGGGCCGTGATGACCTGCCGCTTGAGCTCGTAGTCCTCCGGAACGACCTCGATGACGAGGTCGGCGTCGGCCGCCGCCTGAAGGTCCGAGAAGGTACGGAAGCGGGCCAGCACGTCCTGCCGCTCCCGTTCGGTGATCCGCTCGCGGTGCACGGCGCGGGTGGTGGAGGCCTCGAGGGCGGCGACCGCATGGCGGGCGGCGGCTTCGTCGGTGTCGATGCCGATGACCTCGCGGCCTGCGCGGGTCAGCACTTCGGCGATACCGGTGCCCATGGTGCCGAGGCCGACAACGGCCACGGTGGAAAGGGACAGAGGGGAGACATCAGTTGAGAGGTCCGGTGTGGACTGAGTGCCCATCGCGAGACTCCAGAGGGTGTTCCCCTGAGGCAGGGGAGAGGTGACGACTGAGGAGTGACCGCGCAGACGCGACGAGAAGCAGCGAGCAGCGGGGAAGAGGCGGCGGGAGCCGCCGGGATGCCGCGGAGCTGCGGGCAGCGCTGGCGGAGGGGGAGACCCGGCGGGCCCTGTCCCGGGGCCGTGCCGTGTTCTCCGTAAGGGGTCGTGCTGTGCGGTGCCGAACCGAATTCACCTGTGGCGGCTGCGTCACCAGGCCGCCCGAGCAGTGGTGCTGCCCGTTCCAGCAGGTTAACCCGTGGGTAACCGGAGCGCCAGGGGTAGTCCGGGTCATTAGGCTGTGGCGCAGGCCACGTCGCGCGAACCGGGGCGGCCCGGCGGGAGGGGACGGCAAATGGAAGAGGAATTCCACGAGTTGACTGACCGGGTGCGGGCCGAACTCCGCTCCCCGCAGGATCTGGTCGCCTACGAGCGGCTGCTCGGCCTCGCCCGCAAGGACACCCCGGCCGGACGCGAGGAACTCGCGCGGGTACTGACCGCCGTGGAACGCCCCTTGTGGGCCCGGGAGGTCGCCGCTTTCATCCTGGGCTGCGCCGGCGACAAACGCGCCTTCGAGACACTCGTCCTGCTGCTCAATTACCGCGACCCGATCCGCTGCGCCACCGCCGCACACGCCCTCGGCCGGCTCGGCGACCCGCGCACCGCCCGCGCCGCGGCCGCCCTCGCCACCAACCCCCTGCGCACCGCCTACGCCCTGCACCCCGTACGCCTGCTCGCCGAACTCCGCGCCCCGCAGTCCGTCCCCGCCCTCATCGCCACCCTGGAGCGGCTGCTCACCCCGCACAACGCCTACTGGCGGGTGGCACTCGCCTGCGTCGAGGGCCTGGGCGCGCTGGGCGACCGCCGGGCCGTCCCCACCCTCACCGCAGCCGTCGGCCACCCCCGCCTGGCCGCGGCCGCCGCGGCGTCCCTGGCCCGGCTGGGGGTGCACGAGGACGCGGGAGAGAGCGGGGGAGGGGGCGGCGCGGCGGGTCCGGCAGCGGGCGGGAGCCGGCGCTGAGCGCGCGGCTCCCGATACGGCCGGCCGGCAGCGGCGCCGGCGGGCGGCTTGACCTTGCCCCAGGGGGCAGGGTCGAAGACTCCCGGCATGGAACGGACAAGCACCCCGGCACACAAAAGACGTCGACGGGCACGTCGACAGGCGCGCTGACAGGCATTTCGGCAGGTACGCCGGCGGAGGCTCCCGCACCGGCTTCCCGGCCGCGCCGGGCCGGTACGCCCCGCAGGGTCGTCCTCGTCACCGGTGCCGGCAGCGGGATCGGTCGCGCGAGCGCCCGCGCCTTCGCGGCCGAAGGGGCACTCGTGGTGGCGGTGGGCCGGCGGGCCGCGCCGCTGGAGGAGACGGCCGCGGGGGAGTGGGAGCGGGAAAGCGGGCGGCGCGATCGTGCCGTATGCCGCCGACATCACCGCGGCCGGAGCGCCCGAGCGGATCGTGCGGCATGCGGCGGACACCTACGGGCGGCTGGACGTGCTGGTCAACAACGCCGGGATCGTGGGCGCCGGCACCCTCGGCACCTACACCGGGGAACTGCTGGCACCGCTGCCGGCGACGAACCTCGTCGCGCCGGTGCTGCTGGCCCAGGAGGCCGTGCCGCACCTCGAACGGACCGGCGGGGTGCTGGTGAACATCACCACCTCGGTCGGTCAGCGGGGCCGGCCGGGCGACTCGGTCTACGCGGCGACCAAGGCGGGGCTCGAACTCCTCACCCGTAGCTGGGCGGTGGAGTTCGCACCCCGCGGCGTGCGGGTGGTGGCGATCGCCCCCGGCGCGATCGAGACCCCGATCGCCGAGCACCGCGGCCTCACCCCCGCACAGCGAACGGCCGTACGGGAATGGCAGATCGCGCACACCCCGATGGGGCGGGTCGGCCGCCCCGAAGAGGCGGCCTGGGCGCTCACCCGGCTCGCCGCGCCGTCCGCGTCCTTCGTGACGGGGGTGGTCCTGCCGGTCGACGGGGGAGCGGTGGTCGGCTGAGCGCGGGCCGGGCCGCCGCCCCTCCCGGCCGGGCCGCTGGTGGAAACGGTCCCGGAGGGGGAGGTGGTCCGGGTGCGGATCGGGGAGTTGGCGCGGCTCACGGGTGCGTCGCCGCGCGCGCTGCGCAACTACGAACGCGAGGGCCTGATCAGCTCGGAGCGGGCGGCGAACGGCTATCGCGCCTACGACGTCCGCGCCGTCGTACGCGTCCGCAACATCCGGCATCTGCTCGCCGCCGGTCTCACGCTCGCCGACGTCCACTGCTTCACCTCCTGCCTGGACGGCGATCTGCCCGCCGTCCGGCCCTCGGCCGAGGGGCTGCGGATCGCCCGCGCGCGGCTCGCCGTCATCGACGAGCGGATCGCCGCCCAGTCGGAGGCGCGCGACCGCCTCGCGCGGGCCCTGGAGGCGGTCACGGACCCGGGTGTGACGGCGCCCTGATGGCGTGGGCGGTGTCGTCGCCACCGGTCACAGGAGCGTCAACTGGGTCGGCGCGGAAGGGGAGTCGGGGGTGGCGGCCGGCGGCGCGATGCGGCGGGTCTCACGGGGACGGGAGGGGCCGATGCCGTACTCCGTCGCGAGGTCGTGGACCTGGCGGGTGATCCGGCGCTGGTACCACGTGGGGGCGTAGGAGCCGTTGGCGTACATCCGCTCGTAGCGGCCCACCAGATGAGGGTGATGATGGCCGAGCCAGGACATGAACCATTCGCGGGCGCCCGGCCGCAGATGCAGCACGAGCGGGGTGACGGAGCCGGCGCCCGCCTCCGCGACGGCCCGGACCGTGGCGCGCAGTTGCTCCGGGGCGTCGCCGAGGAAGGGGATCACCGGGGCCATCAGGACGCCGCAGGGTATGCCGTGGTCGGTGAGGGTGCGCACCACGTCGAGGCGGCGCTCGGGGGCGGGAGTGCCGGGCTCGACGGTGCGCCACAGCTCGTTGTCGAGGAAGCCGACGGAGACGGAGATGCCGATGTCGGTGACCTCGGCGGCCTGTCGCAGCAACTCCAGGTCGCGCAGGATCAGGGTGCCCTTGGTGAGGATCGAGAACGGGTTGGCGTGGTCACGCAGCGCGGCGATGATGCCGGGCATCAGGCGGTAGCGGCCCTCGGCGCGCTGATAGCAGTCGACGTTGGTGCCCATGGCTATGTGCTCACCGCGCCGGCGGCGCCCGCTCAGCTCGCGGCGGAGCAGGTCGGGGGCATTGACCTTGACCACGATCTGGGAGTCGAAGCCGAGCCCGGTGTCCAGGTCGAGATAGCTGTGGGTCTTGCGGGCGAAGCAGTAGACGCAGGCGTGGCTGCAGCCGCGGTAGGGATTCACCGTCCATTCGAACGGCATCCGGGAGGCACCCGGCACCCTGTTCACGATCGAGCGGGCGCGCACTTCGTGGAAGGTGATCCCGCGGAATTCGGGGGTGTCGAACGTCCGGCTGACGACGTCCGTGCCGAAGAGGGCGGATGAGCTTTCGCCCAGATTGTCCCAGCGCATCGGGCCTCCTGATCTGTCCTGCCGAGCCCCCGCCCGCGATAATAGAACAGATGTTCCCTTGACGTCTGCAACCCGGATTTTGGCGCGCCGCCCAGTGGTGGTTGGCTTGGCGCGCACCGCAGGACCGGCCGCCGAGTACTGGAGGAAGACACACATGGGTCAGGTCGAGGCCATCACGCAGCGCGAGATCGCGGCGGACCCGGAGGACGTGTTCGACGCGCTCGCCGACTACCGCGGCACGCGCCAGAAGCTGCTGCCCGAGCACTTCAGCGAGTTCGAGGTCCGCGAGGGCGGCGACGGCAAGGGCACCCTCGTCCACTGGAAGCTCCAGGCGACGAGCAAGCGGGTGCGGGACTGTCTGCTGGAGGTCGACGAGCCGACCGACGGCCAGCTCGTCGAGAAGGACCGGAATTCCTCCATGGTGACCACCTGGGTCGTCACCCCGGCGGGCGAGAAGCGCTCCCAGGTCGTCGTCACCACCACCTGGCAGGGGGCCGGCGGCGTGGGCGGCTTCTTCGAGAAGACCTTCGCGCCCAAGGGACTTGGCCGGATCTACGACGCCATCCTCGCCAACCTCGCCGCACAGATGGAGAAGTGAGCGGCCCGAGCGCCGTGCCATAACCCGTTCGGGGTGTCGTCACGCTCACCGGTTCGGGTGGTTTCCTTCGCGCCACGGCGTACGCCCCTCCGTTTGGGCGGCGCACAGAAACCCCTGATGGGAGCCCAATAGGCGCCCCGGGCAACGTACTTGAGGTCCGTTCCCGCCCCGCACGCTCCGATTCGCCGCGCTTGATCGCTGTTGTCGCCCAATGCGAGAAATGGGCGGCGGCAGCAGGCGTGACGACGGGAGCAGTACGTGGGCGGGACCACCCTGACCGAACAGGACGAGCGGGCCGGAGCGCCGGACACCGGTGAGATCACGGCACGGGCGCACGCCACGGTCCGGGACGGCGAGGCGGAGCGCAGCGGCGGGCGGGGGCGCACGCCCACCACCGGATCTCCCCCGGAATCTCTGGCGCCGGTGCAGCTCAGCCCCCGACGGGTCCGGATGGTCTTTCTCGGGCTGATGCTGACGCTGCTGCTCGCGGCCCTTGACCAGACGATCGTCGCCACCGCCCTGCCGAAGATCGTCGGTGAGCTGCACGGCCTGGACAAGATGTCCTGGGCGGTGACGTCCTACCTGCTGGCCTCGACCATCGGCCTGCCGCTCTACGGCAAGCTCGGTGACCTCTTCGGCCGCAAGTCGGTCTTCCTGTTCGCGATCCTCGTCTTCATCGTCGGCTCGGCACTGGCCGGCTGGTCGCGCTCCATGGACGAACTGATCATTTTCCGGGCCGTGCAGGGTGTCGGCGGCGGCGGACTCATGATCGGCGTCCAGGCGATCATCGCCGACGTGGTCCCGCCCCGCGCGCGCGGCCGCTACATGGGCCTGATCGGCGCCGTCTTCGGACTCGCTTCCGTGGCGGGACCGCTGATCGGCGGCTTCTTCACCGACCACGCCTCCTGGCGCTGGTGCTTCTACATCAACGTCCCCTTCGGTGTGCTGACGCTGATCGTCATCGCGTTCGTGCTGAAGCTGCCCCGGCCCTCGGGGCGCCCCAAGCTGGACATCGCCGGCGCGCTGCTGCTCGCCGCGTTCTCCACCTGCCTGGTGCTGCTGACCAGTTGGGGCGGCACCGAATACGCCTGGGACTCACGGATCATCCTCGGCCTCGGCGCCGGTGCGCTCGGCACCGCGCTGCTCTTCCTCGCCGTCGAGCACTTCGCCACCGAACCGCTGATCCCGCTACGGCTGTTCCGCGACTCGATCTTCAACATCACCGGGCTGATCGGCGCCGTCGTCGGTGTCGCGCTCTTCGGCGCCGCCAGCTATCTGCCGACGTTCCTGCAGATGGTCGACGGCGCCACCGCCACCGAGTCCGGGCTGCTGATGCTGCCGATGATGGGCGGCGTGGTCGTCGCCTCGATCGTCTCCGGCCAACTCATCAGCCGCACCGGCCACTACAAGGTCTTCCCGGTGCTCGGCTGCGCGGTGGCCGCCGAGGGGATGTGGCTGCTGTCCCGGATGGAGGAGGGCACCTCACGCGAGGTCTACAGCCTCTGGATGGGCATCCTCGGCCTCGGCATCGGGTTCGTCATGCCGGTGCTGGTGCTCGCCGTGCAGAACTCCGCACGCCCCGCCGACCTCGGCACCGCGACCAGCGCCAACAACTACTTCCGGCAGATCGGCGGCAGCGTCGGTGCGGCCGTCTTCGGCACCCTCTTCGCCGGCCGGCTCGCCGATCAGCTCGCGGCCGAACTGCCCCGGTCGGCGCGGCTGCCCGACCCGGAGTCCATCACCCCGCAAGTGGTGCACGCGCTGCCCGCGCCGCTGCGCGACGGCTACATCACCGCCTACGCGAACGCCATGCCGCGGATCTTCCTCTACCTCGTGCCGGTGCTCGTCCTGGGCTTCCTGCTCGCCTTCTTCCTGAAAGAGAAACCTCTGGTGTCACACGCCTCCCATGCCCCGCAGGCCCCGAACGCGCCGTACGGCGACCAGGAGGACCCCGCGGTCCCGCAGGCACGTTCCGCCTCCGCCGCCGAGGCGGCCCCCGCAGCGGACCCCTACGGCGCCGCCACCACCTACGCCCACGCCCATGCCGCCGGGCACCGACCGGCCACGGCCGGCGTCCCGGTCTGCGGCACCGTCCAGCACCACGACGGCAGCATCGTCCCGCGCGCCGCGCTCACCCTGATCGACGTCGCCGGGCGGCAGATCGGCCGCGGTGCCACCGGCGAGGACGGCCGGTACGCGCTGAGCACACCGGGCACCGGCTCATACGTGCTGATCGCGGCGGCCGGCGGCCACCAGCCGCAGGCCGTCAGCGTCACCGTGGGCGAGCGGCCGGTCGACCTGGACGTGGTCCTCGGCGGCGCCGGCCGGCTCGCCGGAACGGTCACCACCGCCGACGGCACGCCCGTACGAGACGCCATGGTCACCCTCACCGACGTGCGCGGCGAGGTGGTCGCCAGCACCCGCAGCGGGCGCGAAGGCGGCTACGTCATCCCGGAGTTGGTCGCCGGCGAGTACACCCTCGCCTCCAGTGCGCCGGCCTTCCGGCCCGCCGCACTCCCGGTGACCGTCCAGGCGTCCCGCGAGACCCGGCAGGACATCGAACTCGCGGGCGGCGCGGTACTGCGCGGCACCGTACGGGCCGGGGGCGGCCGCCCCGTCGAGGACGCGAGGGTCACCCTCCTGGACGCGGCGGGCAACGTCGTCGACACCGCGACGACCGGGCCCGACGGGCTGTTCCGCTTCGTGGATCTCTCGGCGGGGGAGTACACCGTGATCGCCGCCGGGTATCCGCCGGTGGCCACCGTCCTCCAGGTGGCCGGCGGCGGACGCACCGAACGCGACCTCCAACTGGGCCACGAGGACCGGGCGTAGCACCGGGGAGCAACCACCCACGGAGCGTGGACCGCCGGGTGACGGCAGCACGGACTTCCGTGGTGCGGGCAACCGGAGTGGCGCGAAGGCGGTGGCCCGCGCCGCGTCACCGGGCCGTCAGATGCCGGGTGAACCAGTCCCTGGCGAGGTCGGCGACCTCGTCCAGGGCGCCCGGCTCCTCGAAGAGATGGGTGGCCCCCTCGACGACCTCCAGCCGGCTCTCGCAGCGCAGTTGCGCCCGCGCCTGCCGGTTGAGGCCGAGCACCAGCGTGTCGTTGCCGCCCACGATCAACAGCGTCGGTGCCCGGACGTCCGCGAGCCCCGGCCCCGCCAGGTCGGGCCGGCCGCCGCGGGACACCACGGCGCCGACCTCGATGTCCGGGGAGGCGGCGGCCCGCAGCGCCGCGGCGGCGCCGGTGCTCGCGCCGAAGTAGCCGACCGTTGCGGACTCGCGGGTCCGCAGCCAGCGGGTGGCGTCCGCGAGCCGGCCGGCCAGCGTGGCGATGTCGAAGACGTTCGCCCGGTCGGCCTCCTCGGCGGGCGTCAGCAGATCGAACAGCAGGGTGCCCAGGCCCGCCCGGTTGAGCGCGGCAGCCACCGCCCGGTTGCGCGGGCTGTGCCGGCTGCTGCCCGATCCGTGGGCGAACATCACGACGGCGTCCGCGCCCTGGGGAACCGTGAGGTCCCCGGCCAGCCGGACCCCGCCCGCTGCCACCTCCACGGCCTCCTCGGCGGCGGGCGCCGGACCGGACCGGCGGGGCGTGGGACCGGCCGCCGCGCGTGCCAGGAGGGCGACCACGTCCGCGTCAGGTGTCTGTGAGAAATCGCGGTACCACTCGCCCACGGCAGAGAACGCGAGCGGCGTCGACAGGCACACCACGTCGTCCGCCACGCCGCGCAGCCGCTCCGCCGCGCTCGGCGGCGCCACCGGGACGGCCAGCACCACCCGGGCCGCGCCCAGTGCCCGTACCACCTCGCAGGCGGCGGCCGCCGTGGCGCCGGTCGCGATCCCGTCGTCCACCAGGACCGCCGTACGGCCTTCCAGGGACAGCCGCGGCCGGTCGGCGCGGAACCGGCGGGCCTGGCGGTCGAGCTCCGCTGTCTCGGCGCGCTCGACGGAGGCGATGTCGTCCTCGCCGACCCGGCCGCGGCGCACCACATCGTCGCTGATCACCCGCACGCCGCCCTCCCCGATGGCGCCGAACGCCAGCTCCGGTTGGTAGGGGACGCCGAGTTTGCGGACCACGATCACATCGAGGGGCGCGTCGAGGGCCTGCGCCACCTGGAAGGCCACCGGGACGCCGCCGCGGGGCAGGCCGAGGATGACGGGATCTTCGCGCGCGAGAGGGCGCAGCGCGTCAGCCAGCCGGGTGCCGGCATCGGCGCGGTCGGTGAACAGCACAGCGGTTCACACCCTCCCGGGGGAGACGGCAGCCACGTCCACAGCTACTTCGAAACAAACCCATCCAGGGGTGTTACGCAAGTCGGGAGGCGTCTGCGCCACGGCCGGGCAGGGCTGCCGGGAGGGCGCGCGGTCATCCGGACGGATCCTCGGTGAGCAGGGCCGCGATCGCGGCGGGCGGCCACTGCCCGGCGGCTCCCGGGCAGCTCGCCAGATACGTGGCCGCCTCCAGGGGGCTCCAGCCGTGGGCGGAGACGAGCCCCGCGACCAGGTGGCGCAGATAGGCGGGGGAGGGGGCGTTCACGGCCGCGTCGGCGAGGCCTCCGGGGGCGGTGAAGGTCACCACGGGGCAGCCGTCCAGCAGCCCCGCGTACACCAGGGTTTCGTACCTGCCCGGACCCAGCCGCTCCCGGCCGTGGCGGAGCAGCTGGGTCAGGTCGAGGTCCCGGCCCGGTTCCCGGTGTACTTCCTGGGCCGCGATGTCGGAGAACTGCGCGGCAGTCACCAGGTGGGCGAGGGCCGGGAGTTCGCCGTCGGCATCGGGGTCGAAGAAGGCGCTGCCGCCCGTCCACACCGGCGATTCGGCCGCGAAGTAGAGCCGGCCCGGCAGCAGCACCGGCGACGACCGCACGGGGGGCCGGGGGTCCCGGCAGCCGGGGTAGGTCCGCAGCGCGCCGGGCGGCCGGCCCCCTTCGAGGTAGTAGGCCAGCCGGTCGAGATGCATGTTGGAGCCGTATGCCGCGTACCAGAGGGGGCGGGCCGGGTCGCCCTGGTCTGCCGGCGGTTCGAGGGACTCCAGGGGCACAAGGGGGTGGAGGCGGCGGGGCGGGATCATGCCCCCATGGTGCAGCGCTCGTTCGTCACGGCGCGAGGTAGGAGTGGAAGACGTGGTGCGGGTCCCAGCGGGCCTTCAGCTCCTGGAGGCGGTCCCGGCCGGCGGGACGGTACGAGCGGCGGGCCCGTTCGGCGGCGGCTTCCAGGTCTGGAGTTCCAGCCGAGCCCGCCGCTGAGCAGGAAACCGCCCATCGCGACGGAGGGGCAGTGGCCCACCGGGAAGGCCAGATCGTGCGGGGCGAGGGCGGCGAGAAGGTCCCGCCCTGTGGTGGCGGGCCCCACCGTCGCCCTCGCCGTCGCGGGGTCGACGTCGCACCGCGCCATCCGGGAGAGGCCGATCAGCAGACCGCCGTCCGGCAGGGGCGCACCGGACCAGTTGTGGCCGCCGGAGCGGATCGCGCCGCGCAGCCCGTGCGCACGGGCGTACGTCATCGTGGGAGGTCAGGCCGAAGAGGATGCCGAGCAGCGGACGGCGGGGCGTCACGGCGGGGCGGCGCCCTGTGCGCGGCGGTGTCCCGCGTCCCGCGTTCCGGGAGCGCCATTTACCGGGCGCGGATCGACGCCGTGTATTTCCGCTGCGATGCTGCGATCTGAAAGACACTCGGCGTATCGGATTCAGTGAATCCTGTGAATCCCGTGAATCCACTGGATGCGAGGAATTCGGGAGGCCTATTTCGTCGCTGGTTCGCGCGCTGCCCTGCCGGTGCCGCTGTGACCGGGGCTGATCCGGTCAGGTGAGAGGCCGCGCCGGCGCGGCGGCCGACCGCCGGTGGACTGGACCTCCGGAGTTATCCACAGGCCTGGTCCGCGTGTTCGCCGACGCGTAACGTGACGAGGCATGAAGATCCTCGACCCGGCCGGGCGAGGGTGATGACCGTGTACGCCGCCCTCCCACCTGCGATAGGACTGGTGCCTGGTGAAGATCCTCATCTCCGCTGACATGGAGGGCGCCACAGGCGTCACCTGGCCCGCCGACGTACTGCCGGGGACGCCGCAGTGGGAGCGCTGCCGCCACATGTTCACCTCCGATGTCAATGCGGCGATCGCCGGGTTCTTCGACGGCGGAGCCGATGAGGTGCTCGTCAATGAAGCGCATTGGACGATGCGCAATCTGCTGCTGGAACAGCTCGACGAGCGCGCGGAGATGCTCACCGGCCGGCACAAATCCCTGAGCATGGTCGAGGGCGTCCAGCACGGCGACGTCGACGGAATTGCTTTCGTCGGCTATCACACCGGCGCCGGCACCAAAGGCGTCCTCGCCCACACCTATCTCGCCAACTCTCTCACCGGCGTCTGGGTCGACGGCGTCCGGGCGAGCGAGGGCTATCTCAACTCCCTTGTCGTCGCCGAATACGGCGTTCCGGTGGTGCTGGTCACCGGCGACGACCTCACCTGCGAGGACGCCCTGGGATACGCCCCCGAGGCCCCCAAGGCAGCGGTCAAGGACTACGTCTCGCGCTACGCCGCCATCTGCCGCCCCCCGGCCCGTACGGCGGCCGACATCCGGTCCGCCGCGCGCGCCGGAGTGCCCCTCGCGGTGCGCCACGAACCGGTCCGGGGCGGCCCCTTCCGCTTCGAGATGGAGTTCGACGCGGAGCATCTGGTGGGCGCGGCGACCTGCGTTCCCGGCGTGGAGCGCAGCGGAGAGCGCCGCGTCGCGTATACCGGTCAGGACATGTACGAAGCCATTCGGTGCTTCAAGGCGGTCACGACCGTCGTCTCGTCCGCCGTGGAGGAACAATATGGCTGACCCCGTATCCGCCGCCGCGTCCGATGCCCCCGCCGAGTCCGCCGGGCCGGTCGACGACCGGGCCCTGGACGAGGTGGTGCGGTTCACGTCCGACCTCATCCGCATCGACACCACCAACGCCGGTGACGGCGAGTGCCGCGAGCGCCCGGCGGCCGAGTACGTCGCCGAGCGGCTCGCCGAGGCCGGGCTCGAACCGACCCTGCTGGAGCGCAGCGAGGGGCGGACGAACGTGGTCGCCCGCATCGCGGGCACCGACCCCGGAGCCGACGCCCTGCTGGTGCACGGCCATCTGGACGTGGTGCCGGCCGAGCCCGCCGACTGGAGCGTGCACCCCTTCTCCGGTGAGGTCCGCGACGGCGTGGTCTGGGGCCGGGGCGCCATCGACATGAAGAACATGGACGCCATGGTGCTCGCCACCGTCCGGCGATGGGCGCGCAGCGGAGTGCGGCCGCGGCGCGACATCGTGCTGGCCTTCACCGCCGACGAAGAGGCCAGCGCCGACGACGGCTCCGGATTCCTCGCCGACCACCACCCGGAGCTTTTCGAGGGCTGCACCGAAGGCATCAGCGAATCCGGTGCGTTCACCTTCCACGCGGGCGGGGGGATGCCGCTGTATCCGATCGCTGCCGGCGAGCGCGGCACGGCCTGGCTGAAACTGACCGCCCACGGCCGGGCCGGGCACGGCTCGAAGGTCAACCACGACAACGCCGTCAGCCGCCTGGCCGCCGCGGTGGCCCGGATCGGCGCCCATGAATGGCCGGTCCGGCTCACCCCCACGGTGATCGCCGCCCTGCGCGAACTCGCCGCCCTGCACGGCATCGACGCGGACGTGGACGCCGCCGACTTCGACGTCGACGCGCTGCTCAGCAAGCTCGGCCCGTCCGCCAAGCTGGTCGAGCCGACCGTCCGCAACAGCGCCAACCCGACGATCCTGGAGGCCGGTTACAAGGTCAATGTGATCCCGGGGACGGCCGTCGCCTATGTCGACGGGCGAGTGGTGCCGGGCGGCGAGGCCGAGTTCCGTACGACGATGGACGCCCTCACCGGAACCGATGTGACCTGGGACTTCCACCACGGCGAGGTCGCCCTGCAGGCCCCGGTCGACTCCCCGACCTACGCCGTGATGCGGGCCGCGATCCAGCGTTTCGACCCGCACGGCCATGTCATCCCGTATTGCATGTCCGGCGGCACGGACGCCAAGCAGTTCTCCCGGCTGGGCATCGCCGGCTACGGCTTCTCACCGCTCAAACTCCCCGTGGGCTTCGACTATCAGGCGCTCTTCCACGGCGTCGACGAACGCGTGCCCGTCGAGGCACTGCACTTCGGTGTCCGCGTACTCGATCATTTCCTGCGACAGGCATGAGCAGGGCAGGCTCCTCGGGGCTGTCCAGCGAAGGAGGAACCCCAGCATGGTGACCACGGCGCCTTACGGAGCCTGGCCGTCCCCGATAGCCGCCAAGGACGTCGCCGCCCACGACGGACGTCCGGCATTCGTCGGCGTCGTCGGTGACGAGGTCTGGTGGACGGAGCCGCGGCCCGCCGAGGGCGGCCGAAGGGCCCTGATCCGCAGGCTGCCGGACGGCACCGAGCAGCCGTTGCTGCCCGCGCCCTGGAACGTCCGCAGCCGGGTGCTGGAATACGGCGGCCAGCCCTGGGCCGGCACGCTCACCGACCGCGGACCGCTGGTCGTCTTCAGCGACTTCGCCGACCAGCGGTTGTACGCATTCGAGCCGGACAGCGGCGAGGACCCACGCCCCCTCACCCCGCTGTCGCAGGCCGGCGGCGGACTGCGCTGGGTGGACCCGGTGCTGCGCCCCGAGCGGGGCGAGGTGTGGTGCGTCCTGGAGGAGTTCACCGGCGACCGGCCCACCGACGTCCGCCGGGTCGTCGCCGCCGTCCCGCTGGACGGATCGGGAGCCGAAAACCGTGCCGCGGTAAGGGAGTTGAGCGACGACCGGCATCGCTTCGTGACCGGTCCACGGCTCTCCCCGGACGGACGGCGCGCGGCCTGGATCGCCTGGGATCATCCGCGGATGCCGTGGGACGGCACCCTGGTGATGCTCGCCGACATCACCCCCGAGGGGGAGTTCGCGCACATCCGGCCGCTCGTTGGCGACCTCGGCCCCACCTCCCCGGACGGCGGCGCGACCGGGGAGTCCGTCGCGCAGATCGAATGGGCCGCGGACGGCGCGCTGCTCTTCGTCTCCGACCTCAGCGGCTGGTGGGAGGTGCAGCGCATCGATCCCGGAGCGGCGGCCGACGGCGTGGTGGCGAGCCGCGGTCTGTGCCCCGCCCGCCAGGAGGAGTTCGGCGGCCCGTTGTGGAACGTCGGGCAGCGCTGGTTCCTGCCGCTGGACAACGGCACCCTCGCGGTCATCCACGGCCGCGGCGTCAACACCCTGGGCATCCTCGACCCGGTCTCCGGCGAGCTGGTCGACTCGGCCGGACCGTGGACCGAGTGGGCGCCCACCCTGGCCGTGCAGGGCAGCCGCGTCATCGGCATCGCCGCCGGACCGCACAGCTCGTACGAGATCGTCGAACTGGACACCTGCACCGGACGCTCCCGGGTGATCGCCTCGCGGCACGTCGACGTGGTGGACCCGGCGTATCACCCGCAGCCGCAGATCCGGACGTTCAGCGGCCCCGGCGGGCGGGACGTCCATGCCCACATCTACCCGCCGCGCCACCCCGACCACATCGCCCCCGAGGGCGAGCTGCCGCCCTTCGTGGTCTGGGCCCACGGCGGCCCGACCAGCCACGCGCCGCTCGTCCTCGACCTGGAGATCGCCTACTTCACCTCCCGCGGCATCGGCGTCGCCGAGGTCAACTACGGCGGCTCGACGGGCTACGGCCGGGAGTACCGCGAACGGCTGCGCGGCCAGTGGGGCGTCGTGGACGTCGAGGACTGCGCGGCGGTCGCGCGCGCACTGGCCGACGAGGGCAGCGCCGACCTCTCCCGGCTGGCCATCCGAGGCGGCAGCGCCGGCGGCTGGACCACCGCCGCCTCGCTGACCTCCACGGATCTCTACGCCTGCGGCACGATCAGCTACCCGATCCTCGACCTGGTGGGCTGGGCGACCGATGAGACCCACGACTTCGAATCGCAGTATCTGGAGTCACTGGTCGGCCCGTTCGCCGAGGTGCCCGACCGCTACCGCGAGCGCTCGCCGCTGCACCGCGCGGACCGGATCACCGCACCGTTCCTGCTGCTGCAGGGCCTGGACGATGTCATCTGCCCGCCCGCGCAGTGCGACCGCTTCCTCGCCGAGGTCGCCGGCCGCGGCATACCGCACGCCTATCTGCCGTTCCCCGGCGAGGGCCACGGCTTCCGCCGCGCCGACACCATCATCCGCGCCGTAGAGGCCGAACTCTCCCTCTACGCCCAGACCTTCGGCATCACCCGCAACGACGTCCCGACCCTGGAACTGCGCCCCTGAGCACGGCCGTGGCCCTGGCCTAGCCCCGGCCCTAGACCTGGCTCTGGCTCTGGCTCTGGCTCTGGCCACGGTCCCCGCCTTGCGCCGACCGGTGTGGCTGCGGCTCGCCGGCCGGGTGGCCGGGTGGCCGGGTGGCGGTCGACGGCGTGACCGGCCGCGCCGGACCGGCTCGACCGCTGTCCGGACACGCCGCGCACCGGGGACTCTGACCTTGTCCTCACGCCCACGGCCGCGCGCACAGCTACGCCCGCGGCGGCCGCGCCACCTCGGGGCGGGGCGTGCCGGGGTGGGCTGCCCGCACCTTTGCGCCGGGTCCGGCAACGCCGCGCGCCGGGGAGTCTGACCTGGTCCTCACGGCACGGCCACGCGCACGGTCGCGCCCGTGGCGGCCGTGCCACCTCGGGCCGGGGCGCGCTGCCCGCACCCTGGCGCCGTCGCCCGTCGCCCGTCGCCCGTCGCCCGTCGCCCGTCGCCCGTCGCCCACCAGCGGTGCCGGGCGGGCCCAGGGGCGTCTTTTGGACCGGCATCTGGGGTGACTGCCGGGCCGTGCCGTCGACCGAGGTGCGCTTCACCGAGGCCAGCACCCCCGTACCCACCGAGGCCAACGCCTCCCGTACCCACCGAGGCCAACGCCTCCGGTGCCCACCGAGGCCAGCGCACCCCGTGCCCACCGCGGCCAGCACCCCCTGCCCACCGCCGTCAGTGCCCCGCACGCTCACGGAGGGGTGCCCCATGCCCCCGTGCCCTGCCGGAGTCCCCGTGCGCCCCGCCGCGGTTTCGCCATGCCCGGACTCTGCTCGGTACCGCGCTGCGGCGGCCCTGACGAAGCTCCAGCGACTCCAGCGACTCCAGCGACTCCGGCGGCTCCGGCGGCTCCCGCGACTCCAGCGACCCCCGGTGCCCTCCAGCCTCCGTAGCCTCGGTCGGCATCGCCGGTGTCCCGGTGTCGTCCTCGGGCTCCGGAGTGCGCCGCGGCCCGTACGAGCGGGCGCGCGAGGGGCCGGTGGGCCGTGGTGCGGGGTCGGCATGCCGGTGGTGCGGACCTCGTTTCGGCCACGGTGGGGCCGGAGTGCGCCGCGGCCCGTACGACCGGCGCGCGAGGGGCGGGTGGACCGCGGTACGGGGTCGGCCTGGACGGTGGTCACGGGCTTCGGTTTCGGCCACGCCGACAGCGCGCCGCCCGTCCCGCTCTCGCCGTCCCGCTATCGCCTCTCGTCGTCCCGCTGTCGCCGTCCCCGCGTCGCCGGCCGCCGCGTTCGGCCCGCTGACGAACCCAGCCCCCGGCGCGGAACGGAATCGCTGGAGCCCACTGGATCCCCGAAGTCACCGGATTGTATGACGATTCGTCAGGATCGTTGCGTGCCTGTGTGGTTGGCCTGTTCGGGTACTCCGAGGCGCCGGTGGGGTGCACTGGACTGACGTCCTAACAGCAACTCGCGTCAGGAGCGTTGACACGCCAGTTACTCGTGTCACAACATGAGCGCGCGTTACCGACTGGTCGGTACGACATGTCTTTGTGGAGGTCTTGTGCCCAGCGTGCCCCGAGCCGCGTCCCGCCCCGTGCTCCGCGCTTCCCTGGCCCTGTTGACAGGCACCGCGCTCGCGGCGCCCCTCACCCTGACGGCCCCCGCGGCCGCTGCCGCCGCCGATCCCTACACCGTCACCGCGCTGAAGATGACCGTACGGGCCGGCGACCGTGATTGCACCGTGGACGCGGACCTCTACCGCCCCGCCGGTGCCGACGCCGCACACCCGGCGCCCGCCGTGATGACCACCAACGGCTTCGGCGGCAGCAAGGCGGACGGCTCGACCGACACCACCGCCAAGGCCTTGGCGGCTCGCGGCTATGTCGCCCTGGCCTATTCCGGGCTGGGGTTCGGGAAGTCGGGCTGCGCGATCTCCCTCGACGACCCGAAGATCGACGGCCAGGCAGCGAGCCGGCTGGTCGACTTCCTCGCCGGAACGCGCAACGCGGACAACGGCACCCACGTCGACTACGTCACCAAGGACGGTGCGAACGACCCGCGTGTGGGCATGATCGGCGGCTCCTACGGCGGTGCGATCCAGATGGCGACCGCCGCCGTCGACCACCGGGTGGACGCGCTCGTCCCGCTCATCACCTGGAACGACCTCGCCTACTCCCTCGACCCGAACAACGCCGACCAGGAGCAGGGCGTCTCCGGGCCGGTTCCCGGGGCGTACAAGTACCAGTGGACGAACGGGTTCTTTCTGCTCGGTGAGGCGCAGGGGCTGCTCCACCCGAACATCGCCCGGCCCCGGGCCGGCGGCCCCGGCTGTCTGCACTTCGTCGCGCCGGCCTGTGACACCAAGCGGCTGCTGGATTCCGGCTCGTACCCGGCGGACAGCACCGCGAGGATGCAGGCCTACGCCCGCAGTGTCTCCCCGGTTTCGTATCTGAAGTCCGTCAAGGCGCCGACCCTGCTCGTCCAGGGGCAGGCCGACAGCCTCTTCAACCTCAACGAGGCCACCGCCACCTACCGGACGCTCGCCGCGCAGGGCACCGAAACCAAGATGATCTGGCAGTCCTGGGGCCACAGCGGCGGCATGAAGAACCCGGCCAAGGGCGAACTCGACCTCGCCAAGGGGAACTTGGATTCCAGCTACGTCGGGGAGCGGATCCTGGCGTGGTTCGACCGCTATCTGCACCGCGACACCGGCACCGACACCGGCCCCGCCTTCGCCTACTACCGGGACTGGGTGACCGAGGGGCCGACCTACGCCACCTCGCAGACGTTCCCCGCCGCCGGCAGCCAGCACCTCTACCTTTCGGGCGACGGGAATCTCGTCGACAACCGGGCGAAGGTGGCGCGCGGCAGCCGGGAGTACCGCAACGCGCTGGTGCCCACCAGCCATTCGGAGAGCTCGCTCGCCGGGCTGCTCGGCCTGAAGGACCCCGCGCCGTACGACATCAAGGGCACCTACCTCGACTGGACGTCCTCGCCGGTGGCGGGCGGGCCGGTGGATGTGGTGGGCGCGCCCAAGGTGACGCTGAAGGTGGCCTCGCCGAAGGCGGAGAAGGTGCAGAACTCCTCGGACGCCGCCGACAAGCTGTTGCTCTTCGCGAAGCTGTACGACGTCGCGCCGGACGGCAGCAAGACGCTGGTGCACCGGTTGGTGGCCCCGGCCCGGGTGCCTGATGTCTCCAAGAAGTTCACCGTGGAACTCCCGGGCATCGTGCACCGCTATGAGCCGGGGCACCGGTTGCGTTTCGTCATCGCCGCGAGCGACACCGCTTATGCGGGCAATCGCGGTATCAAGCCGGTGACGGTCACCAGCGCGCCCGAGGACACCGGTGTCCTCGAACTTCCCGTCACCCAGGGACGCATGCAGTAGCGGAATCAGTAGCGGAATAGGTAGCGGAATAGGTAGTGGTGGCAGGGGCAATGGGTGTAGCGGATGGGTGGATGTCGTAGGGGAAGGGCCAGGTCAGAGGGTCGGGGTCAGCTCTCGGTCACCTCGATGGCGCTTACGGGGCAGGCGCGGGCGGCCTCCCGCAGCAGCGGGTCGCCCGCGCCGTCCTCCCGGCCGGGAAGCAGCGCGCTGAAACCGTCGTCGTCCTGGGTGAAGACGCGCGGCGCGGTCAGTGCGCACTGGCCGGCGCCGATGCAGAGGTCCTTCTCGATCGTGATCCGCATGCCGGATCCCTTCCGTTCGTCGTGTCCTGTATCGCGCTCCCGCGGTGTCACCAGGCCAGCGGCAGCTCGATCATGCCCTGGAGCGTGTCACCCGGCTTGAACGGGATCTCGGCGGCCGGGACGGCGAGCCGCAGACCGGGAATCCTGGCGAAGAGCGAACGCAGCGCGATCTCCATCTCCGCACGGGCGAGGTTCTGCCCCAGGCACTGGTGAATGCCGAATCCGAACGCCACATGGTGGCGGGCGGAGCGGTCCAGATCCAGCTCGTCCGGCGCCGGATACGCCGTACCGTCCCGGTTGATGAGGGAGGTGGAGAACACCACGCCGTCGTCGGCCCGGATGGTCCGGCCGCCGATCTCGATGTCCTCCTTCGCGACCCGGAGCATGCCTTCGGCGATGGACAGGAACCGCAGCAGCTCCTCGACGGCGGCCGGCATCAGGCTTTCCTCGGCCCTCAACTGCGCCAGCTGGTCGGGGTGTTCGAGCAGTGCGAAGGTGCCGAGCGAGATCATGTTGGCGGTGGTCTCGTGCCCGGCGACCAGGAGGATCATGGCCATCCGGACCAGTTCCTCGCGCTCCAGGGAGCCGGCCCGCAGCTGGTCCGCGATCAGGTCGTCCAGCAGTCCGTCGCCACGGTCCTTCTCCTTGCGGGCGATCAGTTCCCCGAGATAGTCCTCCAGGTCGATGCGCGCCGTCTCCACCTCATCGGGGGTACGGGCGCGCAGGATGCGGCGGGAGCGCTCCTCGAAGAACTCGTGGTCGGCATACGGCACGCCGAGCAGCGCGCAGATCACCATCGAGGGGACCGGCAGCGCGAAGGCCGAGACCAGTTCGGTGGGCGGGCCCTGCGCCAGCATCCGGTCGAGGAGATCGTCGACGATCCGCTGGATCTGCGGCCGCATCGCGCCGATCCGTTTGACGCTGAAACTGGGGATCAGCATCCGGCGCTGGGTGTTGTGTTCCGGGTCGTCCACGCCGATCAGCGGCGCCTTGAGCCGCCGGATGGCCGCGAAGCGCTCGATCGGTATCGGGAACGCCGGGTTCTGCCGGTCGGAGGAGAGCCGCTGATCGCTGAGCAGTGCCCGTGCCTCGGCGTGGCCGGTCACCGCCCACACCTTCCGGCCGTCGTAGAAGGTGACGTGGGACAGCGGGCCGCTCTCGCGCAGCGGCTCGTAGGCGGTCGGCGGGTGGTAGGGACAGGAGCGGTCCTGCGGGAAGGAGATGGCTTCGGTCACGGATGTGCCTCCAAGACGGACGAGTGCTCGTAGCGCTGACGGGTGTGATGTCAACGCTGATGTGCGCCGACCTTCGGCGCGCCGATCTCCACTTCATGCCGGGTACACGGGGATCGTCTACGCGCAGTTCGGCCAACTTGCGTCATGTCGGGTCAAGTCCGGACGGTCCGCTTCCGTTCCAGTCGGCGCTCGGTGCACGGCGGACGGCCCCCGACACGGGCTTCCGGGGCCGTCGGCGCCCGGGTGGCACGCGGTGCCACACTGGTCACATGGGGCGACATCACCACGGAATCGGCGCTGACCTGGCCTGGGCCGCGCTCAAGGGCGACCCGGACCTCACCGGGCGGATCACCTACGCCGGGCCGCCCGGTCTGCTGCCGGCCCGGCTCCCGGTGATGTGCCTGGCCCGTTCGACGGTCGCGGTCTGCGCGCTGGCGGCGGCGGAGCTGGCCGCCGCGCGCGACGGCGGGCCGGTGCCCGCCGTACGGGTCGACGACGGTGCGGTCGCCACCGCCTTCGTCAGCGAGCGGCACCTGCGGGTCGACGGCCGGGCTCCCTCGTCGTTCGCGCCGCTCTCCCGCTTCTGGCGCACCGCCGACGGATGGGTGCGTACGCACGCCAACTACCCGCACCACCGCGCCCGGTTGCTGCGCGGACTGGGGCTCCCCGCGGACCGCGGTGCCCGCGAGGTCGCGGCGGAACTCGCCGGCCGCCGGGCCGAGGAGATCCAGGAGACCGTGTACTCCGCGGGCGGGCTGGCGGTCGCGGCCCGTACCCCCGAGGAGTGGGCCGCCCACAAACAGGGCGTCGCGGTGTCCGCCCATCCGCTGCTGATGCTGGACACCGTCGGCGCGGGCGCCCCGCCGCGCACGCTGCCCCCGGTGGCCGGCGGCCCCCTGCTCCCCGCCGCCGGACTGCGGGTGCTGGACCTCACCCGGGTGATCGCCGGGCCGGTCGCCACCCGGACGCTCGCGCTGCTCGGCGCGGACGTACTGCGCATCGACGCCCCGCGGCTGCCGGAGAGCCAGGACGCGCACAGCGACACCGGATTCGGCAAGCGGTCCGCGCTGCTCGACCTCGGCTCCCGAAGCGGCCGGGCCGCCTTCGACGAGCTGCTGGCCGCCGCGGACGTGGTGGTGACCGGCTACCGTCCGCACGCACTGGACCGCTTCGGGCTGGCCCCCGAGGCGCTGGCGGAACGCCGCCCAGGCCTGGTCGTCGCCCGGCTCTCGGCGTGGGGCGCGGACGGGCCCTGGGGTGGCCGGCGCGGGTTCGACAGCCTGGTACAGGTGGCCACCGGAATCGCCGCCGTCGAGGCGGACGCCGACGGAACGCCCGGCGCGCTGCCCGCCCAGGCCCTGGACCACGGCACGGGGTATCTGCTGGCCGCGGCGGTGCTGCGGGCACTGACCGAACAGTCGCGGACGGGTGGTTCGTTCCTGGCCACGCTCGCGCTGGCACACACCGCGCGCTGGCTGGTGCACGGCCTGCCCGGCGCGGCGGACGCCACGGGGGAGGCGTCCGCGGGGGAGCCGTACGACGCGGGGGCGTATGACGAGGAGGCCTTCCTGCGGGAGACCGGGAGCCCGCTGGGGCGGCTGCGCCACGCCCTTCCGCCGGTCGCCTTCGAGGGCGGCCCCGCCACCTGGTCGACGCCCCCGGGCCGTTGCGGCACCGACGCGCCGGTGTGGCGGTGACTGCCGGCACGACGCCCGTCCGGCCGGGACTGCCGTGGTGGTGATCGGCCCGGATGAATCTGTGTGGCCCGCCCCGGCCCCGCCTCGTACGATCTGCCGATGACGACCACCGACCGCTATCTGGCCCGCGGTCCGCGGGTGGGCATCCGGCCCTTCACCGCTGACGACCGCGAGGAGTTCACCGCACTGGCGCGGGAGAGCGCGCCGCTGCACCGCCCCTGGCTGTTCCCGCCGGATCAGGATGCCGCGTACGACAGCTATCTGGCCAGGCTCCAGGAACCGGTGCGCGAAGGCCTGTTGATCTGCGAGCACGACAGCGGCCGGATCGCGGGCTTCCTCACCGTCAACAACATCGTGCACGGGGCGTTCCGCTGCGGCGCGATCGGGTACGGAGCCTTCGCCCATGCGGCCGGCCGCGGGCTGATGGGCGAAGGGCTGCACCTCGTGCTGGGGTACGCCTTCGAGGGGCTGGGCCTGCACCGTCTGGAGGCCAATATCCAGCCCGCCAACGCCCACTCGATCGCGTTGGTCAAACGCGCCGGGTTCCGGCTGGAGGGGTTCTCCCCGGACTTCCTGCTCATCGCCGGCGCCTGGCGCGATCACGAGCGCTGGGCGATCACCAGCGAGATGGTGGCCACGGCACCGCGGGCGTGACCCGGGCCGTTGTCAGTGCCGCATGCTTGCATGGGCTCATGGCTGGCAACGCAATCCTCTTCCGCCGCACCGTCCCCGTCTTCCGGATCTTCGACGTGGCCAAGGCCCATGACTTCTACGTCGGCTATCTCGGCTGCACGGTCGACTGGGAGCACCGCTTCGAGCCAGGGATGCCGCTCTACACCCAGGTCTCGCGCGGCGGCCTCGTCCTGCACCTGTCCGAGCACCACGGCGACGCGACCCCCGGCTCGACGATCCACACCGAGACGGCCGGGGTGCGCGCGCTGCACGCCGAGCTGGCCGGCAAGGACTACCCCTACCTCCGACCCGGCCTGGAGCAGGACGAGACCGGCACCTCGGTCACCCTCACCGACCCGTTCGGCAACCGCCTGCGCTTCAACGAACCACCCGCCGAGGAGCGGCCGTCCACCGCGACGTCCGGATGACGTCCCGTCAGAGCCCGGTGCCGTGCCGACCGGCGCGGCGTCCCCGCCGGCCCGCTTCTTGAGCGCGTCTTTGCGCAACCCTGACCCCACCGTGCGGCAAGCAGCCCTGTTCAGCGCGGCGATGACCCTGTTCCATGGTCAACAGGGGGCCGCCGTAGCCGAGGTGGCCCGGTCCAACCATGCGAGGACGCCGTGGCCACGAGTGTGCGACGCACCACCCTGACCCTTCCCGCAGCCCCCATCGGCCCGGACAACCCGCTGCCCGCCCTGCGCACCGCCGACGACCCGCACCGCATCGAGATCCCCGCCGGTGCCGGCCTGCCCGGCGACATGGCGCGCCAGCTCGGCCACCACCCGCTGCGCTCGATCCTGCCCGCGCGGCGGCGCGACGGTTACGGCCGTGCCCGGCGTCCCACGGACATCGACGCGCTCGTCATCGAGAACGACCGGCTGCGCGCCACCGTCCTGCCCGGCCTCGGCGGCCGGGTGTACTCCCTGCACCACAAGCCCACCGACCGCGAACTGCTCTACCGCAACCCGGTCCTGCAGCCCGCCAACTTCGCGCTCAACGGCGCCTGGTTCTCCGGCGGCATCGAATGGAACATCGGCGCGACGGGCCACACCACTCTGGCCTGCGCCCCGCTGCATGCCGCCCGCGTCGCGGCACCGGACGGCGGCGAGATGCTCCGGCTGTGGGAATGGGAGCCGCTGCGGGACCTGCCGTTCCAGGTGGACCTGTGGCTGCCCGAGGGGTCCGACTTCCTCCACGTCGGCGTACGGATCCGTAATCCGCACCCGCACCCCGCGCCGGTCTACTGGTGGTCCAACACCGCCGTCCCCGAAGGCGCCGGGACCCGGGTCCTGGCCCCCGCCGACGAGGCCTGGCACTTCGGCTACGAGCGCACCCTGCGGCGCGTCCCGGTCCCCGGGTCCGACGGTGCCGACCGCACCTACCCGCTGCGCAGCGCCTACCCCGCCGACTACTTCTACGAGGTCCCCGACGGTGCCCGCCGCTGGGTCACCTCCCTCGACGAGGACGGCGCCGGCCTGGTGCAGACCTCCACCGACACGCTGCGCGGCCGCAAACTGTTCCTGTGGGGCGCGGAGCGGGCCGGGCGCCGCTGGCAGCAGTGGCTCACCGAGCCCGGCACCGGCGGCTACGCCGAGATCCAGGCCGGTCTCGCCCGCACCCAGCTGGAGCATGTGGCGCTCGACGGCGGAGCGGAGTTCGCCTGGCTGGAGGCGTACGGCCCGCTGGCCGCCGACCCGGCGACCGTGCACGGCGACGACTGGGGCGCGGCCCGCGACGAGGTCGCCGCCCGGCTCGAGGCGGCCCTGCCGCGTGCCGACGTCGACGCCGCGTACGCCGCCTGGCGGCCGTACGCCGACCACGACCCGAAGGAGTCCCTGGCCGACGGCTCAGGCTGGGGCGCGCTGGAGGGGGCACGGGCCGGATTCGACCTGCCCGGCACGCCGTTCGACGCGGCGGCCCTGGGCGCGGAGCAGCAGCCGTGGCTGGCCCTGCTGCGCACCGGGGACCTGCCGGCCGAGGTACCGCTGCCAGGACCGGCACCGGTCGCCCCCGCCTGGCGCGATCTGCTGGAGTCCGCACGGCCGGGCCCGTCCGCCGACTACCACCTCGGCCTCGCCCGGTGGCATGCCGGCGACCGCGCGCAGGCCGTCCGTTCCTGGGAACTCGCGCTCGGTCACGACGCGGGCCCGCTGCCGCTGTACTGCCTGGCCGTCGCCGAGTCGGAGGCCGGCGACACCCCGCGCGCCGCCGACCGCTTCGCCGAGGCGTTCGCCTGCGCGGCGCGCCGCGCCGCGGATCCCACCGCACCGGACCCGGCCACCGCCCGCGTGTGGCGGGCGGCGCTGCCCGCGCTGGCCCGGGAAGCGGTCCCGGCGCTGCTCGCGGACGGCCGGGTGGGCGAGGCCGCCGGGCTGCTGGCGCAGTTGGACGGGGACTCCTTGGCGGATGGCCGGTTCCGGCTGCTGAGTGCGCGGGTGCTGCTGGCCCAGGGGCAGCCGGCCGCGGCCCGCGAGATCTTCGACGCGGGAATCGAGATCGCCGATCTGCGGGAGGGCGACGAGGTGCTGAGCGACATTTGGTACGCCGTCGCCGAACGCCTCGTAGCGGGCGCGGGGCCGGTCACCGAGGACGTGCGGGCGAGGGCCAGGGCCGAGCACCCGCTGCCGGAGCGCTACGAGTTCCGGATGCGGCCGGTGTGAGGGCCCTCTGACGGCACCTCATGCCAGCGGCTTGTCCAGCACCGCCTTGCTGTGGCTGAAGGTGTCGATGGAGTACTCGCCGTGGTAGCGCCCCATCCCGCTCTCGCCGACCCCGCCGAACGGCAGGTCGGGCGCGGTGAGATGGGCGACCGGCAGCCCGAAGGTGAGCGCGCCGGAGGAGGTCTCGGTCAGCAGCCGGTGCTTGGTGTCGTCCGACGGGGTGAAGGCGTACAGCGCCAGCGGCTTGTCGCGCGCGTTGATGAACGCGATCGCCGCGTCCAGGTCGGGCACGGACACGATGGGCAGGATCGGGCCGAAGATCTCCTCCTGCATCACCGGGGCGTCGGGGGAGACCTCGGCGAGCACGGTCGGGGCCAGGTAGCGGGTCGCGCGGTCGTGCGTGCCGCCGACGACGGCGCGGCCGCTGTCCAGGAGGGCGGTCAGCCGGTCGAAGTGCCGTTCGTTGACGATCCGTCCGTACTCCTCGGTCACGGCCGGATCGCTCCCGTAGGCGGTGCGCACGGCCTCGGCGAGGTGCGGCTCGACGGCCTGTGCGGTGTCGCCGATGGCCAGGACGTAGTCGGGGGCGACGCAGGTCTGTCCGGCGTTGAGGAACTTGCCGGTGGCGATCCGCTGCGCGGCCGCTGCCAGGTCCGTGCCCAGGTCGAGCACGACAGGGCTCTTGCCGCCCAGCTCCAGGGTGACCGGCGTCAGGTGCCGGGCCGCGGCCGTCATCACGATCCGCCCGACCGTGCCGTTGCCGGTGTAGAAGATGTGGTCGAAGCGCTGCTCCAGAAGCGCCGTGGTCTCCGGGATCGCGCCCTCGACGACGGCCACCGCGTCCTGGTCCAGATACTGCGGCAGCAGCCGGGCGAGGGCGGCGGAGGTGGCGGGGGCCAGCTCGCTGGGCTTGACGACGGCGCAGTTGCCCGCGGCCAGCGCGCCGACCAGCGGCGCCAGCGCCAGCTGGAGGGGGTAGTTCCAGGGCGCGATCACCAGGACGACGCCGAGCGGTTCGCGGACGACATGGGCTTCGGCGGGGAGCAGCCGTTCGGGGAGGTCGGCCGGACGGGCCGCCAGCCAGGTGTCGAGGTGGGCCAGGGTGTGGTCGATCTCGTTGAGGGTGAAGCCGACCTCGGTGCGGTAGGCCTCCTTGGGGCCCTTGCCGAGATCCGTGCCGAGCGCGGCGGTCAGGTCGTCGCTGTGGTCGGTGAGCAGCGCGCGCAGGGCTTCGAGCTGACCGCGCCGCCAGGCGGTGGAGGTGGTGCGGTGGGTGGCGAAGTTGCTGCGGAGCCGGTCGACGACGGCGCCGGCGTCCTGGTTCGGGGTGGGGGTGTGAGAAGCCATGCTGCGAGCGTACACGAAACGAAAACATTCCGTTTCGTATTCGATCGCCGGTAGACTCCCGGTGTGGCCGAACCTACCGAGAGCAACGAGAGCGCCCCTGCGGCGCGCCGCACCGCCGGCCGGCCGCGCGACGCGGGCCGTGACCGGGCCCTGCTGGAGGCCACGGTCCAGGTGCTCCAGGAGAGCGGCTACGGCGGACTGACCACCGCGGCCGTCGCCAAGCGGGCCGGGGTGTCCACCGCGACGCTCTACCGGCGCTGGCGCTCCAAGGAAGACCTGGTCGTGGGCACCGCCGTCCGCTGGGCCGCCGACCTCGGCCCGCAGCCGGACACCGGCACACTCGAAGGCGATCTGGCCGCGCTGCTGCGGGACAAGGCCGAGACGCTGGAGGGACCGGGCGGCAGGCTGCTGCACGTCCTGATCGGCGAGGCCGCGCACAACGACACCCTGGCCCGCGTCCTGGACACCGCCATCATCCAGCCGGTCCGCGACCGCGCCGCCACCCTGGTGCGCCGGGCCGTGGCCCGCGGTGACATCCCGCCCCTGGACGACGCGCATGTCCTCGCCGACCTCGTCGTCGGCTCGATGGTCAGCCGCCTCTTCCTCACCCCCGGCGCGGCGCCCCCCGCCCCGGGGGACGGTGCCGCCCCCGCCGCGCCGTCGTCCGGCGAGGCGATGACCCGCGAACTCCTCCCGTTCCTGTTGCGCGCCCTCGGCGCTCGGACCGGCTGACGCCCGCCGAAGGGCTCGCGCAGGCCGTCGTCGTACTCCAATCGGTGCGGGTGCGCCGGGTGCGGAATGATCCCTTCCTCTCACGCGTTGTCAGCGACCATGAAGGCAATCAGCACCAGCCGCTACGGCGGCCCCGAGGTCCTGGAACACGGCGAGCAGCCCGACCCGAAGGTGGGACCCGACGCGGTCCTGCTCCGGGTGAAGGCAGCCGGCGTCAACCCCGTCGACTGGAAGATCGTCGCGGGCTATCTCGACCCGATGATGGACGCCCATTTCCCCCTCATCCCCGGCTGGGACGTATCCGGCGTGGTCGAGGCCGTCGGCGCGGACGCCACGGAATTCGCCGTGGGGGACGAGGTCATCGGCTACGTCCGCAAAGACTCGGTGCAGCACGGCACCTACGCGGAGAAGGTCGCCGCGCCCGTGCGGACCCTCGCCCGCAAGCCCGCCTCGCTCAACTGGCAGGAGGCCGCGGGCCTGCCGCTCGCCGGCCTGACCGCCTACCAGGCACTCAAGCGGGTCGGGGCGCAGCTGGGCGAGACGGTCCTGGTGCACGCCGCGGCGGGCGGTGTCGGATCGCTCGCCGTGCAGATCGCGGTGGCGCTCGGCGCCCATGTCATCGGCACGGCCAGCGAGCGCAACCACGACTTCCTGCGCTCCCTGGGCGCCGAGCCGGTGACCTACGGTGAGGGACTCGCCGACCGGGTGCGGGCGCTGGCCCCCGAAGGCGTGGACGTGGCCCTGGACTTCGTCGGTGACGGCGTGGTCGAGGTCTCCCAGCAGCTGCTCAAGGACCGCTCCCGGGTGGCGTCCATCGCCGACGGCGAGGTCACCGCGAAGGGCGGCCACATGGTGTGGGTGCGCCCCGACTCGGCCGATCTGACCACGCTCGGCGAGCTCGCGGACGCCGGAAAGCTCAGCGTCCCGGTCGAGGCGACGTTCCCGCTCGCCGAGGCGGCCGAGGCGTTCCGGCGCAGCATGCAGGGCCGGACCCGCGGCAAGATCGTGCTGGACGTGTCCTGACCCAGGGCCGCGCGGGCCGCCGGAGTCGGCGGCCCGCGGCGGCCGTTGGCTAGGCCGCGGCGCCGGGCCACCCGGGAGAGCGGCCGAGCAGCGCGAGGATCCGGTCGAGGACGGGGGCACGGTCCGCATGCTCCAGGGCAGGGGCGAACGCCGAACCGGCCTGCTCGCGGGGCGCTCCGCCGGGCACCGCCTCGGCGACGGTCAGCGCGCGGGCGAGGATCTCCTCGTCGAACTCCACCCGCTGCCCCAGGGAGACGGCGACATCCCAGGAGTGCACCACATAGTCGACGAAGTGGAAGCCCATCGAGGTCCGGGCGCCGAGCGCAATGCCGCCCGCGATCTCGGGAAGCCAGAACTTCCGCTCCGCCACGCCCTCTTCGTTGAACGCCGCCACGACATCCCGCGCCGACGCGGCGAATTCCGCGCCCGGATCCGCGACCACCGGCCGGTCGGCGAAGACCGAGGCATCGGTGCGCTCACCGCGCGCCACCGCGGCGAAACCGTGATTCTGGCCGGTCATATGGGCCAGCAGCTGCCCCAGATCCCAGGCGGCGCACGGGGTGCGCAGGCCCAGCTGATCCGGTCTCACCTGCTCGACGACCTTGATGGCGGTGTCCATCACGGAGCGGTGCGCCCCGAGGAAGCCGCTCATGTCCTTGCTGCCGCTCACGCGCCCTGCTTCCGGTCGACGTACTCGAAGATCGAACCGTCCGGGTGACGGGCGACCAGATTGCGGCCGATCGGGGTGTCCAGCGGGCCCGCGATGATGTCCGCGCCGACCGCCTTCAGATCGGCGACCGCCTCGTCCACGTCCTTGACCGCGAGGGTCGCGCCGATCTTCCGCAGCACCGACAGCTCCGCCTCGGGCCCGCTCATCAGGAAGAAGCACCCGACGGCCGCCACCGCGACGCCGCCGCGCTGGAACCGGATGGCCTCGGCGCCGGTCAGCCGTTCGTAGACGCCGATCGCGGCATCGAGATCACCGACGCACACCCGCAGTGAGGTACCCAGAATGTCCATACGGAGCAGCCTAGTTGGGTACCTCGGCGGTGCGCGATCCGTTCGCCGTGATCTCTCGCTTCCGCCGTGAGCAGCGGCTCCCGCTCATTCGGCCATCGTCAGACCGTCCTTCGCCGCGCCGCGGGACAGCACGGCGTCCCGGATGCTGTCGCGGGCCGTGGTGTACGCGGTGCGCCCGGCTCGCCGGACGGTCGCCGCGCCGAGGTTCACCACCCGGAATGCGTTCTGCACATCGGTGAGTTGCGGCAGGAACTCCGCCTTGCGCACGGGCCAGCGGCCACCCGGCCGGGACGGTGCGGCGAAGGTGAAGCGGGCCATGGAGCTCTGGTTGCCGCGCGGGTCCACCTGGTTCGGGGGGTGGTACATCGCGCCCGCGAGCTGATCGCCCATGCCGTGGACGACCCAGGTCCCGTTGACCTTCTCGTACGGCTGCGGGACATGCGCGTGGGTGCCCAGGATCAGGTCGATATCCGGGCGTCCCGCGGTGCGGGACGCGGTCAGCGCGCGGGCCAGGGTGCGCTGTTGCAGGTCGGGCTCGGTCTGCCATTCCGTGCCCCAGTGGAGGCTGACGACGACCACGTCGGCACCCGCCGCGCGGGCCGTCCGCGCGTCGGCGATGATCGTGTCCTCGTCGATCAGATTGACCGCCCAGGGCTGATCGTCGGGCGGCGGGATGTCGTTGGTGGCGTAGGTGTAGGAGAGCTGGGCGACCTTCGCGCGGCCGGCCTTCATCAGTGCGGGGCGGGACGCCTCGGCGGCGGAGCGGGCCGAGCCGGTGTGCCGCAGACGGACGGCGTCCATCGCCCCCAGGGTGCGCCGGATGCCGTCCGCGCCGCCGTCGAGGCTGTGGTTGGACGCGGTGGAGCAGGAGTCGTAGCCGGTGTCCTTGAGCGCGGCGGCGACCTGCGGCGGGGACTTGAACGCGGGGTATCCGGTGTAGGGACCGCCGTCCTTGCCGTAGACGGTCTCCATGTGGCAGATCGCCAGATCGGCGCCGGAGACCACCGGTTTGACACCGGCGAACATCGCGCGGAAGTCGTGCCCACGGCCGTGGGCGTCCCTGCGGGACTGCTCGATGACCGTGTCGTGCGGGAGGACGTCGCCGGTGGCCAGGAGGGTGAAGCCGCCGGCCGCCGCCGGGGTGGCGCGGGGCGTGGCGGAGGTGGCGGGGCGCGGGGGAGCGGCGGACTGCGGTGCTCCGCAGCCCGCCGCCAGGAGGGTCAGTGCCGCCAGAGCGGCCAGTCGCTGTCGGGTCACGACTCATCCCTACCGGGATAAATCAGATTATATGCTCAAAGGGGGCGTTCGTGACGGTCCCACAGGTCGTGGTGGGTGAGTCTCCGTCAGGCGCGGCACAGGATCTGGCCGTGCAGCATGGCGAACCAGCCGTCCTCGTCGGCGCCCCACTCGCGCCACGCCCGCGCGATCCGGTCCAGTCCCTCCGCCGTGGCGTGCCCGCCCTCCACCGCGATCTTCGCGTACGAGGAGGCGACGGTGCGGTCCGCCCACAGTTCACTCCACCAGGCCCGCTCCTGCGGGGTGCGGTAGCACCAGGTGTCGGCGCTCGCGGTGATGTCCTCGGGGGCGAAGCCCGCCTCGCGCGCCCAGGCGTGCAGCCGCCGTCCCGCGTCCGGCATGCCGCCGTTGGCGCGGGCCACCCGCTCGTACAGCGCCAGCCAGTCGGTCATCCCCTCGACCTCCGGATACCACGTCATGGTCGCGTAGTCCGCATCGCGGACGGCGACGATCCCGCCGGGCTTGGTGACCCGCCGCATCTCGCGCAGCGCCTGTACGGGGTCGCCCACGTGCTGCAGCACCTGATGGGCGTGCACCACGCAGAACGTGTCGTCCGGGTAGTCCAGTGCGTGGACATCCCCGACCGCGAAGTGGATGTTCCCGATCCCGCGGTCCGCGGCCGTGGCGCGGGCCTGCTCCAGCACCTCGGGGGCCCGCTCCAGCCCGGTGACCTGCCCGTCCGGCACCAGCGCGGACAGGTCGGCGGTGATGGTGCCGGGTCCGCAGCCGATGTCCAGCACCGTCATGTGCGGCAGCAGCGAATCCAGCAGGTATCCGGCCGAGTTGGCGGCGGTGCGCCAGGTGTGCGAGCGCAGTACGGACTCGTGGTGACCGTGGGTGTAGACGGCGGATTCCTGCGGCATGGCCGGCTCCTTCGCTGGCTGGGGAGCGCGGCGGGGGTGCGCTGCCGTACCTCCCGCCGCGCTCGGGGCGCCCGCGCTCGACCGCGCTGACGGACGCCCTACGGCGTGGTGATCACACCGTACGCCTCGATCTCGCATGATGAGAGTGGCATCTCAGGATTCGGGCAGCAGGCGATAGACCGTCAACGCCTCGTTCTTCTTCTCCAGCGTCAACTCGCCTGGGCTGGACGTCACTTCACCGTCGAAGGCGAGGTCCGTCCCCTCGGGGAGACCGCCGATCCGCAGCGTGCGCATCCGGGCCTCGCGCAGCACCGGAGTGTTGCGCGGGGCACCCATCAGGGCCGCGACGAGCAACCGGGTACGGGCCAGCCGTCCGCCGTGCACCACCCGGACATCGAGCACCCCGTCCGCCAGGTCGTGCCGGCGCACCGGAGCGAAGCCGAACCCCCGGTACTGGCAGTTGCCGACGAACAGCAGCCACACCGCACGCCGCTTGCCGTTGATCTCCACGGTCTGCGGCTCGGCCGTACGCAGCACCTCCCACGCCGCGAGCACCCCCGCCGGCCAGGCACCGATCCGGCCCGCCCACTGCTCCCGGATCCGCACCAGCTCCGGATACGAACCGATCGAGAAGGTGTTGAGGAAATAGCGCGCCTCGCGGTGCGGGGCGGACCGGAAACTCGCCAGGTCCACCGCGACCGCCTCGCCGCTCTCCACGGCGCGCGCCGCCTCCGCGTACGTCTCGATCCCCAGGTCGTACGCGAAGTGGTTGTGGGTGCCGCCCGGCAGCACCGCGAGCGGCAGCCCGTGCCGCACCGCGACCGTCGCCGCGGCGTTTATCGTGCCGTCACCGCCGAGCACCCCGAGCGCCCCGCCGTGTTGCTTGACCTGCTCGGCGGCCTCCTCCAGCGCCTTGTCCAGCGGCGGCGCGTCCGGTCCGCCGCACACCACCACCTGGGCCTGCGGCAGCACCCCGTGCACCTCCTGCGCACGGTCGGGCCGCACACCGGAGCGCTGCCCCGAGCCGTGATTCGCCACCACGACCAGGCCGCGCCCGCCGGGCAGCGCGGGCGCGTCGGCACGCGGCCTGGCGGGCGGCGCCAGCTGGGCCCTCGTCGGCGCGAAACCGCGCACCGCGAAGGCCGCGCCGGCTCCCAGCGCGGCCCCCGCGAGGACATCGCCCGGATAGTGCACCCCGGTGTAGATCCGCGAGAACGCCACCGAGGCGGCGACCGGCGCCAGCGCCAGCCCCCACCACTTGTTCTCGAACGCCACACCGGTCGCGAAGGCCACCGCCGAGGCCGCGTGCCCGGACGGGAAGGACGAGGTGAAGGGCTGGCGGTTGAGCTGCCGTATGACGGGAACCGCGTCCAGCAGCGGGCGCTCGCGCTGTACGGAGCGCTTGCCGAGGGTATTCACCGTCGCCGATGCCACCGCCAGGGAGGCCACACCGCGCAGCGCCGCCCGCCGGGCCGGGCGCCCGCCGATCGCGGCCGCGCCTGCCGCGACGCCGAACCACAGCAGGCCGTGGTTGGCGGAACGGGTCAGCCGGGGCAGCACCCGTTGGGCGCCCGGCCACTCGCGGGCGGCGATCCGGTCGAAGAGTCGCCGGTCGAGGTTGGTCAAGAGCGTTCGCATGCGCCACCTTGTACCCCACCAGCGGCGGAACAGGCCGCACCGGGTACGCGTACGGCGTCCTGCGGTCCCTTCTCGCGCGTTTTGGGGCGGCGTGATTCCCTTCCCTGATGATCCGGAGACGGCAAGCCACGGACCTCCCCGCCTGCGTCGCCCTCCTCGCCGAGGTCCACACCCACAGCGGCTATCCGCACCACTGGCCGGCCGACCCGGCGCGCTGGCTCGACCCCGAGGGCCTGACCGCCGCCTGGATCGCCGAGGCCGACGGCGTGATCGTCGGACACGCGGCGCTGTGCGGCAGCGAGGTCAGCCGGCTCTACGTCGGCCCCGCGGCCCGCGGACAGGGAACCGGCGGGCGGCTGCTGCGCCGGGTCGAACGGGAAGCGGCCGCGGCGGGCCTGCGCCCCGTACTCGACGTCAAGACCACCGACATCTCGGCGATCGCCCTCTACGAGCGGCTGGGCTGGACCCGCACCGGCAGCGAGCAGCAGGACTGGGGAGCGGGCGGGACGGTGTGGGTGCACCGCTACGAGGGGAGCGAGGGAGCGCAGGCAGGGCCGGGGCCCGGGAGCGCGCGGGACTGACCGGGGAGCGGTGGTGCGCCCGCTCCCGACGGTCAATGACTGCGCAGCTTGCCCGCCCGGCGCCGGGCCAGGGCCAGCAGCACCGCCGTCAGCAGCACGGACGTCAGCGCCACCGCCCCCAGCGGGCCGGCGGCCAGGCCGTGGCCGAGCGCCGTGCAGAGGGTGATGCCCAGCGCGGTGACCGGGATCAGCGGAGCCGTCACGTACCAGAGCAGGAAGACGAAGAACCCCGGGTCCCCGACGGGCGTGGGCACCCCGGTGAACAACAGGTCCGTGCGCACCGGACCGCGCACCGCGGCCAGCACCGCCGCCGCGGCGAACGGCACCGCGCACAACGGCATCAGCAGCAGCGCCCAGGGCGCACCCCGCACCGCGAACGGCACCGCCGCCAGCAGCGCGAGCACCACTCCCACCACGGCGGGCACGATCGCGTGCATCAGCATCAGGGTCGCGAAGCGGAACGGCGACCACGCCGAACGCCGCAGGTCATCCGCCTCCAGCCGGGCCGGTTCGGCCAGCGCGCCGACCGCCACATACCCCAGCAGCAGCGCCACGACCACGGCGGTCACCCGCGCCCCGCCGTCCGCCGAGGCGCCGAGGGCGGCCACCGCCGCGGCGACCGCCGTCCACAGCGCGGCCCTCCCCACCCGCCCCGGAGCGCGCAGCAGTGCCAGCGCATCGCGCCACACCACCACCAGATACTTGCTGCGCGGCATCGGCAGCCGCCGCGGCGGCCCGCCGGAGCCGTTGCCGAGGGCCTCGGCCACCGCCAGTTTCGCGGCCCGCAGCTCCACCGACCAGATCACCGAGGACACCGTCGCGGCGGTCGCCGCACGGGCCCGCAGCTGCGCATTCCGCACGGACGCCGCCGACCGGTGCGCGCCCACCACCGCGACGGCCGTGAGCAGCGCCAGCGCGACCAGGGCCGCCGCCCACCCGGGCGCCGAACCGCCCGCGGCGTCGACCACCGGTTGCGCCGCCCACCCCCAGGGCCCGGACCACAGCTCGATCTGCTCCAGCACCGGCAGCCGGTGCCCGCCCCAGGCCGCCGCCGTCTGCCCGGCGAGCGCCACCAGCAGCAGCACGCCGTACGGGGTCAGCGCCCGCACCCGGCGGGCGAGGGCCGGCCGGCTCTCCACCCGCATCGCCGACGCCACCGCCAGCAGCGGCAGACACACCCCCGCGGGCAGGCACGCGGCGAGGGCGCCGCCCAGCGGCGACAGGCCGGTGATCCGCAGCAGCAGCGCGCCCGCCACCGCGGCCAGGACCCCGGCGAGCACCCCGAGGCCGGCGGTCAGCCGAAACCACGGGCGCAGCACCCGGGCCCGGTCGACCGGCTGGCCGAGCAGCCACGCCGCGTCCGGGCCCGGCACGACGACCGGCCCGCGCCACAGCGCGTCACGCGCGGCGAGCAGGGCGAGGCCCAGTGCCAGGAAGACCAGGGCCGCGGGCAGGGCCGCTCCGATCGCCGCGGCCGTGTCGCCGTGCAGGGCGTCGTGCTGCAGATTCCTGGCGAAGCGGTAGACGAAGGTGGTGCCGTAGCCGGCGGCGATCAGGAGGACGGAGTAGACGACGACGGCCAGATCGCGGTGCCGTTGCCGGCGGTGGGCGCGGCGTTTGGTGCGCAGCCAGCGCAGCGTCTCGGGGGTGCGGTCGTCGTCCTCGACGGTCCAGCCGGGTTCGCTCTCCCCGGCGGCCGGGCGCGCGGCGTCGTCCGCCCCGCCCGGCGCGGACGGCCGCCCGTCGCCCCGCCCTGCTGCCCCGTCGTTCACCGGCGCTCGCCGAGCTGTGCCAGCACCGTGGCGGGCGGCCCGGTGGCGATGACCTCGCCGTCCTCCAGAGCGACCATCCGGTCGGCCACCGCCTCGGCGAGCTCGGCCTGGTGGGTGGCGAGCAGCACGGCGACACCGTCCTTCTTCTCGCCGATCAGCAGCTCGGCCAGCCTCAGCCGCGAGCCGGGGTCCAGACGCTGCTCCGGCTCATCGAGAATCAGCAGGTCGCGCGGGCGCACCAGGGCCGCGGCGAGCAGCAGCGACTGCATCTGCCCGGAGGAGAGCGAGGCGGGCAGCGCGCGGGCGTGGTCGGTGAGCCGCCGGTCGGCGAGGACCTGGTCGATCCAGGCGCCCGCATCGTCCACGGCGTGCGCCACGGTGACGAGTTCGAGGTGTTCGCGGACCGTCAGGTCCGGATAGCAGGCGACGGTGTCGCCGACCACGGCCACCCGGGCGCGTACCTCGGGATCGTCCTCGTCGATCTTCCGGCCGTCGAACAGGGCGGTACCGGTGGTCGGTTCGTCCCGGCCGCCGGCGATCCGCAGCAGGGTGGACTTGCCGGAGCCGTTGTGCCCGAAGAGCGCGGTGCAGGTGCCCGCCGCCACGTCCAGGTCGAGCGGGTGCAGGGCCTGCCGCTCGCCGTAGGTGCGGCTGATGCGTCGAAGCTGCAGCAGCGCGCGGCTGCCGCCGTCGCCGCTGCGGGTGAAGCCGGTCATCGGACCTCCGAGGCGCGGGGGACCCTCCCCCGCCACCAGTGTGCGCGTACGGCGGAGGCGGCCGCCCAGGGGGTCGGGCGGCAGTCGGCGGGCGTGGGCCCGGACGGGCGGCGGCCGCCGGACCGTACAGGGTCGTACGGATGAGCGAGCGGGCGTCCCGTAAGGCCCGGCCGTGCCCCGTGGCGGGGCTCCATGGGGAGGTGTGCCCACCCCTCCGCTGACGTGTCGCCCGCGGTCGCCACCCCCGCGATCTGCAAAGGTGGACAAAGCCGCCCGAATGGTGTGATGGACCCACCATCGACCTGGCGTCGTGGAGTGTGGAGGTACGTATGCAGCGGACCGCCCCGGATCCGCAGCGGGAGCCCGGCCCCGACCTGCCGGTGGGCCTGCCGGTCCTCCCCGACCTCGCCGCACACCTCTCCGCCGCCGCGGGCCGCAGCGCACCGGAGCCGACCGGCGGATCCCCGCGGCTGCGCACCGCGGCCTGTGGCTACTGGGAGCGCCGCGGCCTTGTCACCGCCCCGGACCAGGTGCTCGCCGCGCCGGGGGCCCCGGCCCTGCTCCTCGCGCTGTACGCCGCGGCCGGCGGCGCCGTGCTGCTGCCGCGCCCCTGCTCCGAGTGGTACGCGCCGCCCGCCCGGCTCCTGGGGCTGCCGGTCCACCTGGTGCCCGTACCCGCCGAATCCGGCGGCGCACCCGACCCGTTCGCCCTGCTGGAGACCGTCCGCCGGGCCCGGATACAGGGCGACACACCACGGGTCCTGGTCCTGTCCGTCGCCGACGACCCGACCGGCACCTGCCCGCCGCCCGAGCAGCTGCACGAGGTCTGCGAGGCGGCGGCGGAGGAGGGCCTGTGGGTGATCAGCGACGAATCGCGCCGCGATCTGCTGCACGATCCGCACGACACCGTGGTGCTCAGCCCCGCCGAGATGCGGCCGGACGAGGTCGTGGTGCTGACCGACCTGCGGGTGACCCTGGCGCCCGCCTCCTGGCCCGCGGCGCTCGCCCGCTTCCCGATGACCCCGCCCGGCGCCGCCCTGCGGTCCGCGGCCCTGGACGCGCTGACCGCCCTGCGCAGTCCGCTGGCCGGGCCGCTCGCCTGCGCCGTCATCCACGCACTCCGCGAAGGGGAGGCCGTACGTGAGCGGACGGCCACCGCCGCCCGGGTGCACGGCACCCTCTCGGCGGCGCTCTACCGGACCCTCACGGCCGCCGGCGCGGTCTGCCGCCCGCCGCGCTCCGGCGGCCATCTCTACGCCGATTTCGACCCGCTGCGCCGGCCCCTGAACGCCCACGGAATCACCGAATCCCTCGCGCTGGAGCGGGAGTTGGCGCCGTGGGCGGCACGCGGCGGACACCGCTTCGGCGACGACCCCGGTGCACTGCGGGTCCGGCTGGGCAGTGACGCGCTGCTCGGCGCGGACATGCGGTTGCGGCAACGGGTCCTGGACGCCACCGACCCCCTCGAACTCCCGCACCTCACCGAGGCGTTGACGTCCCTGTCACGCGCGCTGGCGACACTCACCGCGCGGGCGGACGGCTGACCGACCCACCGACTGCCCGGCCCGCCGCCAGATGCCGCCGCCCCGCCCCAAAACCACCTCCGCACCACCCCGGAATCAGCTCCGCACCACCTCCGCATCCGCCCGTGTCCCGCCCGCTTCCGCCCTGGTTCTGTCCACCGAATGGAGCCCCTCGATGACCGAACAGACCGAGCGCTCCCTCGCCGAGCCCTCCCGTACCGACCCTCTCCCGCAACCCGATCAGACCGGCGCCGCCGACGGCGGGCAGACCGGCGCCGCACCGGCCGCCGCCGCGGCCACGGACGGCACGACCGGGGCCGATACCGCCGCGGCCACGGGCGACGGCGCGAGCGGCGGTACCCGCAGTGGTCCGGCGGCCGGCGCGAGCGGCACCGCGGTGGACGTCGAACCCGAACCCGAGCCCGAACCGGACGCCCGCGCGCCGCGCCCCGCCGCCGGCCTCCGCGGCCCGCTCGCCGCCGACCGCACCCCGGTGAACACCGGCACCCCCGTCCTCCCGCACGCCACCCCGCCGCCGCTCGGCGAACCGCGGCCCCTGGGCGAGACACGTACCTGGCCGCGGGACTTCACCGACCGGCTGACCGCACCACTGCCCGGTGTCCGCGCGCTGGCCCGGATCGCCAGGGACGGCAAGCTGCGGCCGGCCCCCGAGGCGCTCCGCGAAATCCAGGAACTCCCCTTCGCCCCGGGCCCGATGCCCGCCACCGACCTGACAACCGTCGCCCTCACCTGGGCGGGACACGCCAGCTGGATCATCCGGATCGGCGGCCTGACGGTCCTGACCGACCCGGTGTGGTCCCGCAAGATCCTCGGCACGCCCGCCCGGGTCACCCCCGTGGGCGTCCGCTGGGAGGACCTGCCGGACATCGACGCCGTCGTCATCAGCCACAACCACTACGACCACCTGGACGCACCGACCCTCAAACGGCTGCCGCGCGAGACGCCGCTGCTGCTCCCCGCCGGACTGGCGCCCTGGGCCCGCCGACGCGGCTTCACCCAGGTCACCGACCTCGACTGGTGGGAGGCCGTCGAACTGCCCGCCCCCGGCGGCCCGGTGCGCTTCGACTTCGTACCGGCCCACCACTGGAGCAAGCGGACCCTGACCGACACCTGCCGTTCCCTGTGGGGCGGCTGGGTGCTGACCGCGCCCGACGGGCGGCGGGTCCACTTCGCGGGGGACACCGGCTACGGCCACTGGTTCGAGGAGATCGGCCGCCGCTACGTCGGCATCGACCTGGCGCTGCTGCCCATCGGCGCGTACGACCCGCGGTGGATGCTGCGGCCGGTGCACACCGATCCGGAGGAGGCCGTCCGGGCCTGCCGGGACCTCGGCGCCCGGGTCCTGGTCCCGATGCACTGGTCGACGTTCCTGCTCTCCGCCGAGGCGCCCATGGAACCGCTGCACCGCGTCCGCGCGGCCTGGGCTGCCGCCGGCCGCCCGCGGGACGACCTCTGGGACCTGCCGGTCGGCGCCTCGCGCGTCCTGGGGGAGGGGTGACGGAACGTCAGGGGCCGGCCGCGCCATGACGTCGTCCTGCCGGCGGGCCGGAGGGCCGGAGGTGCTGCGAGGTTGGAGGTGCTGCGAGGCCGGAGGGGCTGCGAGGGCTCGCCCCGGGCGCGCCCTACGCCTCGCCGTTGCCTTCCTCCGCCGACCTGACGCGCCGCCACAGGGCGGGCGCCAGGCTGATCACCAGGGTGAGACCGACCGCCGCCGCCACGCCCTGCCACGGCTCGGGGAAGAGCGTGCCGCCCAGCAGGCCGATCAACTGATACGTCGCCGCCCAGGCCAGGCACGCCGGGATGTCGCCACGGACGAACCGGCGCAGCGGCATCGCCGACAGCAGGCACGCCAGCATGATCGGGATGCGCCCGGCCGGCACCAGCCGCGACAGCACCAGCACCAGCACGCCGTGCGCCCGCAGTCGCTGCTGTGCCTGCTCCAGCCGCTCCGGTGCGGCGCGTGCCCGCAGCCGCTCCAGCCAGCGGGAACCGCCCCTGGAACGGACGCCGCGCCGGCCGAGCCAGTACAGCCCCACATCGCCCAGGAACGCCGCGAACGAGGCGACACCGAAGACGATCAGCAGCGAGAACGGCGAGGTGTGATGGAAGGCCACCACCGCGGCCGAGCTGACCACCGCACCCGTCGGCACCACCGGCACCAAGGACCCCAGCACCACCAGCAGGAACAGCGACGGATAGCCCACCGCCTGCTGGGTGGACTCCGGCGGCACACTGCGCACCAGCTCACCGAGCGCGCTCATCGCGCGACCACCGGCCGTACCGACTCGCCGTGCACCGGGCGGTACACCGTCACCTTCGGTGCCAGCAGTGCGGCCTGACGCGCGAACTCCTGGCCGGGGGCGTGGAATTCATGCGGCCGGACGGCGTCCATCCCGATCGGCCAATAGGTGCCGTAGTGCACGGGGACCGCGCTCCCCGGCGCCAGCCGGGCCGCGGCCTGGGCCGCCCGCCGCGCGTTGAGATGGCCGTGCCCGAGGAACGGGCCCCACCCGCCCACCGGGAGCAGCGCCACATCGCACGGCCCGACCTCGTCGGCCATCGCGTCGAACAGCCCGGTGTCACCCGCGAAATACGTCCGCGCGCAGCCTTCCACGACATAGCCGAGCGCCGGCACCCGGTGCGGCCCGTACGGCAGCCGCCGTCCGTCGTGCGCCGCGTGCACCGCCCGTACGGTCACCGGGCCGGCCGAGGTCCGCCCGCCGGGCGCCAGCTCGGTGACCCGCAGCGCACGTGCCACGACCACCCGCCGCAGCCCCGGCACCGCGGCCATCGCCCCGCGCGGCACCACCAGCCGGGTCCCGGGCGCAAGGCGGGCCAGCGAGGCGGGGTGCAGATGGTCGGCGTGCAGATGGGAGACCAGCACGAGATCGGCGTCCGCGGCCTGGGGCGGGGGCAGCGCGCCCCGCCTGCGCCGCAGATGTGCCAGCCGGCGCACGAACAACGGGTCGGTCAGCACCCGTACCCCGGAGTCCTCGACCGTCACGGTGGCATGCCCCCACCAGGTGACCTCCACCGACACCGATGACCTCCTGGCCCGCCTCGTCGTACCGTCCGGACCGCCGCCGGTCCCGGCCGCGGTCCGTGGCCTGATCGCTTGTCCCGATACTCCACCATCCGCCCGGAAAAGCGGTCGCCGGGGCTGCGGGAGCCGACGGGCCGGCGTGGGGAACGGCCCGGGAACATCCTTCGCACACCCGGGCACAAGGCGTCGACCAGCCTCTTTGTGACACGCTGGACGCGGCCCGCGCGCCAGGCGCGGCCGGAGCGTGAGGTGGGACGGCGTGCGGACCGCGCGGTGGAAGACCCTGAGCGGCGCCCTGCTGAGGGTGCTCGCCGTCTGGGTGGTGTCGAGCCTGACCCTGCTGGTGCTCGCCGCCCTGCTGCCCGACTTCCGGCTGCAGTCCGCGGGCGGTGACAGCATCACCCGTACCGCATTCACCGCCGCCCTCGGCGCCGGCGCGTTCGGCCTGCTCAGCGCCCTGGTGTGGCCGGTACTCGTCCGGGCCCTGCTGCTGGTGCCGGCGCTCGTGCTCGGCCTGCTGGTGTTCTTCCTCAACGGATCGCTGCTGCTGCTCGCCCTCGGCCTGATACCCGAGGGGCGCGGACAGGCCGCCCCGGAGACCGCCGTGATCGTCGCGGCCGTGATGTCCGCGACCTCCTCGGCCACCTCCGCCTTCCTCGCGGTACGCAACGACGAGGCCTACCACCGCCGACTGGTCCGGCTCGCCGGGCGCCGCGGCCGACGGGCCCGCGCCCACCGTCCTACCACCCCCGGCACCGTCTTCCTCCAGCTCGACGGCCTCGGCCACGACCTGCTGCGGGACGCCACCCGTGGCGACCGGCCGCTGATGGAGACCGTCGCCGGCTGGATCGCCGACGGCCACCACCTCACCCCCTGGCGCACCGACTGGTCCAGCCAGACCGGCGCCAGCCAGCTCGGCATCCTGCACGGCAGCAACGAGGACCTGCCCGCCTTCCGCTGGTACGAGAAGGAGACCCGCTCCCTCATCGTCAGCAACCGGCCCAGCAGCGCCGCCGAACTCCAGCGCCGCGCCATCGAGCGCACCGGCGACGGCGGACTGCTCGCCTACGACGGCGCCAGCCGCGGCAACCTCTTCAGCGGCGGCGCCGACCAGGTCGCCCTGGTCATGTCGGTGGCCGCCCGGCGCGGCAGGTACAACCGCTCCCGCGCCGGCTACTTCGCGTATTTCTCCGACCCCGGCAACGCCGCGCGCACCGCCGTCTCCTTCGTCGCCGAGGTCGTGCGCGAGATCGTCCAGTCGCTGCGCAGCCGCTTCCGGCAGGAGCTGCCGCGCGTCAAACGGGGCGGCCTCTACCCCGTCATCCGGGCCTTCGCGACCGTCGTCGAACGCGATGTGGTGGTCGCCGCCGTCGTCGGCGACATGCTCGCCGGCCGCACCGCGGTCTACGCCGACCTCGTCGCCTACGACGAGGTCGCCCACCACTCGGGACCCGCGCACCGCGACACGCACCAGGTGCTGCGCAGCCTCGACCGGTCCCTCGCGCTGATCGCCAAGGCCGCCGGACACGCCTCGCGCCCGTACCGCATCGTGCTGCTCTCCGACCACGGCCAGAGCCACGGCGTGACGTTCCTGGAGCGCTACGGTCTGAGCCTGGGCGATCTCGTCCGCGCCGGTTGCGGACTGCCGGTGCCGCGGCGGGCCGGGCGGACCCGCAGCGGCGCCGAGGCCAGGGAGGCGGCGCGCGCCGCACTGCACCGCCCGGAGGGAATCGAGGGCACCAGCTCCTCACATCCCGTCGTGCTGGCCTCCGGCAACCTGGGCCTGGTGTCCTTCCCCGACGTACCCGGCCGGATCACCCGCGAGGAACTCGACCGCAGACACCCCGCACTGCTCGGCACTCTCACCAACCACCCCGGCATCGGATTCCTGCTCATCCGCTCCGCGGAACACGGCGCCGTGGTCCTCGGACCGGCGGGCGCCGAACACCACCTCGACACCGGACGGATCGTCGGCACCGACCCGCTCGCCGCCTTCGGGGACGGCGCGGCCGAAGCGGTACGCCGCACCGACCGCTTCCCGCACACCGCCGACCTCATGATCAACTCTGCCCACGACCCGCTGACCGGCGCCGTGCACGCCTTCGAGGAGCAGATCGGCTCGCACGGCGGACTGGGCGGCGCGCAGAGCCACCCCTTCCTGCTGTGGCCCGCCGAACTGACCCCGCCGACCCCGGACGGCAGCCCGCTCACCGGCGCCGAGCAGGTGCACCGGGTGCTGCGCCGCTGGCTGCGGGAAGCCGAAGGACCGCAGCAGCCCATCGGACCGGCGGCGGACGAACTGCGGCGCGAGACCGGCCCGCCCGGAGGTTTTGCGCCGCGCGGGCCCGCCGCACAGGACAAAACCCGCTGATTTTGGTGCGGGGACGCCGGTCGCCGACGATATTCGTCGCCCGGCAATCCCGGGTGCGCAGCGTACGACGAGAGGCCCACCACGCCATGCACGACCGGCACACCCGCCGCTTCGGTCTGGGAACCGCCACCGCCCTCGTGATGGGCAACATCATCGGGGGTGGCATCTTCCTGCTGCCCGCCTCGGTGGCCCCGTTCGGCACCGTCAGCCTCGTCGCCTTCGGCGTGCTGACCGTCGGCGCCCTCGCCCTCGCCCTGGTCTTCGGGCGCCTCGCCCGGCGCCACCCGGACACCGGAGGCCCCTACGTCTACGCGCGCGAGGCGTTCGGCGACTTCGCCGGGTTCCTCTCCGCCTGGTCGTACTGGACCATGACCTGGGTCAGCAACGCGGCGCTCGCGGTCGCCGCCGTCGGCTACGTCCATGTCCTCTTCCCCGGCCATGACTCGGGCGGCGTCGATCTCGCGGTGGCGCTCGGCGCGCTGTGGCTGCCCGCCCTCGCCAACTTCGCGGGCACCCGTTACGTCGGCGCGGTCCAGCTCGTCTCCACGGTCCTGAAGTTCGTGCCGCTGCTGTTCATCGCCGTCGTCGGGCTGTTCTTCTTCGACCCGGACAACCTCGGCGGCTTCAACGAGACCGGCGGCAGCGCGGTCGGCGGCATGTCCGCGGCGGCCGCGATCCTGCTCTACAGCTATGTCGGTGTGGAGTCCGCGGCGATGAGCGCGGGCGAGGTGCGCGACCCGGAGCGGAACGTCGGCCGGGCCACCGTCCTCGGCACCCTCGGCGCCGCCGTCGTCTACCTCCTGGGCACCCTCGCCGTCTTCGGCACCGTCACGCACGACAAGCTGGTCGACTCCAAGGCGCCCTTCTCCGACGCGGTGAACGCGATGTTCGGCGGGCACTGGGGCGGCACCGTCATCGCCGGTGCCGCCGTCATCTCGATCGTCGGCGCGCTCAACGGCTGGACCCTGATGAGTGCCCAGTCGCCGTACGCCGCCGCCAAGGACGGGCTGTTCCCGGCCGCCTTCCTCACCAAGCGGCGCGGGGTGCCCACCTTCGGTGTGCTGGCCGCGGCGGTGCTGGCCAGCGCCCTGACGGTGATCAACTACCTGACCGGGGCGGGTGGCGTCTTCGAGATCCTGGTGCTGATCACCACCTTCTCGGCGACCGTCCCCTACCTCCTCGCCGCCGGCGCGCAGATCTACTTCCTGCTCACCGGCCGCCGCGACAAGGTCCGCCCGGCCCGCTTCGCCCGCGACCTGACGCTGGCCCTGGTCGCCTTCGGCTTCACCTTCTGGCTCGTCGCGGGCGCCGGCTACGCCGCGATCTACCAGGGCGTGCTGTTCCTCTTCGCCGGCATCCTCGTCTACGTGTGGATGGCGGCCCGGCGCACGGTGCGGGACGGTTCGGAGGGCGAACAGGACGCCGAGGATCTGGCTGCCGCTGACGCCGCCGACGCCGTCCCGGGCACGGCCACGGCAGCCCCCGACGCCGACGCCGACGCCGATGCCGACTCCGACCGCGTCGATGCCGAGCCTGCCGTCGACGCGCCGAAGGGAACGGCGCCGACCGCAGCGAAGTGAGCTGACCGGGGGCGCCGCAACCCGACGACGGCTGACGGCGGCTGCTCACGGCGGCCTCGGCACGCCACCGGCAGCCGCGGACCGCCCCGGCGGCCACCGATGTCACCGAACGGCAGTCCGTCACCGCTGCCCGTCGCCGCTGCCCGTCCGTCACCCCTCTCCGGCCGCCGCCCCGCGGCGCAGGGGTGCGCCGACCCGATGGAGATGGCGCAGCGCCTCCGCGTACGAACGGATCAGCCCGGTCTCGTGATACGGGACGCCGATCTCGGCGCAGTACGCGCGCACGATCACCTGGGCGTGCCGCAGGTGCGGGGTCGGCATGTTCGGGAAGAGGTGGTGCTCGATCTGGTAGTTGAGCCCGCCGAGGACGACATCGGTGACCGGGCCACCACGGACATTGCGTGAGGTCAGCACCTGGCGGCGCAGGAAGTCCGGCCGGTCGTCGCCGGTCAGGGTGGGCATGCCCTTGTGGTTGGGCGCGAACGTGGAGCCGAGGTAGAGGCCGAACACCGCCTGGTGGACGAAGAGGAAGACCAGCGCCTTTCCGGGCGGCAGGACCAGGAACAGCGCACCCAGATACGCCGCGACATGGGTCAGCAGCAGCGCCGCCTCGGTGCCCCGGCGCTTCATCCCCCTCGGCAGGAGCGCCCGGACGCTCGACACATGGAGGTTGAAGCCCTCCAGCGTGAGCAGCGGGAAGAACAGCTGCGCCTGATAGCGGCCCAGGACGCGGGGCAGTCCCTTCGCGGCCCGCGCCTGGTCCTGCGACCACACGAGGATGTCCGGCACGACATCCGGATCGAGCTCTTCGTGGTTGGGGTTGGCGTGGTGGCGGGTGTGCTTGTTCATCCACCAGCCGTACGACATCCCGATGCCGAGGTTGGCGAACAGCCGGCCGCCGATCTCACTGGGGCGGCGGGTGCGGAACACCTGTATATGCGCCAAGTCGTGGGCCACCAGGGCGATCTGCCCGAACACGAAGGCCAGGAACACGGCGGCCCCCAGCTGCCACCAGGTGTCGCCGAGCGCGAAGAACGCCGCCCAGCCACCGGCGAACGCCAGCGTCACGAGCGACAGCCGCACGGTGTAGTAGCCGGGCCGCCGCCGTTGCAGCCCCGCCGCCACGACGCGACGGGACAGCCGCGCGAAGTCGCTGCCGGAGGCCGTCGCGTCCGAGGCGGGTGAGGCGGCGGGGGAGGGGGCCGGCGCGGCGGGTGGAGAGGGGGACCGAAGGCTCGTCGTCATGCGGTCGAGTCTTCTTCCCCGGCCACGCCGCCGACAGCCTGCCGTCCCCCGAACCACCAGGGGGCCTCCCGGCTCGCCGATGGGGGGTTGGCTGCACCATGGCTCCCTCACCCTGGGTCACTCACCAGGAGCACCCCGCTGCTCTCTTGCGGCCTCTCGTGAGCTCTTGTGACCTCTTGGGACGCCTGGCGCCCGCTACCGCACCGCGTTCCACAACGCGGCGGCCGTTTCCGGGTCGGCGGGCAGGAAGGCTTCCACCGCCAGCTCGGAAACGGTCACATCCATCGGGGTGTTGAAGGTGGCGATCGTCGACAGGAACGACAGCACGGTCCCGCGATGCTCGATCATCATCGGCAGCGCGAAGGGGGCGGCGGAGTGCGCGGGGGAGTGGGCGGGGACGGCGCCAGGGGCCGCCGGGTCCCGGTCACCTCCGCTCCCGGGTACGGGGTAGCCGCTCACCTCGTCGTAGAGCGCGCGCAGCGGCGCGGACCGCAACAGCGCCAACTGCCGTTCCATCTGGGCGAGAAGATGGCCGCGCCACTCCGCGAAGTTGCGGATGCGCGGTGCCAGGCCCGCCGGATGCAGGGTGATCCGCATGCTGTTCAGGGGCGGTTGCAGCAGGGCCGGGTCGACGCCCTCCAGCAGCAGGGCGACGCCCCGGTTGGCCGCCCGCACGTCGTACCGGCCGTCCAGCACCAGCGCCGGGAACGGTTCGTAGCCGGTCAGCAGCTGCTCCATACCGGCCCGCAGCGCGTCCATCGACGGATCGTCCAGCGGCGTCTCCGGATATGCCGGCGCGTAACCGGCCGCGATCAGCAGGGCGTTGCGCTCCCGTACGGGGACGTCGAGGTGTTCGGCGAGCCGCAGCACCATCTCCTGGCTGGGCCGGGAGCGGCCGGTCTCGATGAAGCTGATGTGCCGGGCGGAGGAACCGGCCCGCAGCGCCAGCTCCAGCTGGCTCACCCGCCGCCGGTCCCGCCATTCCCGCAACAGCGCTCCCACACCCGTGGCCCTAGGCGGAAGCGGCGTGGCGGCAGTCGTCATGGGACGGACGGTAGCCGACCCGCGCCCCCGCACCGCGACGCGCGCCGCACCCTCAGTCCTCGGGAGTCTTCACCTCGCGGCCCGCGCGGAGCAGTTCCACGTTGAACTGGGCGCCGGACAGCAGCGACAGGTGGGAGAACCACAGCCAGATCAGGAACACCACCGGCCCGGCCAGCGAACCGTAGAGGCGGTTGAAGGTGCCGACGTACGAGGTGTAGGCCGCGAATCCCGCCGAGGACACCAGCCACAGCAGCACCGCGAGCACGCCGCCGGGCGCCGCCCGCCGCACCCCGCGGGACGTCGGCGGCCCCGAACGGAACAGCACCATCGCCAGCACGGCGGCCAGCAGGAGCAGCAGCGGCCACTTCAGCAGATTCCAGGTGGCCTCGCCCGCCTCGCCGAGACCGAGGCCCCGGCCGAGGGCGTTCGCGATCGGCCCGCTCACCAGCAGGGCCACCGCGCTGCTGATCAGCAGCGCCATGAGCAGCAGCGCCGTCACCAGGATGCGCGGTGCCTTCCGCCACGGCGGTCGGTCGTCCTTCGTGCGGTGCATGGCGTGCAGCGCCCGCCGGAACACCGCGAGATAGCTGCACGAGGACCACAACGCGCTGCCCAGCGCGCCCGCCATGACCACCCAGGCGGCGGTGCGCTGATGCGCCATGCCGATCAGTGCGCGGCGCACCGTTTCGCCGGATCCGGCCGGGGCGATCGACGCGAGGTGGTTGATGAGTTGCTCGGTGGCCGCGGGGTCGGCGAGGCCGATCAGCGACACCGTGACGATGAGGGACGGCAGCAGCGCCAGCACGGAGTAGTACGTCAGGCTCGCCGCCCAGTCCGTCACATCGTCGTTCCACACGGACAGCGGCGTACGGCGCAGAGCGGTGCGGCACTGGGCCAGGGTCGGCAGGGCCGTGTGCGCGGGCCGGGCGGCCGGTTCGGCGGTCTGCGAGGGGGCGGAGGGCGGAACGGCGTCAGCGGACACGGTGCTCTCCCTCCACCGCGACCCGCGGCCGTAGGCCGGCAGGCCTCCGGTGGGGGCCGCTGCTGCGCCGCGCCCCGGCCGGCGGCCCGTACGGGGCACCGCGGAGCGCGGCGGGTACAGCAGACGGGTCGGCGTCCGGCCGGACGCTCGGGCGGGCACCGGGGCGGTCCGGCCGGCCGCTGAGCCGGGTCCGTATCCCGTGCACCCCGCCCGGTGCCGGCAGTGTCCGGTCCGGCCCGCGGCGCCTCCCGCTCCCGCCCATGTCGTGCCCGTCCTCTCCGTAGTGGTGCCGTTGCGTTGCGTACGGGTCCGGGCGCGCCCCGTCCCGTACGCAGGGGTATGCATCATCTCCCGCCGCCGCGGACTTACTCCCGGCGGGAGGGATCCGGTGGGCCCGGGCGGTCCGGATGACCTGCCCGGGATCCCACCCGCGGGGCCGTCCCACGGATCCCGCCCGCCCCGCCGGCCCATGGACCGCACCCGCCGCCCCGTTTCCGGTCCGTCCCCCTCCCGACCAATCCGCCCGTCCCCCGGCTCCGAATAGCAGGTAAGGGCGGCGTGCGGAGCGTCGGCCACAGGTGCGAGGAGGGATCGGGGATGCGGCAGCGCAGCGTCGCGGTGATCGGCAGCGGAGTGGCGGGGCTGACGGCCGCCTACGCCCTGAGCACGGCGCGCGACGTCACGCTCTACGAGGCGGACGGCCGGCTCGGCGGGCACGCGCACACCCACGACGTGACCGGCGCCGACGGCCGGGTGACCTCCGTCGACAGCGGCTTCATCGTGCACAACCGCCGCACCTACCCCCACCTCCTGCGGCTCTTCGACGAACTGGACGTGCCGACGCAGGAATCCGAGATGAGCATGTCGGTGCGCTGCGAGGGCTGCGGACTGGAGTACGCGGGCGCCCGCGGCCTCACCGGACTCTTCGCCCGGCCGGGCAACGCGCTGCGCCCCCGCTACCTGCGGATGCTCACCGAGGTGGCCGCCTTCCACCGCGCTGCCCGCGCCCTGCTCGCCGCGAGCCCGGACGGCGCCGGCGACGATGCCGGACAGGACACCGGCGACGAGCGGCCGCATGACCTCACCCTCGGCGCATTCCTGCGCCGCGGCCGCTTCTCCGCCTATTTCACGGCGCACTTCATGACGCCCGTGGTCTCCGCCGTCTGGTCCTGCGCCCCGGACACCGCCCTGCACTACCCCGCCCGCTATCTGTTCCGCTTCCTCGACCACCACGGCATGCTCGGGGTCACCGGCTCCCCGACCTGGCGCACCGTCACCGGCGGCTCGCGCACCTACGTCGAGCGGGTCGCCAAGCAACTGCACGCGGTCCGCACCCACACCGCCGTACGGGCCGTGCGGCGGCAGGCGGCCGGCGACGGTGCCGGGGCGGCCGCGGAGATCACCGCCGAGGACGGCAGCACCGACCGTTACGACGCGGTCGTGCTGGCCGTCCACCCCGACCAGGCGCTCGCCATGCTGGCGGACCCGACCGACGCCGAACGCCAGGTCCTCGGCGCCTTCCGCTACTCGCGCAACCCCACGCTGCTGCACACCGACACCGCGCCGCTGCCCCGCAGCCGCGGCGCCGCCGCCTCCTGGAACTACCTGATGCCGTCCTGCGACACCCCCGCCGCCCAGGTGCGGGTCAGCTACGACATGAACCGGCTGATGCGCCTGGACACGGCCGAACGCCACGTCGTCACCCTGAACGGCGCCGACCGGATCGACCCCGACCGGGTGCTGGCCCGGATGGTCTACGAACACCCCGTCTTCACGCCCGAGTCGGTGGCCGCCCAGCGGCGCCTGCCCGGCCTCAACGGCCCGGTCACCGCGTACGCCGGCGCCTATCACGGCTGGGGCTTCCACGAGGACGGCTGCCGCTCCGGGGTGGCGGCGGCCGCCGCGCTGGGGGTGGACTGGTGAACGTCCGCGGCCGTACCCGCACCAGGGGGCTGCGCGATGCCGCGCTGTACGAGTGCGAGGTGGCGCATGTGCGCACCGCCCCCCTGCGGCACGCCTTCCGCCACCGCACCTACCTCTGGCTCATCGACCTCGACGACGTGCCCCGGCTGGCCTTCCCGCTCCGTCTGCTGGCCCGCTTCGACCCGCGCGACCACTTCGCCGGCACCGCCCCCACGCTGCGCGCCGGACTGACCCGCTGGCTGGCCGCGCAGGGCGTCGACCTCGACGGCGGCCGGGTGCGGATGCTCACCCACGCCCGCGTCCTGGGGTACGTCTTCAACCCGCTCACCCTCTACTGGTGCGACGACCGCGACGGCACCCCGCGCTGCGTGGTCGCCGAGGTGCACAACACCTACGGCGAGCGGCACTGCTATCTGCTGCGCCCCGGCGACGACGACACCGCCCGCGTCGCCAAGGACTTCTACGTCTCGCCGTTCTTCCCGGTGGACGGCCGCTACCGGATGCGCCTGCCCGAGCCCGCCGAACGGCTGCGGCTCACGGTCCATCTGGAACGGGCCGGAGGGCGGCCGTTCACGGCGACCGTGCACGGCGAGCGGCGCCCGGCCGCCCTCCGCGCACTGCTCGGCGCGGCCGCCCGCCACCCGTGGGCCACCGCCGTGGTCTCCGCCCGCATCCGCACCCAGGGCATCCGACTGTTCCTGCGCGGGCTGCCCGTGCAGCCGCGCCCCCGTCACCGACCCCAGGAGGGAATGGAGTGACTACGTCCGTCTCCCGTCAACCCGCCGTGTCCACCCCCGCCGTGGACCCCGGCACTTGGCCCGACGTGGCATCCGTGCCGCGCTGCTCGGCGCTGCGCGCGGCTGTCGCCGAACGGGTCGTCCGGCATGCCCTGATCCGGCTGCCGCTGACCGCCCGTCTCCCGTCCGGCGAGATACTCGGCGCCGGCGGTCCGCTGCTCGAACTCCGCGATCCCGGAGCCTTCTACCGCCGGATCGGCGCGGACGGTCTCATCGGATTCGGCGAGTCGTACATGGCCCGCGAATGGGAGGCCGAGGACCTGGTGGGGGTGCTGGCCGTACTGGCCGGGCACGCCGCCACGATGATCCCCGCACCGCTCCAGAGGCTGCGCGGTGCCTGGGCGCGCCGGCAGCCCGCGGAACGCCGCAACACCCCCGACGGCTCGCGCAGGAACATCGCGCACCACTACGACCTGTCCAACGATCTCTTCGGGCTCTTCCTCGACGACACCCTCAGCTACTCCTCGGCGATCTTCCCCGAACTCCCCGCCCGGCAGGGCGACATCGTCGCAGGCCAGCACCGCAAGATCGACCGGATGCTGGACCTCGCCGGCGTCGGCCCCGGCACCCGGCTGCTGGAGATCGGCACCGGCTGGGGCGAACTCGCCCTGCGGGCCGCCGGTCGCGGCGCGCACGTCGTCACGGTCACCCTCTCCGCGGAGCAGCGCGACCTCGCCGGGCAACGCATCCGCGAGGCGGGCCGCGAGGACGCCGTCACCGTCCGGCTGTGCGACTACCGGCAGGTCGAGGGCTCCTACGACGCCATCGTCAGCGTCGAGATGATCGAGGCCGTCGGCGCGGACCACTGGCCGCAGTACTTCACCACCCTGGAGCGGCTGCTGGCCCCCGGTGGGCGGGTCGCGCTCCAGGCGATCACCATGCCGCATGACCGGATGCTCGCCACCCGCCACACCTACACCTGGATCCAGAAGTACATCTTCCCGGGCGGCTTCCTGCCCTCCGTCACGGCGATCGAACAGTGCGCCGCGCGGCACACCGGGCTCCGCGTCACCGAACGCGCCGGATTCGGCGGGCACTACGCGGAAACCCTGCGGCTGTGGCGCGCACGCTGCACCGAACGCGGCGCGGAAATCGGCCGGTTGGGCTTCGACACCACCTTCCGCAGAATGTGGGACTTCTACCTCGCGTACTCCGAGGCCGGGTTCCGCGCCCGCTATCTCGACGTCCAGCAGATCCTGCTGACGGGGAACGAGGCCACCGCATGACCGCCGTCGCCGACCGCATCGTCCCGGTCGTACGCACCCTCCTCGGAGGCCGGCTGCCGGTGCGGCTGCGCGCCTGGGACGGCAGCGAGGCCGGGCCGCCCGACGGCCCGGTCGTCATTCTGCGCCACCGCCGCGCGCTGCGCCGGCTCCTCTGGCAGCCCGACGAACTCGGCCTGGCCCAGGCGTACATCAGCGGCGACCTGGACGTCGAGGGCGACCTCGGCACGGCACTGGGCGCCGCCTGGCGCGCACTGCGTGCGGACGGCGGACCGGCCGGCGGCGGCCCCGCCCGCATCGGCCCGTCCGACGCCCTCGGCGCGCTGGGCACCGCCCTCCGCCTCGGCGTCATCGGCCCCCGGCCGCCGGCTCCCGGGGAGCCCGCGCGGCTGGCCGGCGCCCTGCACTCCAAGAGCCGCGACCGCGCCGCCATCAGCCACCACTACGACCTGTCCAACGCCTTCTACGCGCTGCTTCTCGACCCGTCGATGGCCTACTCGTGCGCCTACTGGACCCAGGACGCCCGGCAGAACGGCCAGGCGGGGCAGAAGCCGGACTACGGCCTCGCCGACGCCCAGCGCGACAAGCTCGAACTGATCTGCCGCAAACTCGCCCTGCGGCCCGGCGCCCGCCTCCTGGACATCGGCTGCGGCTGGGGCTCCCTCAGCCTCTACGCCGCCGAACATCACGGCGCCCACGTCACCGCCGTCACTCTCGCCCGCGAGCAACGCGACCATGTACGCGAGCAGATCCAGGCCCGCAGCCTGACGGACCGCGTCACCGTCGAACTGCGCGACTACCGCGACCTGACGCAAGGCCCCGGCCAGGAACCGTACGACGCGGTCTCCACCATCGAGATGGGCGAACACGTCGGCGACGCCGAATACCCCGGCTTCGCCGCCACCCTGCACCGGATGCTGCGCCCGCGCGGCCGCGCCCTGGTGCAGCAGATGTCCCGCGGAGCCAACGCCCCCGGTGGCGGCGCGTTCATCGAGACCTACATCGCGCCCGACATGCACATGCGCCCCCTCGGGGAGACGATCGGCCTGCTCACCGGCGCCGGCCTGGAGGTGCGCTCCGCCGAATCGCTGCGCGAGCATTACGTACGGACCGTGGCCGCCTGGCACCGCACCCTTGAGGAGCGCTGGGACGACGTCGTCGCGATGGTGGGTCCGGCGACCGCCCGCGTATGGCGGCTCTATCTGGTCGGCGGGGCGCTGGCGTTCGCCGAACGCCGGATGGGCGTCGACCAGATCCTCGCCGTACGGCCCGGCGCCGACGGCGGCAGCGGGATGCCGGCCACCCCGCACGACTGGTACGCCACGGCAGGGACCGGCACGGCCGGAGGCGGCAGCCCGTGAACGGCTTCCTGTGGGACGGCTTCGCCGTCAACCTCGCCGTCGCGGCGGGCGCGGCGCTCACCGTCATGCTGGTCACCTTCGCCCTCGCGCTCGCGAAGGGCGTGCACCGCATCGTCGACGTGGCCTGGGGCGTCGGCTTCGCCGCCGTGGCGCTCGCCTCGTACGCGCTCTCCGGTGCGGCCGACGGCCCCGACCCGGCGCGCCGGGCACTGATCGCCGCACTCACGGTCGTCTGGGGCCTGCGGCTGGCCGCGCACATCGCCCGGCGCGGCCGCGGCCACGGCGAGGACCCGCGCTACGCACGGATGCTCGCCCGCGCCCCCGGCAGCCCCCGCTGGTACGCACTGCGCAAGGTCTACCTCCTCCAGGGCGCCCTGGTGTGGCTGGTCTCGCTGCCCGTCCAGGCGGCCTGCTACGTCACCGGCGCCCTCGGCCCGCTCGCGCTCGCCGGGGCGGCCCTCTGGCTGCTCGGCCTCAGCTTCGAAGCCGTCGGTGACCACCAGCTCGCCCGCTTCAAGGCCGACCCGGCGCACCGGGGCGCCCTCATGGACCGCGGGCTGTGGTCCTGGACCCGGCACCCCAACTACTTCGGTGACTTCTGTGTCTGGTGGGGGCTGTATCTGATCGCCGCCGAGCAGTGGCAGGCCGCCGCGGTCAGTGTCGTGGCGCCGCTCGTGATGTCCGCACTGCTGACCGTCGGCAGCGGTATGCGTCTGCTGGAGGCGCATATGGCCGACCGCCCGGGATTCGCCGCCTACCGGGCCCGCACGAGCGGCTTCTTCCCGCTGCCGCCGAAGAAGGACGCGGGGAAAGCGTAGGCGCCGGGCCCGTCGTGCGGATCAGGTCAGGCCGCGCGCCCGCCGGAAGCGTGCGAGCCCGTCCGTCAGTCCCACCAGCGGCTCCGGATAGTCGTACGCCGCCCGCTCGGCGGCGGGCAGCTTCCACGGCTGGTGCACCGCCGTCCCCGCCAGACCGGCCAGCTCCGGGACCCAGCGCCGTACGTAGTCGCCGCGCGGATCGAAGCGCCGGGCCTGGACGAGCGGATTCAGCACCCGGTTGGGCCGCGAGTCCGTCCCGGTGCCCGCCACCCACTGCCAGTTGAGCTGGTTGTTCGCCATATCGCCGTCCACCAGCATATCCAGGAAATGCCGCGCGCCCACCCGCCAGTCCACATACAGCGTCTTCGTCAGAAAGCTCGCCACCAGCATCCGCGCGCGGTTGTGCATCCAGCCCTCCTGCTGCAGCTGCCGCATCGCCGCGTCCACCACCGGATAGCCGGTACGGCCCGCCTTCCAGGCCGCGACCCCGGCAGTGTCCTGCCGCCAGTGGTCGTCCTTGGTGCGGTAGTCGGCCCCCGCCGCGTCCGGACGCGCGGCCAGCACCTGGTGATGGAAGTCCCGCCAGGCCAGCTGCCGCACGAACGCCTGGGCCCCGGCATCCGTACGGCCCGAGGCGCGATGCACGGTCTCCACCGGCGACAGGCACCCGAAGTGCAGATACGGCGACAGGCGCGAGGTGGCGTCGTCGGCCATGTCGTCGTGCCGGTCCTGGTAGTCGGCCATGCCCGACCGCTGCCAGGCCGCGAAGAGGCGGCGCCCCGCCCGCTCACCGCCCTCGGGCAGCGACGGCGACGGCTCGCCACCGGGAGCGAGCACCCCGGCCGACGGCACGTCCTCGGAAGCCACCTCCTGCGGCACCGGCACCGAGCGCGGCGCGGACCGCACCGCCCGCAGCCCCTCGGCCTGCCAGCGCCGGAAGTACGGGGTGAAGACCGCGAAGTGGTCCTTGCCGGTCCCCGACGGCACCACGGCGCCCGGCGGCACCGCCGTGATCACCGCGTCGTGCACCACCAGCGACCGGCCCGTCTCCGCCAGCGCCGCGCCCAACCGCCGCTCCCGGCCCAGCGCATAGCGGCTCACACCGCCCGCGAGATGCACCTCCCCGGCCCCCGCCTCGGCCGCCACCCGGCAGGTCTCGGCGACGACCTCTCCCGTACGGACCACCAGCCGGCCACCGCGCCCCCGCAGCGCGGCATCGAGATCGGCCAGCGCACCGGCCAGGAACGCCGCCCGGTTGGGGACCGCGAACCCGGCGTCCGCGACACCGGAGTCCACGACGAACAGGGGCACCACCCGCGCCGCCGACCGCAGCGCGGCCCGCAGCACCGGCTGGTCGTGCACCCGCAGATCGGAGGTGAACAGACAGACCGCCACGTCCATGCTTTTCCTTGCGCCGAGTGGAATGGAGTCACACCGAGTGGTACCGGGTCGGGCCGCGCCGCGGCGAGCGGCAACGCCTCACGCCGCGGAGAAATTCATCAGCGCGATCGGTGTCGTCGTGGGCTGTTTCGAGCCACCCGCCGGCTCCACCGTCACTCCCATCCCCGACGCCTTCCCGACGGGACCGTCCATCAGCACCGCCGCGTCCGACCGGTTCTGATCGAGCAGACCGGCGGGCCGCATCCTGCCGTTGTCGCTGAACCACAGCTGATAGACCTTGCCGTCCGCGGGCCGCGGCAGACCGGACGCCAGGAACGCGGCCCGGCCCTGACTGCGGGAGACCACCACCGTGCCGGTCGCGCCGCTCCCGACCTTGCCCGTCGTCGCCCTGGCATCGGGCGCGGCGAGCACCCGTGTGACCGCGTCGGCCTGCCGCGCGGCCTGCTGGGCCTGGGCGCGGGCGTCCTCCGCCTGGTCGTGCTGCCAGAGAGCGATCCCGCCGAACGCGGCGGCCGCAGCCAGACAGGCCGCCAGCACCATCCGCGGCAGCCGGCGCGCCCGGCCCACCGAGCCGCCACCCCGCCGGTCCCCGCGTGTCACCTTCGGCGGCTCCTGGCGCACCGTCGCGATCCGGCGCAGCACCTGCTGCCGCATCTCCGGCGGTGGCACCAGCGCGGTCGCGAGCCCCAACCGCTCGGCGGTGGCGGCCAGTTCCCGCACCTCCTGCGTGCAGGCCGTACAGGCCAGCAGGTGACGCTCGAACTCCCTGGCCTCTTCCCCGTGCAGCGCGTTGACGGCGTAGGCGCCCGTCAGCGTGTGCAGTTCGGCGGCGGTCATGCGCTCACCCCCAAGCAGTCGCGCAGCCGGATGAGTCCGTCGCGCAGTCGTGTCTTGACCGTTCCGAGCGGCACCGTCAGCAGCTCCGCCACCTCCCGGTAGGTCAGGCCCTTGTAATACGCCAACGTGACCGACTGGCGCTGCAATTCGGTGAGCGTCCGCATACAGCGCCGCACCTGCTCGCGCTCCAGCCGGGCCTCCACCTGCTCCGTCACCTCGTCGAACGCGGGAGTCTGGTCCAGCAGCGCCGCCCGCCGCTCACGGTCGGCGGCCGACTGCGCCGAACGCACCCGGTCCACCGCCCGGCGGTGGGCCAGGGTCAGCACCCAGTTGGTCGCCGACCCTCGCTCCGGCCGGAAGTGCGCCGCCGTGCGCCAGACCTCCACGAGTACCTCCTGAGCCACTTCCTCCGACTGCGCCGGATCCCGCAGCACCGACCGCACCAGGCCGAGGACAGGGCCCGCCACGGCGTCGTAGACCGGCCCGAAGGCCTCCTGATCGCCGCGGGCGACCCGGCCCAGCAGCTCCTCGAGATCGGGGCCGCGCTCTCCCGGGCTGCCGATCCGTACGGGTTCTCTCACCGGGCGGTCCTCCTGGATGCCGTGTGTGCCGAGTGTGCCCTGTGTCCGCACAGGCCTTCGTAATGATTCGGAGCCGACGGGCGGATGGATGGGTCGGCGGCCGCATTATTTCCCGGCAGATGAGGGGCGGCGGGACCGCGGGCGGCGCGCCGCCGCGTGCCGTCAGGCGAACGGCAGGCCGCGCCACGGCGAGGCGGGGTCCTGGGTGAGGACCCGGTGGATGTGCACCGCCTCCGCGTACGGCGGCCCGAACCAGCCATTGTCGAAGGCCAGCATGCGGCCCAGTGCGTAGCCGGCGGCGAACTCCTCCCATGAGGAGTACACCTCCTTGGCCCGCGCCCCGGCCCGCTGGACGGCCTGCTCGGCCTGCGGCGGCGCGCACAACCGGGCGCCCAGGCCCCAGCGGGCGAGGTTCACCGCATGGGCGAGGTCCAGCGCGAGGAGCGAGACCACCGCGCCGTCCGGGGGCAGCAGCCCGTCCGCGCGAAACCGCTCCTCGTAGCGGCCGACCAGCTCCGGCAGCTCGGGCGCCGGGTCCCCGGCGGGTGCCTTGTCGCTTCCGGTCGGTGTCTCTTCGCCCCCGGAGGCGGCGCGGGCGCGCAGCGCCGCCTCGGTCTCCGCCGGCACGAACTGACCGCCCAGCAGCTGGTCGAGCCGCTGCTGCCAGCTGGCGGGATCGAACACCGACCACTGCTCGCGCAGCGTCGCGGCGTCCGTGGCGTGGTCGAGGAAGGCGGTGCCCAGCTCGTTCCACGGCACGCTGTGGTGCACCGCGATCGGCGCACCGCACGCCAGGCCGTGCGCGGACGGCCCGTGCAGCGGGCCGCCGAAGTGCGTGCTGAGCAGGCCGCCCGGCCGCTCACCGAGCTGTGCGCCGATCCGCGTCCAGGCGGCGCGGTGCGCGGGTGAGGCGACCAGTTGGGCGGCACACGGGGTTCCCGGATTGACCGCGAGCTGCCATGTGTCGTTCGGCCAGTCCTGTGCCAGATCGTCGAGCGAGACCCGGTCGAAAAACTGCTGTGGCTGCCACGGCGGCAGGATGCCGCGAGTCAGGACGGGAATGCACTTACCGCCGGTCCTGGGGTCGTCGAAGACGGGCAGCGGGTCCTGGCCCTGCTGCGGCACCGCCAGATACAAATCCTCGCCGGCGATCGCCGTGACCTGTCCGTCCCAGTCGCCACGAGCCGCCGCTTCGTACAGCCGCCGTTCCGTCTCGGTCGGCGGAATCCATCCCGGAGTACTCACAAGCCCAGACCTTACGGTGCCCAAAGGGGCAGGTGGGATTCAGGGGGTTGCCGAACCGGCAAGGAAGATTGCCTGAGAACGACCCGTATCGGAGGCTCGACCCCATGAGCAATCACGATCACCGAGGACACGGGCAGACCACCACGCCCACCGCCCACGCGCCCGGGTCGGCGCCCGCCCGCGCAACAGGCCAGGGGCACCGGCACAGCCATGAGCACAGCCATGCGCAGAGCCATGAGCACGGCCACGACACCGGCCACCCCGACTGGGAGACCCTCGGCCCGCTCCTCGAACAGGGCGCCGAGGTCCAGACGCCGTTCTTCGAACAGGCCGCGGTGTGGCTGCGTGAACTGCTCGCCGACGCGGACACGGACACCGCCATCGGGCCCGGCCCCCACACCGCCACCGGCCCCGCCGTCGGTGCCGCGATGGCCGCCGGCCGGGTCCGCCGGGTGCTCGACATCGGCAGCGGCCCCGGCGTCACCACCTGCCTGCTGGCACAGGCATTCCCCGAAGCCGAGGTCGTCGCGGTCGACGCGACCGCCGCCCTCCTGGAGCGCACCCGCGTCCGCGCCGCCCGCCTGGGACTGGGCGACCGGATCCACACCCACCTCGCCGAACTCCCCGACGGACTCGACGCGCTCGGTGGCGCCGATCTCATCTGGTCCAGCAAGGCGCTGCACCACATCGGTGACCAGCGCGGCGCGGTGTCCGACCTCGCCGGCCATCTGCGGCCCGGCGGCCTGCTCGCCGTGTCCGAGGGCGGCCTCAATCCCCGCTTCCTGCCGCGCGACATCGGCATCGGCCGCCCGGGACTGCAGACCCGTCTCGACGCGTTGCTGGAGGAAGGGTTCACCGAGATGCGTGCCGCGCTGCCCGACGCCGTGACCGCCGTCGAGGACTGGCCCGCCTTCCTCGCCGACGCCGGTCTGCGCACCCCGCGCACCCGCAGCTTCCTGCTGGACCTGCCGGCCCCGCTGTCCGCCGCCGCGCGCGACTACGTCCTCGCCGGTCTCGCCCGCAGCCTCGACCGGTTCAGCGACCAGCTGGACCAGGACGACCTCACCACCCTCGCCCGCCTCACCGACCCCGATGACGCCGCCGGGATCAGCCGCCGCCCCGACGTGTTCCTGCTCTCGGCACAGACCGTCCACACCGCCCGCGCCCAGTAGCCGCCGCGATCCATCGGGGCCATGGGGCCGTGGGGCCGGGGACAGCACGACGCCGCCGCTCCGTCGAGGGAGCGGCGGCGTCGTGGGTGGGCTCAGATGTCGAAGGTGTCCGGGTCCGGGCCCAGGCGGGTGCCGTTGTTGAGGCCGGCGACCGCTGCCAGGTCGGAGTCGTCCAACGCGAAGTCGAAGACGTCGATGTTCGCGGCGATGCGCGAGGGGGTGACGGACTTCGGGATGACCACGTTGCCGGTCTGCAGATGCCAGCGCAGCACGATCTGGGCCGCGGTCTTGCCGTGCTTCTCGGCGAGCTTCGCGAGGGTCGGGTCCTCCAGGAGGCCCTTGCCCTGGCCGAGCGGGGACCACGCCTCGGTGGCGATGCCGTGCTCGGCGTGGAAGGCGCGGAGTTCGGGCTGCGCGAAATTCGGGTGCAGTTCGATCTGGTTGACCGCGGGCACGACCGACGTCTCGTCGAGGAGCCGGCGCAGGTGGGCGGGCTGGAAGTTCGAGACGCCGATGGCCTTGGCACGGCCGCTCTTGGCGATCGCCTCGAAGGTGCGCCAGATCGACAGGTAGTCGTCGCGCACGGCGCGCGGCCAGTGGATGAGGTAGAGGTCGACGTACTCCAGGCCGAGCTTGGTCAGGGAGCTGTCGAACTCGCGCAGGACGCTGTCGGGCGTCCACGTCTCATCCTTGCCGTTCCAGAGCTTGGTCGTGACGAACAGGTCGTCACGGGCGATGCCCGAAGCGGCGAGGGCCTTCCCCGTGCCCTCTTCATTGCCGTAGATCGCTGCGGTGTCGATGCTGCGGTAGCCCGCGTCCAGGGCGTGACCGACGGCGCTGAATGCCTCGTCGTCGGGGACCTGCCAGACGCCGAATCCGAGCTGCGGCATCGCGGTGCCGTTGTTGAGCGTGATGGAAGGGACCTTGCTCACGGGGGATTCGATCCTTACGTCGACTTTCGTGGTTCTCGTGTGTCAACGATCTTCCGCGCCCGTGCATTCCCGCACCTGGCGGTCGGATTCCGTGAGCCGGCGGGCGGTTGTCCTGTGCATGGGTGAAGAGAGGCGGGCGGGCCGGGGCGCAGCGCCCGGGTGGAAGCCCGTGCGCTGCGCGGGCGTGCCCCGGTCCGTCGTGTGCCCCGTCCTCAGGCCTGGTACAGCGCGTCCACCTCGACCGAGTACGCGCCCTCGATCGCCTTCCGCTTGAGCTTCAGGGACGGCGTCAGCAGCCCGTGCTCCTCGCTGAACTGGTTGGCCAGTATCCGGAATGTCCGGATCGACTCCGCCTGCGAGACCAAGGTGTTGGCGGCGACGACAGCCCGCCGGATCTCGGTCTCCAGGTCCGGGTCGCGCACCAGGTCCGTCGTCGGCATCTCCGGCTTGCCGCGCATGGTGAGCCAGTGCGCGACGGCCTCGGGGTCCAGCGTCACCAGCGCGGCGATGAACGGCCGGTCGTTGCCGACCACGATGCACTGCGCGACCAGCGGATGGGCCCGCACCCGCTCCTCCAGGCCCACCGGCGAGACGCTCTTGCCGCCGGAGGTGACCAGGATCTCCTTCTTCCGGCCGGTGATCGTCAGATAGCCGTCCTCGTCGAGGGCGCCCAGGTCACCGGTGGCGAACCAGCCGTCGTGCAGCACCGCGTCGGTCGACTTGGGGTCGTTGTGGTAGCCCTGGAAGACCTGCCCGCCGTACAGCCAGATCTCGCTGTCCTCCGCGATGTGCACCGTGGTGCCGGGCACCGGAGTGCCGACGGTGCCGAAGCGGGTCCGTTCGGGCGGGTTGGCGGTGGCGGCCGCGGTGCTCTCCGTCAGGCCGTAGCCCTCGAAGATCCGCACCCCGGCGCCGGCGAAGAACAGCCCGAGCCGGCGTTCCATCGCCGAGCCGCCGGACATCGCATGCCGCACACGGCCGCCCATGGCCGTACGGACCTTGCTGTAGACGAGCTTGTCGAAGATCTGATGCTGCATCCGCAGTGCGGCGCTGGGGCCGGAGCCGATGCCGAACGCCTTGTTCTCCTGCGCCTCGGCATACCGCACCGCGATGGCGACGGCCTTGTCGAACGGCCCCTCCTTGCCCTCCGTCTGCGCCTTCCGCCGGGACGCCGCGAAGACCTTCTCGAAGATGTACGGCACCGCGAGGATGAAGGTGGGCTGGAAGGACTGCAGGTCGGGCAGGAGCGCTCGGGCCGCCAGCTCGGGCTGGTGGCCCAGCTTGACCCGGCCGCGGATCGCGGCGACCTGCACCATCCGCCCGAAGACATGCGCGAGCGGCAGGAAGAGCAGGGTCGACGCCTCGTCGCCGGGCTTCGAGGTGAAGACCGTCTCGTAGCGCATGACCATGTTGTCGGCCTCGGCCATGAAATTGGCGTGCGTGATGACGCAGCCCTTGGGGCGGCCGGTGGTGCCCGAGGTGTAGATGATCGTCGCGGTGGCGTCGGGGGTGACGGCCATCCGGTGACGGTGCACGACATCGTCCTCGATATGCGCACCGGCGGCGGTCAGTTCGGCCACCGGGTCGGCGTCCAGCTGCCACAGCTTGCGCAGCTGCGGGAGCCGGTCGATGACCGAGCCGATGGTCATTGCGTGGTCCTCGTGCTCGACCAGGCACGCCGAGACGTCGGCGTTGTGCAGCATCCAGAAGACCTGCTCGGCCGACGACGTCGGATACAGCGGCACGGACTGCGCGCCGACGGACCACAGCGCGAAGTCGAACAGCGTCCACTCATAGCGGGTCCGCGACATGATGCCGACCCGGTCTCCGAACCGGACGCCTTGCGCGAGCAGGCCCTTGGCCAGCGCGATGACCTCGTCACGGAACTCGCCCGAGGTGATGTTCTGCCAGTTTCCCTCGTCGTCCTTACGCGCGAGGGCGACCCGTCCGGGGTCGGATTCGGCATGATCGTAGATGGCGTCCGCCAGCCCGCCGACCCGGGGCGCGGTCGCCAAAGGCGGGACGGTGAACTCGCGCAATGACCCAGCTCCTAGTGGTGCTCCTCACAGGGCCGCGACCGTACCCCAAGGCGACGATATGCGGGAGTGCCCTACCACGCTCTGGACCTGGTGGCACGGGAACTGGCCAAGTGGCGAAATCGGGCTACTTCGGAGAAGCGTGGACATGATCCGGCCTCTTGGGCGCCGAACGATCACGTTGCCGGGACCGTATCTGCACCAAATCTCTGCACTTCACCGCAGGCCGTCACGACGCCGCTCCGCGACCTGCCCTCATGGCAGGTGCAGCCGGTCGCCGCCCGCCAGGATCGCGTCCGCCAGCGCCTCCGCCGGACCCCGCGCCGGACCGCCTCGCTGCCCGTACAGCAGCACGAAGTCCACTCCGCCCAGCTCCGGCAGCCCGGCGCGGGACGGGATCCGCACCAGGCCCGGCGGGATCATTCCCAGGGTGTGTGCCATGACGCCCAGGCCGGCCCGGGTCGCGGCGATCAGGCCGTTCAGGCTGCCGCTGGTGCAGGCGATCCGCCATTCCCGGCCCTGACGCTCCAGCGCTTCCAGCGCGCGGGCACGGGTCACTGCGGGTGGCGGGAACACGACCAAAGGGATCGGACGCTGCGGGTCAAGGCGGAGCCTTTCGGTACCGATCCACACCAGTCGGTCCCGCCACACCAGCCGCCCGCGCGATTCCTCCGGCCGCCGCTTGGCCAGGACGAGATCCAGCCGGCCGGCCGCGAGCAGTTCGTGCAGCGTCCCCGACAGCTCGACGGTCAGCTCCAGATCGACCTCGGGATGCTCGCGCCGGAACCCTTCCAGCACCTCCGGCATCCGGGTCAGGACGAAGTCCTCCGAGGCGCCGAACCGCAGCCGGCCGCGCAGCCGGGTCCCGGTGAAGAAGCTCGCGGCCCGTTCGTTCGCCTCCATGATCGTGCGGGCGAAGCCGAGCATCGCCTCGCCGTCCTCGGTCAGCTCCACGGCATGGGTGTCGCGGGCGAACAGCCGCCGCTCGGCGGAGTCCTCCAGCTTGCGGATGTGCTGGCTCACGGTGGACTGCCGCAGTCCGAGGCGGTGCGCGGCCTGGGTGAAGCTCAGCGTCTGCGCGACGGTGAGAAAGGTCCGCAGCTGGGTGGGGTCGAACACGGTCACCTTCCGCACCTCGGCGGCCCGCCGCCTTGGTGACGGGCGCTGCGTCGCAGGGCATACCGGGAACGCATATCACGCAACGCAATAACAGTGACCACGGTAAGCGGGGTTCCCGATCGCCGCCACTACCGGCACTCTGGAGAGGGCACGTCCGGGCCCGTCCAGCCCGCCGCCCGAGAGCCGTCGAACGACCGAAGAGAGACCATGCACCGCCCTTTGCTCAAGCTGCCCTCCTGGCTGCCCGTGGACGGCTACATCCTGGCGCTGGTCGGCACGGTGGCCCTGGCCGCCCTGCTGCCCGCCCGCGGCCCGGCCGCCACCGTCGCGGGCGGCGCCTCCACCGCCGCCGTCGCCCTGCTCTTCTTCCTCTACGGCGCCCGGCTCTCCACCCGTGAGGCGCTCGACGGCCTGCGTCACTGGCGGCTCCATCTCACCGTCCTCGTCTGCACCTTCGTGGTCTTCCCGCTGCTGGGGCTGGCCGCCCGTCTGCTGGTTCCCACCGTCCTGCCGCCGTCCCTCTACACCGGACTGCTGTTCCTGTGCCTGGTGCCGTCCACGGTCCAGTCCTCGATCGCCTTCACGTCCATCGCCCGCGGCAATGTCGCGGCGGCGATCTGTGCGGGCTCGTTCTCCAGCATCGTCGGCATCGTGGTGACGCCATTGCTGGCGGCGCTCGTCCTCGGGAGCGGGGGTGGCGGCTTCTCCGCCGACTCCCTGCTGTCGATCGTCTGCCAGTTGCTTCTCCCGTTCGGCGCCGGGCAGTTGCTGCGCCGGTGGGTGGGCGACTTCATCGCCCGCCACAAGAGGGTCCTCGGATATGTGGACCGCGGCTCGATACTGCTCGTCGTCTACACCGCCTTCAGCGCCGGCATGGTCCAGGGCATCTGGCACCAGGTCTCACCGCTGCGCCTGCTGTGCCTGGTGGGTGTGGAGGCCGTCCTGTTGGCGACGATGCTCACCGGCACGTCGTACGGCTCGAAGAAGCTCGGCTTCGGCCGCGCGGACCGCATCGCCATCACCTTCGCCGGCTCCAAGAAGAGCCTCGCCGCCGGTCTGCCCATGGCCAGCGTGCTCTTCGGCGCCCAGGCGGGGCTCGCGGTGCTGCCGCTGATGCTGTTCCACCAGATGCAGTTGATGGTCTGCGCGGTCCTGGCCAAGCGCTACGCGAAGCGGCCGGATCCCGAAGCCACGGACGCCGGACACGGCGGAGCGGCGCCGGACCCGACGGGTGCGACCGGGCCCGGCGACGGGGTAAGCGCGCTGCCGAGCGGGGCGCGGCGCTAGACGGGGATGGCCGACCGGCCGCGGAACTCCTCGGCGGTAGCGGGGTGTCGTGGAACGCACCCTAGGACGGCTTGCGGATCGAGCGTCCGGGCCGGGCGTCGGACGACGCCCGGCCGTGCGCGTACGCGTGGCGCGCCCGCGCGGTCACCCGTTCCTCGCGGTCGCCCCTTCCCCGGTGCACGTCATCCCCGCCCCTTGGTTCGATTCGGGATACCTCGTTTCGGCGGGCGGGGGAGGTCAGCGGCGTCGGGCGGGCCGGCCGGGGGGTCTCGTCCCGCCCGACGTTTCCGTGGGGCGGCTGCCGTCAGTCGCCCCCGTGTACCCGGTCCAGTGGCAGGCGCAGGACGAGTGGGCCGGAGGGGGTGGCGTTGGTGGTGCGGATTCCGGTCAGTTCGGGGTCGGTCAACGCGCGTCGGTAGACGCGTACTTCGTCCAGGGCGCCGGTGAAGTGGGCGCGGCTGTCGAGCTGTTGGCCGAGGTGGACGCCGAAGACCGAGCCGCGGCTCACCGATCCGGGGACGTCCGGGGAGGACGCGGCGGGCCCGCCGTCGACGGTGAGCAGCAGCCGGCCGCCGGTGCGGCGCAGCGCGAGGTGGTGCCAGCCTCCGTCGTTGTACGCCTCGGTGGTCGCCACCTGTGCGGTGGCGGCCGGTGCGGTGCCGGCGACGGCGGTGAGGTGGGCGGTGATCCTGCCGTGGGCGGGGTCGGCGCTCACCGCGACCTGCGGGGATTTGCTGCCCATACCGCCCATCCACAGCAGCGGCTGGCTGCCGGTGGTGGCGACGTAGCGGAAGCGGAGCGTGGCGGTGAAGTCGTGGCTGCCCAGGGGGAGGGAGTCGCGGTAGGGGAGGCGTACGGCGTCATCCTTGCCGTCGAAGGCCACCGCACGGCCGAAGAGCGGGTCCTCGGTGGTGCGCGCGCCGCCCAGGACGAGGGCCGGGCGGGCGCCGCGGGCGTCGTCGCGGGTGGTCGGGTCCGGGGAGAGGCGCGGGCCGAGCCAGTCCTCGGTGAAGCGGGCCCAGCGGATCTCGTCGCGGGCGTCGGCCGCCCCGCCTTCGTAGAGCAGGCCGGTGACCTCCGGTGAGACGGCCACCAGGTCGGAGTAGCCGGCCCAGTCGGCGGAGACCCGGGCGCCCCGTTCGACGCCTTCCCAGGTGCGGCCCTCGTCGTAGGAGGAGCGGATGGTCATGGTCCGGCGCCGGTCGGGGTCGGCGGGCGCGGCGAACAGGGTGCGGCTGCGGCCGCCGGTGGCGCGGGAGGCGGGCAGCCGCAGTGCGGAGGCCTGCACCATCGGGGTGTAGAGGCCGGGGAGGGCGCGGAACGGCCGGGTGAACGACGCGCCGCCGTCGCGGCTGACCGCTTCGGTGCGGTGGCCCAGGTCCGTGCCGTCCTGTTCGCGGCCGTTGACGTAGACGGAGCCGTCGGAGCGTTCCAGCAGTGTCATCTCGGAGGGCTTCTGGCGGAAGGTGCCGTCGGCGGTGACCGGCCAGGTGTCCAGCGCGCCGACCCGCCAGGTGGTGCCGCCGTCGTCGCTGTGGATCAGTGCGGCGTGGTTGGCGGTGACCCGGCCGTTCGCATAGCTCTCGGCGTTGACGCCGAAGACCAGCCGGCCCGCGTGCCGGCCGCGGGTGAGCTGGATGCCGTGCACGGGCCCGGTCGCGTACCACGAATTCCACTGTGCGGGACGGATGGCCGGGGTCAGGTCCCGGGGCGCCGACCAGGTCGCGCCGTCGTCGTCGCTGTATTGGAGGTGGGGGGTGCGGTCGCAGGGGACGTCGCAGCCGAGGCCGTCGTCGCGGCCCTTGTTGTACGTCTCGGCGAGCACGATGCGGCCGGTGCGGCGGTCCACGAGGGGGGCCGGATTGCCGTGTGTATCGCCGTTGCCGTGGCTGACGACCTGGAGCGGTCCCCAGGTGCGGCCACCGTCGGTGGAGCGTTTGAGGACGAGGTCGATGTCGCCGGCGTCGCCGCAGTCGTGGGCCCGGCCCTCGGCGAACGCGAGGAGGGTGCCGTGGGCCGACCGCACCACGGCCGGGATACGGAAGCAGGCGTAGCCCTTGTCGCGGTCGGCCTTGAAGAGGATCTGCTGGTCGAAGCCGTCCGCCGGGGTGGCGGTCGTGGCGCTGGCGGTGGTGGCCGGAGCCGTGCCGGGCGCGGCCTGTGCGGGGGAGGACGGGAGCAGGGCGAGGGCTGCGGCGGTGAGCGCGGCGAGGCCTGCGGCGGCGCGGCGGTGCCGGGGTCTGCTGCGGGGGCTGCGGTGTGCGCGGAGAACTGACGTCATGGTCCGGCCTGCCCTTCGAGGCATTGGCGTCGGGTCATCAGGACATCCCACGTCCTATGTGTGCTGCGACGGAAGCTACTGCCGCGTGCGGACGGCGACAAGGAGCGTGCGTCACATCTCCGCGCCGGGGGCGGAATTCACTCGCCCGGCCCGCAGGCGGTGCGCCGGGCGGGGCGGGTGTGCGGAATGGGGCGGCAGCCCTCGGTCGATGCCCGACCGCCCGTCAGAAGCCGTCGGCCACCGGCCGGTCCGGCCCGTGGCGGGTCGCCGCGCCCGCCCTCACGGCCGGAGCACCACCTTGCCGAGGTTGGTCCGCGCCTCGATGATCTCGTGGGCCTTCGCGGCGTCGGCGAGCGGCAGTTCGGTGTGCACGGCGGCCCGCAGCCGCTCGGCCCCGGCCAGCTCCCACAGCTCCTCGCGGTGCCGTTCGTACAGCTCCCGCTGCACGGTGGAGAAGCGCCGCATCGTCAGCCCGGTGATGGTCTTCGCGCCGGCCAGCAGCTCGTATGCCGGGACGGTTCCGCCACCGGAGTTGAAGAAGATCAGCCGACCGCCGGGTGCGAGCGCGGCGAGGGCGCGCGGCAGCAGCTCGCCGCCGACCCCGTCCAGCACGATGTCGACCGGCTCGCCCCACGACTCCTGGTCGTACGTCACGACCTCGTCGGCCCCCAGCCCGTACAGGAACGGCGCCTTCGCCGCGGAGCTGACGGCCGCCACCACCCTAGAAACGCCCCGGAGCTTGGCCAGTTGGACGGCGAGGTGCCCGGTGCCGCCCGCCGCCCCGGTGATCAGCACCGACTCGGCGCCCTTCGGTGCGGCCGTGTCGAGCGCGGCCAGCGCCACCTGCCCGCCGCGCACCAGCGCGACCGCCTGCACCGCGCTCGCGCCGTCCGGAATGCGGCTCGCCAGGAAGGCGGGGGCGAGGGCGAGTTCGGTGTACGAGCCGGTCAGGGTGAGTGAGGTGACGCGGTCGCCGGCGGCGTAGCCGTGCACGTCCGCGCCGACCGCGACCACCTCGCCGGCGATCTCGCCGCCGGGTATGGCGGGCAGAGGGTCGCCGCCGCCGTTGCCGTCTCCGCGCACCCGCCGTACGGCCGGCAGCGTCACGCCGATCGCCGCCGTACGGACCAGCAGGTCGCCGGGGCCCGGCACGGGCGGTTCGGACTCCTCGACGCGCAGGACTTCCGGGCCGCCGTAGGTGTGGAATCGGACGCGGCGCATGGCCGGCACCTCCAAGGGTCCATTCGTTGGGAGCACCAACAATAACCAGGAAACCGTTGGGTGCGCCAATGGTTTTTCGTTGGGTGACCCCATGAAAGCCCGCTACCCTGGCACCATGCCCGACCACCTCCCCTACGCCCCCGGCAGCATCCGCACGCTCCCCAGCTGGCTGCTCGGCCGTGCCGCCGCCCGCGGCCACCGCCTCGTCGCCGACGCCCTCGCCGCCGAGGGCCTGCGGATGATGCACCACGCCGTGCTCTCGGCGGTCGCCGAACTCGGCCCGGTCTCCCAGGCGGAGCTGGGCCGGACGCTGGGCATCGACCCCAAGGACATGGTCGCGGTCGTGGGCGACCTCCAGCAGGAGGAGCTGGTCACCCGCACCCCCGACCCGGGGGACCGCCGGAAGAACGCCGTCGCGATCTCCGCGGCGGGCAAGCGGCGGCTGCGCCGAACGCAGCGGCTGGGCGACGAGGCCAACGCGGAGCTCACGGCGTCCCTGACGCCCGGCGAGCGGGAGCAGCTGATCGCGCTGCTCACCAAGATCGCGTCGCCGGGGGAGTGAAACGGCGCGCGCGGTAACGGGCGCGCTCTTCCGGGCAGCGGACCGGCCGGGACCGGCCGGCGCAGGGGGCGCACCCCGCCGGCCGGTCCGACGGCCCGTGTGGCGGGCGCGCGGCCTCAGCCCGTGGCGGCCGTGGCGCGCAGGGCGAGGCGGTGCTCGCCCGCGTACACGTTCATGGAGGTGCCGCGCAGGAACCCGACCAGGGTCAGGCCCGTCTCGGCGGCCAGATCGACGGCGAGCGAGGAGGGGGCCGAGACGGCGGCGAGCACGGGAATGCCCGCCATCACGGCCTTCTGCGCCAGCTCGAAGGACGCCCGCCCGGAGACCATCAGCACACAGTCGGACAGCGGCAGCAGCCCCTGTTGCAGCGCCCGCCCGATGATTTTGTCGACGGCGTTGTGGCGGCCGACGTCCTCGCGCAGGTCGAGCAGCTCGCCGTCGGTGGAGAACAGCCCGGCGGCGTGCAGGCCCCCGGTCCGGTCGAAGACGCGCTGGGCGGCCCGGAGCCGGTCGGGCAGGGCGGCCAGAGTCGCGGTGCTGATACGGACCGGGGTGTCGGGAGAGGTGTCCAGCGCCCAGCGCGCGGTGGTGCGGACGGCATCCAGGCTTGCCTTGCCGCACAGCCCGCAGGACGACGTCGTGTAGACGTTGCGCTCCAGGGTGATGTCCGGGACGGGCACCCCGTCCGCGAGCCGCACGTCGACGACGTTGTAGGTGTTGCTCCGTCCCCCGCTCTCGGCTTCGCTCGAGCGGGAGGTGCCCCCACCTGTCGCCCCCGCGCAGTAGACGATGTGCGCCAGCTCGTCGGCGCTCGCCAGGACCCCCTCGCTGACGAGGAAGCCCGCCGCCAGCGCGAAGTCGTCACCCGGCGTACGCATGGTGATCGCCAGCGGCTTGCCGCCCAGGCGGATCTCCATCGGCTCCTCGGTGACGAGGGTGTCCGGGCGGGTGCTCACCGCACCGTCGCGGATACGGATGACGCGGCGTCGCTCGGTGACCCGTCCCATGTCTGATCAGTCCCGTCCTTACCGGTCGCGCTCAGTCCCGGTTCTGTATGTGCTGGTAGCCGAAGCGGCCCTTGACGCAGAGGTTGCCGTGGGTCACCGGATTGTCGTGCGGTGAGGTGACCTTCACGATCTCATTCTCCTGCACGTGCAGGGTGAGGTTGCAGCCGGCGCCGCATTACGCGCACACCGTCGTGGTCTCGGTCTGCGCCGACTCGTCCCAGGTGCCCGCCTGCCGCATGCCGAACTCCGAGGCGAAGCTCAGGGCGCCGGTCGGGCGGACCTCGATGCAGTTGCCGCAGTAGACGCAGGCGGAGTCGGTCAGCGGGGCGTCGTGTTCGGTGGAGATCCGGGCGTCGAAACCGCGGCCCGCCACGGCGATGGCGAAGGTGTTCTGCCACTGGTCTCCGCAGGCGTCGACGCACTTGTAGCACAGGATGCACTTGTCGTAGTCGCGGACGTAGAGATCATTGTCGATCCTGGGTTCCTCGTTCATCCGGGCCGCCCGCGTCCCGAAGCGGCCGGGCTCGGCGCCGTACTCCTTGATCCACTCCGCGGCCCGCGGGGTGGTCGACAGATCCACCGACGAGGCCAGCGGCTCCAGCACCACTGTGCGGCTGTGCCGGGCCCGCTCGGTGCCGGTGCGCACCTCCATCTCCGGCTCGGCGCGCCGTGAGCAGGCCGGCGCCAGGGTGCGGGCACCCTCGACCTCCACATTGTTGGTGCCGGTCACCACCCGGGTGAACTTCTGCGCCACGTAGTTCATTTCGTTGGTGGCGCGGGCGCAGGAGAGCATCCCGAAGGCGTCCGGTCCGTGCGCCGTGACGGCGCGGTCGAAGCCGCCTGCCGCGCGGTCCAGCACCTCGTCCCAACTCGCGCGTACGAGCTGCCCGTTGGCATCCCGGACCAGCGGGTGGGTCAGACGCGGATACTTCTTGGGCTGCCGTTCCTGCTTCTTCACGGGGTGCTCCCGGCGGAGGTGGTGGCGAGGAGACCGGCGAGCGCGTGCACGGCGCGCAGCGTCGGTACGGGGGTGCCGGGGAGGTCGGCCAGTTCGACGACGGCCGCCAGCAGCACATCGAGTTCGAGCGGCTTGCCCTTCTCCAGGTCCTGGAGGGTGGAGGTCTTGTGGTCGCCGACCCGTTCCGCGCCCGCGATCCGGCGTTCCACGGAGATGGCAGGCCGGCATCCGACGGCGGCGGCGACCCGCAGCGTTTCGTGCATCATCGACTCGACCAGCTCACGGGTGTCGCGATGGCGGCAGATCTGCGCCATCGTCGCGCGGGCCGGCGCGCTGATCGGGTTGAAGGAGATGCTGCCCAGCAGCCTGATCCAGATGTCGTCGCGCAGGGCCGGCTCGACCGGGCCTTGAGCCCGCCGGCCACCATCACCGCGCTGAAGTCGAGGGCGCGCCGGGAGAGCGACCCGTCGGGCTCGCCCAGGGAGAAGCGGGTGCCCTCCAAGTGGCGGACGACGCCGGGGGACTGGATCTCGGTCGCGGCATGGACGACGCAGCCGATGGCACGCTCCGGCGGCAGCACCTCGCTGACGGAGCCGCCGGGGTCCACGCTCTCCAGGCGCCGGGACGCGTACGGGCCCGGCAGGCCGTGGAAGTACCACCAGGGGATGCCGTTCTGGGCGGCGATCACGGCGGTGCGTGCGTGCAGTCGTCGGTGGCCGCGGCCCTGGCCGTGAAGTCACCGCGGTGGCTGCGTACGCGGACGCCGTGCTGCCGGATGGCGGCCAGGTGGGGGCCGCGCGCGATGAGATGCACCTCGGCGCCCGCGCGGTGCCGGGCGGCCCCGACGTATGCGCCGATGGCGCCGGCGCCGACTACTGCGACTTTCACCGGAGGAACTCCGATCGGTTGAGGGACCGAGCGAGAGAGGAAGTCGACAGAATATTGTCTACAGTATTCGCTTATGCTGGGCAAGGGAGTTGACGGAAATGACGGGAGGGTGCCGGAGCCGGGCGGAGCGCGGGTGGCGTTCGGTCCGGGGTGTCAGCTCTGCAGCGCGCGGCCGCCGAACGCGCCCGAGCCGTCGGCGGCGGACCACAGGGACTCCACCCCGGTCTGGTCCAACGCCCCCCAGTCGGGCGTCTCCTGGACCAGCGGGCGGCCGAGTCGCCGGCCCAGTTCGACCATCGTCCGGCCGGTCGCACCGCGCTCGGCGCCGTACGCGTCCAGCGCGCCGGGCCGCTCCGCCGCGGCGAGAAGCGCCGCCTCCAGCGCGGCGGCGTCCTGCAGCGCCTTGACCGCGCCGGCGCCGGTGTGCGGACGGGCGACGGTGGCCGCGTCTCCGGCCAGCACCAGCCGTCCGGAGGTGTAGCGCGGCGCGGTGAAGTCGTACATCGGCTGGATGAACACCTCCTGAGGTGGCGTCAGCCGGATCAGTCCGCCCCAGTAGGGCGGCAGGAGCGCCTCGGTGACATGGCGGAGGTGGGAGTGCAGGGCATCGGTCAGGGTGCCGGGCGGCAGGCTGGTCGGGGTGTCGAGCCGCAGACCGGCATCGGCGGGCGGGGCGGTGTAGAGCACCCAGTTGGCGCGGTGGCCGCCCCGGCCGTCCGGGATGCGGTAGAGGATGACGTGGCCGCCCGGGAAGACCGCGTAGATGCAGTCCTCCTCGGCCCACGGCTCCGGCGGAAGGCCGGGCGGATCGAGGGCGGCCAGGCGCTCGGCGGGTACGGCGCCGCGCCAGGCGAGATATCCGGCATAGCGGGGCCGGACCTCGGGGAATGCGGCTTCGCGGACCACCGAGCGGTATCCGTCGGCGCCGATGACCAGGTCGAAGCGGTCGATCGTGGAAGGGGTGCCGCCCGCCTCGTCGGCTGCGCCGCTGCTGGGGCCGTCACCCAGGTGCAGGGCGGCGCCGTTGGCGGTGGCGCGGACCTCGCGGACCGGGGTGCCGGTCCGGAAGTCGGTCGTGGCGGGCAGCCGGCGGCGCAGCTCTTGCCAGAGCGGTCCCCAGCAGTACGAGCGGAAAGGAAAGGGGAGGGCGGCGATCTGGCGGCCCAGCGGAGCGGCGCCCTCCCTGACGTACCAGCGGCGGGTGGTCAGCTGGACCCACGGCATCGCCGCGTCCATGTACCCGGCGGCCGTCAGCTCGGCGTAGCGGGAGTTGTGCACGGCGAGCCCGACCCCGCGGTCCGCGAGGTGTGCGCCGGCGCGCTCGAATACGGTGATCCGGCCCGCGCCGGCCCGGTGTGCGGCGAGCGCCGTGGCGCAGCCGGCGATGCTGCCGCCCACCACCGCGATATCGGCGCCCACGACCGGAATGCTGTCCGTGCGCATACGGCCCGTCCCCCCTGCTTTTCCGTTGTCCCCATGGGTCCCCGGTCGTGCCGAAGGTCGGTCGGCGCGCCGCAATCGGGCACATTCTCGCAGGAGTTGGGCCCTGACGGCGGTAGGCCCGTGACACAGATCACCAGGTCATCCTGCGCGGCATGAGGTGCGCTCGGTAGACTGTAGACGATAACCAATTGCCGCCACCGATTGTCCGGAACTCCAGATACGCGTCCACAGAGGGGGACCTCGATGCTGTCCACAGGGCTACCGCAGGGAGCCGTGCCGAAGCTCGAACGACCCGGCCCGCTGCGCGAGCGCGTCTACGAAGCGCTGCTCGAACTCATCACCACCCGTGCACTCCGGCCCGGCCAGCATCTGGTCGAGAGCGAACTCGCCGGCCATCTGGGGGTCTCCCGGCAGCCGGTGCGCGAGGCGCTGCAGCGGCTCAACACCGACGGCTGGGTCGATCTGCGCCCTGCGCAGGGCGCGTTCGTGCACGAGCCGACGGAGGAGGAGGCGGACCAGCTGCTGACGGTCCGTACGCTGCTGGAGGCGGAGGCCGCCCGGCTCGCCGCGGCGAACGCCGGCTCGTCCGGGATCGCGGAGCTCGAGGAGCTGTGCGCCGAAGGGGAGCGTGCCGTGCGGGACGACGAGGTGGATGTCGCGGTGGCGACCAACGCCGCGTTCCACGCCAAGGTCATGGAGCTGGCGGGCAATGAGGTGCTGGCCGAGCTGGCCGGGCAGGTCGGGCGGCGGGTGCGCTGGTATTACACGCCGGTGGCGCGTCAGCGCGGCAAGCAGTCGTGGATCGAGCACCGCGAGCTGATCTCGGCGATCGCTGATCGGGACGAGGCGCGCGCCACCTCCGTCATGCGGGCGCACACCGAGCACACCCGCCGGACGTACCACGAGCGGGAGGGTGCCTGACGGGGCGGCGGTGTTCCGGGTGGCTGCTCCCTGCCCTCCCGGCGCCCACTTCCCCTCTTCCCGGCTTCCGCCTCCGCCCGGCCCTTTGTCCTGAGACAGGAGAAAGTCGGTACGGATTCTGTCCGTAGTTCTTCCCACCCCGGACAAGCGCTGCTACGTTCCCCTCGAAAGAACGGTGTTGACGCGCAAGCGTCACCCACAACACCGGTCGGTCGATGCCGAGTACGGCTGGAGGGGCGGCGTGAGGCGAATGACTGCCAGGCCCGCGAACGCGCATCAGGCGCGGATCCTCGGCCTGTTGCGCGACGGCGGGCCCAACTCCCGCGCCCAGCTGGGTGACCAGGTCGATCTCTCCCGCTCGAAACTCGCGGTGGAGGTCGACCGGCTGCTGGAGACCGGACTCGTGGTCGCCGACGGACTCGCCGCCTCGCGCGGCGGCCGCCGCTCCCACAACATCCGGCTCGCCCCCAGCCTGCGCTTCCTCGGCGTGGACATCGGCGCCACCTCGGTCGATGTGGCCGTCACCAATGCCGAGCTGGAAGTGCTCGGCCATCTGACCCAGGCCATGGACGTACGCGAGGGACCGGTCGCGGTCTTCGAGCAAGTCCTGGCGCTGGCAGCAAAGTTGAGGGCGAGTGGGGTCGCGGAGGGGTTCGACGGCGCCGGTATCGGTGTCCCGGGCCCGGTCCGCTTCCCCGAAGGCGTGCCGGTCGCGCCGCCGATCATGCCCGGCTGGGACGGCTTCCCGGTCCGCGAGGCGCTCAGCCAGGAACTGGGCTGCCCGGTCATGGTCGACAACGACGTGAACCTGATGGCGATGGGGGAGCAGCACGCGGGCGTCGCCCGCACCTCGCAGGACTTCCTCTTCGTCAAGATCGGTACCGGTATCGGCTGCGGCATCGTCGTCGGCGGCGAGGTCTACCGCGGGACGACGGGCAGCGCCGGTGACATCGGCCATATCCAGGTCGAGCCGGACGGCCGCCCCTGCGCCTGCGGCAACCGCGGGTGCCTGGAGGCCTACTTCGGCGGCGCCGCGCTCGCCCGCGACGCGGCGGACGCGGCACGGGAGGGCGTCTCGCCCGAACTCGCCGCACGGTTCGAGGCGGCCGGTGCGCTCGCCGCCTCCGATGTCGCCGCAGCGGCCGCCTCCGGCGACGCCACCGCACTGGAGCTGATCCGGGCCGGCGGCACCCGCACCGGCCAGGTCATCGCCGGGCTGGTGAGCTTCTTCAACCCCGGGCTGGTGGTGATCGGCGGCGGGGTGACCGGCCTCGGCCACACCCTGCTCGCCGCCATCCGCACCCAGGTCTACCGCCAGTCGCTGCCCCTGGCGACCGGCAACCTCCCCATTGTGCTGGGGGAGTTGGGGCAGGCGGCCGGGGTGACCGGCGCGGCCCGCCTGATCAGCGACCATCTGTTCTCGCCGGCCTGATCCGCACCAGCGCACGCGCAACACCGCACAGCACGCGCAACACCGCACGGCACGCGTAACACCGCACGCGTAACACCGCACCGCACCCGCAGCACCGCACCCGTACGCAGCACGGCACCGCGCACCGCCTCGCACCACGCACCGAGCCGCACCCGCACCGAGCCGTACGCCTCAACGCACCGCGCGCCACGCACCGAGCCGCTTGAGCCCCGCCACCACCCCCGTACCGCCCTGCCCTGCCGTTTTGCGCCCCGCCCTGCCCGCTCACCGGCGTCACTGCCGAGGAGGCCCGCCATGGCACCAGAGCACCGCCCGGAGTCGCCCGCCGGCCCCGCCACCGCCCCGTCCGCCCCCCTGCTCACCATGCGGGGCATCACCAAGTCCTTCCCCGGCGTCCGCGCGCTGGACGGCGTCGACCTGGACGTCGCCGCGGGGGAGGTGCACTGCCTCCTCGGACAGAACGGCGCCGGGAAGTCCACCCTGATCAAGGTGCTGGCCGGCGCCCACCAGCCCGACGGCGGCGAGATCCGCTGGCAGGGCGGCCCGGTCACCCTCAAGTCGCCGATCGCCGCCATGCGCCGCGGTATCGCCACCATCTACCAGGAACTCGACCTGGTGGAACACCTCTCCGTGGCCGAGAACGTCTTCCTCGGCCACGAGGTCTCCACCGGTGGATTCGTCCACTCCCGCGCGGCCCGGGAGCGTACCGCCGCGCTGCTCGCCCGCCTCGGCCACCCGGAGATCGACCCCGGCGCGCTCGTCGGCACCCTGTCCGCCGCCGGAGCGCAGATCGTGTCGATGGCCCGCGCGCTCTCCCACGACGTCCGGCTGATCGTGATGGACGAACCGTCCGCCGCGCTCGACCCCGACGAGGTCGACAACCTCTTCCGGATCGTCGCCGATCTGACCGCCGACGGTGTGGCGGTCGTCTACATCTCGCACCGGCTGGAGGAGATCCGCCGTATCGGTGACCGGGTCACCGTCCTCAAGGACGGGCGGGCCGCGGCCCGCGGCCTGGATGCCCGGGACACCCCCACCCGCGACCTCGTCGCCCTGATGACCGGCCGGAACGTCGCCTACGTCTTCCCCCGCCGCCCCGCGCGCGTGCCCCCCGTCCACGCCCCCGTGCTGGCCGTCGAAGGGCTCGCCCGCGAAGGGGAGTTCGCCCCTCTCGACTTCGCCGTGCACCCCGGCGAGATCCTCGGCCTCGCCGGGCTCGTCGGATCCGGCCGTTCGGAGATCCTGGAGACGGTCTTCGGCGCCCGGCGTCCCACCGCCGGGCGGGTGTTCGTCGGCGGACGGCCGCTGCGGCCCGGCAGCGTCCCCGCCGCCGTCCGCGCGGGGATCGGACTCGCTCCCGAGGAACGGAAATCGCAGGCGTTGCTGCTGCTGGAATCCGTCAACCGCAATGTCTCCGTCTCCTGTCTGGCCCGCTTCGCCCGCGCGGGCTGGCTGGACCGCGCCGCCGAGAAGGCCGCGACCCGGTCCGCCACCCGGGACCTCAGCCTGCGGCCCGATGACGTGGACCGGCCGGTGCGCACCCTCTCCGGCGGCAACCAGCAAAAGGCCGTACTGGCCCGCTGGCTGCTGCGCGGCTGCCGGGTGCTGCTGCTGGACGAGCCGACCCGCGGGGTCGACGTCGGTGCCCGCGCCGAGCTGTACGCGGTGATCCGGCGGCTGGCCGACGACGGCGTGGCCGTACTGATGGTCTCCAGCGAGGTCCCCGAGGTGCTGGGGCTCGCCGACCGGGTGCTCGTGCTGCGCGAGGGCCGGGTGGTCCATGAGGGCGCGGCCCTCTCGCTGGACGAACACCGGGTGCTGGACCTGGTCATGGCGGGCGGCGGGCCGACGGCACGCCGGCGGCCCGGGAGCGTGAAGACCTCATGACGCCACGTCAACGGAGCGCATCGCCCGATGTGCGGAATGCGCCGACACCGCGAGGAGACCGACCGTGAGCATCTCGAAAGGGAAAGCCCCCCTCGCACCCGCCGCCGGCCCGCCCGCGCCCGCCGGACATCCGCAGCACGCCGCCGGCTCCCCGGGCGGCGGACTCCGCGCCCGGATCGACCTGCGCAACCTGTCGCTGGTCGTGGTGCTGGCCGCCCTGATCGTGGTCGGTGCGGTCACCAAACCCGAGCAGTTCCTCAGCGTCCAGAATCTCCAACTGGTGCTCACCCAGGCGTCCGTGATCGGTGTGGTCACCGTCGGCGTCACCTTCGTCATCATCGGCGGCGGCATCGACCTCTCGGTCGGCGCGATGGTCGCCCTGTCCACCGTCTGGGCGACGACGCTGGCCACCCAGGAATACGGCCTGGCAGGCATCCTCTTCTGTGCCCTGATCGTCGGCCTGGCCTGCGGACTCGTCAACGGGCTGCTGATCGCCTTCGGCAGCATGGTGCCGTTCATCGCGACCCTCGCCATGCTCGCCTCCGCGCGCGGCCTGGCCCTGCAGATCAGTGAGGGCCGCACCCAGATCGTCAGCGTCGAACCGGTCCTGGAACTGGGCCAGCGTGACGCCTACGTGCTCGGCATCCCGCCGATCGTGCTGGTCTTCGCCGCCGTGACCGTCATCGGCTGGCTGGTGCTGGGCCGCACCACCTTCGGCCGCCGCACCGTCGCCGTCGGCGGCAACCCGGAGGCCGCCCGGCTCGCCGGCATCGACGTCCGGCGCCAGCGCCTGCTGCTCTACCTGCTGTCCGGACTGTGCTGCGGAATCGCCGCGTTCCTGCTCATCGTGCTCACCGGCTCCGGCCAGAACACCAACGGCAACCTCTACGAACTCGACGCCATCGCCGCCGCGATCATCGGCGGAACCCTGCTGAGCGGCGGTCGCGGCACCATCACCGGCTCCGTGCTCGGCGTCCTCGTCTTCACCACCATCACCAACCTGTTCGCGCTGAACAACCTGGAGACCGCAGTCCAGCAGATCGCCAAGGGCGCGATCATCGTCGCCGCCGTACTGGTCCAGAGGAAGGGTCGCACGTCATGACGGAACGTACGGAGCACTCGGAGCGCAGGCAGCACACGGAGCCCGGCCGGCCACCGGAGCAGACGCCGGGCGGCGGGTCGCGCACCAGCCGCAGGGGCATGCTCTTCGGCGCGGCGGCCGTGTCCGCCGGCGCCTTCCTCACCGCCTGTACGAGCAACGAGAGCAACGCCGAGGCGGCGGGAAGCGGCAAGGAACAGCAGGCCGGCGGCATCGACGACAAGCCCGGCAAGCACGTCACCATCGGCTTCGCCGGACCCCAGGCCGACCACGGCTGGCTGAACGCCATCAACGTCAACGCCAAGTCCCGGGCCCGGCGTTACCAGGACGTCACCCTCGAAATCACCGAGGGGTCCAACGACACCGCCCAGCAGATCGGCCAGATCGAGACCCTGATCAACAAGAAGGTCGATGTGCTGGTGATCCTGCCGGCCGACGGCAAGGCCCTCACCCAGGTCGGCCTGAAGGCCATGCGGGCCGGTATCCCCGTCGTCAACCTCGACCGGGTCTTCGCCTCCCCGCAGGCCTACCGCTGCTGGATCGGCGGCGACAACTACGGCATGGGCCTGAACGCCGGCCACTACATCGGCGAGCAGCTCAAGGACAAGAAGAACGCCAAGGTCGTCGAACTGGCCGGGATCGACAATCTGGAGCTCACCCGGCAGCGCACCAAGGGCTTCGACGACGCGCTGAAGAACTACCCCAACATCGAGAAGATCGGGCGGCAGGCCGCCGAATTCACCGTCGAGTCCGGACAGTCGAAGATGGCGGGCCTGCTCCAGGCCCACCCCTCCTTCGACGCCCTGTGGAACCACGACGACGACCAGGGCGTGGGCGCCGAACGCGCCATCAAGCAGGCCGGCCGCGACGGCTTCCTGATGGTCGGCGGCGCCGGGTCCCGCAACGTCATGGAGACCATCAAGGCCGGCGGCTCGGTCCTGTCGGCCACCGTCCTCTACCCGCCCACGATGTCCGCATCGGCCATCGACCTCGCCCGCGCGCTCGCCCAGGGCAAGGGCATCGGCGGCATGGCCGAGCTGGAGATCCCGGCCTCGCTGACCCTCTACTCCGCCGTCGTCACCAAGGACAACGTCGACGACTACCTCCCCACCGGCTTCCGCTGACCGGCCGCGCGCCGTCCCACGGCCGTCCACCGGGCGGCCGCGCGGCGGCCGGGCGACCTCCCCACCGTCGACAGTCGAGGTGATTCATGGATGACCACGCGCAGGACCCCGCTCCGGCCCCCGCACTCGGCGTGGGCATGATCGGATACGCCTTCATGGGCGCCGCCCACTCCCAGGGCTGGCGTACCGCGGGACGCGTCTTCGACCTGCCGCTGCGCCCGGCGATGAACGCCGTGTGCGGCCGCGACCGGGCCTCCGTACGGGCCGCCGCCGGCAAACTCGGCTGGGCCGCCGCCGAAACCGACTGGCGCCGGCTGATCGCCCGCGACGACGTCCAGCTCGTCGACATCTGCACCCCCGGCGACAGCCACGCCGAGATCGCCATCGCCGCGCTGGAAGCCGGCAAACACGTGCTGTGCGAGAAGCCGCTCGCCAACTCGGTCGCCGAGGCGGAGGCCATGACGGCCGCCGCCGAGGCCGCCCGCAGCCGCGGGCAGATCGCCATGGTCGGCTTCAACTACCGCCGCACGCCCGCCCTCGCGCTGGCCCGGCAGATGGTGGCGGCCGGCCGGATCGGTGCCCTGCGGCACGTGCGGGCGACGTATCTGCAGGACTGGCTGGTCGATCCGGCGGCGCCGATGGGGTGGCGGCTGCAGCGGGAGCACGCCGGGTCCGGGGCGCTCGGCGACCTCGGCGCGCACATCGTCGACCTCGCGCAGCATCTGGCGGGGGAGCAGCTGGCGGGCGTCTCGGCCGTCACCGAGACCTTCGTCGCCGAGCGGCCGCTGCCGGGCGGCGGCCTGGGGCGGGTCACCGTGGACGACGCCGCGCTGTTCACCGGGCGCTTCGCCTCCGGCGCGCTGGCCTCCTTCGAGACCAGCCGGGTCGCGGCCGGCCGGAAGAACTCGCTGCGCATCGAACTCAACGGCGAGCGGGGTTCGTTGGCCTTCGACCTGGAACGCCTCAACGAACTGTCCTTCCACGACCAGACCGAACCGGCCGACGCCGCCGGCTTCCGCCGCATCCTCGTCACCGAGCCCGGCCACCCCTACCTGAAGGCCTGGTGGCCGCCGGGCCACGGCCTGGGCTACGAGCACACCTTCGTCCACCAGGCCCGCGACCTGGTGCACGCCATCGCCACCGGAGTGCCGCCGCGGCCGTCCTTCGCGGACGGGCTGCAGGTGCAGCGGGTGCTGGCCGCGGTGGAGGACAGCGCGTCGAAGAACTGCGCGCTCACCTCGGTGGTGCCGGTGCCGGTCTGACGCACACCGGGTGCCCGACGCGAGCGCAGCGCTCCCCGACCCCGTACTCAAGGAGGCTCGTATGCCCAGACCGTTCACGCTCTTCACCGGACAGTGGGCCGATCTGCCACTGGAAGAGGTCTGCCGCCTCGCCCGTGACTTCGGCTACGAAGGACTCGAACTCGCCTGCTGGGGTGACCACTTCGAGGTCGACCGGGCGCTGAACGAGCCCGGCTACCTCGAAGGGCGGCACCAGCTGCTGGACAAGTACGGGCTCACCTGCTGGGCGCTCTCCAACCACCTGGTGGGCCAGGCGGTGTGCGACGCGATCATCGACGAGCGGCACCGGGCGATCCTGCCCGCCCGGATCTGGGGCGACGGCGAGGCGGAGGGGGTGCGGCAGCGGGCGGCGGCCGAGATCGCCGACACGGCACGGGCCGCGGCCGCTTTCGGCGTACGCACCGTCATCGGCTTCACCGGGTCGGCGATCTGGCATCTGGTCGCGATGTTCCCGCCGGTGCCGCCCGGCATGATCGAACGCGGCTACCAGGACTTCGCCGACCGCTGGAACCCGATTCTGGACGTCTTCGACGCGCAGGGTGTGCGGTTCGCCCACGAGGTGCATCCCGGCGAGATCGCCTACGACTACTGGACCACCCACCGCGCCCTGGAGGCGGTCGGGCACCGCCCCGCCTTCGGCCTCAACTTCGACCCCAGCCACTTCGTCTGGCAGGACCTCGACCCGGTCGGCTTCCTCTACGACTTCCGCGACCGTATCTACCACGTCGACTGCAAGGAGGCCCGGCGGCGGCTCGACGGCCGTAACGGGCGCCTCGGTTCGCACCTGCCGTGGGGCGACCCGCGACGGGGCTGGGACTTCGTCTCCGCCGGGCACGGGGACGTCCCCTGGGAGGACGTGTTCCGGATGCTGCGCTCGATCGGCTACGACGGCCCGGTGTCGGTGGAGTGGGAGGACGCCGGGATGGACCGCCTGCAGGGCGCCCCCGAGGCGCTGGCCCGCCTGCGCGCCTTCGACTTCGAGCCGCCCACGGCCTCCTTCGACGCGGCCTTCGGCGGGCCGGACCGGGACGGCTGAGCGTACGGCGCGGGGCCGGACGGCCGATCGTACGGCGCCGAGGGCGGGGCGGCCGGGCCCACGCGGGGCAGGACGTCCGGCCCCGCGTCCCGCCCCGCGAGCGGCCCGCGTCCGTCCCGGACCCGCGCCTTTGTCCTGTGTCAGGAAAAAGGTGACCGCAATTGCCGCGCGAAGGCTTTCCGGATCGGACGAACGCGGCTACGGTCCCAGCCAATAGCGGCAGATATGTCGTGAGCATGTCAGTGCAGGAACCCCATGGCGGCGCACCCCGCCGAAGGCACAGCGCGACGCCCGCGAGCAGCGCGGCGAGCACAGCAGCGAGCAACACAGCGAACTCCCCCCACCGACAACCCGTACGGGAGGCACCGCGTGTACCGCAAACGGCACCGACCGATCAGGCTCCGCCCCGCCCTCGCGCTCTTCGCGAGCGGACTGCTGGCCGCCGGATCGCTCACCCTGAGCGCCGCCAGCGCCGGGGCGGCCCCGACCCACCCGGCGCACGACACCGCCGCGAAACCGGCCGCGGCCGAGGACTTCCAGCAGGTCACCCTCGCCAAGGGGGAGGCGGAGATGGGCGAGCCGATGACCCTCGCCGTGCTGCCCGACCGCTCCGTGCTGCACACCGCACGCGACGGCACACTCCGGCTGACCGGCGCCGACGGGGACACCGCCGTCGCCGGGAAGATCCCGGTCTACTCGCACGACGAAGAGGGCCTCCAGGGCGTCGGCGTCGACCCCGGTTTCACCGAGAACCGCTTCATCTACCTTTACTACGCACCCGAGCTGGACACCCCGGCAGGCGACGCGCCGGAGACGGGGACCGCCGAGGACTTCAAGAAGTTCGACGGCGTCAACCGGCTCTCCCGCTTCGTCCTGAAGGAGGACGGGACGCTGGACACCGCCAGCGAGCACAAGATCCTCGAAGTCCCCACCTCCCGCGGCATCTGCTGCCACGTCGGCGGCGACATCGACTTCGACGCGCAGGGCAACCTCTACCTCTCCACCGGCGACGACTCCAACCCGTTCGCCTCCGACGGCTACACCCCGATCGACGAACGCGCCGACCGCAACCCGGCGTTCGACGCCCGTCGCAGCGCCGGCAACAGCAACGACCTGCGCGGCAAGATCCTGCGGATCAAGGTCGCCGCCGACGGCTCGTACACCGTCCCCGACGGCAACCTTTTCCCGGCCGGAACGGACAAGACCCGACCCGAGATCTACGCGATGGGCTTCCGCAACCCCTTCCGGATGAGCGTCGACAAGCCCACCGGCATCGTCTACGTCGGCGACTACGGCCCGGACGCCGGCGCCGCGGACCCCGAGCGCGGCCCCGCCGGGCAGGTCGAGTTCGCCCGGGTCACCAAGCCGGGCAACTTCGGCTGGCCGTACTGCACCGGTGACAACGATGCCTACCGCGACTACGACTTCGCCACCAAGACGTCCGGCGACGCCTTCGACTGCGCGGCCCCCAAGAACACCTCCGCGCACAACACCGGCCTCACCGACCTGCCGGCCGCGCAGCCCGCCTGGATTCCGTACGACGGCGGTTCGGTACCCGAATTCGGCACCGGATCCGAATCCCCCATGGCCGGGCCCGTCTACCACTATGACGCCGCGTCCGACTCCAAGGTGAAGTTCCCCGAGTCCTTCGACAACAACTTCTTCGCCGGTGAGTTCGGCCGCGCCTGGATCAAGCGCATCGACAAGGGCGACGACGGCACCGTGAAGTCCATCAACGCCTTCCCCTGGACCGGCACCCAGGTCATGGACATGTCCTTCGGCCCCGACGGCGCCCTCTATGTCCTCGACTACGGCACCGGCTACTTCAACGGCGACGAGAACTCCGCCCTCTACCGCATCGAGAACGCCACCGAAGGCCACTCACCGGTCGCCGACGCCAAGGTCGACAAGACCTCCGGACAGGCGCCGCTGGCCGCGAAGTTCACCGCCTCCGCCACCGACGCCGACGGCGGCGACCTCAGCTACGCCTGGGACTTCGGTGACGGCACCAAGGCCACCGAACAGAACCCCTCCCACACCTACGACAAGAACGGCACCTACACCGCCACCGTCACCGCCAAGGACGCAACCGGCCGCACCGGATCCGCGAGCGTGCACCTCACCGTCGGCAACACCGCACCCGAGGTGAAGCTCGAACTCCCCGGTGAAGGGCAGCTGTTCACCTTCGGCGACAAGGTGCCCTTCAAGGTGACCGTCACCGACCCCGAGGACGGCACCATCGACTGCGCCAAGGTCAAGGTCACCCACATCCTCGGCCACGACAGCCACGGCCACCCCGTCACCTCGGCCAACGGCTGCGAAGGCACCCTGCAGACCATGGCGGACGGTGAACACGACCCCAACGCCAACATCTTCGGGGTCTTCGACGCCGAATACACCGACCAGGGCGCCAATGGCCAGCCCGCCCTGACCACGCACGACCAGAACATCGTGCAGCCCAAGCACCGCCAGGCCGAGCACTTCACCTCCTCCGAAGGCGTCAAGGCCATCGCCCACACCCCCGCCCACGGCGGCAAGACGGTCGGCGACATCCACAACGGCGACTGGATCGGCTTCACGCCGTACATCGTCGGCAACGCCACGAAGATCACCGCGCGGATCGCCTCCGCAGGCACCGGCGGCACCCTTGAGGTCCGCACCGGCTCCGCCGACGGCAAGCTCCTGGGCACCGCGAAGGTCCCGGCGACCGGCGGCTGGGAAACCTACGCCGACGTCAGTGCCGACCTCACCGGACCACCGGCCGGCACCACCACGCTCTACCTCGTCTTCAAGGGCAGCGGCAGCGAAGCCCTCTACGACCTGGACGACTTCACCTTCACCACCGGCTGACAGCCGCCGCCCGGGGGTACGGGCCGGCCCGCAGCGGCCGGCCCGTACCCCCGCCCGGAGGAAGGACACCTCATGCACCCCTCCGCACGTCTGGGCGTCACCGCCGCGGCGGCCACAGCCCTCCTCGCCACGATGGCGCTGCCCGGCGCCGCCGCCCCGCACCGGGCGGAGAACCGTGTCCTGGTCTTCTCCAAGACCGCCGGCTTCCGCCACGACTCCATCCCCGACGGCATCGCCGCCGTCAAGGACCTCGGCGCACAGCACGGATTCGCCGTCGACGCCACCGAGGACGCCGGCACCTTCAACGACACCGACCTCGCCCGCTACGACGCCGTCATCTTCCTCTCCACCACCGGCGATGTCCTCGACGGCGCGCAGCAGACCGCCTTCGAGCGCTACATCTCCGACGGCGGCGGCTACGTCGGTGTGCACGCCGCAGCCGACACCGAATACGACTGGCCCTTCTACGGCGGCCTGGCCGGCGCCTACTTCGACTCGCACCCCGCCATCCAGCCCGCCACCGTACGCGTCGAGGACCGCGCCCACCCGGCCACCGCCCACCTCGGCGCCGCCTGGGACCGCACCGACGAGTGGTACAACTACCGCTCCAACCCGCGCGAGCGGGCGCACGTCCTCGCCGCCCTCGACGAGTCCACCTACACCGGCGGCACCATGAACGGCGACCACCCGCTCGCCTGGTGCCAGGAATACCAAGGCGGCCGTGCCTTCTACACCGGCGCCGGACACACGAAGGAATCCTTCGCCGACCCCGCCTTCCGCACCCACCTGCTCGGCGGCATCCGCTACGCCACCGGCGAGGCTCAGGCCGACTGCCGCCCCGAACAGGGCTACCGGCCGCTCTTCGACGGCACCTCGACCGACGGCTGGAAACAGGCGGGCCCCGGCTCCTTCACCCTCAACGACGGCACCCTGACCTCCACCGGCGGCATGGGCCTCCTCTGGTATGAAGCGCAGGAGCTCGGCTCGTACTCCCTCAAGCTCGACTGGAAGATGACCGGCGACGACAACTCCGGTGTCTTCGTGGGCTTCCCGGCCTCCGACGACCCCTGGTCGGCCGTCGACAAGGGCTACGAGATCCAGATCGACGCCAGCGACGCCGCCGATCGCACCACCGGCTCCGTCTACACCTTCCAGGCCGCCGACCTCCCCGCCCGGGACGCCGCACTCAACCCGCCGGGCGCATGGAACACCTACGAGATCCGGGTCGAGGGCGAGCACCTCCAGCTCTGGCTCAACGGCCGCAAGATCAACGACTTCACCAACACCGACCCCGCGCGCAGCCTGCGGCAGGGCCATATCGGCATCCAGAACCACGGGGCCGACGACGAGGTGGCGTTCCGCAACGTCCGCGTCAAGGAACTGCCGGACGCCCCGTCGGGCGGCGCGGGCGCCGAGAGGAAGGGTGGCAAGCGATGACGGACGGGCCGCGGGAGACGAGAGACGAGGCGAGGGGCGAGATGCCGGGGCGGGACGGCGGCGGCCCCCAAGGCACCGGCCGCACCGGGGTGTGGCTGATCGGCGCGCGGGGTTCCGTCGCCACCACCGTGGTCGCCGGGTGGGCCGCCCTGACCGCGGGACTGCACCCGCCCACCGGCATGGTCACCGAGTCCGCCCCCTTCACCGACCCACCCGTCCCGTCCCTGCCACCGCTCAGCTCCCTCGTCTTCGGCGGCCACGACACCGCCGCCTGCCCGCTGCCCAAACGGGCCGAGGAACTCGCCGCGGGCGGCGTCCTGCCCTACGGGCTGCCGCGCGCCGTGCACGCCGAACTCGCCACGGCCGACGCCGCGATCCGCCCCGGCGGCCCCCAGCACGGCGACACCCGCGACGACGCCGAACTCGTCGCCGCGTTCGCCGCCGATCTGCGTGCCTTCCGCCGCGAGCACGGCCTCGACCGCACCGTCGTCATCAACGTCGCCTCCACCGAACCGGCCCCCGCCCACCCGCCGGGCGCCGCCGGCCCGGAGCCGTACACCGACCGACTCCCGGCCAGCTCCCTGTACGCGCACGCCGCCCTGCGGGCCGGCTGCCCCTACCTCAACTTCACCCCCTCCGCCGGCCTGCACCACCCCCTCCTCCAGGAGATGGCACGCTCCAGCGGACTGCCCTACGCCGGCCGGGACGGCAAGACCGGCCAGACCCTGCTGCGCTCCGTACTCGCCCCGATGTTCGCCCAGCGGGCGCTCACCGTCCGCGCCTGGTCCGGCAGCAACCTGCTCGGCGGCGGCGACGGCGCGGCGCTGACCGACCCGGGCGCCGCGGCAGCCAAGAACGCGGGGAAGGCGCGCGTCCTGGCCGACACCCTCGGCGAACTCCCGCCCGGCGAGGTGCACATCGACAATGTGCCGGCCCTCGGCGACTGGAAGACGGCCTGGGACCACATCGCCTTCGACGGGTTCCTCGGCAACCGGATGGTCCTGCAGACCATCTGGCAGGGCTGCGACTCGGCCCTCGCCGCTCCCCTCGTCCTCGACCTGGCCCGACTGCTGGCCGCCGCACACACCGTGGGTCTGTCCGGTCCGCAACCGGCCCTCGGCTTCTTCTTCAAGGACCCCGACGGCGGCCCGTCCGCGCTCGCCGAGCAGTACGCGGCCCTGACCGACTACGCCGACCTGCTGCGGGCTCGGGGGCAGGCATGAACCGACCCGGAAAGGTGGGGGAGGGGCCTTCGCTGGGTAAGGGAGGGAAGGGCGCGCCCGAGCACGGGGGCACAGGAGCGGGCGGCCCGCAGGCACGGCCTGCCGAGAGCGGCCCGGTGGCGGGATCTGTGGGGGATCCCGTCGCCGGGCATCCGGCCGCCACCGGGCGGAGGGATGCTTCTGGGCAGAGGAATGTCCCTGGGCAGAGTGATGCCTCGGGGCACAGGCGCGCCGCCGGCCGGGTGGACGTCACTGATCAGGTGGACGCCACGGGCCCCGCGAGCGACGTCGGGGGTGCGAGTGGCACCGGGCACCCGAGCGCTGCTGAGCACCCGGGCGGCACCGGGCGTGCGGATGTCGTTCTTCCCCTGCCCCTGCCCCTGCCCCTGCCCCTGACCGAGACCGAGACCGAGGCCGGACCGCCGGGCGCTGTGGGCGCCGTGGGCGGGACGGGCCGGGCGTGGGCCGAACTCCTGCGCGTCTCCGCCCTCTTCACGGTCCCTGGCGACCTGCTCGCCGGCGCCGCGGCCGGCGGCCACCGCCCCGGTCGCCGCACCCTCCTCGCCGCCTGCTCGTCCCTGTGCCTCTACGAGGCAGGGATGGCGCTCAACGACTGGGCGGACCGCGCCGTCGACGCCGTCGAACGCCCCGGCCGCCCCCTTCCGTCCGGCCGTATCGCACCGGCGGCCGCCCTGGCCGCGGCCGGCGGCCTGACCGTCGCCGGAATCGCCCTCGCCGCCGCGGCAGGGCGCCCCGCCCTGCTCACCGGCACCGCCCTGGCGGCGACCGTCTGGGCCTACGACCTGCACCTCAAGAACACCCCGGCAGGCCCGGCCGCCATGGCCTGCGCCCGCGCCCTGGACCTGCTCCAGGGAGCCGTCGCGGGCGGTCCGCGTCGGATGGTGAGCGGGGCGAGCGGCGGGGCGAGGCCCGCCGGGCCGGCCACGGCCGGGCGTCCGGCTGGTGCCGCACGGCACTCGGCCGCGCGCTCCGCCCGCGCCGCGCTGCCCTCGGCGGCTCTGCTCGGTGCGCACACGCTGGCCGTGACGACGGTGTCGCGCCGCGAGGCGCAGGGGAGTTCGTCCGCGCTGCCGCTGGGCGGGCTCGCCGCGGTGGCCGCCGTCGCCGCTTCCGCCGCCGGCACCGCCGTGCGGCGCGGCGGCACCTCACAGGGCCCCCGTACCGGCACAGGCGCAGCCTCCGATGCGGGTACCGGGGCGACCGCCGTGCTCCTCGCCGGCTACGCCGCCACCGCCGCGCGCCCGCTCCTGCACGCCGTCCTCAACCCCTCGCCGTACTTCCTCCAGCGCGCCGTCGGCGGCGGTATCCGCGCCATGATCCCGCTGCAGGCGGCACTCGCGGCCCGCGCCGGTGCGCCCCGTACCGGGCTGGCCCTGCTCGCGATGGTCCCGGTCGCCCGCCGCCTGTCCCGGAAGGTCAGCCCGACATGACCGCTACGACGCCGCTGCGGCTGGCCTACGGAACCAACGGCCTCACCGACCTCCGCCTCACCGATGCCCTCGCCCTCCTCGCCGACCTCGGCTATGACGGCGTCTCGCTGACCCTCGACCACATGCACCTCGACCCGCTCGCCCCCGACCTCGCCGCCCGTACCGCCGAAGTGGCGCGGCGAACGGCGGAGTTGGGGCTCGCCGTGGCCGTCGAGACCGGCGCCCGCTACGTACTGGACCCGCGCCGCAAACACGGCCCCACTCTCCTCGACCCCGCCCCTGAGGCCCGTGCCGTCCGTACCGACCTGCTGCGCACCGCCGTGCGCGTGGCCGCCGACCTGGGCGCGACCGCCGTCCACTGCTTCAGCGGCACCCCACCGGACGGCACACCCGAGGACCTCGCCTGGAAGCGCCTCACCGAGGCGCTCACCCCCGTCCTCGAAACCGCCGGCGACGCGGGCCTCCCGCTCGCCATCGAACCCGAGCCCGGCCACCTCCTCTGCGACCTGGCGGGGTTCCACTATCTCCGGGCGGCCCTGGGAGGACCGGACCCCGAAGTCCTCGGGCTGACCCTGGACATCGGCCACTGCCAGTGCCTGGAGCCCGACCCGCCCGCCGTATGCGTACGGGCGGCGGCTCCCTGGATACGGCACGTCCAGATCGAGGACATGCGACGCGGCGTCCATGAGCATCTGCCGTTCGGCACCGGCGAGATCGACTTCCCGCCGGTCCTCGCGGCGCTGAGGGACGTCGGCTATGCGGGCCTGGTGGGCGTCGAACTGCCGCGTCACTCCCACGCCGGGCCCCAACTCGCCGCATCCTCCCTGGACTTCCTCCGGGCAGCCGGAGCCGGCGGGGAGAGCACGCGGCCCCCCGCCGCCGGCCCTGCGGGAGGCGGATCGTGGTGACGGCCCCCGACGAACGGCTCACCCGGCTGCACACGGCGCTCCTCGACCGCCTGGACGCCCCCGCCCGCACCTGGCTCACCGAGTCGCTCGACGACGCGCGCGCCCACGGCCTGCGCACCGCCGCGCCCGAGGGGCCTACGGCCCCGCTCCCCACCTGGGAACTACGGTTCGCGGCGGCGGGCCGGCACTGCACCCGCCGTGAACCGCCGCACACCGCGGACCCGGAGGCGGCCGAGGCGGCCCGCGTCCTCCTGTTGCACGCCGCCCGCGCCGACGCCCGCACCGTCACCCGGCTCTACGGGCACGGCACCGCGGCCGAGCGCCGCGCGGTGCTCGGCGCGCTGCCCTACCTCACGCTGGACGCGCAGGCCCGGCCCCTCGTCGAGGACGCGCTGCGGACCCACGACACCCGGCTGGTCGCCGCCGCCGTCGGGCCGTACGCCGCGCGCCATCTCGACCAGCACGCCTGGCGGCACGCCGTCCTGAAGTGCCTGTTCACGGACGTACCGGTGGCGGCCGTGGCGGAGCTGGCGCGGCGGGCGGCGGGCGATGCCGAACTCAGCCGGATGCTCCGCGCCTACGCACGTGAGCGCTCCGCCGCCGGGCGCCCCGTCCCCGACGACCTCCACCGGGTCCTGGACCTCACCCGGTCCTCGCCGCCCGGCTCTCCCCCCTGACCGCCGCCGCACCCGCCGTCCCTGCCCGACCCCCGTCCTCCGGCTGATCGCGCAGCCCGCCCGATCCCCGTTCCCGGCACCTGCGAGGAGTCCCGATGCGCATCTTCGACCCGCACATCCACATGACCTCCCGCACCACCGACGACTACGAGGCCATGCACGCCGCAGGCGTCCGGGCCGTCGTCGAACCTTCCTTCTGGCTGGGCCAGCCCCGTACCTCGCCCGCCAGCTTCTTCGACTACTTCGACAGCCTCCTCGGCTGGGAGCCCTTCCGCGCCGCCCAGCACGGCATCACCCACCACTGCACGCTGGCCCTCAACCCCAAGGAGGCCAACGACCCGCGCTGCACCCCCGTCCTCGACGCCCTGCCCCGCTACCTCGTCAAGGACTCCGTCGTCGCCGTCGGCGAGATCGGCTACGACTCGATGACCCCCGCCGAGGACACCGCCCTCGCCGCCCAGCTCCAACTCGCCGCCGACCACGGGCTCCCGGCCCTCGTCCACACCCCGCACCGCGACAAGGCCGCCGGCCTGCGACGCACCCTCGACGTGCTCCGGGAATCCGCCCTCACCCCCGAGCGCGTCGTCCTCGACCACCTCAATGAGACAACGGTGGGGGAGGCCGCCGACAGCGGCTGCTGGCTGGGCTTCTCCGTCTATCCCGACACCAAGATGGACCCCGAGCGGATGGTGCGGATCCTGCGGCTGCACGGCACCGACCGCGTCATGGTCAACTCCGCGGCGGACTGGGGCCACAGCGATCCGCTCAAGACCCGGCAGGTCGGCGAGGCGATGCTCGCGGCCGGCTTCGGCGACGACGCCGTCGACAAGGTGCTGTGGCGCAACCCCGTCGCCTTCTACGCCCAGAGCGGCCGCCTGGACCTCGGTCCCACGCCACCGCCGGGCGCCCTGCACGAGGGCAACTCCATTCTCCGCGGCGGGGAATGAGGGAGGAGAGCCGCCATGCGCTTCCGCCACCCCGACGGGTCCACCGTCCACCTCGCCTACTGCACCAACGTCCACCCCGCCGAGACCCTCGACGGCGTCCTCGCCCAGCTCCGCGACCACTGCGAGCCGGTCCGCCGGCGCCTCGGCCGCGACCGGCTCGGCATCGGCCTCTGGCTCGCCAGGGACGCCGCCCGCGCCCTGACCGCCGACCCCGCGGCGCTGCGCCGGCTGCGCGCCGAACTCGACACCCGAGGCCTGGAAGTCGTCACCCTCAACGGCTTCCCGTATCAGGGATTCGGCGACCAGCACGTCAAGTACCGCGTCTACCGCCCCGATTGGACGGAGCCGGACCGGCTGGAGCACACCACCGACCTGGCGCGGCTGCTGACCTCGCTGCTCCCCGACGACGCGGCCGAGGGCACCATCTCGACCCTGCCGCTCGCCTGGCGCACCGACTTCGATCCGGCCCGCCCCGCCCGCGACCGGCACGACACCGCCCTCGAAGCGCTGCGCACCCTCACCACCCGGCTGGACGCCCTGGAGGACCTCACCGGCCGCTCCATCCGGGTCGGCCTGGAGCCCGAGCCGGGCTGCACCGTCGAGACCACCGCCGACGCCATCGGCCCGCTCACCGCCCTGGGCCGGAGCGCCGCCGGCCCGGCCCGCCACCGCACCGGCCCCCGCATCGGCATCTGCGTCGACACCTGCCACCTCGCCACCTCCTTCGAGGAACCACGCGACGCGCTGGCCGCGCTGCGGCGCGCCGAGGTGTCCATCGTCAAGTCGCAGCTCTCCGCCGCGCTGCACGCCGAGCACCCCGAACGTGCCGACGTCCGCGCCGCGCTGGGGGCGTTCGCCGAGCCCCGCTTCCTCCACCAGACCCGCACCCGCACCCCGCAGGGCGCACTACGGGCCACCGACGACCTCGACGAGGCGCTCGCCGGCGAGGGCGGGCTGCCCACCACCGCCCCCTGGCGGTCCCACTTCCATGTGCCGCTGCACGCCCCGCCCGAGCCGCCGCTCACCTCCACCCTGCCGGTCCTCAAGGACACCCTCGCGCTGCTGGTCGGCGGGCCGGCCGCGCGTACGCATCACCTGGAGGTCGAGACGTACACCTGGCAGGCGCTGCCGGCCGCGCTGCGCCCGCGCACCCGAGGCCGGCTGATCGACGGTATCGCCGCCGAACTCGGCCTGGCCCGCGACATGTTGACCGACCTCGGCCTCAAGGAGCTGCCGTGACCGCCACGCCCACCGGGCCCCTGGAGAGCGGGTACACCGACGACGCGACCGAACGGCCCGGCCCCGCCACGCCCCGGCTCCTCGTCCTGGACGTCGTCGGACTCACCCCCCGCCTCCTCGCGCACATGCCGCACCTGTCCGCCCTCGCCGAGGCCGGCGCGTACCGCCCGCTGCGGACCGTGCTGCCCGCCGTCACCTGCAGCGTCCAGTCCACGTTCCTCACCGGCTCGACGCCCGCCGCGCACGGCATCGTCGGCAACGGCTGGTACTTCCGCGACCTCGGCGAGGTCCACCTCTGGCGCCAGCACAACGCCCTCGTCGGCGGCGACAAGATCTGGGACGCCGCGCGCCGGGCCCGCCCCGGCTACACCGTCGCCAACGTCTGCTGGTGGTACGCGATGGGCGCGGACACCGACTGGACCGTCACCCCCCGCCCCGTCTACTACGCCGACGGCCGCAAGGAACCCGACTGCTACACCAGGCCCCCGGACCTGCACGACGAACTGACGGAGCTGCTCGGCACCTTCCCCCTCTTCACCTACTGGGGCCCGACCGCCGCCCTCGCCTCCTCGCAGTGGATCACCGACGCCACCCGTCACCTGCACCGCACCCGCCGCCCCGACCTCACCCTCGCCTACCTCCCGCACCTGGACTACGACCTCCAGCGCCACGGCCCCGACGACCCGCGCGCCCACGCCGCCGCCACCGCGCTCGACGCCGTCCTCGCCCCGCTCCTCGACGACGCCCGCGCGGCGGGCACCACGGTCGTCGCGCTCTCCGAATACGGCATCACGCCCGTGCGCCGCCCCGTGGACATCAACCGCGCGCTCCGCAGGGCCGGGCTCCTGGAGGTGCACACCCAGGACGGCATGGAGTACCTCGACCCGACCACCTCCCGCGCCTTCGCCGTCGCCGACCACCAGATCGCACACGTCTACGTGCGCCGCCCGGAGGACGTCGCGGCCACCCGGGAGGCGCTCGCCGGCATACCGGGAATCGCTCAGCTCCTCGACGACGAGGGCAAGAAGGAGTACGGCATCGACCACCCCCGCGCCGGGGAGCTGGTCGCCCTCGCCGACCGCGACGCGTGGTTCACGTACTACTACTGGCTCGACGACGCCCGCGCCCCCGACTTCGCCCGGCTCGTCGAGATCCACCGCAAACCGGGCTACGACCCCGCGGAACTCTTCATGGACCCGCGCGACCCCTACGTACGGCTGCGCGCCGCGACCGCGCTGGCCCGCAAGAAGACCGGGATGCGCTACCGGATGGCCGTCGTCCCGCTCGACCCCGAACCGGTCCGCGGCAGCCACGGACTGCTGCCCGCCGACCCCGCCGACGGCCCGGTCGTCATCTGCTCGCAGCCCGGCACCCTGCCGGACGCCCCCGCCGCCACCGACATCAAGCCGCTGCTGCTGCGCCTCGCCCACCTCGGCTGACCGCCCACCGCCCCCTCAACAGGAGCCCACCGTGACCCCCATGACCCGCCTGACCCGCGACGACGACCGCACCGGAGACCTCGCCCGCAAGCTCGCCCGCCGCAGATTCCTCGGCGTCGCCGCCGGCACCACGGCCGCCGCGCTGATCGGCGCCACCGGGGCGACCACGGCGTCCGCCGCCCCGGCGCCGCGCACCGCCGCGCACGGCCGCCGCCGGCTGCTGCCGCCCGGCCGGCTCGGCATCCAGCTCTACACCCTCCGCGACCAGACCAGCGCCCTCGGCTTCGCCCGGGTCTTCGAGGAACTCGCCCGCTACCACTACGACGAGGTCGAATTCGCCGGCTACACCCAGGACGCCACCGGCCCCATCAGCCTCGCGCAGCTGAAGCGCCTGCTGCGGGACAACGGCCTGCGCGGTGTCGGCAGCCACGTCGGATACGCCTCCACCGACCCCAAGGCGTACACCTTCGCCACCAACCTCACCCAGGTACTGGACGACGCCGAGGCCCTCGGGCTGCCGTACGTCGGGACGCCGTCCAGCCCCAACCGCTACGGCGACACCGTCGACGCCTGGAAGCGCGCCGCCGAGGAGTTCAACACCTACGGCGCCGCCGCCAAGGCCCGCGGCCTGCGCTTCTACCAGCACAACCACGCCGAGGAGTTCTCCTTCGCCACCGACGACCCGAGCGTCCGCCTCTACGACGTCCTGCTCGCCGAGACCGACCCCGACCTGGTCTTCCTCGAAATGGACATCTACTGGGCCTATGTCGCCCAGTACCGCTTCTCGAAGCGGCCCGACGGCACCCCGGCCCCCTTCGAGCCCCTCGACTACGTCCTGAAGGACCCGCACCGCTACCCGCTCTTCCACGTCAAGGACGGCGAACACGACAACGCCGCCCAGGACGGCTATCGCATGGTCGACGTCGGCGACGGCGACATCGACTACGGGCGCTTCCTCGCGACGGTGAACAGGCGCAAGGGCCACGGCCACCGCGACCACCACTGGATCGTGGAACGCGATGACGCCGTCGACCCGGCCGCCAACCCCGCGGGCTCCCTGTCCACCGCCGCCCGCTCCGCCGATCACCTCCGCCACCTGCGCGGATAGCGCGCGAAGGGGCAGGGAGCCCGGGTGGTGCGCCGTACGGGCGGTGGATCATGGCGGTTCTCCGCGGGTCTCCCGGACCGGATCGCGCGAACGGGTCCGATCCGCGAGACCAGCCCCGTGCCGTCCTCCGCCGCCGGGTAATGTGCAGGCGATCACGCAGCACCCGGCCACGGGTGACGCACCCGCACCCGACCACGAATGGCGAGACGCACATGAGCGAAGGGACAGCACCGGCGGTCGGCGAAGCGGCCTCCGTCGCCGACCAGGCGGCCCGGGAGCAGCTGCTCTATCTGCGCGGCAGCATCGACAACCTCGACGCCGCCCTGGTGCACCTGCTCGCCGAGCGCTTCAAGTGCACCCAGCAGGTCGGCGAGCTCAAGGCCCGGCACAGCCTCCCGCCCGCCGACCCGGCACGCGAGGCCGCCCAGATCGAGCGCCTGCGGACGCTGGCCGCCGACGCCCGCCTGGACCCGGCCTTCGCCGAGAAGTTCCTGAACTTCATCATCGGCGAGGTGGTCCGCCACCACCGCGCGATCGCCGACCGTTCCCAGGACGAGCCCGGCGGGCCCGCCGCCGGCTGACCGCCGGGAAGCGCGTCGAGGGGGCGGTGCCAGGAGGGCACCGCCCCCTCGACGCGCTCGCCGGCCGCGGCCGCCTCAGATCATTTCCCGGCTGATCGGCTGCGGGTTGGGCACGACCTTGCGCACCCTGGTACGTCCCGGCTGGTGCAGCAGCAGGGCGAAACAGGCCGCCACCATGGAGATTCCGCCGGCGAGTGCGTAGGCGCCGTTGTATCCCCAGGCGTCGACGACCATCGCTCCCATACCGCCGCCGAACAGACCGCTGACGAGTTTGCCGCTGTAGACGAGCCCGTAATTCGTGGCGTTGTAGTTCTCGCCGAAATAGTCCGGGGTCAGCGCCGCGAACATCGGGTAGAAAGCGCCACCGCCGAAGCCCGAGAGGAACGCGAAGAACAGGAACAGCCATTCGCTGTGGATGTCGCCCGCCCAGATCACCCCGAACTGCGCGAGGCCCAGCACCACGATCACGAAGACCAGGGTCAGTTTCCGTCCCCACAGGTCCGAGAGCCAGCCGACCACCGCGCGGCCGACGCCGTTGACGACGGACATGACGCCCATCGACGACGCCGCGACCAGTGGGCCGAATCCGACCTCCTTGGCGAAGTCCACCTGGAAGGAGATGCCGAATATCGAGACGCCGGCGGTCATGACCACCGTGATCCACATCAGTGGGAGCATGCCGGTCCGGATGGCTTCCCGCGGAGTGAACTGCTTGACCGCCGGCGGGTTCTTGGCGAGGCTCGCCGCGCTCTTCTTGTTGCCGGCGAAGCTCAGGGGGTCGATGTCGGCCGGCCACCAGTTCTTCGGCGGGTCCTTGAAGAACCAGGCGCAGACCGCCACGACCAGCAGTACGTAGACGCCGATGAGGTCCAGCACCTCGTCGAAATTGCCGGTGTCGAAGGCGTAGTTGAAGATGAAGATGAAGGGCAGCGCGCCGTAGGCGAAGCCGCCGTTGACGAATCCGGTCTTCGCCCCACGCCGCTCGGGGAACCACTTGCCGACCATGTTGATGCAGGTGGCGTAGATGAGGCCGGAGCCGAGGCCGCCGATGACACCGAAGCCGCAGATCGCCAGGAACACATTGTCCAGATGCGCCAGGGCGAGGAACCCGAGAAAGCAGAGGGCGGCGCCGAGGAACATGGCCCGCCGGGCGGTCAGTATTCCCCGCTCCCGCATCCAGCCCGCGGGAAAGGCGATACCGGCCTGGAAGAAGACCCAGACGCTCAGGATCCAGAAGGTGTTGCTCTGCGTCCAGCCGTGCGCCGCGGAAAGGGTGTCCTCCGCCGAACCGTAGGCGTATTCGGACACGCTGATGGCCATCATCGCGACCCACGGCAGATACACCATCAACTTGCGGGAATGGCCCAGGATATCGCGGTCGGTCTCACCGATCCGATAGACACGGCCCTTGCTGTCCGTGACGTCCCGGAAGGCGGTCCCACCGGCCGCGGCCCGTTCGTTCGCTGTGCTCATGTCGTCCCCTTGGAATCGAAAGAACCCGGTCAGCGCCCCCTGTCCGATCTCTTCGTGCTCCAGGAGAGCGGGGTCAGGTCAGCAGCCCCGCGGCCCGTGCCCAGCGGTATTTCGCACCGAGCGCCGCCACCGGCTTCTCGGTCGTGTAGGGGTGGGCGACGACGCCGTGCGCGAAGAGATACGCGGCGGCCTCCTCGACCTCGGTGTCACCGGCCAGCGACGCCACCACCGGCTTCTCGATCCCGCGCGCCCGGAACTCCTCGACGACACGCACCGTCAGCTTCGCGAAGACCATCGGCGGGGTGACGATCGTGTGCCAGTAGCCGAGCACCAGCGCATGGATCCGCGGATCCTCCATGCCCAGCCGGATCGTGGCCTCGTAGGTGGACGGCGGCTCGCCACCCGTGATGTCCACCGGGTTGCCGGCCGCCCCGAAGGGCGGGATGAAGCGCCGGAAGGCGGCGTCCAGGTCCTTGGGGATCTCCATCAGCCGCAACCCGTTGTCGACGAGTGCGTCGGAGAGCAGCACGCCCGAGCCGCCCGCGCCCGTGATGATGACGATGTTGTCGCCCCGGGGGGTGGGCAGCACGGGCAGCGCCCGTGCGTACTCCAGCATGTCGTTGAGGCCCGGCGCCCGGATCACCCCGGCCTGCCGCAGGATGTCGTCATAGACGGCGTCGTCACCGGCCAGTGCGCCGGTGTGCGAGCCCGCCGCCTTGGCGCCCGCACTGGTGCGCCCGGCCTTGAGGACCACGATGGGCTTCTTGCGGACCGTCTCCCGGGCCGCCTCGACGAACGCCCGCCCGTCCTTGAGGTCCTCCAGGTGCATCGCGATGCACTCGGTGTGGTCGTCCTCGCCGAAGTACGTGAGCAGATCGTCCTCGTCCACGTCCGACTTGTTGCCGAGCCCGACGATCGCCGACACCCCGGTCCGCGTCGTCCGGGCGAAGCCCAGGATCGCCATCCCGATACCGCCGGACTGCGAGGTCAGCGCCACCGGGCCCCGGACGTCGTACGGCGTGCAGAACGTCGCGCACAGGTCCTGCCAGGGGGAGTAGTAGCCGTAGATGTTCGGCCCCAGCAGCCGGATGCCGTACTCCTCGCCGAGGGCCACGATCCGTTCCTGCAAGGCGTGTTCACCGGTCTCGGCGAAGCCGGAGGGGATGAGGACGGCGTTCGGGATGCCTTTGCGGCCGGCCTCCTCCAGTGCGGCGGGCACGAACGGCGCGGGAATGGCGAAGACCGCCACATCGACCGCTCCCGGCACCTCCCCCACCGTCTTGTACGCCTTGCGCCCGAGAATGTCATCGGCCTTGGGGTTCACCGGATGGATTTCTCCCGGGAAGCCGCCGTCGATGAGATTGCGCATCACCGAATTGCCGATCTTCCCCGGCTCGTTGGAGGCGCCGATGACCGCCACCGACCGCGGCTCCATCAGCCGCCGCATCGCGGTGAGGATCTCCTCGCGGGAGTACCTGCGGCGCGCCGGGGCGATGCCGTCCGACAGCAGGACGCGCACATCCGCCGCCATCACCCCGTCCGCCGAGGCGACCACCGGATTGAGGTCCACCTCCGCGATCTCCGGGAAATCTGCGGCCAGTTGAGAGGTCCGGACGATGAGGTCGGTGAGCGCCGCGCGGTCCGCCGGCGGAGCGCCGCGCACCCCGCGCAGCACCTCCGCCGCCCGGATGCCGTCCAGCATGGACCGCGCGTCGTCGGCGGTGGCGGGCGCCAGCCGGAAGGTGACGTCCTTGAGGACCTCGACCAGCACCCCGCCGAGCCCGAACGCCACGATCTTCCCGAACGTCGGGTCGGTGACCGAGCCGACGATCACTTCCTGCCCCTCGGGCACCATCTGCTGCACCTGAACACCGGTGATCCGTGCCGCCGGGGCGTACGCCTTCGCGTTCTGCACGATCGCCGTGAACGCGCCCCGCACCTCGGCCGCCGACCCCAGGCCGATCCGCACCCCGCCGGCATCCGTCTTGTGCAGGATGTCCGGCGAGGCGATCTTCAGCGCCACCGGGAAGCCGATCCGGTCGGCGAGCGAGACCGCGTCGTCCGCGCACTCGGCCAACCCCTCGGCCGGGGTCGGGATGCCGTACGCGTCCGCGACGAGCTGTCCCTCGGACGCGGTGAGTGCCGTCCGCCCCTCCGCCCTGGCCGCCGCCAACACAGCCCGTACGGAAGCTTTCTGTTCCTCCATCAGATGACTCCGTTCGACTTGAGCAGCCGCAGTTCCTCGGCGCCGAGCCCCAGCTCGCCGATGTAGACCTCTTCGTTGTGCTCACCCAGCAGCGGCGAACGGTTCACGTCGACGGGGGAGTCGGACAGCTTCAGCGGCGATCCGACGGTGGTGAAGGTGCCGCGCTCGGGATGCTCGACCTCGACCACCATCTCGTTGGCGGCCAGCGACGCGTCCTCGACGATCTCCTTCGTCGACAGGATCGGCCCGCAGGGGATGTTGTGCGCGTTCAGCCGCTCCAGCACCTCCCACTTGGGCAGCGTGCTGCTCCACTCCTCGATCAGCTGGAACATCTTCGACAGCTTCGGCAGCCGGGCCTGAGGCGTCGCCCACTCCGGATCGGCGGCCAGTTCGGGCCGGCCGATCAGCGCGGTCAGTGGCGCCCAGCCCACCGGCTGCACGATCACATACACATAGTCGTTGGGGCCGCCCGGAGCGCAGGAGACCGCCCAGCCGGGCTGCCCGCCGCCGCTCGCGTTCCCGCTGCGCGGCACCTCGTCCCCGAAGTCCTCGTTCGGATACTCCGCCAACGGCCCGTGTGCCAGCCTCTGCTGGTCCCGCAGCTTGACCCGGCACAGGTTCAGCACCGCATGCTGCATCGCGACATTAACCCGCTGCCCGCGGCCGGTGTGCTCGCGTTGGTAGAGCGCCGCCAGGATCCCGGCCACGCAGTGCACCCCGGTGCCCGAGTCGCCGATCTGTGCGCCCGTCGCCAGCGGCGGCCCGTCCGCGAAGCCGGTCGTCGACATCGACCCGCCCATCGCCTGCGCCACCACCTCGTACGCCTTGAAGTTGGTGTAGGGGCCGTCGCCGAAGCCCTTGATGGAGGCGTAGACGATCCGCGGATTGATCTTTTGGATGCGGTCCCAGGTGAAGCCCATCCGGTCCACCGCGCCGGGGCCGAAGTTCTCCACCAGGACATCGCTGCGCCGGATCAGCTCGGTCAGCAGCTCCTTGCCGCGCTCGGTCTTGGTGTTGAGGGTGATGCTGCGCTTGTTGCAGTTGAGCATCGTGAAGTAGAGGGAGTCGACGTCCGGGAGGTCGCGCAGCTGCTTGCGCGTGATGTCACCGGTGGTCGCCTCCAGCTTGATGACGTCCGCGCCGAGCCAGGCGAGCAGCTGGGTGGCGGACGGACCGGACTGGACGTGCGTCATGTCGAGGACGCGGACGTCGCTCAGCGCCTTCGTGTCCTGGCGAGCCCTGCTCATCTCCGGCTCCTTCACCGTCACTTGTACATGGTCTGGTTCATGGTTCCGGGGGCGTAGGCGTCCGGGTCGACCCAGACGTTGATCAGCGAGGGCTTGCCCGATTCACGGGCCCGCTGCAGCGCCGGACGGATCTGCGCGGGGTCGCGCACCTCCTCGCCGTGGCCGCCGAGCAGCTGCGCGAACTTGTCGTACGGCACGTCCCCGAGGGTGTTGCCGACCCGCTCCCGGGCGTCGCCGTACTTCGCCTTCTGGCCGTAACGGATCTGATTCATCGAGGAGTTGTTGCCGACGATCCCGACGAACGGCAGATCGAAGCGCACCAGCGTCTCGAAGTCCCAGCCGGTCAGTGAGAACGCGCCGTCACCGAAGAGCGCGACCACTTCCTTGTCCGGGCGGGCCTTCTTGGCGGCCATCACGAACGGCACGCCGACGCCGAGGGTGCCCAGCGGCCCCGGATCCATCCAGTGGCCGGGCGACTTGGGCTGCACCACCTGCCCGGAGAAGGTGACGATGTCGCCGCCGTCCCCGATGTAGATCGAATCCTCGGTCAGGAAGTCGTTGATCTCGCTGACGAGCCGGTAGGGGTGGATGGGATCGGCGTCCGAGCGCAGGTGCGGCAGCCGCTTCTCGATCGCCGTCCGCTCCGCCGTCCGCAGCTCCTCCAGCCACTCCTTGCGCCGCGCGGAGGTGTCGTTCAGCTGCCCGGACGCGGCCTGGGTGACGGCGGCGAGCACCAGCCCCGCGTCGCCCACGATCCCCAGGTCGATGTCCCGGTTCTTGCCGACGGTGCGGTAGTCCAGGTCGATCTGGACGACGGTCGCGGCGGGGGAGAGGCGCTTGCCGTAGCCCATCCGGAAGTCGAAGGGGGTGCCGACGATGACGATCAGGTCGGCGTTCGAGAAGGCGTAGCGCCGGGAGAGCTGGAAGTGGTGCGGATCGCCGGGCGGCAGCGTGCCGCGGCCGGCGCCGTTCATGTACGCGGGGACGTTCAGGGTCCGTACGAGCTCGGTCGCCGCGTCCGTGGCCCGGGTCGTCCAGACCTGACTGCCCAGCAGGATCGCCGGCTTCTCGGCGCGTACCAGCAGATCGGCGAGCCGCTGCACGGCCTCCGGGTCGCCGCCCGAGCGGGTGGAGGCGCGGTAGCGGCCCGCCTGCGGTATCCGGGCCGTAGCGCGCGGCACCTTGGCGTCCAGGACGTCGCGCGGGATCTCCAGGAAGGAGGGGCCGGGCGCGCCGTGGTAGCACTCGCGGAACGCCATCGAGACCATGTCGGCGGCGCGCGCGGTGTCCGGGACGGTCGCGGCGAATTTGGTGATCGGCGCCATCATGTCGACGTGCGGCAGGTCCTGCAGGGACCCCATCTTGTGCTGGGTGTGCGCCCCTTGACCTCCTATCAGCAGCATCGGGGACTCGGCGCGGAAGGCGTTGGCGACGCCGGTGACCGCGTCGGTGGTGCCGGGGCCCGCGGTGACCACGGCGCAGCCGGGTTTGCCGGTGATCCGGGCGTGGCCGTCCGCGGCGTGCGCGGCGACCTGTTCGTGGCGGACGTCGACGACGTCGATGCCCTCGTCGACGCAGCCGTCATAGATGTCGATGATGTGGCCGCCGCAGAGCGTGTAGATGACGTCCACACCCTCCGCCTTGAGCGCCTTGGCGACCAAGTGCCCGCCGGAGATGAGGTCCTGGGCGTCCTCGGGCATGGTGCATCGCTTCCCTTCACGGGGGGATCGACCGGGATTCCGGCAGATTGCATACAGTCGACGAATACTGTATGAACCTGTTATCCCTCATCGAATCGCCGATGTCCAGAGGGGCGTCAGGCGATCGAGCCAAAGAGCGGGCATGGACCTGTTCGAGCATCAAGCAAGGGAACTCCCCGACCCCTACGGCGTGTTGGTGCCGGACGCCGAAATCGCCGACACCCCCGCAGCGGCCCGCGCCGCAGCCGTCCGCTCGGCGGCCGGGTGGTCGTCAAGGCCCGGGTCACGACCGGCGGCCGGGCAAGGCGGGCGGCGTCAGGGTCGCCGCCGGCCCCGCGGCCGCCGAACTGACGGCACGCCAGATCCTCGGTATGGACAAGCCCGTCGTCGCCTCTATCGCCGGCTTCACCGCCCCCGAAGGCCGGACCATGGGCCACGCCGTTGCCCTCGTCTCCGGCGCGTCCGGCACCGCGCGGGCCGAGAAGGACGCCCTGGAAGCGGCGGGCGTACGCGTCGGACGCACCCCTACCGAGACCGCGCACCTCGTCCTCGCACAGATGGCCCCCGCCCGGCCCTGACCGGATCCGGCCCCACGCCCGCCCCTCCCGGGTGGTCGCGGCGCCCCCGCCGAGTGACACTCGCCATACCTGCCGCCGGACCATCCCGCAGCACCACCACGGACCACTACCGTCCGGTAACACACGGCTCCCGCCGGGAGCCGCACAGCGCCACCACCCTGCCCACTCCGGCCGTGCACCGAGAGCGGAGACGAACGATGGCCACCACCTCCCGCCCGACCCCCGACCCGCAGCCCCGCACCCCTGCCCCGCCCCTCCTCCTCAAACCCGGTACGTCCTGGCAGGACGCCTGGCAGCGCTGCCTCACCGCTGCCCCCGAGGCCTTCCGCGACGATCACGTACTCAACCTCTGGGCCGGCGGCTGGCAGCCGGACGGCGACCCGCTGCCCGCCACCAGCCCGGTCGACGGCACCCGTATCGCCGGGCCGCCCCGCCTCGACGCGGACGCGGCGCTGCACGCCGTACGCGCCTCCCTCGACCAGCACCGCGCCTGGCGGCACGTCCCGCTCGCCGAACGCAAGGCACGCGTCGGTGCCACCCTCGACGCGCTCACCGAACACCGCGAGCTGCTCGCCCTGCTGCTCGTCTGGGAGATCGGCAAGTCCTGGAAGCTCGCCCAGGCCGACGTCGACCGCGCCATCGACGGCGTCCGCTGGTACGTGTCCGAGATCGACCGGATGCTCGCCGACCGCACACCGCTGCCCGGCCCGGTCAGCAACATCGCCAGCTGGAACTACCCGATGTCGGTCCTCATCCACGCGATGCTCGTCCAGGCGCTCGCCGGCAACGCCGTGATCGCCAAGACCCCCACCGACGGCGGACTGTCCTGCCTCACCCTCGCCTGCGCCCTCGCGGTCCGTGAAGGAGTCCCGGCCACCCTGGTCAGCGGCAGCGGCCGGGAGCTCTCGCCCTCCCTCGTCCGCTCACCCGAGATCGGCTGCGTCTCCTTCGTCGGCGGCCGGGACACCGGCGCCCGCGTCGCCACCGCCGTCGCCGACCTGGGCAAACGCCATATCCTCGAACAGGAGGGCCTCAACACCTGGGGCATCTGGAACCACAGCGACTGGGAGTCCCTCACCCCCCTGCTGCGCAAGACCTTCGACTACGCCAAGCAGCGCTGCACCGCCTACCCCCGCTTCGTCGTGCAGCGTGCCGCGTTCGCCGACTTCCTGACCGCCTACCTCCCGGCCGTACGCAGCATCCGCTTCGGCCACCCGCTGGCCGTCGCCGACCCCGCCGACCCGCTGCCCGCGCTCGACTTCGGACCGCTGATCAACGCCGCCAAGGCCAAGGAGCTCGACGACCTCACCACCGAGGCGATCTCCCGGGGCGCGGTCCCCCTGCACCGCGGCAGCCTCGCCGACGGCCTGTTCCTGCCCTCCCAGGACACCTCGGCATATCTGCCGCCCACCACCCTGCTCGCCCCGCCCTCGTCCTCCCCCCTCCACCACGCCGAGCCCTTCGGCCCCGTCGACACCATCGTGCTCGTGGACACCGAGGCCGAACTCCTCGCCGCCATGAACGCCAGCAACGGCGCCCTGGTCGCCACCCTGTCCACCGACGACAAGGACACCTACGAACGCCTCGCCCCGCAGATCCGCGCCTTCAAGGTCGGCCACGGGAAGCCCCGCTCGCGCGGCGACCGCGACGAGCTCTTCGGCGGCTTCGGCAACTCCTGGAGCGGCGCCTTCGTCGGCGGTGAACTCCTCGTCCGCGCCGTCACCGAGGGCCCGGACGGCGAACGCCTCCCCGGCAACTTCCCCGACTACCACCTGATGCCGTAGGTCAGTGCACCCAGGGCGCGTTCGCGGCGTCGCCCCGCTACCCGATCCCCTGACGGTCGGGAGAGGTCGCGAACCGCCGCTCGTCCGCGCTCGGCGCCGTACGCTCCACCGCCTGGAGCAGGAGCGTACGGTGCCGCAGCAGCGGCGCCCGACGTTCCGCCGGCACGATCAGCAGCAGATCGTCGATCCCGGCGAACAGCCGCCGCGTCACCTGCGGGGCGTGCACCGCGCACCCCCGGATCTCGGCCAGTGCCAGATCCACCAGATCCGTCCACCCGGGGACGTTCTGTACCAGCCGCACCACCCCTCGGCGGTCCCGGTAGCGCACCTCCCCGAGCGGCCGGCCCGCGAACGACGCCAGCAACTGCACGATCCGGTCCAGGCACTGCACGGCCGTGGTCGGATCGTTCACCGCGGGGGACAGCGCCCGCAGCGCGATGTCCGACAGCTGCCGCAACCCGAGCCCCAGGTCCTGGTGAAAGGTGCGCTCCACACCCACCGACACCGTGTACCCGGGGGTGAACCGCCGCGGCGCCGCACCTCCGTGCACCGCCAGCACCGGCGTCCCCGGCACCAGGAAATCCCCGATCCGTGGGATCAGCCGCAGCACGACACCCTTCCGCCGCGCGAGGCGCACCAGCCGCGCGGCATGGATGTCCAGCAGCACCCCCGCATGCCCCTGATGCCCGATCCGGCTTGTTTCCGGGGGGAGCGGCACGCTGTCCGCGGAGCCCACGGGCAGCCGCACCAGCATCCCGAGCGACTCCTGAGCGATCCGGTCCACCACCGGCCCCACCTGCATCAATCGCAGGGTCGACGACACATAGCCGATGAACAGCAGCAGGCTGAGCCCCACCAGCAGCATCGTCGCGATGCTCTGCACCACCGGCACCGACTCGACCCGCCGTGCGTTGCGCTCGCTCTCGTACGACGTCAGCACCAGCAGCGAGAACAGGAACGTGGCCAGGAACACCGTGAGCGTGAGCTTGCTGATCCGGCTCCGGATGAAGATCCGCACCACCCGCGGCGTGAGCTGGCCACTCGCCATCTGCACCGCGACCAGCGAGATGCTGAAGACCACACCGATGAAGGTCATCATCGCCGAGCTGATCGTCGTCACGATCGTCTTGGCGTCGTTCACGACCGAGATCAGCCCGCGGAGCAGCTCGTAGCGACCTTCCCGCTGCAGATGCTCGACCAGCGCCATGTCGAGCGCGGACGATGCCCACCACAGCAGTACGGAGCAGACCAGCCCCGCCGTCGGCGCGAACCAGAAGGTGTCCCGCAGGTGCTCACGCAGCGGCGACAGCGCCCGTGGCCTGCGGGAGCTGTGGGGCTGTCGCCATGACGAGACATGTCCTTCATTGCCCATAAATGGAGGTTATGTGGCGCCCGGATACGCAGGTGAAAGGCACTCCGAAACCTTGGTATTGTTGTCCATGTCGTCGCGGGTAACGCCCCGCGAAGAGCACACCTGGTCCGGGTGGCGGAATGGCAGACGCGCTAGCTTGAGGTGCTAGTGCCCTTTATCGGGCGTGGGGGTTCAAGTCCCCCCTCGGACACCAGCAGACCCCACTTCACGTGGGGTTTTCTGCATTTCCGGGGCCTTCTCGCCTCACGTCCCGTTCGCCGCCTTCACCATGTCCGCGCACTTTTCGCCGATCATCATCGTGGTGATGCAGGGGTTCACGGCCGGCAGGAACGGCATCACCGAGCCGTCCGCGACGCGCAGGCCGGTGACGCCCTTGACGCGGAGCTGGGGGTCCAGGGGGGTGGCCGGGTCGTTCGGGGGGCCCATCTGGACGGTGCAGGCCGGGTGGTAGACGGTGTTGTGCGTGGCGCGGATGTAGTCGAGGAGTTCGGCGTCGGAGCGGGCGCCCGGCCCGGGGGCGAGTTCGGTCCCCGCCCAGTCGGCCATGGGGGCCTGGGAGATGATCTCGCGGGCGAGGCGCAGACCGTAGGTCATCACGCGGACGTCGTGCTCGTGGGTGAAGTAGCGCGGGTCGACCTTGGGCTTGTCGCGGAAGTCGCGGGTGCGCAGGCGGACGGTGCCCAGCGAGCGGGCGCGGGTGACGTTCGGGGTGAGGCAGAAGGCGTTCTCAGAGGTGGGGTAGCCGCGGCGGTAGGTGTTCATGTCGAACGGCACCGAACCGTAGTGGAACATCAAGTCCGGGCGGTCCAGGCCGGGTTCGGTGCCGGTGAAGATGCCGATCTCCCACCACTGCGTGGACGAGGTGACCATCGGCTGCTTGGCGTCCCACATGATGACGCCCTCGGGGTGGTCCTGGAGGTTGGAGCCGACGCCGGGGGAGTCGACGAGCGGCTCGATGCCGTTGTCGCGAAGGTGGGCGGCCGGGCCGATGCCGGAGAGCATCAGCAGCTTGGGGGAGTCGATGGCGCCACAGGAGAGGATGACCTCGCGGCGGGCGTTGACCGTGCGGGTGTGGATGAGGTCCGGGGCGAGAAGGTCGACGCCGGTGCAGTGCCGGTCGGCGGTGAAGCGCAGCCGTTTGGCCTGCACCCCGGTGCGGACCTCCAGGTTGGGGCGCTTGCCGAGGATCGGGTGCAGATAGGAGACCGACGCGGACGAACGGGTCCCGTCCGGGCGGCAGTTGATCTGGAACCAGTGCGCGCCGCGCACGACCGTGGTGCCCGTGTTGAAGGGGGTGGTGGGGATGCCGGCCGCCGCGCAGGCCTCCAGGAGGGCGACACCGCACGGGTCGTTGGGCGGGACGCTGCGCAGGGTCACCGGGCCGCTGCGGCCGTGGTGGTCGCCGGGTGCGTCGTTGGTCTCCAGGCGCTTGTAGAGCGGGAAGCAGTCCGCCGCGCTCCAGCCCGTGCAGCCCAGCGCGCCCCATTCGTCGAGGTCCTCGGCCGGTGCCCAGAAGGCGATGCAGGAGTTGTGCGAGGAGCAGCCGCCCAGCATCTTGGCGCGGGCGTGCCGCATGAAGCTGTTGCCGTTCTCCTGGGGCTCGATGGGATAGTCCCAGTCGTAGCCGGATTCCAGCAGTGCCATCCACTGGTCGAGGCGGAGCACATGGGGGTCGCCGACGTCGGACGGGCCGGCCTCCAGCAGGCAGACGGTGACGGAGGGGTCCTCGGACAGCCGGGCCGCCACCACCGAGCCGGCGGTACCGCCGCCGACCACCACATAGTCGAACTCGTCCGCCGAAGTCTCGTCCGCGGGGGCCTCTTGGGGCATGGTGCCGTCTCCAGATCAGGGAGTGGGGGTGGTGGGGTCGAAGGGCTCGTCGACGGCATGGCTTGCCAGTACGCCGGTCTTCTTGCGCTGCACGAACCAGTAGTAGGCGAAGCCGCCGCCCGCGACGACGCCGATGAACACGAAGGCGCCCCAGCGCAGATACCAGTGCTGCGGGCCGGTCGCGTTGTAGACCTGGGCGCGCGGCCAGGCGAGGTTCAGGGACATGGCGGCGCCCCAGAGCACGGCCAGGATGTTGACCGGGAGACCGAACTTCCCGAGGGAGAACTTCCCCTCGGCGGGCGTCCACCGGCCACGCAGCCGCCGGTAGAGCATCGGACCCGTGACCGCCAGATAGGCCAGGTAGATCATGATGATCGCGATGCTGGTGATCACCGAGAAGATCTGCGGCTGGTTCACGTTGAGCACCAGGATGGCGATGGCCACCAGCCCGATGACGACCGCCGGCAGTACCGGGGTCTGGAAGCGCGGGCTGACCTTGGCGAGCAGCGAGGCGGCGGGCAGGTTGTTGTCCCGGGCCATCGCGAACGCCAGCCGGATGCCTGCGGTGTGCACGGCCAGTTCGCACACGGTGATCGCGATGACCACACACCACAGCACGATCTGGCCGATGGTCGAGCCCAGCGTGGACAGCACCACGTACTGCAGGCCGTCCACCGACAGCTGCTTGGCCTGGAGGTCAGGGACCGCCAGCAGCGCGAACATCAGGATGAGTCCGCCGATGAGGAAGGACGCGATCAGGGCGCGCAGGATGGCGCGCGGCGCGTTGCGGCCGGGGTCCTTGGACTCCTCGCCGAGCGAAGAGGCCGTATCGAAGCCGTACATGACGTACGCCGAGGCGAGCGAGGCGGTCAGGAAGGCACCGAAGTAGCCGAGGCTGTCACCGGCGCCCAGCCCGTTGGTCTCCAGGAGGGCGCTGGGGCCGCGGGTGGTGTGCGCGGCGAGCAGGATGATCAGGATGATGGCGGCGAGCAGTTCGATGGCGACGCCGGCCGAGTTGATCCGTGCCATCAGCTTCACGCCGAAGGCGTTGACCAGGGTCGTGAAGGCGATGAGGACGGTGCCCAGCAGGACGGCGTTGGCCGCCGCATCGGTCTTGCCGGTGCCGTCGCCGATGAACTGGAACCACGACGAGATCTGCGGCAGCGTCACCTGGTAGGCCAGCGCCACCGCCGACAGCGAGACCATGGTCGCGGTGAGCATCATCCAGCCGCCGAGCCAGCCGATGTGCGGTCCGCCCAGCTGCTTGGCCCAGTTGTAGATGGACCCGGCCACCGGATAGCGCGCCGCCAGCTCGCAGAAGCACAGGGCCACCATCAGCTGCCCGACGAACACCATCGGCCAGGACCACCAGTAGGCGGGCCCGCCGAAGCTGACGCCGAAGTAGAAGAGCTGGAAGGTGCCGGTGAGGATCGAGATGTAGCTGATCCCCGCGGCGAAGGTGTGGAAGTTGCCCAGGGTGCGCTTGAGTTCCGGCTTGTAGCCGAACTCGGTCAGCGAATCGTCGTCATGCGTACCGTCGGCGCGTGTGCCGGGCCGGACATGCGGTTTCGAGGACTCGGGATCGGAACCGGAAGCGCTCACTCGAACCACCTCTGCGGTCGCGGCGCGGTGTTGCGCCAGACGTGCTTGGCCTCCTGGTACTCCGCGAGCCCGGCCGGCCCCAGCTCGCGTCCCACCCCCGACTGCTTCATGCCGCCCCATTCGGCCTGCGGCACGTAGGGGTGGAAGTCGTTGATCCATACGGTGCCCGCGCGCATCCGGGAGGCGACCCGGTGGGCGCGCTCGCTGTCCTGCGTCCACACCGCGCCGGCCAGGCCGTACACGGTGTCGTTGGCGAGCGAGACCGCCTCGTCCTCGTCGCGGAACCGCTCGACCGTCAGCACCGGCCCGAAGGATTCATCGCGGACGACGGACATGTCCGGGGTGCACTCGTCCAGCACCGTCGGCAGGTAGTAGAAGCCGTCCGCCAGCGCCGGGTCGTCGGGCGGGGAGCCGCCGCAGAGCAGTACCGCGCCCTCGTCGAGCCCCGCCGCCACATACGCCTCGACCTTCGCGCGGTGCGCTGCCGAGATCAGCGGGCCGCTGCGGGCATGCTCGTCGAAGGGTCCGCCGAGCCGGATCCGCTGCGCCCGCGAGACCACCTCGTCGACGAACCTGTCGTGCAGCTCGTCCTGGACCAACAGCCGGGCGCCGGCCGAGCAGACCTGCCCGGCGTGCAGGAAGACCGCCATCAGCGCGTAGTCGACGGCGGTGTCGAAATCGGCGTCGGCGAAGACGATGTTCGGGTTCTTGCCGCCCAGTTCCAGGGCGATCTTCTTCACCGTCGGGGCGGCCGCGGCCATGATGCGCCGTCCCGTGAGCAGCCCGCCGGTGAACGACACCATGTCGACCCGGGGGTCCTCGGTGAGCGGCGCGCCCACCTCGGGACCGGTGCCCAGCACCAGGTTGGCGGCGCCGTCGGGCACCCCGGCCTCGGCGAGCAGCCGCATCAGGATGATGGCGGTGTGCGGGGTCAGTTCGCTGGGCTTGAGGATGAAGGTGTTGCCGGTCACGAGGGCCGGGGCGACCTTCCAGGCGGTCTGCAGCAGCGGATAGTTCCACGGGGTGATCAGCGAGCAGACGCCGACCGGCTCGTGCCGGACGGTGCTGTCCGTCTCCGCGCTGCCGGTGTCCACGACCCGGTCGGTGCCGCCCGCCGCGCCCAGGTTGCCGAAGTAGCGGAAGCAGTTGGCGATGTCGTCCATGTCGTATTCGCTCTCGACCAGCCGCTTCCCGGTATCCAGGGATTCGGCTCTGGCCAGCGCGTCCTTGTCCCGCTCCAGCAGCTCGGCGACGCGCAGCACCACCCGGCCGCGTTCGGCCGCCGGGGTCCGGGGCCACGGCCCGTCGTCGAAGGCCGCGCGGGCCGCGGCGATGGCGGCCGCCGCGTCCTTGGGCCCGCCTTCGTCGACGGTCGCGACCAGCGTGCCGTCCGCGGGGCAGCGGATTTCACGCACCTGCCCGTCGGCCGCTGCGGTCCACTGACCGCCGATGAACAGCTCCGGCATGGTGGTGCCTCCGGTCTCGGTCTCGTACGAGGTGGCTACGGCGGGCGCGGCGCCCTGGCCGGAGCACGGCCGGCGGCGCGCCGGGGGTGGCCCGGCCGTTGCGGACCTCTGTGACGATCTCTGCACCGAGAGTAGGACGGGTTCCGCGGGTCCGCACGGCACGAAGGGCCGGGAGGATGCAAGGCCCCCGGCGGCCGGGGGCCGCCCGGGGGGCTTTCGCGCGGCCCGGGACAATGGGAGGCATGCGCACCGAGCCCGCCGAGCCCCCCGAGACGGCTGAGCCCTCCGGCCCCGGCCTCCGCCCGTACCCGGTCGCCGATGCCGCGGCGTATCTGGTCGGCCGGTGGAGCGTCCTGCGCTCCGTGCACGACCTGCGGGGCGGCGGCGAGGGGAGCTTCCGCGGCACCGCCGAATTCCGGTACGAGCCGGCCGGCGGGGCGCTGCTGCACGTCGAGGACGGCGAGCTGACCTGGGGCGGGGCGACGCATCCGGCCGGTCGCACGCTGCGGCTGCGGCCCCGGCCGGACGGCACCGCCGAGGTGGAGTTCGCCGACGGCCGGCCGTTCCACGTCCTCGATCTGCGGACCGGCCGGTGGACCGCCGTCCACCCCTGCGCCGCGGACCGCTACGAGGGTGTCTTCACGGTCGTCGGAGCGGACGCATGGCACCTGGAATGGCGGGTCGGCGGACCGGAGAAGGACCAGTTGCTGCGTTCGGTCCACCGGCGGCTGGGGTGAGGGCCGTGCGGGGTGTGGTGCGTGGGATCCCGGGCAGGGCCCACCGGCTCAGGCCTTCACCGCCCGCAGCGCGTACAGCATCGGAATGATCGGCTCCGCCGGCGGCAGCCGCCACCAGCCGTTGTCGGACGGCACCATGGAGTCGAACCGCTTCCAGGGCAGCAGCTCGGTCTCGCGCAGCAGTTGGACACCCATCCCGGCGCCGACGACAGCCGAGACCACCTCGCCGATGCCGTGCCGCCACTCGTAGCTGATCGTCGCGCCCCGCACGGGCGGGCCGTCGGTGTAGGTGCTGGTCGTATCGCTCCGGAGCGGGCCGCGCCCCGCCAGATAGTCGTGGTGCAGGGTGAGCTGCTGCCGGTCCGGGCTCGGCGTCGGTCCCAGGGCGTCGAGCAGCGGATGGAACTCCACCAGATACAGCGTCCCGCCCGGCCGCAGCAGCGCGCTGACGATGCCCGCCCAGGCGGTCAGATCCGGCAGGTAGCACAGGGCGCCCTTGCCGGTGTAGATCACATCGAATTGCCGGCCGCCGAGCGCCTCGGCGGCGTCATGGACGTCCGCCCGTACGAACTCCATGTCCCGTCCGGCCGTCCGGGCGAGCCGGCGCGCCTCGGTGACGGCCGCCGCCGAGAAGTCCAGCCCCACGGTGTGCGCGGCGCCCCGGTCGGCGAACGCGGCCGTCTCGGTGCCGAGGTGGCACTGCAGATGCAGCACATCCCGCCCCGTCAGATCGCCGAGGTCCTCCCACTCGAACGGCGCGAACCAGTCCTCCGCGGTGCGCGAACCGTCCAGGCCGTAGAACTCGCTGGCCACATGGACGGGCGTACGGGCGTCCCAGTTGGCCTGGTTGGCCCGCACCATCTCGGCGGTGCCGGGCGGCACCCCCGTCGGCGGCTCACTCTGCTGTGTGGTCATCCACCTCTTCTACCGGCCCGGCGGCCGCCCTCACCAGCTCCGCCGGAACGGTGGCCGAAAGGCGACGAAGCCGACGGCCGGCGCGCGGCGCTCAGGCTCCGCCCTCGCGCCGACGGCCGGCGCGCGGCGCTCAGGCTCCGCCCTCGCCCGGTGTCCAGACCTCGCCGTCGAGGACATTGCGCATCCCGACCCAGACCATGTTCATCAGCCGCAGGGTGATCCGCTCCGGGGACTCGCCGGGGTGCTCTTCCATCCAGTCGGTGAGCGCGTCGGCGGCGCCGACGAGGGCGTGCGCCACGAAGTCGGCCTCCTCGTCGCCCGGCCGGGTCGTCCCGGAGCTCTCCGCGATGCCGACCCGGGCCAGTCCGGCGACCTGCGCCATCACGGCGCGCCGGGCCTGTGCCACCTCCTGAGCGATCGCCGGGCTCAGCTCGGACGCCTGACGGTGCAGCACCACCCAGCTGCCGCGGTGTTCGGTGACGAAGGTGAAGAAGGCGAGCAGCCCGGCCCGCAGGCGCAGTTCGGGGGAGTGCGCCTCGCCCGCGGCCTCCTGGAAGGCAGCCACCAGCCGGCCGGCCTCACGGCGCAGGCAGGCGAGGAACAGGCCTTCTTTGGAGTCCAGGTAGAGGTAGACCATGGGTTTGGAGATCCCGGCCAGCTCGGCGATCTCATCCACCGAAGCGGCGTGGTAGCCGCGTTTGGCGAAGATCTGGATCCCGGCGTCGATGATCTGCTGTTCCCGGACGGGGCGGGGGACGCGTCGCCTGCGTGTGTCACTCATCCTTGCCAGCTTACCTACCCAGGCGTAATCTTACTCATTAGTAAGTTTACTGCATAGTAAGGAGAGGGTCGTGGCTGAAGATGCCCGCGCCCAGGTGGCCGAACTCGACTTCGCGCGCGTCACCCCCGAGGAGTTCGCGAAGATCGTCAAAGGGCTGACCCGCCGGCAGATCGCCGAGATCGCCGAGGGCGAGCTGCGCACCCGCGTGCTCACAGAGGTCTTCGGCCGGATGGGCCGGCAGTTCCGGCCGGACGCCGCCGGTTCGGTGCGCGCCCTGATCCGCTGGAAGATCACCGGCGAGTCCGAGGTGGTCTACGAAACGACCCTCGACGACGGCACCTGCACGGTCCGCGAAGGACGTACGGAGGCCGAGCCGCGGCTGACCCTGATCATGGACGACGCCGCGTTCCTCAAGCTCGTCTCCGGCAACGGCAACCCCGTGACGATGTTCCTCACCCGCAAGCTGAAGGCCGTCGGCGACCTCTCTCTCGCCTCGGGGCTGAACCGCTACTTCGACATCCCCAAGGCCTGAGGGAGGCTGACGGCATGCAGGCGTCCGGGCGATCTCCGGGCGGCACATCCGCTGACGGCGCGCCGCGCGACCCGGCCGGGCGGAGCGGCGCCGGCTACCGCGGCGGCAGCTCGCCGGCCACCGCTTCGAGCCGGGTCAGCTCCGCCGGATCCAGGCCCGCCGCCGCGGCCACCTCCTGGAGGGCGCCGCCGCGGCGTACGGCCAGTACCGCTTCCATCTCCATATCGGCCCGTGCCGCGTCCGCCGCCGACTGAGCGTCGCGGAGTCGGTGCACGGCGAGTTCCAGCGGGGCCAGGCTGTTCGAAGCGTCCATTGTGCGGATCCTGCCACCCTTGGCGGCACGCGCGAAACCGGCAGGTGTAAAGCGCGGCGTGCGTGGTAGGCGCTCGGAAGCAACGCTCCGCTCCGCAACGGCAGGCGTTCGGGTGACTGCCGAGGCGGAGGTGGGACGGGCCTGGTGTTGCTCCCTGACCGGGGCCGGCCCGTCCCACAGGAGCGTGCCCGGCGTCGGGTGTCGCCGGGGGACATGGAACGGGCCGCCGTCTCCGAGTGGCGGGGTGGCGGCCCGTACCCCCTCGGGGAGCGAGCCGGATCAGTCGGCGCAGCGGGCGACCGCCGCCAGCGTCCCCTCGCGCATCGTCGCCAGCCGGGGTGCCCGCCGCGCGAGGTCGTCGTCCTCGGTGGCCACGACACAGGTCAGCCGGCGTTCGCTCCACAGCTCCTCGAAGAGATCGGCGATTCCCTCGCGCTCGGCCGGGGCCAGACCTGCCGTCGGCCGGTCGGCCAGCAGGACGGTGGGCCGTTTCACCAGTGCCTGCGCGAGCGCCACCCGCGCGCGCATGCCGGGGGTCAACTCATCTGCGAGGCGGTCGCGTTGGCTGCCCGCGCCGGTCTTCTCCAGGGCCTCGCCGGCCAGTTCCCAGCGGTCCGCGGGCCGCAGGCGCAGCGGGGCGAGGGCGCTCGCCACGATCTGCCGGGTGGAGAGGCCCGGCGGAAGGCCGCCGTCCGGCGGGACCGTACCGATCGATTCGGCGCGGATCCGGGCGAGCCGGGATTCGGTGACCGTTGCCAGGTCCGTGCCGTCGAGGGAGACGCTGCCGCGGGTGGGCCGCTCCAGACCGCCGAGGATCCGCAGCAGCGTCGACGTGCCCGCGCCCGTCGGCCCCTGGATCACCAGGGTCTCACCGTCGCCGACGAAGAGCCCGACATCGTCCAGTGCCCGTACCAGGCCCTGACCGTTGCGGTAGCTCTTGGTGACGCCGGTCAGCTGGTACACGGTGAGATCTCCTCGCAGGGCGGGTGGTGAATCCGGCGGACCGGACTGAGGTGACCCTAGGGACACGGTGTGACCGGGTGATAAGCGCGGGGTGAGAGACCGATGAGAATCGCCGCGGCCCGGTCTGCCCGGGTGGTACGGGGCAGACCGGGCCGCGGCACGGTGGGTGCGGTGTCCGATGCCGGTGGTCACAGCTCCTGGATGCGGATGTTGCGGTACGAGACCACATCCGTCTCGCTGTGGACCTGGAGGCCGAGATAGCCGGAGGCGTAGCGGCGGCCGTCGGTGCCGGGGTCGTCGTCGCGCGGCGGGTTGAAGACCTGGCCGCCGGTGTTGTCGAACTCGTTGAGCAGGGCGCCGTTGCGGTAGATCGCATAGTGCTGGTCGACGACGCGGATCTCGTAGTCGTTCCAGGTGCCCTTGGGCGTGACCCCGGCGCCGCCGAGGCCGACGCGGTCGAAGCCGTAGACGGAACCGGTCTTGTACATGTCGCCGTCGGGACGGTCCAGGATCTGGATCTCGTGCCCGTACTTGATGGCGACCCACTCGGGGCGGGACTCCTCGGGGTGGTCGTGGACGTTCGGGAAGCGGACGAAGACCCCGCTGTTGGCGTTGCCGGTGCCGGGTGCGTCGTCGCGGAACTGGAGCTTGAGGGAGAAGTTGTCGTAGGTGCGCCCGGGGTACCACAGCATGCCCATGCCCGGCACGGTGGAGCTGCTGGTCATGGTGCCGTCCGCGCCGAGCCCGAAGGCGCCGCCGCCGACCTGCTGCCACCGGTCGAAGGACTTCTGCGTCCCGTCGAAGAGGTCGCGGTAGCCGGTGTGCTGCCCGGGGGTGCCGATGCCGGACTGCCGGGCGGCCTTGTTGAGGGCCTTGTACTCGCGGTTGTCGACGACCCCTGCCGTGAGCAGACCGTCGGCGACACCGCGCACGTGCTTGAGGAAGAGGGCCTGCGACGACCAGTCCTTCTCGTCCTCGATCAGCTCGTTGATGGCGCACCGGTTGGGGGTGATGCGGTTGGGGATGCCGGTGTTGACGCTGCCGATGATGACGGTGAGCCGCTCGTCCCACTCGGCGCAGTGGGGCGCCGGCACCCCGCCGCCCTCGGCGACGGTGAAGGAGACGGTACGGGCCTCAGCGGTGTTTCCGGCCTTGTCGGTGGCCCGGTGCGCGACGGTGTGCCGGCCGGTCCGGTCCACGACGACGGGCGCGGTGTAGGCCAGGTAGGGGCCGCCGTCCAGGGCGTACTCGGTCTTCGCGACGCCGGAGCCGTCGTCGGTGGCGGTGACGTTCACCGTCGCCCGGTTGACGTACGCGCCGTCGGAGTTCTTGTCGCCGGTGACCTTCGCCGCGGTCTCGGGAGGTGTGGTGTCCTCGGCGGGCGGGGCGACGACGGTGAAGTCGGCGGTCTTCTCGGGTGCGGCGTTGCCCGCCTTGTCGGTGGCGCGGTAGCGGAGCGTGTGCGCACCGGCGTCGTGGACCATGACGGGTGTCGTGTACGGCTGGTAGGCGGCGTCGTCGAGGGCGTACTCGATGGTGTTGACGCCGGAGCCGGTGTCGGATGCCGACACGGTCGCCGTGGCACTGCCGATGTACGCGCCGTCCGCGTCCTGTTGGCCGTCGAGCTTCACGGAGGTCTCGGGCGGGGTGGTGTCGTCCGTGGGGGGCGCGGCGACGGTGAAGCCGGCGGTCTTCTCGGGTGCGGCGTTGCCCGCCTTGTCGGTGGCGCGGTAGCGGAGCGTGTGCGCGCCGACCTTGTCGATCACGACCGGCGCCGTGTACGGCTGGTAGGCGGCATCGTCGAGCGCGTACTCGACGGTGTCCACCCCCGAGCCGTCGTCCGTGGCCGTCACGGTGGCGGTGGCGCTGCCGATGTAGGCGCCGTCGGCGTTCTGCTGTCCGTCGAGTTTCGCCGAGGTCTTCGGGGGAGCGGTGTCGGAACCGCCGCCGTCCGTGACGACGAGGACGCCCTGCATGCCCTCGTGGCCCGGAATGGTGCAGTGGTAGCGGTACTTGCCCGGTGTGAGGGTGACCTCGGCGGTGTGCTTGCCGCCCTCGGCGTCACCGGGGTTGGCGAGGATGTTGAGGGTGACGTCCTGGTTGTAGTCGGGGTTCGAGGTGTCGAAGGTCAGGGTGTGCGGCATCCCCATGGTGTTGCCGGTGGCCGTGCTGTTCTCGAAGACGAGGGTGGCCTTGCCGGCCACCGCCGTGGCGGGGGCGGAGGCGTACTTCGTGATGTCGTCGCCCGCGGTCCAGGTGAGGGTCTGCTCGGCCTCCCGCGGGCCCGGCTGCCCGTACGCCGTCGCCGACGCCGGCCCGAGGAACAGCAGCAGGCAGGCCAGCAGGGCCGTCCAGGCTCTCCGGTGGATCGGCGCTGTCCGGGATCTTGGCATCATCGGGCCGCCTTCCGGGCGAGTTGGCTCGGCACGGGAGTGGGCGCCCCGCCGGTGTACGTGACGCGCCACAGCGCGGACTTGGCGTCCGAGGTGAAGAAGCCGCGCCCGTAGTCCAGGACGTAGAGCGCGCCGTCCGGCCCGAAGGTCCAGCCCATCAGATTGCGGATGCCGTCGGCGCCCACCGGGATGATCTTGTCCAGGCTCTCCGCGTGGGCCGGCAGCCCACCGCTGCCCGCGGTCTTCGGGTCCATCACGACCGCGTGCCGGGGCTGGTCGCCGTCGTAGAAGTCACCGACGAACCACTTGCCGTCCCAGTAGGCCGGCCACTTGTCCTTGCTCGCACTGTCCGCGTCGTAGCGGTAGACCGGGCCGTCCATCGCGGCCTGCCCGCCGCCCTTGAGCCAGGGGAGCAGCAGCTTCTGCTCGGAGAGCTGGTAGCTGGGGACGCCGTTGGCGTCACGGGGGAAGTCGGCGCCGCCGCCCTGCGGGGAGTACCAGATGTTGTTGGCCTCGGCGGGCGGGATGTTGACCAGACCGTCGTTGTTGGGTGACTCGTTCTTCAGGTGGTCGCAGTCGTACCAGCCCAGCGGCTTGGTGGGGTCGGGCAGATTGCGGTCCCGGTAGGGCTGCTTGTTGCCCATGCAGAACGGCCAGCCGCGGTTGGACGGATGGGTGATCGCCGCGAAGGTGTCGTACTTCGCCGGGCCCCAGGTGGGGGACGGCTCGGTGGCGTCCGGACCGACCCAGCCCGCGTAGAGGGTGTCGGTCTTCTTGTCGACGGAGATCCGGGACGGGTTGCGTACGCCCATCACATAGATCTCGCCGCGGGTCTTGCCGCCGCCCTCGTCGGTCTCCTTGCCGGTGAAGAGATTGCCCTCGGGCAGCGAGTAGGTGCCGTCCTGCTCGGGGTGGATGCGCAGGATCTTGCCGTTGAGGTTGTGGGTGTTGCCCGCGGTGCGGCGGGCGTCGGCGAACGAGACGCCCTTGTAGGCGGGCTCCGGGTTGTTTCCGGAGTAACCGTCGCTGAACTGAGAGGAGTTGTTGTCGCCGGTGGCGATGTAGAGGTTGTTCTTGGAGTCCCAGGCCATTCCGCCGCCCGCGTGGCAGCAACTGTGGATCTGCACGGGCCACTTGAGCAGAACCTTCTCGGATGACAGGTCCAGCTTGTCGGTCGCCGGGTCGATGGTGAACCGGGAGACCCGGCGCTCGGCCATCTGCGTATCGCGGTTGATCTGCGAGTGCGGCGTGTAGTGGAGGTAGATCCAGCCGTTGGAGAGGAAGCCCGGGTCGAGTTCGATGCCGAGCAGCCCCTCCTCGTTCTTGACGAGTTCGTCGCCGCCGCCCTTGTTGCCGAAGACGGTCACCGAGCCGGCGGCCGTGACCTTCTTGGTTTTCGGGTCCCAGATGTGAACGGTGCCCTCGCCCTTGCCGACGTTCGGGTCGCTCCAGTCGGTGACGACGGGGGCCGCGCCGTCGCCGCCGCCGCGGCCGATGTAGAAGACCCGGCCGTCCTTGGCGGTCACCAGGCCGTGCGGTTCGCCGATCTGGTCGGACATGCCCGGCTTGTTGGGTGAGGTGACCCGCTCGGCGGTGTAGTTGGTGGTGATGGTGGCCTGGCAGTCGGCGCGCGCGAGCCGGGTGGTCCACATCAGGGCCCCGCGCAGATGGGCGCGGAAGTCCGCCTCCTGGAAGCTGTCGGCGGTGCCGCCCATGCCGGTGTAGAAGGAGCGGCCGCCGTCGTAGTCATGGCACCAGGACATCGGGTGGTCCCAGCCGTTGGCACCGTCGCCGGGCCGGTAGGTGTTCTCCCGGACGCGCGCGACGGTGTGCACCGAACCGCTGGGATTCTCCGCCCAGTTGATCCACTGATCGGGGCGCTTCCACTGCACCGGCAGGTCCTTGGTGGCCGGATTGGCGCGATCGCCGACCTCGACGGTGGCCCGCTGCGCGCCGGTGGGGCTCTGTGCGGCGGGACGGGCGCCGATCAGGCCGGTGAACCACTCCGAATACGGCTCCGCGCGGGCCGCGTCATGGATGCCGAGGAAGCCGCCGCCGGCCTCCATGTAGGCCTCCAGGCCGGCTTCCTGGTCGGGGTCGAGGATGTCGCCGCCGCCGGTGAGGAACACGACGGCGTTGAACGTGCCCAGCCGGGGCTTGGTGAAGACCGCCGGGTCGGCGGTGGCCTCGACGCTGAAGTGCTCACCGGCGGGGCCCTGTTGGCCGAGCTTCTCGATGGCCGCGATGCCCGCGTCCACGGTCGGGGGTTCCTCGCCGGCCGAGGCGTGGAACACCAGGACGCGGACATTGTCGCTCCCCGGTGGTGAGGGCAGGTTCAACGTGGTGGCGGACCGCTCCGGTGCGGTCCCGGCCAGTGCGGGAGTGCCGCCGAGCAGCGCGGCGGTGACGGCTGCCGCGGTCAGCCCCGCCGCCCATCCGTAGCGCTCTCTCGGTCTGCGTGTGCTCAACCCTCGTATTTCTGAGGGTTTTTGACGCGGTGTGCGCCGCATGGTCCACCCACCCCTCTCCGGTCACAGGAACAGCCGATGAAGCTAGACCTCTTTCGGCGGCTCGCCAAGAGCTATGACCGCAAGGCAACAAACTTTGTCCTTGCTGTGGATAAACGAAGATCGTGGGGCTACCGTCCCAGAGGGATCAATTCCCGCCACTTCTCCCGCACTTGCTCCTGTGCCCTCTTCCGCCCCTTGTCCCTCTCCCCCCGCGCCACAGACCCGCCGATGGGAGCACGATGACCGAGGCAGCCGACCGCACCAGTCCGCCCGCCCTGCCCAGACGCCTCTTCAACCGCCGCTTCCTGGCGGGCGGCGCGGCCGTCGCCGCGCTCGGCCCGACCGCCGCGGCCGCCGCACCCGCCAATCCGGTGGCGGACACCGGCGGCAGCAGGGCGGTGGCGGCCGGCGAGGTGAAGCGGATCAAGCTCTATGCCGAGAAGCTGGCCGACGGCCAGAGGGGGTACGGGCTGGAGAAGGGCAAGGCCACCGTCCCGGGCCCGCTCATCGAACTCGTCGAAGGCGACACCCTGCACATCGAGTTCGAGAACACCATGGACGTCGAGGCGAGCCTGCATGTGCACGGCCTGGACTACGACGTGGCCAACGACGGCACCAAGATGAACCACAGCTCCGTCGAGCCGGGCGGCACCCGCACGTACACCTGGCGCACGCACGCGCCGGGCAGGCGCAAGGACGGCAGCTGGCGCCCCGGCAGCGCGGGCTACTGGCACTACCACGACCACGCGGTCGGCACCGAGCACGGCACCGGCGGCATCCGCGCCGGTATGTACGGCCCCGTGGTGGTGCGCCGGGCCGGCGACCCGCTCCCCGACAAGCAGTTCACCATCGTCTTCAACGACATGACGATCAACAACCTGCCGAAGGGGCCGGACTTCAAGGCCACCGTGGGGGAGCGGATCGAGATCATCATGATCACCCACGGCGAGTACTACCACACCTTCCATGTGCACGGTCATCGCTGGGCGGACAACCGCACCGGGCTGCTGACGGGCCCGGACGACCCCAGCCGGGTCATCGACAACAAGATCACCGGCCCGGCCGACTCGTTCGGCTTCCAGATCGTCGCCGGCGAGGGGGTGGGGGCCGGGGCCTGGATGTACCACTGCCATGTCCAGAGCCATTCCGATATGGGCATGGCCGGCCTCCTCCTGATCGCCAAACCCGACGGCACCATTCCCGGCCATGACGACCATGGCGGCCACGCGAGCCACACCAGTCACAGCGCGCCCGCCGACCCCGAGAGCCACAGCGGGAAAAGCAGCCACAACGGCCCACCCGAACACGACATGGCCGGATGAACACCCCCTGTTCGACGACGCATTGGAGGACGCGAGGGCGCACTCGAACAGCAACTCACCACCTTGCACAACGTGCTGTGCCCGCGGCCTGCAACAACCGCCATTTGGTGGGTATGTTGGAGCCTGCACCGGCGCGGTCGGCCGTGATGGCACGGTCGTCCGTCGCTCCATGGCGGTGGGTGTCGAACGACGGGAAAGTGTGGAATGAGCCAGGAAACACAACCGCAGTCCAGCGCCGTCGATGTCAGCGTCCCGAGTGTGGCGCGGATGTACGACTACTACCTCGGCGGCAAGGACAACTACGCCGTTGACCGCGAGGCCTGCGAAGAACTCAACAAAGTCGTGCCCAGCACCCAGGTGCTGGCGATCAACAACCGGCGCTTCCTGCAGCGCGTGGTCCGGTGGCTGGCCCGTGAACACGGCATCCGGCAGTTCATCGACCACGGATCAGGCCTGCCGACCCAGGACAACGTCCACCAGGTCGCGCAGCAGATCGATCCGCAGTCCCGTGTGGTCTACGTCGACAACGACCCCATCGTGCTGGCGCACGGCCGGGCGCTGCTGGAGGAGAACGTCAACACCGCGGTCATCCAGGCCGATATGCGGGACACCGACGGCATCTTCAGCAGCCCCGAGGTCGAGCGCCTGATCGACTTCGAGCAGCCGGTCGCGGCCCTCTTCGTCTCCGTGCTGCACTGCATCACGGATGCCGACGACCCGGCCGGCCTGATAAAGCAGGTCGCCGACCGGCTCGCCCCGGGCAGCTTCCTGGTGGTCTGCCAGCTGATAAGTGAGGACGCGGCAACCCGCGATTTCGTCACCGAATTCATGCGCGTCAGCACCCAGGGCCAGTGGGGCCGGGTGCGGCAGGCACACGAGCTGGAGCAGTTCCTGGAGGGGCTGGAGATCCTGGAGCCCGGCCTGGTGGAGGTCTCCACCTGGATGCCGGACTCCGACGTCGGCCCCAAGCAACTCACCAAGGAATGGATCGAGTTCGGCGGAGTAGCCCGCAAGGCGTAGTCGGCGAGGCACAGCGAAGTGGGGCGGGACCCGATCGGGTCCCGCCCCACTTCCCGCTTGTCCTGCGCTCCGGCCGGTCAGCTCTCCTGCTGCTTGAGCAGGCGCTCCAGTATGGCCTGCGACTCGCGAGGCGATTCGGCCTGCGCGCTGAGCCGGTCCATCACCGCGAGGTAGTGGTCCACATCATCGCGCTTGTCCAGATAGAGCGCGCTGGTCAGCTGCTCCAGATAGACGATGTCGGGCAGATCCGGCTCCTGGAACCGCAGGATCGTGATCGGACCGCCCGCCGCGGCGAGACCACCGAGGCTGAACGGCGCGATCTGCAGCGTGACATTGGGCAGCTCCGCCGTCGCCAGCAGATGCCGCAGCTGATCGGCCATCACTTCCGGGCCGCCGGGTGAACGCCGCAGCGAGGCCTCGTCGATGACGGCCCACAGCCGCGGCGCGTCCTGGATGGACAGCAGATTCTGCCGCTGCACCCGCAGTGCCACCCGCCGCTCGATCTCCTCGGCGGACGCCCGCGGATGGCCGAGCTGGGTCACGGCGCGGGCGTAGTCCGCCGTCTGCAGCAGGCCCGGCACGAACTGGACCTCGTACGTACGGATGACCGAGGCGGCTTCCTCAAGACCGATGTGCGTCTCGAACCAGCCGGGCAGCACGTCGTTGTACTGGTGCCACCAACCCGGGCTGCTGGTACGGCCGGCCAGGGTGAGGAAGTCGGTGCGGTCGGACTCGTCGGTGATGCCGTAGAGCGTCAGGAGATCCGCGACATCCCGCTCCTTGCAACTCACCCGGCCGAGCTCCAGGCGGCTGATCTTCGCGTGCGAGCCGCGGATCGCGTCCCCGGCTGCCTCGCGGGTGATGCCCGCCGCCTCGCGCAGTCTGCGCAACTGAGTGCCCAGCACGATCCGCAGGACCGTCGGGCCGCCGCGCGGGTGGTCGAGGTAGCGGCGCAGTGAAGGGTCGCGACTCTGCTGCGCGGCGCTCATGCTGACTCCCCTGGGTGGTCGGGCGAACGCCCAGTGTCCCATCGCCCGGCGTGTTCGTACAGTCGTGGCGACTATCCAGCCGACATATGCGTCAGCCGAGGCCGATGAGGTCGTCGAAGTCGCCGTCCTTGGCGCCCTGGACGAAGGCCACCATCTCGTCGTGCGTGTAGACCAGCGCCGGGCCGGACGCGAACCTGGAGTTGCGCACCGCCACCCCGCCGTCGGAAAGAACGGCCAGCTCAACGCAGTTGCCGCTGGGGTTGCTACGGCGGCTCTTGCGCCACACGGCGGGCTCGATGCTGGTTGCCCGCATGCCGTTGGTCACCGACTCCATTACAGCTGCTCCTTGCTGGAGGACGCGCCTCCGACCGATCTCGAGCCCGCGATCACGATGGCGTGAACAAGCCCCTGTGCGACCGTCCTTACCGATGCAATTGCAGATGTACTTGCAGCGGGGGGCGGCTGCCGAGGATATTAGCTCTCCCGGGCACTCCCGCCCAGCCCCGAATTCCCCTTCGCGGAGATCGTGATGACGACACATCCGGTAGAGACCGTGCACGACACCCTTCGGGAGGAAGCGTGTGAGGAGACCTGGTGGCTGCCGGGCCCCGACGACTTCGCCGCCTGCGCGCTGAGCGGTTCCGCGCGCACCGTCGCGGACGCCCGCCGCTTCACCCGGACGACGCTGGCCGGCTGGGAGATCTGCCCCGATGTCGCCGAGGACGCGGCGCTGGTGGTCTCCGAACTCGTCAGCAACGCCCTGCGGTACGGATCGGAGGGCGGCCTGATCGAGGAGCAGGTCGAGGCGGGCGACATGGTGCTGCCGGCCTCGGTCGCTCCGGCCTGGCTGGCACTGACCCGGCAGGAGACCACCGTGCTCTGCGCGGTGTCGGACCCCGGCGCCACCGCGCCCGTCGTGGCCCCGCACCAGCCGCTCGCCGAATCCGGCCGCGGGCTGCAGATCGTCGACCGGCTGAGCGACTCCTGGGGCTGGACGTCGCCGGACGGTTCGGGCAAGACGGTCTGGGCCGCCATGTCGATGCGCGGCTGACCTTGCCGGTGGGGTCAACGGCCGCCCAGGGCTGGGCGGTTGTCCCCGTGCCGGGCGGGTGTCCCGCGCCGGATGGTTGTCCCGTGCCGGTCAGGCGCGGTCGAAAGGGCCGCCTGCGGACGGATGCGGCCCGATCGCGATGTCGTCGGCCGCCGGGACCGCTCGTGGCAGCACAGCGACGTCACGTGCGGTGGCAGCCAGTTGGGGCTGAATAGTCCTACGCGCAGGCCCCTGGGCGGCCGGCAGCCGGGTGCCGGGCCGCAGCGGGCCCCGTGCACCGCGGGCGTGCCTCCAGGCCGCCGCCCGCGGCGTGTGCCGGACAGGGAAGCGCTCGATCCGCCCGGAGAGGGTCAGGCCGGGCCCGTCAGCCCGAATGCCGAGAGCAGACGCTCGGCGGCAAGGGTGGCGGTGATCTGCCCCTCGCGCACCTCGCGCTCGATGCCGGGGCCGAGCCGGCGTACCTCCGGATGGTCCTGGAGGCGGTCGATCAGCCGCTCCCGCACCATCGCCCAGGTCCAGTCGACCTGTTGGGCGCGGCGGCGTTCGGCCAGTGCGCCGCTGGACTCCAGCAGGGTGCGGTGCTGCTCGATCCGTTCCCACACCGTCTTCAGCCCGCTGCCCTCGCGGGCGCTGCAGGTCAGCACCGGCGGCGTCCAGGCGGCGTCCGGGGGCTGCAACAGCCGTAGCGCACCCGCCAGTTCGCGGGCCGCAGAGCGGGCGTCCCGCTCGTGCGGGCCGTCGGCCTTGTTGACGGACACCAGGTCCGCCAGCTCCAGCACCCCCTTCTTGATGCCCTGGAGCTGGTCGCCGGTGCGCGCCAGGGTCAGCAGCAGGAAGGTGTCGACCATGCCGGCGACGGTGGTCTCGGACTGGCCGACACCCACCGTCTCCACCAGGACGACGTCATAGCCGGCCGCCTCCATGACCACGATCGACTCGCGGGTCGCCCGCGCCACCCCGCCCAGCGTGCCGGACGTGGGGGAGGGGCGGACGAACGCCGCAGGGTCCGTGGCCAGCCGCTCCATCCGGGTCTTGTCACCCAGGATGGAGCCGCCGGTCCGGCTGGAGGACGGGTCGACGGCGAGCACCGCCACCCGGTGCCCGGCACCGGTCAGCAGCGTGCCCAGCGCGTCGATGAACGTCGACTTGCCGACACCCGGCACCCCGCTGATGCCCACCCGGCGCGCCGTACCCGAATACGGCAGCAGCTCGACCAGCAGGCGCTGGGCGGCCTCCCGATGGTCGGCGCGGGTGGACTCCACCAGCGTGACGGCGCGCGCGATCCAGGCCCGGGAGCCCGCACGGACGCCCTCCGCGTACCGTTCGACATCGATCGTCACAGGCATCAGCGGCTCCGGCTCACAGCTCGTGGCCGAGGACCTGTGCCAGGTCCTTCACCAGGTCGAACGCGGCATCCGGGATGACCGTGCCGGGCGGGAAGACCGCGGCGGCGCCCATGTCGCGCAGCGTCTGCACGTCCTGCGGCGGGATCACCCCGCCCACCACGACCGTGATGTCCTCCCGGTCCTCGGCCGCCAGCGCCTCGCGCAGCGCCGGCACCAGCGTCAGGTGGCCGGCCGCCAGTGACGACACCCCGACGATGTGCACATCCGCCTCCACCGCCTGCCGGGCGACCTCGGCCGGCGTCTGGAACAGCGGGCCGACGTCGACGTCGAAGCCCAGGTCGGCGAAGGCCGTGGCGATCACCTTCTGGCCGCGGTCATGGCCGTCCTGGCCCATCTTGGCCACCAGGATGCGCGGCCGGCGCCCCTCGGCGCGCTCGAACGCGTCCACCAGTGTCCGGGTGCGCTCCACGCCGGAGGAGGGGCCTGCTTCGTCTCGGTACACACCGGAGATCGTACGGATCTGGCCGGAGTGGCGCCCGTACACCGATTCCAGGGCGTCCGAGATCTCGCCGACCGTCGCCATCGCGCGGGCCGCGTCCACGGCCAGCGCGAGCAGATTGCCCTCCAGCCCCTCACCCGGACCGGACTTCGCCGCGGCGGCCAGCGCCCGCAGCGCGTCCTGGCAGGCGCTCTCGTCGCGCTCCTCGCGCAGCCGCCGGAGCTTCTCGATCTGCTGGGTGCGCACCGAGGAGTTGTCGACCTTGAGGACGTCGATCTCCTCATCGGTCTCCACGCGGTACTTGTTGACGCCGATCAGTGCCTGGCGTCCGGAGTCGATGCGCGCCTGGGTGCGGGCCGCGGCCTCCTCCACCCGGAGCTTGGGGATGCCCGCGTCGATGGCCTTGGCCATGCCGCCGGCCGCCTCGACCTCCTCGATGTGCTGCCAGGCCCGCTGCGCCAGATCATGGGTGAGCTTCTCGACGTACGCGCTGCCGCCCCACGGGTCGATGACCCGGCAGGTGCCCGACTCCTGCTGGAGGAAGAGCTGGGTGTTGCGGGCGATACGGGCGGAGAAGTCGGTGGGCAGCGCGAGCGCCTCGTCGAGGGCGTTGGTGTGCAGCGACTGGGTGTGGCCCTGGGTCGCCGCCATCGCCTCGACGCACGTACGGGTGACGTTGTTGAAGACGTCCTGCGCGGTCAGCGACCAGCCCGAGGTCTGCGAATGGGTGCGCAGCGAAAGGGACTTGGGGTTCTTGGGCTCGAACTGCTGGACCAGGCGCGCCCACAGCAGGCGGGCCGCGCGCAGCTTGGCGATCTCCATGAAGAAGTTCATGCCGATCGCCCAGAAGAACGACAGGCGCGGGGCGAAGGAGTCCACGTCCATGCCCGCGTCCATGCCCGCGCGCAGATACTCGACCCCGTCGGCGAGGGTGTACGCCAGCTCCAGGTCGGCCGTCGCGCCCGCCTCCTGGATGTGATAGCCGGAGATCGAGATGGAGTTGTAGCGCGGCATCTTCTGCGAGGTGTACGCGAAGATGTCGGAGATGATCCGCATCGAGGGCTGCGGCGGGTAGATGTAGGTGTTGCGGACCATGAACTCCTTGAGGATGTCGTTCTGGATGGTCCCGGCCAGCTTCTCGGGCGGTACGCCCTGCTCCTCGGCGGCCACGATGTAGAGCGCGAGAACGGGCAGCACCGCGCCGTTCATCGTCATCGACACGGTCATCTTGTCCAGCGGGATGCCCTCGAAGAGCTGCCGCATGTCGTAGATCGAGTCGATCGCCACACCCGCCATGCCGACATCGCCGGTCACCCGCGGGTGGTCGCTGTCGTAACCGCGGTGGGTGGGCAGGTCGAAGGCGACCGACAGGCCCTTCTGGCCGGCGGCGAGGTTGCGCCGGTAGAAGGCGTTGGACTCCTCGGCGGTGGAGAAACCGGCGTACTGCCGGATCGTCCAGGGCTGGTTGACGTACATCGTCGGATACGGGCCGCGCAGATACGGCGTGATGCCGGGGTAGGTGCCCAGGAAGTCCAGGCCCTCCAGGTCCTCCTCGGTGTAAAGCGGCTTGACGTCGATGCCCTCCGGGGTCTCCCAGGTCAGGTCCTCGACGCCCTTGCCGGTGGCTTCCGCCACCGCCTCGGCCCACTGCCCGGCGTCGGACGCGCCGGCCGCCGTCTTCGGGTCCGTCAGCTCGACCGTGCTGAAGTCCGGGATGGCGCCCGCCTGTTGCGTCGTCTTGTCCATCACGCCACCTCCATGACGTCCAGGGCCGAGGACAGCACCTCGACCGCGTCGCAGCCCGCGAAGACAAAGGAGTCCACACCGGCCTGTACGTATTCCTCCCGGCGCTCGCCCGGCTTGCCGGCCAGATGCACCCGCAGTGCACCGGCCGACCTCAGCGCGGCCGCCACGGCCGCCGCCTGCTCGCCGTACACCGCGTCGCCCGCACACAGGCAGGCGATCCGCGCACCGCTACGGGTGAACGCCTCCGCCACCGACTCCGCGTCCACCGACGCCGGCTCCTGCACCGTCTCGATCCCGCCCGCCTGGAAGAGATTGGCGGCGAACGCCACCCGCGCGGTGTGCGTGGCGACCGGTCCCAGCGCGGCGAGGAAGACCTTCGGCCGGTCACCGGTGGCCGCCAGATGGGCGTCGGAACGCGAGCGCAGCGTCTCGTACGCGTCGTCCCTGCGCACCCGGGGCAGGCCACCGCCGACCGGGGCGGGTGCCGGATCGCGGTGTACGGCGGGCTCCGCGAGATGCGGGAACTCGCTGACGCCGGTGATCGGTTCACGGCGCCGGGCGAGGTCCTGTGAGCGGCGCTGCCAGGTGGCCGCGAGCCGTTCGCGGATCAGGCCGGAGCGCAGCGCGGCGGCCAGGCCGCCGGCGCCCTCGATCTCCTGGAACCACGCCCAGCCCGCGCGGGCCAGCTCGTCGGTGAGCTGCTCGACGTACCAGGAGCCGCCCGCCGGGTCGATCACCTTCGACAGGTGCGACTCCTCCAGCAGCACGGACTGGGTGTTCCGGGCGATCCGCCGGGCGAACGCGTCGGGCAGACCCAGCGCGGCGTCGAACGGCAGCACCGTCACCGCGTCCGCGCCGCCCACGCCGGCGGACAGCCCGGCGACCGTGGTGCGCAGCATGTTCACCCACGGGTCCCGACGGGTCATCATCACCGTGGAGGTGACGGCGTGCTGACGCTGCGCGGCGGCAGCGGGGGAGACGCCGCACACCTCGGCCACCCGCGCCCACAGGCGCCGGGCCGCGCGCAGCTTGGCGATGGTCAGGAACTGGTCCGCGGTGGCGGCGTAGCGGAACTCCAGCTGCGCCGCGGCCGCGTCGACGTCCAGCCCGGCGGCGGTCAGCTCGCGCAGATAGGCGACACCGGTGGCCAGCGAAGCGCCCAGCTCCTCGGCGGCGGAGCCGCCCGCCTCGTGGTACGGCAGCGCGTCGACGGCCAGCGTCCGCAGACCGGGTGCCTCGGCCGCGCAGCGCACGGCGAGCCGGGCGGCCGCGTCCAGGTGGGTGCGCAGACCGCCGTCGTCGCCGGTACGTGCCACCAGCCCGAGGGGGTCGGCGCCCAGGTTCCCGGCCACCTCGCCGGCCGGAACACCGGACGCGGCGTACAGCCGCAGCAACTCCTCGGCCGCGGTGGCGAAATCGGCGCCCGCGTCCAGTACCACGGTGGCCAGGTCCAGATAGACGCCCTTGAGCGCCTCGGCCAGCCCGGTCACCGGCACGCCGCCGTCACCGACGGTCAGCCAGAGCGAGGTGACGCCGTTTTCGAGATCGGCGAGCACCGACTCGTTGGCGCGCTGCGGATCGGTGTGCTCGTGGCGCTGGCGTACGTCCCAGCCGGAGACGGTCGTGCCTTCGGGGCGTCCGGCCCGTACGAAGGGCGGGAAGCCGGGGTGGCCCAGGGCGGCCGTGTGGTCCTCGGCGGTGTACAGCGGGCGGATGCGGATTCCGTCCTGGAGCTCGGTGGCGAGCGCGTCCTCGGCGGCGGCGCCCGCTGCCTCTGTGACGCCCGATTTGCGCAGCACGCCTTCGACGAGGCGCTGCCACTGCTCTCGGTCCGCGTCCGGGAATGCGGCGGCCAGGGGGAGTTCGGGGGACTCGGCGGTCATGGCAGCAGGCTAGGCGAACGACCGTTAGCCGGAGCAGGGGCTCCAGCTGTGACCTTGCACTCGTTGACCTCGTGTTTGTCCGTATTCAGGGCGACATTCCGGCGTGAGGTGATCTTGCGCGCGGCGCGTCGGGCGCGTCGCCGCCTTGGCTACGGTGGGCGCGGCCCCCGACCGAGGAGCGGAATGTCCAGGCCGCCGATCACCCGCCGCACCGCCGTCGCCGCATCGCTCTCGTCCCTCGTCGCCCTGGCCGCCCTCGCCGCCCCGGCGGTCCAGGCGCAGCCACGTCCCGGCCCCGGAGGCGCGGCTGCCTGCTCCGGACGGACGGTCGCCTCCTGGTCGGCCGAGCCCGCCGTCACCGGGGAATTCGCCCGCTACGGCAATGACAACACCCGGGTCGACGACTGGACCGGCGGCGACGGCACCCACTCGGTGCGGCTGCCCGACGGCAGGACCCTCTGGCTCTTCTCCGACACCTATCTGGACCGGATCCACCCGCCGCCCGGCCCGCTGGGCGAGCCCTACGGCCGGCGCACGTCCGACACGGGCAGCACCCCCTACCTCCGGCACAACACCGCCGTGGTGATGTCCCGTTCGGGCCGACTGGAGCGGACCCTGACCGGCGGCGGCGCCGGTCAGGCACCCGGAGCGTTCTTCCCCGACCCGGCGGGCGGCGGCTGGCGCTGGCCGGTCCGGGCGAGCGTGCAGTCCCGCACCCCCGGCTCGCCCCGGAAGGTCGTGCGGGTCCTGCTGTGGAACCGCGCCCCCGGAACGGGGCCGTGGGCCTTCGGCGTGCCCCGCAGCACCGAGGTCGCCACCCTCTCGCTGCCCGGCCTGCGCCTGGAGGGCATCACCGAGGTCGTCGGCCAGGCCTCCGTCACCGACCCGGGGCGGCGGGTCCTCTACGGCGCCGCGACGGCCTCCGCGGGCGGCTGGACCTACGTCTTCGGCGGCGACGACCGGCCCCGGACACCGGCCTCCAGCGCCTACCTCGCCCGGGTCCCGGCCGGGCGACTCGCCCGCCGCGCGGACTGGCGCTTCTGGGACGGGGAGCGCTGGCGGCGGCGGGCCGGCAGCGCGGTACCGGTGCTCGCGGCGGGTGGCGGCCGCGGGGTCGGCAGCGCCTTCACCGTCGTCCGCGACGGCGCGGCGTGGGTGCTGATCACGACGGCCACCGGGGGCGCGGGCACCGCCGGGATGAACGCCTTCACCAGCTACTGGTCCTGCTCGCCGCAGGGCCCCTGGCACGGCCCGAACGGCCGCATCGTGCCACCCCGACCGTCCGGCGACGGCCCCCGCCACATCACCGCCTACAACCCCCAGGCGCACCCGGAGTTCACCGCGTCCGGACGGCTGCTGCTCAGCTACGACATCAACTGGATCGGTCCGCCCGGTGTCCCGCCCGACGCGCGGCTCAACGGCAATGTGGATCTCTACCGGCCGCGGTTCCTGCGCGTACGGCTGGGGCCGGCGCGCTGACCGGGTGGCCGTGCCGGCCCGCTACCGTCCGTGCCGCTGCCGCCATTCGCGGGCGATCTCGTCGATGTCGAAGGGCGACAGCCGGAGCGGCGGACCTTCGAGGGGAGCACGGATCGCCTCGCGGATCCGGCCGTTGACGGCCGTCAGGATGCGGCGCAGTGAGGCCTCGGTGGGGGCCTGGCGCGCTGTCTCCAGCGCGTCCTGTGCCTCCTTGCGCAGGACCAGCGTCGGCGGGAGGTAGGAGAGGTCCTCGCGGCTCATCTTGTCCTTGATCCACCACAGCTCGTCATACGGCTGGTCGAGGTGGCGGAGCGGCTTCCCGATGCCCTTGAGGTTCGCGAAGTCACCCCGCTCCGACGCCTCGCGGATCTGCCTGTCGATCCAGCTCTCGAAGTCGACGCCAGGGGGTTTGCGCTCGGTCATCACGAGTCTCCCGGGTTCGGGGCCGGCCGGTCCGCACGGCACGCGGGTGCCTGTGTTCACCGTAGCGCGGCCGCGGCGGGCCCCGGCCGGGGCCGGTCACGCCGCGGCCGCCGGGCTCACGGCGTGGGGCTCGGCTGGACCACCGGGAAGGCGTTGTTGCCGCCGCAGACCATCGGGCCGACGCGGACGCTGTCGCCCGACAGCGTCACGGCGACCTGCCCCGGCGGCTTGTTCCCGGGGACGCGGGCGTTGGCCGCGGTGCACACCAGCTGGTTCAGCGAGGCGGAGTCCAGCAGCTTCGCGTTCATCGGCAGGCCGATCACGACCGCGCCCTCCGCGGCATCGGCGGTCAGCCTGCCGGGGAACTCCGGCAGCACGCTGGAGAGCCCGCGCTGCCGTTCGGCGTGGTTCGGGCCCCTCATCAGCAGCTCGATCGCGTGCTCCGGGTCGACCGGGGCCTTGGCCGGCCGGGTCGCCGAGCGCAGCCCGGACGGCCCGTAGAAGAACAGCTGGACATCGGCCTCGGGCTGGCCCGGTGCCTTCACCCCGACGGCCGGGGCGCCCGCGTCGATGACGTCGGTGGGGGCGATACCGCAGCCCGCCGACGCACCGGCCAGCGCGGCGGCCAGCAGACCGGCCGGCACCAGCCGCCGGGACCGGCCGGCGGCGGGCGGGGTCGCGGATGTGGCCTGCGCCCTCATGCGTCGTGCTCCTTTCCGGCGGCGGGTTCCGTCTCGTCCCGGCCGGCCTCCTTGACGGGCTCCTCGTCCCGTTCACCGGCCGTTCCGGCGCGGTGCAGGGGCAGATCGACGGTGAACACCGCGCCGCCCTCGGCGGAGTTGGCGGCGTGCAGCGTCCCACCGTGCAGCCGGACGTTCTCCATCGCGATGGCCAGCCCCAGACCGCTGCCCTCCGAGCGGGCGCGGGCCGAGTCCGCCTTGTAGAAGCGGTCGAAGACATGCGGCAGGACGTCGGGGTCGATACCGGGACCGCTGTCGGCGATCTCGATCAGCAGCCGGTCCGCCCCGGGCGCGGGGGAGTGCAGCAGCACCCGGACCGGCTCCCCGCCGTGGTGCAGGGCGTTGCCCACCAGGTTGGCGACCACCACGTCCAGCCGGCGCGGGTCCAGCCGGGCCCGCACGTCCGCCGGCAGCTCCGTGGCCACCCGCTTCTGCCAGGCCCTGGCCTGCAGGGTCTTACGGATGGTCTCGGCGACGTCCACCTCGTCCAGATGCAGCGAGGCGGCGCCCGCGTCGAAGCGGGAGACCTCCATCAGGTCCTCCACCATCCGCGCCAGCTTCCCGGTCTCCTGGCTGATCAGCCGGACCGCCGAGGCGGTGTCCGGATCGAGGGACCCCGCGTCCTCGTCGAGCACGTCGGTGACCGCGGACATCGCCGCCAGGGGGGTGCGCAGCTCGTGCGAGACATCGGCGGCGAAGCGCCGGGCGTTGGCCTCCAGCCGGCGCAGGTCGGCCATGCTCTCCTCCAGCCTCGCCGCCATGTCGTTGAACGTCCGGGACAGATCGGCCAGTTCGTCGGTGCCCTTCACCTCCAGCCGGGTGTCCAGCTTGCCCTCCGCGATCCGCCCGGCGGCCTGCCGCAGACCCCGCACCGGCCGCAGCACCCCCCGCGCCGCGAACAGCGCCGGGATCACGGCGAGCGCGAGCACCGGCAGCGCGCCCCGCTGCGCGGCGGACACCAGCGCCTCGACATTGGCCTCCTCGGCGTGCAGCGGCAGCTGGGCGTACACGGACAGTGCGGAGGCCGCGCCGTCGGACTGGCGCACCGGAACACCGATGAGCAGCCAGGGGGCGCCGGCCCGGTCGACTCGCTGGAAGGCCGGCACATGGCGCTTCTCGACCGACTCCTGGAGCTCGGACGGTATCGCCACGCTGCGCCGCAGTCCGCCCTCGGTGCTCTCCGGGACACCGCTGTAGTGCACGGAGATGTCCCAGTCGCGGGACTTGCCGGACCGCTCCAGCTGGACCCGGAAGGAGTCCAGGTCCGCCTGGGAGGGCGGCACCTGCAGCTCGGGCGCCAGCGAATTGATCTGCGCCCGGAGGTCGTTGACCGCGATGTCCTGGGAACGCTGCAGGATGGCGTTACGGGCCTCACGGTAGGTCAGCGCCGCCGTGGTCAGCGCGCTGACGGCGGCCACCAGCAGGAACGCGACGACCAGCCGGGCCCGCAGCCCGCGCAGCGGCTGGCGGTCGACCGTCCGCAGGCGGGTCAGGCTCCGCGGCAGGCGGCCGAAGCGGCTCACAGCGGCCCGAAGCGGTAACCGAAGCCGCGCACGGTCTGGACGTAGCGGGGGCTGCGCGGGGTGTCCTCTATCTTCGTCCGCAGCCGCATGACACACGCGTCCACCAGCCGGGCGTCACCGTGATAGCTGTGCTCCCAGACGTGTTCCAGCAGCTGCTGGCGGCTGAAGACCTGCCCGGGGGTGGCGGACAGGAACAGCAGCAGCTTCATCTCCGACGGGGCCAGCGCCAGGTCCGCGCCGGCCTTCGCGACGACCAGACCGGCGCGGTCTATGGCCAGTTCGCCGTAGGTCTCGACCGGGGCGGGGCCCGGCTCGGCGGTGGCCGGCTGGCCGTCGGCGGGCAGCGCGGTGCGGCGCAGCACGGCACGGATCCGGGCCTCCAGGACCTCGCCGCGGGCCGGTTTGACGATGTAGTCGTCGGCCCCCGCCTCCAGTCCGAGCACCACGTCCAGGTCGTCGCCGCGGGCGGTGAGCATGATGATCGGCAGCTGCCGCTCGGCGCGGATCAGCCGGCAGACCTCGAAGCCGTCCTTGCCGGGGAGCATCAGGTCCAGCAGGACGATGTCCGGTCGTACGCCCGGCAGGATCTCCAGGCCCTCCTCGCCGCTCGCCGCGGCCGCCACCTCGTGGCCGCGCCGCCGGAGCGCGAGACTCACCCCGTCCCGTACGGCGGCGTCGTCCTCGATCAGAAGTACACGTGGCATGGGCCCAGTATCAAAGACTTTCATGATGGATCCGTAACAGGAGCAGCCTGCCCGGAATCCCGCGCATCTGTCGTGGTGCAGGGCGGCACGCGCGCAGCGCGAACGCCGCCGCACGGTACGCACACGAGGGACGGGACACACATGGCACGGCGCTTCGGCATCGAGGGCGGGATCATCGGGGTGGCCACGGCGGCGGTGGCGTCGCTCGCGGTCGTGGGGGTACTCGCCCTCACCCAGTCCGGTGCCGCCACCACGGCCAGTGCCGACACCGCGCAGGGGGCCGGGTCGCCGGCGACGGCCAAGGTCGACGCGTCCATCGTGCACGCCTCCGACCGCCCCGGCCGCAGCCTCAACATCACCATCGACGACGGCCCGGACCCCCTCTGGACGCCGAAGGTGCTGGCGGTGCTCAAGAAGCACGACGTCAAGGCGGTGTTCTGCATGATCGGACCGCAGGCCGCGGCCCACCCGGACATGGTCAGGCAGGTCGTGGCGGCGGGGCACAAACTCTGCGACCACACCACCGACCACAACACCGCCATGGACCACCGGCCGCAGGACTACCAGTCGCAGCAGATCCTGGGGGCCCGGAAGATGATCGAGGACGCGGCGGGCGGCGCGAAGGTCGCGTACTACCGCGCCCCCGGCGGCGCGTTCACCCCCTACAGCCGGAAGCTCGCCGCCGGAGTGGGCATGCGCCCGCTGGGCTGGAACGTCGACAGCAAGGACTTCGAGAGCGGCAGCGTGCAGGCGATCGATTCGACCGTACGGGGCGAACTGTCCAACGGGCCGACGGTTCTCTTCCACGACGGCGGTGGCAACCGTGCCCTGACCGTCGAGGCGTTGGACCGCCTGCTGCCGTGGATGCGGCAGCAGGGATACGGCTTCGGCTTCCCGCAGCGCTGAGGGGAGTGAGCCGCATCGGGCGGGCCGCCGCACATCATCGGCCCGCCCGCTGCGGCTCACGCCGCGCCGAACAGCTCCGCGAGGCCGCGGTCGACGTCGAGATGCGTCTGCTCGCAACCGGCGGGCACCGCTTCGTAGGAGCGCGCCAGGAACTGCCGGACGTCGGCGGTCCGCAGCTGGACCATGGCGATGCCCTCGTCCGCGTGGAACTCCATCACCGTGCGGTCCGGGCCCGCCGGACGGACCCGCACATCGCCCCGTCCGGTGCGTGAGTGCAGCCCCTCGGCGAGCAGTTCGCGGGCGAACGCCCAGTCCACGGCCGCGCCGTCCAGGGAGATCTCCGGCGGGAAGGACATCCGCACCGCCAGCGGGTCGGCCGGCTGGTAGTGCAGCACCGCGGGCACCGCGTGCGGACCGGGCGTGGTCGCGATGAGACGGACCTGGACGGCTTGGTCGATGACATGTGGCATCGCGGCTGCTCCCTCACGGCTGTCGGTTCATGGGCACGGCTCGTCCACTAGGACGACGGACCGGGGCCCGTAGTGCACGCGAGGGGGGTGTGATCTGCGTCATGTCGTGGATCCCGGAGGCGATTCGGGGTAGCCGACGGGGGCCCGGACCGGGCTGCCGTGCCCACGCACCCGCGCCCTACCCGCCCGTCGGGGGCGGCGGCGCCAGGAACTCCTCCAGGATTCCCGGGGCCACCGCCGAGGCGAAGGCCGGGGCGCTGCCCGCGTCGAGGTCCGGGATGCGGTAGCCGTCCTCTCCGGCGGCGACCGCGGCGGTGAGCGTGACCAGTCCGGCCCGCCGGGTGAACGGTGAGGTGGTGAACGTCCAGGCGGCGACGGCCTCCCGCTCCAGCGCCAGGGTGTCGCGGCTGAAGGTGCCCGAGCGGGCGATCAGATAGCGGCCGCGCACCCCGTGCCCCAGGTTGCGGTACGCGTCCCGCGCCAGCCACAGCCCCACCGGCGTCGAGACCAGCGCGTACGCCCAGGCGCAGTGCAGCAGGACGGGTGTGAACGCCGCGCCGAGGCCCGCGAGGAGGGCGGTGCCCGGCAGCACCACCCACACCAGGGCGCGCACCCGCCGCCGGCGCAGGGCGCCGCGCGGATGCGGTGTCCGCGCGCCGTCGGGGAAGGGGGAGCGCAGGGCGCCGCTCGCCACCCGTAGCGCCTCGCGGCGCGGCGCGGGCGGCAGCAGCACGCTGCGCTTGCGGTTCTCCTCGCGGTTGCCGAGGCCGCCCGCCACCGCGCCGACCGTGGCGCCGCCGCCGGCCCGCAGCAGCAGCGGCTCACGCAGCAGCACGCCCCGCAGCCGGGCCCGTTCGACGGTCACCGACCGGGTGGTGAGCAATCCGCGGCGGACCCGCAGGGTGCGGGGGTCGCTCCACTCCAGGACGTAGTTCCACCAGCCCTCGACGTAGAGGACGACCGCACCGGCCGAACCGAGCGCGACGATGCCGAGCACTACGGCCGGGACCGTCAGCCACAGCATGCCGGCGCCGAATTCGGTGAACGCCCGCTGCACGAAGCCGAGTTTCCACGGTTCGATACCGATGCCGTCCAGCGTGCGGTAGGCGGCGCCGGCCGCGGCGAACACCCCGCCGATGACCCAGAAGGTGAGTGGTGCGTAGCGCAGCCAGCGCCAGGTGATCCTGGCCAGCACCGGGTCCTTGGTGGCCGCCTCGGTGTCGGCGTGGGCGAGCAGTTCGGTCCGCAGCCGGTCCGCCGCCTGTGCCGTCAGCGCCTCCAGCGACAGCTCGCCGGCGCCCGAGCCCGCCGTGCCGGCCCGCAGCACCGTGACGCCCAGCAGCCGGTGCAGCAGAGTGGCCGTCAGGTCGACGGTGCGGATGCGGTGCAGCGGGATGCTGCGCAGCCGCCTGGTCAGCAGCCCGCTCCGTACGTCGAGGGAGTCGTGGGTGACCCGGAAGTCCGTACGGGCCCAGCGGACCAGGCCGATCAGCGTGACGACGGCGAACGAGGCGGCGATGGCGGCGAGCGTGATCCAGGCCCCGGTGGTGATCCGGCCGCCGGTGGCCAGCGCGGTCAGCGCCAGCGAGCCGAGCGGCGCCGCCATCCAGCCGCAGTGCACGAGGAGGGTGCGCGGGTCCAGCCGGCGCCACGGGGGCGGATCGGCGAGGGCCGCTGCCTCGCGGAGGTGTGCGGGGCTGCTCATGCGGCGTCCCCCGGCACGTCCTGGGCGGCCTCGCCGATGCGCCGGGACAGCTCCTCGGCGTCCGCGTCGGAGAGTCCCGCGATCTTGATGTCGCCCGCCGTGGACGCGGTGGTGACGGTCACCGTCGCCAAGCCGTACCGCCGTTGTATCGGGCCGCGCACGGTGTCCACCGTCTGCACCCGGGACAGCGGGGCGATCCGCCGCTTCTGCCGGAACCAGCCGCTCGCCGCGTACACCGCCCGGCCGCCCAGCTCCCAGGCGTGCACGGAGTACCGCCACCGCGGCATGACGAGGAGATAGCCGACGGCCGGCAGCACGAGCACCACCAGCAGCAACGGCCCCAGCCACGGCAGCGCGCCGGGGAAGAACAGCACCGCGAGCACGGCCATCGCGACGGCGGTGCACAGCATCGGACCGCTCAGTGTCAGCAGTGCCTGGACGGTCCACCAGCGGCGGGCGCGGGGATCGACGCGATGGCGGGGCGGCCGCAGGAGCGGGGCGGCGTGCTCGGGCATGAGGGTCACCGGTTTCCAAGTCAACTGTATTGAATGCCTGTACGTTATAACGGTACAAGCGACTTGTAAAACGGTTGCCGCCTCGACGGGAGCCCCTCAGCACAGCGGTGGTGACCGCCCGGCGGAAGCCCCTCGGCACAGTGAAGGAGCGGCCGCCGATGCCCAAGAAGGTGGACCACGAAGCCAGGCGCGAGGAGATCTCCCAGGCGCTCTGGCGGATCGCGAGCACCCGCGGCCTGGACGGCGCGAGCCTGCGCGAGGTGGCCGCCGAGGCCGGAATCTCGCTCGGCCGGCTCCAGCACTACTTCCGCACCAAGGACGAGATGCTCGCCTTCGCCCTGAGGCGCATCAGCGCGCTCGCCGAGCAGCGGATCCGCGAGCGCATCGAGACACTGGCCGAGGAGCCCTCACCGCGCGTCATCCTGCGCGCCTGCCTGGCGGGCCTGCTGCCGCTGGACGAGAAGAGCCGCATCGGGACGCTCGTCGGCGCCGCCTACTTCGCCCGCGCCGTGCACGACGAGGCGCTGCGCGCCGAGGCCAGGGACGGCACGCCCAAGCTGCGGGCCTTCTTCGCCGACCAGCTGCGGCGGGCCGCCGAACGCGGCGAACTCGCCCCGGAGCGCGCCACCGAGGACGAGGCGATGCTGCTGATCAGCCTCGTCGACGGCCTGGCCTCCTACGTCCTGCTGGAGGTGCACAGCCCGGAAGGGGCGCTACGGCTCCTCGATCTGCACCTGGCGCAGCTGTTCGGCACCGCGGAGCCGCCGGGCGCCACGGGCCGCGGGTAGCGAGGGGCGGGGCTCGACGGCTACGCCTCGCGCAGCAGCGCGGCGAGGTCGCCGTCCACGTCCAGGTGCCGGCCCTCGCCGCCCCTGGCCACCAGCCCGTAGCTGCACGCCAGGAAGCGCAGCAGGTCCCGCGCGTCGAAGTGCACCCTCGCGGTCCCGTCGGCGGTGTGGAACTCGATCACGGTCGTGTCGGGGTCGTGGGGCCGGACCGTCACATCGCCCGCGCCGGACGACTGCCGCAGCCCCTCCTGCAGGAGTTCGCGGCCGAACGTCCACTCCACCTCGGCCCCGTCGAGGGAGGCGGCCGGCGGGAACACCACCCGCACCGCGTACGGATCGGCGCGGTCGTAGCGCAGGGCCGCCGGAATCGTGCGCGAGCGCGGCGCCGTCGCGATGAGACGGGCCTGGACGGCTTGGTCGATGACGGTGGACATCGCCGGTTCCCTTGCGTTCGGTGCGGATCCTCTGCCTCTACGCCGAGTAGGACGGACGGGGCGGGACGCCAGTGCATCGGCATCCTGCGTGAGCTGTGTCACGACGCTCTGATGGCGGTGAGGTTGTGGTCCTTGTGCCCGGGGAGGCGGGGGAGATGGGTGAGACAAGGGAGGGGAGCGAGACGGGTGCGGCGCGGGCGCCGGGTCGCCCGGCCGGCCACACCCGCTCGGCCGAAAGGACGATTTACCGGCCGCACCGGGTGTCGTCCGGCCTCCTCGCGGCGTTGGCCTGCCATGACCGATCCCCGTCTCCGCCCGTGGTTGCTGCCGGCAAGCCTCGCGATGCTCCTGGCGGAGGCGGTGCCGGACGGGCCGGCCGATGCCCCGGCCGCCGAACCCGAGCCGTCCGGCGCCCAGCCGGGCAGCGACCCGGACCGGCCACCGAACCCGGTGTGACGCGGGCCTGACGGCGGTCCGGGAGCCGCGCCGGAAAGCTGCGCCGTGCACTCAGCGTCGTCATCGGGTTACCACATGTGGCGAGCGCCGGCGATCGCCCATAGCTTCGCCTCATGAAACGAGAGCTGAAGGCCGTGCTGTGCCTCGGAACAGCCCTGGTCACAGGGCTTGCCGCGGCACCGTCCAGCGGCGCCGCGGACAAACACGTCGTCCACCCGGGGGAGTCGATCCAAAAGGCCGTGGACGCGGCCGGACCGGGGGACACCCTCTACGTCGCCCCCGGCACCTACCGGGAAAGCGTCCTGATCAAGAAGTCGGGCCTGACCCTGACCGGAGCCGGCCGGAGGACCGTGATCCTGCCGCCGGCCGGCACCCGGGCCGCCCAGAACTCCTGCGCCACCAGCGGCAACGGCATCTGCGTCCTCGGCAGCGCGGGCCACCGCCTCAAGAACGTCGCCGTACGCTCCCTGACCCTGAAGGGCTTCAAGAAGAACGGCCTGTGGGCCTCGGAGACCGACCGGCTGAGCGTGCGCGAGGTGGCCGCGCGCGACAACGGCGTATGGGGCCTCGCGCAGGAGAAGTCCACCCGGGCCGTCTTCCGGGACAACACCGTCACCGGGAGCGGTGACTCCGGCCTCATGGTCGCGAACACCGTCGACGAGGAGGGCGGCGCCATCGACACCCGGGGCACCGTGCTCAGCGGCAACCGGCTCTCCCAGAACCGGATCGGTATCACCGTCCGGCGCGCCCGCCACCTGACGCTCGATTACAACGTCGTCACCGGCAACTGCGGCGGAGTGTTCATCGTGGGCGACGAATCGCGCCCCCGGGCCGGAGCCCTGACGGTGCGCCACAACGACGTCTCCAAGAACAACAAGTACTGCCCCGCGACCAAGCGGCTGCCCTTCCTGCAGGGCTCGGGGATCGTCCTCACCGGCGCCGAGGACACCCTCGTCCAGGCCAATCTGATCCGCGACAACGTCGGCAAGTCCCCGCTCTCGGGGGGCGTCGTCCTCTTCCACAGCTTCGTGAACGCGCTCAACGAACGCAATGTCATCAGCGACAACGTGGTCGTCCGCAACAAGCCGGCCGACCTGGCCAACCGGGACACCGGCAAGGGCAACCGATTCGTCCGCAACGTCTGCCGGACATCGGTGAATGCCGGCAAGTGCTGACCGGCGTGCGTACCCTCACCAGGAGAAACGAGACGGAATGACCACCGTGAGTTCCACCCCCCAGCCGGCCATGCAACTGCGCGAACTCGTCTTCGGCGCCGCCTGCGCCGCGGCCGTACGCGCCGCGGCCAGACTCGGCGTGGCCGACGCCCTGGGCGACAAGCCCGTCACCGCCGACGAACTCGCCATCGCGGTGAACACCGAACCACGCCCCCTGCAACGCCTGCTCCGCGCGCTCTCCTGCTACGGCGTCTTCGCCGAGACCGAGGGCGGGAAGTTCGAGCACACCGACATGTCCCGGCTGCTGCGCGACGACGCCCCCGACAGCCTGCGGTACATCGCCCTGTGGTGCACCGAACCGTGGACCTGGGAGGCCTGGCCGCGGCTGGACGACGCCGTGCGCTCCGGCCGCAGCGTCTTCGACGACCTCTACGGCAAGGGCTTCTTCGACTATCTCCACCAGGACGCCCGGGACTCCGCCCAGATCTTCAACCGGGCCATGACCACATCGAGCCGGCAGTCGGCGCAGGACGTCGCCGACCTCCTCGACCTCACCGGAGTGTCCTCCGTCGTGGACATCGGCGGCGGTCAGGGACACGTCCTCGCCGGCCTGCTGGAGAAGCATCCCGGTATCGAGGGCACCCTGCTCGACCTGCCCACCGTCGTGGCCAAGGCGGACCCGCGGCTGCTGGACGGCGGTGCGCTCGCCGATCGCGTGGCGATCATCCCCGGCGACTGCCGCGACGACATCCCCGTACAGGCGGACGTCTACATCATCAAGAACATCCTGGAATGGGACGACGACAGCACGCGCAGGACGCTGCGCAACGTCATGCGGGCCGCCCGGCCCGGCGCCCGGGTTGTGATCATTGAGAACCTCGTCGACGACAGCCCCTCGATGAAGTTCACCACCGCCATGGACCTGCTGCTGCTCCTGAACGTCGGCGGGGCCAAGCACACCAAGGAGAGCCTGATCAGCCGGATGACCGCGGCCGGGCTGGTCGTCGGCGACATCATGCCGGTCAACGCCTACCTGCACGCCTTCGAATGCACCGTCCCCGCGTGACCGAGGACCGCTGAGCGGCCACACGCGTGGGCGCCCGCCGGGGAGATCCCCGGCGGGCGCCCTGTCGTGCGGACCGCTCAGCGGTTGCCGTCCCGCTCCCAGCTGTAGAACTGGCGGGCCATCGCGTCCTTGGGCCCGCGCCAGGTCTCCGGGTCGTACGGACTGACGAACGCGGACAGCTTGTCGCTGATGGCACGGAACTCGGGGTGCTCCGTCACCTTGGCGATCTCCGGCCCCGGCGGGCGCTCGGATTCGATGAGGTGCAGATACACGTCCCCGAACTGGAAGAGGCTCCGCCGGGTCACACCCACCAGGTGCGGCAGGTCCGTGCGGTCGGAGGCGCTGAACACCTCGGCGATGTCCGTGGCCGACTCCGGAGCCATCCGGGCGACGATCAGAGCGTGGTGCATGCGGGAGATCCCTTTCGTTGCCGCGGACGGGGCCGTCAGTTGGGGGTGACGGGGGCGGACCGGAGCTCGCGGTCGCGCTGTTCGATCTTGTCCCGGATGAGTTCCATCTGGACGCGCGAGTTGCGGTTGATGTGGGCGGTCATGCCCGCGTCGTCGACCGGGGCCTCGGGCTTCATCGCGAAGTCCTGGGTCCAGAACATCGCCGTACCGCCCGGGGTGTCCGCGTACCGCCAGTGGATGTCCATGTGCTCGAACGGGCCGGTCTCCACCCGCCGGGCCTTCACGGTGAGCCCCTGGCGGTCGGTCACCCGCTCCGAGACCCAGCTCCAGACCGTGCCGTTGTCGTCCGGGTGCATCGTCAGCCGGAAGGTCGTCTTCTCGCCCTCCCGGGAGAGCACCTCGACCGACGCGTACTCGCTGAACAACTGCGGCCAGTTCTCCAGGTCGTTGGTCATCTTCCAGACCAGGTCGAGCGGGGCCGCGATGGTGATGTCGTTCTCGGTGTGGCCGGGCATGTCAAGCTCCTGTCGCGAGTGCGGTGTTGGTGAGGTCGATGAAGTCGCGTGGCGTCTTGCAGCGCTCCGCGTCATCCGGCATCGAGCGGCCGTGCCGGTTCTCCAGCTCGCCCACGATCCCGAGGAGGCCGAGCGAATCGAGACCGAAGTCGGCGAACGTCGCGTCCGGCCGGCTCGCCATTTCCTTCGGGTCCACGGTGACGCCGGCGGCCGATTTCATCAGCGAGGCCAGCTCGTCGATGGTCAGTTGAGCGGGTTGAACAGTCATGAGGGGTCTCTCCTTCTCACGAGGGGGTCTCGGTGCCGCGCCGCAGCACGAGCGCCGCGTTCGACCCCATGAGTCCTCGGCTCAGCACCAGCGCCGTCCGCAACTCGGCCGGGCGGGCCCAGCCGGTCACCAGATCGAGGTCATGGCACACGTCGACGACATTGGGAGTGGGCGGAATGACGGCGTTCTCCATGGAGAGCACCGCCGCCGCCGTGTCCAGGACCGGCGCACCGCAGTACGCCCGGCCGGTGCCGGTCTTCGGCGCGGTCACCGGGACAGGCGTGGCACGCCCGCCCAGGACATCGGCGATCGCCAGCGCCTCGGCACGGTCCGCCGCCGGTACGCCGAGCGCGTCGGCGAACACCACGTCGATCTCCTCGGGGGCACACCGCGCGTCATCGAGCGCGCCCCGGATGGCGTGGGCCAGCCCCTCCCGGGACTCCTCCCACCGGGAGGCCCCGGTGAAGGTCGCGGAGTGCCCGGCGACCACGGCGCGCACCCGTGCCCCGCGCTCGCGTGCCGCCTCCTCCTCCTCGACCACCAGCATCGCTCCGCCCTCGGCGGGCGCGAAGCCGCAGGCACCACGGGTGAAGGGGCGGTAGGCGCGGGCCGGATCGTCGCAGGTGCTGAGGTCCTCGTACCCCAGCTGGCAGACGACCGAGTAGGGCGCCAGCGGTGCCTCCGCGGCACCGACCACGACGGCGTCGGTGCCGCGCGTGATCGTCCGGCTCGCATGCGCGAGCGCGTCCAGGCCGCCCGCCTCGTCACTGGCCACCACCCCGCACGGCCCCTTGAAGCCGCCGCGGATCGAGATCTGGCCGGTGCTGGCCGCGTAGAACCAGGCGATGGACTGGTACGGGCCGACGTAGCGGGACCCCTGGCCCCACAGCCGTTGCAGCTCCCGCTGCCCGAACTCGCCACCGCCCGACCCGGCCGCCGTCATGACGCCCACCGCGAACGGTGAGCCGTTGTAGTCGGCCCGGCCCATACCGGCGTCGTCCAGCGCGAGGTTGGCCGCCGCCATGGCGAAGTGCGTGAACCGGTCGGTCTGGACGAGGAACCGTTCCTCGATCAGCGCGCCCGGGTCGAAACCGCGGACCTCGCCCGCCACGCGCAGGGGCAGGTTCTGACACCCCTCGCGCGTCACCACGTCCAGGACGCTGATGCCTTCCTTGGTCGCCTTCCAAAAGGCCTCGCAGTTCACCCCGTTGGGGGCGATGACTCCGATGCCCGTGACGACGGAACGACGTTCTTTCAGGGGGCTCATCGTGCCCTCCCACCCGGTCTGGTCAGGACGACCGCTGACTGGAAACCGCCGAACCCGCTACCCACCGACAGCACCGACCTGAGCGGCAGCGCACGCGCCGTCCGCGGGACGTAGTCGAGGTCACAATCGGGGTCCGGCGTCTCGTAGTTGGCCGTCGGTGGCACCACTTGATGGGCGAGCGCCAGGATGCACGCGACGATCTCGATCGCCCCGATCGCACCCAGCGAATGGCCCACCATCGATTTGATCGAACTCATCGGCACCTTGTACGCGTGCTCGCCCAGCGACCGCTTGACCGCCGCGGTCTCGTGCCGGTCGTTCTGCTGGGTGCCCGAACCGTGTGCGTTGACGTAGTCGATCTGCGAGGCGTCGACCCGGGCGTGGCCGAGGGAGCGGTTGATGGCCTCGGCCATCTCCAGGCCTTCCTGGGTGAGACCGGTCATGTGGTAGGCGTTGCCGAACGTGGCGTAGCCGCGGATCTCACAGTGCACGGTCGCACCCCGGGCGCGGGCGTGCTCCAGCTCCTCCAGCACGAGCACGGCACCCCCCTCGCCCATGACGAACCCGTCGCGATGGGCGTCGAACGGCCTCGACGCGTGGGCCGGGTCGTCGTTGTTCGCCGACGTCGCCTTGATCGCGTCGAAACAGGCCACGGTGATGGGGGAGATCGGCGAGTCCGAAGCGCCGGCGACGCACACATCGACCCGGCCCTCCTCGATCGAGTGGAACGCGTACCCGATCGCGTCCAGGCCCGAGGTGCACCCCGTCGAAACGGTCTGCACCGGACCATGGGCACCGATCTGCTCCGCCACGGCCGACGCCAGCGAGCTGGGCGAGAACGCCCGCTGCAGATGCCGCCCGGCCGGCCGGTGATCCACATCCCACCGCTGCCCGGAGCCGCTGACGGCGACGTAGTCCTTCTCCAGGCGCGTGGTGCCACCGACCGCGGTTCCCAGGGACACCCCGATACGCCAGGGGTCCTCCGCCTCCGTGTCCAGGCCGGAATCGCGCAGTGCCTCCTCGGCGGCGACCAGCGCGAACTGGATGTAGCGGTCCGAGCGGTCCACCTGTTCCTGGCTCAGGCCGTGCGCCGCGGGATCGAAGTCGCACTCGGCGGCGATACGGGAGCGGAACCCCTCCGGGTCGAAGAGGGTGATCCCCCGGGTCGCCGTACGACCGGCGGACAGCAGGTCCCAGAAGGCGGGCACGCCCACCCCGCCGGGTGCGACGATGCCGATGCCGGTGACTGCCACGCGCAGAGTCATGACACCGGCTCCGTTCGTTCAGGGGGCCCCGCCTGCGCGGCGTCGTCCGTGCCCTCGGTGTCCACGTGGCCGAGCTCCGGCCGCGGGGCGAGCGGGCCCAGATGGAACACCATGCGGGCCTCGACGTCCCCGACGTTGCGGAAGCGGTGGCGGACATGAGGGGGGATCAGCAGGCCCTGGTCCGGGCGCATCGGGTGCGCCACTCCGTCGAGATCCACCTCCAGTGCGCCGTTGACGACGTACACGAACTCCTCGGAGTACGGGTGGTAGTGCTCGCCGATGCGCTCCCCGGGCTGGACGAGTGCCATGCCCATGAAGCCGCTCGTGGCACCCACCGCGCTGGGCGTCAGCATGGCGCGCAGATCACCTCCGCGGCGGCGGTTGGGCTGGGTCTCGCTGAGGTCCACGATGCGTGGGCGGTGCGTGGTCATGACTGTTCCTCCAAGTGCGGGGTACCGACGGGGATCGGGGGATCGGTGACGCCGGGGCGGGGCTCACGTGTGGTCGGAATCCGGTGCCCGGCGGTCGGTGATCAGGTCCATGTCGGCGCGCGCGAGGAAGTGGGCCAGCTCGCGGTCGGTCGTCAGACCACCCGCCGCATCGGAGTCGAGCAGCCGCCGCAGAACGGCGAGCTTGCGCGGGCCGCGTACCCCGAGCGCGAACACGGGCTCGCTCTCCAGGGGGACGCGGAGGTCGACGAGCCGGACCACGACATCGTCGCGCTGGAAGACCGTGCTGCCGCTGATCGGGCTGCGGGGGTCGTCCGCCGCCAGCTCGTCCTGCCGCGCCAGCAACCGGGCCAGCGCCATGCCGCAGCCCTCCTTGGCGGGGTAGAACAACGCGTGCCGCCGTACGTCGCCCTGTCCGGGGCCGCCGGCCGCCACGTGGTGCACCGCCGGAAGCGCGGCCCGGGTGAAGAACACCCGCGCGGAATCCGGGTCGCTGAGATCCCGGTCCTGCTCCAGATACGGGTTGATGGCCTCCTCGACCGCCCTGATCTCGGGCTGGCGGGAGACATGGCGCAGCGCGGCGACGAGGTCGCCCTGCACCTCCACGGCGCGCACGACGCGGTTGCCGTGCATGAAGAGCGAGGTGCGGCGCAGCCGGGTGGTGTCGTCGACCTGCGACTGCGGCGAGGTGTAGCCGGCCAGGATCTCGGCGACCATCGACTCGCTGCCGGGCTTGACGGTGAAGGTCAGTGCGTGCCGCACCACTCCGTCACCGACGCGGGGGGAGGCCTGGAGATTGCCCTTCGGGGGCTCGGGGGTGGCCGACGCGATGTTCGACGTCTCCCGCAGCACGCTGAACCGGAGGGACCGGGTGTCGCGTACGCAGCCGTGCAACGGCTGCACCATCTCGACGTGTTCCTCGCTGTTGACCCAGGCCAGGAACGGCGGCGCGCTCTCCCACTCGCTGGTGATCAGCCACTGCGAGGGGTTCTCGATGGACTGGCACAGCTGGTCGGTGATGTGGCCCGGCACGGACGCGACCTGGTTGCGCAGCTGCTCGTACGCTTCGAGGAAGCGCTTCTGGGCGCCGTCTTGAAGGTCCAGCAGAAGAACGACCCGGATTCTGGAGCCGTCGAAAGCGGACTGGGATATTCGTTCCGAGACCGTTGTCATCCTCTACGCATCTCCTTCGGGCCGGGGTGGCACCTTTGGTGCGTCGTCAGTGGCCGGTGCAATCCGAGTGACTGACCCGCCGTGGTCGGGCGGCCGGCTCCGGAATCGGAGGGGTGCCGTCCCGGATCCGATCGTGGTCTAGACCCGCAGGGGGCGCGATTTCTCTGGGCCATGCGGGTGAACCATGATCGAAGCCGGCCCGGGCCGGGCATGGAAACTCCATCTCGTACGTGCCCCTTCCGTACGCACCGCTCGAGCTGGAGCACGCCATGAATTCACAGGCCGAAGTCAGGGTCCCGGTACTGATCGTCGGCGGGTCCCTGGTGGGCCTGTCCGCCTCGCTGTTCCTGGGGCGCCTGGGCATCGCGCACATGCTGGTCGAAAAGCACTCCGACACCTCCCGCCACCCCCGCGGTCGCGGCAACAACGTCCGCACCATGGAGCTCTTCCGGGTGGCCGGGGTCGAGTCGCAGATCCGCGAGGCCGCCTCGGTCCTGGCGGACAACCACGGCATCCTGCAGGCCGGATCGCTCACCGGCGACGACCAGGAGTGGCTGTTCAAGGAGATCGATCCGGGCGGCGGGCTGGCCCGCTTCAGCCCCGCCGGGTGGTGCCTGTGCAGCCAGAACGACCTGGAGCCCGTACTGCTGCACTGCGCCCGCGAACTGGGCGGTGACCTGCGCTTCTCCCACGAACTGATGTCCTTCGACCAGGACCGGGACGGCGTCGGCGCCCTCGTGAAGGACCGGGAGACCGGCGAGCACATCACCGTGCGCGCCGACTACCTCATCGCGGCCGACGGCCCCCGCAGCCCCGTGCGCGAGGAGCTCGGCATCGGCCGCAGCGGACCTGGCGACCTGTTCCACAACGTCAGCATCACCTTCCGGGCACCGGCGCTGGCCGACGCGGTGGGCGACCGCCGCTTCATCGCCTGCTACCTGACCAACCCGGAGGCCGACGGCGCCCTGCTTCCGGTCGACAACCGCGAGCAGTGGGTCTTCCACGCCCCCTGGCACCCCGACCGGGGCGAAACGCTGGAGGACTTCACCGACACCCGCTGCATCGAGCACATCCGGCGGGCGACCGGCGTACCCGGCATGGACATCGAGATCACCGGCAAGGCCCCCTGGCACGCCGCGGAACGCGTCGCCGATCGATACGCTGCGGGCCGCGTCTTCCTGGCCGGCGACTCCGCCCACGAGATGTCCCCCACCGGGGCGTTCGGCTCCAACACCGGCATCCAGGACGCCCACAACCTCGCCTGGAAACTCGCCGCCGTCATCAACGGCTCCGCCGGCCCCGCCCTGCTGGAGACGTACGAGGCGGAGCGGCGGCCGGTGGCCCGTGTGACCAGCGCCCGCGCCTCGGCCCGCTCCGCCGAGCACAGCCACCCGGGATACGACGCCCCCACCGGAGGCGGCCGGCAGAGCGGCGTGCTCACCGTCGCCCTCGGCTACTGCTACCCGGAGGGCGCCGTCGTCGACGCCGATCCCGAACTGCCGGTGGTCCCCGAACGGATGCGGCTGACGGGCGAGCCGGGCACCCGTGCCCCGCACATGTGGCTGCACCGCGCCGGTGTCCGGCTGTCGACGCTGGACCTCTACGAGCGGTCCTTCGTCCTGCTCACCGACGCCGAGGGCGCGGTGTGGCAGCCGGCCGCGGAGCGCGCCGCCGCACGGTGGAACGTACCGCTCGAGGCCTACCGCGTCGGCACCCGGCCGGACGACGACCTGGCCCCGGCGGACGGCGCCGGCGACTGGGCCGAGATCCACGGGACGAACCCCGGCGGCGCGGTCCTCGTCCGCCCGGACGGATTCGTGGCATGGCGGGCCGAGGGCCCGGTGGCCGACCCGGAGGCGGCGCTCCACGAGGTGATGGGATTCCTGCTCTGCCGCGGCTGAGCACCCCTGACCGACCCGCCCGGCCCGCGCGCCCCTGATCCAGCCGTTCCGTACGGCCTGGAGGGGGTGCGCGGGCCGGACTGCGTGAGCCGGGCCGGCGGGTCCGGCCGGTCAGGTGGGGCTGGACTGCGGGGGTGGGCTGGGCTAGCTTCCAGCGCAATGACGCCCGGCGGGACCTGCGCGATACCAGGTGCCCAAGGGGCGTGTGGCGCACGGGAGTTGAGCGGGGTGGGGCGGGTGCGGAGCGCGCGACGCGGGGCGTACGGACGCGGCGGGGCGGACGGTAAGGGGCGGCTGCCGGACCGGGGCGGCCAGGGACGGGCCGGGCGGCCCGTGCTCCGGCGCCGGGCCGCGCGCTGGGCGTCCGTCACGGTCGCCGTCGCCGCACTCGGCGCGGCGGTGAGCGCGTCGGCCGGCGCCCGGCCGGCGCCCGGCGCACCGTCGGCCACGCCCTCGGCCGCCTCCCTCCCGCACGCCGGATGGCATCTCAAACCCAGCGGCAGCACCGCCCGCTTCCGCGGGCTGGCGGCCGTCAGCCGGACCACCGCCTGGACCGCCGGCACCGAAGGCACCGTGCTGCGCACCCGCGACGGCGGCAGGCACTGGAGCGATGTCTCGCCACCGGGCGCCCGGACGCTGGAGTTCCGTGACATCGAGGCGCCCGACGCGCGCCACGCCGTCGTCCTCGCGATCGGCGAGGGCACGGCCTCGCGGGTCTTCCGCACCGACGACGGCGGCACCACCTGGACCGAGAGCTTCCGCAACACCGACCCGCGGGCCTTCTACGACTGCCTGACCTTCTTCGACCGCCGGCACGGCATCGCGCTCAGCGACCCGGTCGACGGCCGCTACCGCATCCTGTCCACCGGGGACGGCGGCCGCAGTTGGCGGGTGCTGCCCTCGGACGGCATGCCGGCGGCGCAGCCGGGAGAGGCCGCGTTCGCCGCCTCCGGCCAGTGCCTGGTCTCCGCCGGCAGCCACGACGCCTGGATCGCCACCGGCGGCGCCGCCGCCTCCCGCGTCCTGCACACCGCCGACCGCGGCCGTACCTGGACGGTCACCGACACGCCCGTCCCGGCGGGCGACCCGGCCCGCGGGGTGTTCGCGCTCGCCTTCCGCGACCGCGCCCACGGCCTCGCCGTCGGCGGCGACTTCCGGCCCGGTCTGCCGTCACCGCGGGCCGGGGCGGTCAGCGGCGACGGCGGCGCGACCTGGACCGCGGCCGCCGCGCCCCCGAAGGAGTACCGCTCCGGCGTCGCCTGGCTCCCGTACTCACGCCGCGCCGCGCTGGCCGTCGGCCCGACCGGCACCGATGTGACGGCCGACGGCGGGCGCACCTGGCACACCGTCGGCACCGGCTCGTACGACACCGTCGACTGCGCGCCCGACCTGGGGTGCTGGGCGGCCGGCGAACGGGGCCGGATCGCCCGTCTGGAACCCTGACGGGAGCGGGCCGCCGGCCTGGCCGAAGTCCCACCGGCCACCGCCGGCCGTCTGCGATCCTGTCGAGCGACCGTCACGCGTACCGTCCGCCCCGCACCGCCGCAGGGGCGGCCACGCGTGTCACCGCACGACAAGGGGAGGCGGCAATGCCGTTCATCGGCGAGACCTGGCGGGTGGAGCGGGGCGCGGAAGTGGTCGGTGAGATCACCGTCACCGAAGCGGACTGGCCCTGGCTGAACGGGCGGTTCGCGCCCGGCCCCGCCTTCGCGGAACTGCGGCCGCACTTCGCCCGCGAGCTCGCACTCGTCGACACCATTGACGACGACATCGAGGCCTGGGAGAGCGCCTACGCGCGGGCCAGTGAGGGCGTACGCCTGGTGGCCCCGGCGGGCCCGGTGGCGGAGTTCCTGCTGCACATCGAGGACGACGCGGCGTGGTTCCGCTGGAGCGACGAGCCGTTCCCCAAGGAATGAGCGGCGGTTGAGCGCTGGGGGATCGGTTGAGCGCCGGACGGGTCGGACGGGTCCGACGGGTCGGATGAGGGCGCATCGCCCACGACGGCGCCGCCCTCCCGCCCGGTCCGGGTCCGTCCGGCAGCCCCGGGGGGCCGGCCTGCCCCGCCGGACCGCCGTGCTCAGTCCATCAGGCTGCCGAGCCGTCCCTCCAGAACCACCAGCAACTCACCCAGCGCGGTGGAGAGTTCGTCCTGCCGCTGGTCGCCGATGCCGTCGAGCAGGGCCGCCTCGTACGCCAGTTGCTCCGGCAGCAGACGGTCGATCGTCTCGCGGCCCTCGTCCGTGAGCGACAGATGTGCCACCCGGCGGTCGCGGTCATCGGGCCGGCGAGCGATCAGCCCGCGCTCCTCCAGCTGCCGTACCCGTTTGGTCACCGCGGCCCCGGACGCGAAGGTCTCCCGGGCGACCCGGCCGGGGGTCAGCTCGCGGTCCATCCGGCGTAGCGTGCCGAGGATGTCGAACTCGGGGCGGGTGAGCCCGGCCCGGCGCAGCGGGGCGTCGGCCGCCTGCTGCAGCAGCGCCGAACAGCGGTTGAGCCGCCCGATCACCGCCATCGGGCCGGTGTCCAGCCCGGGAAGCACCTGCTGCCACTGCCGCAGCACCCCGGCGACGATGTCCTCGGTCACCCGCACACTCCTCTCGGCCACACTGCCGTAGGCCCCAATTGTGCCCGCGCTCCGGGCCTGGTCCGCGCCGGGGTCAGGCGGCAGGAGCGGACGTCACCCCGCTGCCGACCAGGCCCGACAGGGCGCGGTGCCCCCGCTGCTCGGCCAGCGCGATCCGCTCCTCCGGGAGCGCCCGCTGCCACCATTCGCCGGCCGCGACATCGACCGCCTCGCGCAGCTCGACCAGGCCCCCGGCCAGCCGGTCGCGGGCCCAGCCGGTCTCCCGCACGCCCTCGGCGCCGGGCGCCGGCCCGGCCGCGAGGAGCCGGTGCGCCGCGGACTCGGCAGCCACCACCCGCTCCAGGGCGATGTGGATACGGTCGGTGGCCCGCCGGTTGGTGACCAGCACACAGCAGGCCATGCCCACGGCCGCGCCCACCACGGTGTCGATCCAGCGGTCGGCGATCAGGGTCCGGGCCGGCAGGTGGGTGCCGAACGCGGTGAGCAGCAGCGCCATCGGCGTCACGCATACCGAGCCCAGCCAGTAATTCCGGGTGATCCAGGCCTCCGCGCCGAGCTGGAAGGCCAACGCGAGGCCCACCATCGCGACCGGGCCGGTATGGATCAGCGGCAGCAGTGCGCCGAACAGCACCAGGCCGAGCAGATTGCCGAGCGTGCGCTGCAGGGCACGCTGCCAGGAGAGCGTGGTGTTGGCCTGGTAGATCGAGGCCGCGGTCACCACCGCCCAGTACGGGTGCCCGACGCCGACCGCCATCGACGCCCAGCCCGCCAGCACACACCCCACGGCGACCCGCGCGCCTATGGGCAGCAGCGGCGAGCCGGGCGCGAGCCGGGCCCGCAACGCCCGCAGCCCCCGCGGCCCGCCCGGCGCGGGCCGCCTCAACACCCCTGCACCGCAAACGACTTGGTGCCCTGAAGACCTCGCGCCCGCTGCCTCTGCACCCACTCCCTCGGAGCTCACGGTCCCGACGCTCGCTGTCCCGACGTTCCAGGCCCCGGCGCTCTCCGTCCCGGTATGTGCCGTCTCCGTACTCGCTGACTCCGTGGCGGCCGCCTCCACCGCGATGCCGGCGAGTTCGTCGGCCTGGGCGACGGAGAGCGTGACCTCGGGAAGCGCGCGTCCGCATCGCAGCTCACGTGCCCACCCGGTGAGCTGCTCTGCCTCGGCACCGGCGCCCTGACCGGTTTCCCTTTCGCCACCGGGGCCGGTCCCGCCCCACGCCGATTCGGCGCGTACGAGGAGCCGTTCGAGGCCGCCGCGCGCCGTCGCCTTCTCCGGGGTGCGGGCCGGGACCAGGAACAGCGTGTGCCATGCGGCGTTCACGGCAGCCGCCGCCGTGTGCCGTGCCTGTGCGATCCGCGCTTGTGCGACCCCAGCCTGTGCGATCCCGGCCGGTTCGGCACCGTCGGCCTCTGCCTCTGCCTCTGCCTCTGCCTCCGCCTCTGCCTCCGCACGCAGCAGACCGGCTGCGGCCTCCAGCGCGCGGGCGGTGGCGATCCGTTCCGGACCCTGCGGACTGACCAGCGACGGCGCCATGCACACCAGCCAGGCGAGCGCTCCGGTGCCGAGGGTGAGCGCGAGGTGCAACGGGACCTGCCCGATCTGCTGGGGCACGAAGAACGCCGACGCCGCGATGAACGTCAGGATGAGGTTCCCGGGCGGGCCGATGCGCGTCGCGTCGCAGACGATCTTGTGCACCGCGGCGAGCAACGAGGCGAGGACGACGAGCAGCACGGTCGAGGTCGTCAGCGACGCGGCGGTCAGCGCGACACCGAGACCGGCGACCATCCCGAGCATCACCCACGGCAGGGTGCGGGCGCGGGCGGCGTACGGAAGGCCATGCGCGTACAGGGCGCACATCGCTCCGGCCGAGGTGTAGAGGATCAGATCCAGCCGGTCCAGGAGGAGCAGGGTCACATCGGGGATCCCGAGGGCGACGACGGCGCTGAGTGCCGGCTTGTGCCAGATGTCGACGGGACGGCGCAGCCGCACGGTGCTCCGGAGGGGCAGCGGACGGGCGCGCACCGCGCCGGCGAACGCGGTGGTCCCTCTTTCCCCGGTCTCTCCGGTTTCGCCGGCAGGTCTGCCCTTTCCTGAAGGTTTGGCGTGTTTCCCCACAGGGGAAGGTTAGCAGATGTTTTACTCGTGAAACATATACCCCGACGTCGGCGATGCACGGATGCCGTCCGGGGCCTGCCGGGGCGGGGGTGGAGTCCGTCGGGGGAGCGACAATGTCCGGGTGCCAACCGCCAAGAAGCCAACCGCCAAGAAGCCCAGCGCCCAGAAGGCCAGCGCCAAGAAGGCGACGACGCAGGCGAGTGCGTCCCCGGAGCGCCGCCGCGAACTGCTGAACACGGCGGCAGAGGTCTTCGCCGCCCAGGGCTACAACGCCACCACCGTCCGCCGTATCGCGGACGAGGCCGGCATGCTCGCGGGCAGCCTCTACTACCACTTCGACTCGAAGGAATCGATGGTGGACGAGATCCTGTCCACCTTCCTGACCGAGCTGTGGGACGGCTACGACGCCGTGCTGGCCGCTCGGCTCGGCCCCCGGGAGACCATCGAGGCCCTGGTCACGGAGTCCTTCCGGGAGATCGACCGGCACCGCGCCGCCGTCGCGATCTACCAGAAGGAGGCCGTGCACCTCTCCGCGCTGCCCCGCTTCGGGTATCTCACCGACTCCCAGCGTCGGTTCGAAAAGGCCTGGCTGGGCACGCTGGAGCGGGGAGTCGCCGCCGGAATCTTCCGCGCCGACCTCGACATCCGGCTCACCTACCGCTTCCTCCGCGACACCGTCTGGGTCGCGGCGAGCTGGTACCGGCCGGGCGGACACCACAGCCCGGAAGAGATCGCCCGGCAGTACGTGTCGATGGTCCTGGACGGCGTCGCCCTGCGGGAATGACCGGGCTCGCGTTGCCCGCCGGCCCGTTCAGCGGGCCTCAGTAGGGATGCGGCAGGGGAGGGCTCGGCGGGGGCTCGGCAAGGCCTCAGCAGGAGGTGTTCTTGACGTACAACGCCCGTGGGCCGGACGTCTTGCCGTAGCGGACATCCTTCGTCGCGCCCTTGGCGAGCCGTCCGTGCGGGTCCTTGCGGTGCGGGATGACGATGGTGAAGCACGAGGGCCGCGCGGCGCACAGATTCGTCAGTCGCACATAGCGCTGGTGGTCCTTGTCGAAGTACTTCCGCACCTTGACGCACTGCTGCGCCGGAGCGGCGGCCGCCGCCTCTGAGGCCGTGGTCAACGCCAGCGAGGCACTGCACACCACCGCGGTCAGGGCGATGGCCATGATCTTCCGCATGCGATCTCCCCCGATGGAATCTCCTTCTGTGAAGACCCTCTCGGTCTTCGTACGTTCATTCGCCATTCTCCATGTGCCCCCGGAGGAAAACGGCCCCGGGTACCACACAGCGGCACAACAGGGACCGTTTTGCGACACGACTGATTCAGAAATCCGGGAACCGGGACGGCACCGGCGTGCAGCCGGGGGCGCGGCGCCGGCGTGCGACCGGGGGCGCGGCGCCGGCCGGGGCGAGCCGGCGCCGGGATCGGCGGGCCGGGGGCGCCGGAGGTGGTGGCGGGGTCGCGAGGCAGGGCGGGCGCGGTGCGGCTGTCCGCGGCGCGGTGCCCGGCCCGCGGTGCGGTGGCCGCGTGCGGTGCAGTGCCCGCGGCGCGGCGGCCCTCAGTGCGGTGCCCGCGGTGCCCGAGGCAGGCCTGATGCCCGGCGCACCCGCCTGGCGCCCTTGGTCGCCACTCTCTGCTCGGCCGCTACTCTGCTCGGCCGTCACTCTCTGCTCGCCGTCGGCCGTCGGCCCCGGCCCGGGGTGCCCCACCCCCTGCCCGCGGTGGCCTGTCCCCGACCCCCGGCCTTCGGTGGCCCGGCCTCCGGTGCCCGCTGCGTCAGGCTCGGCGAGGGTGCGTGCAGGTCTCTCCAGGCGGTGTCAGTCGGTGGCCGACGGGCGCGCGGTCACGACTCGCAGGCCCCGGTCCGAGAACTCGCGACGCGTCGCCTCCTTCGCCCCGCTGTCCGTGATGAAGGTGTCGAAGACGTCCGCGTCGCCGACCCGCGCGAAACAGCGCTCGCCGATCTTCGAGGAGTCCGCGACGACCACGGCACGCCGGGCACGCTCGGCCATGAGGCGGTTGACGCGGGCCTCGGCCTCGTCGTGCACGGTGGCCCCCATCACCGGGTCCACGCCGTTGGCGCCGATGAAGGCGATGTCCACCGAGATCTGTTGCAGCACCAACTCGCTGAACGGGCCGACCAGTTCGAACGACCGTGAGTGCGCCACCCCGCCCGTCAGCACGATCTTGATCTGCGGTCGCACCGCCAGCTCATTGGCGATGTTGAGGGAGTTGGTGACGATGGTCAGGTGCGGCTGCGGGCCCGCTTCCGCGAAGTCCGGCCGGGTGGCCAGCACCCGGGCGATCGCCGTGGTCGTGGTGCCCCCGCTCAGCCCGACCACGTCCCCGCGCTCCACCAGCTTCGCCGCGGCGCGTGCCACCGCCTCCTTCTCCTCGGACCTATGGGCGTGCTTGTACCGGATCGGCAGGTCGTACGCCACCGAGCTGAGCACCGCGCCGCCCCGGGTGCGGGTCAGCAGCTGCTGCTCCGCGAGGGCGTCCATGTCGCGCCGCATCGTCGCGGCCGAGACCTCCAGCTCGGTCGCTGCCTCCTCGACATCCACCCGGCCTCTGTCGCCGAGCAGCTCGAGCAGTGCGTTCATCCGTTCATGGCGCTTCATGGCGCGAGCCTAATTCGTTTCCGGCGGCACGCTGAGGCCAGGTGGGCGTCCCCACCCGGGCTTGCGCCCCTGGGTCCTGACTTTGCGCCGGATTCCCAGGGCTCCCGGCGCGCCTGCCTCACACCGGGTGCCCCTGCCTCACCCCCGGGCCGGTGCCTGGGTCGCGTACTGGCCGGGGACCGCCACCGGGGTTCCCAGCACCTCCAGCAGCCTGGCCGCCTCCTGGGCCACCGCTTCCCGGGCCGGCTTGACGTACTTCCGGGAGTCGATGAGCGACGGGTCCGCGCCCAGCACCTCACGAATGGAGCGGGTGAACACCGACACCAGATGCGTGGAGATGTTGATCTTCGTCATTCCGGCCGCGATGGCCCGCCGCAGTTCCTCGTCGGGCACCCCTGAGGAGCCGTGCAGTACCAGCGGCACCGGCAAGGTCCTGTGCAGCGCGGCGATCAGGTCCTTGTCGAGCACGGCCGTGCGCTCGTGCATCGCGTGCGAGGAGCCGACGGCCACGGCGAGTGCGTCCACTCCCGTCGCGCGGACGAATGCCAGGGCCTCGTCCGGATCCGTGCGTACCCCGGGTGCGTGGACCCCGTCCTTGCCGCCGACCTCGCCGAGCTCGGCCTCGACATAGACCTCACGGTCATGGCACCAGGCAGTGAGGTCGGCGGTGGCGGCGACATTCGCCTGATAGGGGAGTGCGGAGGCGTCCACCATGACCGAATCCACCCCCGCGGCGATGCCCTGGTGGACCAGTCCGGCATCGGTGATGTGATCGAGGTGCACGGCGATCCGGGCGGACGAGTCCTCTGCGAGGGCGAGGGTGGCGCGGGTGATCGGGCGCAGTCCGCCGTGGTAGCGGATGCAGTTCTCGCTGATCTGCAGGATGAGGGGGGTGCCGGTGCGCTCGGCGGCGGTGACCAGTGCCTCTGCGGTCTCCAGGTGGATGACGTTGAAGGCCGCGGCACCGACCCGCGCCTCACGTGCGGCGCCGACAATCGATGAGGTCGGAACGAGGGGCATGGGATCTCGACTCCCTTGCGGACGGAGCGGGTTGAGGGTCGGAGAGGCGGGTGGCTACGGTGCGGCCGGCGCTTCGAGCATCACGGAACGGGTGAGGCTGCGCGGGCTGTCCGGGTCCAGACCGCGGGCGCGGGCCCGTTCCAGCGCGACGCGCTGCACCAGCACCAGCTCGGCGAGCGGATCGCGCGCATGGCTCACGAAGCGTGCGCCGGTCCGGGTGACATCGGCCTCCAGCCCTTCCGGTGCCTGGCCGAACAGCCAGGTGACCCGGCCGGGAGCAGCTATGGCGATCGGGCCGTGGCGGTACTCCATCGCGGGGTAGGACTCCGTCCAACTCTGCGAGGCCTCCCGCATTTTGAGGGCCGCCTCATTGGCCAGGCCGTACGTCCAGCCCGTGCCGAGGAAGGAGAACTGCTCGGCGTCGACCCACTCCTGTTCGAGCGGTGCGGCCAGGGCGTCACGCGCGTCCTGCACGGCCCGCGAGACGTCCGCGCCGAGATGGGCGCGCAGCAGCGTCAGTGCCGTCGTGGCGAACCGGGTCTGCACCACGGACTTCTCGTCGGCGAAGGGCAGCGCGACCGTCTCGTCGGAGATCGCGACGGCCGGTGTCTCGGGGTCGCCGATGACCGTCACCGTCGGGATCCGCCCCTTGACCGCGTCCAGCACCCGCAGCACTTCGGTGGTGGTGCCGGAGCGGGTGATCGCCACCACCGCGTCATAGCCGCGGTCGCTGCCGAGAAATGCCTCGGAGGCGGCGAACGGATCCGTCACGCCCAGCCCGGCGCCCTCGCGCAGCGCGGCGTACGACTGCGCCATGAACCATGAGGTGCCGCAGCCGACGACCGCGACGCGCTGCCCGGCCTTGGGCAGTGGGCCCCCCGCGGCCCCGAGGCGCGCCGCTTCCTGCCAGGTCTCCGGCTGGCTGCGCAGTTCCTGCTCCATGTACGAGGTCCCGCTCATGGCACACCCTCCCGTGATGTGTACGTCCGATGCGCAGCGACGCGACGACCCGGCCGCGAGCGCCTGCTGCTGTGCGTAAAACTGCAAGTTTTGTGTCTGTTGCAAACGACTGTACGCATCCGTCGCACAGGAATCCATCCCTCGTGAGAGTGGATGCGCCAGAGAGGGCGGGAGGATGGATGGGGGATATGTTACCTATTAGGCCTTTTGGGTGAGTGAATGCCCGGCGTGAGGAGGGGGAAGCCATCTGTTGACACCTGCGTGAAACTGATCCAATACTCGCAAGATCAGTCATGCAGCCCGGCCGCTCCGCCGCAACAAAGGACTGCCCATGTCCATTGCCACGCTCTCCGCGACGCCCCCGCCGCCCTCGTCCAGGACCAAGCGCCGTACCGGCAGGCTGTTCGCGCTCACCGGCGCTGTCGTCGGCGTCATCTACGGCTACGACACCGGCAGCATCTCCGGTGCTCTGGTGTTCCTGAGCAAGGACTTCCACCTCACCGAGGCCGAGAAGGGCCTGGTCAACAGCATCCTGGTGTTCGGCTCGATCGTCGGGGCGCTGATCGGCGGCAAGCTCGCCGACGCCCTCGGCCGCAAGGCCGCGATGCTGATCGTCGCCGGTTCGTACTCCGTCTTCGTCGCGCTCTCCGCGCTCGCGCCCAACGTCATCGTGCTCGACGCGGTCCGCTTCCTGCTCGGCATCGCCATCGGCATCTCCATCGTCGCGGCGCCGCTCTACATCGCCGAATCCACCCCGGCGCGCATCCGCGGTGCCTCCGTCGCCGCCTACCAAGTGGCCACGGTCGCGGGCATCGCCGTCACCTACTTCGTCAACTGGGGCCTGTCCGGAGGCGGTCACTGGCGCTGGATGCTCGGCCTGTCGGCCATCCCGGCCGCTCTCGTGCTGATCCCGCTGTTCCGTCTGCCGGACACCCCCCGCTGGTACGTCCTCAAGGGCCGTACGGAACGCGCCGTCGAGGTCATGGCGACGACCGACCCCGATGTCGATCCGCATGCCGAGGTCGCTGCGGTGAGTGCGGCCCTCCATGAGGAGAGCGGCGGCTCGTCGCGTGCGCTGCTGCGCAAGCCGTATGTCCGCGCCACGCTCTTCGTCGTCGGCCTCGGATTCTTCTGTCAGATCACCGGCATCAACGCCGTGACGTACTACAGCCCGCAGATCTTCGAGGAGATGGGCTTCACCGGCAACGGCCAGAACTTCCTGCTGCCGTCCTTCGTCCAGCTCGCCTCACTGGCCGCGACCGTCCTTGCCATCCTCATCATCGACCGGCTCGGCCGGCGTGTGGTGCTGCTCTCCGGCATCGGCACCATGGTCGTGATGCTCGCCGTCCTGACCACCGTGTTCGCGATGGGCGACCTGGAGGGCGGCACGATCTGGGTGGGCTTCGGCGCGATCCTGCTGTTCACCGCCGCCTTCAACTTCGGCTTCGGATCGCTGATCTGGGTCTATGCGAGCGAGGCGTTCCCGGCTCAATTGCGCTCCACCGGAGCGTCGGTGATGCTCACGGCGGACCTGGTGGCCAATCTCCTGATCGCGCAGTTCTTCCCCTCCCTCATGGCCTGGGCGGGCGCGGCGTGGACCTTCGCCGGTCTGGGGGTGCTGGCGGTCGCCGCGCTGGCGTTCGCCTCCGTCACCGCCCCCGAGACCAAGGGGCGTCAACTGGAGGAGATCCAGGGGTATTGGCGCAACGGCGGTCACTGGCCCGCCGGGGAGACCGAGCCGCCTTCGGGCGCGGAGCCCGAGACGGCCTCCTGAGGGACGCGCCGCGCAAGCCCGCCCCGGTAGCCGCACGGAGCCGGGCCGAGCCGGACGGAGCCGGATGCAGCCGGGCCGAAAAGCAGGTGACGCGGCCGGCCATCGGCCCCTGGCATCGCGGCATGGGCGTTTCCTGAGCAGTCGGACACCGATCGAGAATCCGCCCGGCGGAGGCCGCCGGGTGCTGTCCGTGTGCGCTCACCCGCTCAGGAGAACCCATGTCCTTCCCCACCCCCGCGGTTCCGTCCGGCGCGTCCCCCGCTCTCGACCGCCGGATCGAGCGGCTGCGGGAGGCCGCCCGGTCCGAGCCGCGCCTCGGCGGCGTGCTGCTGTACGGATCCTGGACGCTCGGCGAGGCCGACGCCTACTCCGACATCGAGGCCTACCTCTTCATCGAGGACGCGTTCCACCAGGAGTTCGACGGCAGGGAATTCCTGCGCCGGCTGGGGCCGTTGAAGCTGGCATGCACCACCATGTACGGCATCCTCGCGGTCGTCTTCGACGATCTGATGCGGGGAAGTTCCCTCTGGAGGCCGCAGGGCCCGGCATCGCCGAGGTCGCCACCTGGCGGGGCATGGTGCACCTTCCCGCTCCCGATGCCGCCGTGCTGCTCGACCGCAGTGGTCGGCTGAGCGCCGCCGCCCGCACCCTGGCCGATCCGTGCCCGCCGGACGCGGCAACCACCGCCCAGCAGCTGACCGATGAGCTCGCCAACTGGACACTGATGCTCGCCCAGGTGTTGGCCCGTGGTGAGACCGCACGTGCCCATGCGCTGCTGCACGGCGTCGTCGCCCCACAACAACTCAAGCTCTGCCGCCTGTTGCGCGGGATCCACCGCCCACTGGCTCACTCCCAGCGGCGCGCTGGAACAGGACCTGCCGGCCGCCGACCGTGACCGGTACACCGCGACGACCGCGGCTGCCCGTCCCGAGGACGTACGCACCGCGGCGCGCCACCTTGGCAGTGGAGCCGGGAGCTGGCGGCCGAGGCGGCGGACCGCCGACTGGCGACGTACCCCGCGGGACTGCACCACGAGATCGCCGCCTTGCTGGCCACACAGGGCCGCGAAGGCTGAGAAAACCGGGGAGATGGGAAAGGCTGAGAAGGTCGGCACGGCCGGGAGACCGGGGCGGCCGGGAGGCCGGGAACGGCCAGGGAAGGCGGGCGTCCCCCGGCGCGGTGACGTCACCGCGCCGGAAGACGCCCGGGGCGCGCGTCTCCCGGCAGCGGCCCCGCCGCGCACCTGTGGTGCCTCAGGAAGGCAGCTGCTGCTCGTAGTCCTTGAGGGCCGGTGCGGTCTTGGTCGCGATGAACTCGGTGACGCGGTAGTCGCACACACCGGCGACGCTGAACGGGTCCTCGGCCACGAGCCGCTCGAAGCCGGCGCGGTCCAGCCCGACGGCGAGGATCACGCCGCCGTCACGCGGGTTCTTGCGGCCGGAGGCGATGAAGTGCCCGGCGGCGTACTGCGCGTTCAGCCACGCCACGTGGTCCTCCAGGACGGCATCGACGCGCTCGACGGGTGCGGTGTAGGTCAGCTCAAGTACGAACATACGGGCAATATAGACGAGCCGGCCGAGCCCATCGCCACCCCGCCCCGGCGTGAAATCCGCAGGCCGGAGGGGCGCACCGGGCACCGGAGCCGCCACCCGGCAGATGTCCGCCGGGCCGTGATTCGGTAGCTTTGACGCCACCATGGACACTCCCGGAACGATCTCCTGCGACGACGAATTGCGGAACTGGCCTGCCGACGAAGCCCAGGCACGCGCGGTTCAGGACCGGTTGCGGCCGTACGTACGGCTCGACGAGTCCGGCCCGGAGCCGGGGTTCGCGGGAATCGTGGCCGGTGTGGATGTCGCTTACGACGACGCGCGCGATGTCGTCGCCGCGGCGGCCGTCGCGCTGGACGCCCGGACCCTCGCCGTCGTCGATGAGGCCACTGCCGTCGGCCGCGTCTCCTTTCCGTACGTACCGGGCCTGCTCGCCTTCCGGGAGATTCCCACCGTGCTGGAGGCGCTCGCACGGCTCGCCCGCACACCGGATCTCGTGGTCTGCGACGGCTACGGGCTGGCGCACCCGCGCCGCTTCGGGCTCGCCAGCCACCTCGGCGTCCTCACCGGACTGCCCACGATCGGCGTGGCCAAGAACCCCTTCACCTTCCGCTACGCGCCTCCCGGCCCGGACCGTGGCGCGACATCCCCGCTGCGGGCCGACAGGAGCCCGGCCGCCGGGTCCGATTCCGACGCCGAGGAGGTGGGGCGGGCGCTGCGCACCCAGAAGGGTGTCAAGCCGGTCTTCGTCTCCGTCGGGCACCGCGTCGACCTCGACCGTGCCTGTGCGCACACCCTCCACCTGGCGGCCGCCTACCGCCTGCCCGAGACGACCCGGGCCGCGGACGCCCTGTGCAGGAAGGCCCTCGCGCAGGCGTGACGTCGGCGACGCCTCGGCCCTGCGAGGGGCACCTCATGCGCGGACGTGCCGTGCCCAAGCGGACGTGCCGTGCCCAAGCAGCCGGACCGCCCAGCGGACGGAAGTGCCCAAGTGGAGGGTGGCGGCGGCGGGTTCACCCCTGACGGACCACCCGGAAGGTCATGCCCGCCTCCTGGAGGCGGGCCGTCAGCGCGTCCCCCATGGCGACTGCCGTCGTCACCTGGCCCGAGGTCTCCGGCAGGTCGTCGAAGGCCAGGCTGAGCGCCGACTCGGCAAGCATCTTCGCCGTCTCGTCGTAGCCGGGATCGCCGCCCGAGACCTCCGTGACCAGGCGCTTTCCGCCCCCGGACGCCACGAAGCGCACCGTGAACCAGCTCTTGGCCCGGCGTTCCGGGCTCGGCCCGTCACCCGGCTCCAGCCGTCCCGACAGCCACCGCCGCGCGGGCGGCACCTGGGCCACGACGCTCAGTGCCCCGGCGCCCAGCGCCCCGCCCACCGCGATCGGAAGCCGGCGCACGCCCGCGTAGTGGCGGTAGCGGAAGTCCGGGCCGTAGCGTTCCAGCGCGGTGGCCGAACGGGCGACGATCTGCGGATCGAGGGTCGGCAGCGGCACTCCCCAGGCGCGCGTCGCGCCGCTCCTCATGGGCGGCCCGAAGGGCGCCCGCACCGTACGTCCGTCCGGGCGTGGCTCCACCCGCTGCCGTTCGCGGGCGGCCCGCGCCATGGCGACGGGCCGGGAGGCCACGGTCAGGGCCGAGGCCAGAGTGCCGCCGGAGAACGTGGCGTTGGACCGTACGAAGCCGTCGATGCGCAGCGGGACGCCCTCCGGGAGCAGCCCGACGGTGAAGAGGACGCCCAGGTCGGGCGGGACGGAGTCGAATCCGCAGGCGTGCACGAGGCGCGCGCCCGAGGCACGGGCCGCGGCGTGGTGCCGCAGGTACATCCGGTCGATGAATTCCGGTTCGCCGGTCAGATCGACGTAGTCGGTGCCGGCCGCGGCGCAGGCGGCGACCAGCGGCTCGCCGTGGACCAGATACGGGCCGACGGTCGTGGCCAGTACGCGGGTGCCGGCGGCGAGCGCATGCAACGCCTTGGGATCGCTGCTGTCGGCGTGCAGCAGGGGGAGTTCCGCGCAGGCGGGGTCGATCTGCGCGAGCCGGTCGCGCAGCAGCTCCAGTTTGGCGGTGTTGCGTCCTGCCAGCGCCCAGCGGCAGTTCTTCGGCGCATGCCGGGCCAGATATTCGGCGGTGAGCGCCCCGGCGAAGCCGGTGGCGCCGTACAGGACGAGGTCATGGGCTCGTCCGGAGGTTTCCTGCCGTCGCATCGCGCGTCCTCTCGGCCTGGGCTTCGTTGGCTTCGTTCACGGCTCGTGGTTCTGCTTCCACGTCTCCGGCCCGCCACCGCAGGTGGCAGGCCGCAGGGCACGGGCGCAGGGGCGCCCGCGCCGCACTCTGTCAGAGCGCCCTGGTCATGAACGTACCGTTCGGGTCGGGGCGGAGGTCCGCGAGGGCGGGCCTGGCCGGATCCCGACCTCATCCGCCTTCGGCGCCGGTGGAAACCGAGCGGCCCCGTCGCTGCGGCTGCCGGAACTGTGTGCCGGAGCAATGGTGTTGCTGTGTACGGAGCGATGTCCCCGGTGGGGCGGCGTGGGCGGAGGTGGTCTTGACGCGGCGTCGGAAGGGGGACACATTCACCGAAGACATCGGACGTCCAATCTCCGGATGCCCGGGGCACCGCTCACCGAGCCCTCTCGTGTGACGCCCGCACCACCGGAGCGGACCGTACGGCAGAAAGCCGGCGCCATGCCTCTTGCCACATCCCTGCCCGCGCCCCTCACCGGGGTCGTCCCACCACTGTGCACGCCGCTCACCGACACCGGGCAGGTCGACGTGCGATCGCTGGCGGCCCTCACCGAGCACCTCGTCTCCGCGGGGGTGGACGGCCTGTTCGTGCTCGGCTCCACCGGGGAGGCCGCCTACCTGTCGGACGATCAGCGCCGCACCGTCATCGAGACGGTCGTCGGGACCGCAGGCGGGCGGCTGCCCGTCCTCGCCGGCGCCATCGACATGGCCACCGCCCGCGTACTGGACCACGCCCGTACGGCCTGCGGGCTCGGGGCCGACGCCATCGTGGCGACCGCGCCCTTCTACACGCGCACCCATCCGGCCGAGATCTCCGACCACTACACCCGTCTCCGCAACGCCGTTGACCTGCCTCTCTTCGCTTATGACATCCCGCCGGCGGTGCACACCAAGCTGCCGTCCGACACGGTGCTCGCGCTCGCCGGCGAGGGTGTGCTGGCCGGGCTCAAGGACAGCAGCGGCGACGACGGTGCGCTGCGCCGGCTGCTGGTCCGGCTGCGCGCGGTCGATCCCGCCTTCTCCGTGCTCACCGGATCGGAACTCTCCGTGGACGGAGCCCTGCTGGCCGGTGCGCACGGCGTCGTACCGGGCCTGGGCAATGTCGATCCGGCGGGCTATGTGCGGCTGTACGCGCATGCGCGCGAGGGCCGGTGGCGTGCCGCGGCCGCCGAACAGGACCGGCTCGCGGCGCTGTTCTCCCTCACGGATGTCGGCGACGAGAACGAAATGGGCCGCAGCTCGTCCGCCCTGGGGGCGTTCAAGGCCGCCCTGCACATGCTCGGCGTCATCGCCGCCCCCGCGACGGCCGCGCCGCAGCTGCCGCTCGACGATGCCGCGAACCGGACCGTCCGCCGGTTGCTGGAGGAGGCGGGGCTGCTGTGACGGTGGTGACGGCCGGGGCAGGCGCCGGGGGAGGGTCCGGCGGGGCGGCGACCGGGCGTGAGCCTTCTGCGACGGCTCATTCCGTGCTGTCGTTCCGGCGTCCCAGGGTGACACCGCGTACGCCGTCCAGCTCCGTCAGCGCCTCGACCAGGCGGTGTGCGGACCCCGTCCCCTCCAGGCGGAGCAGGACCTCGGCCGAAAGACGCTCGTCGTCGGTGCTGGTCTCCACCTGGACGTCGGTCACCCGGAAGCCGTTTCCGGTGCACAACTCCAACATCCGTCCCAGCAGCCCGTGTTGGGTGCGGTAGGTCAGGCGCAGCTCCACGTGGTCCAGGGAGGGCGCCGTCCCGATGCGCCCGGAGACCTTCGAGAAGCCGCGGATGACGAGGAAGTGCACGGCTGTCGCCCCGATGGCCAGCAGCGGCAGGCCGCCCCCGCAGGCCATGCCGATGGCGCAGGTCAGCCAGATGGTGGCGGCCGTTGTCAGCCCGCGGACCGCGTCCCGCTTGACGAAGATCAGGCCACCGCCGATGAAACCGATGCCGGAGACGACCTGCGCCGCGACGCGGGACGGGTCGAGGACGACGCCGTCCATCCCGTCCAGCGCGCCGAAGCCGTGGATCGAAACCTCCATGAACAGCGCGCTGCCCACCCCGACGAGGGTGTGGGTGCGCAGGCCGGCGCTCTTCTGCCGGGCCTCACGCTCCAGCCCGATGAGTGAGGACAGCAGCAGCGCCATGGCCAGCTCGGTGAACTGACGCAGTCCCTGGCCGTTGCCGATGTCGAACAGTGCGGCGGCGAGTTGCGGGTGTGACATGGGGGCATTGTCCCTCCGTCGGCCCGGCGTTCGGCGCTCCGCGGGCCGTTGTCAGTGGTCGCCGTTAGCGTGGAGGGCGATGGGGCGGCAGGCGCTCGCTGCGTGCCGTGCGAGGCGGTGCCGCGGATGGTGCGGACGGGGGACGGACGTGGAGGAGCGCATGGCGAAGGCAGCGGGTCCGGCGGCGGTGCGGGAGCGGGTGCGCGCGTTCGCGCTCGGGCTTCCCGGCGCCGTGGAGGAGTTCCCCTGGGGCGAGAGCGTCGCCAAGGTCAACAAGAAGGTCTTTGTCTTCCTCGGTGTCGGCGACGGCAGCTATCCGCTGGGGATGACGGTGAAGCTGAAGGACCCGGAGGTGCACGCGCATGCGCTGACCTCGCCCGGTGCCGAGCCCGCGGGCTACGGCCTCGGCAAGGCCGGATGGGTGCAGATCCCGATGGAGCCGGCGGGAGCCCCGGCGGCGGATCTGCTCTGCGACTGGGTCGAGGAGTCCTACCGCGTGATAGCCCCCAAGAAGCTCGTCGCCGAGCTTGACGGGAGCTAGTGGGGGCACATCCCTGGGCGCCGGACATCAGGCGCCAAAGGCCCGTGACGGCGAGGGCGGTTGAGCCTCGTCGGAACGGGCTTTTTCTGTAGGTACCACTTGGTCGGGGGGCTTGTGGAAAGTGGAACACGTTCTTAACATCACGAGTGTTACATCAGAAGTGTCACAGTGCGGCGGAGAGTGGCGGGCGTGATGACGGAGTCAGGGAACGGCCCGCTGGGCGGGGTACGGGTGGTCGAGCTGGCGGGGATCGGGCCCGGCCCGTTCGCGGCCATGCTGCTGGCCGATCTGGGAGCCGATGTCGTCCGCGTCGACCGCCCCGGAGGCGCGGGCCTGGGCATCGATCCCGCCAAGGACATCACCAACCGCAACAAACGCTCCGTCCTGATCGATCTGAAGAGCCCCGACGGTGTCGCGCAGGTGCTCGATCTGGTGGAGCGGGCCGATGTGCTGGTCGAGGGATACCGCCCGGGTGTGGCCGAGCGGCTGGGCGTCGGTCCCGAGGAGTGCCTGGCACGCAACCCCCGGCTGGTCTACGGCCGGATGACCGGCTGGGGACAGGACGGCCCGCTCGCCGCCACCGCCGGACACGACATCGGCTATATCGCCATCACCGGCGCCCTCGGCATGATCGGCCCGGCCGACGGCCCGCCCGCCATCCCCGCCAACCTCCTCGGCGACTACGCCGGCGGCTCCCTCTACCTCGTCATCGGCATCCTCGCCGCCCTCCAGCACGCCCGCTCGGACGGCGGCAGCGGCCAGGTCGTGGACGCCGCGATCGTGGACGGCACCGCCCACCTCACCTCGATGATTCACGGCATGCTCGCGGCCGGCGGCTGGCAGGACCGCCGCGGCGCGAACCTCCTGGACGGCGGCGCCCCCTTCTACGGCACGTACGAGACCGCCGACGGCGGTCACATGGCGGTCGGCGCGCTGGAGAAGCGGTTCTACGCCGAATTCATCGGCCGGCTGGGCATCGAGGACGACGCTCCGGGCCGTGACGACCTCGCCGCCTGGGGCGAGCTGCGCACCGCCATCGCCGCCCGCTTCAAGACCCGCACCCGGGCGGAGTGGACCGAGGTCTTCCAGGACTCGGACGCCTGCGTCGCGCCCGTGCTGTCCCTGCGCGAGGCGCCGGCACACCCGCACCTCGCGGCCCGCGGCACCTTCGTCGACGACGGTGGGATCACCCAGCCCGCACCCGCCCCACGCTTCTCCCGCACCCCCGGCGCCCTGCGCAGACCGCCTGCCCGGCCGGGCGCGGACACCGAAGAGGTCGCCCGCGACTGGCAGACGCCCGGCCTGGTGGACCCGGCAGCGGCGCACGGGTCCGGTGCCGCCTCGACGGCCTCCGGCCGCACCGGCCGGAAGGACGCGGACAGCTGATGGAACTCGCCACCACGCTCCAGTACGCAGGCGACCCCCGCCGGGCCGCCGAAGAGGTCGCGGCCCTGGAGAGGGCCGGCCTTGACGCCATCTGGGTCGCTGAGGCCTACGGCTTCGACTCACCCACGATCATGGGCTTCCTCGCCGCCCGCACCGAGCACGCCAACATCGGTTCGGCGATCCTGAACGTCTACTCCCGTACTCCCGCGCTGATCGCCCAGACGGCCGCCGGCCTGGACGCCGTCTCCGGCGGCCGTGCGCTGCTGGGTCTGGGGGCCTCCGGTCCGCAGGTCGTCGAGGGCTGGCACGGCAAGCCGTACGACAGACCGCTGGGCCGCACCCGCGAGACCATCGAGCTGTGCCGCCGTATCTGGCGGCGCGAGGTCATCGACCACCACGGCATCACCGATATGCCGCTGCCCGCCGAGAAGGGCGGCCGGCTCGGCAAACCGCTGAAGATCCTTACCCGGCCGGTGCGCCCGGAGATCCCCGTGTACGTCGCCGCCCTGGGCCCTGCCAACGTCCGGATGACCGCCGAGATCGCCGATGGCTGGCTGCCCACCCTCTTCATCCCGGAGAAGGCCGCGCAGGTGTGGGGCACCCCGCTCGCCGAGGGCGCCGCCCGGCGCGACCCGGAGCGCGGCCCGCTGCAGACGGTCGCGGGCGGCCTGCTGGCGATCGGCGAGGACGCCGCCGCCGCACGTGAGCTGGCCCGCCCGGCCATCGCGCTGTACGTCGGCGGCATGGGCGCGAAGGGCAAGAACTTCTACCACGACCTGGCCGTCGCCTACGGCTACGAACAGGCCGCGCAGACCATCCAGGAGCTGTACCTCGCCGGGAGGAAGCGGGAGGCCGAAGCGGCCGTACCGGACGAATTCTGCGAGCTGATGTCGCTGTGCGGGCCGGAGGGCTACGTCCGCGAGCGGATCGCGGCCTTCCGGGAGGCGGGCGTGACGATGCTCAACGTCCACCCCGTCGGGCCCGAGCCCGCGAAGCTGATCGAGACCGTCAAGAACTGGCTCTGAGGAGGGCCCCCACTGATGAAGCGCCAGATCTTCACCGCCGACCACGACGCCTTCCGCGAGACCGTGCGCACCTTCCTCGCCAAGGAGGTGACGCCGCATTACGAGCAGTGGGAGAAGGACGGCATCGTCAGCCGGGACGCCTGGCGGGCGGCCGGCAAGCAGGGGCTGCTCGGCCTGGCGGTGCCCGAGGAATTCGGCGGTGGCGGGGAGAGCGACTTCCGCTACAGCGCCGTGCTGGCCGAGGAGTTCACCCGGGCCGGCGCCGCGGGGCTCGCGGTCGGCCTGCACAACGACATCATCGGCCCGTATCTGACGACGCTCGGGACCGAGGAGCAAAAGCGCCGCTGGCTGCCCGGATTCTGCAGCGGCGAGATCATCACCGCCATCGCGATGACCGAGCCCGGCGCCGGCTCCGACCTCCAGGGCATCCGCACCACCGCCGAGGACCACGGCGACCACTGGATACTCAACGGTTCCAAGACCTTCATCTCCAACGGCATCCTCGCCGACCTGGTCATCGTCGTCGCCAAAACGACCCCGGAAGGCGGGGCGCACGGCCTGAGCCTGCTGGTCGTCGAGCGCGGCATGGCGGGCTTCGAGCGCGGCCGCAATCTCGACAAGATCGGCCAGAAGGCCCAGGACACCGCCGAGCTGTTCTTCGACGGCGTACGCGTCCCCAAGGAGAACCTCCTCGGCGAGCTGAACGGCGCCTTCGTCCACCTCATGACCCACCTCGCCCAGGAGCGGATGGGCATCGCCGTCGCCGGTATCGCCGCCGCCGAACACCTGCTGGAGATCACCAGCCAGTACGTCAAGGAGCGGGAGGCCTTCGGGCGGCCGCTGGCGAAGCTCCAGCACATCCGCTTCGAGATAGCCGAGATGGCCACCGAATGCGCCGTCACCCGCGCCTTCCTGGACCGCTGCATCGCCGACCACTCCGCCGGTGAACTCGACGCGGTGCACGCCTCGATGGCCAAGTGGTGGGCCACCGAACTCCAGAAGCGGGTCGCCGACCGCTGCCTCCAACTCCACGGCGGATACGGCTACATGACCGGATACCGCGTGGCCAAGGCGTTCACCGACGGCCGCATCCAGACCATCTACGGAGGGACCACCGAGATCATGAAGGAGATCATCGGCCGCTCCCTGCTCGGCTGACGACGACCGGCCGCCCCACCTGCTGCGAATGCCCCACCCTCATGCGAAAGGCTGCTTGACTTGAGTACCGAAGCGTACGTATATGACGCGATCCGCACCCCTCGCGGCCGTGGCAAGGCCAATGGCGCACTGCACGGCACCAAGCCCGTCGACCTTGTCGTCGGCCTGATCCACGAACTCCGCAGCCGCTTCCCGGATCTCGACCCCGCCGCCATCGATGACATCGTGCTCGGCGTGGTCAGCCCGGTCGGCGACCAGGGCTCCGACATCGCGAAGGTCGCCGCGATCGCCGCCGGTCTGCCCGACACCGTCGCCGGTGTCCAGGAGAACCGCTTCTGTGCCTCGGGTCTGGAAGCCGTCAACCTGGGCGCCGCCAAGGTCCGTTCCGGCTGGGAGGACCTCATCCTGGCCGGTGGCGTCGAATCCATGTCCCGCGTCCCGATGGCCTCCGACGGCGGCGCCTGGGCGATGGACCCGATGACCAACTTCGACACCAACTTCGTCCCGCAGGGCATCGGCGCCGACCTGATCGCCACCATCGGGGGCTTCTCCCGGCACGACGTCGACTCGTTCGCCGCGCTGTCCCAGGAGCGTGCCGTCGAGGCGTGGAAGGACAACCGCTTCGAGCGCTCCGTCGTCCCCGTGCGCGACCGCAACGGCCTGGTCGTCCTCGACCGCGACGAGCACATCCGGCCGGGGACCACCGCGGAGTCGCTGGCCGGTCTCAAGCCGTCCTTCGCGATGATCGGCGAGGCCGGCGGCTTCGACGCCGTCGCGCTGCAGAAGTACCACTGGGTCGAGAAGATCGACCACGTCCACCACGCCGGCAACTCCTCCGGCATCGTGGACGGCTCCGCCCTCGTCGCCATCGGCAACGCCGAGGTCGGCAAGCGCTACGGCCTCACCCCCCGGGCCCGGATCGCTGCCGCCGCGGTGTCCGGATCCGACCCGACGATCATGCTCACCGGCCCCGCCCCGGCCGCCCGCAAGGCGCTCGCCAAGGCCGGTCTGACCATCGACGACATCGACCTCGTCGAGATCAACGAGGCCTTCGCCGCGGTCGTGCTGCGTTTCGCCAAGGACATGGGCCTCTCCCTCGACAAGATCAACGTCAACGGCGGCGCCATCGCCATGGGCCACCCCCTCGGCGCCACCGGCGCGATGATCCTCGGCACCCTCATCGACGAGCTGGAGCGGCAGGACAAGCGCTACGGCCTGGCCACCCTCTGCGTCGGCGGCGGCATGGGTATCGCCACCGTCATCGAGCGCCTCTGACCCGCCCGTCCCACCCCCTTACGGAGAAGCCACAGTGAGCGAGCCCACCACAGCGTCGACCATTCGCTGGGAGCAGGACGAGACCGGCGTCGTCACCCTGGTCCTGGACGACCCCGACCAGTCCGCCAACACCATGAACAACGCCTTCAAGGCCTCCCTCACCGCGGTCGCCGACCGCCTGGAGGCCGAGAAGGACAGCGTTCGCGGCATCATCTTCACCTCCGCCAAGAAGACCTTCTTCGCCGGCGGCGACCTGCGCGACCTGATCGCCATCACTCCCGCCCAGGCCCAGCAGGCCTTCGACGCGGGCAACGGCATCAAGCGGGACCTGCGCCGTATCGAGACCCTCGGCAAGCCCGTCGTCGCCGCCATCAACGGCGCGGCGCTCGGCGGCGGTTACGAGATCGCGCTGGCCTGCCACCACCGCGTCGCCCTCGACACCCCCGCCACCAAGATCGGCCTGCCCGAGGTGACCCTGGGCCTGCTGCCCGCCGGCGGCGGCGTGACCCGTACGGTCCGGCTGCTCGGCATCGCCGACGCGCTGCTGAAGGTGCTGCTCCAGGGCACCCAGTACAACGCCACCCGGGCCAGGGACAACGGCCTGATCCACGAGGTCGCGGCCACCCCCGAGGAGCTGCTCGCCAAGGCCCGCGCCTTCGTCGACGAGCACCCCGAGTCCCAGCAGCCCTGGGACGTCAAGGGCTACCGCATCCCGGGCGGCACCCCCGCCCAGCCGAAGTTCGCCGCCAACCTCCCGGCGTTCCCCGCCAACCTCAAGAAGCAGGTCAACGGCGCCCCCTACCCGGCGCCGCGCAACATCCTCGCCGCGGCCGTCGAAGGCTCGCAGGTCGACTTCGAGACCGCCCAGACCATCGAGGCGCGGTACTTCGTCGAGCTGGTGACCGGCCAGATCTCCAAGAACATGATCCAGGCGTTCTTCTTCGACCTGCAGGCCGTCAACTCCGGCGCCAACCGGCCCAAGGACATCGCGTCCCGCAAGGTCGAGAAGGTCGCCGTGCTGGGCGCCGGGATGATGGGCGCGGGCATCGCCTACGCCTGCGCCAAGGCCGGGATGCAGGTCGTCCTCAAGGACGTCTCCGCCGAGGCCGCGGCCAAGGGCAAGGCCTATGCGGAGGGCCTGCTCGCGAAGGCGCTCAGCCGCGGCCGTACGACCGAGCAGAAGCGCGACGAGCTGCTGGCCCGCATCACGCCCACCGCCGACCCGCAGGACCTCGCGGGCTGCGACGCCGTCATCGAGGCGGTCTTCGAGGACGTCTCCCTCAAGCACAAGGTCTTCGAGGAGATCGAGCACATCGTCGCCCCCGACGCGCTGCTGTGCTCCAACACCTCCACCCTGCCCATCACCGCGCTGGCCGAAGGCGTCGAGCGGGACCAGGACTTCATCGGCCTGCACTTCTTCTCGCCGGTCGACAAGATGCCGCTGGTGGAGATCATCAAGGGTGAGCGCACCGGCGACGAGGCGCTGGCCCGCGCCTTCGATCTGGTCCGGCAGATCCGCAAGACCCCGATCGTCGTCAACGACTCCCGCGGCTTCTTCACCTCCCGCGTCATCGGCCACTTCATCAACGAAGGCGTGGCGATGATCGGCGAGGGCCTCGACCCGGCCTCCGTCGAGCAGGCCGCCGCCCAGGCCGGCTACCCCGCCAAGGTGCTGTCCCTGATGGACGAGCTGACCCTCACCCTGCCGCGGAAGATCCGGCGGGAGACCCAGCGGGCCGTCGAGGAGGCCGGCGGCAGCTGGCAGCCGCACCCCTCCGACGCGGTCATCGACCGCATGGTCGACGAGTTCGGCCGCACGGGCCGCAGCGGCGGCGCGGGCTTCTACGAATACGGCGAGGACGGCAAGCGGAGCGGACTCTGGCCGGGCCTGCGGGAGCACTTCACCCAGGCCGACGCCACCATCCCGTTCGTCGACATGCAGGAGCGGATGCTCTTCTCCGAGGCGCTGGACACCGTCCGCTGCTTCGAGGAGGGCGTGCTCACCTCCGTCGCCGACGCCAACATCGGCTCCATCTTCGGCATCGGGTTCCCGGGCTGGACCGGCGGCGTGATCCAGTACATCAACGGCTATGAAGGGGGCCTGCCGGGCTTCGTGGCCCGCGCCCGCGAGCTGCAGGCGGCGTACGGCGAGCGGTTCGCGCCGTCCGCGCTGCTGGTCGAGAAGGCCGAAAAGGGCGAGAAGTTCAGCGACGGCTGACGCCCGACGGCGGGCGGGGGCGGGCCGCGGCGGCCCGCCCCCGTCACGTCGCCGCCTCGCCGAACCACTCCCGCAGCTCCTGCTTCATCGACCGCTGGAATGCGGTGACCAGTGCCTGCACCACCATGGGCTGCATATGGGCGGAGAGCGACTTCATGCGCGCCATCTCGTCGGGCGCCGGCCCGCCCTCCCGGTACGGCCCCCACACCTCGTCCTTGAACAGCCGGCTCAGCTCGCGCGCCGCGGAGCGGGTGTGCTCGATGACCACGGTGCGCGCGGCGAGAATCGTCTCCAGGGCGATCGGGACGTCCAGCAGCCGGGCGCCGAGGTGCAGCAGCCCCGGGTCGACCTGGAAGATCTGGGGGTCCTCGGTCCGTACGAGCACGCTCATGGCGGCCAGCCGGTCCAGGTCCTCCTCGGTCAGGTCGCGTCCGACCCGCCTCTGGAGCTGGTCGCGGGTGGTGTCCTCGGCCTTGTCGGGGATCCAACTCGCCACCAGCGCACGGTGGATGGCCAGATCCTGGGCGCTGAGATCCGGTGGCAGCTGCTCCAGGTAGCGTTCGATGGCGGACAGGGTCATGCCCTGGTGCTGGAGTTCCTCGATGAGCGCGAGCCGGGAGAGGTGGTCCGGTCCGTAGCGGCCGACCCGGCGCGGACCGATCTCGGGGGGCGGCAGCAGCCCGCGCGTGCTGTAGAAGCGGATCGTGCGGACGGTGACGCCGGCGCGGGCGGCCAGTTCGTCGACCGTCAGGTCGGTGGCGGACTCCATCATGTTCAACAGTATTGCTGTCTCACCACTCCTGTGAAACCTTCTTGACCGCTCTGCCGACCGGCCGGGCATCCCTCCGGGTCGCTCTTCGGGCCCGCAGCGCAGCGTTCGGGCCCTCCCGCCGCTCCGCCCCGTGGCCGGGACGGCCCTGCCCGCGGTCCTCGACCGGGACTCCGGCCGGCTGGTGCGGGCGGCGGACGTGTCCGCGCCGATGCCGCCGGACGGGGCACGTCGGACGCGTCCGCTGCCGATGCCCGCGTCAAGGGGGCCGTTTCCGTCACTCACCACCGGCTCAATCGCGCCGAGCGCGTCACCTTTTTGTCGCTGCTCGGCAAGAAATGAGTCCGGAATCGGGTGAACTCACTCACCCTTTTGAAGCTTTTCTGGCGGGCAATTCGGACAAAAGCGTCCAGATCCTATCGGGGTTATGGGTCATGTGATCTCCCCCACAGACGGAGGAGCACTCTTCGGGGAAGGTGTGCCGTCGGCCGACTTCGCGCGATCCGCGTACCCCGGTCACGGCTTTAGCGCCTGCCCGAAAGCGAGATGAACCAGCAGTGAGCACAGAAACCGTCACGGATGAAGCCCAAAGGCCATCAGACGGGGGGAGTGGCGCGCAGCAGGACGCGGGTGACGCCGGATACAGCAAGGGCCTGAAGGGCCGGCACGTCAACATGATCGCCATTGGCGGGGCGATCGGTACCGGCCTGTTCCTGGGCGCCGGTGGCCGCCTGCACTCCGCCGGACCCGCGCTGGCCGTCGCCTACGCGGTCTGTGGCCTCTTCGCCTTCTTCGTCGTACGGGCTCTGGGTGAGCTGGTACTGCACCGCCCGTCGTCGGGCTCCTTCGTTTCGTACGCCCGTGAGTTCCTGGGGGAGAAGGGCGCGTACGTCGCCGGCTGGATGTACGTCGTCAACTGGTCGACGACCGGCATCGCCGACATCACCGCGATCGCGCTCTACACCCACTACTGGAGCCTGTTCACCGACATCCCGCAGTGGGTGATGGCCCTGATCGCCCTGGCGGTCGTGCTGACGGTGAACCTGATCTCCGTGAAGATCTTCGGTGAGCTGGAGTTCTGGTTCGCGATCATCAAGGTCGCGGCGCTGGTCGTCTTCATGTTCATCGGCATCTTCCTGCTGGCCACCCAGCACCCGGTCGGCGGGCATACGCCAGGCATCGATCTGCTCACCGACAACGGCGGGCTCTTCCCGACCGGACTGCTGCCCGTGGTGATCGTGCTCCAGGGCGTGGTCTTCGCCTACTCCGCCGTCGAGCTGGTCGGTGTGACCGCCGGCGAGACCAGCGAGCCGGAGAAGGTCGTGCCGAAGGCCGTCAACTCCATCATGTGGCGGGTGGGCGTCTTCTACGTCGGTTCGGTGCTGCTGCTGACGCTGCTGCTCCCGTGGAACAAGTACACCGGCGGCGAGAGCCCCTTCGTCACCGTGCTGTCCAACGTCGGGGTGCCGGCAGCGGGCGATGTGATGAACCTCGTCGTGCTGACCGCCGCCATGTCCAGCCTGAACTCCGGGCTCTACTCGACGGGCCGCATCCTGCGGTCCATGTCGATGGCGGGCTCCGCGCCCAAGTTCGCCGGCCTGATGAACCGCAACCAGGTGCCGTACGGCGGCATCATGCTCACCTCGTCGGTGTGTGTGCTGGGTGTCGCGCTCAACTACGTCATGCCGGGCGAGGCATTCGAGATCGTGCTGAACATCGCGGCGCTGGGCATCATCAGCACCTGGTGCACGATCATGGTCTGTCACCTGGTGTTCGTGCGCCGCTCGAAGGAGGGCTCGGTCACCCGCCCGCGCTTCCGGCTTCCCGGCACACCCGTGACGGACATCGCCACCATCGCCTTCCTGCTCGGCGTCATCGTCCTGATGTGGTTCGACGACGGTGTCGGCCGGCAGACCGTGATGCTGATCCCCGTGCTCGCCGCGGCGCTGGTCGTCGGCTGGTTCGCGGTCCGCGGGCGGGTCGGCCGGATCGCCAAGGAGCGCGAACTGTCGAAGTAGCCGCACCTTCGGGCGCCTTGACGATCAAGGGCGGTGGCGGGCGCCCCCCCGGGGGCCCCCCCCCCCCCGGCGGGGCGGGGGGGGGGCCCCCGGGGGGGGGCGGGGGGGGGGGGCGTGGGCGGCCCGGCAGCGGTGGGCCAAAGGGGGCCCCCCGG
>NZ_JBIWNU010000003.1:453273-526579 GCF_044767385.1 Streptomyces sp. NPDC101393 | reverse complement strand
GGGGGGGGTGCGGGGCGCGGGGGGGGGGGCGCCGGCCCCCCACCGCCGCCCAACTGTCGGGGGCCCCCCCCCCCGGGGGCCCCCCCCCGCGCCGGGGGGGGGGGGGCCCCCGCCGGGGCGCCCGCCACCGCCCTTGCGCGTCGTGTGGTGCCCCAGATGTGCGGGCCGGGCCGGTTGTCAGTGGCCGGCCGTACCGTGAGGACATGACGGGGACCACGGGGAGTACGGGCAACGCGTCGGCAATCACCTACGTCCAGGGGGATGCGACCGCGCCGCAGGGCAAGGGCGTCAAGGTGATCGCGCATGTCCGCAATGACCTCGGCGGCTGGGGCAAGGGCTTCGTGCTCGCGCTCTCGCCGCCGCCGGCCGGAACCGGAGACGGGGTTCCTCTGCCGCGCACCGGCTGCGGGTGGGCGGGCGGCAAGTGGTCCCGGGTGGAGCCGCTGATATCCCAGCGGCTCACCCGGCAGGGTGTCGCCGTGACCGTCTACGACCACTGAGCGCCGTACGCCCGCCACCCCGGGGTTGCCGGCGGCTCAGCTGCCGATCAGGGGGTAGTGGTCGGAGAGGTTGGTGTAGGTGTAGTCCGTGCCCCAGCTGGAGACCGTCCAGGGCTCCGACTGCTCCTTGACGACGTCGTTCTGCCAGGAGGCGGGGCGGGCGTGCCCGTTGCGGTAGAGGATGTAGTCCAGGTCCTCGCGGGGGTCCGTCGGGTAGCGGTACTTCGCGACCGAGTTCTCCTGGGTGTCGAAGGAGTAGGGGTGGCCCGTGCGGCGGTCGGCGGGGGCCAGGTCGGCGTTGCGGAGCAGCGCGTCGTATTCGGAGCCGCGCGAATCGATGTTCAGGTCGCCGGCGACCATGATCTCCTCGTCCGCCGGGATGTTCTTGGCGTCGAGGAAGGCGTCCATCTCCTTCAGCTGCGCGGCGCGGTCGGCGACCGCCTCGCCCGCCCCGCAACCCGAGTCGGTGGACTGGGTGTGCGTGCCGACCACATGGACCTTGGTGCCGTTGACGTCCAGCACCGCGTAGACGAAGCCCTTGTTGGAGAAGGAGTCGGAGCCGCAGGCGTCCTTGTAGAGGTACTGCTCCTTGCGGACCACCGGCCACTTGCTCAGCAGCGTCACCCCGCCGTCCTCAAGGGTGGTGGCGGAGTAGGCGCCGCCGGTGGCGTCCCAGCCGTCCTTGCTGCGGCCCACGACCGGGGTCTGGTGCGGATACTGCGCCGCGGCACGGGACTTGAGTGCCTCGGAGGAGGAGTTGTCGAACGCCTCCTGGAGGAGGACGACGTCCTTGCCCTGGAAGAAGTCGGCGTCGGGTATCGCCTGGGCGCGGTGGTCCTGGCCCCAGTTGGGGTAGAGGGTCTTGCTCATCAGGAAGGCGTTGTAGGTGAGCACCTTCAGGTGGGGCGGGGCGGCGGCCGAGGCGGTGGGGGTCGTGGCGGCGAGGGTCACGGCGGTGAGGGCGGCGGCGATCGCGGCGGCCCGGGACGTGCGCAGCGCTGAATGCGGCACAGAATCTCCCTGTGGGGGTGGGGTGTATCCGGCGACGCTCATCCAACCAGCTGAGGTTACTTTGAGGTAACCACTCGGCGGGTGCGGGATTGCCGATCGATGGCTCCTGGCGGGGCCGGATGGCACAGGATCGGCTGCCGGGAGGCGCAGGGGGCCGCCGTATCATGGAGATTGCGGCGAATGTGGCAAATGCGGTGAATGCGGCTGATGTGATGAACATAGGTAATGGGATGAATCGCGGCGAGCCGTCGCGCCTGCCGCGGAGGGAGCCGGAGCCTGTGCCGCCCGGCGGCGTGCTCTGGTCGCTCGTCGGGGACATCCGAATGCTGCTGACGCTGCCGGCCGCGCTGGCGATGCAGGTCGCGCACCCCGCAGTGGGCGCGGGCGTCGACGCGCACTCGGTGTTCCGGACCGACCCGTGGGGACGCGGCGCGCGGTCGCTGGTCTCCCTGCAGCTGTGGGTGTACGGCGGACCCGAGGCGGCCGAGGAGGGGCGCAGGCTGCGGCGGCTGCACCGGACCGTCCAGGGCACCGATGCCCATGGCCGGAAATACCACGCGCTCACTCCCGCCTACTACGCCTGGGTGCACGCCACCGGCTACCCCGTCTTCCGGCACGGGCGGCGCTACCTCGGCCGCCCCTTCACCGACGCACAGGAGAAGCAGCTGTACGCCGAGTGGCTCCAGGTCGGCCGGATCCTGGGCATCCACGACCGTGATATGCCGCAGACCGTCGAGGAGTTCTGGCCGTACTACCGCAAGGTGCTCACCGAGGAGCTCGAACGCACCACCGTGGTCCAGGAGTTGATCGCCACGGATGTGGCGCTGCCGGTGCCCGACCGCGGGCTGCTGCCGTTGCGGCTGCTGCTGCGGTGGGCCTGGCCGGTGATCCGGCCGGCGTTCGCCCGCTTCCGGAGGTTCGTCACGATCGGGCTGATGCCGCCCGACGCCCGCCACGCCCTCGGGCTGGAGTGGACCGATGCCCAGGAGCGCCGGCTGCGCCGCTTCGGCAAGGTCGTGCGCGCCGTGGTCCCCGTGCTCCCGGAGCGGCTGCGCTATCTGCCCCGGGCGCGCCGGGCCCGCAGGGCGGCGCGCGGTCAGCGCCTCGCGTGCGGATCGGGCCCCGCGGGCCCGGCCTGACCCGAAGGAAGCGCCCTGGGGCGCCTGCGACGGCGGCCCGCCGTCAGGGCGGTGAATCACCGCGACGGCGGGCCGCCTTCCGGCCCGGTGGCCGGCAGCCGGATCAGTGCTGGTGCACGTCGTGCGTGGCCGCGATCTGCTTCCACGACTTGGGCTGTGCGACCGGGGCGTGCGCCCCGAGGGCCCGCTTCGCCGCCCCCGCCGACGGCTTGGACTTCTGGAAGAGCCAGGTGTCGAAGAAGTCGGCCAGCTCCTTGCCGGACTTCTTCTCGGCGAAGGCCACGAAGTCGGCCACCGAGGCGTTGCCGTACCTGTTCTCCGTCGGCCAGGACTTGAGGATCCCGAAGAAGACCTTGTCGCCGACCTTGTTGCGCAGCGCCTGGAGCGCCAGCGCGCCACGGTCGTAGACCGCGTCGTCGAACTGCTTGTCCGCGCCCGGGTCGCCGGGCTTGACGGTCCAGAACGGGTCATCGGCCGGGTGCTGGTCGTAGACGTAGTCCGCCAGGTCCTGGGCGGTGCCCTCGCCCTCCTTCTCCGACCACAGCCACTGGCTGTAGGCGGCGAAGCCCTCGTTGACCCAGATGTCCTTCCAGTCCTTGAGCGAGACGCTGTCGCCGTACCACTGGTGCGCCAGCTCGTGCACGACGACCGACACGTTCGTGCCCCGGTCGAAGGCCTTCTTGCCGTAGAACGGGCGGGTCTGCGTCTCCAGGGCGTAACCGGCCGGCACGTTCGGCACATAGCCGCCGACCGCATTGAACGGGTACTTCCCGAAGACGCTTTCCAGCCACTCGGTGATCTCGGTGGTGCGCTCGATGCTCGACTTCGCCGAGCCCTCGTTCGCGCCGAGATCCTTGCTGACGGCGTTGATCACCGGCAGTCCGTCGGCGGTCTTGTCGGTGGTGATGTCGAACTTGCCGATGGCCAGAGTGGTCAGATACGTCGCCTGCGGCTTGTCCGAGCGCCAGTTGTAGCGCGTCCAGCCGAGCTTGGAGGACTGCGACGCGAGCACGCCGTTGCTGAGCGCCTGGGTGCCGTCCGGGACCGCGACCGAGACGTCGTACGTCGCCTTGTCGGTGGGGTGGTCGTTGCTCGGGAACCACCACACGGCGGAGTCCGGCTCCTGCGCCACCACGCCGCCGTCGGGCGTACGGGCCCAGGCGGTGAAGTCGTCGATCTTCAGCTCGGAGGGCTTTCCCGCGTAGCGCACGACGACGCTGATCTGCCGGCCCTTCGCCAGCGGCGTGGCGGGCGTGACCTCCAGCTCATGCTTGCCGGACGAGGCGAAGGACGCCTTCTTGCCGTTGATCCGGATCTCGCTGACCTTGAGGCCGAAGTCCAGGTTGAAGCGGGAGAGGTCCTGGGTGGTGCGGGCGAGCAGCGTCGCCGTGCCCTCCAGGAGGTCCGTCTTCGGCTGGTACTTGAGCCGCAGGTCGTAATGGGAAACGTCGTATCCGCCGTTTCCGCTCTCGGGGTAGTAGGTGTCGCCCACACCCGGAGCGCCGGGCGTGCCGTTGTCATCGGCATTGGTGGCCGCGGAGGCTGGGATCGCCAGCAGCAGGCTGAGCGCGACCGCACCCGGGACGAGGAGTCTGTGACGCACGAGTCCTCCAACTCGTAGGGGAGATGGATCTCTTCGGACCCTATGTACTCACCGGGTCACCGTCATGTCCATGGCCTCTTCTGACACATGACCGACATGAATCGTCATCTGTCCCGTGTGTTCACCCACTTCACACCCCCTGCCCTCCGCCGTCCCCCGCCCGGCCCCGTCCGCTCTCCCGCCCGGCCCGGCTGCTCTCTCCCACCACACCCGGCCGCTCTCTCCCACCCCACCCACCCTGAGCTCACCCCCCCGCCCGGTCACCGCCCGCGCTCCCGTCGTCACCCGCACCCTTACGCGCGGGAGTTGTACCGCGCTACCGTCCGCCCGTGACGATTCGTGCGCGGGTCACCCGCTCCCCCTGGCAAGCGCTCGCGGTGGCGGCCGTCGTCGCCCTGCTGTCCGCCCTGATCGGGCCCGCCGCCGCGCAGGCGGCCCCCGGCGGGAGCAGACCCGTCTACTCCTACGACCACGCGATACGCGAATCGGTCTGGGTGGACACACGGCTCGACGGCGACACGGACGGGAGGACCGACCGGGTCGCCGTCGACATCGTGCGCCCCTTGGAACCCGCGCAGCAGGGCCGCAAGGTACCCGTGATCATGGACGCCAGCCCCTACTACTCCTGCTGCGGACGCGGCAACGAGAGCCAGAAGAAGACGTACGACGCGCAGGGGCGGCCGGTCGGGTTCCCGCTCTACTACGACAACTACTTCGTGCCGCGCGGCTATGCGACCGTCCTCGTCGACCTCGCCGGCACCAACCGCTCGGACGGCTGCGTCGACGTCGGCGGACGCTCCGACATCCAGTCGGCGAAGGCCGTCGTCGACTGGCTCAACGGCAGAGGCCGCGCCTACGACGCCCGCAGCGGCGGCAAGGCCGTCACCGCCGGCTGGACCGACGGCGCCACCGGAATGATCGGCAAGAGCTGGGACGCCACCATCGCCAACGGCGTCGCGGCCACCGGCGTCAAGGGCCTCAAAACCATCGTCCCGATCTCCGGCATCTCCTCCTGGTACGACTACTACTTCGCCAAGGGCGCCCCGCTCTACGACTCCGGCCCCGACGCGCTCGCGGACGTCGTCGAGAGCCCCGACGCCCGCGCGCGCTGCGCCGCCGTCCAGCAGAAGCTCGCCGACGGCGCACCCCGCACCGGCGACTGGACCGGCCTGTGGACCGAGCGGGACTACGTCCCCGACGCGGGCCGGGTCCGCGCGAGTGTCTTCATGGTGCACGGCATGCAGGATCTCAACGTCCGTACCCAGCACGCCGGACAGTGGTGGGACGCACTCGCCCGGCACGGCGTCGAGCGCAAGGTGTGGCTGTCCCAGACCGGCCACGTCGACCCGTTCGACCACCGCCGCGCCGAGTGGGTCGCGACGCTGCACCAGTGGTTCGACCACTACCTGATGGGCTACGACAACGGCATCGACCGGGCGCCGGCGGCCGACATCGAGCGGGCGCCCGGCACCTGGTCCACCGACCCCCGCTGGCCGGCGCCCGGCACCGCCGCCACCACCCTGCGTCCGGCCAAGGGCTCCGCCCCCGGCGTCGGCGCACTGGGCACCGAGCGCGCACCGCAGGGCGCGACCGAGACGTTCACCGACGACCCGAAGCTCGGCGAGAACGACTGGGCGGCCCGGATCGATGCCTCCACCCCCGGCAAGGCAGGGTTCCGTACGGGCAAGCTGACCGCGCCCCTGCGGCTGTCGGGCTCCGGCAAGGTGACCGTGACCGCCACCCCGAGCACCTCGACCGCGCACCTCTCGGCCGTCCTCGTGGACCTCGGTCCCGACACCATCCGCAACTACGGGGCCGAGGGCGAAGGCATCACCACCCTGGACCGCAGCACCTGCTGGGGATCCGGGACCACGGGCGACACCGGCTGCTTCAAGGAGACCGCGGCCGACACCGCGAAGGTCACGCAGACCGTCTTCAGCCGTGGCTGGGCCGACCTCGGCAACTACGCCGACGCCCACAAGGGCAGGCCGCTCACCCCCGGCAAGCCCTATACGATCACCCTCGATCTGGGCGCGAGCGATCACATCGTGCCCGCCGGACACCGCCTCGCACTGATCATCGCCGGTACCGACGCCGGGCTGATCGACCCGCCCTCCTCGAAGCCGCGGCTCACCCTCGATCTGTCCCGCACCTCCGCCGAACTGCCGCTGACCGGCGGCTCGCGGGCCCTCGGCCGGGCCACGGACCGGGCCGCCGCGGACGCCGGCGACCCGGGGGCACCGCTGGACGGGATCGCCCCGCCCAGGTCCCCGAGCCGCCTTCCCTAGGGGCGCCGCACGCGCCCGGCCACCCGCTCCGCCCGTACCGCCCCCATCGCCCGTCACCACCAGGGAGGCACCCGTGAAACGTTCCCGCAGTCTCGCCCTCGGGGCGCTGGCCGTCGCTCTGACAGCCACGCTCGGCGCGACCCTGCCGGCGGTCCCGGCCGCCGACGCACGGGGCTCCCAGGCCCCTCGCACGGGATTCGAGAAGAGTCACGGTGCCCGCTGGACCGGTCAGCCCGAGGAGCGGGACTTCCTCGCCGCCGTCGACCACGCGAGCCCCCGGGTCCGGATCGACCGCGTCGGCGTCACGAAACAGGGCCGCCCGCTGCGCCTCGTACGGATCGGCGCCCCGGGACCCCGCCCGGCCCGCGACGTACGCCGCGGCAACTCCGTCCTGCTGGTCTGCTCCCAGCACGGCGACGAACCGTCCGGGCGCGAGGCCTGTCTGAGCACCGTCCGCGACCTCGCCTACGCCACCGACCGGGCGACCGTGCGCTTCCTGGAGCGCACCGAGGTGCTGGTGATGCCGACCGCCAACCCCGACGGCCGGGCGGCGGACACCCGCGGCAACTCCGACGGCACCGACATCAACCGCGACCATTTCGCCCTCACCACCGCCGAGGGCCGCGCGATGGCCGCCGTCCTGCGCGACTACCGGCCGGATGTCATCCACGACCTGCACGAGTACGGCCCCACCGTGCCGTACTACATGAAGGACGTGCTGTCGCTGTGGCCGCGCAACCTCAATACGGCGGACGCGGTGCACCGTGAATCCACCGCACTGTCCGAGGACTTCGTCGGGCCCGAGGTCCGGCGGTCCGGGTTCAGCACCGGTGTCTACGGCATCTGGACCGACCCGGAGACCGGTGCCCCCGTCAAGCAGGTGGCGGGCGACGGGCAGGAGCGGATATTGCGCAACACCGCGGGGGTCAAGGGCTCGGTCGGACTGCTCGTCGAGACCCGCGTGGACGCGCTCACCGATGCGGAGAAGGCCGACCCGGCGCTCAACAACAGGCGCCGGGTGCGGTCGCAGCTCGCGGGCGTGGCCGGCACGTTCGGCTTCGTCACCCACCGCCGTGCGCGCATCGAGTCGGCCACCACCTCGGCCCGGCTGTCGGGATACGCCGACCACGGCCCCGTCTTTCTCGGCGGCGCCGACAACGAGCCGGCGCCCGACGACCGGATCCTCGCCGATCCGCCCTGCGGCTACCGCCTCGACGCCGCACGGTTCGCGCGGGTCGAGGATGAATTGGCGTTGCACGGAGTGCGCTGGGAACGGGCCGGTGACGGGGCTGTCGTACCGGTGCGGCAGCCGCTGCGGGACCTCGTCGTGCTGCTGCTGGACGGTCGGGCCGACTATCACCTTACGGTCGCGACTCCCATGAACGTCTGCCGTGATGTGGTAGGGGGTAACAGGTAGCAAAAATATGGCCAATTGAAAGGTCGATATATGTCGGACACAGGCAAAGATCCGGGAGTCGGGGGTGCCTCGCCGACCATGGCGGACCTCCCCGAGGACCCGCACCGGACAGGACCGCCGCAGACGGACCGGGTGGTCTTCGGCGTCACCGCGGCGCTGACCCTCGCGTTCATCGTCTGGGGAGCCAGCTCCACCGAATCGCTCAAGAACGTGTCGACCACGATGCTGGACTGGGTGATCAAGAACGGTGGCTGGGCCTTCGTGCTCGCCGCGTCCGGGTTCGTGATCTTCGCGATCTGGCTGGCCATCAGCAAGTACGGGCGCATCACCCTCGGCAAGGAGGACGAGGAGCCCGAGTTCCGCACCGTGTCGTGGATCGCCATGATGTTCAGCGCGGGCATGGGCATCGGGCTGATGTTCTTCGGCGTCAGTGAGCCGCTGGGGCACTTCACCACGCCACCACCGGGCACCGACCCCAAGGACGCGGCCCAGGCGATGGACACCGCGCTGTCCACCACGCTGTTCCACTGGACCCTGCACCCCTGGGCGATCTACGCGGTCGTGGGCCTGGCCATCGCTTACAGCAGCTTCCGGCGGGGGAGGCGGCAGACGATAAGCGCAGTGTTCACGCCACTGATCGGCCGACGGCGCGCGAACGGCTGGGGCGGTCGGTGCATCGACATCCTGGCCATTTTCGCCACGCTCTTCGGTTCCGCCGCCTCACTGGGGCTCGGCGCGCTGCAGATCGGCAGCGGCATCAAGGTGCTGGGCTGGATGGACAGTGTCAGCACCACCTTGCTGGTCATCATCATCACCGTGCTGACCATTGCGTTCATCCTGTCCGCGGTCTCCGGCATCGCCAAGGGCGTGCAGATCCTCTCCAACATCAACATGGTGCTGGCGCTGATCCTGGCGGTCTTCGTGTTCGTGGTCGGCCCGACCATCCTCATCCTGAACCTGCTGCCGACCTCCATCGGCTCGTTCATCGGCGACCTGCCGCAGCTGGCGGGCCGCACCGAGGCCAGCAGCGGCGCCGATGTGGGCAGCTGGCTGCGCAGTTGGACGGTCTTCTACTGGGCCTGGTGGATCTCCTGGACGCCCTTCGTCGGCATGTTCATCGCGCGCATCAGCCGCGGCCGGACGATCCGCCAGTTCATCGGCGGCGTCATCCTGGTGCCGAGCGTGGTCAGCCTGGTCTGGTTCGCCATCTTCGGCGGCTCGGCCATGAAGCTGCAGGACGAGAAGAAGCTCGGCGGGTCGAGCACCCCCGAAGGCCAGCTCTTCGATGTGCTGCACCAGTACCCGATCGCCACCGTCACCAGCCTGCTGGTGATGATCCTGGTCGGTATCTTCTTCGTCTCCGGTGCCGACGCGGCGTCCATCGTCATGGGCACCCTGTCGCAGAAGGGGTCCTTCGAGCCGAGCCGGACCGTGGTGATCTTCTGGGGCGTGGTGACCGGTGCGGTCGCCGCGATCATGCTGCTGATCGGCGGCGGATCGGACGACGCGCTGACCGGATTGCAGAATCTGACGATCCTTGCCGCGGTGCCCTTCATGATCGTGATGATCGTGATGTGCTGGGCACTGATGCGGGATCTGCGCAGCGACCCGCTGATCGTGCGCGGCCAGCGCGGCCAGGAAGCCGTCGAGACGGCCGTCATCGCCGGCCATGAGCAGTACGACGGCGAGTTCGAGTTCCAGATCGGGCCGGTGAGCGAGGACAGTGGCGCCACCGCCGACCCCGACCTGTCCAAGGGCGGCAAGAAGCACGACGCGTCCGACGATTGACGAGTGCTGAACGACCGCGGAGGGCCGGCGCCACCGGCCCTCCGCGGTCGTTCACGCGGCGGGCGCCGCCTCCCCGACCAGCCGGACCACCTCGTCCGCACACCCCCACGACACGGTCACCCCCGCACCCCCGTGCCCGTAGTTGTGCACGCACAGCGCACCGCCGGGCAGCCGCTCGGCCGCCAGCCGCACCGCGGGACGGGCCGGCCGCAGCCCCACCTTGTGCGCCAGCACCCGGGCACCCGCCAGCTCCGGAAAGCGGTCCGCGCAGCGCGCCACGATCGCCGCCGCCACCGCCGGATCCGGTTCCCGCGACCACGCGTGCTCCCGCGCCGTCCCGCCGAGCACCAGCCCGTACGGCTGCGGCAGCACATACGTCGTGGTCTCGGCCCCGGAGCCCGCCGACACGAACCACTCCTCGACACCTGGGTTCGCCACGACCACCAACTGGCCCTGGACAGGGTGCACTTCGGGATCCGACACCAGATCGCGCGCGCCGAGCCCGGAACAGTTCACCACCGTGCCGGCCTCCCGGCCCGCCTCCTCCAGCGAGGTCACCGCACGCTGCTCCACCGTCCCGCCGGCCCGCACCAACCGCCGCTCCAGATAGCCGAGATGGACCGGCATGTCGACCAGGGGCGTACGCGCCCGCCACCCCGAGGCGAACCCGTCGGGAAGCTCGTGCGGATGCGCCCGCCGCATCCCGGGCACCGCGGCGTACCAGTCGGCGAGGCCGTCCCCGGCTGAGTGGCCGTCCCCGCCGCCGTCCGCCATCGTGCCGTCCGCCACCCGGGAGCCGGTCTCCTCCGGCCGCCGCGCCAGATCGGCCAGCACCCGGAAGGAACGCACCGACCAGCGGACCGCCTTCTCGTACGGCTGGATGCGATAGGGCCAGCACAGCCCGCCGGCTACCGCCGATGTCGTGTCACCGGACGCGTCGCGGCTGACCACCCGCACCCGGTGGCCGCTCTCCGCCAGGGCGACGGCCGAGGTCAGCCCGATCACGCCGGCACCGATCACCAGCACGTCATTCGTGTCGCTCGTCATGCCGGTGACGCTAACCGGGCGGAGGGTGCCCCGACGAGGGGCCGGCGCCGCTGTGCGGGACGGACGGCGCCCGCATGTGATCTTGGCGTAACCCTCCCGCAGCCCTCTGGACGAACCGGGACCTTAGGCTGGTGGCACCGCCGTCGGCCGATGACGCCCCTCGGATCCCGCTCGCCGCCCCTGGGCGAGCAGTCCCTCCGTACGCCGTCGCCTGAGGAGGCCCATGCCCCGCGCGCAGCGCGCCGTGCCCGCCTGGCTCGCCCACCCGTTCCGCTGGCAGCGGCTGCCCGTCCCGTGGGCGGCCGTCGCACGCGGCGCGCTGTGTGCGGGACCGCTGCTCGGCGCCGGCGTCGCCACGGGCCGCCCGGCGGCCGGCGTCCTGGCGGGGCTCGGCTCCATGCTCGCCGGGGTCAACGACCGACCCGGCACCCGCCGCACCGGCATCGTGCACATCGGCCTGCCCGCCCTCGCCTCGGCGCTCGGCATGCTCATCGGCGCCTCACTGCAGGCCGCCGGCGCCCACTGGTGGCTGGTGCCCGCGCTCTTCGCCGTCGGGTTCGTCTCCGGCGCGGGCAGCGTGGCCGGACCGGTGCGCTCCAACGCCGGTATGCAGATGCTGGCCGCCACCATCCTCGGCGCGGGCATGCCGCTGCCGGGAGCCCCCTGGGTCAAGGCGCTCTACGTCCTCGCCGGCTGCCTGTGGCTGCTCCTGCTGCGCCTCGTCCTGCGCTCACCACGCCCCGCGGGCGGCGCGCTCAGCGGTGAGCGCGCCGCCGTCGCCACGGTCTTCGACGTCCTCGCCGACGCCCTGGGCGCGGCCGGCGGCCCCGGCGCCGAACCCGCCCGGCGACGGCTCACCTCCGCCCTGGACCGGGCCGACGAGGCGGTGCGGCTGCGCAGGCTGACCAGCAGGCTGCTGCGGCGCCCCGCACGCCGGGAGGAACTGCTGCTGGCCGAACGGTTCGCCGCGGCCACCGCCCTGTGCGAGGCCAGCGTCGCCCTTTTGTGGGAGGCCCGCCCGCTGCCGCCCCGCGTCGCGGACAGCCCCCGGCGGTTCGCCGAGGCGCTGCGCAGCGGCGGCTCACCGGGCCGGCTGTCCGCACCGGAGACCAGCTCGGCGGCGCGCGGTGCCTTCGACCGCGCCCTGCTGGACGCGGCGGTCGCCTTCGCCCGCTCGCAGCCGTTGCCGGAGTCGTCCGGACGGCCGCCCGTGCCGGCGCCTCCCGGGGCCGAGGCCGAGGCCGGGGGAGCGGAGGAGCGGCAGGCCACGCCGCCCCCGCGGTCGCCGGTCCGTCGGGCACTGGAGGTCGTCAGCCGCCGGACCCGGCGCGGACGCAGCCTCCTGGGCCCCGCCGGGCGGGACTACGGGCTGCGCGTCGCCGTCTGCATCGCCGCGAGCACCGCCGTCGCGCTGCTGCTGCGCGCCGACCACTGGTACTGGCTCCCGGTGACCGTGACCTTCCTGGTCAAGCCCGACCTCGGCCCGCTGTTCTCCCGTACGGTCAACCGCTTCGCGGGCACCGTCGCCGGGGTGCTGCTGTTCGCCGGGGCGGGACTGGTGCTGACCGGATCGTGGTGGCCCGCGCTGATCGCCGGTGCGGGCGGGGCGCTGCTGCCGTTCGCCACCCGGCACTTCGCGCTGCAGACCGTCGCGATCACCCTCATGGTGCTGTCGTTCGTGCACGTCGGCGGCGATCCGCAGGCCGCCGCCGAGCGGATCGTGGACACCTCGATCGCCTGCGGCATGGTGCTCGTCGTCGGGCATCTGCCGCGGCTGGCCGACCCCGGCCGCCGGGTCGGCCAGCGCGTCACCGCCGCGCTGCGCGCCACCGAGCGCTTCCTGCGGCACGTACTCCAGGCGGAGCCGGGCTCGGACCCCGCCGAGCGGCTGGTGCTGCGCCGGGCCGCCTACCGGGCGCTCGGCGAGGCGCGGGCGGCGGCGGAGACCGCATCGGCCGAGCTCCTCGCCGCCCGGGACCGCAAGCTGGACCGGCTGACCGTCATCACCGCGGCCGAACGCATCGTGGACGCCGCGACCGCCTGCGCCGTCCGCCTCGACCACGGCGCGCGCCGCCCGAGCCCGGACGACGCCGAACGGCTGTGCCGGGCGCTGTCCGCCATGGCCGACGCCCTCGACGACCCGCGCCGCGGGGCCGCTTCCGACGCGGCTGCCGGGGAGCTGGGGCCGGTACCGGACTGCGAAACCCTCACGGACGTGGCCGGCGAACTGGAGCGGCTGCGGGGATACGCGGCGGTGGCCGATCCCGGCGTGCCGCCCCCGTCGGCTTCCTGACCAGCCCTTCGCGGGCTGCGGCGGACAGCTGAGGCGGTGGTGGGCAGCTGAGGCCGCGGGGTACAGCTGAGAAGCATCATGCGGGTGCCGGGTGCCGGGTGCCGGGTGCCGGGTGCCGGGTGCCGGGCGCCTCGGTGCCGTTCGGCGCGAGGGGGCCAGCAGGCCGTCGCGCTGGAGCAGCTCCGGGGGGCTGTGCCGGACAGCACCGGCCCCCACGGGGTACAGCCGGACCCGCACCGCGTCGGGCGAACCGCCGTCCGGCAGACCGCCGTCCGGCAGGCGGTTGCCCGAGAGACCGTCGTCCGGCAGCAGCCGGGCCGGGATCTCGCGCCTGGTCCGTGGCCTCCGCCGGGTCCCCGGGGCCGGTGTCGCGGCTCCCGGAGCGCAAGGGACGACCGCGGCCGGTGCGACGCGTCGGCCTCCGGCGGCAGCGGGTACGGCCCGCTGCCGCCGGGAAGCGCCGGCCGTCAGCGGCCGCCGCCCTCCTTGCCGCCCAGGAGACCGGCCCGCCGCAGCGCGTCGGCCATCGCGTCGTTGGCCGGGGCGGCGTCGCGCCCGCCGCGGCGCTCCCCGCCGCGCGGTGCTCCGCCGCCCGGCCGCTCACCCTGCCGCTGCTGCCGGGGCGCACCGCCACGGCCGCCGGCCCGCAGCCCGCCGCCGTTGCCGCCGCCACGGCGTTCGCCACCGCCGTTGCCGCCGCCCCGGCGCTCGCCACCGGCCGTGCCGCCGCCGGCCGAACCGCCCTTGCCGTGCTCGTCGTCCAACCGCAGCGTCAGCGAGATCCGCTTCCGCGGAATGTCGACATCGAGCACCTTGATACGGACGATGTCGCCCGGCTTCACCACGTCACGCGGGTCCTTGACGAAGGTCTTCGACATCGCCGAGACATGCACCAGGCCGTCCTGGTGGACGCCGACGTCCACGAACGCCCCGAAGGCGGCGACATTGGTCACCACGCCCTCCAGAAGCATCCCCGGCTCCAGGTCGCCGATCTTCTCCACGCCCTCCTTGAAGGTCGCCGTCCGGAAGCCGGGACGCGGGTCACGGCCCGGCTTCTCCAGCTCCTGCAGGATGTCGGTGACCGTCGGCAGTCCGAAGGAGTCGTCGACGAAGTCCGCCGGGCGCAGCCCGCGCAGCGCCGCGGAGTTGCCGATCAGCGAACCGACCTCGCTGCCCGCCGACGCGACCATCCGGCGCACCACCGGATAGGCCTCCGGGTGCACGCTCGACGCGTCGAGCGGGTCGTCGCCGCCCCGGATCCGCAGGAAGCCCGCGCACTGCTCGTACGCCTTGGGGCCGAGCCGCGCCACGTCCTTGAGCGCCTTGCGGGAGCGGAACGGGCCGTTGTTGTCGCGATGCGTGACGATGTTCTCCGCAAGGCCCGAGCCGATGCCCGACACCCGGGAAAGCAGCGGCGCCGACGCGGTGTTGACGTCCACACCGACACCGTTCACACAGTCCTCGACCACCGCGTCCAGCGAGCGGGACAGCTTCACCTCGGACAGGTCGTGCTGATACTGCCCGACGCCGATCGACTTGGGGTCGATCTTCACCAGCTCGGCCAGCGGGTCCTGCAGCCGGCGGGCGATGGACACCGCGCCGCGCAGCGACACGTCCATGTCGGGCAGCTCCTGCGAGGCGAAAGCGGACGCGGAGTACACCGAGGCGCCCGCCTCGGACACCATCACCTTGGTCAGCTTCAGCTCCGGCTGAGCGGTGATCAGATCGCCCGCCAGCTTGTCGGTCTCGCGGGAGGCGGTGCCGTTGCCGATCGCGATCAGCTCGACGTCGTGCTCACGCGCCAGCCGGGCCAGCGTGGCCAGGGACGCGTCCCACTTCTGCTGGGGCACGTGCGGGTAGATCGTCTCGGTGGCGGCGACCTTGCCGGTCGCATCGACGACCGCGACCTTCACACCGGTGCGGAAACCGGGGTCCAGACCCATCGTCGCGCGCGTCCCGGCGGGGGCGGCGAGCAGCAGATCGCGCAGATTCGACGCGAAGACGCGTACCGCCTCGTCCTCCGCCGCCTGCCGCAGCCGCAGCCGCAGATCGATGCCCAGGTGCACCTGCACCCGGGTGCGCCACGCCCAACGGACCGTGTCCTGAAGCCACTTGTCGCCGGGCCGGCCCTGGTTGGTGATGCCGAAGCGGTGCGCGATGGACTGCTCGTAGGCGCTGGGGCCCTCCGTCACCGACGCCGGGGCCTCCGGTTCCAGCGCGAGATCGAGGATCTCCTCCTTCTCGCCGCGGAACATCGCCAGCACACGGTGCGAGGGCAGCGCGGTGAACGGCTCGGAGAAGTCGAAGTAGTCGGCGAACTTCGCGCCCGCCTCCTCCTTGCCCTCGCGCACCTTCGCCGCGACCTGCCCGCGCGACCACATCCGCTCGCGCAGCTCGCCGATCAGGTCCGCGTCCTCCCCGAACCGCTCTGTCAGAATCGCCCGCGCGCCCTCCAGGGCGGCGGCCGGGTCGGCGACCCCCTTATCGGCGTCCACGAACGCCGCGGCGGCCACGGCCGGCTCCACCGAGGGATCGCCCAGCAGCCCCTCGGCCAGCGGTTCGAGGCCCGCCTCGCGGGCGATCTGCGCCTTGGTACGCCGCTTGGGCTTGTACGGGAGGTAGATGTCCTCCAGCCGGGCCTTGGAATCGGCCCCGCGGATCTGCGCCTCCAGGGCGTCGTCCAGCTTGCCCTGCGACCGTACGGACTCCAGGACCGCGGCCCTGCGCTCCTCCAGCTCCCGCAGATAGCGCAGACGTTCCTCCAGCGCGCGCAGCTGCGCGTCGTCGAGCGTCTCGGTGGCTTCCTTGCGGTAGCGCGCGATGAACGGCACCGTCGAGCCACCGTCGAGCAGCTCGACCGCGGCCTTGACCTGGCGCTCCTTGACGCCGAGCTCCTCGGCGATCCTCGCTTCGATGGACCCGAGAGACCCGAGGGACCCGGTGGACACAGTGGATGCCGTCACGTTGATCCTGACCCGCCTTCCAGCGCTTGCTTGAGCCTGCATTGTGCAGGTTGGCGGGCCGGGCTGTCGCGCCCGCCCCGGGGCGGGCGCGTCCCTGGCGGGAGCGCCGGGCCGTATGCGCGGCCCGGCGGCCGGCTCACTTGCCGAACATCGCCGCCGGGAAGGCACCGGCTTCCATCGCGGTGGTGGTGAACTTGGCCGCGAGCTCGGTGAGCCGGGCCACGCCCTCGGCACCCAGGTGCTCGTACGGGGCCCGGTCCAGCCGGTCCGTGGTGTGCTCCAGGTCCTTGCGCAGCTGGACCCCGGCCCCGGTCAACTCGCCCTCGGCGTCGAGCAGCCCGCGCTCGCGCAGCCGCTCCTGCGCGGCCGTCCACTCCTCCTGCGACCAGCCGCGGGTCTTCATGACGCCCAGGTAGCTCATGCCGCGACCGCTGGCGTTGTGGGTGACCAGCGCCTCCAGGCCGTCGAGTTCGGCGTCCAGCAGGGCCATCAGATGGCCGTCACCGCGGTGTTCGCGCAGCAGCGTCGCCGCGTGCCAGTAGGCGAGGTGCGGTGCGTCGGGCACCGGCAGGTCGGCGTGCGCGGCGAACAGCGGCCGGGCGTGCCGGGTGCACCCCTCGGCGGCGTTCAGCGCCAGCTTCGCCGCCTCCGCCATCTCCGCGGACTCCAGTGCCTCGTCGCCGAGCAGCCGGCGCAGCGTGGTGTCGCTCGCGCGCAGCCGGGCCGCGAGGACGTCCTCGGGGGCGACGACGGTCCAGACGTGCGGCACGTGCCGGGACACCAGGGCATGGCTGAAGTTGTAGAACGTCGCCGTGATCGTGCCGGGGCCCACCGCGCCCATGGCCGCGCCGCGGGCGGCGAAGTAGGAGGCGCTGCGGTCCTCGACGCCGAGCTCGGCCATCTCGGCGGGCAGGTCCGGCGAGAAGTAGTGCGTCGAGTGGAACGGGTTGACGACGTTGTGACAGTGCCGCCCGGCGTGCGCGGGCAGTGCGCTCGAAGAGGTCATGCCCGGCAGGTTACCGACCCGTCGGTATGGCCGGAAGGTCAGGTCCGGTCATGACGAGGACCGGGCCGCGCACCCTCGCGCCCCGGCCCGCGCGCACCGCCCCGCGCGGTGCGTGATGGCAGCAAAGGTGGGTTATTCGTCATTGCCGCCATCGCTCCCGCTGTCCAGGATGGAGCCATGCGACAGCGCGATGTTCTGGTCGTCTACTTCGACGGCGTGCAAAGCCTCGACGTCACCGGCCCGGTCGAGGTCTTCACCGGCGCCGCCCGCGGCGCCCCCGGTGCCTACCGCATCCGCACCGCGAGCCTCGACGGCGGCCCGGTCCGCACGTCCTCCGGACTGACGCTGACCCCCGACCTCGCCCTCGCCGACGCCCCGGCACCGCACACCCTCCTGGTGCCCGGCGGCGACGGCACCCGCGCCCCCGACCCGCGGCTGACCGACTGGCTGCGCACTCACGCCCCCCTCGCCCGGCGGAAGGTCTCGGTGTGCAGCGGGGCACTGCTGCTCGCGGAGGCCGGACTGCTGGACGGCCGCCGGGCCACGACCCACTGGAACCTCTGCGACACCCTCGCCCGGCGCTACCCCGCCGTCCACGTCGAGGCGGACCCGATCTACGTACGGGACGGCGACGTCGCCACATCGGCGGGCGTCACGGCCGGCATCGACCTCGCGCTGGCCCTCGTCGAGGAGGACCTCGGCCGCGACCTCGCCCTGACCGTCGCCCGGCACCTGGTCGTCTTCCTGCGGCGTCCGGGCAATCAGACCCAGTTCAGCGCCCAGCTCGCCGTACAGACCGCCGAGCGCCGCCCGCTGCGCGACGTCCAGCAGTGGATATCCGAGAACCCCTCGGCCGACCTGTCCGTCGACGCCCTCGCAGGCCGCGCGGGACTCTCGCCCCGGCACTTCGCCCGCGCCTTCCGCGACGAGGTCGGCATGACGCCGGGTCGCTACGCCGACCGGGTCCGGCTGGAGGCCGCACGCCGGCGCCTGGAGGACACCCCCGACGGCGTCGAGGAGGTGGCCCGGCACTGCGGCTACGGCACCCCGGAGGCGATGCGCCGCGCCTTCGTACGCCACCTGGGCTCCGGCCCCGCCGAATACCGCCGCCGCTTCCAGCCGGCCCGCCCGGCCCTGTGAGCGGCCCCAGGGACCGGTCCCCGGCCCACCTCTTCCGCAGCCCCTCACGACACACGACGCACCACTCACCGCTCACGACGCACAGCTCACGCACTCACCACTCACCACGCACGACGGGAACCTCATGCAGATCGCGATCCTTCTCTACGACCGCTTCACGGCGCTGGACGCCGTGGGTCCCTACGAGACCCTCGTCCGGCTCCCCGGCGCCGAGGTGGTGTTCACCGGCGAGCGCACCGGCCCGTACCGCAACGACTCCGACTCGCTCGCGCTGGTCGCCGACGCCGCGCTGGACGACGTCACCGCGCCCGACATCCTCGTCGTGCCCGGCGGACCCGGACAGACGACGCACATGACGGACGGCCCGCTGCACGAGTGGATCCGCGCTGTGGACGCCGGCACCACGTGGACCACCTCGGTGTGCACCGGGTCGCTGATCCTCGGCGCCGCCGGCCTGCTCAAGGGCCGCCGGGCGACCTCCCACTGGCTGGCGCTGGACCAGCTGCCCGCGCTGGGCGCCGAGCCGACCGGGGAGCGTGTGGTCATCGACGGGAAGTACGTGACGGCCGCCGGCGTCTCGTCCGGCATCGACATGGGCCTCACCCTCGCCGGCCGGATCGCCGGCGACACCGTCGCCCAGTGCATCCAGCTCGGCGTGGAGTACGACCCGCAGCCGCCGTACGACGCGGGCTCCCCGCAGAAGGCACCGGCCGAGGTCACCGCGCTGCTGCGGGACCGCAGCCGGTTCATCCTCAACGGCGAGTAGCCGGCCGGGCCCGCGCCTCAGGCCACCGGCCAGGTGAAGCGCGGCGCCCTGCGCTCCAGGAAGGCGGCGGCCCCCTCCGAGGTGTCGCCGCTCGCCCGCGCCTCGGCGGCCCAGTACGCGCCCCGCTCCTCGGCCGCCGCCGGCGACACGTCCCACGTCCCGTCGGCGAGCTCCTTCGCGGCGTTCTGCGTCAGCAGCGACCGGCTCGCCAGTACGGCGGCGAATTCCGCCACCCGCCCGGCCAGCTCACCGCCGGCCAGCACCTCGTCGACCAGACCGGTCCGCAGCGCCCGCGTGCAGTCGATCAACTCACCCGAGAACAACAGGTACTTGGCGGCCGAAGGGCCGACCAGCCGGACCAGCCGCCGGGTCGCGGACGCCGGATAGACGATCGCCAGCTTCGCGGGCGTCACCCCGAACAGCGCGCCCTCCTCCGCGAACCGCAGATCACAGGCGGCGGCCAGCTGCGCCCCGCCGCCCACGCAGTACCCGCGTATCGCCGCCAGCGTCGGCCCGGGGAACGCCGCCAGCGCCTCCTCCGCCGCCACCGCGAGCCCCTGCGACTCTCCCGCCGCGTCCCGCAGCGCCCCGATGTCCGCGCCCGCGCAGAACGTGCCGCCCTCGCCCGTCAGCACCAGGGCCCGTACCGAACGCTCGCCCGCCAGCCGCTCCATCAGCGGCGGCAGATCCCGCCACATCTGGACGGTCATCGCGTTCCGTTTGCTCGGGTTGCTGATCGTGACGGTCGCTGTGCCGTCGCTGACATGCGTCTTCAGGGCCGGTTCCATGCCCCGGATATTAGAGCGACCGGCACCGCGGCGGCCCGATACGATCGGCAGTCTGATGTCAGCCACTCTTGTCGCCAAAGACCTCGCCGCCGGCCACGGCGAGCGCGTCCTGTTCTCCGGCCTCGACCTGGTCGTCGCCCCCGGAGACGTGATCGGCCTCGTGGGCGCCAACGGGGCGGGCAAATCCACCCTGCTGCGGCTGCTCGCCGGCCTGGACACTCCGGAGGAGGGCAAGCTCGCGCTCAGCCCGCCCACCGCGACCGTCGGCCACCTCCCGCAGGAGCCCGACCGCCGCCCCGGCGAATCCGTACGCGCCTTCCTCGCCCGCCGCACCGGGGTGAGCGACGCCCAGCTCGCCCTGGACACCGCCACCCAGGCGCTGGTCGACGAACGGCCCGGCGCCGACGACGCCTACGCCACCGCCCTGGAGCGCTGGCTCGCGCTGGGCGCCGCCGACCTCGACGAGCGCGCCGAGGAGACCGCCGCCCAGCTCGGCCTCACCATCGGTCTCGACCAGCCCATGACGTCGCTGTCCGGCGGCCAGGCCGCCCGCGCCTCGCTGGCCTCGCTGCTGCTCTCCCGCTACGACATCTTCCTGCTGGACGAGCCGACCAACGACCTCGACCTGGACGGCCTGCGGCGGCTGGAGGCGTTCGTCACCGGACTGCGCGCCGGCACGGTCCTGGTCAGCCACGACCGCGAGTTCCTGACCCGGACGGTGACCCGCGTCGTCGAACTCGACCTCGCCCAGCAGCAGGTCAACACCTTCGGCGGCGGCTACGACTCCTACCTGGAGGAGCGCGAGCGGGCCCGGCGGCACGCACGCGAGGAGTTCGAGGAGTACGCCGACACCAAGGCCGCCCTCGAGGCTCGCGGCCACACCCAGCGCAACTGGATGGAGAAGGGCGTCAAGAACGCCCGCCGCAAGGCCCCCGACAACGACAAGCTCGGCCGCAAGGCCCGTGTCGAGGCGACCGAGAAGCAGGCCGCCAAGGCCAAGCAGACCCAGCGCCTGATCGAACGCCTCGACGTCGTCGAGGAGCCCCGCAAGGAGTGGGAGCTGCGGATGGAGATCGCCGCCGCGCCCCGGGCAGGCGCCGTCGTGGCCACCCTCCGCGGCGCCGAGGTCGTCCGCGGCTCCTTCCACTTCGGCCCGGTGGACCTGCAGATCGACTGGGCGGACCGGGTCGCCATCACCGGACCCAACGGATCCGGAAAGTCCACCCTGCTCGCCGCCCTCCTCGGCCGGCTGCCGCTGGACGCCGGCGCGGCCTCGCTCGGACCCGGCGTGGTCGTCGGCGAGGTAGACCAGGCGCGCGGCCTGTTCGTCGGCGACGCGCCCCTCATGGACGCCTTCCGGGCCGCCGTGCCCGACCTGTCGCCCGCCGATGTCCGCACCCTGCTCGCGAAGTTCGGACTGAAGGCGGCCCATGTGCTGCGGCCGGCCGACACCCTGTCGCTGGGGGAGCGGACCCGTGCCGCGCTGGCCCTCCTCCAGGGCCGCGGGGTCAACCTCCTCGTGCTTGACGAGCCGACCAACCACCTCGACCTGCCGGCCATCGAGCAGCTGGAGTCCGCGCTCGCCTCGTACGCGGGCACGCTGCTGCTGGTCACCCACGACCGGCGGATGCTGGACGCGGTGCACACCACGCGCCGCATCGAGGTCGGCGCGGGGAGGATCGCCGACCTGCCGGTGTGAGCGCGGGCCCGGCCGGTGATCCGCGCGGATTATCGATTTGGTCCTGAGCTGGGCGGCCCGTAGTGTGGGGTTCACCGACGCGGGGTGGAGCAGCTCGGTAGCTCGCTGGGCTCATAACCCAGAGGTCGCAGGTTCAAATCCTGTCCCCGCTACTCATGAAGAACAGCAGGCCCGGTGCTCAGGCACCGGGCCTGCTGTTCTTTGCGTGCGCCCGCCCTTCCGCTCTGCCGTCGCCTCCGATGCGGGGTATACCGGGACAAACGGGGTGACCGAGGAGGCGGGCATGTTCAGCAGATCCAGAACTCCCCGACGCGATCCGCACACGGCCCGGCTCGGCCGCAACTTCGGCGGGCTCATGGTGCTCGGCGTCATCCTGGTCGTCGCCGGGGTGGTGGGCCTGATCCACGTCGGCGTGGCCACCCTCACCACGATGCTGCTCTTCGGCTGGCTGCTGCTGATCGGCGGCGTGATCGGGCTGGTGCACGCCGTCCTGTCCCGCGGTACGAACTTCTTCTGGCTCGCGGTGATCGTCGCGGCGCTGAACATCGCGGCGGGCGCGGTCGTCATCCGGCAGCCGGAGGGCACCGCGGCTGCGCTGACGATGTTCGCCGCACTGCTCTTCCTGACCGGCGGCGTCTTCCGCCTGGTCGGCGGGGTGGTGGTACGCGGACCGCAGTTCGGCTGGACGCTGGTGCAGGGCGCGTTCGGCATCCTGCTGGGTGTCCTGGTGCTCGGCGACTGGCCGCACAGCAGCCTGTACGTGATCGGCACCTTCTTCTCGCTCGCGCTGCTCTTCGACGGGCTGGGGCTGTTCGCGATGGGGATCGGCGGCCGCCGGATCGTCGGTATGGTCGAGGAGGGCGGCATGATCGACGACGGGGCCTCGGGCCGCACGACGACTACTCCGTGGCAGTCCTTGAATAAGGAACAAAAGCGGCAGAATCAGTCACCGGACTGATCGGTGCACTCTGAATCGGTCAAAACGCGTCGATAGGCGCTGACTTGTGTTCAGCAGCCCGGTCCGGACCTACACATTCTCAACACTCTTCGTGTGAGGATTCCTTCCGGACCCCCAGCAGAACCCCCCGAGGGGCTGACCTCCCCGCTCGCGTACGAAGGTGTGTGGCGGTTCACCGCCCCGGCACTGGAGTGTTCGGTGCCTCAGGCGCGCCACGCGGTCCGGGATCTGCTCGACGAACAGCGCGTGCCCGTGGCCGCCGTCATCATGGACGGTCTGCTGCTGATCGTCTCCGAGCTCGTCACCAACGCCGTGCAGCACGCCGCCCTGCTCTCGCCCCAGATCGCCGTACAGGTCACCATCGGGGCGAACTGGCTGCGGGTCGCGGTGGAGGACAGCCACCCCTACCGCCCCAAGGCGCTGGAGGCGGATGAGGGTGACGTCGGCGGCCGCGGTCTGTGGCTGGTCAAAGTGCTCACCGCCGAGGCGGGCGGCAAATGCGATGTCGAGCACACCGCGAACGGCGGCAAGGCGATCTGGGCCGAACTGCCGCTCGCCCCGCTGGCTACCAGCCCGCCGACTGTCCGGTGAGCTCACGGACCGCCGGGCGGGCCGCGTCCAGCACGGTCATGAACCACGCCGAGAACGGCGCGGCGGCGTGCCGCTCGGCCAGCTCCTGCGGCGTCACGAACGCGATCTCACCGACCTCCTCGGGGTCCGGGGCCGGCTCGGCCCGCACCAGCCCGACGAACAGGTGATTGAACTCCTGCTCCACCAGGCCGGAGGCCGGATCCGGGTGGTTGTAGCGCACCGTGCCGGCCTCGGCCAGCAGTGCGGGCGCCAGGCCCAGCTCCTCGGCGGTCCGGCGGGCGGCTGCCGCGAACGGCTGCTCGCCCGGATACGGGTGGCCGCAGCAGGTGTTGGACCACACGCCGGGGGAGTGGTACTTCGCCTTGGCCCGGCGCTGCAGCAGCAGCCGCCCCTTCTCGTCGAAGAGGAAGACCGAGAACGCCCGGTGCAGCTGCCCGGGGGGCTGGTGGGCCGCGAGCTTCTCCGCGGTGCCGATCGTCGCACCGTCCTCGTCGACCAGCTCCAGCATGATCGGCTCGGCGTCGCCGTCCGGTGTCCTCACCGCCGAGATCCCGGTGGTCTGTCCGTTGGCAGGTGTGATCGGCATGCGCATCCTTGTCGTCGGTCTTCGACGCCAAGTCTGCCCTAGCCGCGTGCACATAAGCGGCAGAGCGGCGTCCTGTGGTGCGCGGCGCCGCTGTGTTCGAAACGGAAACGATCACCGGGCAGACGGAAGCGGGCCCCCACTCCGCCCGTGAGATGGTCCACACCCCGTGACCGGAGCGACCCGCCCCCGAGCGGGCCTTCCCCGGCGGGCCTCCCCGCAGGCAGCCGCCCTGCCGGCCGGTGGCCCGCGGACCTGCGACGGATCTCGTCACACCTGCAGCGGCGCAACCCACCCCACCTGTGACCAGCCCTCTCATAACCGGCACCCGATCCGGCTCCCGGGCCGGACGGCAGTTGTTCATGCGCCGTCCGATCCACCATGATGATCGCGGCAGGCGCAGCCGTCGGTCACTCGATCGTGCGATGAATGCGCGGTGAACGGCCTCATCCGGCGATCCGATAGCCTCTGCCGACGTGCCACCCAGCTCTCCGGGGACGAGGTGTGCCACGCCCGTTGCCCGGGTAGTTCGTATCGAATGCGGACCGGCCGGCGCTGCCTTGTCAGCATTCCAAGGAGTGAGTTCGTCTGTCGACCGCCATCCTCACCGGTCCGCCGGTAGCCGGGTCGCCGCTCGAAGGCGACCTGCGCACTCTGGGTTTTGACGTCCGTACGGCGAGCGACCCGGCCTCGGCCGCCGAGCTGATCGCCGAGGCGCCCGCGGACGAGCGGGTCGCCGTGGTGGACCCCCGCTTCGTCGGACATCTGCACGCCCTGCGGCTGGCACTCACCGACCCCCGCTTCCCGGCCGCCGCCGTCCAGGGCGCGCTCACCGCGCAGCCCGGGGCGCGCGCCGCGCTGACCCGGGCGGCCGGCAAGATCCCGGTCGGCGCCGGCACCGCCCACCTCACCGACGTCCTCACCGAGACGCTCACCGACTCCCTCGACCGCGAGGACATCGGGCTGCAGCGCATCGACCTGGGCAGCCTGGTCGCCACCGTCCCGCTCACCCCGGCCCAGCGCGAGGACGCCCAGGAGTCCGTCGCGGCCGTCGACGACGAGGCCGTACGGCTGCGCACCGCGGTGAAGTCCCGCGACGGCTTCTTCACCACGTACTGCATCAGCCCGTACTCCCGCTACCTCGCCCGCTGGTGCGCGCGCCGTGGCCTCACGCCCAACCAGGTCACCACCGCGTCGCTGCTCACCGCGCTGATCGCGGCGGGCTGCGCTGCCACCGGAACCCGCGGCGGCTTCATCGCGGCCGGATTCCTGCTCCTCTTCTCCTTCGTCCTGGACTGCACCGACGGGCAGCTCGCCCGCTACTCCCTGCAGTACTCGACGATGGGCGCCTGGCTCGACGCGACCTTCGACCGGGCCAAGGAGTACGCCTACTACGCCGGGCTCGCACTCGGCGCCGCCCGCGGTGGCGATGACGTATGGGCGCTCGCGCTCGGCGCGATGGTGCTGCAGACCTGCCGCCATGTCGTCGACTTCTCCTTCAACGAGGCGAATCACGACGCGACCGCCAATACCAGCCCGACTGCCGCGCTCTCCGACAAGCTCGACAGCGTCGGCTGGACGGTCTGGGTGCGCCGGATGATCGTGCTGCCGATCGGCGAACGCTGGGCCATGATCGCGGTGCTCACGGCGGTCACCACCCCGCGCATCGTCTTCTACGTCCTGCTCATCGGGTGTGCGCTGGCCGCCTGCTACACCACGGCCGGCCGGGTGCTGCGCTCGCTGACCCGCCGGGCCCGGCGCACCGACCGCGCCGCCCAGGCGCTCGCCGACCTCGCCGACTCCGGCCCGCTCGCCGGCCTCATCGCCGGCGCGGCGCGTGGCCGCAGCCGCTCCGGTTCCTTCCTCGCGCCCGTCATGGCATTTCTCTCAGCCGCGGTGCTGCTGGTCTGGGTGATCTTCCAGGAGGACCCCGCGTCCTGGCTGACCGTCGGCGTCGCGCTCTGCTCCGCGCTGCTGGCCGGTGCGGCCGTCGCACGCCCGCTCAAGGGCGTCCTCGACTGGCTGGTACCGCCGCTCTTCCGGGCCGGTGAATACACCACGATCCTGGTCCTGGCCGCCCGCGCGGACGTCCCCGGGGCGCTGCCCGCGGCGTTCGGGCTGGTCGCGGCTGTCGCCTACCATCACTACGACACGGTCTACCGCATCCGCGGTGGCACCGGAGCCCCTCCGCGGTGGCTGGTCCGGGCAACCGGCGGCAGTGAAGGACGGATCCTCGTGGTCACCGTCCTCGCCGCCCTCCTGTCCCCCTCAGGTTTCACCATTGCGCTCACGGCCCTTGCTGTGGTCCTGGCGCTGCTGGTGCTCGTCGAGAGCATCCGTTTCTGGGTGGTCGCCGCTCAACAAGGTGCCCCCGCCGTACACGATGAAGGAGAACCCGCATGATCGGCCTCGTGCTGGCAGCCGGCGCCGGACGGCGTCTGCGCCCCTACACCGACACCCTGCCCAAGGCTCTGGTGCCGGTTGATGGGGACACGACCATCCTGGACCTGACCCTCGGCAACTTCGCCGAGATCGGCCTGACCGAGGTCGCGATCATCGTCGGCTACCGCAAGGAAGCCGTGTACGAGCGGAAGGCCGCCCTGGAGGCGAAGTACGGCCTCAAGCTCACGCTGATCGACAACGACAAGGCCGAGGAGTGGAACAACGCCTACTCCCTGTGGTGCGGCCGTGACTCGATCAAGCACACCGTGATCCTCGCCAACGGCGACACCGTGCACCCGGTCTCCGTCGAGAAGACGCTGCTCGCCGCCCGCGGCGACGGCAAGAAGATCATCCTCGCCCTCGACACGGTGAAGAACCTCGCCGACGAGGAGATGAAGGTCATCGTGGACCCCGCCAAGGGCGTCCAGAAGATCACGAAGCTGATGGACCCGGAGACCGCCACCGGCGAGTACATCGGCGTCACCCTCATCGAGGGCGAGGCCGCCGACGAGCTGGCCGACGCCCTGAAGACCACCTTCGAGCGGGACCCCGACCTCTACTACGAGGACGGCTACCAGGAGCTCGTCAACCGCGGCTTCAAGGTGGACGTGGCCCCGATCGGCGACGTCAAGTGGGTCGAGATCGACAACCACGACGACCTGGCGAAGGGCCGTGACATCGCATGCCAGTACTGACCCGCCTCATCCCGTCCCCGGTCGTCGTCGACATCAACGCCGGCGCCCTGGACGACCTGGCGGGCCTGCTGGCCGATCAGCGCATTTCCGCGTCCGGCAAGCTCGCCATCGCGATCAGCGGCGGCTCGGGGGCACGGCTGCGTGAGCGGCTGTCCCCCGCACTGCCCGGCGCCGACTGGTACGAGGTCGGCGGCGGCACCCTGGACGACGCCATCAAGCTCGGCGACGCCATGAAGAAGGGGCACTACGACGCGGTCGTGGGCCTCGGCGGCGGCAAGATTATCGACTGTGCCAAGTACGCCGCGGCGCGGATCGGGCTGCCGCTCGTCGCCGTCGCGACGAACCTGTCGCACGACGGTCTGTGCTCGCCGGTCGCGACCCTCGACAACGACGCGGGCCGCGGCTCCTACGGTGTGCCGAACCCGATCGCCGTGGTGATCGACCTCGACATCATCCGTGAGGCCCCGGTCCGGTTCGTCCGCTCCGGCATCGGCGACGCGATCTCCAACATCTCCGCGGTCGCGGACTGGGAGCTCTCGCACCGCGAGACCGGCGAGGACATCGACGGACTGGCCGCCGCCATGGCGCGTCAGGCCGGCGAGGCCGTGCTGCGCCACCCCGGTGGCGTCGGCGACGACGCCTTCCTGCAGGTGCTGGCCGAGGGCCTGGTCCTCACCGGCATCTCGATGTCGGTGGCCGGCGACAGCCGTCCGGCCTCGGGCGCCTGCCACGAGATCAACCACGCCTTCGACATCCTCTTCCCCAAGCGGGCGGCGAGCCATGGCGAGCAGTGCGGCCTCGGCGCCGCGTTCGCCACGTTCCTGCGCGGGGACAAGGAGATGTCGGCGCTGATGGTCGAGGTGCTCCGGCGGCACGGCCTGCCGGTCACCCCGGGCGAGATCGGCTTCACGGACGAGGAGTTCGTCCAGGTCGTCGAGTTCGCCCCGAAGACCCGCCCCGGGCGCTACACGATCCTGGAGCACCTGGACCTGTCCACCGAAGAGATCAGGGACGCATACGCCGACTATGCCAAAACCATCAGTAGCTGAACTCCGCCCGGTCGTTCACCCCGAGGGGGTGAAGGACCGGCGCAGCGGTGAGCACTGGGCCGGTCGCATGTACATGCGGGAAATCTCGCTGCGCTGCGACAGGTACCTGGTGAACACCAGGATCACGCCCAACCAGCTCACCTATCTGATGACCGTGGCCGGTGTCCTGGCCGCCCCGGCGCTGCTGGTGCCGGGAATCTGGGGCGCCGTCCTCGGCGTGGTGATGGTCCAGCTCTACCTGCTGCTGGACTGCGTCGACGGTGAGATCGCCCGCTGGCGGAAGCAGTTCTCGCTCGGCGGCGTGTACCTGGACCGGGTCGGCGCCTACCTGTGCGACGCCGCGGTGCTGGTCGGCTTCGGGCTGCGCGCCGCCGATCTGTGGGGCTCGGGCCGGATCGACTGGCTGTGGGCGTTCCTCGGTACGCTCGCCGCCCTCGGCGCCATCCTGATCAAGGCCGAGACCGACCTCGTCGGGGTCGCCCGTCACCAGACCGGCAAGCCGCCGGTCGAGGAGGCGGCGGCCGAGCCGCGCTCGTCCGGTATGGCGCTGGCCCGCAAGGCCGCCGCGGCGCTGAAGTTCCACCGGCTGGTCCTCGGCATCGAGGCGTCCCTGCTGATCCTGGTCCTGGCCGTCCTCGACCAGATCCGGGGCGACCTGTTCTTCAGCCGTCTGGGCGTCGCCGTGCTCGCGGGCATCGCCATCCTCCAGACGCTGCTCCACCTCGTGTCCATCCTCGCCTCCAGCAGGCTCAAGTGACGGGGGCGTCCCGCATGCGGCTCGGTGCGGTTGTCCTGACCATGGGCAACCGCCCCGAGGAGCTGCGCGCCCTCCTGGATTCGGTCGCCAAGCAGCACGGTGACCCGGTCGAGGTCGTCGTCGTCGGCAACGGCGCCCCGCTGCCCGAGCTGCCCGAGGGCGTACGGACCGTCGAGCTGCCGGAGAACGTCGGCATCCCCGCGGGCCGCAATGTCGGCATCGAGGCGTTCGGCCCCGGCGGCAGCGAGGTCGACGTGCTGCTCTTCCTCGACGACGACGGGCTGCTCGCCACCGAGGACACCGCCGAGCTGTGCCGCGAGGCGTTCGCCAAGGACGACAAGCTCGGCATCATCAGCTTCCGCATCGCGGACCCGGACACCGGTGAGACCCAGCGCCGGCACGTCCCGCGGCTGCGCGCGGCCGACCCGATGCGCTCCTCCCGGGTCACCACCTTCCTCGGCGGCGCGAATGCGGCCCGTACCAAGGTGTTCGAGGAGGTCGGCGGGCTGCCCGACGACTTCTTCTACGCCCATGAGGAGACGGATCTGGCCTGGCGGGCGCTGAACGCGGGCTGGATGATCGACTACCGGTCGGACATGCTCCTGCTGCACCCGACCATGGCTCCCAGCCGGCACGCGGTCTACCACCGGATGGTGGCCCGCAACCGTGTCTGGCTGGCCCGCCGCAACCTCCCCGCCCTGCTCGTTCCGGTCTATCTCGGTGTCTGGTTCCTGCTCACGCTCGCGCGGCGTCCCTCGTGGCCGGCGCTGCGGGTCTGGCTGGGCGGCTTCAAGGAGGGCTGGACCACCCCGTGCGGTCCCAGGCGCCCCATGAAGTGGGCTACCGTTTGGCGACTGACCCGACTGGGCCGCCCTCCCGTCATCTGACAAGCTCGTATCTGAGAGCATCAGGCGCGAGCCGGGGCATGGCCCCGGCAGCGCACCTTGAGGACGAAAGTGTCAACTGTGAGCGAGACCACGCACGACAGTGCGGTCGCCATGAGTGCCCCGCCAACTTCCGACGAGGGGCTCACCCCCGCCCAGCGTGCCCAGAAGTACGGGCTCTCGCAGAGCGGGGCCCGCCCCGGCCTCGTGGAGTACATCCGGGAGCTGTGGGACCGGCGGCATTTCATCTCGGCCTTCGCCAGCGCCAAGATGACGGCGCAGTACAGCCAGGCCAAGCTGGGTCAGGTCTGGCAGGTGGCGACGCCGCTGCTGAACGCCCTCGTCTACTACCTCATCTTCGGTCTGCTGATCGGGACGCGGAAGGGTGTGCCGGACTTCGTCCCGTTCCTGGTGACGGGCGTCTTCATCTTCACCTTCACGCAGAGCTCGGTGATGGCCGGCACCAAGGCGATTTCCGGGAACCTCGGGCTGGTGCGGGCGCTGCACTTCCCGCGCGCCTGCCTGCCGATCTCGTTCTGCCTGATGCAGCTGCAGCAGCTGCTGTTCTCCATGGGCGTCCTGGTGGTCATCCTGCTCGGCTTCGGGCAGATCCCCACCTGGTCGTGGCTGCTGATCATCCCCGCGCTGGCGTTGCAGTTCGTGTTCAACACCGGTCTGGCGATGGTCATGGCCCGGCTGGGCAGCAAGACCCCGGACCTGGCGCAGCTGATGCCGTTCCTGATGCGGACGTGGATGTACGCGTCCGGCGTGATGTTCAGCATGGAGGTCATCCTCCAGGGCAAGAACGTCCCCGGGTGGGTCGAGGCGGTCCTCAACGCCAACCCGGCTCTCGTCTACATCGACCTGATGCGCTTCGCGCTGATCGACAGCTTCACGTCGGACAAGCTGCCCCCGCATGTGTGGGCCTTCGCCGGTGGCTGGGCGCTGCTGATGGGCGTCGTGGGTTTTGTGTACTTCTGGAAGGCTGAGGAGCGGTACGGACGTGGCTGAGCAGCAGAAGGACGCCGTCGAGCCGACGGCAGCGGCGCAGGCCCGCGTCCCCACGGTGATCGCGGACGACCTGCACATCGTCTACCGGGTCTACGGCACCGGCGCGGGCAAGGGCGGTGCCACGGCGGCGCTCAACCGCATCATCCGGCGCAAGCCGTCGGCCGGTGTCCGCGAGGTGCACGCGGTCCGCGGTGTCTCCTTCACCGCCTACAAGGGCGAGTCGATCGGCCTGATCGGCTCCAACGGCTCGGGCAAGTCGACGCTGCTCAAGGCGGTCGCCGGGCTGCTCCCCGCGGAGCGGGGCAAGGTCTACACGCACGGCCAGCCCTCGCTGCTGGGCGTGAACGCCGCCCTGATGAACGATCTGACCGGCGAGAAGAACGTCGTGCTCGGCGGCCTGGCGATGGGCATGTCCCGCGACCAGGTGCACGAGCGCTACGACGGCATCGTCGACTTCTCCGGCATCAACGAGAAGGGCGACTTCATCTCGCTGCCGATGCGGACCTACTCCTCCGGCATGGCGGCCCGCCTGCGGTTCTCCATCGCCGCGGCCAAGGACCACGACGTGCTGATGATCGACGAGGCACTGGCCACCGGCGACCGCAGCTTCCAAAAGCGCTCCGAGGCCCGCATCCGCGAACTGCGCAAGGAAGCCGGCACGGTCTTCCTCGTCAGCCACAACAACAAGTCCATCCGCGACACCTGCGACCGGGTCCTGTGGCTGGAGCGCGGCGAACTGCTGATGGACGGCCCGACCGACGAGGTCATCAAGGCCTACGAGAAGGAGAGCGGCAAGTAGCCCCTCCCGCGCCCGAAGGCCCCCGCGAGGCGGACTCGCGGGGGCCTTCGCCGGTTAACGGGTGGTCAACTCCTTCCCTACCGGGAACAGTTCGGCCGCGTGCGAAGTTGACCAGATCGTTGCCTCAGGCTTCGGTACCCCCTCGTACGCGGGCGAGATGTACGGCGTAAGCTGTACGGGTACTGAACATAACAAGTGGTATAAGTCGGGCAATACTCACTCGGGCGGGCGATGATGGGCTCGAACGGGGCGCGTCGTGACCTGCGGCGTGTCCGAAATGGGATGTTTTAGCTTGGCGGTGTAGAACGGGAGACGTGACGGCAATGGCTACTGGTTCGCTCCGGCTCCGAAACGCGCCGGGCAGACCCCGGTGAGCGGAGGAGACGAGCAGGCGCGTCGCGTCCACCCCGGGAGGGTGGCGGCCGGTGCCGGGCGGGAGCGGGCGCGCCGCGTCGTCGGGCCACGCAGGCAGCACACCGGCGCCCCGTCGGACGACGGCTCACACGCCGTCCTCGCCCAGGCCGCGCACGAGAACTTCCCGGTCGCGCCCTTCTTCCTGCCACGTGCCTGGCGCGCCGACCTGATGGCCGTCTACGGTTTCGCCCGCCTCGTCGACGACATCGGCGACGGCGACCTGGCACCGGGCGGCGGCGACGCCGTCCTGCTCGGCCTCGACCGCGCGCAGAGCGAAGACCGGACCGCGATGCTGGACGCCCTGGAGGCGGACCTGCGCCGGGCCTTCAGCGACAAGGCCCCCGGGCCCGGCCACCCCCTCATGCGCCGGCTCGGCCCGACCGTCCGCCGCTGCGCGCTCACCCCGGCGCCGTTCCTCGGGCTGATCGAGGCGAACCGCCAGGACCAGCGGGTGACGCGCTACGGCACCTACGACGACCTGCTCGGCTACTGCGAGCTGTCCGCCAATCCCGTCGGCCGCCTCGTCCTCGGCATCACCGGCACCACCAGCCCGGAGCGCATCCGGCGCTCGGACGCGGTCTGCACCGCCCTGCAGATCGTCGAACACCTCCAGGACGTGGCCGAGGACCTCGGTCGCGACCGCATCTACCTCCCCGCCGAGGACATGAAACGCTTCGGAGTCACCGAAGCGGATCTGGCCACCCCGAGCGGGGGCGCATCGGTGCGCGCACTCATCGCGTTCGAAGCGGAACGCGCCCGTGAGCTGCTGGATGAAGGCACCCCGCTGGTGGGTAGCGTCCACGGCAGACTCAAGCTGCTGCTGGCCGGTTTCGTGGCCGGCGGGCGCGCCGCACTGAAAGCGGTCGCGGCCGCCGATCACGACGTACTCCCTGGACCGCCCAAGCCGACCAAGCTCAGCCTGCTGCGCGAGGTGGGGGCGACATTGCGAAGAGAGGGGTGAGTCGGACCGTGGAGGCAACCGCACACGTGTCCGCGCCGGTGCTCGCTGCGTACCGCTACTGCGAGGCCGTCACCGGGCAGCAGGCACGAAACTTCGCGTACGGAATCCGGCTGCTGCCGAACGACAAGCGGCAGGCCATGTCGGCGCTCTACGCCTTCTCGCGCCGGGTCGACGACATCGGCGACGGGACCTTGGAGCCCGCCGCCAAACACGAGCGCCTGGAGGACACCCGGGCGCTGCTGGCGCGCGTCAAGGACGGCCGGGTCGAGGAGGACGACACCGACCCGGTGGCCGTCGCGCTCGCCGACGCCGCCCGGCGCTTCCCGCTGCCGCTGGACGGTCTCGACGAGCTGATCGACGGCGTGCTGATGGACGTCCGCGGCGAGAGCTACGAGACCTGGGACGAGCTGAAGGTCTACTGCCGCTGCGTCGCCGGTGCCATCGGCCGGCTCTCGATGGGCGTGTTCGGCACCGTGCCCGGCGCGCACGACGCCGCGCGCGCCGCAGAGTACGCCGATACCCTCGGGCTCGCCCTGCAACTGACCAACATCCTCAGGGACGTTCGCGAGGACGCCGGCAACGGCCGGACCTACCTCCCCGCCGAGGACCTCGCCAAGTTCGGCTGCTCGGCCGGATTCGACGGCCCCGTCCCACCCTCCGGCTCCGACTTCACCGGCCTGGTGCACTTCGAGGTCAAGCGCGCCCGTGAGCTGTTCGCCGACGGCTTCCGGCTGCTGCCGATGCTCGACCGGCGCAGCGGTGCGTGCGTGGCCGCGATGGCCGGTATCTACCACCGCCTGCTGTCACGGATCGCCGCCGACCCCGAGGCGGTGCTGCGCGGCCGGGTCTCGCTGCCCGGTCGGGAGAAGGCCTTCGTCGCGGTGCGCGGCCTGTCCGGACTCGACGCGCGCGCGATCGGGCGCCGGCAGTCCGTACGGAGGCGCGGATGATGTGCCCGGCGGCGAGTGAGGAATCCGGGCCGGCGTGGCACGCAACCCCCGCGCGCCACCCTGCGTCCATGCAGGCAGCACGGGGGGAGAGGGTATGACATCGGCAGACGCGCGGGCCGGCCTGCGCAGCGCCCGGCCGTCCGGCCGTCCGGAAGGGGCGGCCGCGGTGGTGATCGGCGGCGGGCTCGCGGGCACCACCGCCGCGCTCGCGCTGGCCGATGCCGGACTGCGGGTCACCCTCGTCGAGGGCCGCCCCCGGCTCGGCGGGCTCGTCTTCTCCTTCCGCCGCGATTCCGCGGCCGGCGAACTCACCGTCGACAACGGCCAGCACGTCTTCCTGCGCTGCTGCACCGCCTACGAACAGTTCCTGCAACGCCTCGACGCCGCGCATCTGGTGCCCCTTCAGGACCGGATGGACGTACCGGTCCTGGACGCCGACCGGATGCGGCTCGGCCGGCTGCGCCGCACCGCGCTGCCGGTGCCGCTGCATCTCGCCGGGAGCCTTGCCCGCTACCCCCACCTCTCGCCCGCCGAGCGGGCCGGTGTGGTGCGCGCGACCCTCGCGCTCAAGCGCCTGGACCCGGCCGACCCCGCCCTGGACGGCGTGGACTTCGGCAGCTGGCTCCGCCGGCACGGTCAGTCGGCCCGTGCCATCGAGGCGCTGTGGGACCTCGTCGGCGTCGCGACCCTCAACGCCACCGCGGACGACGCCTCCCTGGGCCTGGCCGCCAAGGTCTTCCGGACCGGTCTCCTCTCCGACCCGGGCGCCGCCGACATCGGCTGGGCCAAGGTCCCGCTCGGCGACGTCCACGACACCCTCGCCCGCACCGCGCTGGACAAGGCCGGTGTCCGGGTCGAGCTGCGCACCCGCGCCACCGCCGTCACCCGCGGTGCGGACGGCTGGCAGGTCTCGGTGGAGAGCGGCCCGCACGGCGGTGAGCAGCTCACCGCCGACACCGTCGTGCTCGCCGTACCCCAGCGCGAGACCCACGGTCTGCTGCCCGACGGCGCCCTGGACGACCAGGACCGGCTGCGCGACATCGGCACCGCCCCGATCCTCAACCTCCATGTCGTCTACGACCGCAAGGTGCTGCGCCGCCCCTTCTTCGCCGCCATCGGATCCCCGGTGCAGTGGGTCTTCGACCGTACGGACGCCTCCGGGCTGGCCGGTCTTCCCGAGGGCGGCGGCAGCCAGTATCTGGCCGTTTCGCAGTCCGCGGCGCAGGAGGAGATCGACGAGCCGGTCGCCAAGCTCCGCGCCCGCTATCTCCCCGAGCTGGAGCGGCTGCTGCCCGCCGCCCGGGGCGCCAGGATCCGCGACTTCTTCGTCACCCGCGAACGCACCGCTACGTTCGCACCCGCACCGGGCGTCGGCAGGCTCCGCCCCGCCGCCCGCACCCAAGCCCCCGGCCTGTTCCTGGCCGGTGCGTGGACCGCCACCGGGTGGCCCGCGACCATGGAAAGCGCTGTTCGCAGCGGCACTGCTGCCGCTCGCGAGGCACTCACCGAACTCGGCTTCCCCCAGGGCCAGTTGCCCCAGGAGGCGGCATGACCACGAGTACGAGTACGAGCGCTCGCACGAGCACGAGCATCGGAAACAGAGGAGAAACCGTGAACCCGGCTTCCCCAGCTATCGACACCGAAAGCGTCACCGCGCTGCTGGAGCGCGGACGGACGCTGGCCACTCCCGTGCTGCGTGCCGCCGTGGACCGGCTCGCTCCTCCGATGGACACCGTCGCCGCCTACCACTTCGGCTGGATCGACGCGGAAGGCCGGCCCTCCTCGGGTGACGGCGGCAAGGCCGTGCGGCCCGCACTCGCCCTGCTGTCGGCCGAGGCAGCGGGCGCGGCCCCCGAGGTCGGCATCCCCGGCGCCGTCGCCGTCGAGCTGGTGCACAACTTCTCGCTGCTGCACGACGACCTCATGGACGGCGACGAGCAGCGCCGGCACCGCGACACCGTCTGGAAGGTGCACGGTCCCGCCCAGGCCATCCTCGTCGGCGACGCGCTGTTCGCCCTCGCCAACGAAATACTGCTGGAGCTCGGCACGGTCGAGGCAGGCCGTGCGACCCGCCGACTCACCCTGGCCACCCGCAAACTGATCGACGGCCAGGCCCAGGACATCTCCTACGAGCACCGCGAGCGGGTCACCGTCGCGGAGTGCCTGGAGATGGAAGGCAACAAGACCGGCGCGCTGCTCGCCTGCGCCGTCTCCATCGGTGCGGTTCTCGGCGGCGCCGACGACCGCACCGCAGACATCCTCGAACGGTACGGCTACCACCTCGGTCTCGCGTTCCAGGCCGTCGACGACCTGCTGGGCATCTGGGGCGACCCGGACGCCACCGGCAAGCAGACGTGGAGCGATCTGCGCCAGCGCAAGAAGTCGCTGCCGGTCGTCGCCGCGCTGGACGCCGGCGGCTCCGCCTCCGAGCGCCTCGCCCAGATCCTCGCCGCCGACGCGAAGAAGAGCGAAACCGAGATCGCCGACTTCACCGAAGAGGAGTTCGCCTCCCGCGCGGCCCTGATCGAGCAGGCCGGCGGCCGTGAATGGACCTCCCAGGAGGCCCGCCGTCAGCACGCCACCGCCATCTCCGCGCTCGACGAGGTCGAGATGCCGGAAAAGATCCGCGCGCAGCTCGTCGCGCTGGCGGACTTCGTCGTCGTACGAGAGAGATGATCGCCATCGACACGAACTGATCGCAGTCGCCGGCCGGTGCCAGCCGGGCGCCGGCCGACGGAATCCCTGAGCACGCTTCACAGTTCACTGCAGAAGGGGAAGCCATGACAGCGACGACCGACGGAAGCACCGAGGCGCTGCCGCCCCGGGCCCCCTCGGCCAGCGATGCCACCGCTGAGAAGACCGAATCCACCGACGCCACCGCGCGCTTCGAAGGCATGCAGACCGCCGTCCCACCGGACACCGCGGCCGCCGCCCGGCGCGCCACCACCCGCGCCACCGACTACCTGCTGTCCGAGCAGGACTCCGCCGGATGGTGGAAGGGCGACCTCGAGACCAACGTCACGATGGACGCCGAGGATCTGCTCCTCCGTCAGTTCCTGGGAATCCAGGACCCGAAGCTGACCGAGTCCGCCGCCCGGTACATCCGCGGCGAGCAGCGTGCGGACGGCACCTGGGCCACCTTCTACGAAGGCCCCGGCGAACTCTCCACCACCATCGAGGCCTACGTGGCCCTGCGGCTCGCCGGGGACGCCCCCGACGCGGCGCACATGGCCCGCGCGTCCGAATGGATCCGCGGACGGGGCGGAATCGCCGCCTCCCGCGTCTTCACCCGCATCTGGCTGGCGCTCTTCGGCTGGTGGAAGTGGGACGACCTCCCCGAGCTCCCCCCGGAACTCATCTACTTCCCCAAGTGGTTCCCGCTCAACATCTACGACTTCGGATGCTGGGCCCGGCAGACCATCGTGCCGCTGACCATCGTCTCGGCGAAGCGCCCCGTACGCCCCGCGCCGTTCGGTCTCGACGAGCTGCACACCGACCCGCGCAATCCCAACCCACCGCAGCCGCTCGCCCCCGCCACCACCTGGGACGGCCTCTTCCAGCGGCTCGACAAGGCGCTGCACGTCTACCACAAGGTGGCACTGCGCAAGCTGCGCGGCGCCGCGATGCGTTCCGCCGCCCGATGGATCATCGAGCGCCAGGAGAACGACGGCTGCTGGGGAGGCATCCAGCCACCCGCCGTCTACTCCGTCATCGCCCTGCATCTGCTCGGCTACGACCTCGATCACCCCGTGCTGCGCACCGGGCTCGCGTCCCTGGACCGCTTCACGGTCTGGCGCCAGGACGGCAGCCGGATGATCGAGGCGTGCCAGTCGCCGGTCTGGGACACCTGTCTGGCGGTCATCGCGCTCGCCGACGCCGGGCTTCCCGCGGACCATCCGCAGCTGGTCAAGGCAGCCGACTGGATGCTCGCCGAGGAGATCGTCCGGCCCGGGGACTGGGCGGTGCGCAGGCCCCAACTGCCGCCCGGAGGCTGGGCGTTCGAGTTCGAGAACGACAACTACCCGGACATCGACGACACCGCGGAGGTGGTCCTCGCGCTGCGCCGGGTCGCGCATCCCGATCCGCAGCGGGTGGAGGCCGCCGTGCGCCGCGCGGTCCGCTGGAACCTCGGCATGCAGTCCAAGAACGGCGCCTGGGGCGCCTTTGACGCCGACAACACCAGCGCGTTCCCCAACCGCCTGCCGTTCTGTGACTTCGGGGAGGTCATCGACCCGCCGTCGTCCGACGTCACCGCCCATGTCGTCGAGATGCTCGCCGACGTCGGCCGCACCCAGGATCCGCGCACCCGCCGCGGCATCGACTGGCTGCTCGCCGAACAGGAGCCCAGCGGCGCCTGGTTCGGCCGCTGGGGCACCAACTACATCTACGGCACCGGATCGGTGCTCCCCGCGCTCGCCGCCGTCGGCATCCCGGCGTCGCACCCCGCGGTCCGGCGCGCCGTCGGCTGGCTGCGGCGGGTGCAGAACAGCGACGGCGGCTGGGGCGAGGACCAGCGTTCCTACCACGACAAGGAGTGGGCGGGCCGCGGCTCCTCGACCGCCTCGCAGACCGGCTGGGCGCTGATGGCGCTGCTCGCGGCCGGCGAGCGGGACAGCGAGACGGTGCGCCGCGGGGTGCGCTGGCTGGCCGAGACCCAGCGGCCCGACGGCTCCTGGGACGAGCCGTACTTCACCGGCACGGGCTTCCCCTGGGACTTCTCCATCAACTACCACCTGTACCGGCAGGTCTTCCCGCTGACGGCCCTCGGCCGCTACGTCAACGGCGGACCGGCCGGCGCGCCCCTGGGGGTGTGATGACGGGACGGCCCCTGCCGGACGCGGATCCTCCGCTGCTGGTCGCCTGCGCGCTCGGCATCGAGCGGTTCGCACTGCGCGGAGGCGACCGCGGCCGCCCGGACAAGGCGGTCGTGCTCCGTACCGGCATGGGCCCCCAGGCGGCGGAGCGCGCCCTCGGCAAGGCGCTGCGCGACGGCTCCGCCACCGCACGATCCCCCGTCGTCGCCAGCGGCTTCTGCGCCGGCCTCGTCCCCGGGATGCTCCCCGGGGACGTGGTCGTCGCCCGGACGACCCGTGATCACCGGCCGGATGCGCCGGAGGTGCACTGCCGCGACAACGGCCCGCTGCTACGGGCCCTGCGGCAGCGCGGGCTGACCGTGCACACCGGCTTGCTGCAAGGCTCTGACCACGTCGTACGCGGCGCGGAGCGGGCCGAGCTGCATGCCGCGGGTGCGGTCGCTGTGGACATGGAATCCGCCGCCACCCTGCGTGAGGCGGTGCGCGCCGGAATCCGTCCGGTTGCGGCCGTCCGAGTGGTCGTGGACGCTCCAGAACATGAACTCGTACGCATCGGCACCGTGCGCGGTGGAATATCGGCCTTCCGTGTGCTGCGCTCCGTACTTCCTGTTTTCTTCGAATGGCACCGTTCTTTGCTGCTCCCCAGGAGGTGAGCTAGATGGCCATGCCGCTTCGCCAGACCATCCGGGTCGGGACCTATCTCTTTGAACAGAAGATGATTCGGAGGCGCGAGAAGTTCCCGCTCATCGTCGAGCTCGAACCCCTCTTCGCCTGCAATCTGGCGTGTGAGGGCTGCGGAAAGATCCAGCACCCGGCGGGGGTGCTGAAGCAGCGGATGCCGGTGGCGCAGGCGGTCGGCGCGGTGCTGGAGTCCGGCGCCCCGATGGTCTCCATCGCCGGTGGCGAGCCGCTGATGCACCCGCAGATCGATGAAATCGTGCGGCAGCTGGTGGCAAAGCGGAAGTACGTTTTCCTGTGCACCAACGCGATGTTGCTGCGCAAGAAGATGGAGAAGTTCACCCCGTCGCCGTATTTCGCCTTTGCGGTGCACATCGACGGGATGCGTGAGCGGCACGATGAATCCGTCGCGAAGGAAGGCGTCTTCGACGAGGCGGTGGCGGCGATCAAGGAGGCCAAGCAGCGCGGCTTCCGGGTCACCACCAACTCCACTTTCTTCAACACCGACACCCCGCAGACCATCATCGAGGTCCTGAATTTCCTCAATGACGATCTGCAGGTCGACGAAATGATGCTGTCGCCCGCCTACGCCTACGAGAAGGCCCCCGACCAGGAGCACTTCCTGGGCGTCGAGCAGACCCGGGAGCTCTTCAAGAAGGCCTTCGCCGGCGGCAACCGCCGCCGCTGGCGGCTCAACCACAGCCCGCTCTTCCTCGACTTCCTGGAAGGCAAGGCGGACTTTCCCTGCACCGCCTGGGCGATCCCCAACTACTCCCTCTTCGGCTGGCAGCGCCCCTGCTACCTCATGAGCGACGGGTACGTCCCGACGTACAAGGAGCTCATCGAGGAGACCGACTGGAGCAAGTACGGCCGGGGCAAGGACCCGCGCTGCGCCAACTGCATGGCGCACTGCGGCTACGAGCCCACCGCCGTCCTGGCCACCATGGGTTCCCTCAAGGAGTCCATCCGGGCGGCGCGGGAGACCGTCGGCGGAAACCGCGGGTGAGGTGAGGGCCGGTGAGCCCGTGCACGCGGGCTCACCGGCGGCCCCGCCGGCCGCGGCCGCCCGGCCAAAACCCCCCCCCCCCCCCGGGCCGCCGGGCGGTGGGCGCCGCCCCCCGGCCGGGGGGCCGACCCATGCCAAGCTTGCGGCCAAAACCGCCGCACCGCCCCCCCCGCGGGGCTGCCCACTTGGGGTCCCCCCCCGCGGGCCGGCCGGGGGGGGGGGGGGCCGGGGGGGGGCACCGGGGGGGGGGGGGGGGGCGGGGGCGCCGGGGCCGGGGGGCCCCCCGGCGGCCCGGCCGTCGGCGGCGCGCGGCAGATCGCGCGCCCCGTCGGCCGGGCCGCCGTCCGTGGTCAGCCGAACCAGTCGAGGGGGACCGATCATGACGATGCTGGAGCACATCCGGGAGCCACGCGACCTCAAGGCGCTACCCGCCGACCGTATGGACGAACTCGCCGCCGAAGTCCGGCAGTTCCTGGTGCATGCCGTAGCCCGCACCGGCGGCCATCTGGGACCCAATCTCGGCGTGGTCGAGCTGACCATCGCCCTGCACCGGGTCTTCGACTCGCCTGACGACCGCATCCTGTGGGACACCGGGCACCAGTCCTACGTCCACAAACTGCTGACCGGGCGCCAGGACTTCTCCAAACTCCGCGCCAAGGGCGGGCTGTCGGGTTACCCCTCGCGCGCCGAGTCCGCGCACGACGTCATCGAGAACAGCCACGCCTCGACGGTGCTGGGCTGGGCCGACGGCCTCGCCAAGGCCCACCAGGTGCGCGGCACGCACAACCATGTCGTCGCGGTGATCGGGGACGGCGCGCTGACCGGCGGCATGGCCTGGGAGGCGCTGAACAACATCGCCGCCGCCAAGGACCGTCCGCTGATCATCGTCGTCAACGACAACGCGCGCTCCTACGCGCCGACCATCGGCGGTATGGCCGACCACCTGGCGACGCTGCGCACCACCGACGGCTACGAGAAGTTCCTCTCCTGGGGCAAGGACGTCCTCCAGCGCACCCCCGTCGTCGGGCAGCAGATCTACGGATCGCTGCACGGCGCCAAGAAGGGCCTGAAGGACTTCATCGCGCCGCAGGGCATGTTCGAGGACCTGGGCCTGAAGTACGTCGGGCCGGTCGACGGCCACGACATCGAGGCCGTTGAGTCCGCACTGCGCCGCGCGGCCGGCTTCCACGGCCCGGTGCTGGTCCACTGCCTGACCGAGAAGGGCCGCGGCTACCGCCCCGCGCTGGAGCACGAGGCGGACCGGTTCCACACCGTCGGCGCCATGGACCCGCTGACCTGTGAGCCCGTCGCGCCGCCCGGTGCGCCCTCCTGGACCTCCGTCTTCGAGGACGAGATGGTCCGGATCGGCGCGGAACGCCCGGACGTCGTCGCCGTCACGGCGGCGATGCTGCAACCGGTCGGACTCGGCAGGTTCGCCGCCGCCCACCCGGACCGCGTATGGGACGTGGGCATCGCCGAACAGCACGCGGCGGTCTCGGCCGCGGGGCTGGCCACCGGCGGTCTGCACCCCGTCGTCGCGGTCTACGCCACCTTCCTCAACCGCGCCTTCGACCAGGTCCTGATGGATGTCGCGCTGCACAGGTGCGGTGTCACCTTCGTCCTCGACCGGGCCGGTGTCACCGGCACCGACGGGGCCTCGCACAACGGCATGTGGGACATGTCGATGCTCGGCGTGGTGCCCGGCCTGCGGATCGCCGCGCCGCGCGACGCCGAGCAGCTGCGTGCCGAACTCCGCGAATCGCTGGACGTGGACGACGCCCCGACCGTCATCCGGTTTCCCAAGGAGTCGGTGGGCGAGCCGATCGCGGCGCTGGAGCGGATCGGCGGCGTCGACGTCCTGCACCGTGCCCCGCAGCCGGACGTCCTGCTGGTCGCGGTCGGGGTGATGGCTCCGGTGTGCCTCCAGGTCGCCGAGCTGCTGGCGGCGCGGGGCGTGGGCGCCACAGTCATCGACCCGCGCTGGGTCAGGCCGGTCGACCCGGTCATCGCCCAACTGGCCGCCACACACGCGATGGTGGCCGTCGTGGAGGACAACATCCGCAACGGCGGCGTCGGTGCGGCGGTCGGCCAGGCGCTGCGGGACGCCGAGGTGGACGTGCCGCTGCGCACCTTCGGTATCCCCGAGCAGTTCCTGGCACACGGCAAGCGCGCCGAGGTGCTCGCCGACATCGGTCTCACCCCGGCCGAGATCGCCGGCCGGATCAGCGCCGTCCCGGCCCGTAAGGAGAACGCCTCGTGACCGGTTTCGACCTCACCGCACTGCTCCGTGAACGCGGCGGCGAGCGCTACGACCTGCACACCCGCCATCTCAACCACCAACTCCCGCGGATGCTGCACACCATCGGCTTCGACAAGGTCTACGAACGCGCCGAGGGCCCCTACTTCTGGGACAGCGAGGGCCAGGACTATCTCGACATGCTCGCCGGATTCGGCGTGATGGGGCTGGGCAGACACCACCCCGTCGTCCGGCAGGCGCTGCATGACGTACTCGACGCCGGTCTGGCCGACCTCACCCGCTTCGACTGCCAGCCGCTGCCCGGACTGCTCGCCGAGAAGCTGCTGTCGTACGCGCCGCACCTCGACCGGGTCTTCTTCGGCAACAGCGGCACCGAAGCCGTCGAGACCGCCCTGAAGTTCGCCCGCTACGCCACCGGTAAGCCGCGCGTCCTGTACTGCACCCACGCCTTCCACGGCCTGACGACGGGATCGCTCTCCGTCAACGGCGAGGACGGCTTCCGGGACGGCTTCGCTCCGCTGCTGCCGGACACCGCCGTCGAGATGGGTGACCTGGCCGGGCTGGAGCGGGAGCTGCGCCGCGGTGATGTGGCGGCGCTGGTGGTCGAACCGATCCAGGGCAAGGGCGTGCTCCCGACCCCGCCCGGATTCCTGCGCTCCGCCCAGGAGTTGCTGCACCGGCACAAGGCCCTGCTGATCGCGGACGAGGTCCAGACCGGCCTCGGCCGTACCGGCGACTTCTTCGCGTACCAGCACGAGGACGGCGTCGAGCCGGATCTGGTGTGTGTGGCGAAGGCGCTGTCCGGGGGGTATGTCCCGGTCAGCGCGACGCTCGGCAAGGACTGGATCTTCAAGAAGGTCTACTCCTCCATGGACCGGGTGCTGGTGCACTCCGCGAGCTTCGGGTCCAACGCCCAGGCGATGGCGGCCGGTCTCGCGGTGCTCTCCGTCATGGAGGACGAGCAGATCGTCGCCAACGCCCGGCACACCGGCGACCTGCTGCGGACCAGGCTGGCGGCGCTCATCGACACCTACGAGCTGCTGCACGACGTCCGGGGCCGCGGCCTGATGATCGGTATCGAATTCGGCCGGCCCAAGTCCCTTGCCCTGCGCGGCCGTTGGTCGATGCTGCAGGCGGCCCGCAAGGGGCTGTTCGCGCAGATGGTGGTGGTGCCCCTGCTGCAGCGCCACCGCATCCTCACACAGGTCTCCGGCGACCATCTGGAAGTCATTAAGCTGATCCCGCCGCTGACCATCGGCGAGCGGGAAGTCGACCGGTTCGTCACGGCGTTCACCGCCGTCATGGACGACGCGCACGGTGGCGGCGGCCTGATGTGGGACTTCGGGCGGACGCTGGTCAAACAGGCGGTCGCCAACCGCTGACAACACGGGGGGACGAATGGTTGCGGCCACGACGGTGGGCGCCGTCAACGACATGACGGCACGCTGGGCGCGGGACGCGGTGGGGGAGCGGGGCACGGTACTCACCGCGGCCGGCGTCTGGCCGCTGCTGGCACTGCTCGCGGGCCCGGCCGGCGGCCCGGCCCGCGCCGAACTCGCCGGAGCGCTCGGCCTCGACGCGGCCGACGCCGTACGTGCAGGCCGCGACCTGCTGGGCGCGCTGGACTCGGCGGACGGCGTCGATGCCGCGCTGGGACTGTGGACCCGGCGCGCGCTGTCGCTGCGTCCCGAGTGGCCGGCGAGCCTGCCGCTCGACGCACACGGCGAACTGACCGGGGACACCACCGCGGACCAGGAGGCCCTGAACGCCTGGGCCAAGCGGCACACCGACGGTCTCATCGACCGGATGCCGGTGGAGGTGGACGCCGACACGCTCCTCGTGCTGGCGAGCGCGCTGCTGGTGCGCACCACCTGGGTGCGCCCCTTCGACGAGCATCCCCACGAGGTGCCCGAAGGGCCCTGGGCAGGGCGGGAGTTGACGCTTCTGCGGCGCTACGGCGGTACGGCGCCCGAGCAGGTGCGGGTGCACCGCACCCCCGCCGGTCCGTTGACGTCGGTCGAGGTCGAGGGCGACAACGGCCTGGATGTGCACCTGCTGCTCGGGCCGCCGGAGATGCCGGGCGGTGAGGTGGTGAGCCATGGCGTGGCCGCGCTGTGCGGCGGATATCCGACGGTGTGCGGCGCCGCACTGACGGACGGCGCCGGGCCCGGTCTGCAGGTGGCGACGGTGCCGAGCTGGGACGGGGTACCCGTGGTGTCGCTGAGCTGCGCGCGGTTCACCGTCGAGGCCGATCACGATCTGTTGCGGCGGGCCGGGCTCTTCGGCCTCGGCGCGGCCTCGGACACCTCGCGGGGTCACTTCCCCGGCATCAGCCAGGTCCCGCTCGCGGTGACCTCGGCCCGGCAGAAGGCGACCGCGACCTTCGGCCCGAAGGGGTTCCGGGCCGCCGCCGTCACCGCGGTGGCCGTCGGCATGGGAAGCGCGCCGAGCACCCCGCCGCACACGGCGCAGTGGGTCTCCGCCCGCTTTGACCGGCCGTTCGGTTTCCTTGCGGTGCACCGGGCGACAGGGATGGTGCTGGTGGCCGGGTGGGTCACCGAGCCGGATGCCGCGGAGCCGCGGACCGGGTACGCCTGGTGACCGCGGCGTCCGGGTGACATCCGACGCCCGGCCGTACGGCTCGTGAGCTGTGCGGCCGGGCGTCGCGGTCAGTCGGTGAGCAGCTGGGCCCGGAGGCGCTCCCGCGTCTCGGGCGTCAGCTTCAGGCCGTCGGTGAGGTAGCTCTCCGTGGAGCCCCAGGTCTGCTCGATCGTGTCGAAGGCCGCGGTGAGGTAGTCGACGTGCGCACCGAACAACGGGGAGAGCAGCTCCATGACCTCGGGGGACATGCCGACGGCGGAGTTGTCGGAACGGCGGATCTTGTAGCGGCGGCTCGGGTCGTTGGACTTGAGGTAGTCCTCCTGGATGGCTGCCGGCTCCACGCCGACGGCCAGCAGCGTCACCGCGATGGACAGCCCCGCGCGGTCCTTGCCGGCGGCGCAGTGCATCAGCGCCGGGAGGCTGTCCTCGGCGAGGGCGTGCAGCAGCCGGCTGTGGTCCTCGGTGCGGGTGGTGATGATGTGGCGGTAGGTCTTGGCCATACGGGCCGCGGCCTTGCCGTCGCCGAGTGCGCTGCGCAGCTGGTCGAGTTCGCCGTCGCGGACCATCGTCCAGAATTCCGCGCCGTCCGCAGGGTCGGTGAGCGGGATGTTCACATTCCGTACGCCGGGCAGTGCGACATCGGGGCCTTCGAGCTTGATGTCCGAGGCATTGCGGAAATCGAAGATGGTGTGCAGCCCCAGGCCCGCGAGAAATGCGGCGTCCGCTTCGGTCGCGTGCGCGAGATGACCGCTGCGGAAGAGCCGGCCCTCCCTTATGCGACGCCCGTCCACCGTCGGCAGACCGCCCACATCGCGGAAGTTGCGTACCTCCGCGAGCTCGGGCTGGACCGGGGGGACCTGCGGCGTCTGCTGCGTCACGCGCGCTCCTAGGGTCGGTCGCCGACGCTGCTCGTCGGCGGTGCGGGGCTCCTTCGACGATACGACATTCATGCAATGGTCAATCATGCGGCGACAGCATCGATTGATGACACAGGTGAAGCCGAACGGCGAGCGCTCTGTGATCGATCGCTATTCCAACTTGGTGAGAATTTGACCGGGTGGCATTAATCACCCCCCGTCAACCCCTGGTTACGGTGGCGTAGGTCACTTCTCGAGGTGAAGTATGTCCTGACGTGGCAGACGATTCGAAGAACATCAGCAGCGGCGCCCATGGCGCCATCGGGTCGTACGCAGCCGTCGGGGACAGCTTCACCGAGGGGGTCGGGGATCCCGGCCGTGACGGGGCGTACATCGGTTGGGCGGACCGGCTCGCGGTTCTCCTCTCGGATCAGCGGGAGGAGGGGGAGTTCCGCTACGCGAATCTCGCCGTCCGGGGGCGGCTTCTCGGCCAGATCATCGACGAGCAGGTGCCCCGGGCCAAGGAGCTCGCGCCCGCACTCGTCACCTTCTGTGCAGGGGGCAATGACATTCTGCGGCCGGGCTCGGACCCGGACGCGGTGGCCGAGCGTTACGAGGCGGCGGTCGCCGATCTGCGCGAGTCCGTGGGGACGGTGCTGCTCTGCACCGGCTTCGACACCCGCGACGTCCCCGTCCTCAAGCATCTGCGGGGCAAGATCGCGACGTACACCGCGCACGTTCGGGCCATCGCCGACCGGCACGACTGCCCGGTCCTCGACCTGTGGTCGTTGAAGTCGGTGCAGGACCGGCGGGCGTGGAGCGATGACCGGCTGCACCTCTCCGCGGACGGGCACACCCGCGTCGCACTGCGCGCGGGCCAGGTCCTCGGCCTGCCGGTGCCGGCCGACCCGGATCAGCCGTGGCCGCCGGAGGCGGAGCGCACGGCCGCCGACGCCCGGCGGGACAACATCCACTGGGCGCGGGAGCACCTCGTGCCGTGGATCGGGCGACGGCTGCGCGGCGAGTCCTCCGGCGATCGCGTCGAGCCCAAGCGGCCCGATCTGCTGCCGCTGTAGCCCGGCCGCGGCCGAAGGCGCGTGGCGCACCTGAGGCCCCGCTTCCCGCCGGAACGGCGGGGCGGGGCCTCAGTGCGCTGCGGGGGCGTACGGCAGATCCGCCCAGACGACCCGGCCCGGGCCGCTGTCGTCGGGTCGGGTCCCCCAGCTCTCGGAGAGAGCGCCGACGAGGAAGAGCCCGCGGCCGCACTCCTTGTCCACGCTGCCGGGCTGGACGTGCGGCGTGCAGGCGCCCGGCCCGCCGCCCTGGTCCGTGACCTCTATGCGGATGTGCGCCCCGACGACGGTGAGTTCGCAGCCGACCTTCTCGCTGTCGGTGTGCCGCAGCGCGTTGGTGAACAGCTCGGAGACGACCAACTCCACGTCGTCGCGGACTTGTTGGTCGGCGCCCCACTCGTGCAGCAGGGTGCCGGCGCGTCTGCGCGCCTCGGAGACGGACGTGCGCTGCGCCGGTAGATGGAACGCGTCCTGCGGGTGCCTGGCGGCGGTGCCGCTACAGCGCCCTAACAGAGGAGCGTTGTTGGAGGAAGCCACTCCGTAACTATGTGCGATGTTGGTCGCCGATGGCAAGGATCACTCTGCAATTTGCAGAATCGGATATGCAGTCTGTTCGGCCTGCTGACGGCATGACACACTGCTGATCACTGAAGCTGGTTGGAGGAGATCGGACGTGGCGGATCCACGGTCGGCCGGTGCGCCGACCGTCCTGCGGGTGGTGCTCGGAAAGCGACTGCAGGACCTGCGTGAGAAGGCGGGACTGTCCTTTGAGCGAGCCGCCGAGGCCCTCGATGTGACCCACGCCACGATTCGGCGCATGGAGAAGGCCGAGGTCGGCCTCAAACTCCCGTACGTCGAGAAGCTGTTGGCGACCTACGGCGTCAGCGAACAGGACGAGATCGACGGCTTCCTCAACCTCGCCCGCGAGGCCAACAAGCCGGGCTGGTGGCACCGGTTCCGCGATGTGCTGCCCGAATGGTTCAGCGCCTTCGTCAGCCTGGAGAGCGAAGCCAACCTGATCCGCGCCTATCAACCGCACTACGTCCCCGGCCTCCTGCAGACCGAGGACTACGCCGCAGCCGTCCTGCGGGCAGGTATGCCGCACGCTCCGGCGGCGGACATCGACCGCATCGTGGCGCTGCGCCTGGAGCGGCAGTCCCTGCTGACCCGCGCGAACGCACCGATGCTGTGGGTGGTGATGGATGAAACGGTTCTGCGCCGCCCGATCGGCGGCCCCCGTGTCATGCGCGACCAGATCGCCCGGCTGATGGAGGCCACGGCCCTGCCGAACGTCCGGCTGCAGGTCATCCCCTTCGCCGCCGGCCCGCACCCCGCGATGTACGGGCCGTTCCACATCTTCCGGTTCCCGATCCCCGAGCTCCCGGACATCGCGTACGCCGAGAGCCTCGTCGGCGCCGTGTACTTCGACCAGCGCAACGACGTCTCGCAGTTCCTGGAGGCCCTGGACCGGATGTGTGCGCAGGCCGCGCCGGCACACACCACCGAGGCCCTCCTGAGTGGCTTTCGCAAGGAGATCTGAACCGTGGATCGCATACGCATCTACAACGGCATGCCCGCCAAGGAACTGGGCAACGACGGCTGGCACAAGCCGTGGAGCGGCGGGAACGGCGGCGAATGCGTCGAGGCCATGCGGCTGGGGGACGGCCGGGTGGCGCTGCGCCAGTCGACCGATCCGGACGGGCCGGCGCTGATCTACAGCCATGGCGAGATCGTGAGTTTCATCGAGGGTGCGAAGGCCGGGGACGCCGACTTCCTGCTCTCCGCGGCACCGTGCCGGCACAGCGAACGGAGGACGGCGTGAGCGACCAGGACATCTCGCGGAGCCCGGACGGCCAGGGGTTCGCCGGCGACCTGAGGGGCCCGGAGCAGGGCTTCCCGGCCGAGCAGATCGACACCAGCAGGCCGCATCCGGCCCGCATGTACGACTACTACCTCGGCGGCTGGGACAACTACGAGGTCGACCGGGTGGCGGCCGAGCGCGTCATCGAGGTGCACCCCCAGATCCGGCTCAGTGCCCGCGCCAACCGCGCCTTCCTGCAGCGCGCCGTACGCGACCTCGTCGCCGGCGGCATCCGCCAGATCATCGACATCGGCACCGGCATCCCCACCTCGCCCAACACCCACGAGGTGGCCCGCGAGATCGCCCCCGACACGCGCGTCGTCTATGTCGACAACGACCCGATCGTCGCCACCCACGCCGGGGCACGGCTGACCAACACCGAGGGCACCGGTTTCGTGCTCGGTGATGTCCGCGACCCCAAGGCGATCCTGGACCACCCGGTCGTCCGCGAACTGATCGACTTCGACCGGCCGGTGGCGCTGCTGCTGCTCGCCGTCCTGCACTTCGTCCGGGACGACGAGGACCCCGCCGCTCTCGTCGCCACCCTCGCCGACGCCCTCCCCGCGGGCAGCCACCTCGTGCTGTCGCACGCCACCGGTGAGCCCTATGAGGCGTACGCGCCGGGCCGCACCGACGTCACCGCGCGCGACGGCGTGGTGAACGTCTACAAGAACGCCACCGCCACCCTCAACCTCCGCTCGAAGGCACAGGTCGAGCCGCTCTTCGGACCGTTCGCGCTGCTCGACCCGGGCGTGGTGCGGGTGTCGCTGTGGCGGCCGGACGGCGAGGTGCCGAGCGCCGAGGAGCTCAACAACACCATTTTCTACGGTGCGGTGGGCCGCAAGGACTGATCCGCCGGGCCGCCGCCGGGCCCTTCGCCGACCGCGACCGGCGCGAGGGCCGCGCGCAGGTCCGCCGGCCCGACGAGGGCGGTGTGCGTGCCCTGGGCGGTACAGGCGTGCGCGCCCGCGACCGCGCCCAGGCGTACGCAGTCCTCCAGGTCCCGGCCCGCCAGCCGGCCGTAGAGGAAGCCGCAGGTGAAGGCGTCACCCGCGCCGTTGCTGTCCACGACGGGACCGGGTGGTACCGCCGCGGGCACATGGCGGGGAGTGCTGTCGTCACGGGTGAGGAGATAGGCGCCGCCCGCACCGGCCGTGGCGATCACCGCTTCGGCGCGCCCCTCCCGGAGGATCTCCCGCATGACGGACCCGATCCGCTCACCCGCACCGGCGGTGCTGAGGAACACCAGGTCCGAGCGGAGCGCGAATTCCCGGTGGTGGCCGTCCAGTCCGTCCCAGTCGTGCAGGTCCGTCGAGACGGGGAGCCCCAGGGCTTCGATGTCGTCGTACAGGAACCGGGCGAAGTGGGTGACCGACAGATGGACGTGCCGGGCGCGGCGCAGCGCCGGAAGGTAGTGCTCGGCAGGCATCCGTAGGTCGAGGGGGTCGCGGCCGTCGTAGAAAGACGTCCGACGGCCGTCCGGGGCCACGAGATTGACGGCACGCCGGGTGCCGTGCGGGGAGATCAACGGCCGGAAGTCGACGCCGGTACCGGAAAGGCGTTCGCGTACCAGGGTGCCCTGGTGGTCGTCGCCCAGGAAGTCGACGAAGCCGGTGGCGAGGCCGAGGGCCGCGCAGCCGAGGGCGACGCCGCAACCCGTGTGTCCGGCCCCTTCGCGGATGGGCGGCACCCCGTAGGAGTCGGCGGCCGGCACGGGCAGCGCGCCGACCTGCACGAGGGTGTCCACACCCGCTCCGCCGACGACCAGGACGTCATACGGTTTTGTGGCCTGCTGCAGTGTCACGAGCGTCCTTGCATCCCTTGCTGGTGCACCCCTTTGCGGATGCCTGGGTCCGACGCCGGGAGTCTAGACGCAGCGCGAAGGCGCGCGGGGGTGTCCGGGGCGCGCGTGACCCGTGGGAGAAAACCGTTCCCGAGAAGCTGCCGGCGCGATCACCCACCGGCCAACGGTGGCTGACGGGCGGCTGTTGACGTGCCAAGGTGCGCCGGCTCGCTGTGCGCCGGATGGCAGAAAGAGCCGTTGACATGACTGCGCGCGGACTGAAGTGTGAGACCGCCGTGATCACATGGCCACGAGCGGCGACCGGTGAGCCGCGAGCGATGAGCGGACAGCCGGTGTCCGGACCGGCGCACGGCCGGGCGCGGCGCGGGGGAGTGGAGTGCGGATGGCAGAGCACGTCGACGACGGGCGCACCGCGGTCGTGATCGGTGGCGGACTCGCCGGGATGCTCGCCGTCACCGCCCTGTTGGGGCACGTCGACGCGATCACCGTGGTCGAACGCGACCGGTACCCTGCGGAGCGCACGTTCCGTAAGGGCGTCCCGCAGGCGCGCCATCTGCACATCCTGCTGAGCGGTGGACAGCGCGCCCTGGACACCTTGCTGCCCGGCACGGTCGAGGCCCTCACGGAGGCGGGCGCGCGGAGCCTCTGTCTGCCGCGTGACCTCATCACCCGGACACCCACCGGCTGGCAGCGCCGCTTCGACGAACGCCGGCACCGCACCCTGAGCGTCACCCGGCCGGTGCTGGACGCCGTCGTCAGGGAGCGCGCGCTGCGGGCGGCCGCCGGATCCGCCACCCGTGTCGAGGTCCTGGAGGCCACCGAGGCGGTCGGGCTGACCGGGGACTCCCGGCAGGTCACCGGGGTGCGCGTACGGTCCAGGGGCGGCAGCGAACGCGCCGAGCGTGCGCTGTCCGCGGAGTTGGTCGTCGACGCGTCGGGCCGTGGGTCCCGGGTGCCGCAGTGGTACGCCGCACTCGGCCGCGGCGCGCCGCACGAGGAGACCGTGGACGCGGGCATCGCCTACGCCACCCGCATGTACCGCCCCCGCGACCCGGAACCGGAGGTGGGCGTCAACATCCCCGGCTGGCCGCAGTGCCCGCGGGGCGCGGCGTACGTGCCGGTCGAGGACGGCAAGTGGCTGCTGACGCTGTCGGGGGTACGCGGACACCACCCGCCCACGGACGAGGCGGAGTTCACCGCCTTCAGCGCCACCGTCGGCGACCCGTACGTCCATGAACTCCTCGCGCACGCCGAGCCGGTCTCGTCGGTGTACGGCTTCCGCGACACCTTCAACCGCCGGCGCCACTTCGAGCGGGCCGGCGCCCTGCCCGAAGGGTTCCTCGTCCTGGGGGACGCCAGCTGCACCTTCAACCCCGTGTACGGGCAGGGCATGTCGGTCGCCGCACTCGGTGCGCTGGCGGTCCGCGGCGCGCTCGACGAGGCCGGGGGACTGCGGGCGGGAGCCACCGCCGAGGCGCAGCGGGCGGTGTCCCGGGCGGCGGACCCGGCCTGGCTCGCCGCGGTCGGCGCGGACCGCCCCTACGCGAGCGACGGCGACGCCAGGGCAGGCATCGGCGAGCGGGTGAGCACCTGGTACGTCGAGCGGCTGACCGCCCGTGCCGCCATCGACCCCGTCGTCGGCGCGGCCTTCCGCGACGTCTTCTGCCTCACGGCACCGCCGTCCCGCCTCGTCTCCCCGCGCGTCGTGCTGCGCACCGTCCTCCTGCCGCGCCGGCCGGGCCTCGCCGGTCCACCGGTGGCCGGGGAGCTGGCGCGGCCGGGTACGGAGGCGTAGCGGAACCGCCTGCGCCGCCCGCCCATCCCGCCGCGCGGGAGCCCCGGGCCGCGCCCCGTAGCCGAAAACGGGGTGCACGCGCCGTGCCGCCCACGGGAGGGTGAGCCATGGAGCGAACGACGACACGGACCACGGAGACGGCCACGCCACCGGCCGGGGACCCCGGCACGCCACCCGCCACACGATGGCGGACGACACAGGACCTCGACGCCTTCGAGGAGGCCGCGGGGGCCTTCCTGCGGGCCCGGCCCGTGGAACACACCCTGCTGCTGTCCGTGACGTCCTCGCTGCGGGTGCTCGGCGCGGATGCGTACGGAAGCGACGCACCGTGGTTCGGGTGGTGGCGGCCGGCGCGCACGCAGACAACGGGAGGGGCGGCAGTCGAGGGCGCCTTCGTGTGGACGCCGCCGCGGCCCGTGCTGCTCTCCCCGATGCCCGACGACGCCGCGGCCGCGTTGGCCGGCACCCTCGTGCCGGAGCGGCTCCCCGAGGCGGGGGTGAACGCCGAGCTGCCGACGGCACGCGCCTATGCGGCAGGATGGCACCGGCGCCACGGCGGGACGCCCGAATCCGCCGGGCGGCGTCGGCTGTACCGGCTCGGTGAGCTGGTCCCGCCGGACCCCGGACCGCCCGGGCGGCCCGCGCCGCCACCGGCGCGGACCGTGCGCTCGTGCTCGCCTGGTTCACGGCCTTCGCCGCCGAGGTGGGTGACGGGCCGCCCGGTGCCTCCCGGGCCGTCGACGACCGGCTCGCCGAGGGCCGCTGCACCCTGTGGGAGATCGACGGCCGGCCCGTCGCGATGGCCGGCGTCAGTCGGACACTGTCCGGTATGGCGCGGGTCGCGCCCGTCTACACCCCGCCCGAGCTGCGGGGACGTGGCTACGCGGGGGCGGTGACCGCCGCCGTGTCGCGGGCCGCGCGGGACGTCGCGGGCGCCGAGGAGCTGGTGCTCTTCACCGACCTGGACAATCCCACCAGCAACGCCCTCTACCAGCGGCTCGGCTATCGGCCGGTGGCCGACCACCTCGTCCTGAGGACCGGGCGCGCCTGCGGGCCCGCCCGGTAGGCCTGAGGGCCGGACGGGCACGGCCCCGCCCGGCCCCGCCCCACCCCGCTGCCTCGCTCCGTCCCGCCGGTGGCCAAGATCACACCCGCTTCGGAATGTCACGGCGGGTCGCGTCGTTGGTGTCTGGGGGTGATGGTGTGAATCCGGGTGTCGCGGTGCGGAGCGGTCGGTACACCGGCGCCGGGCGGCCCCCGGCGCGCCGGAACCTGCCGCTCGTGCAGCCCGTTCACTCCGCGACTGCCCCGACCTTGGAGGTGCCGTGACCGGTTCCCGACCCCGACGCACTCGACTGACCGCGCTGCGGCCCGCGAGCTTCGGCGCCGTGCCCACAGGCGAGCGGCTGGCCAGGATGCGCAAGTCGCCGCAGTTCGTGGACGGCCAGTTCCGCAATCCGGCGCAGACCAGGCAGCTGCTCCAGGGGTCGGCGCTGCCGATGGCACGCACCCAGCTCAGCCGCGAGGGGCGGCTGCGCCGGGCGCCGGTCGGCCGGATTCCGGTGCACCGCCCGACCGGGTCGGAGTGGGACCGGCCGCCCGTCTCCGGCCTGCGGCTCACCTGGATGGGTCATTCGAGCGTGCTCGCCGAGATCGATGGCCAGCGGGTGCTCTTCGACCCGGTGTGGGGCGAGCGCTGTTCGCCGTTCACCTGGGCGGGGCCCAAGCGGATGCACCCGGTGCCGGTCGAGCTTTCCGCGCTGGCGCCGGTCGATGTGGTGGTGATCTCGCACGATCACTACGACCACCTGGACATGGAGACGGTCCAGGCACTGACCGCCACCGGCGTCGCCTTCGTGGTGCCGCTCGGTATCGGCGCCGACCTGGAGTTCTGGGGCGTGCCCGCCGAGCGGATCACCGAGCTGGACTGGCACGAATCCACCCGCGTGGGCGGGCTGACCCTCACCGCCACCCCGGCCCAGCACTTCTGCGGACGCGGGCTGCGCGGCCCGCAGCACACCCTGTGGGCGTCCTGGGTGGTAGCGGGACCGCAGCACCGGATCTATCACAGCGGCGACACCGGCTACTTCGCTGGATTCGCCGAGATCGGTGCGGACCACGGCCCGTTCGACGCGACCATGATCCAGATCGGCGCGTACAGCGATTTCTGGCCGGACATCCACATGACCCCCGAAGAGGGCGTCCGCGCCCACGTCGACCTCTCCGGAGGCAGCCCGTCCGGCGTCATGCTGCCGATTCACTGGGGCACCTTCAGCCTCGCGCCGCACCCCTGGGCCGAGCCCGCGGAGTGGACCATGTACGCCGCCCACTCGGTGGGAGCGGCCGTCGCCGTGCCGCCGCCGGGCAAGCCGTTCGAGCCCGCTGACGAGCAGGCCGTGGCGCCGTGGTGGCGTGCGGTGGCCGTGCCGCCCGTGCACGGCTGGCCCAGCTGGCCGCCGGTGGCGACCACCGCGCACGGCTACCCCACGCCTGCCCCGCAGGAGCGTCCGCCCCACGCGGAAGGCGAACTCGTCGCCGAGGGGTGAGGCGCCCCGGGGCTCCCGGTGCGGAGCCCATGGCGTGCACGGCAGTCCGCGCGGCGGCACGCCCCCGCCTCCCTGTCGCGGGCTCCTGCCGGCCCATCAGAGGGAGCGCGCGGCGCCGCCGTCGATGCGACGCCGGAGCCGCGAAGGCGCTGCGCGCGGTCCCTGATCTGGATCGCCGCGACGCCAACAGCCGTGACGCCAACCGGAGTCAAGGCGCTGAGCTGGAGGGCTGCGATGCCGGCGGAGCTTCGGGTGCGGTCGGCGCGCCCGGCTGACCGGTTCGCGGAGGGGGCTCCGGAGGCGCGGACGGGGGAGTGGTCATCGCCCAGCGGATGCTCGCGGTGAGCGCGCGTCCCGTCAGCCGTACGCAGGCGCTCTCGATCCCCGGCAGCCGTGGGAGGCCGAGGAGGTCGCGGCTCCACGGCGGGAGGGTCGCGAGCGCGTTCGCGGCGAGGACGGCGTACGGGGCTCGCGCCGCCCAGGGCAGGGGAGGGTGCAGGAGCATGAATCGGGCTGCCTCACGGGCCTCTTCGGTGGCCCGTAGCTCGGGGGCGTAGGCGGCCAACAGGTCTGCCAGCTCAGCTCGGTTGCGCGGTGGGGCGAGAACACCCAGCGCCGCCGCCACCCGTGCCGTATCGGCGATGTACGCGTCGCGGCCGGCGGCGTCCAACGGGTGCGCACCGTAGAGCTGGTGGGCACGGAGGAAACTGTCGACCTCGGCGATGTGCACCCAGGCGAGCAGATGGGGGTCCGCTGCGCGGTACTTCTCCCCGGACCTGGTGGTACCGGCCACCCGCTCGTGCACCGCCCGCACGTGGTCGACCGCGCGCTGTGCGTCCGCGGCGGCGCCGAACGTCGTCACCGCGAGGAAGGTGCTGGTGCGTTGCAGCCGTCCCCAGGGGTCGCCGCGATAGCCGGAATGTGCCGCCACCGCGGCCATGGCCAGCGGGTGGAGGGACTGCAGCAGCAACGCCCGCAGCCCGCCGATGAACATCGAGGCATCACCGTGGACGGTACGGATCGGCCGGTCGGCGCCGAACCAGCGCGGACCGGGCGCACCATGGATGCGGGCGCGGTTCTCGGGGCCGGCGGGGCCCGCGACGCGGTGGAACAAGCTGCTGCCGAGTCGCTCCCGCAGGCCGGAGAGCCCCGGCGCGGACGCGTTCATGCCTCCAGTGTCAGCCCGGACCCGGCCGATCCCAAGCGCCGCAGGTCCCCGCCGTACGACGCAGCGGCCCCCGTGGTCCGCGGACGTGTGCCCGGCCCTCCGCACCGGCTGCCGGCCGGTCGTGGAATCAGGGGCGTGGGTGGCGTGTGGCGAGTTCGCCGTCGGGTACCCGGCGTGGCGTACCAAGATCTGCGGCGCGGGATTCCCTGCCCGCGGCAGGCACCACGTGAGGAGGCGTAGCGATGAGCACGGTGAAGGAGACGGTGGAGGTCGAGGTCCCCGTCCATACGGCCTACAACCAGTGGACGCAGTTCGAGGAGTTCCCGGAATTCATGGAGGGCGTCGAGGAGATCAGGCAGCTCGACGACCGCCGCAACCACTGGACCACCAAGATCGGTGGGGTGCGCCGGGAGTTCGACACCGAGATCGTCGACCAGCTGCCCGACGAGCGGATCGCCTGGCGTACGACCGGCGGCGATACCCAGCAGATGGGGATGGTCAGCTTTCAGCGCGTGAACGACACGCGTACCCGGGTGGACCTCGTCATGGACGTCGAGCCCAACGGCCCGGCCGAGAAGGCCGCTGCCGTGGCCGGGGTGATCGACCGGCGCATCAAGGGCGACATGGGGCGCTTCAAGGAGTTCATCGAGCACCGCGGCGGCGAAACCGGCGCCTGGCGGGGCCGTATCAAGCCCGGATGACCAGCTGCGCCCGCTCCGTCGGCGCATCCGGCTCCCGCCCGGCATCAGCCCGGGCGGGAGCCGTCATGAAGCGCCCCGGGCGGGCCGCGACGACGGATGAGGGGCGCAGTCAGCGGCTGTACGCCCCGGTGGCCGAACGGCGCGCGTCGAGCCGGCCTGCGTAGCGATCCGCGCGGTTGCCCGCCCTGGCCATCTCCCGCCGTTCCTTCGAGGCCGCGCGCCCGTGCGGCCCGGAGCAGCAGCTTTCGCCGAATGCGGAGTGCGTCCACCGGCAGCGGGTGTCCGGGTCCTCCCGCGTCGGCGCCTGCGGCAGATCGCAGCTGCCGTAACGGTGATCGTGGGCCGGCCGGGGGTGGTGCTCCGCGCACCGCACCCACAAGGGCTTCGTCTTGTCCGTACGGGACATCTCGTTCCTTCCGGAACCCGCCGCCCGCGTTCCCGGACCTTCCGGGCGGGCGGCCGGGTTGGCCATTTCACGGCGTCACGCTCCTTCCGGAGGCAGGTCGGACTCACGATCCGCGGGAGCGGAAAGCCTTGCAGAATATCGGTGGACCCGGGCGTGAACAAGGGCGTCGCGAGAGGGAACACCGCAACCGCGCACAACGGACGGCTTCGCCACACCGCGCCTCTTCGCGGCCTGAGCGGTGCCGTCCGATCGCTGTGGGGTGTCGCCCGAGCGTCATCGGGGAAGCCTCAACTCCCCCGGCGGGGAGCCTCAACTCCTGCAGTATCGCGCCGTGTTGGTACGACCGTTCGGGTTGATTCGCACTGTCGTACGGGTGACGTCCCCTCAGGGAGGTGGCGAGGGGTAGCGAAACCCCGAAGTGGGTCTGAACCCCACCCTCGCAACAACTAGCGTGCGTGCTCCGCGAAGTGCCAACGGCCGATCCGGAGGGCGCCGATGCCTACCGCATTCCCCCAGGGGACCCAGACGTCCCAGGAGACTCACAGGTCCCAGGGGGCCCAGAGTTCCCCGGGGGCAGCCCCAGTACCCACCTCCGTACGGCGGCGGGAGCGTGAGGGCGGACGGCACGGCCGGACCTCGTTCCCCGAGTCGGCCGCCGACTCGGCGATACGGTCCCGCCTGGTCCGGCTCGCCGCCGCCCCCTGCCTCCTCGTCGCCGTCATCTGCGCCGCCGTGACCGCCTTCGTCGTCCAGGCCGGTGGCGCCCACCTCACCGGGCGCGAATGGGCGGCCCTCTTCGGTGGGTTGGCGCTGATCTGCGTCATCGTGCTCATCGCGGGCGCCGCCGCCAACTCCGAGGCCCGCGCCACGGTCGCCCGCTACGCCCGGCTGCGCCAGGTCTGCGCCCGCAGCCAGTCCGACCTGTACGACCTGCTCGACCGGGTACGCCAGGGCGAATGGCTCCAGCACCGCGCCCCCGACCCGGGCCTCGTCCCGACCGGCGACACCCTCGATCTGCTCGCCCACGAGGTCGCCGCCGCGGGCCGCTCCGCCGAGTCCGCCGTCATCGACGCCGTGGCCATCGCGCGCAGCAACGCCAGCGGCAGCGAGCAGAAGGTCGAGGTCTTCGTGAACCTCGCCCGGCGCCTGCAGTCCCTGGTGCACCGCGAGATCGAGCTGCTGGACGAGTTGGAGAACCAGGTCGAGGACCCGGATCTGCTCAAGGGCCTCTTCCATGTCGACCACCTGGCCACCCGCATCCGTCGGCATGCCGAGAATCTCGCCGTCCTCGGTGGCGCCATCTCCCGCCGCCAGTGGAGCCGTCCGGTCACCATGACCGAGGTGCTGCGCTCCTCCATCGCCGAGGTCGAGCAGTACCCCAGGGTCAAGCTCGTCCCGCCGATCGAGGGCACCCTGCAGGGCCACGCCGTCGCCGACGTCATCCACCTGCTCGCCGAACTCGTCGAGAACGCCTCGATCTACTCCGCCCCGCACACCCACATCCTGCTGCGCGCCCAGCTGGTCACCGCCGGTCTCGCGGTCGAGGTCGAGGACCGGGGCCTCGGCATGTCGTCCGACGAGCAGACGCGGATGAACGCACTGCTCGCCGACCCCGAACACGTCGATGTCGCCGAGCTGTTGAGCGACGGCCGGATCGGGCTGTTCGTGGTCTCCTCGCTCGCCCGGCGGCACGGCATCGTGGTCCGGTTGCAGAGCAACATCTACGGCGGCGTGCAGGCCGTGCTGGTCCTCCCGCAGGCACTGCTCGGCGCGGAATCCGGCGAGACGGGCGGAGCGCGGACGGGATCGCCGGACAGCGACCCGGTACGCGACCATGCCGCCGACCTCGGCATCGAGGCCGGCCACGCGTCGGGCACGGAAGGCCGCCACAACGGTTACGACGTGCGGCAGGGCCTCGCCGGTAGCGGTCCCGAGCCGCTGCCGGTTGCCGGGCCCGGTGCATCCGCGGATGCCGGGCGGGCCGGACGCTCGCTCGATGCGCCGCAGCAGACGGACCACGAGCGGGTGCCGACGGCATCCGTCCACGCCGAAACCGGCGCCGGCGCCTACACCGACGCCGCGGTAGGCGCCTACACCGAGACCGGGTCCGGCGCTTACGCCGACACCGCCGTAGGCGCCTACGCCGCAGGCGGCCCCGGCACCTACACCGGATCGGACGGCTCCACCGGCGCCGACCCCGATTCCCCGCGCCGCCGACTGGTCCGCACACCCGCTCCGGCCGCCCCGCAGGCCGCCGAGCCGACCGCTTCCGTACCGCCGCTGCCCACCCGCCCGGTGGCCCCCGCGCACGACGTCACCGACCGCCCCGCCGACCCCGGCCCGGTCGTGCTGCCCCCGCCGCCCGCCGCGACGGACGACGGGGCCCGCCCCCGGCTGCCGCGCCGGCGCAAGCAGGAGCACCTCGTTCCCGAACTGCGCGGCGACCCGATCCTGCCGTCGTCCGCACGCCGTACCGGACCGGAGCCGGAGCACGACCCCGGCCTGATGGCTGCCTTCCGGCGCGGCGTCAGCCTGTCCGACGAGAGCTACCAGGCAGGCAACCGCTCCGGCCAGGACGGCGACTTCAGCAGCCTTGGCGGCAATGACCTGCTCTATGACCGTGACCACGAGGCCCCGATGGCCCGCCCCCGAGGAGACGACCACAACCATGGTGAGTGATGTGCACGCGCAGGCGCATTCGCAGCTGCAGGGCAGCCAGCACACGGATCTTTCCTGGCTGCTGACCGGACTCGTGCAGCGCGTGCCGCATGCCCGCAGCGCCCTCCTGCTGTCCTCCGACGGCCTGGTCAAGGCCGCCGACGGCTTCGACCCGGACAGCGCCGACCACATGGCGGCCCTGGCATCCGGCCTCTACTCCCTCGCCCGGAGCGCGGGCGTGCGCTTCGGGGACGGCGACGACGTCCTCCAGGTAGTCGTCGAGCTGGAGTCCACCTTCCTGTTCGTCTCCGCCGCCGGGTCCGGGGCCTGTCTGGCCGTCATCGCCGGCCGGGAGGCCGATGTCGCGGTGCTGGGCTACGAGATGGGGATGCTCGTCAAGAGCGTCCGGCCGTATCTGTCCACGCCCCTGCGTCGGCAGGCACCGGCAGGCGGTCGTTGACCATGGTCGTGCGTCGCCGCCGGCGGCAGGGCCGTCAGGAAGCAGCGTGGTACGACGACGCGGCGGGCCGACTGGTCCGCCCGTACACCATCAGCAACGGGCGGACCCGTCCCACCGCCAACTTCGACCTGCTGACCATGGTGATGGCCACCGGACGGCGGCCCGCGTCCTGCCAAGGCCCGGACTACGCGCAGGTGTTGGGCATGTGCGGCGGGCCCGTCTCGGTCGCCGAGATCGCCGCGCACATACGGCTGCCCGCCGTCGTCACCAAAGTGCTCCTCGCCGACCTCGTCGACTGCGGGGCGCTCACCGCGCGAGCCCCCCAAGCCGTCGCGGCAGGACCCGCGGCCCGAACGGACCGAGCCCTCCTGGAGGCGGTGCTGAATGGACTTCGCAAACGACTGTGACCTCGCGGCCCAGAGGGACCCGGGCTCGACCGACCCCTTCCCGACGGCGCTCAAGATCCTCGTCGCGGGCGGATTCGGGGTCGGCAAGACGACCTTCGTCGGCGCGGTGAGCGAGATCGAACCGCTCAGCACCGAGGAGCTGCTCACCCAGATCAGTATCGGGCACGACGATCTCGCGGGCATCGAGGACAAGAACACCACCACCGTGGCCATGGACTTCGGCCGGATCACCCTCAGCCCCGAGCACGTCCTCTACCTCTTCGGGACGCCGGGCCAGGAACGCTTCTGGTTCATGTGGGACGAGCTGTCCAACGGCGCGCTCGGCGCGGTCATCCTGGCCGACACCCGCCGCCTGGACCAGTGCTTCGGCGCGGTCGACTTCTTCGAGCGGCGCGGCATCCAATTCATCGTCGCCGTCAATGAGTTCGACGGCGGCTACCACTACACACCCGACGAGGTCAGGGCCGCCCTGGACCTGTCGCCGGACATTCCCGTCGTGCTCTGTGACGCCCGCCGGTGCAGCTCGGCCACGCACATCCTGGTCGCGCTGGTCCAGCATCTGCTCACCCCCCATCTCGCCGCGACCCCGGAGCTGCCATGAACCACCCCGCGTCCCGTGCCTCGTATGTCTCCTACGACCCGACGCGCCATCTGCTGCTGACCCCTCAGGACGACGAGGCCCCGGCCCGGGTCGCCCGGCTGCGGGCCCTGGGGATCGGTGAGTCCCCGCTGCCCGCCTTCGACGACTTCGCGCGCAAACTGGCCCGCACGACCGGGGCGCCCTATTCCATGGTCAACTTCATCGACGAGCGGCGGCAGTACTTCGCCGGGCTCTACACCCCCGCACAGGACCAGGCCGTCGAGCTGGGCCCGGCGCCCGCCAGCGCCCAGCCCGGCCGGGTGATGGCCCGCGACCACGGCTACTGCCCGCATGTCGTCGTCCGTCGCAAGGCCCTCGTCCTGGAGGACGTCTGCGACTACCCGCGCTTCGCCGGCAACCCCGTCGTCGACGAGATCGGCATCCGCTCCTATCTCGGCGCGCCATTGATCGACCGTACGGGCATGGCCCTGGGGACCGTCTGCGTCGTGGACCTCGAACCGCGTCCCTGGGGGCGCGAAGGGCTGGAGACGATCAAGGCGATGGCGGCCGAACTCGTCGACCAGATCCACCACATGGAACAGCAGCAGGCCGACGTGCCCTGAACACCACCTCCCCCCGGCACCTCGCGGCCCCGGGCGCGGGCATCGGCCCGGCCCGGGGCTTCGATGTGCCGGGGTGCCGGCCCCGGCGGCTCACCTGAACGGCGCGAACCACGAGCGCTTCGCGGCGGGTGCGGTGCGCTGGCCCGGCACCGTGGGCGGCGGCTCCTCGTCCGGCAGCTCCGGCAGCTCCGGCCGCTCCGGCAGCTCCGCCGGCTCCAGCCGCAGCAGATCCGCGAGCCGGCTCGACCATTCGCCCTTGGTCCGGCCCAGGGCGAGTTCGCCCAGGCGCAGCAGCTGGATGTCCGAGGTGCCGGCCGGCGCGAAGATGTGATGCGCGTCCCGCAGGAAGCGCTCCACCGGCCGGTCGGTGAACAGCCCGCACGCGGCGTGGATGTCCATCGCGTCGCGCGCCGACTCCAGCGCCGACTCCACATTGACCAGCTTCGCGTTCATCAACTCCGCGTCACACGGCTGTCCGTGGTCCAGCAGATGCACCGCGTGGTACGCGGCGAGCCGGGCGAGCAGCAGCCGTGACTGGATGCGGCCGAGCTTCAGTTTGATGTTGCCCAAGTCGGACAGCGGCTTGCCGTAGCGCTGGCGTTCGGTGCAGAAGCGGGTCGTCTCGTCCAGCACCGCCTGATGGATCCCCAGCGACACGGCGGTCAGATTGGGCCGTCCGTACAGCACGCTGGAGGAGTACGCCACATTCAGGCCGTCGCCCTCCCGGCCCAGCAGATTCGCCGCCGGGACACGGCAGTTGTCGAAGAACAGCTCGCCGAAGCTGAAGCCGTGCAGCCCCATGGCGGGCTGTTGCGCGCCGACCCGGAAGCCGGGGCTGCCGGACTCCACGAGGAAGGCGGACAGGCCCTTGGAGCCCTCCGCGGTGCGGACGACCACGCCGTGCAGATCGCCGACGTGGCTGTTGCCGACGTAGGTCTTGCTGCCGTTGAGGATGTAGTCGTCGCCGTCGCGGACCGCGGTGCTCGCCATGCCCAGCACATGGCCGCCGGAGTCCGGTTCGGTCACGGCTATGGTCGGCAGGCAGTCGCCGGAGGCTATGGCCGGCAGCCAGGTCTTCTTCTGCTCCTCGTTCCCGAAGTGGACGATCTTCGCGACGCCGAGCTGGGATGCCTGGACCATGGCGCCCATCGCGGCACTCACCCGCGAGATCTCCTCGATGATGAGGGTTTTGGCGACATGCCCGGCGCCCATCCCGCCGTAGGCGCGGTGCACCGTCGCGCCGATCCACCCTTGACGGGCGATCAGCCGCGAAAGGTCGTGGCAGACGGTGCGGCTCGCCTCCATCTCCGCAATCCGTGGGCGGACCTCCCTCTCGGCGAAGTCCCTCACCCGGTGCCGGAGTGCCTCATGTCGCCGGTCGGTGAAATAGCGATGCAAGACGAGCCCTCCTTCGCGATCTTCCCCGAGCTGGTCGCACCCCGCCCCGGGACGGCACCGGCCGTGCCGTCTGTTGTCGTCGTGCAGCGTGTTGTTGCCGTGCCGGAATGTGATCTGTCGCTTACCGCGTGCAATACCCGTTGGCATACCTACTGCGGGGCGCATAAAACATCAACTGGGTGCATTTATGCGATGAGTTGGAGCGCGCAGCATATTCGCACCACCCCCCGGTCGGCGACGGTTCGGCACGGTTTCGCCAGGGCCGGGAAAGCGCGCCACCCCACGCCTCCCCGGCCCGTCGCGGCGGACCGCCGGTCAGTGCTGCCCGGCGTCGCAGCAGGACTCACGGCGCTGCTGCCGGCCGACCTCCAGCCACTTCGGGTGCGCGGCGGCGGGCGCCGGGAAGGCGCCGACCAGGTCCCGCTGCGCGAAGAGCCGGCCGCCGCGCAGCACCGCCGTGGTCCGCACCAGCGAGTCGAAGTCGGTGAACGGGTCGCCGTCCACCAGCGTCATGTCGCCGAGTTTGCCGACCTCCAGCGTCCCCGAATCCCGCTCCGCACCGAACACCTTCGCGGGCAGTGCCGTCGCGGTGCGCAGCGTACGGCTCACACTCAGGCCGCCCCGGTGCAGTGCGCGAAGGCACAGATGCAGCCCGAGCCCCACCGGCGTCAGCGGCTGGTCGGTGCCCAGCGCCACCAGCCCACCGCCGTCCAGCACCCGGCGGTAGACGCCGACCTCCGTGCCGATGTCGGCCAGCTGCGCGGGAGTCGGCCGGTGGCCCGCGTTCTCCCGTACGAGCGCGGCGTCCCACGGCGGCATCAGCGTGCCGACGCGGGCGTCATCGGCCAGCCCCGGATCCTCACCCAGCAGCGCGGCGGCGGAGAACGGCGTGGCCACGAGGGAGAAGCCGGCGCCGGTGTAGACCTCCTCGACATCGCCGTACGCATGGCCGGACGCGGACACCGCGTGCCCGAACTCCAGTCGCTGGGTAGCCTGGAGATGGGTGGTCAGGTCCTGGCCGAGCTGCACGCCCGGGGTGAGCAGATGGCTTCCGGCGCGCACCCCGAGCCGTTCATGAGCGAACCTAGCGGCCTGCTCCATCACCCAACCCGGCGCTCTTACATACGTCTTGACGAAGTCCCAGTCCAGGGCCGCACCCCGCTCCAGTGAACGCCGCAGCCCCTCGCGGGTGCGGTGCGCCCGCCCCATGCTGTACGCGACCCGCCCGCCGTCCAGCAGCTCCCCGCAGGTCAGCAGCCGCGGCCCGGCGAGAGCGCCGGCGGTGACGGCCTCGCGGATGCGCGCCTGCTCGTAGGAGAAGCCGCCGCAGGAGACCGCGGTGGTGATGCCGTACGCCAGCTGCAGCGCGGTCTGCCGTCCGCCGTAGGTCGTCTGCCACGGGTGGGTGTGCGCGTCCCACAGGCCGGGCAGCACGGTCCGCTCCGATGCGTCGATCCGGCGGGCCGCGGCGGGCCCCGAACGGCCGGTGCGGTGCGGTCCGACCGAGGTGATCCGCCCGTCCCGCACCACCACGTCGACGTCCTCGCGCACCGCGTCGCCGGTGCCGTCCCAGAACCTGCCCGCGTGCACCACGGTGTCCCGGGCGCGGGGGCCCCGCCGGCGCAGCGACAGCGGCACCGTCCGTGCCGGGCCGCCCGTCACCGGGATCAGCCGCAGCTCGCCCGCCGACAGATACAGCAGCGTCCCGGAGTCCCCGGACCACGACGGGTGGTCGGCGCTCTCGTCGGTCAGCTGCCGCGGCTCACCGTCGGGGGTGCCGTCGGCCCTGACCGGCAGCACCCACAGCGCGGATTCGGCGATCACCGCCATCCACCGCCCGTCGGGTGACCAGACGGGCCCGGAGTCGTAGCGGTCGGCGATCGAGACGTGCTCGGCGACCGGATGCAGCCGGCTCGCGCCGCTCTCGGTGTCGAGGACCCGGATGACGTTGTAGCCCTCGCGGAAACGCCGGTTGAGGCGGTTGCGGTCGCAGTACGCCAGATAGCGGCCGTCCGGCGACCAACTGGGCCGGCCGGGCAGCCCGCCGCCGCCCAGGGGCGCCGCCAGTATCCGCTCCTTCCCGTCGGCCAGGGCCCGCACCACGAGATTGCCCGACATGTCGAGCGCGGCCAGCCGCCCGCCGTCCGGCGCCAGTGCCGGCTGCACCCGGCCGCCGGTGGCCAGCACGGTCTCCTTGCCGGACGCCAGGTCGTGGCGGCGCACCGCGAACAGGCCGTCCCGGTCGTCCGCGTACACCAGCGAACGGCCGTCCCGCGCCCAGCTCGGCGCGAGGACATAGCCCGTCGCCGCGGCCCGCACGAGGCACCGTGCCGGCCCGCCGCCCGAAGTCGGCGCAAGCCAGAGGGAGTTGAGCGCCGCGAACGCCACCTTGCGGCCGTCGGGGGAGAGCGCGGGCAGATGCACCCCGCGCACCGGCCCCTTCGCCGGGCGTTCGAAGCCGTAGTCCTTCACGCGGTAGTCGGGCCGCTCCAGCGGCAGCTTCGCCGTGAACGGGATCGCCTCGGACCGCTCCGGGGCATCGGCACGGACGATCCGGAACTGCCCGCCGACCGTCAGCAGCAGCTCGTCCCGCGACACCCAGCGCGGCGGCACCGGCTCCACATCCCCGTCGACGGCGACCCGCTCCCCGTCCACGACCAGGGAACATGTCGGCCCGGGATAGTCGGTCGTGCGCAGGTAGGCCAGCCGCCCGTCGGGGGACAGGATGGGCACCATCACCTGCGCGGCGACCGTCTCGGTGTGCTCGGTGCGCACCGCGCCGCCGCCGTCGGCGGGCACCGAAGCCACGGTGCGGGAGATCAGCGCCGCGCCCGCCACCCGCCCCCTTACGAAGGTGATCCGCGACCCGTCGGGCGACCAGCACGGGTCGAAGTCCTCCCAGGCACCGTCCTGATGGGGCCCGTCCTGCCCCGCCAGTCCGGTCACCCGCGTCAGCCGTTTCGTGGCCACTTCCAGCACCCAGATGCGGTACGGGCTGCCGGCCACCGCGTCACCGCCCCGTTCCGAGGCGAACGCGATCCGCGTCCCGTCGGGCGACCAGGCGGGCCCGCGGTCGTCCCACGGCCCGTCGGTCAGCTGCTGGAGCCCGGAGCCGTCGGCACGCAGCGTCCAGAGGTGGAAGCCGCCGCCGCGGTAGGCGCAGACGGCGATCCGCCGGCCGTCGGGGGAGTGCACCGGCCGGGTGGGCTCCAGGTCGGGCGGGGTCAGCGCCACCGCGTCGCCGCCGGCGCGCGGCAGGGACCACAGGACGTTCTGGATCTCGGCGACGAGCCGGTCGCCGGACGGCGCGAGGGAGGCTGCGCCGTTGGTGGCGGCCGTGAACGACAGCGTGGCACCGGATGCCGGGCCGGCGGCGGCCTGCGGGGCGGCGGTCGCGGGGGCGGCGGCCCCGGCCAGGCCCGCCGCTGCCGCCGCCGACGCGGTGCCGGCCAAGAACCTGCGACGGGACAGTGGCGCCGGGATGCCCGCAGCGTTCTGGGAACGGTCCGTGGTGTCCAACGATCCTCCTGGGACAGGGAGTTGCGACGCGGGCGCCGGGTCGGAAGGCCCGATCGCGTCACGCCGCTCGGGTGGAGGGTCAACACCATCACGCGCGCCCCTTGGCGCACCGGCGTATCGAAGGACAGAGTGGGCGGCGTCCGTGCCGACGACGCGTCAGCGACCGCACCGCAGTCAGGAGACGAGGCCATGCAGGCCATGCAGCAGGACTTCCACCAGGCCCCCGACGGCGCCCGCATCGCCACCTACACCTGGCTCCCGGAGTCCGGCCGGCCCCGCGCCCTCGTGCAGATCGCCCACGGCGCCGCCGAACACGGCGGCCGCTATGACCGCTTCGCACGCTTCCTGACCGGCCACGGCTATGCTGTCGTCGCCTCCGACCACCGCGGCCACGGCGGCACGGCGGCGTCCACCGGCGGCCCGGGAGTGGTCGGCGAGGACGCCTGGCGGGCGATCGTCGCCGACCTCAAGGCCATCGGCGACCACACCGCCACCGCCCACCCCGGCATCCCCCTCGTCCTCCTCGGCCACAGCATGGGCTCGATGCTGGCCCGCGACTACGCCCAGGAGTACGGCGCCGACCTCGCCGGGCTGATCCTCAGCGGCACCTTCCGCACCCTGCCGGGCCTGGAGATCGACTCCGCGGTCGCCGAACTGGAGGCGGAGATCGCCGAATTCGGGCGCACCCACCTCTCCGGCTTCATCCCGCGCAACTTCAGCTCCTTCAACGACGCCTTCACCCATCGCACCGGCTTCGAATGGCTCTCCCGTGACGCGGCCGAAGTGGACCGCTACGCCGCCGACGAGACGTGCGGCTTCCCGTTCTGCGCCGGCCTCGCCCTCGACTGGGTGCGGGCCATCCGCAAGATGAACGACCCGGGCAACCTCGCCCGTATCCCGCGCGGACTGCCGGTGCACGTCGCCGTCGGCGACCAGGACCCCTGCAACCAGGGGATGACCCTGGTGGGCGAACTCCTTGAGGACTTCCGCTACCTCGGCACCCGGGACCTGACCTGGAAGGCGTATCCCGAAGCCCGCCACGAGATCCTCAACGAGACCAACCGCGACGAGGTCCAGGACGACCTGCTGGCCTGGCTCGACAAGCACATCTGAACCGCCGGGCCGCCGACCGCGTTCACACCCCCAAGAACGCCCCGATGCGCCCGCGCAGGCCCCGCGGGTCGAGGCCGTGGCCCGCCAGGTGCTCGTCGAGGGTCCCGTAACGCCGCAGTTCCTGGCGGCCGACGCCGAGGCCGAGCACCCGGTGCGGCCGGTCCTCCAGCGCCTCGTTCACGAAGCGATTCGAGGTCCCCGCGAGATACGGCTCCACCAGCACCACGTCCGTCCCGGCCGCCTCGGTGGCGGCCCGCAGGCCGGCGCCGTCGAAGGGACGCACGGTCGTCGCGTACAGCACCGTCACGTCCAGCCCCTCGGTCGCGGCGAGCACCGGGTCCAGCATCGGTCCGACCGTCACCACGACGGCGCGACGTCCCTGCGAAAGGGTCCGGAAGCCCGCCCCGTCCACCGGCCTCGGCGCCGCGTTGACCTGCACGGACAGCCGTACGTACACCCGGTCGTCGCCGGCCGCCGCGGCCCGCCGCAGCAGCGCCTCCGCCTCGTCCGGATGCCCGGGGACGTGCACGGTCCAGTCGTCCAGGGTGTCGAGCAGCCCGATATCGCCCGGCGCCATGTGGGTGAAGCCGCCGCTGGGCCAGTCGTAGGAGCCGCCCGCACTGACCAGCACCCCGCCCACGCCCTGGTGGCCGAAGTCCAGCTTCACCTGCTCGAAGGGCCGCTCCACCAGGAAACTGGCGAAGGTGTGCAGGATCGGGCGGAGCCCGGTGAGTGCCAGCCCGCCGCCCACCCCGACGAGCAGTTGTTCCCGGATGCCGACGTTCACCACCCTGTCGGGGTGCCGGTGCGCCGCATCGGTGAAGCCGTCCTTGCCGATCTCGGCGAGCACGACGGCCAGCCGCGGGTCCTCGTCCAGCAGCCGCGAGGTGACCGCGGCGAAACGCTCTCGCATGGTGTCCATGTCTGCATACCTCTCGAAGTCTTCGTCAGCCGTTGGGTGCGGGAGGGGCCCGGGGTTCAGGCGTTCTTCGGCTCGACCCGGGCGACGACGGCGTGCGGCCGGCCCGGGTGCGGTGCGCTGAACGCCTCCTGCAGTGCCCGGTGGTCGCGGCCGCCGACCGTCGTCGCCGACCAGCCGGCGGTCTCGAAACGGGACGCGATCCCGCCGCGCCAGCCGTGTGTGGCGGAGGAGTTGTCGATGACGAGGGTGTGCAGCCGGTCCAGGCCGACGGCGCCCGCGTGGGCCAGTGCCTCGTGGTTGCTGCCCTCGTCCAGCTCGGCGTCGCCGATCAGTACCCAGACGGCCGGTTCCGGCAGGCCCTGCGCCCGCAGCCCGAGCGCGGTGCCCACGGCAAGTGGCAGCCCGTGCCCGAGCGACCCGCTGCCGATCTCCACCCCGGGCACCAGCGTCCGGTCCGGGTGGTGGCCGAGCGGCGAGTCGTACGAGCCGAAGCCCGGCAGCCACTCGGCGGGGAAGAAGCCCTTGGCGGCCAGCACCGCGTAGTAGGCCATCGGGCCGTGGCCCTTGGAGAGCAGGAAGCGGTCCCGGTCGGGGGCGTCGGCGGTGGTGGGGGAGACCCGCAGCACCCGGTCGTAGAGGACCCAGAGGGCGTCGAGGGTGGAGGTGGCGGCCGGGCCGTGCTTCTCATCGCCCGTCATCAGGCTCATCAGGCCCGGAAGTTCGTCGAAGGTGCGCGCCGTCGCGGGGGTCGGCGCGGGCGTCATTGCGTGCGTCATGCCATCGAGCCTGCAACCTCAAGTGCTCTTGAGGTCAAGCGTCCGGGGGGATCGCGGATCCGGGGACCCGCGATCCCGTGCCCGGGATCAGGCGCCCGGGCCGGCCGTCCACATCAGACGCCCGTCCGCATCAGACGACACCCTGCTTGAAGACGTCCTGCTCGATGAGGATCTTGTCGATCCGGGCCTTGTCCACCCGGTTCGTCACCTCCTCGACCTCTTGCCGGTCGCGTACGCACTTGGCCAGCGTGAAGGCCGAGGACACCACGAAAACCAGGCCGAGGGCGAGAAAGCCGCGCTCCCACGGCCCCACCGGCAGCTTGATGATCCCGATCATCAGCGCCACCAGCGACAGCCCGAAGGAGATCGCGGCCTGCACGAAGAAGGCCGTGGTCGTCGGCCGCTGAATCGATGGAGTAGTCATGCGCGTAGCGTGGCGGCGCCGTGACGCAGGCGCATGAGTACGCGTACTCATCCGGAGGGCCCGGTGGCGGGGGCGGGCGGCCGAATGTGGCAGCACCCACCCTCTGACATGCGGTATTGTTCTCGTGCGCGGTCAGCCGGGAAAGTTTCCGGCCAGGACGGGCATCGGGACGTGGCGCAGCTTGGTAGCGCACTTGACTGGGGGTCAAGGGGTCGCAGGTTCAAATCCTGTCGTCCCGACGATGCAGGCGCAGCTCAGGGGCCGTTTTCGAACGGTCCCTGACGCATGTCCGGGGTCGACCGGCCACAGCCCTCCCTCCTCCTCGCCCCGCTTGCCTCCCCTCCCCTCCCCTCCCCTCCCCTCCCCTCCCCTCCCCTCGCTCGCCGTCGCATGCCGCGGTTGCACAGGGTGAAAGCACCCTCCGGGAGATTTCTGGCGTTTCGCCTTATTGATCCACATAGGGGGAGTGCTCCGTGTGACCGCTCAACTCCCGGTTAAGTTGGACCGTACTCACTGTCCGTATGTGGACTGGTGCTGCGTGTTCATTGCATGACAGGATGAGCGCAGCGGAGCGGGCGGCCTTAACTGCTCGTTGGGTTGGCAACTCCGCTCGATGTGCTGTCGGTTGGGCCCGCCGTGCGGCCGGTGCCCGTGCCGCACGGAGCGCCGGGGGCGGGTTCGGTGAGTGGAGGGGTACGGGGACGGTGGGCATGACAGTGGAGGGCGACGGCCGGTCCAAGGGGGCAGGCAGCGCGCTCGCGGAACGCCTCAACCACCTCTTCGCCAACATGCACCCGCCCGGCGCCCCGTACACCAACGCCTTCGTGGCCGACGAGATCAGCGGCGGGACCGAGGAGTACGGCGGGGTCAAGGTCACCGAGCAGTATCTGTCGATGCTGCGCAACGGCCGGCGCGCCAACCCGAGTCCGGAACTGCTGCGCGCGCTCGCCAAGTTCTTCGCCGTCCCTGTCGGCTACCTGCTCGGTGACCTCTCGCAGCCGCAGGCCGCACGGGTGGAGGAGGAGGTCCGCTTCCTCGCCGCCATGCGGGACCAGCGGGTACGCGCCATCGCACTGCGCTCGGTCGGGCTGCCGCCGGAGGTGCAGGACAGCCTGACGACGATCATCTCGCAGTTCCGGCAGCAGATGAATCTGCCCGCCGATCCGCCGCAGCAGGGTGGTGAGCAGCGTGGTGGGCGAGCCGATACCGACCGCTGAACGCGACCGGATCTTCTATTCCTGGCGGCGGACCGGACCCGAGGACGGGACGAGCATGCGAGTGGGGCAGATACGCAGGCGGTGCAAGCAGCTCATCAAGGAGCTGGCACTGCCCGCCACGACCGACCTTCGGGGGATGTGCGACATCGTCGCGGCGCGGGTGGAGCGGCCGGTCCACATGGTGCCGATGAGCCTGGGCGGCGTCGTCTCGGGGATGACGGCGTCCACGGACGACAGTTACTGGATCTTCTTCGAACACAAGACCTCGCCCTGGCACCAGGCACACATCGTGCTCCACGAGTTGAGTCATCTCCTCCTGGGCCACGGACAGGATCCGGCCATCACCGAGGACGCGCTGCGGATGTGGACGCCGTCGGTCGATGTGGCGACCGCGATGCGCCGGATGGGCCTGACCATGGGCTTCGCCCGGCACCACGGCTACGACAACCTCGCCGAACGCGAAACCGAAGTGCTGGGCACGCTGCTGATGGAGCGGGTGGCGCCGTCGGCCGACGAGCGTGCCCTCCCCCTGGAGGGCCAGGCGGCCGAGCTGGCCGCGGCCCTCGGGCCGGCCCTGCAGCACATCCGCCGCCAGCAGGAAGGCCGGGCCGGCGGCGCCGGCGAGGACTCCCCGGAGATGTCCGAGGGGCCGTACGGGGCCGACGCGGCCGAGGACGGGGGCCCGCGTGTTTGACGTCATCTACCTCTGCTTCGGGGCGGCCGCCTGGGTGCTCGTCGCGTACAAGGCCGTCGCCTGGTTCCGCGACCGCAGCAACACCGACCTGGGGCTCGCCTGTGTGATGACCGGCGGCGTGGCGACGGTCTTCCTCTTCTCCGCGCCCAGCCTCTACCGCGGTTTCGACCGGCTGGTCGGCGTGGCCAACCTCGCCATGGTCTTCCTCTACTCCTCCGTCGTGGTGTTCGCGGCCGGCGCGCTGGTGCTGCTGTTGCGCTGGACCGCGGGCGAGGGTGACGCGGCGCGGGCCCGCGCGCGGTCCCGGGCGCGGGCCGCCGTCGGGGGTGTCACCGTGCTGTGGGCGGTGGCCGTCGTCGGCTTCGCGGTCGGCCGGCCGGACGACGTCGAGCATCCCCGTGACTTCAGCACCGCTTACACCGATTCCCCCGGGGTCATGGTGTTCCTGGTGCTGTATCTGGCCATCTTCGGCGCGAGCCTGGCCGGCCTGGGCACGCTCTGCCCGCGCTACGCCACCCGGCTCGGCGGCTCTTGGCTGGCGCGCGGTCTGCGGGTGCTGGCCGCCGGCTGCTGGCTCGGCCTGGTCTACTGCGCCTGCAAGCTGACCGGCTTCGTCCTGTCCTGGGCGGGCCATGAGGCGCTCTGGCTTTCCAACGGCGTGGCGCCGCTGAGTGCTTCCGTCGGGGCGATTCTCGTCCTCACCGGTTTCGCGCTGCCGGCCGCGGTGCCCCGGGCCGCCGCCTGGCGCCGGCTGCGCCGCCTGACGCCGCTCTGGCGGACCGTCACCGCGCAGACCCCCGAGGTCACGATGGAACGCTCGTCCTGGTCCGGCCGCTGGCCGTTCGCCGACCTGGAATGGCGGGCCAACCGCCAGATGGCGGAGATCCGCGACGTCCAGCGCGGCATCCGCCGTCATGTGGAGTCCGACGCCGTCGACATCGCGCGGGAGCGGGCCCGTACGGTCGCGCTGGTCGACCGGCAGCTGGCCGCCGTCGCGGAGGCGGCCGCGCTGCGCCGGGGTCTGGAGAACCGCGCGGTGGGCCATGTCCCCGCCCTCGGCGCCGACACCGTGGTCGTCGCCACGGGCGCCGAACCGGTCGAACTCGCCGAGGAATACGAGCATTTGGCACTGGTCGCGGACCTCTACCACTCGCCGCTGGTGGAGACCGTGCTCACCGAACTGCGGCAGCGCAGCGCCGTGCCACGCGGCTGAGCGGCGACCACACAGACGGGGTGGCCCGGCACGGGGGTCCGGGCCACCCGAACCACGCCGGCGGGCCCCCCCCCCCCCCGGCCCGGGCCCCCCCCAAAAACCCCCCCCCCCCCCCCCCGCCCGCCGGGGGGGGGGCGGCCCCCCCCCCGCGCGGCCCCCCCCCCCACAACCCCCCCCCCCCCCCCCCCCCCCC
>NZ_JBIWNU010000003.1:0-453263 GCF_044767385.1 Streptomyces sp. NPDC101393 | reverse complement strand
CGGGGGCCCGGCCGGCGGGGGCCCCCGGGGGCGCGGCCCCCCCCCCGGGGGGGGGCCCCCCGCCGGGGGGCGCGCCCCCCCCCCCCCCCCGGGGGCCCCCCCCCCCCCCGGGGGGGGGCCCCCCCGACAAGATGCCGCCCGAAGCGCCCGGGCCGGGCCGGGCGTTGACGGTACGGCCTAGAGTCGGGCTTCATGCAGAACACCGCCGAGACCGGCCCCGACGCCCCGTTGGACGTGACCCCCCTCCTCGACGATCCGTACGCCGCCTGCGCGGCCCTGCGCGAAGCCGGACCCGTGCACCGGATCACCGGCACCGACGGCAGCCCCGCCTGGCTGGTCACCCGCTACGACGATGTCCGGCGCGCGCTCGCCGATCCGCGGCTCTCCCTCGACAAGCGGCATGCCACGCCCGGCGGTTACCGCGGGTTCGCGCTACCGCCCGCACTCGACGCGAACCTGCTGAACATGGACCCGCCCGACCACACCCGCGTACGTCGGCTGGTGGTCAAGGCGTTCACCCCGGGGCGGGTCGAGAAGCTGCGCGGGCCGGTCCGCCGGACCGCCGAGGAACTGCTGGACGCCATGGCGGCGGCCGGGCGCGCGGACCTGATCAGCGACTACGCGGGCCCGCTGCCGATCACGGTGATCTGCGATCTGCTGGGTATCCCGGAGGCGGACCGGCGCGACTTCCTGGCCTGGTCGGACGCCCTCATCACGCCGGACCCCGGCCGCCCGCACCTGATGAAGGAGGCGATCGGGGCGATGCTGGAGTTCTACACCGGCCTGATCGCCGCCAAGCGGGCGCAGCCGGGCGACGATCTGCTCTCGGACCTGATCGCGGTCCGCGACGAGCCGGCTGCGGGCTCGGGGGAGCGCGCCGAGGGCGGTGACCGGCTCACCGAGGACGAACTGACCTCGCTCGCCTTCCTCATCCTCTTCGCCGGCTACGAGAACACCGTCCACCTCATCGGCAACTCCGTACTGACCCTCCTCGACCATCCCGAACGGCTCGACCGGTTGCGCCGCAATCCGGCCGAACTCCCGGCCGCGGTCGAGGAGTTCCTGCGGTTCGACGGACCCTCGCCGCTCTCGATCCGCCGCTTTCCCACGGAAGACCTGGAGATCGGCGGGGTGCGGATCCCGGCGGGGGACAGTGTGCTGCTGTCGATAGCGTCCGCGAACCGTGACCCGGGCCGTTTCCCCGACCCCGACGTGCCGGACCCCGGACGGAACGCCTCCGGGCACCTCGCGATGGGGCACGGCATCCATCACTGCCTCGGCGCCTCCCTGGCTCGCCTGGAGGCCGTCACCGCGCTCGACGCCCTCCTCGGCCGCTTCCCGGACCTGCGGCTCGACGTTCCGCGTGGCGCGCTGCGGCATCGGCGCTCGCTGCGTTCGCGTGGCCTGATTTCGCTCCCCGTCACCTGGAAATCAGCAAACGAACAAGCTTTTGAGGCATAACCGTTCGCTCATGCGGTAGAAAGGTGTTGAGCCCGCCCGGTGTGCATCCCCCGTCGCACCGGGCGGGCCCTTCTTTGCACCTGCGACACGCCGGGGCGGCGCGCTCTCCTTGATCCGTCTGGCGCACCTGTGCTGCGGGCCGCGGCCGCCCTTCTTAGCGTGACGGCATGGCAATTGACGCGCTTTCGTCCAAGAAGGCCGGTGCGCTGGCGGTGATCGCCGTCTCCGGCGTGTCACTGATGTGCATACCTGCCGTGGCCCGGCCCGCCGGGACGGCGGACCACCGGCCCGCACCGGCGTCGGCAGGGGGCGGAGGAGGAGGTGCCGCTCCCGGCGCCCCCAAGCTGCCCGGCGGGCTGTCCGCCCTCTCCTGGACGGTGGCCGACGCGGACTCCGGCAGCGTCCTCGCGTCCAAGGACGCGCACCGCAAGCTCGCCCCCGCAAGCACCCTCAAGACGCTGTTCGCGGTCACCGTCCTGCCGAAGTTCTCGGCCGGCACCGTCCGTCAGGTCAGCGCCGCCGACCTCGACGGCATCGGGGCGGGCAGCAGCGTGGTCGGTGTCCGGAAGGGCGAGCGTTACAAGGTCGGCGACCTGTGGCGCGGGGTCTTCCTTCGCTCGGGCAACGACGCCGTGCACGTCCTGGCGTCGATGAACGGCGGATGGAAGGTCACCGCGCGGGAGATGCAGGAAACCGCCCGCAAGCTCGGCGCACGCGACACCACCGTCAAGTCCCCGGACGGCTACGACGCGCCCGGCCAGGTCTCCTCGGCGTTCGACCTGACGGTCTTCGCCCGCGCCGGACTCGCCAACGCGGACTTCGCGCGCTACTGCTCCACCGTCCGCGCCGATTTCCCGAGTGCCGGCGGCACCACCCGGATCGAGAACACCAACCGGCTGCTGGCGGGGTCGCAGGGGATGGCCCGCTATCCCGGCATCATCGGCGTCAAGAACGGCTACACCACCAACGCCGGCAACACCCTGATCGCCGCCGCGCGGCGGGACGGCCGCACCCTGCTGGTGACGGTGATGAACCCGCAGTCCGGTGAGGCCAACGGGGTCTACAAGGAGGCCCGTTCCCTGCTGGACTGGGGTTTCCGCAGCGCCGGGAAGGCCCAGCCGGTGGGCACCCTGCGCACCACGGGTGTCACCCACGGAGCGGGCGGCCCACCCGCCCAGACGGTCGCCCACTCCGCCGAAGCCGACGACGAGGCGCGCGACGGCTCCACCTGGCGTTCCGCCGTCGCCCTGTGGGCGGGCGGCGTGGGAGCACTGGTGCTCGCCGCGGGCGCCCTGCTCGCCTGGCGAATGCACGCCCGCCGCGACAGCTCCGGGGGAGGACCTTCCTAGGGCCTGTCGTCACACTCCCGTCGTCTGCCCGAAGGGCAGGCCTTGCGGCGTCCGGTGCGTGTGAGCGCAAGGCGGAGGGCGTCCCGGTACGGGGTGTACCGGGGCGGTCCCGACAACGCGGCGAGCACGCGTGCGGGACGCCGCAAGGCTGGGGGCACCTCTCGGCGTCAGCCGGGGGAGGGAGTGTGACGCCAGGGCCTGGGGTCTGTCGTGTGGATCACGCCGGGCTCGCGGGGCCGGCGTGATCCACACGCCAGACCCTGGCTGCCGAACGCCACCGGTGGGCGCCCCATCAGGCCCCGCCGGTGCCGTCCCGCAGCCGGGGCGCCGTGCCGGCCGCCGGCACCGGACCGCTCAGCCGCCCCGCGAGATCCCGGGCCCAGACCATCAGCCCGCCGACGTCGATGCCGTACGGGGCCCCGTCCGTGTACGGCTCGATGGCCACCGCGCCGCGGTCCAGCAGCGATCTGCCCCCGGAGACATTGCCGCGCGCCGCGTGGGTGAGGCCCACGGCGAGCTGGGCGAGCCCGCGCCACAGACCGCGCTCGGCCTCCGGCGCCGCCTTCCAGGCGTCCTCCAGCACCTCGTGGGCGTGGAAGGGCATGCCGTCGTCGAGCAGCCGCTGCGCTTCGGCCAGCGACTCGGCCGGCGTACGGGGAACTCCTTCGGGCTGCCGTGCCACGCCTGCTGAGCCGTACGGCAGCGGGCGGCCGAGCCCGTCCCGGGGCCGCGCGTTACGGGCCCGCCCCTGCTCGTCCCGGTCCCGGCGCCCGGACGGCCGCCCGGAAGCGGGGGAAGCGGGGGAAGGGGCGGCGCCACGCGCGGTGTCGCTGCGGTCCGGGCGGTCTTTGGCCGTGCCGCCGTCGGCCTCGGTGCCGGCCGCCCCGGCGCCGCAGTACGGGCAGCCGCCGCCCGCGCCGGGGCCGGGCCGCTCATCGATCCGCCCGCAGACCTCGCACACCCGGTCCAGCCAGCAGGCCGGGTCGCCGCCCTCGTCGTGGGCCGCGCCCGCGCCCGGCCCGCCGGGCCTGTCGTTGCCTTCCGCCGTGTTGCTCACCCTCCGATTGTGCGCCGCGCGGCTCACCCGCGTCACCGCGGGGGCGGTGGGGGCACGCGCCGGGGCGCGCCGGGCGTGCCCGTCGGGTCGCACGGGGGTCCGGCAATCGCCTCAGCCCCGGCGGCAGTTGAAGATTCCCCAGCTCAGAAGGTCCTCCTGGCAGGCCTCCACCCACCGCGGCAGGTTCTCCAGGAGGCCGTCCAGATAGCCGGGGCTGATGACGCCGCGCAGCTCGTCCGCGCGGCGCCGGGTCTCCTCGGTGAGGCGGAGGTAGTGGGTGAGCAACTGTTCGCTGTGGTCCTCGAAGGTGACGTCGGCCAGCCCGAGCCCGGCGAGCTCGCGCCGGTAGAAGTGCGGCGTGGCGAGGGCTTCCACCTCAAGGCGGGCCACGACGGCCCGCAGCTTCTCGGGCGGGGTGCCGTCGGTCGCCATCAGGTCCGTGAAGACCAGCTCGCCCTGCGGGGCGAGCACCCGGACGGCCTCGCTGAGCAGCCTGCGCCGGTCGGGGCTGTGGCAGAACGCCTCCTGTGACCACACGACGTCGAAGTGGCCGGCCGGGTAGGGGATGTCCTGGAAGGAGCCGGTGACGACCTCGATGAGCCCGTCCAGGCCGCGTTCGGCGTTGGTTTTCCGGTGCCGTTCGTTCTGCGGTTCGCTGATGTTGAGGGCGACGACCCGGCAGCCGAAGTGGCCGGCCAGATAGCGGGCGGGCCCGCCGTATCCGGAGCCCAGGTCCAGCACCGTGGCCCCGGGCCCGAGCCGCCCGGCGGCCGTCGCCGCGGCGCGTTCCTCCGTGCGGCGGGAGGCCTTGGCGACCGGCTCGTCGTCGTGTGCGTAGATGCCGGTGTGGATGTCCTCGCCGCCCCACACCGCGGCGTAGAAGGCGTCGACGTCGTCGGTGCCGTAGTAGCGGCGCGCCGCCTCGGCGGCATCGGCTGTGCTGTCGTGACCCATGCTGCTGCCCTCACTTGTCCGGTCCGTCGTCGTGGTGGAGCTGCTGGACGTGACGGTAGCCGGACGGCCCCTTGAAGATCAGGAGGGCGGATCCGGCCATCCGGGCCTCGCGCCGGGCTGGGCACCCGTACGGGGTGAGGGGGCGTCCGGTTCCCGCGGGGACGGGGCGCCGGCACCGTCGGAGACGGGAGGGCGTAGGTGAGGGTGCGGTCGGCCGACCGCGCGCGGCAGGGGGATGAGCAGGACCGCGATGATCATGCGCGCGTCAAGAGTGGGGGCGTGGTCAGGGGTGGTCCCTCCTACCGCCCCGCAGTGCCCCGGCCGCGCCGCCTATACCAACTCGGCGTCGTAGAAGCAGAGATGGTCCTTGATCTGCGCGACCTCGGAATGCGATCGGGGTAGGCCCACACGAGGTCCTCCGGGCCGCCGGGAAGGGACCAGTAGGAGGCGGTCCCCTTGAACGGGCAGAAGGTGTGGGTCGCGGACGGCGTGAGCAGCTCGGTGCGGACGTCCTCCGGTGGCAGGTAGTAGCGCACCGGGCAGCCGGTCTCGGAGAGCAGCAGCGGGCGGCGGCTGTCGGCGATCAGCTGTCCGTCGCGCTCCACCCGGATGTGGTCGGTGCCTTCGGCGATCTCGATGCGGTGGCCTCGGCCGGTGGTCATGATCGATTCCCGTCGGTGGACGATGCAGGTCCACCGTTCCAACAACCGACCGCGGCCGTGGTGTTCCCCGGCCACCGGATCGCGTACGGCGGCGCGCCCCCGCCCGCGCGGGGCGGGGCGGGGCGGGGGCGCGGCGCGGCGTGCGGCGGCTCAGATCTCCCGGATGCCGCGCCCCGCCCAGGCGGGCGCTGGCCCGGTCAGGGTGGCGAGGTGGGTGCGGGTGGCGTCGGGCAGCGGCGCGGCGCGGCCGGCGCCCTGGTCGACGTGCAGGGTGAAGAGCTCCTCGGTCGCCACCGGATCGCCGGACGGCTCGCCCGTCGGCGCGGCGAGGAACATCTCGTGCAGGAAGCGGACCTTCTTGGCGTCCGTCCCCAGCACGGTGGTGCGGACGCACAGGTCGCTGCCGCGTGGCACCTCGTGCAGGTAGCGGACATGCGCCTCGACGGTGTAGAGGGAGCAGCCGGTGCGTGCGCGGTAGCCGGCGTCGAGGCCCGCCGCGTCCATCAGCGCGTCCGTCGCGAAACCGAAGACGAGGACGTAGTACGCCTCGCTGAGATGGCCGTTGTAGTCGATCCAGTCGTCCTGGACGGTCTGCCGGAAGACCGGGAGGCCGCCCGTCCCGTGAGCGGTCATCGGCGGGCACCGCCCAGCCGGCCGGTGGCGCGCAGCACGTCGATGACGCCCTGGTCGCGCTCGGCGACCAGATCCGCGTACGTCCGCTCGCCTGCGGCCTCGTCGCAGCCGTCGACCATCGCGTCCCGCAGCTCCTTGTCCAGCTCGGGCGCCTCCAGCCGGGTCCACGGGGACTTCAGGGACGGGCCGAAGTGGTCGAGCATATGGGCCATGCCGCCCTCGCCGCCGGCCAGCGCGAAGGTCAGGCACGGGCCCATGAACGCCCAGCGCAGACCGGGGCCTTCGGTGATCGAGGCGTCGATGTCCTCGACGGAGGCCTCGCCGTTGGCGACCATGTGCAGCGCCTCGCGCCACAGGGCTTCCTGGAGGCGGTTGGCGATGAAGCCGGGCAGTTCGCGGTCCATGGTGATGACGGACTTGCCGGCCACGTCGTAGAAGCGCGAGGACCACTCCACGGCCGCGGCGTCGGTCCGCTCGCCGCCGACCACCTCGACCAGCGGGATGAGGTACGGAGGGTTGAAGGGGTGGCCGACGACGAGCCGCTGCGGGCTCGCGGCGGCGTCGTGCGGGGGCTGCATATCGGTCATCGGGTAGCCGGAGGTGGAGGAGGCGATGACCACGCCGGGCGGCGTCGCCGTGTCCAGCTCGGCCAGCAGCGACTGCTTCAACTCCAGCTTCTCCGGGGCGCTTTCCTGGACGAACTGGGCGTCGGCTACGGCCTCGGCGAGTGTCGCGGTGACCGTCAGCCGGTCCTGCGAGGCGCCGTCGGCCAGGCCTATCTGCTCCAGCGCGGGCCAGGCGGCGGCGACCAGGCGGCGCAGCTTGTCCTCCGCGTCGGGGGCCGGGTCCCAGGCGGTGACGTCGTAGCCGCGGGCGAGGAAGTGGGCGACCCAGCCGCCGCCGATGACGCCGGCGCCGATACAGGCGACGCGCCGGACGTCCTCGGGGGAGCAGGGGGCAGGGGTGGTGGCAGGCACAGGTGTCCTCCGGATCGGGCCGGTCGGGCGGGGAGTTGGGGGGTCAGGCGCGCGGCTTGAGGCCGAGGCGGGCGCGGGCCTCGTCGGGGGTGGCGACCGAGGCGCCGAGCAACTCGGTGATCTGCACGGCCCGTTCGACGAGCTGGCCGTTGGTGGCCTTGACGCCCTTGCTGAGGTAGAGGTTGTCCTCCAGGCCGACCCGGACGTTGCCGCCCAGCAGGATCGACTGGGCGACCCACGGCATCTGCATCCGGCCGAGCGCGAAGCTCGCCCACTGTGCGCCCTCGGGCAGCATGTTGACCATGGACTGCAGGACGCCCGGGTCGGCGGGTGCGCCCCACGGGATGCCCATGCACAGCTGGAAGATCGTCGGGTCGTCCAGCAGGCCCTCCGCCAGCAGCTGCTTGGCGAACCACAGCTGACCGGTGTCGAAGATCTCCAGCTCCGGGCGTACGCCGAGGTCCTGGATGCGCTTGGCGCCGGCCCGCAGCATGTCGGGCGTGGAGACGTAGAGGTTCGAGCCGTCACCGAAGTTCAGCGAGCCGCAGTCCAGGGTGCAGATGTCGGGGAGCAGCTCCTCGACGTGCGGCAGCCGCTCCAGGCCGCTGACGAGGTCGGTGCCCGGCAGGCTGGTGAGCGGGTTCTCCGGGTCGATGACCAGGTCTCCGCCCATCCCGGCGGTGAGGTTGATGATGACGTCGGTGCCGGTCTCCTTGACCCGCTCGACCACCTCGGCGTAGAGCCGCGGGTCACGGGACGGGGCGCCGGTCTCGGGGTCGCGGACGTGGATGTGGACCACGGCGGCGCCCGCCGATGCCGCCTCGACGGCCGATGCGGCGATCTGCTCGGGTGTCACGGGGACGTGCGGCGAGCGGCCGACGGTGTCGCCGGCTCCGGTCAGCGCACAGGTGATGATGACGTCGTTGTTCACGGGGTGTCCCTTCGGGGTGGGGCGGGGCCGGTCGGCCAGAGGGGGAGCCGGGCGGGGGCGCGGCTCAGGCGGTGAGTTCGCTGTCCACGAAGGCGAGGAGAGCGGCGTGCATGGTGTCGGGGCCGGTGCTGTCGGGCGCGGTGGCCAGGACCTGGGTGGCCAGCCCGTCGATCAGGGCGGTCAGTCGCAGCGCGGCGAACTCCGCGTCCACCTCGCGGAAGACGCCCTGCTCGATGCCGCGCCGCAGGACGTCGGCGACGGTGCTGCGCCACTGCCGGTAGTAGTGCTCGTGCAGCCGCCCGACGGCGGTGGAGCGGGCGGCCTGTGCCCACAGGTCCAGCCAGACCAGCCACTGGCGGCGCTGCTGTGCGGTGCGCGGGGTCTGCAGCGCGATCAGGTGCAGCAGTTCGGCGCGGGCGTCGGCGGCCTCGGCGAGACCGGCCGCCCGGCGCTCGGTGTCCTCGTCCATGCACCACCGCACGGCCGCTTCCAGCAGCTCGTCGCGGCCGGGGAAGTGGTAGTGCACGGCGGCGGTGCTGGTGCCGCAGGCGGCCGCGATGTCGGAGACCCGGACCTCGTGGAAGCCGTGCTCGGCGATCAGCCGGACGGTCTCCCGCACGATCTGCAGCGGCCGGCCGCCCTCCGGCACCGGCACCGGCTCACGGTCGGGCGGCGGCGCGGGCCGCTCCGGGGAGCCGAGCAGCCGGCCCACCTCGACCCCGCCGATCTCGGCGATGCGGACGATCTCGGCGAGCGTGAAACGCCTGGTGCCGCCCAGTGACCTGGACAGTTTCGAGGGGTCCATCACGATGCGGCGGGCGAACTCCCGACGGCTGCAGCCGAGCCCGTCGATCACCTGCCGGACACGGTCCGTGACATCCCCGGCGTCGTCGGTGACCCGGGTCGCGGGTTCTTCCTTCATGGTCGGGGACCGTAGCAGTGCGTTGAGATCATCGCAACGCTTGAAGCCGGGACTGCTTCTGATATCCCTGTTCTGGTGGGGTGCGAGAGAGGTGGTGAGGGGGAAACTGATGCGTGAGTCAGGGGTGGCGAGGGAGGGGAGGGCCAAGGGGCCGGAACGCCGCAATCCGGGTGAATGTGGCAAAGTGACGACATGGCTGACCGGGGAGCGAAGCGGCCCACCGTGTCGGTGCCGGACGACTGGCCCGCCCACCCGGACCTGACCCTGGCCCTCAACGGCATGGGCGGCTTCGACTGGGACCTCGACAGCGGGCTGATGCACATGGACCCGCCCGCCCTTGAGGTCTTCGACATGCTGCCGGAGGAGTACGACGACCGCCCGGCCAGCCTCAGCTGCCGTGTCCCGCCCAACGAGGCCGCCCGCCTCGACGCCCTGGTCGCCCGCGCCCTCAAGGACGGCAGCGACTCCTACGGCGCCTACTACCGGGTCCGCCTGCGCGACGGCGAACTGCGCTGGACCCACAGCCAGGGCAGCATCCGCCGCGACAGCACCGGCAAACCCCGCCGCATCATCGGTGTCGTACGCGACGCCAGCGACGAGTACACCCAGGCGGCCGAGCGGATCGCCGTCGACGAGGAACGCCGCCGGCACACCAGCGTCGTCGAACGCACCACCGCCGCCCTCGCCCACGCCAGGACCGTCCGCGACGTCATCGCCGTACTCGCCGACGAACAGGGCCTGAGCCGCCTCGGCGCCGAAAACGTCATCCTCGGCCTCGTCGAGGCCGGCCGCATCCGGCTGGTCTCCGAAGGCAAGGCCGGCAGCTTCGTCCCCGATCTCGAATACACCAAGGTCGGCGACGAATTCCCGATGAGCGAGGTCGTCCGTACCCTCACCCCCCGCTACGTCCGCAGCCGCACCGAGTTCGCCGAGGGCTACCCCCGGCTGTGGCCCGCCATCGAACCACTCAACGTCGGCTCCGCCGCCTACCTCCCGCTGATCGCTCAGGGCCGCCCGATCGGCGTCATCGGCCTCTTCTTCGAGCGGGAGAGCGAGTTCCGCGACCAGGAACGCAACCTGCTGGTCGCCCTCGGCTCCAGCATCGCGCAGAGCCTGGCCCGCGCCATGCTCTACGACCAGGAGCACGACCTCGCCGCCGGCCTCCAGACCGCCATGCTGCCCCGCCGCATCCCCGGCGTCGCCGGCGCCCAGGTCGCCGTCCGCTACCGCTCCGCCCGCATGGGCCGCGACATCGGCGGTGACTGGTACGACGTCATCCCGCTCCCCGACGGCCGGGTCGCCGCCGTCATCGGCGACGTCCAGGGCCACGACACCCAGGCCGCCGCCCTCATGGGCCAACTGCGGATCGTGCTGCGCGCCTACGCCGCCGAAGGGCACGCGCCCGCCACCGTCATGGCCCGCGCCTCCGCCTTCCTCAACGAACTCGACACCGACCGCTTCGCCACCTGCACCTACGTCGACGCCGACCTCACTACCGGCGCCGCCCGCTTCGTCCGCGCCGGACACATCGACCCCCTGCTGCGGCACGCCGAGGGCATCTGCCGCCGGCTGCCCGTCGCCGGGGGACTGCCGCTCGGCATCTCCTCCGAGTTCAAGCGCCTCGACTACCCCGTCACCACCGTCCACCTCGCCCCCGGCGACACCCTGCTGCTCTGCACCGACGGCCTCGTCGAACAACCCGGCGTCGACCTCGACGACGGCATGCGGCAGCTCGCCCGGGAGGTCCGTGAGGGTCCTCAGGACGTCCAGCAACTCGCCGACCGGCTCTGCGAATCGGCCGACGAGCGGCCCAGCGAGGACGATATGGCCCTGCTCCTGCTGCGCCGCCTCGGCACACCCGAACACGACACCGCGGGACGCTTCCGGCAGCACATCGCCCCCGCCGACCCCCAAGGCCTGTCCGCCGTCCGGCACATGATCCGGGCAGCCGTACGGGCCTGGGGTGCGCGCGAGCGCGCCGAGGAGATCGAGCTGGTCGCCGACGAACTCATCACCAACGCCCTGCTGCACACCGATGGCGAGGCCGTGGTCAACATCCGCATGCCGCACAGCGTCGAGCGCCGCCTGCGCCTGGAGGTCGAGGACCACTCCAGCAGCCTGCCCAGACGCCGCGAACCGGGCGAGGCCGGTGTGTCCGGCCGCGGCCTGCTGCTCGTGGACCGGTTGGCCGATGTCTGGGGGGTGGAGCCGCGCGGCGGAGGGAAATGCGTATGGTGCGAGTTCAACTGCCCGTGACCGGCAAGGCCCTGCGCCACCCGGGGGACCACGGGATCGGGCGCCGAGAGATCGGCACGGCGGAGTGAGGACGGCTCAATGGGACTGCGGCCTGCGGAACAGCGCGAGCAAGCCCGCCAGTTGACGGCGCGGCTCGGCGCGGAAGGCGTCCTGAACGTGGCCCTGACCTGGGTGGACAATGCGGGCATCACGCGCGTCAAGGCCATACCGGCACAGCGCCTGGAAAATGCCGTGCACCGCGGCGTCGGCATGTCACCCGTCTTCGACGTCTTCACCTCCGACGACGCCATCACCGAATCCGCCCACCTCGGCGGCCCGGACGGCGACCTACGGCTCCACCCCGACCTGGACCGCCTCACCACCCTCGCCGCACAACCCGGCTGGGCCTGGGCCCCCGCAGACCGCTACGACCAGCTCGGCCTGCCGCACCTCGCCTGCCAGCGGCAGTTCGCCCGCCGGATGACCGAAAAGGCCGCCGCCGCGGGACTCGACCTGCGGATGGGCTTCGAAACCGAGTGGGTCGTCACCCGCGCCCCCGACCCCCGGCGCCCGCACCACACCACGGCCCCGGACGACGGCTCCACCCCGGCCGCGGGCTCCACCCCGGCCGCCGGTCTCCTCGACTACCCGTGCACCGGTCCCGCCTACGGCATGACCCGCCTCGTCGAACTCTCCGACTACCTCCGCGACGTCACCGAAGCGCTCACCCTCCAGGGCGTCGACGTCCTCCAGATCCATCCCGAGTACGCCCAGGGCCAGTTCGAGGTCACCACCACCCCCGGCGACCCGGTGCGCGCCGCCGACGACGTCGTCCTGGTCCGCGAAACCATCCGCGCCGTCTCCGCCCGGCACGGGCTGCGCGCCACCTTCGCCCCCACCGTCGTCGCCGGTCAGGTCGGCAACGGCTGCCACCTCCACCTCAGCCTGCACCGCGAGGGCAGCAGCCTGCACCGCGCCGCCGGTGCCGAATGGGGCCTGGCGCCCGACGCGCACGCCTTCCTCGCCGGTGTCCTCGCCGACCTGCCGGCCCTCCTCGCCATCGGCTGCCCCTCACCCGCCAGCTACCTCCGGCTGCAGCCCTCGCGCTGGGCCGGCGTCTACCAGTGCTGGGGAGTGGAGAACCGCGAAGCGGCACTGCGCCTGATCACCGGCGCCCCCGACGACCCCGACGGCGGCCACGCCGAGGTCAAGACCTTCGACGCCGCCGCCAACCCCTACCTCGTCGTCGGCTCGGTGATCGCCGCCGGACTGCACGGCATCGAAACCGGCACCCCCCTGCCCGCCCCGGAGACCGGCGACCCCGGCGTCCTCGGCGTCCGTGAACGTGCCCGCCGCGGCATCGTCCGGCTCCCCGCAACCCTCACCGAGGCCGCCGACCGGTTCGAGAAGTCCGCCCCGCTCCACGAGGCACTCGGCAAGGTCCTGCACGGCGCGATCCTCGCGGTCCGCCGCGCCGAGGAGGAGCACTTCGCCGAGAGCGAGGCGGAGGAGATCGCGGCCGCCACCCGCGGGCGCTGGTGATGGCCGCGAACGCCCCCGGGGCCGGGCCCGACGCCGACGACGGCCTCCCGCCGCTCGTCGACCACCACTGCCACGGCGTGATCCGGCACCAACCGGACCCCGCGGCGTTCGCCGCTCACCTCACCGAATCCGACCGGCCGCCCGCCGCCGGCACCACGTTCTTCGACACCCAGACCGGCTTCGCGGTCCGCCGCTTGTGCCCTCCCCTGCTCGGCCTGCCCGCCCACAGCAGCCCCGAGACCTACCTCGCCCGCCGCCGCGAACTCGGCCCCGAAGAGACCACGCGCCGTCTGCTGCGCGCCACCGGCATCGGCAGCTACCTCCTCGACACCGGGCTCCCCGGCGACCTGACCGGCCCCACCGAAACCGCGGCGGCCGGCGGCGGCACCGGACACGAGATCGTCCGACTGGAAACCCTCGCCGAACGCGTCGGCGCCGGTACCCGTGACGCCGACGCATGCGTCGAGACCCTCGGCCAGGACATCCGGGCGGCCGCACGCACCGCCGTCGCCTTCAAATCCGTCGCCGCCTACCGCCACGGCCTCGCCCTCGACGCCCGGCCACCCACCCGCGACGCGGTCCGCACCGCCGCCCACGCCTGGCTGGCCGCCGGCGCGCCCCGCCTGACCGATCCGGTGCTGCTGCGCCACCTCATCGAACTTGCCGTCGCCACCGGCCGCCCGCTCCAGCTCCACACCGGCTTCGGCGACCCCGACCTGCGCCTGCACCACGCCGATCCGGCCCTGCTGACCGACTTCGTGCGGGCCACCGCGGACACCGGCACCCCGCTCGTCCTGCTGCACTGCTACCCCTACCACCGCCAGGCCGCCTACCTGGCGAGCGTCTTCCCGCACGTCCACGCCGACATCGGCCTGACCCTCACGCACACCGGGCCGCGGGCCGCCGCCGTGCTCGCCGAATTCCTCGAACTCGCCCCGTTCGGCAAGCTCCTCTTCTCCACCGACGCCTACGCCCTGCCCGAGCTGTACGCCGTCGGCAGCGCCCTGTTCCGGACCGCGCTGGCCACCGTGCTCGGCGACTGGACGGCGTCCGGTGCCTGGTCACCGCAGGACGCCCGGCGCGTCGGCGCGATGATCGCCGCGGACAACGCGCGGCGGGTGTACGGCCTCCGCGACGACTGAGACCGGGGCGCGAGGGGACCCGGAACCGCTGCCCGGACCACCGGGAGCCGGCCACCCGCGGCACCCTCCGCACCCGGTCCGGGGCGTGCCTCCCGGGCCGGCCCCGAGGCAGCCCCGACCGGCCCCGAGAGACACGCCGCCGCCCGCCGTGTTTTACTTCCGCGTGCCCCCTACAACGACCACCGCCGACGACGAAACCCCGCTGCGCTCCCGGATATTCGCCGACCTGACCCCGCTGCGCAGCTCCCCGGACTACCGGCGCCTGTGGTGCGGCAACACCGTCTCCTGGATGGGCCAGCAGATGACCGCCCTGGCGGTCTCCCTGCAGGTCTACGCCATCACCGGATCCACCTTCTCGGTCGGCCTGGTGGGCCTGTGCTCGCTGGTGCCGCTCGTCGTCTTCGGGCTCTACGGCGGCGCCATCGCCGACACCGTCGACCGCCGCAAGCTGGGCCTGTTCAGCGCCGCGGGCGCCACCGTGATGTCCGTCGTGCTGGCGGGCGCGGCACTGGCCGGCTACCATCGGGTCTGGCTCCTCTACACCGTCGTCGCCCTCCAGGCCGTCTGCTTCGCGATGAACTCGCCGGCCCGCTCGTCGATGATCCCCAGGCTGCTGCCCACCGAGCAGCTGCCCGCCGCCAACGCCCTCAACTCGCTCACCAGCAACCTCGGCCTGATGGGCGGGCCGATGCTGGGCGGCGTGATCGTCGGCCTGTGGGGCTACCAGGCCGCCTATCTGATCGACGTCGCGGCCTTCAGCGGCTCCCTCTACGCGATGTGGCGACTGCCTTCCATGCGGCCCGAACAGGGCCCTGACGAGGGATCGTCGAAGCGCCGCGCCTCGGTCCTGGACGGCCTGCGCTTCCTCGCGACCCGCCCGAACCTCCGGATGACGTTCTTCTCCGATCTGTCGGCGATGGTGCTGGCCCAGCCCCGGGCCCTGTTCCCCGCCATCGCGGTCCTGTGGTTCGCCGGGGACGCCAAGACCGTCGGACTGCTCGTCGCCGCACCCGCGGTGGGCGCCGTCCTGGGCGGACTGTTCTCCGGCTGGCTCGGCGGGATCCGTCGCCACGGACTGGCCATCCTGATCGCGGTGGCCGCCTGGGGCGCGGCCATCGCCTGCTTCGGGCTCTCCCGGAACCTGTGGTTCGGACTCTTCTTCCTGGCCGTCGCCGGCTGCGCGGACACCGTGTCGATGGTTTTCCGCTCCACGATGTTGCAGGCCGCGACGCCGGACCAGATGCGTGGCCGGCTCCAGGGCGTCTTCATCGTGGTCGTCGCCGGCGGGCCGCGGCTCGGCGACTTCCTCGCCGGATCGGCCGCCGACCTCACCTCACCGGCCGCCGCGGTGGTCGGCGGCGGCCTGGCCTGCGTCCTGGTCGTGACCGCCCTCGGCCTGGGCCGTCGCGCCTTCGCCCGCTACGACGCCCGCGACCCGCAGCCGTGAGGTGCGGTCCGCGGACAGCGGGATGCCGCGGACACCTCCACGCCGGGCCCTACCCGAGCAGCACCGGCGTCAGGTCCGGCTCCTCGAACCCCTCGTCGTCGAACGGGTAGAGCGGCCGCTGCACCTTGTGGTGGCCCAGTCGCAGCAGGTCCTGGTCCACGCCGCCGGGGGTCAGCGCCAGCAGCCAGTCCGCGGCCATCGCGTACAGCTCCGGCTCCAGATACCCGATCTTGACGGCCACCAGGTCGTAACGGAGCGGATCCAGCGCCCCGAAGTCGGCACGGGTGTGGAACGGCTTGCGGCGCTCGGTGAGCACCACCGTCACACCGCCCCGGGTCACGGCGGCGGTCCGTCCGCCGCCGTCGTAGGCCGGATTGCCGCGCGGCGTGCCCGGTTCGGGGGCCTCCGCACCGTCGAGGGAGGCGACCGTGCCGGTCAGGGCGTACGGCTCGGCGTGCGGGCCGGTGCCCGCGCTGACCTGCCCGCCCACGGCGAGCGTGACCTCGGCGCCGACACCCGCGTCGAAGCACGCGGCGACGGCCTCCGGGTCGGTGATCCCCGGGTGCAGTGCGGAGACCCGCCCGCTCGCCAACTCCTCGTTCGCCAGCAGCCGGCCGAGCAGATACGCCAGGTCGCCGGCCCCGCCCGCCGTGGGGTTGTCCCCGGAGTCGCTGATCAGGAAGGGGCGGGCGGGGGAGGCCACGGCGCGGGCGATACAGCTGTCCGCGTCACCGGTCGGCCCGACGAACACGAAATCGCGGCGCGCCTCCCAGTAGGCGCGGGCCAGTGATGCCGCCTCCGCGAGGGCGAGGGCGGGGTCGTCGCCGGTGACGACGACGGCGGCCCGGCAGCGTTCCTCGTCGGCCCAGGCGTAGCCCACCCAGAGAGCCGCGTCGACGATCCCGTCGAGCGCCTCGACCGACGCCAGCCGTCCGTACAGCGACGCGGCGGGCTCCAGCCGGGTGCTGGTCTTCTCCCCGGGGAGCAGGACGGGGATCTGCACCCAGGCGCGGTGCGGGCGGCCCTTTCCGGAGACCAGCCGTCCGACGAGCTTGCGGGCGGCGCGTTCGCGGGTCTCCCAGGCGTCCTCGTGCGGGGCGAGGCGGTGCGCGGTGAGCAGGTCCAGGCGGTCGGCGAAGCGGCGGGAGACGTTCCCGTGCAGGTCCATGGCGGCGGAGATGAGGGTGTCCGGGCCGGTCGCGGCGCGTACCGCGTCGGTCAGATCGGCCTCGGCGTCCTCCAGCCCGACGACGCTCATCGCGCCGTGGATGTCGTACACCAGGCCGTCCAGCGGTCCCGACTCCGCGATCCGGCCGGTCAGTTCGGCCTTGATGCGGTCGTACGCGGTGCGCTCCACGGGGCCGCCGGGAAGCGCGACGGCGTGCACCAGTGGCACCCACTCGACCAGCGCGGCCAGTTCGTCGTCCGGCCCGGTCCAGGTGTAGCGGTCCAGCAGCGCGCCGTCCCGCGTGATGCGGAAGTCGTCGTACACCGACCGGTGCGGGCAGAACTGGCTGGACTCGATGGCCATACCGCCGATGCCGATCCGGAGGCGGCGGCCGCCTTCCGGCCGCGTGCGGTCGGTGGAGGGCTTCACGGGGGATCACCTTTCCTTTCCACGGCTGCCCGCCGCCACCCCGCGCAGCGCGGCGTGCCCCGCGCCGAGCAGTCCGGCGTCCGGGCCGCCGGTGGCGGCGTTGATGAGGAGTTCGCTGGTGGCCATCGGCAGGCAGCGTTCGTAGAGCATCCCGCGCACCGCGGCGACCAGCGGCTGGGCGCCGGACAGGGCGCCGCCGAGGAGCACCGCCTCGGGGTTGAAGAAGTTCACGACGACGGCGAGCACCGCCCCGATGTCCCGCCCGGCCTGCCGTACGAGGGTGGTGGCGTGCGGTTCGCCGTTCTCGACGAGGCGCAGGATGTCGGTCGTGGAGTCGGCGGCGATGCCCTGGGCGCGGAGCGCGGCGGCGAGCGCGGCGCCGCTCGCCACGGTCTCCAGACAGCCGATGTTGCCGCAGGAGCAGGGGCGTTCACCGGCCGCCTCCAGGCGCACATGGCTGATGTCCCCGGCCGACCCGCGGGCCCCGCGGTAGAGCCGGCCGTCGCTGATGACGCCGGAGCCGATGCCGCGGCCCGCCTTGACGACGACGAGGTGCCGCAACGCCGGGTGGGTGGCGCGGTGTTCGCCCAGGGCCAGCATGTTGGCGTCGTTGTCGAGGAGTACGGGCAGGCCGAGGCGGTCGGCGAGCCGGTCGCGCAGCGCGAACAGATGCCAGCCGGGCATGCGGGACGGGGCGATGATCCGGCCGCCGTCGGCGTCCACCGGCCCCGGGAAGCCGACGCCCACACCGCGCACGGTGCGGCCGGCGGCGCGCTGCCGCTCCGCCAGCGCGCCCAGCCGCTCGGCGAGTGCGTCCAGGGCCGGTTCGGGGCCCGAGGTCAGGTCGGCGGCGTCCTCCTCGACGTCGAAGACGGGGCCGGTCAGCCCGACGGCGCCGGTACGGACGTGATGGCTGCCCAGGTCGGCGGCGAGGGCCACCGCGCCCCGGTCGGCGATGCGCAGCAGCCGGGGCCGCCGGCCGCCGCGTGAGGCGCCTTCGCCGGACTCGGTCAGCAGTCCGGCCTCGACGAGGTCCTGGACGCGGGCGGAGACGGTGGAGGCGGCGAGTCCGAGTTCTCTGACGAGGTCCGCGCGGGAGGTGGCGGAGCCGTTCGCCACGAGTGCGAGGACGTGCGCGGCGGAGCCGGGCTGCTCGTCGGAGGCGGTCATGGGGCGCCTTTCGGCTCGGTGCGGGAGGGGCGGCCGCTCTGGGACCGCGGGGCTCGGCAGAGGCCGGACTTTCTTCGGTCGTCGAAGGAAGTGGGGGCTCAACTGGTGGTCAGTAGACCGCAGTCGGGGATGCTTAGCCAAGCCCTTGACTTCTTTTCGCGACCGTCCGTACTTTGCTCGCATTCTTCGACGGTCGACCCCCGGAGGCGGCATGGGCCAGCGCAGCACACGCATACGCGGGCCCCTGGGGCGCATCCTGGCCGCTGTCCTGCTCGGCACCCTTGCGGCGGCCGGGTGCGGACCACGTGGCAACGTTGTCACCGAGGTCGGCGCCACCGGCGGTACCCCCGTGCGGGGCGGCACCGCCACCATGGCCCTGCCACCCGCCTCCACCCCCAACTGGATCTTCCCCATCGGTGCCCCCGGCTTCCTGGCGACGTACAACAGCGCCCTCCAGAGCCTGCTGTTCCTGCGGCTGTTCACGCCCGGGGAGAAGGGCGGCGCGCTGACGATGGAATCGCCGCACAATCTCGCCGAGGCGCCCCGCTACAGCGACGGCAACAAAACCGTCAGCATCACGCTGAAGAAGGGCTATGCGTGGTCCGACGGAAAACCGGTCACCGCGCGTGATGTGAAGTTCTGGTTCACACTCATCAAGCACAACAAGGAAGACTGGGCCGGGTATGCGCCGAAGCTCATGCCGGATGACGTCAAGGCCTTCGAGATCGTCGACGCCCGCACCTTCCGGCTCCGCCTGGACCGGGCCTACAACCCGGCGTGGTTCACCGCCAACGAACTCGAAAACTTCGTCGCGCTGCCCGAACACGCCTGGAACCCCCGCCACGAGGGCCCGAAGAAGGCCTTCGCGCGGCTCATGCACCACGCCCGTCAGTTCTCGGAATTCGGCACGGACCCGTTGTGGAAGACCGTCAACGGGCCCTGGACGATCGAGAAATGGAGCACCTCGGGGCAGGTGTCTCTGGTCCCCAACAAGAAATACCGGGGGCCGGACACACCCCATCTGGACCGGGTGGTGTTCAAGCCCTTCACCACCGCCGACTCCGAATTCAATGTGCTGCGCGCCGGCGGCGTCGACTACGGCTACATCCCGCCGTCCGTCATGGCCCAGGCATCGAAGTTCCGGGAGAGGGGCTACCGCATCGACCCCTGGGAGGGCTGGGCGGTCACCTACATCGTGCTGAACTTCCACCACCCGACGGCCGGACCGCTGCTCCGCCAGGCCTATCTGCGCCAGGCCCTCCAGCACCTCATCGACCAGAAGGCGATCTCCGAGGTGGTCTGGCACGGCAGCGCCACGCCCACCCTCGGCCCGGTCCCCGCCGCCCTGATGGATGACAACCCCTTCCCGTACGACCCGAAGAAGGCCAGGGCGCTGCTGACCGCACACGGCTGGTCCGACCACGGCGGCACACTGCGCTGCACGCGTCCCGGACGGGCCGCGGGGGAGTGCGGCGCCGGCATCAAGCACGGCCAGGAACTACGGCTGTCGTTGCTCTCCCAGTCCGGCTCCACCGAGACCTCCAACACCATGCAGGCCGTCAAGTCCGACTTCGACAAGGCAGGCGTCGCCCTCGACATCCGGCAGCAGCCGCTCAACACCGTGCTGGGCACCACCGTCCCCTGCAAGGAAACCGAACCGGCCTGCGCGCAGTGGCAGCTCGGCTTCTTCGGCACCCAGGGCAGCTGGTACTTCCCCGCGGATCCCAGCGGCGAGCAGATCTTCGCCACCGACGCCCCGTCCAACATGGGGAATTGGTCCAGCCCGAAGACCGACCGGCTGATCCGTGCCACCGAATACTCCGACGACCCCGCAGCGATGCGTGACTACGGCCGCGAGGTCGCCCGGCAGCTCCCCGTCCTGTGGACCCCCAACCCCGCCTACCAGGTCTCCGCCATCCGCAACGACCTGCGCGGCGTCGACCAGAACCCGACCCTCACCCTCGCCCCCCAGGACTGGTACTTCGTGAAGAGGGGAGGTGCCGGCAAGTGACCGGCTTCCTGGTCAAGCGCCTCGCACAGGCCGTCGTCGTGCTGCTGCTCGTCTCCGTCATCGTCTTCGTGCTGCTGCACATGCTGCCGGGCGGCCCGGCCCGCGCCATCCTCGGCGTGCAGGCCACCCCGCAGTCCATCGCGCACTTCAACCACCAGCAGGGATACGACCGTTCACTTCCCCAGCAGTACGTCATGTACCTCGGTCGGCTGCTCTCCGGCGACCTCGGCGAGTCCTACAGCCGCAACCAGTCGGTGGCCGCGCTGCTCGCCGAACGCCTCCCGCGGACCGCACTGCTGGCCGGACTGTCGCTGCTGCTCGCCGCGCTGCTCGCCGTCCCGCTCGGCATCCTGCAGGCCGTACGCCGCGGCCGGGCCGCCGACCACACCCTGACCGGCCTCGCCTTCCTCGCCTACGCCACCCCGGTGTTCTTCCTCGGCCTGATCCTCATCCTCGTCTTCAGCCAGCAGCTGCAGCTCTTCCCCGCCGAGGCGCCGCAGGCCGACACGGTCGGCGGCATCCTCGCCGAGCTGCCCGCGCTCGTCCTGCCCGTGGTCACTGCCGCGCTCGGCATCATCGCCGCCTTCAGCCGCTATATGCGCTCCGCGGTCCTGGACAACCTGAGCGAGGAGTACGTCCGCACCGCGCGCGCCAAGGGCCAGTCCGAGGCCCGGATCATGGTCCGGCACGTCCTGCGCAATGCGCTGATCCCGTTGGCCACCCTCCTCGGCCTCTACCTCCCGACCCTCTTCAGCGGCACCCTCGTCGTCGAGTCGATGTTCAACTACCCCGGAATGGGGCTGCTGTTCTGGAACGCCGCCCAGGGGTCGGACTTCCCGGTGCTGCTCGGCGTCACCCTGGTCGTCGGCGTCGCCACCGTCCTCGGCTCCCTGGTCACCGATATCGCCTACGCCGTTCTCGACCCGCGCATCAGGAGCGTGACGTGACGACCACCGCCCTCGACGCCACCCAGCCGGAGGCGGCCCTCGCCACCCCGGGCCTGGCCCGCCGCACCCTCGCCGTCTTCTCCCGCAACACCCTCGCCCTGACCGGCGCGCTGGTCCTGGTGGGGCTGCTCGCCTTCTGCTTCCTCGGACCGCTCGTCCACCCCACCGAACAGATCCACACCGACCTGACCCAGGCGGCCCTGGCGCCCGGGGCCGGCCATCCGCTGGGCACCACCGACCTGGGCTACGACCTGCTCGGCCGGCTGATGTACGGCGGCCGCACCTCCCTCGAAGTGGGGCTGGCAGCAGGCCTGTTGGCGACCCTGTTCGGCACGGTCTACGGGGCGGTCGCCGGCTACTCCGGCGGCTGGGTGGACGCCGCGATGATGCGCGTCACCGATGCGGCACTGGCCATCCCGGCACTCTTCCTGCTCGTCGTGGTCGCCGCGATCGTCACCCCCAGCAAGCCGGTCCTCATCCTGATCATCGCGTCCGTCGCCTGGCTCTCACCGGCCCGGCTGATCCGCGGCGAGGCGCTCGCGCTGCGCAGCCGCGACTACCTCCACGCGATGCGGCTGATGGGCGGCGGCGGTGGCCGCGCCGTGTTCCGGCACATCCTGCCGAACGCCATCGGCACCGTCATCGTCAACGCCACCTTCCAGATCGCCGACGCCATCCTCTACGTCGCCTATCTGTCCTTCCTGGGCCTGTCGATCCCGCCGCCCGCCGCCGACTGGGGCTCCATGCTCTCCTCCGGCATCACCTACACCCAGGTCGGCTACTGGTGGCTGATCTTCCCGCCGGGCATCGCGATCGTGCTGGTCGTCGCGGCCTTCCACTGCATCGGGGACGGCCTGCGGGACGCCTTCGACGTGCGGCTCCAGAAGCACGGATGAGTACCCCGCCCGTACGGGCGAAGAGCGCGGCCGACAGCACCGGCAGCGAGGGCATCGACCCCCCTCGCGTGGAACCGAAGCGAGGACCCACACCATGACCGAACCGCTCCTGCGGATCGACGGCCTGCGGGTCGACATCGCCGGCCGCGGCCGCACCGTCCACGCCCTCGACGGCATCGACCTGGACCTCGCGCCCGGCGAAGCCCTCGGCATCGTCGGCGAATCCGGCTGCGGCAAAACCATGACCGCGCTCTCCGTCCTCGGGCTGATCCCGGGCGGCGGCAACGTCACCGGCGGCCGGATCCTCTTCGACGGCATCGACCTCGCCGCCGCCCCCGCACCCGTCCTGCAAGACATCCGCGGCCACTCCATCGGCATGGTCTTCCAGGACCCGCTGACCTCCCTCAACCCCACCCTCACCATCGGCGCGCAGGTCGCCGAACCCCTGCTGCTGCACACCCGGCTCACGAAGGCGCAGGCCTGGGCGAAGGCCGAGGAGACGCTGCGGCTGGTGGGCATGCCGCGCCCCGCCGAACGGATGCGCCAGCATCCGCACCAGCTCAGCGGCGGTATGCGCCAGCGCGTCGCGATCGCGATGGCGCTGGTCTGCGAACCCCGCCTGCTGATCGCCGACGAACCGACGACCGCGCTCGACGTCACCACCCAGCACCAGATCCTGGAACTCATCGACGAGCTGCGCGCCCGCCTCGGCATGGCGATGATCCTGGTCACCCACGACCTGGGCGTGATCGCCCGCCGGGTCGACCGGGTCGCGGTGATGTACGGCGGACGGATCGCCGAACACGCCCCCGTACGGTCGCTGTTCGCCACGCCCCGGCACCGCTACACCCAGGCCCTCTTCGCGGCCCTGCCGCACCTCCCGCCGGGAGATGCGGCCCCCGCCGGCGGCACCGACGCGCGGCCGCTGGCCACCATCCCCGGCCTGCCGCCGTCCCTCGTCACCCGCCCCCTCGGCTGCCGCTTCGCACCGCGCTGCGGCTTCGCCACCGACCTCTGCCGCACCAGCGAACCGGACCTGCAAGCAGGCGCCGGCGGCGGCGCCCCGCACACCTTCGCCTGCTTCCACCCGGCGGACCCCGCCCCCGGCAGTGACCCGGTCGCCGAGGTCCGGCCGCCCGCACCGGCCGCGCCCGCCGCCCGCACCGCGGAGCCGCTGCTGCGCCTGGCCGGCGTCGCCAAGACCTACCCCCTGCACGGCGGCCCCTTCGCCCGCCGGAGCGCGGCCGCGCAGGTCAGCGCGGTGGACGGGATCTCGCTGACGGTGCGGCGCGGGGAGACCTTCGGGATCGTGGGGGAGTCCGGCTGCGGAAAGTCGACGCTCGGCCGGATGGTGGTCGGCCTGGAGCCCCCCACCGCCGGCACCATCCACTTCGCCGACCGCGACATCGGCACCCTCACCCGGAGGGAACTGCGCGCCCACCGCCGCCAGGTGCAGCTGATGTTCCAGGACTCGTACGCGTCCATGGACCCCCGGATGCGGGTGGGCGCCGTCCTGCGGGAACCGCTGGTCGTCCAGGGCATCGGCGACAAGGCCGAACAGCGGCGCCGGATCGCAGGGCTGCTGGAGGACGTCGGGCTGCCGCAGGGGGCGGTGGACCGCTATCCGCACGAGTTCTCCGGAGGCCAGCGCCAGCGGCTGGGCCTCGCCCGCGCCCTCGCGCTGGCGCCCGCCCTCGTCGTCGCCGACGAACCGGTCTCCGCGCTCGATGTGTCCGTACAGGCGCAGATCCTCAACCTGATGCGCGATCTCCAGCGGGACAAGGGGCTCACCTACCTCTTCATCTCGCACGATCTGGCCGTGGTGCGCCATCTCGCGGACTCGGTCGGCGTGATGTACCTGGGCAAGCTCGTCGAGACCGGCCCCGTCGAGCAGGTCTTCGCGCGCCCGCTGCACCCGTACACCCGGGGGCTGCTGGACACGGTGAACGTGCCGGACCCGGACGCCGCGCCGGCGGGCACCCCGCTGGGCGGTGAGACGCCGTCGGCCGCCGCACCCCCGTCGGGCTGCCGCTTCCGCACCCGCTGCCCGATCGCCACGGACCTGTGCGCGACAACCGAGCCGCCGCCCGCCGAGCCCAAGACCCCCGGCCACCGGGTCGCCTGCCACTTCCCGCTCACCGCCGGAGCGGTCGCCGGCGGACGGTAGGAGGGGATGGCCGGAGTCGGCGCGCCTTCCGGGCGGGGTGTTCCACCGGCCCGCTGTTGAGCGATCGCATTCCGTGCCACAGTGTCATCGGCTGACACGGTCAGTGCGGAAGGCGCCGGACCCTCGGGGGGATGACATGGGTTCAGAAGCACGCTCGTCCAGCGGCATCCGCGTACGCCATCTGGTCCGCGGGGTGGTCGCCGACCTGGCACCGGATGAACTCCCGCTGGTGGACGGGCTGTTCCACCTCGACGACGCCGCCGCCGTCCGGCGCCTGACCGGCCGTCGGCAGCGGCGCGAGCCGCTGGGATTCGGCATGGGCGAGATCGCCGTGCTGGTCACGCCGGTGGTCTGGCTGGCGCTGGACCAGGCGGGCAGGCGCCTCGCGGACGCCGCCCTGGGCAGGACGGCGAAGGGGGCAACCGCCGTGCTGCGCCGGATGTTACGCCGGGACCAGGCGCCGGTCACGGTGCCCCCGCTGACCCGCGAGCAACTCGTCGAGGTGCGGCGTCTGGTGCTGGAGACCGCCGCGCAGCGGGGTCTTCCGGCCGGGCGGGCCGCGGAGGTCGCGGACGCGGTGGTGGCCCGGCTGTCGCTCGCCGAGCCGGATACGCCGGACCCCGGCAGGCCGGACCGGGCCCCCCAGGACTAGCCCCCGATGGCCATGTCCGGGCCCCGGTCCCGGATCGACGAACGGGCGATGGGCGCGGGTACCACCGTGCGCTTCGCGATGCTGGTGGTTCTGCTGCTCGCCGCCAGCGGCGCCATGATGCTTCCGGTCATCAAAGACCTGCGCACCACGGACCAGGTGGGCTGCCAACTCGCGGCGGGCATCGACCCGGACACGGCCGGGGACATGGCCTCCGCGCTCAACGCCCTCGGGCAGGCCATCGCCTACCGCGCCTGCATCGCCAAGTACGCACCCCCGCCCCCGCTGTGGGAGATCTACGGCTGGCCGGTCCTGCTGTCTCTCACGGCAGCGCTGCTGTTCGTTCTCCTGCCGGTCTGGAAGGCCCGGCGGAACCGCGCCGTACCGCTGGACTCGGTGGACAGGGACGGTGAACTACGCACCCTGTTGGCCGGGTTGGCGGAGACCGCCGGCCTGGACCGGCTCCCCTGGGTGGTCGTGGACCGGGCCGAGATCTCCACCGGCGCGGTGGTGTTCGGCCGCAACCGCCGGCCGACCGTGTGCCTGTACGGCGGCCTGCTCGCCTGCCGACGCAGCGATCCGGAGCGCTTCCGGGCGGTACTGCTGCACGAGTTCGCCCACATCGCCAACCGGGACCTCACCGTCACCTACAGCACCGTCGCCATGTGGCGGGTGTTCCTCACCCTGGTGATCGTGCCCTACCTGGCCTGGGTGAGCACCCAGGTCTACGGCGCCTTCAAGTGGTGGACATGGTCCACCCACGCCCCGTCCCTGATCCGAGGCGTGCTGCTCCCCGCCCTGACCGTCGCCCTCGTCTACCTCGCGCGCTCGGACGTGCTGCGCAGCCGGGAGGTCTACGCGGACCTGGCGGCGGTGCGCTGGGGCGCGGACCCCCACGGATGGGACGTCACCCCCCGGGCCCCGGCGGGCGGCAGCCTCCGGCGCGCGCTCGGCTCGCTGCGGCGGCACTGGGGCACCCATCCGCGGTGGGAGGAGCGCCGTGACGCCCTGGCGGATCCGGCGCCCCTGTTCGGGGCCCGCGCGCTGCCGATGTTCCTGACCGGAGCCGCGGCGACGATGGTCAACGTCCACCTGCTGGCCTACCTCTCGACCTACGAGCTCTACAACCTGTGGCGGATCCAACTGGTCTCGCTGGCCCCCGCCGCGCTGGTCGCCGGGGTGATCGGGACGGCACTGTGGCGGACGGTGGCCTACGCCGTCCTGACGGGGAGCCCGGTGCCCTCCGGGGTGCGGGCGGGGCTGTGGCTGGGTGCCGGGATGGGCGTCGGCGGCCTGCTCACCGGATACGGCATGGGCGGCTACGAATGGCTGCCGAGGCGGCCCGCCCTGCTCGTCCTGGTCGTCGTCGCGGGGGTCGCGTTCGCCTGGTGGGTCACCCAGTGCGCCCATCTGTGGGCCAGTACCTGGCGCGGGCGCTCCCTCCGTCCGCCGCTGCTGATCGGCCTGCTGTCCGGCACGCTGGTGCTGTCCGCGTGGTTCGCCTGGTGGACCATGGACGGGACGGCATGGGCGGCCGGCACCTCCTACAGCGGTACCGGCATGCGCCAACTCCTCCTCCAACTGTTCCCCGGCTCCGACACCGGCCACCCGGCCGGCGTCTCCCCGGGCGCCGACGGGATGCGGTCGGCGGTGGTCTCGGCCGTCGCCGCCGTATGGCCGGTGCTGAACGGCTTCGTCGCCGCACCGCTGATTCCCGCTGCGATCGCCGCGCTGTGGGTGGTGCCGCTGGCGGCGTGGGCGATCGGCCGCGCCGCGGAGACCCCGCGCTGGGTGGCCGGCGCGCTGCCCGGCAGCGGTGACCGGGCGGCTCCGGCCGGGGAGCCGATGCCGTCGCTGCGCCGTGTGCTGTGGCCGGGGCTGCTGGGCGGTGCGGCGAGCTGGCTCCTCCTCGTGGCGGTGCAGGCCTACCTGCACACCTCGCAACCCGGCCCGCTGCAACGCGGTGGTCTCTATGAAGTGCGCTACCTGACGTGGATGTTCATGGCGCTGGTGGGGCCGGCGGCGGTGGCGGCGGTCGTTGCGGCGGTGCGGACCGGCCGCGGCCGCAGGCTGGCCGGGACCCTGATCGCGGCGGAAACGGCGGCGCTGCTGGGAGTCGCGGGGATGCTGGTGCTCGTCTCCGCGGACGGCTGTGTCAGGCCGCTCGACACCCTGGCGAGCAGCTGTACTTGGCATCCGGCCTGGCAGTTGTTGCAGTGGACGCTACCGCGCCTGGTCAACGGCACCTTCGTACTCGCCGCGATCATCGCCCTCCTGGTGGCCGCGGCCGGATCTCTCGGCCGGCGCGCCCGGCCGCAGCGGACGCGGGCGGCGGGGCCGGCCGGGGAGGCGCCGGGGGAGCGGACCGGGCGCGGTGGGCGGTCTGCGGGCCGGCGCCTCCCCGTGCGCCGGGTGGCGGGCGTGCTCGCCGTGGCGGCGCTGGGAATCGCGGTGGTGGAGCCGAGGTACCTGGCCAAGTGGCACACCATGACCCCTGACTCGGCCACCGCGCAACAGTGGACGCGGCAGTGGTCGGATGTCCCCGCCCTGTCGGTGTCCGCCGAGACCCGGGAACGTCAGGTGCACGCCTGGCACCGCCTCGGCGGCCACTACCTGCTGAACCACGCCACGGCCGACTACGACTACCTCCGGGGCGTGCTCCGCGCGGCCGTCGACACCCGGCACACGCAGCTGACCGATCTGGCCAAACTCCGGCCCACCTGCGCCGACTTCGGCAGGATCGCCGGCTGGGTGAACGGCGCCTACTTCAGGGTCCCGGACCCGACGGCCCAGGCGGCCTGGCAGGCGCTCGGCACCCAGGCGCAAAAGGGCAGCCAGGACTGCCAACGCGCCCTGGACCGGAAGGACGACGCTCTCTTCGTCACCGCCATGCGTGAACTGATCGCCGCCGGAAAGAGCGCCGCGACGGTCACCCGCAGGGTCACCTCGGTGCTGCACGAGGCGGGGTACGACGGCTACTGAGCCGACTTCCGCCGGGTGCGCTAGTAGCGGGTGAGCGACGTCGGCCCGTGTGCCGTGCCGATGGCGAGGTGGGGACGCTGTCCGGGCCGTACCCAGGACAGGATCCGTGCCATCGCGCCGGCCGGGACGGACACACAGCCGGCCGTCGCGCCCTTCCCGTTGACGTGCAGGAAGATCCCGGCACCCCGGCCGTGCACCGGCCGCCGGTAGTTGAACCCGACGACCAGCGCCCGGCTGTACTGCGTCGGGTAGTCCGCCAGCCGCTCGGATTCGGCGGCCGCGCAGTCGCCCGGCCGGGGGTCCACCCAGCGGTTGTACGAGGTGGAGGCGTTGTCCTCGCACCACCAGGAGTCGGGGCCGACCCGGCGGTAGGGCGTCGTGGTGCCGGCCGGCGCCCGGCCGGTGCCGAAGGCGAACGGCAGGTCGTACAGCCCCGTCGGGGTGGTCGAGGTGCCCTGCACCCGGGTGGTGCCCTCGGTCAGCCCGCCGGAACCGAAGCGGGCGGGAGCCGAACCGGCCTTCCGCCAGAGGCCGTTGTGCCGCTGCCACCAGGTCAGGGTCCCGGTGGTGGCATCCGTGCCGGCGGCTCGGGCGGTGAGGAGCTGATCGCCGCCGCCGGTGTCGGCCATGCGGTAGGGGAGCGGAATGCGGTCGGCGGGGGACGGGGTGGCCGCGGCGGCGGGGGTGGCGAGCGCGGTGAGCAGGGCGAGTGCGAGCAGCGCGGCGGGGGCCCTCCCGGCGCGGTTCCTGGCCCTGGTCCTGTTCCCGGCCGGCTGCTCGGACCTCTTCGTGATCCTCTGTGTACGCGTCATGGACATGGTCGCAATCTAGGCCGTGCGAGCCGGCCGGGCGCCTCCCGAACAGGTCATCCCGCAGGGGCGCGCGCCCGCTCCCGTCGTCCGCACCGCCCCGCCCGTGGCCCGTCCGCATCCCGTCCGGCGGTAATCCGTCGTGCGTACGGGCCATGGACGGGCGAAACTCGGGTACAGGGGCCACGTGCCATCAGCCATCCGATTCTGGAGGCCCGCAGTGCAGCCGCGACACCCCATGCAGCGACCCGGCACCCTGGACCGCGATCCCGTACCGACGCCGCCCCCGGACCCCGGAGGTCCCGGCCCCGTGCCCGACCCGCTCCCCGGGCCGACGCCCGCGCCGGTACCGCCGGAGCCGGCGCCCGCGCCCGGACCGCCCGAGCCGGGCCCGGTGCCGCGGCCGCCCGGCCCCGACCCGGATCCGGTCCCCGACCCGTCCCCGGAGCCTTCACCGCTGTCCTAGGGCGTTTCGGACACACCACGGGACGCCCATCCGCCACCGCATCCAAGGAGGTGCCGCACCATGGCCATCGCCACGGTCAACCCGGCCACCGGCGAGACGCTCAAGACCTTCGACGCGCTCAACGCCGGAGAGATCGAAGACCGTCTGGTCCGGGCCGACCGGGCCTTCCAAGAGCACCGCACGACGACCTTCGCCCACCGGTCCGCGCTGCTGCTCAAGGCCGCCGAGCTGCTCGACGCCGACCTGGACGGCATCGCCCGCACGATGACCACCGAGATGGGCAAACCCCTGGCCCAGGCGCGGGCGGAGGCCGCCAAATGCGCCAAGACCATGCGCTGGTACGCCACCCACGCCGAGGAACTCCTCGCCGATGAGCACCCCGACCCCGCCGACGTCCACGACTCCGGTGCGACACGCGCCGTGGTGCGCTACCGGCCGATCGGCACCGTGCTCGCCGTGATGCCCTGGAACTTCCCGCTCTGGCAGGTCGTACGGTTCGCCGCGCCCGCCCTGATGGCGGGCAACACCGGGCTGCTCAAGCATGCGTCGAACGTGCCGCAGACCGCGCTCTACCTGGAGGAGCTGTTCCGCCGGGCGGGCTTCCCCGAGGGCTGTTTCCAGACCCTGCTGATCGGCTCCGGCGCCGTCGAGGACATCCTGCGCGATCCGCGGGTCGCCGCGGCGACGCTGACCGGCAGCGAACCGGCCGGCCGCGCCGTCGCCGCGACCGCCGGCGACGAGATCAAGAAGACCGTCCTCGAACTCGGCGGCAGCGACCCCTATCTCGTGCTGCCGTCGGCCGACATCGAGAAGGCCGCCCGCACCGCCGTCACCGCTCGCGTCCAGAACAACGGCCAGTCCTGCATCGCCGCCAAGCGCTTCATCGTGCACAGCGATGTCTACGACGACTTCGCCGCGCGCTTCACCGACGCGATGGCGGCGCTGACCGTCGGCGACCCGATGGACGAGAAGACCGACGTCGGACCGCTCGCCAGCGCGCAGGGCCGCTCCGACCTGGAGGAACTCGTCGACGACGCGGTGCACCAGGGTGCCGCGGCGCTGTGCGGCGGCCGGCGCCCGGCGCAGCATCCGGCGGGCTGGTTCTACGAGCCGACCGTGCTGTCCGGCATCACCCCGCAGATGCGCATCCACCAGGAGGAGGCGTTCGGGCCGGTCGCCACGCTCTACCGCGTCGCGGACCTGGACGAGGCGCTGGCGGTCGCCAACGACACACCGTTCGGGCTCAGTTCCAACGCCTGGACCCGGGACCCGGACGAACAGGCCCGACTGGCACGGGACTTGCAGGCCGGCGGGGTGTTCTTCAACGGGATGACCGCCTCGCACCCGGGCCTGCCGTTCGGCGGCGCCAAGCGTTCCGGCTACGGCCGGGAGCTCTCCGGGCACGGCATCCGCGAGTTCTGCAACATGACCACCGTCTGGTACGGCCCGGAGGACTGAACGCGTCCGGTCCGGCGGCTTTTCCGCCGCCGGACTCAGGGTGTACGTTCCGATCAGGTCGAGCCGGCCGACGGCCAGGTTGGTCGGTTCGGCCCTTGTGAACGCCCGGGTCCCTCGTACGGATCACGCCGGGCCCGCGCCGTCCGGTACATCGAACTCACACCACAGGGCCTTGCCCGAGCCGCGCGGCTCGGCGCCCCAGCGGTCCGCCAGAGCCTCCACCAGCATCAGCCCCCGGCCGGACGTGGCCGTCTCGCCGGGGCTGCGCCGCCGCGGCCACTGGCTGGAGCGGTCCTCGACCTCCAGCCGGATCCGCCGCGGGGCCCCGGGCAGCAGCTCGACGGAGACCAGCGCACCGCTCTCGGTGTGCGTCAGCGCGTTCGCGATCAGCTCCGAGGCGGCCACCTCCACATCGTGGGTGACGTCGCCCACCCGCCACTGGTCCAGCGTCCGGCGCAGCGACGTACGGACCTCGGACGCGCCCGACGGGTCGGCCTGGTGGACGTGCAGCCGCAGGCGCGGGCTGCTGGCGGTCCCGGGGTGAGGCAGCCGGTGCAGCAACAGGAGCGCCATGTCGTCCTCCGAGCCGGGTTCGGCCCACAGGTGGTCGGAGATCTGGTCGGCGAGCGCCTCCAGGTCGCCGGGCCCGGCGCGGACCGCGGCGGACAGCGCGTCGATGCCGGTGGTGATGTCCCGGCCGGGGTGCTCCACCAGGCCGTCGGTGCACAGCAGCAGCGTCGAGCCGGGCTCCAGGAAGAGCTGGGTCTCGGGGAAGTGGTCGCGCCCGAACGCCGTGGCCACACCGAGCGGCAGTCCGCCGCGGGTCTCGGGCCAGTAGATGTGCCGGGCGCTGTCGCTGATCAGCGGGCCGAGATGGCCGGCCCGCGCCACGTGCAGCGCCCCGGACTCCAGGTCCGCCTGGACGTAGGTGCAGGTCGCGAACCGTTCGGTCTCCAGCTCGGCCAGGAAGCGGGAGGCCCGCACCAGCACCGTCTCCGGTGAGTGCCCCTCGCTGGCGTAGGCGCGCAGCGCGATCCGCAACTGCCCCATCACGGCGGCCGCATGGGTGTCGTGGCCCTGGACGTCGCCCACCACCAGCCCGGTCAGCCCCTGGGGGAGGGGAATCACGTCGTACCAGTCGCCGCCGACGTCCCGGCCGACGCTCGCCGGGTGGTAGCGGACGGTGACCTCGCCGCCGGTGATGGACGGGACCCGGCGCGGCAGCATCGTGGCCTGCAGCCCGGTGGCGAATTCCCGCTCCTGGTCGAAGAGGGTCGCCCGCTGCAGCGACTGCGCGACCACACTGGCCAGTGCCAGCGCGAGGTTCCGGGTCTCCGTCGACTGCACCGACGGCTCGGCGCTGAGCAGCGCCAGCGCGCCGATGACGGTGTCCTGCGCGACCAGCGGCAGGAAGGACGCGCTGCCCGTCGGCAGCATGTCGGTGTAGGGGCGCAGCCGCGGGTAGCGGGCGATCAGCTCGCCCCGGGTGCCCAGGAAGGCGGGCCGCCGCGAGAGCACCGCGTCGGACAGCGGCAGGGTGTCGTCGAGCCGGGAGTTCATCATGTCCTGGGGCACCTCGCCCTCCAGGCCCACGGTGGCGATGACCTCGAACCGTTCGTTCGCGACCAGCCCCAGGACCAGCGCGTCCGCGCCGAACCGCTTGGCGCCTCCGGTGCCGGTGAGCACCCGGGTCACATCGGCGACGGACAGCGCACGGGCCAGCGCTGCGGTGGTCTGCTGCACCATCAGGGTCTGCCGCTGGCGCTCCTGCTGGAGTGTGCGCAGCAGCGCGGAATCCGCGAGCTCGCCGGAGGCCTCCCGGACGATGCCGATGATCCGGTACGGCATCCCGCCCTCGTCGTGCAGGATCCGGCCCTGGGAGTGCGTCCAGCGCAGCGTCCCGTCCCGGCCCTGGACCCGGAAGTAGGCGCCGTAGGAGGAGGAGCCGTCCTGGAGTGCCTGGGAGAGGGCCGCGTCCAGCCGCAGGCCTTCCTCCGGAGGGACCCGGGCGACCAGGGACAGCGGCGCGCCGTCGTATTCGTCCGCGTGCAGATCGAAGACTTCCAGCGCCCCGGGGTCCAGGTTCATGAACCCCTTGTCCAGGTCCCAGTCGAAGGTGCCCATGCGGTTGAGGGAGAGCCGCCGCCGCAGGCCGATCGGCTCGTGGTGCGACACACCGGGGGCGTGCTCGTCGACACGGCGCGGGTCCCGGTCGGTACGCGGGTCATAGCCCTCGTGCGACGGTCCGCTCTGCCCTGTCACGCGCTGTGCCTCCGCCTGTCGTCGCAGCCGCTCCCGACGACGGGGCCGGCAGCCGCCGAGCCGCGGTCGCGGGCCGTGGGCCGAGGGCCGGTATCCACCGGAACGCGGCCATGCGGTCACCCTATGCGGGGCCGGTAGGGCCCGCATTCCCGGTGCTCCGGGCGGTATCGGGCGTTACGGAAGACGGGTGACGGGGCGGCGGCGGTGGGGGGCGAGCCCGGGGCGGGGGCCTTGGCGACTTCTGCGACCGCTCCCGTGCCCGGCGGCGGCGCCCCGATTCCCTGCGTCAAGGCCGCGTTCAGAGGTTGTATGCGCGGTGCCACGCGCGGCCGTCCACCTCCCATCTGGTGCAGGACTCTTGACGCGGCCCGTTCAACTCCCGAACCATGTGCCCGAGCAGTCGGCCGTGATGACACCGGCCGGGAGCAGGAGCAGGGGCCGTGGGTGCACCGGCCCGCAGGGCGGGATGAGGCGTGCGCGCCTGCCTGCCCTCGCCACAGGAAGGCACCCCCCCACGATGAGATCCCGCAGAGTCCGCCGGGCCGTGACCGGCGCGGTCGCCGCAGCGGCAGCAGCCCTCGTGCCGCTGTGTGCGGCAGCCGGGGCGCAGGCGAGCCCGGACACCGCCGCCGAACAGGTCCAGGTCCACCTCACCACCACCTCCGACACCGGTGGCCGGCAGGTCGACAAGGGCCTGGAGAAGCAGGACCCGATCAGCTTCGCGCCGGGCGGTGGAGGCAACATCACCGTCGATGAGTCGAAGACGTACCAGAGGTTCGAGGGCGGCGGCGCCTCCTTCACGGACACCGCCGCCTGGCTGCTGAAGGGCAGCGGCGCGCTGAGCGACGCCACCCGCGACGCGGTCATGAAGAAGCTCTTCGACCCCGAGGCGGGCATCGGGCTCGGCTTCGTCCGCAACCCGATGGGCGCCTCCGACCTCGCCCGTTTCGGCTACACCTACGACGACATGCCCGCCGGGCAGAGTGACCCCGACCTGAAGAACTTCTCCGTCGAGCACGACCTCGCCGACATCCTCCCGCTCACCGCGCAGGCCCGGCAGCTCAATCCGGCGGTCAAGGTGATGGCGTCGCCGTGGAGCGCGCCGGCCTGGATGAAGGACAACGACAAGCTCGACCAGGGCTGGCTCCAGTCGAAGTACTACGCCGCCTACGCCCAGTACTTCGTGAAGTACCTCCAGGCGTACCGGGACAAGGGCATGCCGGTCGACTACGTCTCCGTGCAGAACGAGCCCACCTGCTGCTCCGGCTACCCGTCCATGCAGTGGAACGGCTCGGGCCTCGCCTACTTCACCAAGAACAACCTGCTGCCCGCCCTGAAGAACGCCGGCCTGACCAGCAAGGTCCTCGCCCTGGACTGGAACTGGGACAAGTACGCCGACTTCGCCGCGCCCACCGTCGACGACGCGGCCATCCGCAGCCACCCCAACTTCGGCGGCATGGCCTGGCACGGCTACGGCGGTGACGTCGCCGAACAGAGCCGGGTGCACGACCGGTACCCGGATCTTCTCGCGTACGACACCGAGCACTCCGGCGGCCGGTGGATCGCCAACCAGCAGAAGGAGGACATGCACAACCTCATCGACTACACCCGCAACTGGGGCAGCAGCTGGGTCAAATGGTCCCTCGCCGTGGACCAGAACGGCGGTCCCCACTACGGCGGTTGCGGCACCTGCACCGGCCTGATCACCGTCCACAACGGTGACGGGGCACACGGCACCGTCGACTACACCGTCGAGTACTACACGATGGGCCACCTCACCAAGTTCGTGAAACCCGGCGCCCTGCGCATCGGCTCCACCGCCAACTCCTCGGTCCCCAACGTCGCGTGGCGGAACCCCGACGGATCCAAGGTGCTGATCGCCTACAACGACACCGGCAGCACCCAGAAGGCGGACATCAACTGGGGCGGACAGCACGCCGCCTACGACCTGCCGGCCGGTGCGTCGGCGACCTTCACCTGGAAGGGAGCGGCCGGCGGCGCCCCCCGAACCGCCGCGCACGCCCCCGTCACCGCCGCCCACCTCCGAGAGCGGAGCTGATCGAGATGCACCTCCGACACCCCTGGCGCGTCGCCACCGGCATCGGTGCCTGCCTTGCCCTGGGCACGACGGTGGCGGCCCAGGCCACCACCGCCCCGGCCTCCGCGCCGCACCGCGTGGCCGCCGCAGCGCCCCAGGCCGTGGCCCCCTACCTCTACAACGGCTGGGGCAACCCGCCCGACCCCGGCGAGGTGATGGACGCCACCGGCACCGGCTGGTTCACCCTCGCCTTCGTTCTCGACGCGGGCGGCTGCGACCCGCAGTGGGACGGCGGCCGGCCGCTCAAGGGCGGATCCGACCAGAAGACCGTCGAGGCCGTACGGGCCAAGGGCGGTGATGTGGTGCCGTCCTTCGGCGGCGCGAGCGGCAACAAGCTGGAGCAGTCCTGCGCTGACGCGGGCGCGCTGGCCGGCGCCTACCAGAACGTCATCGACGCGTACGGCCTCAAGGCCCTCGACGTCGACATCGAGGGCGACGCCTACAACGACCCCGCCATCCAGCAGAAGACCATCGACGCCCTCAAGAAGGTCAAGGCCGCCAACTCCGGCCTCGCCGTCTACGTCACCTTCCCCAGCGATCAGTCCGGCCCCGACGGCAGCATGATCGGCCGGGCCGCCGACTCCGGGCTGGAGGTCGACGGCTGGACGATCATGCCGTTCGACTTCGGCGGCGCGGGCAAGAACATGGCCGACCTGACCAAGAAGGCCACCGACGGCCTGAAGAACCAGGTCAAGGACGCCTACGGCTACAGCGACGACGAGGCCTACCGGCACAGCGGACTCTCGTCCATGAACGGCATCACCGACATGGACGAGCGCGTCACCACCGGCGACTTCGAGGCGATCCTCGGCTACGCCCAGGAGCACCACCTCGCCCGGCTCGCCTTCTGGTCCGTCAACCGCGACCGCCCCTGCCCCGGCGCCTACCCCAACGACGACACCTGCTCGGGAGTGGACCAGCAGCCCTGGCAGTTCAGCAAGATCTTCGCCCGGTACACGGGCTGAGAAGGAGAACCCCGTGCAGCTCCGATTCGCCGCCGGCCACCGCAGAGCCCGGGTGCCCCGCCGCGTCACCGTCCTCGCCGTCCTCGTCGCGGCCTGCGGCAGTGCTCTCGCCCTGCCGCACGCGGACGCCGCCGCGGCCGACCCCGACCTCGGCCCGAACGTCCAGATCTTCGACCCCTCGACGCCCAAGGAGGAGATCCAGAGCGCCGTCGACGGCGTCTTCAAGGACCAGGAGAAGGCCCAGTTCGGCGACGCCCGCAAGGCCCTGCTGTTCAAGCCGGGCTCCTACGACGTGGACGCCAACATCGGCTTCTACACCCAGATCGCCGGGCTCGGACTCTCCCCGGACGACACCGACATCAAGGGCGCGGTGCACGCCGAGGCCGACTGGTTCGACGGCAACGCCACCCAGAACTTCTGGCGCTCCGCCGAGAACCTCGCCGTCACCCCGACCGGTGGTGCCGACCGCTGGGCGGTGTCCCAGGCCGCGCCGTACCGCCGGATGCACCTCAAGGGCGACCTGGCGCTGGACGACGGCGGCTGGTCCAGTGGCGGGCTGCTGGCGGACAGCAAGGTCGACGGCCAGGTGAACTCCGGGTCCCAGCAGCAGTGGCTGTCCCGCAACACCGAATGGGGCGGCTGGTCCGGCTCCAACTGGAACATGGTCTTCGTCGGCGCCGAGAACGCCCCGGCCGGAGACTTCCCCAAGCCGCCCTACACCCGCGTCGACAAGACCCCGGTCGCCCGCGAGAAGCCGTTCCTGTATGTCGACGACGCCGGTGAGTACAAGGTGTTCGTGCCCGACGTCCGCAAGGACTCGCAGGGCACCAGCTGGTCCGGCGGCGCCCCCAAGGGCAGTTCACTGCCGCTGAGCGACTTCTCCATCGTCAAGCCCGGCACGAGTGCCGAGCAGATGAACTCGGCGCTGGCCGCGGGCAAGCACCTGCTGGTGACGCCCGGCGTCTACCACCTCGACCGGACGCTGAAGATCACCGAGCCGGACACGGTGGTGCTGGGCCTGGGCCTGGCCACCCTCATCCCCGACAACGGCGTCACCGCCGTGTCCGTCGCCGACGTCGACGGGGTGAAGCTGGCCGGCCTGCTGATCGACGCGGGGACGAAGAGCTCGCCGTCCCTCATGGAGGTCGGCCCCCAGGACTCCTCGGCCGACCACGCAGACGACCCGACGTCGCTGCACGATGTGTTCTTCCGGGTCGGTGGCGCGGGCCCCGGCAAGGCCGACACGAGCCTGGTCGTCAACAGCTCGCACGTCATCGGCGACCACACCTGGATCTGGCGCGCCGACCACGGGGACGGCGTCGGCTGGAACACCAACACCGCCGCCAACGGACTGACCGTCAACGGCGACGACGTCACCATGTACGGCCTGTTCGTCGAGCACTACCAAAAGCACCAGACCGTCTGGAACGGCGAGCGCGGGCGGACGTACTTCTACCAGAACGAGATGCCCTACGACCCGCCGGACCAGGGCTCCTGGATGAACGGCGGCACCCAGGGATACGCCGCGTACAAGGTCGGCGACGACGTCAAGGACCACGAGGCGTGGGGGCTCGGCAGCTACTGCTTCTTCAACGTCAACCGCGATGTCGCCGCCGAGCACGCCTTCGAGGTCCCGGACACGCCCGGCGTGCGCTTCCACGACATGGTGACCGTCTCGCTCGGCGGCGCCGGCACCATCCACCACGTCATCAACACCACCGGAGGCCCCTCGGACGCGAACAGCAATGTCGCCGACCTCGTGAGCTATCCGCAGTGACACAGCGGCCGGTGACACGGCGCTGAACTTCCCGGGACGGGCCCGCGCCCGTCCCGGGACCGCGCACCCGGGGCCGCGCAGGGGCTCAGGCGTGCGCGGGCGCCTTCGCGCCCGCCGCGACCGGCTTCCGCTGCTGGGTACGGTGCGCCAGCGTGGCCTTGCGGGTCGCGACATCGACCGTGTAAGCGTCGATGGTCAGCCCCGCACGGGACACCTTCAGCACCATGAACCCATGGGCGGCGAAGTCCTGCCAGGCCGACGGATGCCCGAAGTGGGCCTTGCCGTCCTCGGTTTTGGCCGACGCGCCGCACACCACCTGCCGCGTCCCGCCCGTACGCGCCGTCGGCTCCAGCAGCTGCAGGGTGTGATCGTGCCCGGACAGGATCAGGTCCGCCCGCCCGAGCACCACCTCCTCGTACATCTCCTTGAGGTGGATGCCGCTGGTGTAGTTCCCGATCTCGAAACCGTCGTAGGAACCGGCGCTGCCGTGCTTGCCGTTGTTCAGATACGGATGGTGGCTCAGCACCACCTTCCACCGGGCCCGCGACGCGCCCAGCGCCCCGTCCAGCCAGCTGCGCTGCTCGCGCATGTAGGGCCCGTCCCAGCGGTAGTGCGGGTCGAGCTGCGCCACATACGACGACCACGGGATGGTGTCGATGGCGAAGAACTCCACCAGCGGCTCGGCGGCCGGCAGCGGCACGCTGTAGTAGCGGCTCGGCATGTGCCAGCGCCGGGACGTCGCGGCGTAGGAGACCTCCCGGTCACCACGGGACGGGTCGCCACCGCTGCCCGGGATCAGCCCCGAGCAGTCGTGGTTGCCGAGCACCATCAGCCAGGGCACGTCGATCCCGGCATTGGGCTTCTCGAACTTGTCCTGGAATTCGGAGTCGTGGTCGGACTCCGGGCCGTTCTCGTAGATGTTGTCGCCGAGGCCCACCGCCAGACCGATCTGTTCCGCCCGGCACACATCCCGGGCGGCGGCCGCCACGGCGTACTGCGCCTCGTCACCGGTCCCGGCGTCACCGGTCACCAGGATGGCGAACTCGCCCTTGCCGTTGGGGTGTTCAGGAAACGGGAAGGCCCCTGCCGCGCCACCCGCTCGGGTGGCCGCGGATGCGGGCGGCTGCGCCCCCGTCGGCAGTACCGCCAGCGCCGCTCCGGCGACGGCGCCGCCCAGCAGGGTCCGGCGGTTCACGAACTGGGGCACGCGCCCCGTGGTGCGCATCGGCGGCCCCCCGGCCGCCGCGTCCGATCCGGCCCGTAGCCACTGCTTCTCGGTCATGTCCGCCTGAGGCGGGATCAGTTCGTCCTCACACATGCCTGGTTTCTCTCACGGGCACCAGGGGTGGTGGTGAAGATTTGATGAATGCGGAGTGGATGTATGGAGATCAAGGGGAGGTTGTCGCGCCCCGGACCAGCTTCCGGAGCGTGCGGCCGCAGTGCTTGGTGTAGCGGCGCTGGAGGACGGGGACGAGCGGTCCGGCCAGGCGGGTGTACAGGCGGCCCGGCCGGCTGAAGGCGGTCACCGTGAACCACACCGAGTCATCGGCGCGCAGCTCCACCACGAACGTCTCCTCGCCGACCTCGGGGTGGCCCTCGCGGGTGCCGTAGCCGAAGCCGATGCGGTCCTCCTCGTCCACGGTCCACACCACCCGGCACGGCGCCAGCAGCCGCAGCGGCCCGACTCCCAGCGCCACTTCGACGGCCACCCCCACCGCGGCCCGCGGGGCGTCGGCCTGGATCCCGACGCCGGCGGCACGGTGCATCCGGAAGGTGGTGACGGCCTCGCCGGCCGCCGCCAGGTCCGCGCGGCCGTGCCCGATCGGCATCTCCACGTGCAGATGGTGGTAGCCGGCCGGCAGCGGGCTGCGCAGGGTGCCGTGGAGCTCCGGGTAGCTGAGGTCGTTCATGCGATGCGCTCCTTGGGGGCGGTGGGGATCGGGGCGGGTGGCGTGGCGCGCAGGCGGCGGTGGGCGAGCAGGGCGCAGAGGGCGAAGCCGAGGGAGTTGCCCAGGCCGTGGGTGGCGGCCATCCAGCCGAGCGACGGGTGTGCCAGCCCCGTCGCCTCGCCCACCGCCCACCACAGCGCGAGCAGCATGGTCGCGACGAGGACCGCGGCGGACGTGGCCAGCAGCGTCCTGGTGGTCCGGCCGGCTCCCGTCGTGGCGAGGTCGCGCCAGGTCAGCAGGCCCACCAGCCACATCCCCGTGGTCAGGACGAGTGCGCCCGCCAGCTCCGCCCAGTCGTCGACGAAGTATCCGGCGAGCACCATCAGGGTCCCTACCGGGACGCTGAGCGCCGCGATCCGGCCCGCCCGGCCACCGCTGTGCCGGCAGACCAGCCCCGCGATCAGCGCGGCGGCGAAACCGGCGAAGTGGAAGTGCGGCACGGTCAGCGCCAGGATGCCGAGGCCGAACCCGAACAACCGGTGCCCGGCGCGTTCCGCGACCAGGGCGAGACCGGCGACGGCCGGGGTGGCCAGCGCCGTCAGGACCGCGATCTCGGACGGTACGAGCGAACGGGTGCGGGCGAGCCGCCGGGGTGCCTGCGCGGCGAGCGCCAGGGTGGCCGCCGCATAGACCGCGGCGCACGCGGTGGCGGCCGGGCCGCGTGGCAGCCAGAGCGCGACCGAGCCGGCGACGGCGGCGGGCGGCCAGCACCGCCGGACGCGTGCCACCCCCGGCCCGTCGATGAGTGAGAGCCCGAGCGGGATCACCGCGAACATCCCGAGCATGACGATGAGATGGACCAACGCGTTCACCACGCCCCCCTTCCGTGCCGGATCACCTGCGGGTTCTGCGTTCCACCGACGACACTACGCACAGAATTGAACGTGTTCAAGAATGCGTGAGCGATGCCACGAACTCCCCGCCGCCCGCAGCTCTGCCCTCAGCGAATCTGCCGCGGGCAGAGATCCCTGTCGCACCGTCCGCCGCGCGCCGAGAGTGGGGAGACCGCGGCGAACCGGAGCCGCGCGAGGACAAGGAGCAGCGATGACACCACCACTTCTCACCGGCCGGGACACCCTCCGCAGCCCCCGGGCCACCGAGGACGACACCGCGTCGACACGGTTCGACGACCACCTCGCCGCACAGCTCCTCATGCAGCGCATCGTCTTCCTCGGCACCCAGGTCGACGAGGTCTCCGCGAACCGGGTCTGCGCCCAGCTGCTCCTGCTGTCCGCGGAGGACCCGCGCACCGACATCAACCTCTGCATCAACAGTCCGGGCGGTTCGGTGACGGCGGGGCTGGCGATCTACGACACGATGCGGCTGATCCCCAACGACGTCTCGACGCTCGCCATGGGCTTCGCCGCGAGCATGGGGCAGTTCCTGCTCACCGTCGGGGAGCCGGGCAAACGCTTCGCGCTGCCGAACGCGCGGATCATGATGCACCAGCCGTCCGCCGGGATCGGCGGGACCACCGCCGATATCGCCATCCAGGCCGAGAACCTGGAATTCACCAAGCGGGCCGTCGAGCGGATCACCGCGGAGCACACCGGCCAGACCGAGGAGACCATCTCCCGCGACGGCGACCGCGACCGGTGGTTCACGGCCGCGCAGGCCAAGGAGTACGGCATGGTCGACCGGGTCGTGCAGTCCCTCGACGACGTCCGCCCGGCAGGCAACCGACGACGGATGGGACTCTGACATGAGCCAGTACACGATCCCGACGGTCGTCGAGCGCACCCCGACCGGCGAGCGGGCGTACGACATCTACAGCCGGCTGCTGTCCGAGCGGGTCATCTTCCTCGGCACCGAGATCGATGACGGCGTCGCGAACGTCGTCATCGCCCAGCTGCTCCACCTGGAGTCGGCGAGCCCGGAGCGGGAGATCGCGATCTACATCAACTCGCCCGGCGGATCGTTCACTTCCCTCATGGCGATCTACGACACCATGACCTTCGTCAGCGCGCCGATCTCGACCTTCTGCGTCGGACAGGCGGCCTCGACCGCCGCCGTACTGCTGGCGGGCGGGGACGTGGGCAGGCGGTTCGTCCTCGAACACGCCCGGGTGATGCTGGGGCAGCCGGTGAGCGGCGGCGCCCAGGGGACGGTCTCCGACCTCAGCATCCAGGCCAAGGAAATGGTCCGGATCCGCTCCGAGGTGGAGGAGGTGCTCTCCCGGCACACCCCGCACGATGTCGCCACGCTGCGCGCGGACATGGACCGCGACAAGGTCCTCACCGCTCCCGAAGCGGTCGCCTACGGCCTCGCCGACGGCGTGCTCAGCCGCCGGATGACGGCCGCCTGAGATGCCGGGCGCCGGTGGCCGCTGCGCGCGCACGGCCACCGGTCAGGCGGCGAGCCGCACCTCGCTCTGCCGCACGACCGGCGCGGCGGCACGGCGCGCGGCCGCCCGCGCGCCGCTGAGCCGGAGCACCTCGTCCTGGCCGAGGGCGAGGAGATCGGCGAGCCCGAGACCGAGGGCGTGCGCGGCGGCGGCGAGGACCTCCGACGAGGCCTCCTTGCGGCCGCGCTCCAGCTCGGAGAGGTACGGCATGGAGATCCGGGCCGCCTCGGCCACCTCCTTGAGGGTGCGCTGCTGGGCCCGGCGCTCGCGGCGCAGCACCCCGCCCACGATGTCCCGCCACAGGGGCTCCTTGGCCGCGGGGGACGCTACGGGGACCGGCGCAGCAGCCGCTGCCACCGGACGCAGGGGAAGGGCGCGGGCTGGGTCGGGCGCATGGCTGCTCACCCCTCCAGAGTAGAAGCGCGACGGCCGTCGGCAAGGCAACGGCGTTCCGCCCTCGGCGAATTCGGTCAGCGCAGCTCCGGCTCAGGCTCCGGCTCCGGCGCCCGCGCGCCGTGCCGCCCGGCCCCCGCCGCGAAGCGCGCCGCGCCCTCCTGCGCCTGCGCCAGTACCGCCTGACCGTGCCGGAGTTCAGCGTCCATCGCGGCCTGCTCCTCCAGGCCCTCCTGCTCCAGCAGGGAGGCCCGGTCGCTGCGCAGACATGCCTGCGGGAAGCGGGCGATCTCCGCCGCCAGCGCCTCGGCCTCCGCGCGCGCCGCGCCGACCGGCACGACGCGGTGAGCCAGCCCGATGTCCAGCGCCTCCGCCGCGGGCACCGCGCGCCCGGTCAGCACCAGGTCCATGGCGCGGCTCTCGCCGATCAGCCGGGGCAGCCGCACCGTGCCGCCGTCGATCAGGGGCACGCCCCAACGACGGCAGTACACGCCGAAGACCGCGTCCTCCTCGGCGACCCGCAGATCGCACCAGAGGGCCAACTCCAGCCCGCCGGCCACCGCGTGGCCGGCGACGGCCGCGATCACCGGTTTGCCCAGCCGCATCCTGGTCGGGCCCATCGGCCCGTCGCCGTCCGGCGCGACGCGGTTGCCGCGCTCCGTGCCGAGGGCCTTCAGGTCCGCCCCGGCGCAGAACGTGCCGCCCTCGCCCCACAGCACGGCGACGCGCGCCGTGTCATCGGCGTCGAACTCCCGGAAGGCGTCGGCAAGTTCGCCCGCCGTCGGACCGTCGACGGCATTGCGGACCGCCGGCCGGGACAGTACCACGGTCGTCACCGGCCCGGCCCGCTCCACCCGTACGGCCTTCACGCCCCGCTCCCGCCCGAGGGGCGGGCGCGCTCCAGGACGGCGGTGAGGTCCACGCCGGCCGGCAGGGTGCCGAAGGCGTTGCCCCACTCCCCGTCGAGCCGCGAGGCGCAGAACGCGTCCGCGACCGCCGGATGGCTGTACCGCACCAGCAGCGACCCCTGGAGCACCAGCGCCATCCGCTCCGCCAGCGTCCGCGCCAACAGTTGCGCCCGCTCCGGATCGGCCAGGGCACCCAGCATCTTGCGGACGCCGGCCACCGCCGCGTCCAGCCGGCGGTCGGCGCCTGCCGCCGCGTCCACCTCGGCGAAGTAGGCGTCCAGCGCGGCTGGTTCCTTCGACAGGGCGCGCAGCACGTCGAGCGCCGCGACGTTCCCCGAGCCCTCCCAGATGGAGAGCAGCGGCGCCTCGCGGTAGAGCCGCGGCATGCCCGACTCCTCGACGTAGCCGTTGCCGCCCAGGCATTCCAGCGCCTCCGCGGCATGCGTGCTGCCCCGCTTGCACACCCAGTACTTCCCGGCGGCCAGTGCCAGCCTGCGCAGCGCGGCCTCAGCGGCGTCCCCGGCCTGCGAACGGTCCACCGCCGCGGCCAGCCGCATCCCCAGCAGTGTCGCGGCCTCCGACTCGACCGCGAGATCGGCCAGCACCGAGCGCATCAGCGGCTGCCGGTCCAACTCCCGCCCGAACGCCCGCCGGTGGGAGGTGTGGTGCAGCGCCTGCCGCAGCCCCGCCCGCATCCCGGCCGCGGAGCCCAGCACGCAGTCGAGGCGGGTCATGTTCACCATCTCGACGATGGTCCGCACCCCGCGCCCCGGCTCGCCGACCGGCCAGGCCACCGCCTCGTCGTACTCGATCTCGGAGGACGCGTTCGAGCGGTTGCCCAGCTTGTCCTTGAGCCGCATCAGCCGCATGCCGTTGAGGGTGCCGTCCGGCAGCACCCGCGGCAGCAGGAAGCAGCTGAGCCCCTCCTCGGTCTGCGCCAGCGCCAGGAACACATCGCTCATCGGCGCCGAGGTGAACCACTTGTGGCCGGTGATCCGGTAGGTGCCGTCCCCGGCCGGCACCGCGCGGGTGGTGTTGGCGCGTACGTCCGAACCGCCCTGCTTCTCCGTCATCGACATGCCCGCGATCAGCCCCGACTTCGTCAGCGGAGCCCGCAGCCCGAAGTCGTACGTCCGGGCCGCCAGCAGCGGCTCGTAGCGCGCGGCGAGCTCCGGTGCGGCCCGCAGGGCGGGGACGGCGGCGTAGGTCATCGAGATCGGGCAGCCGTGGCCCGGTTCGGCCTGCGACCAGACGTAGAACTTCGCGGCGCGTACCAGATGCGCACCGGGGCGGTCGTCGGCCCACGGCGCGGCGTGCAGGCCGTGTTCCACCGCGACCGTCATCAGCTGATGCCAGGCCGGGTGGAATTCGACCTCGTCGACGCGGTGCCCGAAGCGATCGTGGGTGCGCAGCCGGGGCGGCTGTTCCTCCGCCCAGCGGGCCTGGTCCTGCACCGCTTCCGAGCCTGCCAGCGCGCCCAGCTCGGACACCTCCCGCTCGCCCCAGCCGGCACCCTCCCGGCGCAGCGCTTCCCCCAGGGCGGGCTCGTCCGCCGTGCTGAATCCGCTGAGCGGCGGGGCCTGATTCACGACTTCATGGGTGACGGTCATACCTCGACGTTACAGTTGTCGAACGCCTGTGGGAAGGCTGTAATAGGAGGGATGGGTGACGCGGCTAGAATTTCCGCACCTATGGACGAGAACAACGACAGCCGGGCTCCCGGCGGCCCCGGCTCCCTCGTGCTGCGCACCCTCACCGCCCGCTCCATCGTGCTGAGCACCCTCCTCGGGCACCATCCGCCCCGCCTGCCCGCCCGCGCCCTCGTGCGGGTCGGGGAGCTCTTCGGTGTCGCCGAGGGCACCGTCCGGGTCGCGCTCTCCCGGATGGTGGCCGCCGGCGACCTGCGCCAGCGCGACGGCTCCTACGCACTGACCGCCCGGCTGCTGGAGCGCCAGGCCCGGCAGGACGAGAGCAGGACCCCGCGCACCCGGACCTGGGACGGGAGCTGGGAGATCGCCGTCGTCGCCACCGCCGAACGCCGGCCCGCCGCCGAACGCACCGCGCTGCGGCAGGCCATGGCCGGCCTGCGGCTGGCCGAACTCCGCGAGGGCAGCTGGCTGCGCCCCGCCAACCTCGACCGGGACCGCCCGGCCGTCGCCACCGAGCAGTGCACCTGGCTCACCGGCACCCCCGACGGCGACCCGGCCGCGCTCGCCGGGCGGCTGTGGGACCTGGACGCCTGGGCCCTGCGGGCCCGCGCCCTGATGGCCGCGCTGGACGCCGCGGCCACCCCCGCCGACCGCTTCACGGTCGCCGCCGCGGCGCTGCGCCATCTCCTCGCCGACCCGCTGCTGCCCGGCGCACTGCTGCCGCCCGACTGGCCCGGCGGCGAACTCCGGCGCAGCTACGACGCGTTCGAGACCGAACTGGGCGACCTGCTGCGGCAGTACCTGGCGCCGGGCCGGTACACCTAGGGCCTGTCGGGCGGATCACGCCGGGCTCGCGGGGTCCGGCACGCGCATCTGCTGCGATGCCGTCCCTCAGCAACGCTCCGTGTTGCCTCCATCCTCCGCCGTACGGCTGCACGCACCGGACCGGTCCCTGATCCGGCGTGATCCGAACGACAGGCCCTGGAGACCCAGCGGCGGCAGCGGAAGCGGCAGTCCGGGCAGAGCGTCGATGCTCGCGGCGATGTGCTCCTTCTTCTCGAAGTAGCGCGACAGGGACGCGTCGTCCTCGCGCGCGAAGCGCTTGCGATGCAGATCGCGGTCCGCCTCGTAGGCCAGGAACGGCACGGCGTAGCCGCAGGTGTCACGGATGAGTTCGGCCGTCACCACGATGATGGCGCGCAGCCCGTGGGGGGCCGGGTCGATGTCCGGGAAGTGTGCGAGTAGTTCTCCGAAGCGCGGGTCGTCCCGGAAGACCGGCTCGCCGCGGCCATGCACACGGACGATGTTCGGCGGGCCCTGGAACGCGCACCACATGAGGGTGATGCGGCCGTTCTCGCGAAGATGCGCGACGGTTTCGGCATTGCTGCCGGCGAAGTCGAGGTAGGCCACCGTCTGTTCATCGAGTACCGCGAACGAGCCGGTGAGGCCCTTGGGGGAGAGGTTCACCGTGCCGTCGCCGGACAGCGGCGCCGTCGCGGTGAAGAAGAGGGGCTGTGCCTCGATGAAGGCGCGCAACCTGCCGTCGATGCGCTCATATGTCTTTCCCATGCCTCCGATTCTCGACCACGCCGTGCCGGAGCGTCTGCCCTGCCCGGCGGATGCCTTCGGCCGATCGCCGGGGCGTCCCCGAGCTCCGGAGTTTCATCAAAACGATTCAATAGGGGCTTTCGATGGGCGGGCCGATCGACGGGTTGGAGGAACGTAGGCGCCTCGGTCGGCACCCGTCAAGAGGCAGGACGGAGTGCAAAATTGCGTGGTGCAGCCCCTCTTGACGGGTTACCGGGGCGGGGTTAGCTTCCCCGGGATCTCCTTTGAATCAATTCATTTTGTGGTCCTCAGTAGAGCACAGGAGTCCCTTCATGCCGCAGTCCGTGCGGGACCCGGTCCCCGTCCTCGCCCTGGACGGGGTGAGCAAATCCTTCGGTGCCGTCCGCGCGCTGCGTGAGGTCTCCCTGCGCCTGTACGCGGGCGAGGTGCACGCACTCGCCGGGGAGAACGGTGCGGGCAAGTCCACCCTCATCAAGACGCTCGCCGGAGTGCACCGCCCCGACGCGGGCACCGTCGTCCTCGACGGCCGGCCCGTCGTCCTGCACGGACCGGCGGACGCCCGCGAGGCGCAGATCGCCGTCATCTACCAGGAACCGACGCTCTTCCCCGACCTGTCCGTCGCGGAGAACCTTTTCATGGGCCGGCAACCGCGCCGGGCACTGGGCCGCGTCGACCACAAGGCCGTGCACCGGCAGGCCGCGGACCTCTTCACCCGGCTCGGCGTCACCCTCGACCCGCGGCGCCCCGCGCGCGGTCTGTCCATCGCCGACCAGCAGATCGTCGAGATCGCCAAGGCACTGTCCTTCGACGCCCGGGTGCTGATCATGGACGAGCCGACCGCGGCACTCACCGGCAGCGAGGTCGCCCGCCTCTTCGGCGTCGTCCGCACCCTCCAACAGCAGGGCGCCGCCGTGCTGTTCATCTCGCACCGACTGGAGGAGATCTTCGCCCTCTGCGGCCACGTCACGACGCTCCGGGACGGCGCCCTGATCTCCACCGAGCCACTGGCCGGACTGACCGAGGACGACCTGGTGCGCCGCATGGTCGGCCGCGACCTCGCCCAGCTCTACCCCGAACGGCACGGCGAACCGGGCGCCACCGCCCTGCGGGTGCACCGGCTGACCCGCGAAGGGGTCTTCACCGACGTCTCGTTCGAGGTGCGGCGCGGGGAGATCGTGGCGCTGGCCGGACTCGTCGGCGCCGGGCGCACCGAGGTCGCGCGCGCCGTCTTCGGCATCGACCGCTGGGACGCCGGTGAGGTCCGGGTCGAAGGCCGGCCGCTCAGGCCCGGGGCCCCCAGCCTGGCCATGGCCGCGGGCATCGCGCTGGTGCCCGAGGACCGGCGGGCCCAGGGCCTGGTGATGGGCATGTCCATCGAGCGCAACATCGGGCTCACCGCCCTCACCGGTCCCGCAGCCACCGCCCGCGCCGGGCTGATGGCGCGCGGCGCGGAACGCAGCCGCTCCCAGGACTGGGCGGCCCGCCTCCAGGTCAAGTACGCCCGGATCGCCGACGCGGCCGCCACCCTGTCCGGCGGCAACCAGCAGAAGGTGGTGCTCGCCAAATGGCTGGCCACCGGGCCCAGGGTGCTGATCGTCGACGAGCCGACCCGCGGCATCGACGTCGGCACCAAGGCCGAGGTGCACCGCCTGCTGGCACAGCTCGCCGCCGACGGGGTGGCCATCTTGATGATCTCCTCCGACCTGCCCGAGGTGCTCGGCATGGCCGACCGGGTCCTGGTGATGCACGAGGGGCGGCTGGCCGCCGAACTCCCGCGCGCCGCCGCCACCGAGGAGAGCGTGCTGGCGGCGGCCACCGGGCACGCACGGCGGAGGGCCGCATGACCGTGACCGCACCGCCCCCGGCGACCTCGGCGCCGCCCGGCAGGAACGGCGCCCGCCGCCTCGCCGACCGGGTCGGCAGGGCCCGCGAACTCGTCATCCTGGTCGTCCTCCTGGTGATGATCGCCGTCACCCAGGCGGGCAATCCCGCCTTCCTGTCCGAGCAGGGCATCAAGGACCTGCTGTTGAACGCCACCATCCTGGTCCTGGTGGCCGTCGGCCAGGCGCTCGTCGTCATCACCCGTAACGTCGACCTCTCGGTCGGCTCGACCCTGGGCATCAGCGCCTTCGCGGCCGGGAGTTACCTCCAGGGCGGCGGCAGCCCGCTGCCCGCCGTGCTCCTCGCCACGGCGGTGGGTGTCGCCTTCGGACTGCTCAACGGGCTGCTGGTCGGCCTCGGCCGGGTCCCGGCCCTCGTCGTCACCCTCGGCACCCTCTACATCGTCCGCGGCATCGACTCCCTCTGGGTCGGCTCCCGGCAGATCACCGCCGCCCAACTCCCGGACTCCTTCACCGCGTTCGGGTCGGGCGGCATCCTCGCCGTGCCGTACCTCGCGCTGCTCGCGGCCGCCGTGCTGATCGCGGTCGCCGGCTACCTCCGCCACTACCGGGGCGGCCGCGAGTGCTACGCGATCGGCTCCCACCCGGAGGCCGCCCGGCTCGCCGGCATCCCCGTACGCACCCGCGTCCTCGCCGTCCACACCGCCTGCGGGGCGCTCACCGGGCTCGCCGGCGCGCTCTACCTCGCGCGCTTCGGCAACGTCGACAGCTCCACCGGCAGCGGCTACGAACTCACCGTCGTCAGCGCCGTCGTGGTCGGCGGGGTCGCCTTCACCGGCGGTGCCGGCAGCGTTTACGGTGCCGCGCTCGGCGCCCTCCTGCTGACCTCCGTCAACAGCGTGCTGCCCGCCCTCGGCGTCAGCTCCGTCTGGGTGCTCGCCATCAACGGCGTACTGCTTCTCCTCGCCATCGCCGCCGACCGCATCGTCGCCCGGCGCCTCGGGGCCGGGCTGAAGAGGAGGAACGTCCGCCATGGCTGACCTCGTACCCGCCCGTGCCGTCCGCTGGGACACCGCGGTCGGCGTGCTGCTCCTCGCCTTGCTCCTCGCCTCCTTCGCCTTCGTCGACGGCTTCGGCAACGCCCTCAACCTCTCCTTCCTGATCGGCAACACCCTGCCGATCGCGCTGATCGCCCTGCCCATGACCCTGCTGGTGGTCAGCGGCGAGATCGATCTGTCGGTCGCCTCCACCGCCGGGCTGTCGGGCGCCGTCATGGGCGCCCTGTGGAACGCGGGCCTGGCCATCGAGACGATCATCCCGCTGTGCCTGCTGCTCGGCCTGGCCTGCGGGCTGGTCAACGGCCTGCTGGTCACCCGGCTCGGGCTGCCGTCGCTCGCCGTCACCATCGGCACCATGGCCGCCTACCGGGGCATCGCGCAGATCGTCCTCGGCTCGGACGCGGTCACCGACTTCCCCGTGACCTACCTGGAGTTCGCCGCCGGCCGCATCGGTGACACCTTCCTGCCGTACGCCGCGCTGCCCTTCCTCGTCCTGCTCGCCGTCGCCGCCGTCCTGCTGCACGCCACCCCCTTCGGGCGGTCCCTGTTCGCGGTGGGCGCGTCCGAGGAGGCCGCGCGGTTCGCCGGGATCCGCGTACGCCGCCACAGGCTCCTGCTGTTCGCCCTCACCGGCCTGCTCTCCGCCCTCACCGGTGTCTTCTGGGCCCTGCACTACGCCAGCGCCCGCTACGACAACGCCACCGGCCTCGAACTGTCCGTGGTCGCCGCCGTGCTGCTCGGCGGTGTCGACTTCGACGGCGGCAAGGGAACCCTCGGCGGCGCGCTCGCCGGTGTCTTCCTGCTGGGCGCCCTGCAGAACGTGATGAGCCTGCTCGACGTCTCCGCCCAGTCCCAGATCCTGGTCACCGGCGTGCTGCTGGTGGTCTCCGTGCTCGCCCCGCGCCTCGCCCGGCAGTTCACCGACGCGCGGGCCGCCCGCCGCGCCACCGCCACCTCGCCATGAACACCCCGGCTCCGCCCGTCCCTCCAGCCTCCCGGAAAGGGATCCCTGTGCCCTCCGCATCCGCCACACACACCAGCCGCATCCCGTCGGCGTCCCGCGCGCTGCGCCGCGCCTGCTCCGCGCTGGCCACGGCCACCACGCTCGCCCTCGCCGTGACGGCCTGCGGCGGCACCACCAAGAATGCGGCCCGGCAGGACGGCGACGCCGCCGCGTCCGGCGCCACCGCCCGGCCCCACGCCCCGCTCAAGAAGGGCCTGACCGTCGCCTTCCTCCCCAAGCAGGTCAACAACCCCTACTTCACCGTCGCCGGCAAGGGCGGCGAGAAGGCCGTACGGGAACTCGGCTCGACCTACAAGGAGACCGGGCCGAGCAGCGCCACCGACACGGCGGGACAGGTCGGCTACGTCAACACCCTCACCCAGCAGCAGGTCGACGCGATGGCCGTCTCGGCCCAGGACCCGGGCGCGCTGTGCACCGCCCTCAAGCAGGCCATGCGGGGCGGCGTCAAGGTCGTGACCTTCGACTCCGACACCCGCCCCGGCTGCCGCGATGTCTTCATCTCCCAGGCGAGCGCCGAAGCCCTCGGCCGCACCCAGGTCGAACTGCTCGCCCGGCAGATCGACTACAAGGGCGAGATCGCGGTCCTCTCCGCCGCCCAGACCGCCACCAACCAGAACACCTGGATCGGCTTCATGAAGAAGGAGCTGAAGAAGGACAAGTACCAAAACATCGAGCTCGTCGCCGCCGCCTACGGCAACGACGACGCGCAGACCTCCTTCCAGCAGACCCAGGGCCTGCTCCAGGAGCACCCGAAGCTCGCCGGGATCATCTCCCCGACCACGGTCGGCATCAAGGCCGCCGCCCAGTACCTCGCCGGCTCCCGCTACAAGGGCAAGGTCGCGCTCACCGGCCTCGGCACCCCCGACGACATGCGCCGCTACATCAAGAACGGCACCGTCGAGGCCTGCGAACTGTGGGATCCGGCCCGGCTGGGCGCGCTCGCCGCGCACGCCTCCGTCGCCCTCGCCTCCGGCCGGATCACCGGCGCGAAGGGCGAAAAGCTCGACGCCGGCACGCTCGGCACCTTCACCATCGGCGACCGGGGGGTCATCGACCTCGGCACCCCCACGGTCTTCGACGCGCGCTCCATCGACCGGTACCACTTCTGACCACCGGGGTGCCGCCGGGCCACCGCCGCACACCCGGGTGCATACGATGAGCGGCCCGGGGTCTGCCGTGCGGACCGGATCCCGCGGGCCCGGCCCGATCCGGACGACGGGACCGGGGGACGGGTGACGGTGGCCCGGGAGGACGGAGGAGCAGAGCGCATGGTGGGAATCAAGGACGTGGCGCGGCAGGCGGGCGTCTCCGTCGGCACGGTCTCCAACGTCATCAACCGGCCGGAAATGGTCTCGGAGGAGACCCGGCACCGGGTCCGGTCGGTCATCGAACGCCTCGGCTACGTCCGCAGCGAGTCCGCCCGCCAGCTCCGTGCCGGCCGCAGCCGGATCATCGCGCTGCTCGTCCTCGACATGGGCAACCCCTTCTTCGTCGACGTCGCGCGCGGCGCGGAGCGGGCCGCCCGCGCCGCCGGCCTCGGCGTGATGGTCTGCAACAGCGCGCAGAGTTCCGCCGAGGAGGCCGACTACCTCGGGCTCTTCGCCGAACAGCGGGTCCGCGGCGTCCTGCTCAGCCCCACCGACGCCACCGGCCGCAACCTCACCGCCTTCCGCCGCCACCGCATCCCCTTCGTCCTCGTCGACCGGGTCGCCGAGGGCGCCGCCGAATGCTCGGTGTCGGTCAACGACGTACGGGGCGGGGAGCTGGCCGCGGCACATCTGCTCGCCGCCGGCCACCGCTCCCTCGCCTACGTCAGCGGGCCACCGCACCTCCTCCAGGTCCGCGACCGGCGGGCCGGCGCCCTGCGCGCGCTCGCCGCCGCCGGGCTGCCCGCCGACGCACTGCTCGACCTGCCCACCGAACGCCTCGACGTGGCGGCCGGACGGGACGCCGGTGCCCGGCTGCTGGGGCGGGCGGAGCGCCCCACCGCCGTCTTCTGCGCCAACGACCTGCTGGCCCTCGGGGTGCTGCAGGCGGTCTTTGCCGCAGGCCTGAGCATCCCCCGCGACCTGGCCATCATCGGCTACGACGACATCGAGTTCGCGGCCGCCGCGGCCGTGCCGCTCACCTCCGTACGCCAGCCCGCCGTGCGGATGGGCGCGCTGGCCGCCGGGCTGCTGCTGGAGGAGACCGACGGCGAGGCGAGCGGCCACTTCCACCAACGAGTCGTGCTGGAGCCGGAGTTGGTGGTGCGCGACTCCACCCTCATGCCTCGCTGAGCGCACCCCTGCGGCGCCGCACCTCGTAAGCGGCCAGTACCACCGCCAGCGTCAGCAGGCTCAGCCAGAACTGCGAGCGGCTGTCCGGCAGGAACGCCATCGCCCCGATCACCAGCACCATCAGCGCGATGGTGAGCCGGCTGAGCCAGGGGAACCACCACATCTTCAGCGTCAGCCGCTCCGGCTCCTCACGCTCCAGCTTCCGCCGCATCCGCACCTGGGCGACGGCGATCGCCAGATAGACGAACAGGGCGATCGCGCCGTAGGAGTTGATCAGGAAGGCGAAGACCACATCCGGCGAGATCCACGCCGCGATCACCGACACATACCCGACCGACGTCCCGGCCAGCAGCGCCCGGCGTGGCACCCCGCTCGCACTGACCTTGGTGAATCCGCGCGGCGCGTCCCCGTTGCGGGTGAGCGCGAACAGCATCCGCGAGGAGGTGTAGAGCGCGGAGTTCAGGCAGGACAGCACCGCGATCAGCACGATCGCGTTCATCACCGTCCCGGCCGCCGGCACCGAGAGCCGGTCCAGCACCGCGGCGTACGGACTCACCTCGATCGCCTTCGCCGTCCACGGGACCACCGCGACCACCAGGAAGACCGACAGGACGTAGAAGCCCACCACCCGCAGCACGATCGAGCGGATCGCGTCGGCCACCGCGCGCTCCGGCTCGACGGATTCGGCGGCCGCGATGGTCACGATCTCGGCGCCGGTGAAGAAGCCGATGCAGGGCACGACGGCCGCGAGCACGGCGCCGACGCCCTCGGGCGCGAAGCCGCCGTGGGCCGTCAGCTGCCCGAGCCCACCCGGCGCGTCGGGCCACAGGCCCAGCACATAGAGCGCGCCGAGGAAGAGGAAGACGACGATCGCCACGACCTTGATCGACGAGAACCAGTACTCGAACTCGCCGTAGGACCGGGCCGAGACCATGTTCGTCGCGGTGAGCAACGCCATCAGGACCAGGCTGATCGCCCACAACGGCGCGCCCGGCAGCCACAGTTGGATGATCCGGCCGCCCGCCACCGCTTCGACGGCGACCACGATGACGAAGAAGTACCAGTACAGCCAGCCGACCGTGAATCCGGCGCGCAGCCCGAGGGTCTCGCGGACATGGGCGTAGAAGGAGCCCAGCGCCGGCCGGGCGACGGTCATCTCGGCCAGCATCCGCATGATCAGCACCGTGAGGGCGCCGGCCGCCAGGAAGGAGAGCACGGCGGCCGGCCCGGTGGCCCGGATGACCACCCCGCTGCCGACGAACAGCCCGGCCCCGATGACCCCGCCCAGCGCGATCAGCTGCATATGGCGGCGTTTGAGCCCCTGCTGCAGCCCTCCCGGACCTGCCGCCCCGTCCTGTGGTGCCCCGGTGTCCGGAGTGTGCTCCCGCGCTGTACCCGTACTCATGGCAACCGACGCTAACGCGCGAATCGTGCGGCACTGTTGCCGCAGTGTTTCACCTTGCGCCGTGCGTCCACGGGCCGGTGCACCGGGCGTCGTGCCAGGTCACAGCGGCAGAAGCAGGCGCCGGGTCACAGCGGCAGGACACAGACCGGCACCGGCGCCGCGAACGGCTGCCCGGTGCTCTCCAGCGCCCCGGATCCCGCGTCCACCGAGAACACCGTCACCGACCCCGACTTCTGGTTCGCCGCGAACAGCAGCCGCTGGTCCGGCGAGAAGGCGATCTGCCGGGGGAAGTCGCCGCCCACCGGCACGGTGTCCAGCAGGCGCAGCCGCGCCCCGCCCGCCTCCACGGCATAGCGGGTGAGGCTGTTGTGGCCGCGGTTGGCGAGAAAGGCGAAGCCCCCGTCCTCGGTGACGAGCAGGTGCGCCGGGAAGCTGGTGCCCGCGCCCGTCCCGGTGGACTGCGGCTCGCCCGGCGTCAGCTTGCCGGTGGAGGGGTCGTAGCCGCAGACCACCACGGTGTTGTCGACCTCGTTCGCCAGATAGGCGAAGGTGCCCGACGGGTGGAAGGTCAGATGCCGGGGACCGGCACCGGGCCGCAGTGCCGCATACGACACCCGGGTGAGCTTTCCGGCCGATTCGTCCAGCCGGTAGCTGTAGACGGTGTCGGTACCGAGATCGACGGCGAGGACATGCCCGCCGTCCGGCGAGGTGACGATCTGGTGCGCGTGCGGCCCGTCCTGGCCGGGGCCGGGTGGCGGGCTGGAGTGGGTGACCAGGTCCGTCCGCGCGCCCAGGGCTCCGCTGTCCGGGTCGATGGGATGCACGGCCACACTGCCCCCGAGGTAGTTGGCGCTCAGCAGCCAGCGCCCGCCGGGATGCACCGAGAGGTGGCACGGGCCGGCCCCGCCGGTCGGTCTGCTGCCCAGCACCCGCGGCGGACCGTCCGGCGACAGCGCGAGCGCGGTCACCGCGCCCTGCTCCTGCTCGTCCACGGCGTAGAGCGTGCGGCCGTTCGGGGCGAGCGCCAGATACGACGGGTCGGCGACGCCGGTCACCACGCCGGTCGCGGTGATCTGCCCGGACGCGGCGTCGTAGCTGCCCACGCCGACACCGGTGCCGCCGCCTGCGGTGGAGGTGTACGTCCCGAGGTACAGCGGGCGGGGGGCGCGCGGCCTCGGGGCGGGGCGGTGGCGCGCCTGGGCGGGCGCCGCGTCGCCGACCGTCAGCAGGGCGGCACCGGCGGACGCGGCGGCCCCGGCCGCCACCGTCCCGAGGAAGCGCCGGCGGCCGATCCCCGCCGCCCCGGCCGCTGTGCCCGACCCGGTCCCTGTCCGTGCTGCGCTCATGCCCACACCTCGGCGTTCGGTGATCTCGGATGTGGAGCCAGGGTGGCCCGTGCGGACCGTCACGGCAAGAGGTGCAACTCAAATTGCACAGGGCGCAACGTGTGGCCCCGGGGCCCCAACCGCCTTGCGGGCACCGGCTCTTGGGCGCTCCGGCTCCGTCCACCCGCCGGTCCGCGCTCCGCTCCCCGGACCGCCCTATTGCACATCGCCGCTGGTGGAGCCGGTGAGGTGGGCGCCACGCCCGAGGTCGCCCGGAGGGATGCCCGGATGGTGGCCACCGCGGTCGCCGGCGGGCTCCGGCGCGGCGCCGACCGCACCCGGCCCCTCCGGCCGGTCGCCGTCCGACCCGCCGTCCGGCACGCCGTCGCCGAGCGTGAGCCGGGAGACGATGCGGTAGCGGTCGCCGCGGTAGAGCGAGTGCACATATTCGACCGGCCGGCCCCCGGTATCCGTGGTCAGCCGCTCGAAGAGCAGCGCGGGCGAGAGCACCGGGACGCCCAGCAGCCGCGCCTCCGCCTCGTTGACCACCGTCGGCTCGATGGACTGCACCGCCTCATGGACCCGCACGCCGTGCCGCTCCCGCAGATGCGCGTGGAGGTGTCCCTCCGACAGCTCGCGCGCGGTGAGATCCGGCAGCAGCGGCGCCGGCAGGTGCAGATGCTCGATGGCGACCGGGGCGCCGTCGACGAGCCGGAGCCGGGAGGCGGAGTGGATCCGGTCCGCGGGGGAGATCCGCAGCTTGCGGCCGATCCGGGCACCGGCCTGGACGGTGGCGAATGCCAGCAGCCGGCTGGACCAGGTGCCGGGCGCCCGCGGGACGCCGAACGCCCGCTCCCCGGGGGTCAGTTCCTGGGTGATCTTCCCGGGCGCCACGAACACCCCGCGGCCCTGCTCCCGTACGAGCAGACCCATGGCGACGAGGTCGTCCACGGCGGCGCGCAGGGTCGGCCGGGAGACGCCGAACCGGGTGCTCAGGGTGCGCTCGGAGGGGAGGGCGTCGCCGGGCTTCCGTACGTCGATCAGTTCCCGTACGCCGGCCCGCACCCGCTCCCGTTTGAGCATCGCCCCGGGTGCCGCCCCCTGTGTCCCGCCGTCCCCGCCGTGAGCCCCGCCGTCCATGCGCACCGCCGCTCCCCCCGCTCCAACTGGTCTGCTGGTCAAGCGGAGTTTACCGGTCGGCGCGCGGCGGGGGAGGGGTGGCGGCGCCCGGCCCGGTGGCGCTTGCGCTGCCGTCCCACTCGCCCTGGACCGTGAACTCAACGTACTACAGGGTCACTTGACGACATCATTGGTCCATGCCACCTTCAGGCAGCACCTCGGCATGGGACGCCCGGTGAGCCGCTGACTGGTAAACTGGTCAAGCGGGCGGGCCGGTCACGTGGTCGCATGCGGAGCCCCCACGCAAAGGAGACGCCCTCGTGTCCCGAACCCCCCGCACCCCAGGCCGCCGGCTGCGCACCGCCCTCGCCGCCGCCGCGAGCGCCGCACTCACCGTCACCGGACTCGCCGCCACCGCCGACGCCGGGACCCCCGCGGACGGCGCGCCCGCCCCGGCCGGGCAGCACCCGGCCGCCGGTGGAGTGCTCTTCGACGACTTCGACTACACCGGCCACGACGACCCGGCCCTCGGCTCCCACGGCTGGACGGTGCGCTCCGGATCCGGCGGCCCCGGTGTCCCCGGAGCGACCTGGGCACCCGAGAACGTCACCTTCGCCAAGGACGGCGGCAACTCATTCATGACCCTGCGTACCTCCACCGCCGGGACCGCGGCGAGCACCCGGCAGGCCGAAGTCCACACCCGGGACATGAAGTTCGGCTACGGCACCTACGCGGCCCGGGTGAAGTTCCAGGACGCCCCGGCGCCCGGCCCCGACGGCGACCACCTCAACCAGGCGTTCTTCACCATCAACACGCTCAAGGCCCCCATGGACAAGGACTACGCCGAGTACGACTTCGAATACCTGCCCAACGGCGGCTGGGGCGAGAGCGGCAGCATCCTCTACACCACCTCCTGGGACACCTTCAATCCCGCCCCCTGGGAGGTGGTGAACCAGACGACGCAGCGGCGCGGCAGCTTCGCGGGCTGGCACGACCTGGCGGTCACCCTCGACTCCGGTGGCATCATCTACTACGTCGACGGGCAGGAATTCGCCCGGCACGACCCGAAGTACCTCCCCGAGAAGCCGATGTCGATCGACTTCAACCAGTGGCTGATCGACCTCGAAGGACAGACCGGCACCGCGGCCCGCGGCTACGACGAGCAGGTGGACTACGTCCTGCACGTCAAGGACCAGGTCCTGACCCCCGCGCAGATCACCGCGGCCGTCGACGAGCGCCGCGCCGCGGGTACCGCTTTCGAGGACACCGTCCCGGGCTGATACGCAGGAGAGCCCCCGGGCGGTGCCCCCCCCGGGCCACGTAGGGGGGTGCCGTACATCCCGGGGCTGACCGGCACCCTGCCCGTAGCACTCCAGACGTACAGCAGGACCCATACGCGGACTGATTCGCCGGACCCCCCGCGGCTCGTAGTTTCTTGATCAAGGCTCGAAGATGATCGAGAGGCAACGGATATATGTACGGCAAGGCATTCGCCCCGGAATACCAGGGCGAGCTCGGCTCGGCACTGGGCGTCAACTCCTCCTACGAGGACGTACTCTCGGCGGCGCAGCGCGCGCGCTCCGGCGCCGGGACCCCACTGGAGCGGGCGCGCGCCGCGCTCGCGGTCGCCGAGGCCAACCGCCGGCTGGGCAGGGTGGACGACGCGGGCGCCGCCTGGCGGGACAGCTACCGCAGCGCCCGCACCGCGGGTGACCCCGGCGCCATGTCCTGGGCCCTGTGGAGCGGCGGCACCCTCGCCCGGCAGTGCGGGACGCTGCCCCTCGCCCGGCGGCTGCTCACCCACGCCGTCGGCCTCGCCGCGGACAGCGGCGACCGCCTCGCCCACGGCTACTCCCTCGCCGGGCTCGCCGAGACCGGCCGCATCCAGGGCGACTACGCCGCGGTCGCCGAGCTGCACGAGCAGCTCCTGGAACAGGGCCGGGCGCACGGCGAGGCCCGGCACATGGTCTGGGCGATGTCCGGCATCGCCCAGATGCACCGCAACACCGGCGACCACGCCAAGGCGCTGGAGCTGTTCGAGGAGTCCGCCCGGATCGCCACCGAGGCCGATGACGCCCGCGGCCGGGCCTGGTCGCTGCGCGGCATAGCCGACGTCGTCTCGGTGCAGGGGGACCCCGACCGGGCGCTGGCGCTGCTGTCCGAGGCGGAGGTCATCTGCCGTGCCATGGATCTGGCGAGCGCGCTCGCCTACAACCACAAGATGCGCGGCAACGTCCAGTACCGCGCAGGTCGCTACGAGGAGGCCCGCGACACCTACGCCCTCGCGCTGGCGGAGTTCGCCGACATGCACGAGCCGCGCGGCGTCGCGCTCTCCCGGCTGGGCCTGGCCAAGTCCCGCGCCCGCCTCGGCCGGGACCGCAGCCGTACCCTCGCCGAACTCGACATACTGGAGCGGGACTTCGGCCGGATCGGGCTGCGTCACGCCAAGGACATGGTCATCGCGTTCCGGGCGGAGCTGACCGGGCCGTCGGCGCCAGGAACTCCCGCTCCGCACTGCGATGCCACCACGCCCCGGTCTCCCGCAGTTCCCGCCAGGTCGTGAAGCGGTAGCGGTAGACCCGCGCCCGCACCCGCGCCGGCGGCAGATCCGGGAAGGGATTGCCGCGCAGCAGTCGCAGCGTGTCCCGGTCGTTCTCCAGCAGCCGCTCGACGAACGGGACGAACCACGCCCGCGCATAGGCGGGCGAGAGCGCCGCGAACCACATCAGCCAGTCCAGTCGCAGGTGATACGGCGCGAACTGCCGCGGCAGACGCCGCACCGCGCCGGGCTTCCCGTGGAACTCGTAAGCGCGCCAGACCGTGCCGGGACCGGTCACCGCATCCGCCGTGCCTTCCACCACGATCTCCCGGCGCACCTGGGTGATACTGCCGAACGCGCCGTAGGAATTGACCAGATGGAGCGACTCGTACGACGTGTTCATCCGCTGCTGCCGGGTCAGCAGATTGCGCGCCGGACGGTAGCTCAGGCCCAGGACGAGCACGCCGAACGCCAGGACGAGGGCCTCGAACCACACCGGTGACCCGGTGGGCGTGCCGTGCGCAGCGGGCAGCAGTGGCGCGGCGGCGGAGAGGGCCAGCGCGATCGTCACCCAGTTCAGCCAGGCGAAATTGCCGGACAGCACCAGCCACAGCTGGGTCACGGCCATCGCGAGCGCGGCCCAGCCCGCCACCGGCTGCGGGGTGAACAGCAGTACGGGGAAGACGAGTTGGGCCACATGATTGGCGGCCACCTCGACCCGGTGCAGCGGCTTCGGCAGATGGTGGAAGAACCAGCTCAGCGGGCCCGGCATCGGCTGCGTCTCGTGGTGGTAATACAGACAGGTCAGATCGCGCCAGCAGCTGTCGCCGCGCATCTTGATCAGCCCCGCGCCGAACTCCACCCGGAACAGCACCCAGCGCAGCAGCCACATCACCACCACCGGCGGATCGGTGGCGGCGTTGCCGAGGAAGACGGCGAGCGCCCCGGCCTCCAGGAGCAGCGACTCCCAGCCGAAGCCGTACCACGTCTGCCCCACGTTCACGATCGACAGATACAGCACCCACAGGGCCGTCCACATCACCATCGCCGCCCACAGCGGCACCGCATCCGCCGCGCCCGCCGCCACGGCCGCCGCCAGCAGCGCCCCGCACCACGACCAGGCCGCGAAGAAACGGTCGGAGTAGTGGAAGTGGAAGACCGAGGGGGCGGCGCGGAACGGCACCCGCGCCACGAACGCCGGGACCGGCAGCATGCCGCGGGTGCCCATCAGCGCCCGGAACTGCCGGGCGGCGGCGACGAACGCGATCAGATAGAGGACGGCCAGCATCCGCTGGAAGACGAGCCGGCCGAGCCAGTAGTGGGTATCCGAGAACCAGTCCACCCGCCATGGGTAGCACTGCGGACGGGTGACCGGCGCCGCCGACATGCCGCGCCCGAAGCGGCCGGGCGCACGCGCCGCGGGGTCAGCGCGGGCCCGGGGAGCCGCCGCCCCACACGGCGCTCCAGTCCTGCCAGGAGGTCAGCGGCTTTCCGCCGGGGCTGTCGGCCCGCGGCACGTTGCGCCGCTGGAGGCGCGCGGCGCGGTCCCTGATCCGCCCGAGCTCACCGTAGAGCGACGCCCCGGGGCACGTCGTCAGGAAGCCGTCACGGTGCCCGGAGATCGCATGGAACACACAGCGGCTGCCCTCCGGGAACCGGCTGCCGTCGTTGGAGGAGAACAGCACCGCGTTGCCGCGCGCGTCGACCCCGTAGAGGCCGAGCTTCCACGCGGCGAGCCGCGCTATCGCGTTCAGCATGGCCGCCGGCACCGCCGTTTCGCCGCTGAAGTTGCCTATCGCCGCTATGCCGACGGTGCCGATGTTGAAGCCCTCGGTGTGCGCCCCGACGACCGGGCCGTCGATGCTGCCGGCCCGCCCCTCGTAGATCGCGCCGGTGCGGTCGACGAGGAAGTTGTAGCCGATGTCGTCCCAGTGCCGGCTGGCGATGTGGTCGTCCTGCACGGTCCGGATGAGGTCGGGGACCTCGGCCGGGGTGTAGTCGTTCTCGCTGTTCGTGTGGTGGACGAACACGGCCTTCACGGTGTTGGCGGTCGGCGCGTCCGGATCACGCGGGGGCGTCGGCCCGGCCTGCCAGGCGGTGCGGGAGGCGATGGCCGGCCGTGCCGCGGCGAACCGGGGCGGGGTGTCCGCGGATTTCGGCCGCGCACGGGAGGGCCGCGCGGTGCGGGCGGCGCCCGACGGCCCGGCCGATTCACCGGCGGCCAGTGCGACGCCCACCGCGCCCGCCGCGGTCGCCTTGCCCGCTCCGCGGAGCAGCCTGCGCCGGTCGATCGCCATACCCGCGAGCGTAAGACGGCCGCCGCCGGCGCGCATCCGCAGGTCACGGCCGTGCGGGCGGGCACGGGCCGGGCGGGCGGGACGGCCGGGGCGGTCGGGGAAGGGTTCGGGCCCGGGGTGGCCGAGCGGCCGGGGCGCCCGGTGCGGGACATGGCAAAGGGGCCGGTGCGGACACCGGCCCCTCGGTCAGGTACGTGAGCGGGTCACTCTGCTTTGAGCTACAGCCCCGCGAGGTGGAGCTGGGAGGACTTGAACACTCCATCTACCCGCTCACCCTCAAGCGTACTTAACGGGGCGAAACGGGCAAGTGGAGGGGTGTGGGCGCGGACGATGTCCGGCATTGGTCGCGACCGCCACTCCAGTCACGCAAAGAGGGGTGGTATTTCCGCCTTCCGATGACTTGTGCCGATAGCCGGGAAAAGTCGAGCGCACCGCGGGTGACGTCGTTACTCTTGGGGGCGACGGACGACCTTTCTGGGAGACGCCAACACCATTGGCCCCGTCGCGGGAACGCCACAAACCCTGGCTGACCTCCCGGTTTGTGAAAGAGGCGCCACCGCGTCGGAACCAATACCTCAATGAAGGAGTGCGTGGTGGCAATGCACAAGGCGCAGTACAAACAGCCCCGTCAAAAGCAGGGCGACCGTCCCGGTCGCCTCAAGGAAGTCCGCAATCTGGAGGTCTGGGACCGGGCCCCGGTCCGCCTCGCAGGCTGCGATGACGATCCCACCGAGCCGCACATCTTCCGCGGCATCGACTGATCGTGCGGCGCCGCTCCCGACCGACCGGTCAGGGGCGGCGCCCCAACAGGCACAGCAGTTTCGTCCGGTCGTCCGCGTCCGCGGGAGCCTCCACCGGGTCGGCGAACAGTCCCGATGCGCCGAGCCCCGGGGCATACGGCTCGACCTCGCGCAGCGCCGCGGTCGCCAGCTCGCCGGGCAGCCCCTCATCGGCGCCGATCGCACGGGCCAGATCCCATGAGTGCACCACCGCATCGGCCATCATCTGGCGGCAATAGGCGGGGGCCGGGCTCGTGCCGTACGACAGCTGCACGGTGCGGTCCAGCGCCCCGGGTCCCGAGAACGCCGCCACCGCGGCCACCGCGGCCCGCTCCCAGACGCCGACCGGATCGTCCCCGAGCCGGTCACCGTCGAATTCCGTGCCGACCTCGGCAATGCCTGCGCCGTCCCGCACCAGGCGCGGCACCCACAGCTGCTCGACGGTCAGGTGGTTCACCAGATCGCGCACCGACCACTGCGTACACGGCGTCGGGGCGTCCCACTGATCGTCCCGGACAGCGCGCACCCGGCTGCCGAAGAGGGCGATCGCCTCGCCGTGGATCCGCAGGAGCTCCTCTGTGTCCATGCCTCCCGAGGATAGGAGGGGGCGCCGACAATGCCCTCCCGACGCACCCCGGCCGGGCGTACCGCGCCCGGCCCCACCACCTCCCCGCCCACCCGAACGGCGGAACGCCGGCGGGTGATTTCCACGCCGGAGGCGGGAGCTGAAGGGGCGTGGACAGGGGCAGGGGAAGCGGTGCCGGCCGGGGTGGGGCGGGCCGGCCGGCACCGTACGGCCGGCAGCGGTCAGCGGGCGTACAGCTGACGCTGCGGCACGATCTGCTGGCTCTGGCTCGGGCTGGACCACAGGAGTTTCATATGGGCCTCGCCGGTGCCTTCCGTGTAGTCGACCCGGAGGGAATGCCGGTGCCCGGCCTTGAGGGTGACCGTTCCCTTGTCGACCTTCGGCCCGTGCGGGGTGCTGCTGTCGATCACCGGCTTCCCGTCGATCCACACCCGGACGGTGTCGTCGGAGACGGTACTGAGGGTGTACGTCTCGTCGAAACGCGGCTCGATGCTGCCGGTCCAGCGGGTGCTGAAATGATCGGCGGGGATCTTCGGGTCGGGTGACCCGTCGAAACGGTAGGACTTGTTGACCGTGGCGTCGACGCCGGTCACCGCGGGCGGGCCGGTGAAGGAATCGTTCGCCCAGCTCTGCGCGGTCAGCCCCTTACCGGTCCCGGCGGGCGCCGCCGCCGGAGGCCGGATGGCGAGCCGGATGACGCTCGCGAGGGGACCGGTCGCCGCGCCGGACGGGGTGAGGTCGAAGCCGTCGCCCGCCGGGGTGACCCGCACCTTCTGCGAGCTGCCCGCCACCTGTGCCGAGGTGATCGTGAACGGGGACTTGGCCGTGAGGTGCAACGGACGGCCGGCCTCGGGCCAGGAGGTGACCGACGCGTAGAGATCGTCGCCGCGCCGGGAGACCGCACCCCACGCCGGGTCCGCGACGAGCCCGGTGTGCCCGGCGCCGTGCACCGCGTCGCCCTGCCCGTGCGAGCCGAGCCAACGGCCGGTCTCGCGCAGCCGGTCCACGGACGGCTGCGGGATGCGCCCGCGCTTGTCCGGGCCGACGTTCAGCAGGTAGTTGCCGCCGCGGCTCACGACGTCGAGGAGGTTGCGGACGACGGTGGCCGGCGACTTCCAGTTGGTGTCGTATTTCGCGAAGCCCCAGTGGTCGTTGAGCGTCATGCAGCTCTCCCAGAGCTGCCCGTCGACCGGCTCGGTGGGGATCTCCTGCTCCGGCGTGCCGAAGTCACCGTCGGCCACCTCGCGTTTGCCGACGCGGTTGTTGACGATCAGATCGGGATTCAGGTCGTGCAGATACGCCTGCAGATCGGCGCCGTCCCGGCGGGACCAGGCGTTGGTGGGGTTGTCGGCGTCCCATTCGCCGTCGAACCACAGCAGCGCCGGATCGTAGTTCTGCACCAGCTCCTTGAGCTGGCCGTACATCCGCTTCTTGTAGCGCGGGAAGGTCGCCGGATCGGCGAAGTCGGGGTCGTGCCAGTCCCAGATCGAGTAGTAGAAGCCGAGCTTGATCCCGGCGGCGTCGGACGCCTTCTTCAGCTCGGCGAGGATGTCGCGGTGCGGGTCGAAGGAGGAATGGTCGCGCAGATTCCAGGAGTTCTGCTTCGTCGGCCACATCGCGTAGCCGTCATGGTGCTTGGAGGTGATGACGATGTAGCGCTGGCCCGCGTCCTTGGCGGCCTTGACGATCGCCTCGGCGTCGAAGTCCGCGGGGTTGAAGGCGGCGGCCTGCTTCTCGTACGCATCGTCGGGAATCTTGCACTCGCGCTTGATCCACTCAGCGTTGCGGCAGACCGTCCCGTCGGGCCGGGTGTATTCGCCCTCCAGGTTCGAGTACGCGCCGAAGTGGATGAACATGCCGAAGCGGTCCTGCCGCCACCAGGAGGTGCGGTCCGAGGTGAACGGATCGTCGGTGGCGTGATTGGTGCCGGGCCCGGCGACCGGCCCCGGCGGGGCCTTTGCGGCAGCCGGGGGAGTGCCGGCGGCCAGTAGCAGGGCGCCCAGCAACAGCAGGGTTCCGAGCAGCCCGGCCGGTCTTGTGCGGCTGTGCATCGCTTGCTCCTTCGGTCAGTTGGTCACGTCCGTGCCTCCTGTGCCACCCCGCATGGTGCAGTCACCGGCACCCCGACCGGAAGACCTCCGACACGACAAACATCGGAGCATCTGATGCAAGGCAGGTCAGAGGAAGGGGAGTTGAGGGGGAGTTACCGCCCTTGGCGTGTACGCAGAGGGTGCAGACCTCGGATCTAAGTGGTGATGGGAGGTGAGCGGCGGGCGTCGTGGCGAACGAGCCCCGGGCGATGGCCGGTTCCGTTCCCTGCGCGGCGCCCGCCGGGTAGCGCCCTGTGGTCAGTGCTCTGGAAAACAAGCGGAGGTGCCTGTTCAATTGGGCGCGGCCGCACCTCATTGGAGGCACCATGGACGCCGTCGCCCCATCCGCCGCCGACGCCGCCACCACCGGAGGCCCCGGTGACCGGCCATCCGTCGCCCCGCCCGCGATCCGCTCGGCCGGACACGAGCGCGGCTACCCGGAATTCCTCGACCGCGCCGCCCGCATCGCCACCGGCCTGCGCGCCCTCGGGGTGGCCCCCGGCGACCGCATCGCCCTCGTCATGCGCAACGAGCCCGCCTACCTGGAGATCACCGCGGCCGCCGCCTGGGTCGGCGCCTCGGCGGTACCCGTCAACTGGCACTTCAAGCACGACGATCTACGGCATGTGCTCACCGACAGCGGCAGCCGGGCCGTGTTCGTCCACACCGACCTGTTGGACGCGGTGATGGCGGTGCTGCCCGACGGCGTGCCGGTCATCGAGGCCGCCGTGCCCGCCGGTGTCGCCGCCGCCTGCGGGCTCGCGGCCGCGCCCGCCACCGGCGAGCACCCCCTGCTCGACCGCTGGCTGGCCGGCCACGAACCGCTCGCGGAGCCGGCCGCGCAGCGCCCGCCCACCGTCATCTACAGCTCCGGAACCACCGGGCGCCCCAAGGGAGTTCTGCGGGAGCCGGTCGCGCAGGAGCGGCTGGCCGAGGCGGTGCAGGCGTTCCTGGAGTACTTCGCCGTCGCTCCCGGGGGCCGCACCCTGATCCCCGCTCCGCTCTACCACGCCTCGCCCAGCCAGCATGCGGTGCTCGCGCTGGCCGCCGGCCTGGATGTCACGCTGATGCCGCGCTTCGACGCCGAGGAATTCCTGCGGCTGATCGAGGCGCACCGCATCGAGCAGGTGCAGGTGGTGCCCACCATGTTCGTCCGCCTGCTCCGGCTGCCCAAGGAGGTGCGCGAGCGCTACGACCTGTCGTCGCTCACCTCCGTGGTGCACGCCGCGGCGCCCTGCCCGCCGCATGTCAAACACGCCATGATCGACTGGCTGGGGCCGGTGCTGCGGGAGTACTACGGCGGTAGCGAGACCGGCGCGGTCACGTGGTGCGACAGCGCGGAATGGCTCGCCCACCCCGGCACCGTGGGGCGGGCCGAGGGCACCGCCGGCGTCGCGGTCGTCGGCCCCGACGGACAGGTGCTGCCCGCCGGTGCCACCGGCGAGATCTACCTCAAACCCTCGGACAACTGGCCGGAGTTCACCTACCTCGGCGACCCGGACAAGCGCGCCGCGATGGAGGCGCCGGGCCTGCCCGGATACGTCACCATCGGCGATATCGGCCACCTCGACGCGGACGGATATCTCTATCTCAGCGATCGCCGCAACGACATGGTCATCTCCGGCGGCGTGAACATCTACCCGGCGGAGATCGAGGGCGCGCTGCTCTCCCTCGAAGGGGTGCGGGACGCGGCGGTGTTCGGCATCCCCGACGAGGAGTTCGGGGAGGTGCTCGCCGCGCATCTGCAGACCGAGCCGGGAGTGGTGCTCGGCGCGGAGGCGGTACGCGCCCATGTCGCGGAGCGGCTCGCGGGCTACAAGGTGCCCAAGGCCGTGGTCTTCGAGGAGCTGTTGCCGCGCGACGAGTCGGGGAAGCTGTTCAAACGGCAGCTGCGGGACCCGTACTGGGCGGGCCGGGACAGCGCGATCTGAGGCGGAGCGGAGCGGGGCGGGCCCGCCTCCGGGCCCGCCGGTCCCCACCAGCCGCCTCCCGGGATCCGTTGCGCCGACTACTTGACATGCTTATAACAAGTCTCGAATTATGTGGCGCCGGGGGGACCGAGGGGACAGGAGATGCCCATGGCTGCCCAACGGCGCGCCACGACCCGGGACCTGCGGCGGGGGAACCGCTCCGTACTGCTGTGGTCCCTCTACTTCGACGGGCCGCTGAGCCGGCAGGATCTCAGCGCCCGCACGGGGCTGAGCGTGACCACCGTCTCCACCGTGGTCGGTGAACTCCTCGGCGAGGGCGTCGTGGTGGAGGCCGGGGCCGTCGACTCCGACGGTGGCCGGCCGCGCATCCTGCTGCGGGTCGACCCCGACCGGCGTTACGTCATCGGGGTCGATGTCGGGGAGACCCGGGTCCGCGTGGAGCTGTACGACCTGGCGATGAACGAGCGGGCCAAGGCCGACCACCCCCTGGAGAGCGGTCGGCACGACGTCGGTCCGGTGGTCGAGCGGATCCTCGCGGGGCTGGACGAGGTGATCGTGGCGGCGGCCGTCGACCCGGCCGACATTCTCGGCGTCGGGGTGGCCGTCTCCGGCGTCGTCGAGCGGGTCGGCGCGAGCGGGGGCGGCGCCCTGGTGCACGGCCAGACCTTCGACTGGGATGCCGTCCCGCTCGGCCGGCTGCTGCGGACCGGCACGGGTGCCCACCCGGGCACCGCCCTCCCGCTGCACATCGAGAACGGCGCCACGACCCTCGGCCAGGCCGAGATGTGGTTCGGCGCCGGGCGGGGCGCCGACCATGCCGTGATCGCGCTGATCGGGTCCGGCGTCGGCGCCGCCGTCGTCGCCAACGGCAGCTTCTACCGCGGCGCCACCAGCAGCGCGGGGGAGTGGGGGCACACCGTCGTCCAGGTCGGCGGCCGCCGCTGCCGGTGCGGAGCGCGCGGCTGTCTGGAGGCGTACGTGGGCGCCGAGGGGATCCTGGACCGCTACCACCAGGCCCGCCGCGGGCGGCCCGCGCCCGGCGCCGACGAGGAGTCCGCGCTGGCCGGTCTCCTCGCCGGCGCCGACAGCTCGCCCGCCGCACGCCGGGTCCTGGACGAGACCACCGTCTACCTCGGTGCCGGCATCGCCAACCTGGTCAATCTCTTCAACCCGCGGCGGATCATCCTCGGCGGCTGGGCCGGACTGCTGCTCGGCGGGCGGCTGTTGCCGCAGATCCGCGAGGCGGTGGCCGGTCAGGCGCTGCGGCACCCGTACGAGCGCACCACCGTCGAACTGTGCAGGCTGGGTCCGGATGCGGTGGCGCTGGGCGCGGCGACGCTGCCGGTCGAACGCTTCCTGGCGGCCGGGGGGACGTCCTGAAGGGCGTGCCGCCCGGCTGGCTGCTCCCGTAACGCCCCTTCCGCGAGGCGGAGTTGACTGGCACTATGCCCATGCCCGTGCGCATCACATAACCGAACTCTGTTCATGTATATGAGCCCTGGCGCCCATGGCGCGCAGTCGCCTTGCCCCCGCTTTGGCTTCCGCCTGTGGCTCCTATGGATGACTCCCGGAGGCGTGATCATGGAACGTCGGCAATTCCTCGCCACCGGCGCCGCGTTGACGGCCGGCGCCGCACTCCCCGCTCTCACCGGCCGGTCGGCCGGGGCGGCCGACCGCGGCGCCCGTACCGCGGCCGGCCGGCTGCCGGCCCGCGCGGAGATCGTCGCCGTCCTGCGCCGGGTCGCCGACCACTGGATCGGCGCGCACGCCGACCCCGGCGACAACCAATGGGCGCGCGCCACCTTCTTCAGCGGGCTGATGGCGCTGCACCGCCTCACCCGCGAACCCCGCTATCTCGCCTACGCCACCGGCTGGGCCGAGAAGCACTCCTACGGGCTGCACAACGGCGTCACCACCCGGCACGCCGACGACCACTGCGCAGGACAGGCCTACCTCGACCTGTACGCGCTGGACGCCTCGCCCGATCCCGCCAAGATCGCCGCCATCGAGGACTCGCTGGCGCGGATGGTCCACAACTCCGACCAGAAGCACGACGACTGGTGGTGGGACGACGCGCTGCACATGGCGATGCCGCCGTTCGCCCGGCTCGGCGCGCTGCGCGACGACCCCGCCTACTGGGACGCGATGCACGCGCTCTACACGCACACCAAGAGCGCCGAGGGCGGGCCCGGGCTGCTCGATCCCGGCACCGGCCTCTGGTATCGCGACAAGCGGTTCCTGCCGGGCGGCATCGCCTCCCCGAGCGGGAAGCCCGTCCTGTGGTCGCGCGGCAACGGCTGGGTCGCCGGCGCCCACGCCAAGGTCCTCACCGTCCTCCCGGACAGCTACCCCCATGTCCCCGCCTACCGGGCCGCGCTCGCCGCCGAACTCACCGCGCTGCGCGGCATCCAGCGGCCGGACGGGTTCTGGAATGTGAACCTGGCCGACCCCGCGCACCTCCCGGGCCCGGAGACCAGCGGCACCGCGTTCTTCACCTACGGGACGGCGTATGCGGTGCGTACCGGGCTTGTCCCCCGGGACGCCTTCCGGACGGTCGCCGCCCGCGCCTGGAACGGCATGGTGGACACCGCCCTGCACCCCGACGGCTTCCTCGGTTACGTCCAGAACGTCGGTGACCGGCCGGAATCCAGCCAGCCGGTCACCTACGACTCCACCGCCGACTTCGGCGTCGGCGGCTTCCTGCTGGCGGGTACGGAGCTGGTGGCGCTGGGCGGCGGCTGAGGCCGGCCACCGTGCCCGGCCGCGGAGGCGGCGGCCGGGCACGGCGCGGCCGGGCACGGCGCGGCCGGGCAACGCCGGTGCAGGGCCACCGAATTGACCGAGACCGTGTCCGGTGGCCCGCATGGTGGCGGGGGCCTGGCCGGGTCCGCCACCGCGGCCGTCATGTCTCCGGTCAGCTCGGGACGATCTGCAGCTTGCGGCCGGTGCCCTGCTGGAAGGTGTCCAGCGCCTTGGCGTACTCGTCCAGGCCGAAACGGTGCGTGATCATGGTCTCGGAGTCGATGACGCCCTTGCCCAGCAACTCCACCGCACGGCCGTAACTGTGCAGGATCGCCATGCTGCCGACGATCCGGATCTCGTCGTTGTAGATGCGGAACGGCGAGAAACGCGCCATTTCCTGGTCGGGCGCGCAGCCGAACTGCTGGAAGGTGCCGCCCCGCACGGGCCGGGTCAGACCGTCCTCGATGGCCCGGATGTTGCCGGTGCAGTCGGTGACCACCTCCCAGCCGCGCGGGTGGTCGGCGGCCAGCGCGTCCGCGCCGGTGGCGACGGCGTCGGCGCCGAGCTTGCGGGCGACCGCGAGACGGTCCTCGTTGATGTCGACGACCGAGACCGAGGCGGCGCCGGCGCGCTGGGCGACCTGGAGGTAGAGCAGGCCCATGGTGCCCGCGCCGTAGATGAGGAAGTGATCGCCGAGCTTGGGTGCGACGAGGTCGAAGCCGCGCACGATGGTCGACAGCGGCTCGATGAGCGGGGCGTGCGTGAGCGGCACGGTTTCCGGCAGCCGGTAGCAGTTGCGGACCGGCACCTTGACGTACTCGGCGCAGGCACCGTCGACCGTGATGCCGATGGTGCCCCAGTGTTCGCAGAGGTTGCCGCGGCCGATGGAACAGAAGTGACAGGAGCCGCAGTAGATCGCGGGGTCGGCGGCGATCGCGTCGCCCTCGGCGAATTCCGTGACGCCCGCACCCAGGGCGACGATCTCACCGGAGAACTCGTGCCCGGGGATCACCGGATAGCGGGTCGGCCCGAACTCGCCCGCCAGCATGTGCACATCGGTGCCGCACAGACCGGCAGCGGTGACCTTGACGACGACCTCGCCGGGGCCGGGCGTCGGGTCGGCGACGGTGGTGACCGACAGCTGGTTCGGTTCCTCGAGGACAACAGCACGCATGGTGGTCACAGCCTTTCGGAGGAGGAAGCGGGGAGCGGGGGCGGGAGGGGTATGGGGATGGGCGTACGGGTGCGGGCTCAGCCGACGGATTCGGCGGCGCGCAGATTGCGCGACTCGACCTGCTTGATCTTCTCGACCTTGGGCGCCGAGCCGCCACCCGCGAAGTCGGACACCAGCCAGTGCTGGAGGCACACCAGCGCCGCCTCGATGCCCATCGTCCGGGCGCCGAAGCAGGCGATCTGCGCGTCGTTGGACTTGCGGGCGCGCTCGGCGCTGTAGCTGTCGGGGATCTGCGCGGCGCGGATGCCGGGGACCTTGTTGGCGGCGATGGCCATGCCGATGCCGGTGCCGCAGATGAGGACGGCGCGCTCGTGCTCGCCGCGGGCCACGCTCTGCGCGACGCGCTCGGCGACGTCCGGGTAGTCCTCCGCCGCGGTGGCGCTCAGGTCGGTGACCGGGTGGCCCTGGCCGGTGAGGTAGGCGGTCATCGTGTCCTTCATGACGGTCCCGGCGTCGTCGGCGCCGATCGCGATGCGGTACGGGTGCTGCACGGTGGTCTCCCTCGGGGCTGGGCTGGGGCGGGTCTCGTACGGGCGGCGGGTCAGCCGCCGGAGATCTCTTCGAGGACCTTGCGCAGGCCCTCGGTGTCATGGGCGAGGCGGCCGAGGAACAGCCCGTCGACGGCGCCGGCCAGTTCGCCGTAGGTACCGGGCCCGGCGGTGCCGCCGTAGATCAGCCGGCCGCGCACATCGTGATCGCGCAGCGCGCCGCGGACGGCCTCGGCGACGATCCGGACGTGCCGCGCGGGTGCCGGTTCGTGGGCGCCGATCGCCCAGACCGGCTCGTAGGCGATGACCACCTCGCTGCCCGGCGCGGCACCGGCCAGCGCGGCCCGTACCTGGGCCAGCGTCTCCTCGACGGCCGCGCCGGTGTCCGCGCCGCGTCGTTCGCCGGCGCAGATGACGGGGACCAGGCCGGCGTGGGTGGCCGCGCGGGTCTTGGCCGCGACCGTCTCGTCCGTCTCGCCGAAGTGCCGGCGGCGCTCGGCGTGCCCGACCTCGACGTAGCGGGCGCCCGCCTCGGCGAGCATCCCGGCGGAGACCTCCCCGGTCCAGGCACCGCTGTCGGCCCAGTGCACATCCTGCGCGCCGAAGGCGATACCGGTGCCGGACAGCAGCTCGCGGGCGTCCGCCAGCGCCGGGAAGGACGGCAGGACGAAGAGATCGACGGGGCGGGGGAGCGCGGCCAGCGCGTTGTCGAGCGCCGCCACGTCCGCGAGCCACGTCCGGGTCTGCGCCAGGCCGAAGTAGAGCTTCAGCGAGACACCGATCACCGGGCGGTGGTCCGCGGGGGACGTCGAGTTCTCAGGGATCACGTCGTTCATGGTGCATCGAACATAATCACATGTGAAGTTCTCAAATCAAGGCGTGAACTTCACGAGATGGTTGTGATTTCTGCGCCCGCAGCTACCTCCCGCCACACACGGTCACCATGGCGCGCTCGTCCGCGCTCACTGCCGTACCGCCTCCACCAGCACCAGCCGCTCCGGGAACAGCGTCGGCGCCCGCACCCCCACCTCTGCCAGCACCCGCCCGGGAAGCGTCACCCCCTTCTCCCACCACGGCAGGACGGAGGGGGACGGGCCCTCGGGGCGGTCGCCCGGCGCGAGCGGCGTCACCCGGTGGTCGGCGTCCGGATCCAGCCCCGGCAGCCGGACCCTTCCCGCGGGCGCCTGCACACTCGTCGCCGTCTGGACGAGCGCGAACACCGCCCGCGCTCCGTCGGCGGCCACCACACCGTGCACCCACAGCGCCGGATCGGGGTGATCGCCGCGCACCACCGTCCCGGTGTGCAACAGCGGCCGCAGCTCCCGGTACAGGGCCACCCACTCCGCCAGCCGCGCCCGCTCGGCCCCGCTCGCCGCCGTCAGATCCCACTCGATGCCGAAGTGCCCGAACAGCGCCGTCCCGGCGCGGAAGTCGAGGGTGTGGGTGCGCCCCGTGGTGTGCGCCACCGGCGCCCCCACATGGGCGCCGAGCAGCTCCGGCGGCAGCAGCAGCCCCGTCCACCGCTGGATCCGCTGACGCTCCAGCGCGTCGAGGCAATCGCTGGTCCACACCCGGTCGGTGCGCTCCAGCACCCCCAGATCCACCCGGGCGCCACCCGACGCACAGGACTCGATCTCCAGCCGCGGATGCCGGGCGCGCACCTCGTCCAGCAGCCGGTAAGCGGCCGTCGTCTGGTGATGCGCGGCCGCGTCCACCAGGTCGCGGTTGTGGTCCCACTTGAGATGGTCGATGCGGTACTCGCGCAGCAAGGCGTCCAGCCGGCCCAGGATGTGCGCGTACGCGTCGGGGCGCGTGAGGTCGAGGACCTGCTGATGGCGGGAGGCGGGCGGCAGCCGGGACGGGGTGGCGGCCAGGAGCCAGTCGGGGTGGGCACGGGCCAGATCGGAGTCCGGGTTGATCATTTCCGGTTCCACCCACAGGCCGAACTCCAGGCCGCGCGCGTGCACGGCGTCGATCAGCGGATGCAGCCCGTCCGGCCACACCTCCTCGTCGACATACCAGTCGCCGAGTCCCGCACGAGCGTCCCGCCTCCCCCGGAACCACCCGTCGTCCAGCACGAACCGCTCCGCGCCCGCCTCGGCCGCCGCCCGCGCCAGCTCCTTAAGGGTGGCCAGATCCTGGTCGAAGTAGACCGCCTCCCAGGTGTTGAGGGTGACCGGGCGTGCGGAGGCCGGATGCCGCGCACGCTCCCGCAGATGCCGGTGGAAGCGGCCGGACAGTTCGTCCAGCCCGTGCCGCCCGTAGGAGCCGTGGACCCAGGGCGAGGTGTAGGAGGAACCGGCGGCCAGGCGGATCTCGCCGGGCAGCAGCAGCTCCCCGCCGGCCAGCAACGACCGCCCGTCGGGGAGGCGTTCGGCGAGCGAGCGGTGGTTGCCGCTCCACCCCACATGCAGCCCCCACACCTCCCCGGACCGGAAGCCGAAGCCCGCCTCCCCGGCGATCTGCAGCAGCGTCGCATCGCTGCCGGTGCGCCCGCGGCGGCCCTCCCGCAGATGGCTGCCGAGCGTGAACGCATGCCGCTGCGGGGCGCGTTCCCGCAGATGCCGTCCGGTGAGATCGAGGATCTCGGTGGCCTGCGCCGGAACGGGCAGGGCGGGAGTCAGCTCGGTGAGGTGATACGGCCCGGGGCCGGTGTTGGTGACGCGGGCGCGCAGCCGTACCAGCCCGGCCACGGTCAGCTCGGTCTCCAGGGTGAGCGCCAGGCCGCCGTCCTCGTCCACCGCCTCGACGGTGAGCCGCCCCGCGGCCTCCCGCCCGGATGGCCGTACGGATCTGCCGCGCACCGTGAACGCCGGTGCCGCGCCGCCGGTTTCGCGATGGCCGCTCAGCCCCGGGGTGCCGGGCCAGCCCGCGGACTGCTGGGGCAGCACACTCAACGGGACCGGTGCGTCCGGTGTGCTGGAGACCTTCTGGGCGGCATCGGCGCGCACCAGCGCGGCGAGCTGCGCGGGCGTCAGCTCACCGAGATCCGCGCCCCAGTGCGGGACACGCGGCAGTCCGCCGCCGGAGAGGTCCAGGACCAGGCTCGTACCGGCGGCCCGGAAATGCAGAAGAGCGTCCATGGGCGGGTGTCCCCTTCGTGACGCGTGGGCGGCGAACGGTGGCAACACGGAGCCCGTTTTCCTACCCCCGGTGCGGCGAGGGCATTCGCCCGGGACATCCACCGGGGACATCGGGCACCACCGCGATGACCCCGGAGGTAATCGACCCACCGGTCACCGGCTGGAAATGTGGGGGGCACCGCGGTACTTCGCACCGCGACGCACGACAGCGCACCCGGCGCGGCACCTCCCATCCCGTGTGACAGAGAGGCACTCCCATGAGCGCGTTCGCCCTCGCCCACCTCCGGCCCGGCCGGCCGCACGCCGATATCGCCCGCTACCTGGACAGGATCCAGGCGACCATGGACCCCTTCGGCGGGCGGTTCCGCGTCCACAACGCCCAGGTCGAGGTCCGGGAGGGGAACTGGCCCGGCTTCGTGGTGGTCATCGAGTTCCCCGACCTCGACCGGGCCCGCGCCTGGTACGACTCACCCGCCTACCAGGACATCCTGCCGCTGCGCACCCGGCACCTCGACGGCGACGTGATCCTGGTGCCGGGCGTCCCCGCCGACTACGACGCGTCGGCGACGGCCGCGACGAGGCGCGCGGCGGCCGGTGCCTGAGCCGTGCCGGGCCCGCCCGCCGACCTCACACCCCGGCCAGATCCGCCAGGACCCTCGCGCGCGCCAACTCCTCGGCCCCGCCCGCGACATCGTCGTGATCCGCGCTCCACAGCGCGCTCTCCACACCGCGCGCCACCGACCAGGCCAGCAGCCGTGCCGGGTCCTCGCCCAGCACGTCGGCGACCAGGGCGAAACGCTCCCGTAGCAGCGGCCGCGGGTCCGGGTGGGCGAAGGGATCGTCGGTCTGCATCAGCAGCGGCCAGGGGTCGTACGCCGGGTCGCCGATCATCGGCTTGGGGTCGATGGCCAGCCACGGTCCGCGCTCCGACGCCAGGACGTTGCCCGGGTTGAGATCGCCGTGCACCACGACGTCCCGGGTGGCCGTGTGCGGCAGTGTGCGCAGCAGTTCGGCGCCGAGCGTGACCAGCCCGGCGTCGTAGCCGGGGCGCAGCCGGAACATCCGGTCCTGCAGGACGTCGGCCCACTCGGCACACACCGGTCCGACCCGCTCCAGCACCCCCTCGGCCGGGGCGGGAGCGGCCCACAGCCCGCGCAGCAGACCGGCGGCGACGGTCAGCTGCCCGGCGGGCGGCAGCGTGGCGTCGCCGAGCGGGGTGCCGGGCGTGCACCGCTCGATCAGCAGCGCGCCCCGCTCGCGGTCCCAGCGGTGCAGCCGTACGGCGCCGTTGCCGCCCCAGGTGTGCAGCGCCGGCGCCTCGCCGTCGGCCTCGCGGTGCGGCCAGGTCACCTTGAGCACCGCGGGCGCGCCGTCCGGCCCCTCGGCCGGCGCCACCCACGAGCAACTCCCGCCGTGGAAGGGGGCGCCGAGCCGCAGCTCCCAGCGTTCCTCGATCTCCCGCACGATGTCCGGCAGCCGGTCGAGCCAGGCCCGCCCCGAAGGGGTCCGGCCCATTTGCGTGATCACGGGGAGTCCGGCCGGGAACCGGTCGCCGGGGAACGGGGTGTGCGCCATCCGAGCAGGGTACGGGCGTGCCCGTCGTCCCTGCCCTCCCGGTGGGCCGCAGGAGCCGTGCGGCCGTACGGGGGACCGCGCCGGACACCGGCCGCCAGCGGCGTTTTCCTGCGATCGTCTGCTGATATGTGTCGGGCATGAGCGCCCACAAACGGTTTGCCGCCCTCACCCTGATCGCCGCACTCGCCGTCGGGTGCGGAAATGGCGATGTCTCGCCGGGGGCCGCGCCGCCGTCCCAGGAGGCGGAGCCGAGCGGCAACGCGGGCGCCCCGCCGGCCAGGGCCGACGGCCGGCGGCCGTTCACCCTCGTCGCCTCCGGGGACGTCATGCCGTCCTACCCTGGCGTGCTGGAGACGGCTCAGGACGACGCGCCGGGCGCCGGCTACGACTACCGCCCGATGTTGGCCGGGGTGAAGTCCGTCATCTCGTCGGCGGACGTGGCGCTGTGCCAACTGGACGCGCCGCTGGGCCCGTTGGAGGGCCCCTTCAGCGGCCATCCCGTTTTCCAGGCCCCGCCGCAGCTGGCCACCGCCCTCAAGGACACCGGCTACGACTCCTGCTCCACCGCCTCCAACCACACCCTGGACCAGGGAGTGGAGGGTGTGCACCGCACCCTGAAGGCGCTGGACACGGTCGGGCTGCGGCATGTCGGCTCGGCGCGCAGCGCCACCGAGGGCGCCCGCCCGGCGCTGCTGCGGGCCCGCGGCGGCGCGCGGGTGGCCCAGCTCTCGTACACGTACGGCACCAACGGGGTCCAGCGCCCGGCGTCCGCGCCGTGGACGGTGAATCTGATCGACGAGCGGAAGATCACCGCGGATGCGCGGGCGGCCCGCCGGGCCGGTGCGGACGTCGTGGTCGTCAGCCTGCACTGGGGTACCGAATACCGCACCGCGCCCAATGAGAAGCAGATCAAGCTCGCCCAGGCGCTCACCGCCGGGCAGACCGACGGCCGCCCGGACATCGACCTGATCACCGGCACCCACGCGCACACCCCGCAGCCGTACGAGAAGGTCAACGGCACCTGGGTGGTCTACGGCCTCGGTGACCAGATCTCCGGTGCCATGACGAAGCCGCAGGGCAACTGGGGCAGCATCGCCCGCTTCCGGTTCGCCCCGCCCGACGGGCCGGGGGAGCGCTGGCAGGTCACCAAGGCCGAGTACATCCCGCAGCTCGCCGCGCAGGGGCCGCCGCTGCGGATGCTCAACCTCGCGAGGACCGGCAAGAAGAAGCACGCGAAGGCCCGCACCGCGATCCGCGAGGCGGTCCTCGGCCGGGACGCGGCCGAGGACGGACTCAAGCGGGGGAAGTGAACGGGCGGGTGCCGGGTGCCGGGTGCCGGGTGCCGGGTGCCGTGTGCCGGGTGCCAGGGTGCCCGGGGTGCGGAAACGGGCCGGTGGCGGGGCGTCCTCGCGTACGTCCCCGCCGTCCCGGTGTGAAACGCTGGTGACGAACCCCGTCGGCGAGCCAGGGAGAGGACCGGAGGGCAGTGAGCGAGAGTGCGGCCGTCCGGCCCCGTAACCCGCGCGGCCAGGGAGAGCGCCTGCGGGAGGAACTCCTGCGGGCCACCGAGCACCTCCTGGAGGAGGTCGGCAGCGAGGACGCGCTGTCGCTGCGCGCGGTCGCGCGGGAGGCCGGAGTCGCCGCCCCGAGCATCTACCGTCACTTCGCCGACAAGACCGAGCTGGTCTGGGCGACCCTGGAGATCAGCTTCGAGCGGCTGGCGCGGGCGATGGCCGACGCCGCCGCGAAGGCGGACGCCGACGATCCGGTGGCGCGGCTGCGCGCCCAGCTGCGCGCCTACTGCCGCTACGCCGTCGCGCACCCCGCCACCTACCGCCTGCTGTACGAGACCCGGCAGACGCCGGTCGGACCCGAGCGGCTGGCCGGACATCCGGCGGGGCTGCTGGTGCGCAGCTGGCAGGGCGCGCTGACGGCGTGTGAGGAGGCCGGCTGGCGGGTGCGCGGCTCGCGCGCCGAGGCGCCGTATGTGCTGTGGTCGTCGGTGCACGGCCGGGTCATGCTCTGGCAGGTCATGCCGAGCCGCAAGGACGCGCGGCGGCTGGACCGCTTCGTGGACGAGATCCTGCAGTTGCTGCTGGAGCGCTGAGAGCGGCGGGCGACGCCGCCCGGCCGTTCTGCCTTTTCGGGCACCGCCCTGTCATCACCTGGGCCGTTTCGTTGGGCTCACCAACGCGCCACCGGCCCGTCGACCACGCCTGCCCGGACGTCTTCCTCGTCAGCTCTCTCTCGGCAGAGCCTGATCGAGGAGGATTTCGGCCGCCGCCCGCGCGTGCCGGCCGTAGTCCGCCTCGTCCAGCACCATGGCGCGGCTGGCCGCCCCGTCCGCGAGGGTGGCCAGTTGCTCGGCAAGTGAGAGGGGTTCGCGGCAGCCCAGCTCCGCCACCAAGGCAACGATCAGTTGCACCATGCGCAGCTTCTGCTCCCGGGCGTAGGAGTGCACGGCGCTCTCCGGGTCGGGGAACTCCGCGGCAGCATCAATGAACGGACATCCGCGCACCGGAACCGCGTCCGCCACCGGCTGGTCGAACAACGTGAGAATCCGGTCACGCGGAGGGATGTCCTCGCGGGTCAGCACGCCTTCCAAGGTGGCCCCCGACAGTGCGAGGCCCTGCAAATGGGCGATGACCAGATCGTTCTTGGTGCGAAAGTGCGCGTAGAGCGTCCGCTTGGAGACCGGCGCTTCCTCCGCGACCTGTTCCATGCCGGTCGCGGTGATGCCCTGGGTCGCGAACAGCCGGGCGGCGGCAGCCAGAATGCGCTCCCGCCCGCCACGCCCCCGCCGCTGGGGAGCCGTTGCCGCCGTACTCACCGTTGCATCCATGAGGAAAGTATACGCATGCGTTTACTTCATTCGTCATGCTGCGCTAAGGTGACCTGCGTATGTAAACGGTTCCGTTTACATGAGCTCTCCGTCACCAAGGAGTCCCATGAGCAGGTTCGTTCCCACTGAGCTGAGCGGCTGCGCGGAGAAGCTGATACGCGGCCGGCACGCCACCCGCGCGTTCCGTCCGGACCGCGTACCCGAGGACACCATGCGCACGATCTTCTCGCTGGCCGGCACCGCGCCGTCCAACTCCAACGCACAACCGTGGCAGGTGGAGGTGGTGAGCGGCGCGGCACGTCAGCGCCTGGCCGATGCCTTGCTGGCGGCCCACGCCGGCAGACGCACCTCGGTGGACTTCCCGTATGCCGAGGGGATGTACGCGCAGGCGCACCGGGCTCGTCGGGCGGCGTTCGGCGCCGAACTGTACGGGGCGCTGGGCATCGGCGCCGACGATCACACGGCACGTGCGGCCTACGACACGGAAAGCCTGCGCTTCTACGGCGCCCCGCACGCGGCGTTCCTCTTCGTCCACGGTGAAGGAGAGGCGCGGCTGGCCGCGGATGTCGGCGCCTACATGCAGACGCTGCTCCTGGCGATGACCGCGTACGGCGTGGACAGTTGCCCGCAGGGGTTGTTGAGCTTCTACGCCGACACCGTCCGTTCCGAACTCGGCGTCACCGGAGGTAAGTTGCTCGTCGGCATCTCCTTCGGCCATGCCGACGAGGCCGCGCCGGTCAATCGCGTCAAGACCGAGCGCGCTCCACTCGAGTCGACCACGGCCTTCCACGGCTAGGCCATTTCGTTTGGGTCATCGTGCGGACCGGAGGGGCGAAGCCGGTGGCCACGTTGGTCCGCCGGGACGGGGATCACGGCCCGGATGCCGAGGTGGTGAAGGTGGTCGCGGAGGGCGCGGGAGGAGTGTGCCGTGTCCGCCAGGACCGTGTCCGGCCTCGTGCAGGGCCGTCCACGGCGTCGGGGAACGCGCAGGCGTGCCATGACGTCGGGGGAGGCGGGCGCATCGCCACAAAAGCGGCCTCACCCCTGTCCGGTGACGCCTCGCCACCCCGCCACGGATACCTGCCCTCTACATGTGTAAGTTTACGAGTGTTAGGCGAACCGTCGACTCATGGCGCACGCCCCCTGCCGGCGTGCGCGCGAGAAGCGAGATGAGCGAGATGACACTTTCCACCGCCCCGGCGCCGCTGCCCGTCGAGCCCCCGGCCGGCTGCCCCTTCGACCCCCCGGCCGAGTTCGGCACGCTGCGCACCACGGAGCCGATCTCCAAGATCTCCCTCGCGGACGGCAGTTGGGCCTGGCTGGCCACCCGCTACAGCGACATCCGGGCGATCCTCGGCGACACCCGCTTCAGCTCCGACACCACCGTCCCCGGCTACCCGCTCAGCGGCATGACCGGCGGCGCCAACACCGCCAACCGCGGCTTCATCCGCATGGATCCGCCCGAGCACACCCGGCTGCGCCGGATGGTCACCCGCGAGTTCATGGTCAAGCGGGTCGAGGCGCTGCGCCCGGAGATCCAGCGCATCACCGACGAGCTGTGCGACGCGATGGAGCGGGCCGAGGGGCGCGCGGCGGGCGGGGTGGACCTCGTCGAGGCGCTCGCGCTGCCCGTCCCCTCGCTGGTCATCAGCCTGCTGCTCGGCGTCCCCTACGACGACCACGACGTCTTCCAGTCACTCACCGGCAAGCTGCTCTCGCGCACCATCGCCGACGACGAGCGGGAGAGCGCACGACGCGAACTGCGCGACTACCTCGACCAGTTGGTCACCGGCAAGGAAGCGGCGCCCGGCGACGACATCCTCGGGCGGCTCATCGTCGAGCAGCAGCGAACCGGCGAGATCAGCCATGACGACGTGGCCGCCTTCGCCGCCCTGCTGTTGATCGCAGGCCACGAGACCACCGCCAACATGATCGGTCTGAGCGCCCTCACCCTGATGCGGGACACGGAATCCGCCGAGCGACTGCGCCAGGAGCCCGCGCTGATCCGTGGCGCCGTCGAGGAACTGCTGCGCTTCCACAGCATCATCCGCAACGGGCCGCGCCGGGTCGCCACCGCCGACATCGAGATCGGCGGACACCTCATCCGGGCCGGCGAGGGCGTCGTGGTGGCCGTACCGTCCGCCAACCGTGACGAGAGCGTCTTCGCCGACGCCGACCGTCTCGACGTGAGCCGCCCCAACGCCCAGCACCACGTCGCCTTCGGCTACGGCATCCACCAGTGCCTCGGCCAGGCACTGGCCCGCGTCGAACTCCAGGTCGTCATCGGTACCCTGCTGCGCCGCTTCCCGGACATGCGGCCCGCCGTGCCGGTCGACGAGATTCCGTTCCGCACCGACATGGCGATCCACGGCTGCCACGCGCTGCCCGTCACCTGGTGACACCGGGCCGCCACCCCACCCGTATCCTCCCCTCACCATCCCCATGGAGCTTCCTGCCATGAAGATCACCCTTGACGCCGACAGGTGCTGCGCCGCCGGGCAGTGCGTGCTGATCGCCCCCGACGTCTTCGACCAGCGTGACGAGGACGGCGTCGTCGTCCTCCTCGACGCCGCACCGCCCGCGCAAGCGCACGACGCGGTCCGCGAGGCCGCCGCCATCTGCCCGGCCGCGGTCATCGAGATCCACTCATGACCACCGCCACCGCCCGGCCCATCGCCGTCGTCGGGGCCTCGGCCGCCGGGCTCGCCGCCGTCGAGGCGCTGCGCCGCTTCGGCTGGAGCGGCCCGCTGACCCTCATCGGCGACGAACCGCACCTGCCGTACGACCGGCCGCCGCTGTCCAAGCAGCTGCTGCACGGCACCTGGGAGCCCGAACGGCTCCAACTGCGCACCGCCGAGCAGCTCGCAGGGCTCGGCCTAGACCTGCGGCTCGGCACCCGGGCGACCGGTCTCGACACCGCCACCCGCACCCTCACCCTCGACGGGGGTGCGCAGCTCGGCTGCGCCGGCGTGATCATCGCGACCGGCGTCACCGCCCGCACCCTGCCCGGCGCCGACCGGATCGCCGGAGTGCACACCCTGCGCACCCTCGACGACGCGCTCGCGCTGCGCGGCGCGCTCTCCGGCGCCGGGCGCCGCCTGGTGGTCGTCGGCAACGGCGTGCTGGGCTGTGAAGCCGCCGCCGTGGCACGGGAGCTGGGGCACGAGGTCACCCTCGTCGGCCGGGACCCGGTGCCGATGGCCGCCGCCGTCGGCGCCGAGGTCGGCGAACTGCTCGCGGAGCGGCACCGGGCCCGTGGGGTGCGCCTGCTCACCGGAGCCGTGGACGGCTTCGAGACGGCCGAGGCGGCGCCGGACGCCGGGCGGACACCGGCCCCGCAGGTCACCGCCGTGCACCTGGCCCATGGGAGAGCCCCCGCCGGTGCGGGCGCAGCCGGCGGGGGAGGCAGCGTGCTGCCCGCCGACGCCGTGCTGCTCGCCATCGGCTCCGACCCGGCCGTCCGGTGGCTGGACGGCGACCCGGCCCTGGACACCACCGACGGGCTGCGCTGCGACGCCTACTGCGCCGCGGCGCCCGGCGTCTACGCCGCGGGCGACGTCGCCCGCTGGGAGCACCCGTTGCACGGCCGGCCGCTGCGCTTCGAGCACCGGATGAACGCCACCGAGCAGGGCATGGCCGCCGCCCGCAACCTGCTCGCGGAACTGGCGGCCCCGACCGGGTCCGCCCCGGACGCCGCCGACCCCGCGCAGCAGCGCCGGCCGTTCGCCCCGGTGCCGTACTTCTGGTCCGACCAGTACGACATCAAGCTCCAGGCCTACGGGCTCACCACCGGCGCCGACCGGGTCGAGACCACCGTGCTGGACCGGGCCGGATGCCGCGCCGTCGCCCTCTACGGACAGAACGGCAGCGCCACCGGCGTCCTGGCGGCCGGCCTGCCGCCCCGCCAGGTCCGCGCGCTGCGCGCGGTGATCGCCGCACCCACCCCCTGGGAGGAGGCGCGCGAACGGGTCCGGGCCGCCACCACCGCGGACTGACCGTGCCCGACCGCGGCGGCGGTACCCGATCACGAGCGGCTGTGCCTGATCATGGAGGCATGGCCGACTCGTACGTACGGGTGCGCGGCGCCCGTGAGCACAACCTCCGCACCGTCGATGTGGACATCCCGAGGGACGCGCTGGTCGCGTTCACCGGGGTGTCCGGATCGGGCAAGTCCTCGCTCGCCTTCGGCACCATCTACGCCGAGGCGCAGCGCCGCTACTTCGAGTCGGTGGCCCCTTACGCCCGGCGGCTGATCCACCAGGTCGGCGCCCCGAAGGTCGAGGACATCACCGGGCTGCCGCCGGCCGTCGCCCTGGAACAGCGCCGCTCGGCGCCCACCTCCCGCTCCTCCGTCGGCACCGTCACCACCCTCTCCAACACCCTGCGGATGCTCTTCTCCCGGGCCGGCGACTACCCCGAGGGCGTCACCGAACGGCTCGACTCCGACGCCTTCTCGCCCAACACCGCCGTCGGCGCCTGCCCCGAATGCCACGGCCTGGGCCGCGTCCACCGCGTCACCGAGGACTCGCTCGTCCCCGACCCGTCGCTCTCCATCCGCGACGGCGCCATCGCCGCCTGGCCCGGCGCCTGGCAGGGCAAGAACCTCCGCGACATCCTCGCCGCCCTCGGCCACGACACCGCACGCCCCTGGCGCGAGCTGCCGCGGGCCGACCGCGACTGGATCCTGTTCACCGACGAGGAGCCGGTGGTCACCGTCCACCCGGTCCGGGACGTCGGACGCATCCAACGCCCGTACCAGGGCCGGTACATGAGCGCCAAGCGCTATGTGCTGCACACTTTCGCCGACTCCAAGAGCGACACCCTGCGCAAGCGCGTACAGGGCTTCATGGTCGCCGAACCCTGCCCGGTGTGCGACGGGCGGCGGCTGCGCCCCGAGGCGCTGGCGGTCACCTTCGGCGGCCAGGACATCGCGGTCCTCGCCGGCCTGCCGCTGAGCGCCCTCGCCGACCTGCTGCGGCCCACGGCGCAGCGGGCGGACGACGAGGTGGCCCCGACCCTCGCCCGCGATCTGGTCGCCCGTATCGAGGTGCTCACCGAACTCGGCCTCGGCTACCTCAGCATGGACCGGCCCTCGCCCACCCTCTCGGCCGGCGAACTCCAGCGGCTGCGGCTCGCCACCCAGCTGCGCTCCGGCCTGTTCGGCGTCGTCTACGTCCTGGACGAGCCGTCCGCCGGGCTGCATCCGGCCGACACGGAGTCCCTGCTCACGGTGCTGGGCCGGCTCAAGGAAGCCGGCAACTCGCTGTTCGTCGTCGAGCACGACATGGACGTGGTGCGCCGCGCCGACTGGCTCGTGGACGTCGGCCCGCACGCCGGCGAACACGGCGGGCAGGTGCTGCACAGCGGCCCGGTCGCCGGACTCGCGGACGTCGAGGGTTCCGCCACCCGCCGCTTCCTGTTCACCACCGAGCCGCCGCCCGGGCGCACCCCCCGCATCCCCTCGGGAGAGCTGACCCTGCACGGCATCACCCTGCACAACCTCCGCGGTCTGGACGCCGCCTTCCCGCTCGGTGTCTTCACCGCCGTCACCGGCGTCTCCGGGTCCGGGAAGTCGACGCTGGTCACCCGGGTCCTGGCCGAGGCCGTCGGCGAACACCTCGGTGCCGAGCGGGACGGTGCCGCCGGGTCCGGCGAGGCGGCGGACACCGACTCCGGGCCGATGGCGCGGGCCCAACTCACCGGCGCCCGGGGCCTCGCGGCCGTCGACCGGCTCGTGCGCGTCGACCAGAAGCCGATCGGCCGCACCCCGCGCTCCAACCTCGCCACCTACACCGGGCTGTTCGACGCCGTGCGCAAGGTCTTCGCCGCCACCGACGAGGCCCGCGCCCGCGGCTACACCGCCGGCCGCTTCTCCTTCAACGTCACCTCCGGCCGCTGCGAAACCTGCCAGGGCGAGGGCTTCGTCGCCGTCGAACTGCTCTTCCTGCCCGGCACCTACACCCCCTGCACCGCCTGCCACGGCGCCCGCTACAACCCCGAGACCCTCCAGATCACCTACCGCGGCCGCACCGTCGCCGACGTCCTGGCGATGACCGTCGACACCGCCGCCGGCTTCCTCGACGACGTACCGGCCGCCGCCCGCAGCCTGCGCACCCTCCAGGACGTCGGCCTGGGCTACCTGCGGCTGGGCCAGCCTGCTACCGAACTCTCCGGCGGCGAGGCGCAGCGCATCAAACTCGCCACCGAACTCCAGCGCGCCCGCCGCGGCCACACCCTCTACCTGCTGGACGAGCCCACCACCGGACTGCACCCCGCCGACACCGAGGTGCTGCTCAGCCAGCTGCACGGCCTGGTGGACGCCGGCAACACCGTCGTGGTCGTCGAGCACGACATGGGGGTGGTCGCGGGCGCCGACCACGTCATCGACCTGGGCCCCGGCGGCGGCGCGGACGGCGGCCGGATCGTGGCCACCGGAACGCCGGCCGAGGTCGCCGCAGCTCCGGGCAGCCGTACGGCGCCCTATCTGGCCCGCCGGAGGGCGCAGCCGGGGACGTCGTGACAGTCGGTTAATGTACCCAGGTCACATCACCGAGCATCACGCAGCACGACGAAGGGGGCACCTCTCGTGGCAGACATCGAGAAGGCCAGGGCGCAGTTCGACCGGTTCGACGGCGACAAGGACGGCCTGGTCACGCCGGACGAGTTCAAGCGGGCGATGGCCGAGATGGGCGACCCGTTCGTCACCGGCCCGATCGCCGAGTCCGTGATCAAGAGCAAGGACACCGACGGCGACGGCCGGATGTCCTTCGACGAGTTCTGGCAGGCGCTGCAGGACTGACGGCCGGCACGGCCCTCACACCCCCTCTTCTGCTGCCCCCGCGGCCGCACGCAGCGCCGCGAGACCGCGGGAGATGGGGGGCTGCCGCTCGCTGCCGCGGCGGACGGCCGCCACGAACCGCCGTACCGGCGCCGGGTTCCCGCACAGCGGTACCCGCACGACCGGGCAGCCGCCGGGGACCGGGGCCAGGCGGGGCAGCAGGCAGATCCCGAAGCCGTGCGCGACCAGCGCGGCGATCGCGTTCCAGTCGACCGCGCGGTGGCGCACCCTCGGGCTGAACCCTGCCGACGCGCAGGCGGCCGCCAGCAGTTGATGCTGGTCGGCCGGATCGCCCGCGCCGATCCAGGTCTCCGCCGCGGCCTCCGCCAGCGGTACGCCGTCCGCCGCCCGCGCGGCGAACGGATGCCCCGCCGGGACCAGCAGGTCCTGCCGCTCCTCCAGCGCGGTCCGCTGGGTGAACCGCGCATCGTCCGTCGGCGGGAGGCCCGGCGCCGGAATGACGACGGCGATATCGGCCCGCCCGGCCAGCAGCAGCTCGAAGCGGTTCTCCCCGGGATCCTCGCTGATCTCCACGTCCAGCCGCGGCAGTTCACGGCGCAGCCGCGCGGCTGCCGGCGCGATGACGCCGCTGATCGCCGTCGCGACACCGGTCATCCGCAGCCGCCCGGCCCCTCCTTCGCCGTGCTCCGCCAGATCGGCGCGGGCCTCCTCCCAGCGGGCGAAGAGCGCATCGGCGTGCCCGACCAGGGCCAGGGCCGCCGGGGTCAGCCGTACGTTGCGCCCCTCCGGCACCAGCAGTTCCAGCCCCGAGCCGCGCCGACAGCTGCCGTAGCTGCTGCGAGACCGTCGACGGCGTCAGACGCAGGGCCCGCGCGGTGGCGGTGACGGTGCCCTGTTCGGCCAGGACGCGGAGGGCCTGCAGACGGGGATCGATCACGCGCCGATCGTACGCAGCTGCCACATGATTGCGTGCGGAAACATTCGATGGACCCGAACGAACCGGAGCCCGGATGCCGGCGGCATGAACGAGCTGAGCGGGACGCTGCCCGAGGCCTTTCTGCCGGGGCTGTGGGCGGGCTACGCGCTGGCCGTGCCCGTCGGGGCACTGGCCGTGATGCTGGTGAGCGTGACGGCCCGGACATCGTTCCGGGTCGGCGCCTCGGCGGCCCTCGGGGTGGCGAGGCGCCGACGGCCTCTACGCCCTGCTCGCGGTGGCCGGCGGAGCCGCCCTCTCGGACGCCGTCGCCCCGGCCGCGGGCCCGCTGCGCACGGCCGCCGCCGTCCGGTTGCTCGCCATGGCCGCCCGCACCGCGGTACGGGCGGTGCGCAACCGGGGGACCGCGCCACCACGCGCCGGAAGGGACGTCCTGGGACGCCCCCTCCGGGCCTATCTCGCTTTCCTGGGGCTGACGTTGGTCAACCCCTGGGCGATCCTCTACTTCTCCGCGCTGGTGCTCGCGGGCGGCGCCGGGGCCGGCGGTCTCGGGACCGCCGGCGACGCGGCCTTCGTGGCCGCCGTGACCACCGCCTCCGTGAGCTGGCAGCTGTTCCTGGCCGCGGGCGGCGCTGCGCTGGGCAGGACGCTGACCGGCCCCCGGGGGCAAGCCGTCACGGCGGTGGTCTCCGCCGTGGTGATCTCAGCGTTGGCGATCGGCCTGCTGCGCTCCGGATGACGTGCCCACCGGCGGCGGCGCCGCCTGGTCCCCGGTGCCCCAGGCGGACGGCTGCGCGCCCACGGTGAAGGACAGTTCACGTCCCGAACGCAGATCGTCGGTCGTCAGGTACGTACGGTCCCGCTCCTGGCCGTCGAGGCGCACCGACTGCACATAGCGGTGGGCCGCCGAGGTACCGGGCGCCTTGACCGTGAAGTGACCGGACGGGTAGTAACCGCGGTCCAGCTTCAGGTCCACCCGGTCGAAGACCGGCGTGCTCAGCCCCCAGCTGTCGGTGCCCGGCTGCACGGGGAACACCCCGATCGCCGAGAGCACCATCCACGCCGACATCGTCCCCAGATCGTCGTTCCCGGTCATCCCGGTGGGAGTGTCCGTGAACAGCGTCAGCGCCGCGTGCACCACGTCCGTGGTCTTCCAGGGCGCCCCGGTGGAGAGGTAGGTGTACGGCGCGATCAGGTCGGGCTCGTTCTGCGGGTTGTACTTGTCGGCGTTGTAGTAGTCGTACGGGCCGTTGACCCACACCTCACGGGCCGTCTTCTCCGGGTCCTTCAGCAGCTGCGGGTAGGCGAAGAAGGAATCCAGCCGCTCACCGGCCTTCTTCTTGCCGCCGATCAGGTCCAGCATCCCCGGCATGTCCTGCGGGACCATCCACTGGTACTGCCAGGACGTGCCCTCATGGAAGCCCTCGCTCTTTGCCGGATCGGCCGGCCCGGCGAACGCCCCCTTCGCGTCGCGGGCGCGGAAGAAGCCGGTCGAGGTGTCGAAGATCCTGCGGTAGTTCTGGGCGCGGGCCGCATAGCGGTCGGCGTCCGCGCGGTGCCCCAGGTCGCGTGCCATCTGGGCCAGCATCGCGTCCGACAGGGCGTATTCCAGGGTGGCCGAGGCGCCGTGGTCGAAGTCCGAGTCGCCCGGCTTGGCGTGCTCGCGGCCCTTGAGGTACGGCGCGAATCCGTCCTTCAGGTACTGCGCGTTGGCCTCCCGTCCGACGGCGGGCGAGTCGGCCGGCGGCACCCCGTCGGCGTTCTTCTTCAGCGCCGCGTACGCCTCCTCCTCATGGCCCTTCAGCAGCCCCTGCTGATAGGCGTTGGTGAGGAACGGGGTGACCGGATCGCCGGTCATGATGTTCGTCTCGACCGTTCCGTAGCCCCACTTGGGCAGCCAGCCGCTCTCCTTGTCGATGCGCAGCACCGAGAGCGCCATGTCCCGGGACTCCCGTGGCGCCAGCAGCGCCAGCAGCTGCGCCTGGGTGCGGTAGGTGTCCCACAGCGACCAGTTCTGGTAGTAGGTGAAACCGTGCGCGCGGTGCGGCTTCTGGTCCCAGCCGGTGTACCGGCCGTCCACATCGCTGCCGATGTTCGGGGCGAGGAAGGACCGGTACAGCGAGGAGTAGAAGGTGCGGCGCAGCGCCCTGTCGCCGCCCTGGGCCTTCACCAGGCCGAGCCGCCGCTCCCAGGCGGCGTTCGCGGCCTCCTTCGTGCGGTCGAAGGAACGGCCGCCCTCGGCGCGGAGGTTGCGGGCGGCGCCCGGTGCGTCGACGTAGCTGACAGCGGTGGTCGCCTCGACGGTGCGGTCCTCGCGGGTGTCGAAGCGGGCGTAGGCGCCGCTCTTCCCGGTGGCGGTGGAGTCCTTGGAGCCGGCCGTCACCTTGTCGCCGTCCCAGGTCCCGTAGGAGGCGAAGGGCCGGTCGAAGCGGGTGAGGGTGTGCAGCGTGTAGGGCTTGGTGTCCTGGCAGAAGCCGCGCCCGGTCAGGGTGGTGCGGATGGTGCGTGCGTCCAGCACCTCGACGTGGCTGGTGACCGTCTTGTGCAGGGACTGGCCGACGTTGAGCAGCACATTGGCCTTGCCGGTGGCCGGGAAGGTGTAGCGCTGCTTGCCGGTGCGGGTGGTGGCGGTCAGTTCGGCGTCGATCCCGCCGTACGACTTCAGGCCGACGCGGTAGTAGCCGGGGCGCGCCGACTCGTCGTCGTGGCTGTAGGAGGCCGCGTATTTCGCGTAGTCGGTCTCGGTGATGTCGCCGGTGGTGGGCAGCACCGGCAGGTCACCGCCGAGGCCGCAGCCGACGCCGGAGATGTGGACGGCGCTGAAGCCCCGGATGTGGTCGTCGTCGTAGCCGTAGCCGGTGGTGTGGCCGGTGTCGGGGGAGAGCTGCACCATGCCGAACGGTACGGCGGCCCCCGGGTAGGTGTTGCCCTCGTTCTGGCTGCCGATGAACGGGTTGACCAGATCGGTGAGCGGGCCGGCGGGCGGCTCGGCCCGCGCGGCGGGGGCGGCGAGCGCGCCCCCGAGGAGCGTGGCCGCCAGCACCGCGCCGGCGGTGCGCAGCCGGTTGCGACTGAGCCATGGCATGGGTCCAGACCTCCGGGAGTCGTCGCTGAGCGGCCGCCCGGCCGAAGGAGGTGGGGTACCGGCGGTCGACAACGTTGTCAGAGCGGGCTCATTCTTGGTTGCCGGGCAGGAGCACGTCAAGAGTTCGGTGCCGGGAAAGCCGGGAGCTCACTTCGCCGGGTCCCGGCGCCGTGCGCGCCGCCGCGTCCGGCCCGCCCGCACGTGGCGCGCGGGCAGGCCGAACTCGCCGATACGGGCCGGACGTTGCCGCGCCACGGCCGCGCCGTCACGCGCGGCGGCCGCCGGTCACGGCGTACCGCACGCCATCGAACCCGGATCGGAGGCGTCCTTGATCAGCGCACGGTGCGCCGCCGCCAGCCGCCGCACATCCGGTTTGACCACCTTGCGGTCGTAGGTGAGCAAGCCATTCAACTCGCCCTCCACATCGGTGATCTGGGTGTAGACCGCGCCGTTGCCGCCCTGGCAGGCGAGCGTGCGGACCTTGGCGAGCTCCGCCAGATAGTCGTCCGTGTACTCGGCCTGGTCGACGCCGACATAGGTGTGCTGCACCGGCCAGGCATGCCCCGGCACCGCCAGTCCGAGACCGCCGTACTCCCCACTGACCAGGGCGCGTCTGCCGTCCGGCGCGGGGAGCTGGGCGCTCGGGTAGCCATGGGCGTCGGCCACGTCGCCGTTGCCGCCGTCCTGCGCGCCGCAGCAGTTGAGCCCGCTCATGTTGTTCACCAGCCGGGTCGGGTCCCAGGCCTTCGCCTGGTCGGCGATACGGGCCTGGTCGTACTGCCCCCAGCCCTCGTTGAAGGTGACCCACATGATGACCGCGGGACTGCTGCTGTGCTGGTCGATCATCCGCTTCATCTCGCGCTCGTACTCCGCGCGGGCGGGCGCCGACGGGCTGGTGTCGTTGTCCATCGCCGGCATGTCCTGCCACACCAGCAGACCCAGCTTGTCCGCCCAGTAGAACCAGCGGTCCGGCTCGACCTTGATGTGCTTGCGCACCGAGTTGAAGCCCATGGCCTTGTGCATCTTGAGGTCGTACGCCAGCGCCTCGTCGGTCGGCGCGGTGTGCAGCCCGTCCGGCCAGAACCCCTGGTCGAGGGTGGCCATGGAGAAGACCGGCTTGCCGTTGAGGACCGTACGGGGCGTGCCGTCGATCTTCTTGACGCCGATCTCGCGCATCCCGAAGTAGCTGCCGGTGCGGTCCGCCCCCCTTCCGGAGCCGACCGTCACCTTCAGGTCGTACAGATGCGGATCGTCCGGTGACCACAGATGCGCCCTGGGCACGGGCACGGTGAGCGGTTTGCCGGTGCGGCCGCTCGCCCGGCCCACCTCCCGCTTGCCGTCGTAGGCGACCGCGGTCACCGGCACCCCGTCGCGTACGCCGCGCGGTTCGACGGCCACCGACCGGCCGGGAACATCGGGTGTGACCTTCAGGCTGCCGGCGTGGTCGGCGGCGACCGGTTCCATCCAGACCGACTGCCAGATGCCGGACGAGGCGGTGTACCAGATGCCGCTGGGGTCCAGCCGTTGCTTGCCGATCGGCGGGCTCGCGCCGTCTTTGGCGTCCGTCGGGTCGTGGACGCCGACGATCAGCTCCTGGGTGCTGCCGGGCTTCAGCGCGTCGGTGATGTCCACGGAGAACCGGTCGTAGCCGCCCTGGTGCGTGGTGACCTTCGTGCCGTTGACGTACACCTCGGCCCGCCAGTCGACGGCGCCGAAGTTGAGGTCGAGCCGACGGTCGCTGCCGACCTTCCAGCCCTTGGGGACGCCGAAGGTCCGGCGGTACCACATCCGGTCCTCGTGCCGCTCGATGCCGGAGAGCTGCGACTCCACCGGATACGGGACCAGAATCTTCTCCCCCAGCCGCTTGCCGACGGGCGGCGCCTCCCCCTGCTGCGCGGCCGCGAACTGCCATTCCCCGTTGAGGCTTTGCCACTTGTCGCGGGTGAGCTGCGGGCGCGGGTACTCCGGGTGGGCGTTGTCCTTGCCGACGTCGTCGGCCCACTTGGTGCGCAGCTGGTACGTGGAGTCGTTGCTGCCGGTCGCCCAGTAGGCGGCGATGTCCTTGCCGTCGGCGGTGGCCAGCCCGCCCTTGCCGTCGTAGTGCAGATCGGCCTGACCGCCGTGTCCGACGACCGGCTCGTCCAGCGCGATCAGCAGGACCGACGGGTCGTCGGGGGCCGGCTTCGCCTTGCCCAGCGGCCAGCGGGCGCCCCCGATCACGGCGTCGAGGTGGTCGGTGAAGGCGGCCGGGGGAGCGGTGAGGTCCTCGGGGAAGTCCAGACGCAGGGTGCGGCCGTCGGGGAGCACGGCGGCGTCGGCCGGGCCGTCGTAGTCGAAGCCGTCCGGGAGGGTGAGGGCGGACTTCGGGACGGGGCTCTTTTTTCCGCCGGGCGGGGTCCAGTTCAGGTGCAGGGACGAGCCGCCGAAGTGTTCGAAGTACTCGATCTTGATGTCGTAGGCGTGGCCGGCCTGGAGGCTGACGGCGGGTGAGGTCTGCTCGCTGTCCCAGTCGTCGACCCAGTGGTCGATCACGGCCTTGCCGTCGATCCAGAGCCGGAATCCGTTGTCGCCGCTCATCGCGAAGGTGTGCGCGCCGGTGGTCTGCGGGGTCAGCTTCCCGGTCCAGCGGACGGTGGCGTCGTCGGCCTGTCCGGTGGCCTGCTGGAGGCGGGAGTCCAGGCTCGCGAAGTCGATGACGGGATCGACCGCGGTGGCCTTGAGCTGGTCGAAGTCGAAGGCCCCTGGGGCGGATTGGGTGAAGTAGTCGCCCTTCAGGCCGTGCACGACGGGGGTGTCGCCGGTGGCTGCGGACGCGTCCGGGCCACCGGGGGTGAGGGACAGCAGCGCCGCGGCGAGGGTGGCCGCGAGTGCTGCGCCGAGGGGGCTGCGGCCGCGTCTCTTGGGCGTGCGGCGGCGCTGGGTGAGCAGGAACGGGGAACGCACAGGACCTCCGAGGTCGGGTGTCTTCCGGCTCTGCCCCTTGCTTCACGCATCTTGTATAACGTTGGAAACAAGGGCAGTTGGCATGACAGCACGCCGTCCGCACGCTGTCCAGAGTCATGACAACGACCGATCCGGAGCGCCGGACCGGCACGGGAGGAAGCGCCGATGAGGGTCAGTCTCAAGGACGTGGCGCAGCGCGCGGGCGTCTCGATCAAGACCGTGTCGAACGTGGTGAACAACTACCAGCACGTCACCCCCGCGATGCGCAGCCGCGTCCAGCAGGCCATCGACGAGCTCGGCTACCGGCCCAACCTCACCGCCCGCCACCTGCGCAAAGGCCGTACCGGCATCATCGCGCTGGCCCTGCCGGAACTGGGCAACCCGTACTTCGCGGAGCTGGCCGGCGCGGTCATCGACGCCGCCGCCCGGCACGACTACACCGTGCTGCTCGACCACACCGGCGGGCTGCGGGAGCGCGAGATCCTGGTCAGCCAGGGCTTCAGCGCCCGGGTCATCGACGGCCTGATCCTCAGCCCCATCGAGCTGGAGACGGAGGACCTGCGTGCCCGCAGCGACGACGTGCCGCTGGTCCTGCTCGGTGAGCGGCGCTACGACCTGCCCTACGACCACATCGCCATCGACAACATCGCCGGCGCGCGGGCCGGGGTGCGCCATCTGCTCGACCTCGGGCGGCGCCGGATCGCCTTTCTCGGCGCCCGCCGGGACCGTACGCACCAGCCCGCCCACCTGCGACAGGTGGGCCGACAGGCCGAGTTGGCCGCCTGGGGGATCGCCGACGACGACGGACTGATCGGGCACACCTCCGGCTGGGACCGGCCGGACGGGGCCGGGGCGATGGCCGCGCTGCTGGACGCCGGGCAGCGTCCGGACGCGGTGTTCGCGTACAACGATCTGATCGCGATCGGCGCGATGCGGGTGCTGTCCGAGCGCGGTCTGCGGGTGCCCGAGGATGTCGCGGTGGTCGGCTTCGACGACATCACCGAGGGGCGCTACGGCGCCGTCACGCTGACCACCGTGGCACCGGACAAGCAGGTCATCGCCCGGCTTGCGGTCGAGTCGATCATCGCGAGCCTGGCTGGTGAGCCCAGCAGTCCGCGCCAACTCCAGCCAGAATTCACCCTGGTGGCGCGGGAGAGCACGTTGGGGCGGGGGTGAGGCCCGCCCGGACCGGTCGCTGCGCGAAGGGTTTACACAGCTCTTCCAACGTTATAAATATCGCTGCGGACAACGGACTTGACCGCCCGAGATGGGGTTCTGCCATGCATCCGCACGCTCGTCGACACCGTTCCGCCCTGGTCGCGGGGCTCACCCTGAGCCTGGCCCTGACCGTCACCTCCTGCGCCAAGTCCGAGGACGACGGCGGAAAACCGTCCGGCTCGTCCGGCGGCTCCGGCAGCCAGGCCGTCGAGGGACCGTCCTCCGGCAGCACGGCGGGCTGCACCCTCGACACCTACGGCGCGAAGAAGCTCGATCTGAAGAACGCCACGGTCGGCTTCTCCCAGTCCGAGAAGGAGGCCAACCCCTTCCGGATCGCGGAGACCGCCTCGATCAAGGCCGAGGCCGAGAAGCGCGGCGTCCACCTGCTCGCCGCCAACGCCCAGTCGCAGTTCTCCAAGCAGATCAGCGATGTCCAGGACCTGATCGCCAAGGGCGTCGACCTGCTGGTCATCGCGCCGCTCAACTCCGACGGCTGGGAGCCGGTGCTCACGTCGGCCGCCGCCCGGCACATCCCGATCGTCACCATCGACCGCAAGATCAACGCCAAGGCGTGCAAGGACTACGTCAGCTTCATCGGCAGCGACTTCGTCGAACAGGGCAGGCGCGCCGCCGACCGGATGATCGAGGCGACCGGCGGCAAGGGCGAGATCGCGATCCTGCTCGGCGCCGCAGGCAACAACGTCACCACCGAGCGCACCAAGGGCTTCAAGGACCGCATCAAGGACAAGGCCCCGAAGCTCAAGGTGGTCTTCCAGCAGACCGGCGACTTCGCCCGCGAAAAGGGCCAGCAGGTGACCGAGCAACTCATCCAGTCCCAGCCCGGTATCACCGGGATCTACGCGGAGAACGACGAGATGGGCCTGGGCGCCGTCAACGCCCTCAAGGGCGCCGGGAAGAAGCCCGGCGCGGTCAAGATCGTGACCGTCGACGGCACCCGGAACGCGGTCCAGGGGATCGTCGACGGCTGGATCTCCGGAGTCATCGAGTCCAACCCCCGCTTCGGTCCGCTTGCCTTCCGGACCCTGGACTCCTTCACCCAGGGCAAGAAGGTCTCCCAGGACATCGTCATCCGGGACAGCGCCTACACCGAGGACAACGCCAAGTCCGACCTGGACAAGGCGTTCTGACGGTGCCCTGGACACTTCCCGGACCACCTCCCGGACCACCTCCCGGACCACCTCCCGGCCCACCTTCCGGTGAGCGCGCCGAGGTACTCGCCGTCCGCGGCCTGACCAAGACCTTCCCCGGTGTACTCGCCCTGGACCGCGTGGACTTCACCCTGCGGGCCGGGGAGGTGCACGCCCTGGTGGGCGAGAACGGCGCCGGGAAATCCACCCTGATCAAGGTCCTCACCGGCGTGCACCGGCCCGACAGCGGCGAGCTGTGCCACCACGGCCGTGCGGTCCGCTTCGCCACCCCGCTGCAGGCCCAGCACGCCGGGATCTCGACCATCTATCAAGAGGTCAACCTCATCCCGCTGATGAGCGTGGCCCGCAACCTCTTCCTCGGCCGCGAACCGCGCACCCGCCTCGGCCTGATCGACTTCCGGCGGATGCACCGGGCAGCGGAGGCCGCCCTGCGCGACCTCGGCGTCCCCGTGGATGTCCACCAACCCCTGCACACCCTGGGAGTCGGCGCCCAGCAGATGGTCGCGCTGGCCCGCGCGATGTCCCGCGACGCCCGCGTGGTCATCATGGACGAGCCCACCTCCTCCCTCGAACCACGCGAGGTGGCCACCCTCTTCGACGTCATCCGGGCCCTGCGCGACCAAGGCGTCGCGGTCGTCTACGTCAGCCACCGGCTCGACGAGCTCTACGCCGTCTGCGACGCCGTCACCGTGCTCCGCGACGGCCGCACCGTGCACACCGGACCGCTCGCCGACCTGGACCGGCTGCGTCTGGTCTCGCTGATGCTCGGCCGTGAGATGGGGGAGGTGCGCAGTGAGGGCGTCACCAAGTTCAGCGGCACGCACGAGGGTGCTGCGGCCGAACCCGTCCTGGAGGCAACGGAGTTGACCGTGCCGCGGCGCCTGCACGGCATCTCGCTCACGGTCCGCCCCGGCGAGGTGGTGGGCCTCGGCGGGCTGCTCGGCTCCGGCCGCAGCGAGACCGCCAAGGCCCTGGCCGGTGCGCTGCCGGCCGGTGGCCGGGTCACCGTCGCCGGGCTTCCGGTCCGCCGCGGCTCGACCGCGGCCGCGCTCCGCGCCGGTATCAGCCTGCTGCCCGAGGACCGCAAGGCCGAGGGCATCCTGCCGGGGCTCTCCGTACGCGAGAACATCGCGCTGGCCGCACTGCCCCGGCTGACCCGCTTCGGCCTGGTCAGCCGCCCCCGCGTCGACCGCATCGTGGACACCTTCGTCCAGCGGCTGAACATCAAGGCATCCGGCCCCGATCAGAAGGTCGGCGAACTCTCCGGTGGCAACCAGCAGAAGGTGCTGCTCGCCCGCTGGCTCGCCATGCACCCCAAGGTCCTGCTGCTGGACGAACCCACCCGGGGCATCGACATCGGCGCCAAGGCCGAGGTGCAGCGGCTGATCGACGAACTCGCCGAGGACGGCCTCGGGGTGTTGCTGATCTCCTCGGACCTGGAGGAGCTGATCGAGGGCGCCGACCGGGTCGTGGTCCTCAGGGACGGGACGGTGGTGGGCGAACTCGCCGGGGACGAGGTCACCGAGGACCATCTGATGCGCGCCATCGCCGACGCCGCACTGCCCGCCGCGGTGCCCGCACCGTCCCCGAAGGAGGCCGCCGACCATGGCTGATCTGGCGCTCCGCCGCCTGCCCACCGACCGCGCGGCCCTGCTGCGCGGCCTCCAGGACTACGGCGTCTACGTGGGCGTCGTCGTCCTGCTGCTGGTCAATGTCGCCGTCACCCCGCACTTCGTGACCGGCGAGAACTTCCGCACCCAGGCCGTCCAGGTCGCCCCCGTCATCATCGTCGCGCTCGGCATGGCGCTCGCCATCGGCAGCGAGGGCATCGACCTGTCCGTGGGCTCCGTGATGGCGCTGGCCACCTCGATGGTCTCGCTCTACCTCGGCTACGGCCCCTGGGTCGCGCTGCTCGCCGCCGTCATCGGGGGGATGGCGGTCGGCCTCGCCAACGGCGCGCTGATCGCCTTCGTCGGCGTCCAGCCCATCGTCGCGACCCTCGCCCTGATGGTCGGCGGACGGGGCCTGGCGCTGGTGCTGCTGCCGCAGCTCAAGGACGTCCGCGACCCCGGCATGGCCCGCCTCGGGTCGGGCACCGTGGCCGGCATCCCGTATCTGGTGCTGATCGCGGCGGGGCTCGCCCTGCTGGTCGGCTTCGTCGTCCGGCACACCCTCTTCGGCCGCCGGCTGCTGGCCATCGGGGACAGCCGTCCGGCCGCCGCGCTGGCCGGGCTCCCGGTCCGCCGGGTGCTGCTGCTGGTCTACCTCGGGTCCGGCGCGCTGGCCGCGCTCGCCGGGGTCCTGGCCACCGCCCGGCTGACCGCCAGTGACCCGACCTCGCTGGGCACCCTCATGGAACTCTCCGCGATCACCGCGGTGGTCGTCGGCGGGACCCCGCTCAGCGGTGGCCGGGTCCGGATCGGCGGCACCGTCGCCGGCGCCGTACTCATCCAGCTGCTCACCGCCACGCTGATCAAGCACGACCTGCCACCGTCCTGGACCCAGATCGCGCAGGCGGTCGTCATCGTGCTCGCGGTCCGCGCGGCACGGGAGCGGGGGAAACGATGACGTCACTGCGTACCCCGGACCGCGTCGGGAGGACGGCCGCCGGCGCGTCGTCCGCCGCCCCGGGCGGTCCGACCCGTATTGAACGGCTCAGTTCCCTGGCCCAGCAGCACGGCGCGCTCGCCGCCCTGGCGGTCATGGCGCTGGTCGCGGCGCTCTCCTTCGACACCTTCGCCACCGCCGACAATCTCCAGAACATGGCGGTCTCCTCCGCGTTCCTGGCCGTGGTGGCGCTGGGCATGACGTTCGTGATCATTACCGGCGGCATCGATCTGTCCGTCGGCTCGCTGTTCGCCCTCGGCGGCGTCCTCGCGGCCTGGGGATCCCACTACGGCACCCTCGTCGCGCTGTTGCTGCCGCTCGCGGTCTGCGCGCTGATCGGGCTGGTCAACGGCCTGCTGATCGCCCGTTCCCGGCTGGCGCCGTTCATCGTCACGCTGGCCGCGATGCTCGCCGCCCGCGGTCTGCTGCTCGCGGTCACCGACGAGGGCGCCACCACCTATCTCGTCGCCAAGGACTCTTTCTTCGCGCGTCTGGGCCAGGGCGAGCTGCTGGGGGTCGGCGTCCCGGCGTGGATCACCCTGGTGCTGTTCGTCGGGGGAGCGGTGCTGCTGCGTCGTACGGGGTTCGGCCAGCGGGTGTACGCGGTGGGCGGGAACGAGGACGCCGCCGCGCTGATGGGCACCCCGGTCGCCCGCACCAAGATCCTCGTCTACACCCTCTCCGGTCTGCTCGCCGGACTGGCAGGCGCCCTGAACGCCGCCTGGCTCGCCTCCGGCGTCACCATCCTGGGCACCGGTATGGAGCTGGAGGCGATCTCCGCCGTCGTCATCGGCGGCACCCTGCTGACCGGCGGCTTCGGCTTCGTCAGCGGCTCTCTGGTCGGCGTGCTGCTCTTGAAGGTCATCCAGAACGTCATCAACCAGATCGGCTCACTGGACTCCTCCTACCAACAGGTCGTCAGCGGCGGCTTCCTGGTGCTGGTGGTGGTGGCCCAGACGTGGCTGGGGCGACGGGCCCGGCAAGGGTAGGGCGGGCGGTTCCGGAAACGGCCGAATATTGACGTATGCACGTCAAAAATCATGAGGGGTCTGTCTTGCTCTCTTCAGGGGCACGTGCCTCAATGGGCAGCGCTTCAGGTCGCTGACCCCCCATCAGCTCCGCATGCGGTCGGTGGCCTATCCCCCTCACGAAGGCGGTCCCCCCATGAAGCACGTCAGGCAGCTCAGACACGGTAAGTCCGTCGCCGGCGCCGTACTCGGCGTCGGCATCGCGCTCGCCGGCACGCTCGCGATGGCACCGGCCGCGACCGCGGTGACACCGGACACCGCGACCCTCTCGTTCGACTGCGGCAGCTACGGTTCGGGCACGGCGACGCTCACCGCGACCCAGGACGGCACCGCCGCGACCATCGATCTGTCCACCTCCGCCATCACCTCCCCGATCGACCTCGGCGCGAACTCCGTCTCCTCGAAGCTGACACTCACCAAGAACGGTTCCGGGACGACGGAGTTCAGTGGCAGCTCCAACCCGGCGATCCCGGCCGGCAGCGCCGTCTCCACCGGCCCGCTCACCGGCACCGTCGCCGCCGGCGACAGCCTGGAGGCGACGTCGCTCCAGGTGAAGGTGCTCGGCATCACCGCCACCTGCAACGCCACCTCCCCCCAGTCCCCGGGCCCGTTCGTGTTCTGACCCGCCCGGCATCACCACGCACGACAGGGGCCGCCGGGCATCAACTGCCCGGCGGCCCCTGTCAGGTGTGTCCGTGGCAGGTCACGCGGCCACTACCACCGCTGACCGCTCCCGCTCACAACTGGTCCTTGCCCCCGGGCGCGTCGGAGGCCTGGTTCGCCGTGGCCAGCTTGGAGCGCTTGCGGGAGTACGTGAAGTAGATGACCAGGCCGATCAGGAGCCACACCACGAAGCGCACCCAGGTCTGCCACTCCAGGAAGGTGATCAGCCAGATGGAGAAGCACACCCCGATCGCGGGCACCACGGGCATCCCCGGGGTACGGAACGTGCGCGGCAGTTCGGGGCGCTTGTAGCGCAGCACGATCACCGAGACGCACACCACCACGAACGCCAGCAGAATGCCGATGTTCGTCAGCTCGGCGGCCTCCCCGATCGGCAGGAAACCCGCGATGGCGGCCGAGGCGACACCGACGATCCAGGTCACCCGGGTCGGCACATGGTGCTTGACGCTGGTCTTGGCGAACCACTTCGGCAGCAGCCCGTCGCGGCTCATCGAGAACCACACCCGGGTCACGCCCAGCATGAAGGTGAACATCACCGTCAGGATGCCGATGATCGCGCCGACCGCGATGACATCCGCCAGCCCGCTCAGGCCCACCGACTTGAACGCCGTCGAGAAGCCGCTCTCCGGGTCGATGTCCTTGTAGTTCTGCATGCCCGTCAGCACCAGGCACGCCAGCACGTACAGCACCATCGAGATCGCCAGCGAATACATGATCGCCTTCGGCATGTGGCGCTGGGCGTCCTTGGATTCCTCGGCCGCCGTGCTCATCGCGTCATAGCCGAACACCGCGAAGAAGACCGTCGCCGCACCGGTGAACGCACCGCTCACACCGAACGGGAAGAACGGCTCGTAGTTGCCGGTCTGGATGTGGAAGAAGCCGACCACGATCACCAGCAGGACGACCAGCACCTTCAAGCCGACCACGATCGTCTCGAAGCGCGCGGCGTTCTTGATGCCGAGCGTCAGCAGATACGCGATGAGCAGGCACAGCGCCGCGGCGAACAGGTCCACCCGGTGGCCGCTGCCGGTGCCCGGCGCGCCCAGCATCCAGGCGGGCAGATCGACGCCCATCTCGCCGAGCAGAAAGCTGAAGTAGCCGGAGATGCCGATGGCGACCACCGCCACGATCGCGGTGTACTCCAGCAGCAGGTCCCAGCCGATGAACCAGCCCGCCAGCTCGCCGAGCACCGCATAGCCGTAGGTATAGGCCGACCCCGCCTTCGGGATCAGCCCGGCGAACTCGGCGTACGAGAACGCCGCCGCCGCGCTCGCGATACCGGCGACCAGGAACGAGACCAGGACCGCCGGCCCCGCTTTCCCGTTCGCGACCGTACCGGCCAGTGTGAAGATGCCGGCGCCGATGATGCCGCCGACGCCGATGGCGGTCAGCTGCCACAGGCCGAGCACCCGGCTGAGCTGCTGCCCCGCGCCGCCTTCCGGCTCCTCGATGTGTTCGATCGGTTTACGGCGCAAAACGCCCTGTCCCGCGCGCAGCCCCATGCGTGATCCCTCCGTATGGTCCGTCTTGGTCCGACGGCGGATCATCATGGCCCTTCGGCGGCGCCTAAGGAAGGCGACTCCCTAGTACTTCCGGCACTTACCGGCAGACGTACACGGGAGGGGTGTCAATCGGCGTCCTCCAGCCGGAAACCGACCTTCAGGCCGACCTGGTAGTGGTCGATGTCGCCGTCGACGATATGTCCGCGTACCTGGCTGATCTCGAACCAGTCGAGGTTGCGCAGAGTCTCCGAGGCGCGCTTGATGCCGTTGCGGATCGCGGCGTCCACGCTGTCCTGGGACGTGCCCACGATCTCGGTCACGCGATAGGTGCGGTCGGTCACGGTGGTCTCCCTCGCCGGGGCGGCGCTCCGCCCGTCCACCCTCCACCGTGCCTCAGGCCGGCCCGCCCCACCAGCGGAGCGGCGCCGGTGCCCGACGCGCTCCCGGGGCGGCTACGGGACGACGGTGACCGGCCAGCGCCCGGCCTTGACCAGGCGCACCGCGACCGACCCCATGATGCGGTGCCCGGCCGACTCCGAAGCGCCGACCACCACCGCGTCGGCCTTGAGCTCATCGGCCATCTGCACCATGCCGTTGTACGGGTCGCCGCGCAGCGTGTGGAACTCCCAGCGCACGTCGTATATCCCCTGCAGCCGCTCGGTCGCGTGACGGATCTCCGCCATCAGCTCCTCGGCCACCTCGTTCGTGGCGTCCACGACGGGGGCACCCATCGCCGCCCCGGCCGGCAACACCGGCTGGACATAGACCAGGACGAGCTTCGATGCCTGGCGTCTGGCCAGCCCGGCGGCGTACGCGGCGGCGTGCCACGACGAGTCGGAGCCGTCGATGCCGACGACGATGACCTTCGGGCCGTCCGTTCCGCGCTCGAAAGGCGCGGGGGTGTTCTGCTCCACAGCAGGGAGGTTATCCGTACGTGCGTGCTGATGAGCCCCCGGGCCGGGGCGTCGTGCGCCGTGGGCCGCCCGAAGGGGTCAGGCGGGCTCCGGCGGCCAGCTGTCCGGGGACAGCACACCCAGCACATACGCCCTGGCCACCAGCGCGGTGCGGCCCTGCACCCGCCAGCGGCGGGCCAGCCGGGCGAGGTGGTAGTTGACGCCGTCGACCGTCAGGCCCAGAGCCGTGCCGATCGAGGCCGTGGTCGCGCCCCCGGCGGCCAGCGCAAGGATCCGGGCCTCCACGGGGCTCGCACCGGCGCGCGGGGCCGGCTGCGGGGCCGGGTCGCGCACCCGCAGCAGCGCCAGCAGCGCGGGCGGCCGGACCGAAGGGTCACCCACCGGATCGACCGTCAGTTGCCCCTCCCGCTCCGCCCCGTCGGAGCCGGCCCGCCACTGCACCTCCACCGGATAGCGCGACCGGTGGCCCAGCCGCAGTGCGTTGGCGAGCCGGGCGAGCTGTTCCTTGGCCCGGGGCCGGAACAGGTCCAGCAGATTGCGGCCGCGCAGCTGCCCCGGAGCCACGCCCCACTGCTCGGCCATCGCCGGATTGGCGATCAGCACCTCGCCGTCGGCGTGGCACACCGCTATCGGGGTGGGGATCCGGTCCAGCAGGATCAGGAAGTAGTTGCGCCACGGACCGGCCGCGTACGGCCCGGCCGGGTCGATCGGCCCGTGGGCGCCCGCCGGGCCGATCGCGCCGGACGGCTGCCCGCCCGCGGCGTGGTCACAGGCCTGGTCGTCCATGGACCCCGCTCCGGTCCGGGCGCAAGAGTGCGCGGCAAGAAATCACTGCACAATCATGCAGTTGCCCGGTCGTGACCCGCACACCGGGCCGGTCACGCTGGAGACATGACCGACACCTTCGCGCTCCACTCCGACGAACGCGCCGCCGATGACGGCATTCCGGTCGCCGACCTTTCGGCGGCAGGTCTCACCACGGCGCCCATCCAGCAGGCCATGGACCTCGCCAGGACCCACGGCCCGGTCTTCAAGCGCAAGTTCCACGACCGCGAGACCCTCTTCGTCTCCTCGCTGGACCTGGTCGCCGAGATCGCCGACGAGACCCGTTTCGCCAAGGGCGTCTCGGTCGTGCTGGAGAACGTCAGAGAGTTCGCCGGTGACGGTCTGTTCACCGCCTACAACGACGAGCCGAACTGGGCCAAGGCACACGAGGTGCTGATGCCGGCCTTCGCGCTCGGCTCGATGCGCACCTACCACCCGGCGATGCTCAAGGTCGCCCGCCGCGTCATGGGGAGCTGGGACCGCCGGGTGGCCGACGGCGGCGCCATCGACGTCGCCGACGACATGACCCGGATGACGCTCGACACCATCGGGCTCGCCGGCTTCGGATTCGACTTCGAATCGTTCGCCCGCGACACCCCGCACCCCTTCGTCGAGTCCATGGTCCAGTGCCTCAAGTGGAGCATGACCAAATTCTCGCGAGACCCGGACGCCGACCACTCCGCCCAGGACGCGGCGTTCCGGGCCGACGCGGACTACCTGGCGTCCGTCGTCGACGAGGTCATCGCCGCCCGGACGGCGAGCGGCGACATGGGTGACGACGACCTGCTCGGCCTGATGCTCGGTGCCACGGACCAGGGGGACGGCGCGGCCGGCAACGGCCCCACCCTCGATCTCGCCAACATCCGCAACCAGGTCATCACCTTCCTGATCGCCGGCCACGAAACCACCTCCGGTGCGCTCTCCTTCGCCCTCTACCACCTCCTCAAGGACCCGGCCGCGCTGCGCATGGCCCAGCGCGAGGCCGACGAACTGTGGGGCGACGACAGCGACCCCGACCCGTCCTTCGAGGACATCGGGCGGCTGCCCTTCACCCGGCAGGTCCTCAACGAGGCGCTCCGGCTGTGGCCGACGGCCGCCGCGTTCAGCCGGCAGGCCCGCGAGGACACCGTGATCGGCGGCCGCTACCCGGTCAAGGCGGGGGAGCTGATGACGGTGCTCACGCCGATGCTGCACCGCGACCCGGTCTGGGGCGACAACCCGGAGATGTTCGACCCGGCCCGTTTCGGCCCGGAGGCCGAGGCCGCCCGCTCGCCGCACGCGTACAAGCCCTTCGGGACCGGCGAACGCGCCTGCATCGGGCGGCAGTTCGCGCTGCACGAGGCCACCATGCTGCTCGCCCTGCTGGTGCACCGCTACCGCCTGATCGACCACACCGACTACCGGCTGCGCATCAAGGAAACGCTGACCCTCAAGCCCGACGAGTTCACTCTCACCCTGGCCGCCCGTACCCCCGCGGACCGCGCCGCGACCCGCGCCGCCCTGGCCGTGCTCCCCGGCAGCGCCACCGCCGACGACCACACAGCCACCGACGACGGCCTGCCGACCCGGGCCGCGCAGGGCACCGGGCTGCTCCTGCTGCACGGCACCAACTACGGCACCTGCCGCGAGTTCGCCGAACGGCTCGCCGACGAGGCCACCGGGCTGGGCTTCGCCGCCGACGTCGCCCCGCTCGACGCGCACGCCGGCGCGCTGCCCGCGGACCGGCCCGTCGTCATCGTCGCCGCCTCTTACAACGGTCAGCCCACCGACGACGCGGCGGCCTTCGTCAACTGGCTCCGCACCGCACCGGAGGCCGCCGCGGCGGATGTGCCGTTCGCCGTCCTGGGCGTCGGCGACCGCAACTGGGCCGCGACCTACCAGCACGTCCCCATGCTCATCGACGACCGCCTCGACGCGCTCGGCGCCACCCGTCTGCTGCCCCGCGCCGAAGCCGACGCCTCCGGGGATCTCAGCGGCACCGTCAAGGAGTTCACCGCCGCGCTGCGCGCCGAGCTGCTGGCGCGCTACGGCGACCCGGCGAGCATCGGCGCGAGTGCCCCGGCCGCCGAGGACACCGGCTACACCGTCACCGAGATCACCGGCGGCCCGCTGGACGCGCTGGCCGCCCGGCACGACCTCGCCCTGATGACCGTCACCGAGGCATACGACCTCACCGCGCAGGACTGGCCGCGGCCCAAGCGGTTCCTGCGGATCGCGCTCCCCGACGGCGTCACCTACCGCACCGCCGACCACCTCGCCGTCCTGCCGGTCAACTCCCCGGCGGCCGTCGAGCGGGCCACCCGCGCCCTGGGCGTCGACCCGGACACCCTTCTCGCGCTGCACGCCGGCCGCCCCGGCCGCGACACGCTGCCCGTCGACCGGCCGCTGACCGTACGCCAACTGCTCACCCACCACCTGGAGTTGGGTACCCGCCCGACGCCCGAACAGGTCGCCCTGCTCGCCGCCGGCAACCCCTGCCCGCCCGAGCGCACGGCCCTGGAGAACCTCGCCGAGGACGACCCCCGCACCGTCCTCGACCTGATCGAGGCACACCCGGCGCTGCGCGGCGCGCTGAGCTGGCCGGCGATCCTGGAGCTGCTGCCGCCGCTGCGCACCCGGCACTACTCCCTGTCGTCCTCGCCCGCGGCGGACGCCGGACACGCCGATCTGATGGTCTCCCTGCTGCCCGGCGGCACCGGCTCCACCCATCTGCACACGCTGCGGCCCGGCGACACCATCCTGGCCCGGGTCCAGCCCTGCCGGGAGGCCTTCCGGCTCGATGCGGCCGATGACACCCCCGTCATCATGATCGCGGCCGGCACCGGACTCGCGCCGTTCCGCGGCGCCGTCGCCGACCGCGTCGCCGCCGGCCAGAGTGCCCCCGCGCGGCTCTACTTCGGCTGCGACGACCCCGACGGCGACTTCCTGCACGCCGCCGAATTCGCCGCGGCGGAGGCCGCCGGAGCGATCTCCGTACGCCCCGTCTTCAGCGCCCGCCCCGAACACGGCCACCGCTTCGTCCAGCACCGGATCGCCGCCGAGGCGGACGAGGTGTGGGAGCTGCTGGCGGCCGGCGCGCGGGTCTACGTCTGCGGCGACGGCAGCCGGATGGCGCCCGGGGTCCGGGCCGCCTTCCGCGACCTGCACGGCGGCCGGACCGGCGCCTCGGTCCAGGAGTCCGAGGCCTGGCTGCGCGAACTGACCGCCTCCGGGCGCTACATCGAGGACGTCTACGCGGCCGGCTGACGCCCCCGGGTGCAGCGGATGTCCCCCGGCGGCCACGGGTACTGGAACTCGTGGCCCGCCGGGGCCAAGGTGGAGGGTGCGGCCACCGGAGCCGCACCGTTCGACGGCCGCAGGCCAAGGCCCGCGGCCCGACTTGGGGGACACACGGCATGACCAAAGCTCTCATCATCGGCGGTGGCATCGCGGGGGCGGTGACCGCGATGGCCCTGCAGAAGGCCGGAATCGAAGCGGAGATCTTCGAGGCCTACCCGACCGGCGCCGACGACGTCGGTGCCTTCCTCGTCGTCTTCGCCAACGGCCTGGAAGCACTCCGGGTGATCGACGCGCACGGCCCCGTCGTGGACCACTCCTTTCCCGCGCAGCGGGTGGAACTCATCGACGACCGCGGTACCCGTATCGGGGAGCGGCCCCTGTCGGGTGTCGCGCAGGGCGCGGAACTCGGCCCGCGCACCCTGCGCCGCGCCACCCTCTACCAGGTCCTGCACGCCGAGGCGGCGCGCCGCGGCATTCCCGTGCACCACGGAAAGCGGCTGGTCGGCGCCGAGACCGTGCACTCCTCCGAGGGGAAGCGGGTGGTCGCGTCGTTCGCCGACGGCTCCGCCGCCGAGGGTGACCTGCTGATCGGCGCGGACGGCCTGCACTCCGTCACCCGCACCCTCATCGACCCGGCCGCGCCGCGCCCCCGCTACACCGGCCAGAACACCGTCTGCGGCTACACCCCCGACGCCAAGAACCCGCCGGCCCCCGACACCTACACCATGATCTCCGGCAAGCGGGCCTTCCTCGGCTGCACGCTCGCCCCGGACGGCTCGGTCTGGTGGTTCGCCAACGTCCCCGGCACCGAGCTGGACCGGACCGACCCGCAGGCCGCCGACCCCGCGGAATGGCGCAGGACGGTCGCCGCGCTCTTCGATGACGACGACACCCAGGCCGCCGCCCTCGTCCGGGCCACCGGCGAGCGGATCACCGTCTCCAACGCCTACGACCTCGCCACCACCCCCATCTGGCACACCGACACCATGGTCGTCCTCGGCGACGCCGCGCACGCCGCCGCGCCCAACGCCGCCCAGGGCGCGTCCATGGCCATCGAGGACGGCATCGTGCTGGCCAAGTGCCTGCGCGACCACCCGGACCCCGAGAGCGCCTTCACCGCCTACGAGGCGCTGCGCCGCGAGCGGGTGGAGAAGGTCGTCGCGGCCAGCGGCGGCATGGCGCGGCGCAACGCCTCCGGCGCCGCCGGCCAGGCCGCCCTGCGTGCGGAGCGCACGCGCGCCGAGGAGCGCCCGCAGGGCGACGGCACGGACGACCGTGACTGGCTGACCGGCTACCGCATCGAGTGGTGAGCGCGGGGGCGGCGCGGGCGGCGGGCTACTCGCCGTCCGCGCGCCGCCCCTCCGCCCCCGGCAGATGGATGACCACCAGCACGAGCGCGGCGACGGTGAAGTTCCGGGTGGCCGCGTCCAGGCCGTTCCAGTCCTTCGACTGCCACATCGCGAACCACTCGCCGCCTATCGCCAGGAACCCCGCGCCGAACAGCGCCAGCACCATCAGCAGCCCGAGGGTGGTCACCCGCCGGGCCCGCGCCACCGTGCCGCGGCGCAGCGCCATGAGCCACAGGCCCGTACCGGCCAGCAGTGCCACGGCGGCCACCGACTCCCAGGCGATGATCGCCATATAGGCGGCGTCCTGCGCGGAGTGCGAGGTGATGGCACGCCACATCAGGTCCTTGTCCTTGAACGTGGTGTCCATGGCCAGCACATGCCGGACGAACTCCCGATTGGTGTCGAAGTCGGTGATATTGCCGAAGGCCACGAGCGCGATGTACAGCGCGACCGTGGCCGTGAGCACCCCCGCCGCGACCGGCAGCGCCGTTCCGTGCTTCCTGGTGGTCATGCACTCTCCCTGAATGTCCGTGATCGTCGGGGTCGCCGTCCGTTTCCGTACCGGCCACCCGCCCCTTGGTCCCTGCCGTGCCCAACTCCCGTACGCTGCTGCCCACTCGACCGGTTGACCGGCCGGACGAGCGGCCGGACCGGCCGACGAGCCAGGGGAGAGCGGACGATGAACAAGACGCGGTGCGTGGGGACGGTAGCCGTCGCGGCGGCGACGGTGATCGCGGTGAGCGGCCCGGCGGGTGCCGAGCCGTCCGCCATGACATACGGCACCAGCACGTCGGTGGGCGTCCACAACGCCTACGAGAAGGACAAGTATCCCTACTTCGCGGACGCCTTGGACTCCGGCGCCGCCCTGCTCGAACTCGACGTCTGGTCCAACGGTTTCGGATCGTCCTGGCGGGTCTCGCACAGCAATCCGATCGCGAACAACAATAACTGCGAGAACGCCCAGGCCCCCTCCGAACTGCGCACCAAGAAGCGCGACCAGGATCTCGGCGGCTGTCTCTCCGACATGAAGGCCTGGCACGACGCCCACCCCGGACACGGGCCCGTCCTCGTCAAGGTCGAGATGAAGGACGGCTTCAACGCCAAGGGCGGCCGGGGGCCCGCGGAGTTCGACGCCCTCGTCCGGCAGAAGCTCGGCGACGCGGTCTACGGCCCCGGCGATCTGGCCGCCGGCCACGCCACTCCCGACGAGGCCGTGCAGGCCGGCGGCTGGCCCGCGCGCTCCGACCTCGCCGGCAAGTTTCTCTTCGAGCTGATACCCGGCACCGTCGAGGAGGGCAACCCGGTCGACAACCTCTGGACCGATGTGGAGTACGCGGGCCACCTCAAGGACCTCGCCGGGAAGGGGGAGTTGGCGCGGTCGACGGCCTTCCCCGCGGTGCACGGCGCGGCCGCCGGCGACCCCCGCGAGCGCTACTCCGACCCGGCCCTGCGCCCCTACTTCGTGGTGTTCGACGGCGACGCGGCGACGTATCTGAACGGCAGCATCAACACCGCCTGGTACGACGACCGGCACTACCTGCTCGTCATGACGGACGCGCACAACGTCCCGCCGGTCATCGACGGCACCCGCCCGACCGAGGCGGAAGCGCTGGCCCGGGTCAAGCAGCTCGCCGCCGCGCACGCCAGCTTCGTGACCGCCGACTGGTATCCGCTGCCGTCCGTCCTCAAGACGGTGCTGCCGCGCGGCGCCTGAGAGGGGGCCGGCGGCGGGGGCCCCGGCGCTCAGCTCACGAGGTCGCCCGCCGGTAGAGCGCGGCCACTTCCGCGCCGAGGCGGCTGCTGTACGACGTGGCGTCGTCCCCGCCTTCGTCCTGGCCCCCGATCACGCCGATCAGCGTGCCGGTACCGGTGGCCGGGTCGAGGTCGGTGAGCATCGGCCCGCCGCTCGTTCCGTTCGGGAACCCCGCGCAGGAGAAGCGGAGTTGGGTCGGACTCGCGGCGTCCACCGGGTGCCGGCAGCCGATCGGCGCGTCCTGGTCGTCGGGATAGCCGGTCAGCTGCGCCGGGCGGCCGGCCGGTGCGTCGAAGCGGATCCGTTCGGCGCCGGTGACGTCCTCGATCCGGCCGCCGTCCCGTGCCGCCGCCCCGGAACCCTTCGGCCCCACCCTCCGTACCCGCAGGAACGCCACGTCGCGGTCGGGGTCCCGGTCGCTGATCCAGCGCGGATCGACATCGATCCGGGTGGGCACCCACAAGCCGTACGGCACGATCCCGTCGTGCAGACCGGGGGCGAACACCAGCCGCGTGTGGAACCCGCCGTCATGCACGCAGTGCGCGGCGGTGACGACGAGATCGCCGGCCGGCGCGTGCACCACGCTCGCGGTGCAGTGGTGCCGGGGCTCGCTGTCGTCCTCGGGGGAGAACAGCGCGCCTATCGGCGGCGAGGGGGCGGTGGGCGCCGCTTCCGGCGGCCGGGAAGCGGGAAGCGGCGCGTGCCTGCCGCTGGGTGTTCTCCCCACCGCAGGCCCCGGCTGCTCGGTGTACGGCCCGGCCCGGACCGCCGCCGCGGCCCCTTCCCCGACACTGCGCGCCGGGAGGTACACGCCCGCGGCCACGTCCCCCGCGGCCAGATCCGGGTCGCCCCGCCCGCTCCCCAGCAGCAGCGCGCTGCCGCCCCCGACGACGGTCAGCAGGGCGAGCGCCAGCGTCGCCCGCAGCGGCAGCCCGGCGCGCCCGCGCCCCGTACGCGGCGGCGGGCCGTGCGGCGGGGCCCCCGGCGCCGCGGCGTCCGGATCCGGTGCCCTGTTCCGGTCTCGGATCGGTCCGGTGCCCAGGTCCCCGCCCGGTTCGTCGGCCGGGACGGGCCCGCGTTCGCTCGTCTCCACCTGCTGCCGCCTCGCCGTATCAGCCGGTGGCACGTCGCCGGAGGGCCGGGATGACACCGGAACCAGACATTTCCCTCAGTCTGCTGCACGGCGTCCCGGCCCGGTCCGGTGTCCCCGCCGCGCGCGGCCCGCCGCGGCCCCCGCCGGCCCGGCCGCAGCCCCCCGGCACGGCACCCGGAGCCACCGGGTGCCCCGCTCACCCATTCAGGTGGCACACCACCTGCCGCGCGCCACCGGCACCCGCCCGCCAAGGAGCGTCGCCAAAGTCCCTCCCCGGCTCACGCCGGAAGGTGCCCCCAGCCTCGCGGCGCCCGGCACGCACAGCCCCACGCCTGAACGGCGCGGGACCCCTCTGTGCTGTCGGGATCGTCCCGGGACGGCCGGTACCGGGACGATCCCGACAAGGGGGCGGGCACGGGTGCCAGGCGTCGCGAGGCAGGCGGGAGTGTGACGACAGCCCCTAGGCCGCCGCGTTGTGCCGGAACAGGGTTTCGGCCAGTCCGGACTCGTTGGGGAAGTCCATCGGGACGATGCCAAGGCCCGTCCAGTCCGTTCCGTCCGTCCCCTCCAGCAGGCTCTTGACCTGGGGATTGAGGCGGTCCGCGTTGGAGCGGGGCGGCAGCAGTGCGGAGGTGCTGACGTAGTTGACGAACAGCTTGCCCGGCTGGGCGGCGGCCTTGCGGAACTGCGCCTCGACCTTCGGGTACTTCGCGAAGGGCTCGGCCATGTAGTCGTCCTGGATGTCGAAGAGCTCCGGATCGGCGTAGCGGACGCCGCCCAGCCCGTCCGAGTCCGCCAGCAGCACGACCTTGCCGCGTGCCTGTCCGAGCGTCGGCAGGCCGGCGTCCAGCCGGAACAGCGACCGGTAGCCCTTGTCGTCCAGGTAGACCTCGAATATCCGGCGGAACTCCTCGGCGGAGACCTCCGAGTACTCCTGCTTGACCCGCATCAGCACCGTCTCGCCCGGGTGTGCCTCCAGGAACGCCCGGCAGGCGTTGAGCACATCGCCGAACATCAACTCCTGGTAGAACGCGCCGTGGTGAATGGCGAACACCCCGTCGATGGCCCGGCACCGTACGTCCAGGAAACGGATGCCGCTGTTGAGCTGGGCGTCGATCGCGGTGTTCTGGCAGGCGACCCACGGACCGCCCACTCGGGCGCCGGAGTCGTGCGTGCCGGGGATCGTCAGCCGCTGGACGGGCGTGCCGTCACCGAGCGCGGACATCCAGTCCTGCGCGGACAACGCCGCCGCCCGGCGCGGTGCCGCGCCGGCCGTGAACTGCCCGCTGCCGACGCCCGCCAGCACCCCGACGGCCGACAACCCGGCCGCGCCCCTGAGGAAACCTCGCCGATCCAGCCCCATCCCGCTACCCCTGCCCCTTGAGTCGGCACGGCGCACGACTGCCCCGGTGCGCACGCGTGATCGAAGCATCGAACCACACCGGGGGCCGCACCGGCACCCGGCCGACGGACCCGGGATCCCCGGCCGGGGGAGAGTGCCTCAGGGGCCGCGGCGAGAAGGCCGCGGCCCCGCGGTACGGATCAGACGCGGACCGAGAGCGACAGCGCGAACCGCTCCGCGCTGTCCGTCCACCACTGGCTCAACTCCATGCCGCTCGCGGCGAGTTCGGCGCGCATCCCGTCCTCGCGGAATTTGCTGGAGACCTCGGTGCGCACCTCCTCGCCCGCGGCGAACGACACCGCCAGATCCACCCCGGGGATCTTGACCGTCAGGTCCTGCCGGGCCCGCAGCCGCATCTCGATCCACTCGTGCTCGGCGTTCCACAGCGCGACATGGTCGAAGTCCGCCGGGTCGAAGTCGCCGCCCAGCTCGCGGTTGATGACCTGCAGCACGTTCTTGTTGAAGGCGGCCGTCACTCCCTGCGCGTCGTCGTAGGCGGCGACCAGTGTGGCCTCCTCCTTGACGAGATCGCAGCCCAGCAGCAGCGCGTCGCCCGGGGACAGCAGGCCGTGCACGGACCGCAGGAACGCCGACCGCTCCTCGGGGAGCAGATTGCCGATGGTGCCGCCGAGGAACGCCAGCAGCCGCGGCCCGGGGGACGGGGGGAGGGTCATCTCCTGCAGGAAGTCCGCGACCAGGGCCTGCACCGTGAGGTCCGGATGGTCGGCGAGCAGCCCCTCACCGGCAGCGGTCAGCGCGGACTCGCTGACGTCGACGGGCAGATAGGTCCGCAGCTCCGTCAGCGCGGCGATGAGGTGGCGCGTCTTGTCGGAGGACCCCGAGCCCAGCTCGATGAGGGTGTGGGCGCCGGTGGCCGCGGCGATATGGCCGGCGCGGGTGAGCAGGATCTCCCGCTCCGCGCGGGTGGGGTAGTACTCGGGCAGCCTGGTGATCTCCTCGAACAGTTCGCTGCCGCGGGCGTCGTAGAACCACTTGGGCGGCAGCTGTTTCGGCGTACGGGTCAGCCCCTGGGCGACGTCGGCGCGCAGCGCGGCGGCGGTGGCGTCGGCAGGGAGGATGCGGGTGATGCTGAGGGGGCTCACGCAGCGGGCTCCTTGAGCGGGGAGAGGCGGACGTCGTGACGGGTGGCGGTCAGCAAGGTGCCGTCGGGGACCTCGGTCCAGTGGGGGGAATCGTCGTACGGCTCGGAGGCGACGACCGTGCCACCCTCGGGAAGTGCCAGGTGGAACAGCGTGTCGCCCCAGGTCGTGGCGGCGATGGTGGTGCCGTCGGTGAGCAGCAGATTGAGCCGTGAGCCGGGCGCGGCCGCCGCCACCGCGAGAACCGTGTCGGCCAGCGCCTCGCCCGGGGCGTCGCCGCTCGTCAACCGGTGCTGGACCAGCGCCCACAGCAGCGCGGTGTCACATCGGGCCTGCAACCGCAGCAGCTCCTCGGCCGGCAGCGCGGCGGCCTGCCCGGCGAGCGAGCCCGGCCAGCCGGCCACCGCGCCGTTGTGGCTGAACAGATACCGGCCGGCGGCGAACGGCGCGGCGGCCGCCTCGGCGTCCGCGCCGGCCTCGGTGGCATCGCGTACGGCGGCGAGCAGTGCGCCGGTGCGCACCACCCGCCCCAGATCGGGCAGCTGCTCATCGGCCCAGATCGGCCCGGCCCGCCGGTAGCGGGCGGGCACCGGGTCGCCGGGCGCGTACCAGCCGACACCGAAGCCGTCGGCGTTGACCGTGCCGTGGCGTTGCAGACGGGGTGCCCACGACTGGCGGTACAGGCCGTGCGCCGGCTTGAGCACCACCTCGCCGAACGGTATCTCCGGTCCCAGGTAGGCAAGGTGACGGCACATCAGATATCGGCGTCCGCGGCGGTGCGGAAGCCGGAGAAGATCTGCCGCCGGAGGGGCAGGTCCCAGTTGCGGAACGTCCCCCGGCAGGCGACCGGGTCGACGGCGAACGAGCCGCCCCGCAGCACCTTGTACGGCCCGCCGAAGAACACCTCCGAATACTCCCGGTAGGGGAAGGCGGCGAACCCCGGATACGGCAGGAAGTCGCTCGCCGTCCACTCCCACACATCACCGATCAACTGCCGTACGCCCAGCGGTGACTGGCCCTCCGGATAGCTGCCCACGGGGGCCGGCTGCAGATGCCGCTGGCCGAGGTTGGCGTGCGCCGGCGTCGGCTCCTCGTCGCCCCAGGGGTAGCGCATGGTCCGCCCGGAGGCCGGATCGTGCCGCGCGGCCTTCTCCCACTCCGCCTCGGTCGGCAGCCGTCGCCCCGCCCAGCGTGCATAGGCGTCCGCCTCGTACCAACTGACGTGCAGCACCGGCTCGTCGGTCGGCACCGGCTCGGTCACCCCGAACCGCCGGCGCAGCCACCGGCCGCCCTCGTGGCGCCAGAACAGCGGTGCGCGCAGCCCGTGTTCGCGCACCTGCGCCCAGCCCTCCGGAGCCCACCAGCGCGGCTCGTCATAGCCGCCGTCCTCGATGAACCGCTGGTAGGCGCCGTTGCTGACCGGTGTGGTGTCCATCAGGAAGGACCGCACCGGGCGGTGGTGCGCGGGGCGTTCGTTGTCCAGCGCCCAGGGTTCGGTGGACGTCCCCATGGTGAACGGGCCGCCGGGCACCAGGACCTCGGTCGGCAGGATGCCGTCCGAGGTGACCGGCGGCGCCGGCGCCGTGAGCGCGGCGGGCCCGCGGCGCAGCTGATGCGTGATGAGCATGGTCTCGTCGTGCTGCTGCTCATGCTGCGCGATCATGCCGAAGGCGAAGCCGGCGTCGAGCAGCGGACCGCCGCGCAGCGGAGTGCTCTCCAGGACGTCCAGCACCCGGCCGCGGACCTCGGCGACATAGCCGTGCGCCTCGGCGGGCGCCAGCAGCGGCAGCGAGGGGCGCGCGGCGCGCGGATGCTCGAACGCGTCGTAGACGGAATCGATGTCCGGCCGCAGCGGGTCACGCCCGCCGACGGCGCGCAGCAGCCACTGCTCCTCCTGGTTGCCTATGTGGGCCAGGTCCCACACCAGGGGGGACATCAGAGGAGAGTGCTGCGCCAGCAGGTCGGGCTCCTCGACGCACGTGGTCAGCAGGCGGGTGCGGTCGCGGGCGGCGAGCAGCGCCGTGGCGGCACGCTCCCGGAGCGTCTCGGGATCCATGGTCACGGACTGTCCTTCCCAAGAGTGAGCTCGCCCCCGGCCGCGGGGGGCGACGAGGGGCCGGTGAGGCCCGTGGGGGCGGTCAGGTCGTCGGCGGGTGCGGCCGGCTCCGCGTACAGGGCGTCCAGATGGTCGTCCGCGGGGCAGCGCCCGCGCGCCACATAGCGCTCGGTGAACTCCCGGACGGCCGCGAGGACGTCCGGCGAGGCGCCGAGCCGCGGCAGCGCATCCTGCGCGGCGGCGAAGCAGCCCACCGCCGCGGCGTGCAGCTCCGGGTCCGTCAGCGCCCCGCGTGCCGCACGCCGCCACAGCGGATTGCGCGGCGCCGGACGCGAACCGGCGGTCTCCGCGAGGGGCTTCACCAGGCGGTAGGCACGCTCGGCCGCCTCCGGATCGTCGAAGAGCGCGGCGGTGACGGCCAGCGGCACGATCCACCCGGCCTCGCCCGCCTGCGCGTCGATCATCCGCAGCTCCAGGTGGCCGCGCGGCCGGACGGGCGGGAAGAGGGTGGTGACGTGGTAGTCGAGATCGTCGACGGTGGGCGGCCTGGGCACGCCCGTACGGACCCACTCGCGGAAGGTCAGGCCCTCGGGTGCGTCCCAGACACCGTCGTCGCAGCGGATGCACATCACCGGGGCGTCCAGGACATAGCGCGCCCAGGCGCCGCGGAGATCGGGGTCCTCGGGCGGGGCCAGGGTGCGGTCCGGGTCGAGCTGCGACCACACGACCTGCCGGGTGGTGCGGTAGCCGGTGGGGCAGCCCTCACTGGTCGGCGAATTCGCGAAGGCCGCGGCCAGCACCGCGCCCAGCAGATGGGCCAGCAGCCACCGCCGGCCGTGCCCGAGCGGCCCCGGCTCCTCGTACCCGGCGTCCACGCACACCTGCACGGACGCGGTCGCGCACATCATGGAGCGCCCGGCACCGCCCCAGCGGTCGAAATACGCCTCCATGGCGTTGTACCGCGGGTCGGTGAGCACACGCTGCGGGGCGTGCCACGGATTGTGGCCGTGGCCCGCCATGCCCAGACCCATGTCGCGCATCGCGGGACGGACCAGCGCGAGATCGGCGGCGACCGACTCGATACACGCGGTGAGGGTGGTGGCGGGGAGCGAGCTGAGCTCCAGCTGGCCGCCGGGTTCGAAGGTCAGGAGGGAGTTGAGGGGGAGGGTGCGCAACGCGGTGGCCGCGGCGTGCAGCCGGGACGGTTCGACCGGACATCGGGGGTTGCGTGCGTCGTGGACCAGCCATTCGATCTCGACGCCGATGCGCCGCGGCGGACCTGTCTTGAAACATATTCCGCGCAGGTGAGCTTCCAGGTCCGCTTCCGTCGCCGCAGGTCGTACGGGCATCGTTTCCCTCTCCCCTCCGGGGTGGCGGCAGGTTTGCCGACCTCCACCTAAGCGGGTGCGGGCGATGCGCTCAAGGGCGCAACCCCGCCGCGGACGGCGAAGGGCGGGCGCCCGCCGGGGGAGCGGACCGGCCGGGGGAGGGGGCCACCGGACGGGGCCGCGACGCCCGCTCGGCGGCAGGACCGCCTTCCCGCCCGCCATCCCACCGTAGGACCGGTCCGGGCAGCGGCGCATGTGCGGCGGGAGCGGGCCACGAGGCGGGGCGGAGGGGTCCGCCCGTTCGAGTGAGGGGCGAGGGACGCCCGCGGCGGCGCCGCCGGCGTCCCGGCGTTCACTGGCGGTAGCCCGCCAGGAAGCGGCCGATCCGGCTGATCGCCGCGTCGAGGTCGTCTGCGTGCGGAAGGGTGAGGATGCGGAAGTGATCCGGGCGCGGCCAGTTGAAGCCGGTGCCCTGGACGACCTGGATCTTCTCCCGGAGCAGCAGGTCGAGGACGAATTTCTCGTCGTCGTGGATCTTGTGTACGGCGGGGTCCAGACGCGGGAACGCGTACAGCGCGCCCTTGGGTTTGACGCAGGAGACGCCCGGGATCTCGTTCAGCCGCTCCCAGGCCACATCGCGCTGTTCGCGCAGCCGGCCGCCGGGCAGGACGAGATCGTTGATGCTCTGCCGGCCGCCGAGCGCCGCCTGGATGGCGTACTGCGCGGGTGCGTTGGGGCACAGCCGCATGGAGGCGAGGATGCCCAGGCCCTCCAGGTAGTCCGCGGCGTGTTCCTTCGGGCCGGTGACGACCACCCAGCCGGAGCGGAATCCGGCGACGCGGTAGGACTTGGACAGGCCGCTGAAGGTCAGGCACACCAGGTCGGGGGCGACCTCCGCGGCGTGGTGGTGGACCTCGTCGTCGTAGAGGATCCGGTCGTAGATCTCGTCGGCGAAGACCATCAGCTGGTGACGCCGGGCGAGGTCGAGCATGCCCTCCAGGAGCTCGCGGGGGTAGACGGCGCCGGTGGGGTTGTTGGGGTTGATGATGACCATCGCCCGGGTCCGGTCGGTGATCTTCGAGGCGAGGTCGTCGAGATCCGGCAGCCAGTCCGCGGACTCGTCGCAGAGGTAGTGCACGGCCTTGCCGCCGGCGAGCGTGGTGACGGCGGTCCACAGCGGGAAGTCCGGGGCCGGGATCAGCACCTCGTCGCCGTCGTCGAGCAGCGCCTGGACCGCCATCGAGACGAGTTCGGAGACGCCGTTGCCGAGGTAGATGTCATCGACGTCGACGTCCGGCAGCCCGCTTTGCTGGTAGTGCTGGGCCACCGCGCGGCGGGCGGAGAGAATGCCGCGCGAGTCGGTGTAGCCGTGTGCGCCCGAGAGGTGGCGGATCACGTCCTGAAGGATCTCCTCGGGGGCCTCGAAGCCGAAGAGCGCCGGGTTTCCGGTGTTCAGCCGCAGCACGCTGTGGCCGGCCTCCTCCAGGGCGTCCGCGTGGCGGATCACCGGCCCGCGGATCTCGTAGCAGACGTCGGCCATCTTGTTCGACTGCTTGAACTGCATGCGGCGGCCTCCCGGTCCTCGCTCACCGCGTGCCGCGGCGGCATCCGTCTTCGGTGGTGCGTCGTTCCCCTGCATTGTCGGCACACCGTACTTGGTTTTACCAAGTCCCAACTTGGAAAATCCAACCACATGTCTATGCTGGTGTCATGCCGCGTCGAAGTTATGACCAGTACTGCGCCGTCGCACGGGCCCTGGACACCGTGGGCGACCGCTGGACGCTCCTGATCGTCCGGGAACTCCTGGGCGGCTCCCGGCGCTACACCGACCTGCACGCCGACCTGCCCGGCGTCAGCACCGACATGCTCGCCTCCCGCCTCAAGGACATGGAACGCGACGGCCTCGTCACCCGCCGCCGGCTCACCCCGCCCGGCGCCGCCTTCGTCTACGAACTCACCGCCCGGGGCCGCGGCCTGCTGCCCACCCTCACCGCCCTCGCCGACTGGGGCGCCCCCGCCCTCGACGAGAAGCGCCCCACCGACGCCGTCCGCGCCCACTGGTTCGCGGTCCCTCTCATCGCCCGCCTCGTCCGGCACTTCAGTACGGGGCCGGAGGCCGGCGGCGCCATCGAGGTCGTCGACGTCACCCTCGACGAGGGCGAGTTCCACGTCGTCCTCGGCGACGCCGGACCGGACGGCGGCGGGTTCGGTGACGCGCCCGGCGCGCGCTACGCGGAGGGACCGGCCGAGCACCCCGACGTCCGCCTCCGGATGGACACCGCGACCTGCGCCGAGGTCGCGTACGATCACCTCTCCCTCGCACAGGGCATCGAATCCGGCCGGATCGAGGTCACCCTGACGGAGGGACACGTGCAGCCGGCACAACGGCGGCGGGAACACCCGAGGAAGAAGGCGGCAACGGCATGACGGCGCGTCCCCTGGCGGTCTTCGACCTGGACGGCACCCTCGCCGACTCCGGTCACCGGCAGGATCTGCTCACCCGCGCCCCGCGCGACTGGAAGGCCTTCTTCGCCGCCGCCACCCAGGACCCGCCACTCGCCGAGGGCGTCGCCCTGGCGCTGCGCAACGCCGAGGACTGCGAGGTCGTCTACCTCACCGGCCGCCCCGAGCGCTGCCGCCGCGACACCCTGGCCTGGCTCGCGGAGCACGGCCTGCCCGAGGGCCGGCTGTGGATGCGCCCGCACGACGACCGCCGTCCGGCGCGGCTGACCAAGCTGGAGATCCTGCGCCGGATCGCCCGCGGCCGCGAGGTCCGGCATGTCGTCGACGACGACGAACTCGTCTGTGACGCCTGCGAGACGGCCGGCTTCCGGGTGGTGCGGGCCCGCTGGGCGCGCCCGTCCGAGGAGATGCAAGACGCCCAGGAGCGGGCGGGGCGTACGTAAGGACCGGGGGCCCGGCCCACGGCGCGCACGCCTCACGCACCGTCAGGCGCCGCCACCCGTACGGCAGAGCGTTCCGGGCGTGGTGAGCGATCGGCCGTCCGTTCGGCGGCTCTGACGGGGCGTGTCCCCGAGCGGCGGGTGAAGCTCGGGAAATGGACCAAGCATCAGCATCCCGGGCGCGCCCGCGCCCCGGCCTCGCGCTCCTGCTGGCCGCGGCGACCCTCGTCGGACCTCTCATCCCGGCGGCCGTGGCCGTGGCCCCACCGGGCCCCGGAGGGCGGACCGCATCCGAACTCGCCGATTCCGATGCTGCCGACGCCAAGGCACGGGCGGCCGCCGCCCGGCGCACCGGCTCGGCCTGGCTGCCCTACTGGGACGACGTCGAAGCCGCCTACCAGGACGCCCTTCAGCACGCCTCCCAACTGCACACCGTCAGCCCCTTCTGGTACGAAGCCACTTCGGCCGGGGTCAAGGGGCATGACGGCGCCGGGCGCCGCCGCATCATCAACGGACTGCACCGTGCCGGTATCAAGGTCGTGCCCACTGTGACCGAGACCCTCGACGCCGACGCGATGGGCGACCTGACGCACGATCCGCAAAAACGCGGCGAGCATGTCGATGCCCTGCTGCGGATGGTGGAGAGCCGCACGTACGACGGCGTCGATCTGGACTACGAGAAGATGGCGGTGACGGGGGACAAGGCGGCCCGCGAACGCGTCAGGACCGGATACAACGCCCTCACCTCCGACCTGTGCGCGCGGCTGCACGCCCGCGGCAAGGAGTGCGTGGTCACCGTGCTGGCCCGCGCCTGGGGGACGGGCGAGGCCTACGACTACGCCCACCTCGGCAAGGTCGCCGACCGGGTCCGGATCATGGGGTACGACCTGCACTGGTCGGGCGGCGAGTCCGGGCCGCTGTCATCCAAGGGCTGGTACGAGGAATTCCTGCGCTACGCCACGAACACCATCCCGAAGCACAAGATCGAGGTGGCGTTCCCCGGCTACGGCTGGGACTGGGTCAAGGGCACCGTGGGCGGTGCCGGGCACGTGACGTGGAAGGAGGCCGAGGCGCTGCGCAAGCAGGAGGGCGCCACCTACCGCTTCGACGCGGCGTCCGGCACCCCGCACTTCACCTACCGGCAGGCCGACGAGGAGCACGAGGTCTGGTACCAGGACGCGCGGGGCGTACGGGCCCAGATGCCGCTGCTGAAGAAGTACGGGGTGCGGGGCACCGGGCTATGGGCGCTCGGGTTCGAGGACCCGGACTCCTGGGCCGCGCTCCGCGGCGAGTAGGTGCAGCGCCGCCGCGGACGGCGAACCGTCCGCGGCGGTGTACATCAGCACGCCCTGCCCGGAGCCGTCGGGCGTCTGCAGCATCTCGAACGCCAGCTCCATCTCGCCCACCAGCGGATGGTGGAAGCGCTTGGTGCCGAAGGTGCAGTTGCTGACGACATGGCGTGACCACAGGGTGCTGAACTCGGTCGACTTCATCGACAACTCGCCGATCAGTTCGGCGAGTTGCCGGTCCTCGGGGTGGGCTCCCGCCGCCACCCGGAGCGAGGAGACGGCCCGCCGGGTCTCCTCCTCGCGGTCCGGATACAGCTCGCGGGTGTGCGGGTCGAGGAAGAGCAGCTGCTGGGCATTGGGGCGGTGCTGCGGGCGCCCGGGGCTGTCGAAGTCCAGATGTCCGGCGACCAGCGCATGCCCGAGGCGGTTCCACGCCAGGATCTCGAAGCGCGGCCCGAGCGCGACGGCCGGCACCCCGGCCACGGCGGCGAGCAGCTGCTGCACGCCGGGGCGGACGGTGTCGGGGCGTACGGCGGGGCGCCGGCGGGGCTGTGCGGGGCGGGCCAGATCGCGCAGATGCGCCTCTTCGTCGGCGGTCAGCCGCAGGGCGCGGGCCAGTGCGTCCAGGACGCCGTCCGAGGCGTTGTGGCTCTGCCCCTGTTCGAGGCGCGTGTAATAGGCGACGCTGACGCCGGCCAGCTGCGCGAGTTCCTCACGGCGCAGGCCGGGGACGCGGCGGCGCGTGCCGTACGGGACCAGCCCGACGTCCTCGGGCCGCAGCCGGGCACGGCGGGTGCGCAGGAAGTTCCCCAACTCGGCGGGTGTGTCCAGGGCGGGTGAGTCCATGCCGGTCAGTGTGCTGCATCGCCCGGCCGCGAGCGTGTCCCTGTCAGTACCAGGCTGGGCGGGGACGGCCCCGGGGAGCGGGACGGTCTGCCGGAGACTGTTCCCTCAGGGATACCGACCGCTTAGTATGCCGGTGGCGAAGGGGCCACCGCGCCCCGCGCCACCCGCGTATCCGAGGTCTGTGGAGGCACCAGGTGAAGGCATGGCGCGTACACGCGAACGGCGAACCGCGTGAAGTGATGCGGCTGGAAGAGGTGCCGGACCCCCAGGCGGGCCCCGGGCAGCTGCTGCTGCGCGTACGGGCCGCCAACATCAACTTCCCGGACGCGCTGCTGTGCCGCGGCCAGTACCAGGTCCGGCCGCCCCTGCCGTTCACCCCCGGCGTGGAGATCTGCGGCGAGGTGCTCGCCGTGGGGGAGGGCGCCACCGGTGAGATCGGCGCGCGGGTCCTCGCCCAGCCGCCGCTGCCGGACGGCGGATTCGCCGAACTCGCGGTGGTCGACGCCCGGACCGTACGCCCGGCACCCGAGGCACTCGACGACGCCGAGGCCGCCGCGCTCCACATCGGCTACCAGACGGGCTGGTTCGGACTGCACCGCCGCGCGCACCTCCAGGCCGGCGAGACCCTGCTGGTGCACGCGGCGGCCGGCGGCGTCGGCAGCGCCGCCGTACAGCTCGGCAAGGCCGCCGGCGCCCATGTCATCGGCGTCGTCGGCGGCGCGGAAAAGGCCCGCATCGCCCGCGAACTGGGCTGCGACGTGGTCCTGGACCGGCGCAGCGACGACATCATCGCCGGCGTGAAGGAAGCCACCGGCGGCCGGGGCGCCGACGTCGTCTACGACCCGGTCGGCGGCGACGCCTACGCCAAGTCCGTCAAATGCATCGCCTTCGAGGGCCGCATCATCGTCGTCGGCTTCGCCGGCGGCGCCATCCCCACCCCCGCCCTCAACCACGCCCTGGTGAAGAATTACGCGATCCTGGGCCTGCACTGGGGCCTCTACAACACCAAGGACCCGGCCTCCATCGACGCCTGCCACGACGAGCTCACCAAGCTCGCGGCGCAGGGCGTCATCAAACCGCTGATCGGCGGGCGGGTCCCGCTGGACGGCGCCGCCGAGGCCGTCCAGCGCGTCGCCGACGGCACCTCCACCGGACGGCTCGTCGTCCTCCCCGGGCTCGACCCGCAAGCGGAGGACGCCCGATGACCGACGCCGAGGACCTGCGCCGGCGCACCGCCGCACTGCTCGCCGCACACCCGCCCGCAACCACCGAACCGCTGGAGTTCCTGCGCGCCCGATTCGACGCCGGGCTCGCCTGGGTGCACTTTCCGGCCGGGCTCGGCGGACTGGACGCCCCGCGCGCCCTGCAGGCCGTCGTCGACGCCGAACTGGCGGCCGCGGACGCCCCCGACAACGACCCGCGCCGCATCGGCATCGGCCTCGGCATGGCCGCGCCCACCCTCCTGCGCTACGGCACCGACGAGCAGAAGCAGCGCTTCCTGCGCCCGCTGTGGACCGGCGAGGAGGTGTGGTGCCAGCTGTTCAGCGAGCCCGGCGCCGGCTCCGACCTCGCCGCGCTCGCGACCCGCGCGCGGCGCGACGACGCGGACTGGACCGTCGACGGCCAGAAGGTCTGGACATCCGGCGCCCACCAGGCCCGCTGGGCGATCCTCATCGCCCGCACCGACCCCACGCTGCCCAAGCACCGCGGCATCACGTACTTCATCTGCGATATGACCGACCCCGGCGTCGACGTCAGGCCGCTGCGCCAGATCACCGGCGAGGCCGAGTTCAACGAGGTCTTCCTCAGCGGTGTCCGGATCCCCGACGCCCACCGCCTCGGCGAGGTCGGCGAGGGCTGGCGGGTCGCTCAGACCACGCTGATGAACGAGCGGGTCGCCATCGGCGGCGCCCGGATGCCCCGCGAGGGCGGCATGATCGGCGTCGCCGCCGCGGCCTGGCGCGCACACCCCGACCTGCGCACCCACGACACCCACCAGCGGCTGCTGAGGCTGTGGGTGGACGCCGAGGTCGCCCGCCTCACCGGAGAACGGCTGCGCCAGCAGCTCACCAAGGGCCAGCCCGGACCGGAGGGCAGCGGCTTGAAGCTGGCCTTCGCCCGCCTCGCCCAGGAGATCAGCGGCTGGGAGGTGGAGTTCCGGGCCGAGGACGGCCTGACCTACGACGACTGGACGCTGCGCCGCCCCGAGGGCGTCGACTTCACCGGACGCCAGGCCGGCTACCGCTACCTGCGTGCCAAGGGGAACTCCATCGAGGGAGGCACCTCCGAAGTGCTGCTGAACATCGTCGCCGAACGCGTACTGGGGCTGCCGCCCGAGCCGCGTACCGACAAGGACGTCGCGTGGAAGGACCTCCCCCGATGACCGCCCCCACCGCCGGGCCCGGCGCCCCGACGCCCGACCCCGACCTCCTCTACTCCGAGGACGAGGAGGCCCTGCGCGCCGCCGTACGGTCGCTGCTCGCCGACCGCAGCGATCCGGCCACCGTCCTCGCCGCCCTGGAATCGGACATCCCCTACGACAGAGGGCTGTGGCGCGCCCTCGCCACGGACATCGGCGCGGCCGGCCTGCTGGTGCCCGAGAAGCTCGGCGGGCAGGGCGCGACCGCCCGCGAGGCCGCTGTCGTCCTGGAGGAGTTGGGCCGCTCCGTCACCCCCGCCCCCTACCTGACCAGCGCGGTCCTCGCGGTGACCGCCCTGCTCGGCTGCGCCCCGGACCAGGAGGAGGCCACCGGGCTGCTCGCCGCGCTCGCCGGCGGCGGCACCGTCGGCGCCCTCGCCGTGCCGCTGCCCACCGCACCGGGCGGGCCGGCCCATGACGCGGTGCGCGCCGACGCACGGGGCACGCTCACCGGCCGGGTCACCTCGGTCGCCGATGCCGCGGCGGCCGAGGTCCTGCTCGTCCCGGCCCTGGGTCCGGACGGCCCGGCGCTCTACGCCGTCGCCGCCCCGGCGGACGGCGTACGCACCGAGCCGGTCACGCCGCTCGACCTCACCCGCCCCCTCGGACACCTCACCCTCGACGGTGCTTCCGGCCGCCTCCTGGCCACCGGGGACACCGCCCGTGCCGCCGTGGAACGCGCGCTGCTCACGGGCGCCGGACTGCTCGCCTCCGAACAGCTCGGGGTCGCCGAGTGGTGCCTGGCCGAAACCGTGCGCCACACGGCGGAGCGCACCCAGTTCGGCCGTCCCGTCGGGTCGTTCCAGGCGCTCAAACACCGCATGGCCGCCCTCTGGCTGGACGTCGCTTCCGCCCGCGCCGCGGCCCGCAACGCCGCCGACGCGCTGGCCACCGGCAGCCCCGACGCGGCGGTGGCGGTGGCCGTCGCCCAGGCGTACTGCGCCCCGGTGGCGGTGCGGGCCGCCGAGGAATGCATCCAGCTGCACGGCGGCATCGGCATGACCTGGGAACACCCGGCGCACCTGTACCTCAAGCGCGCCAAGAGCGACGAGATCGCCCTCGGCACGCCCGGCCGGCACCGCGACAGCCTCGCGGACCTGGTCGCCCTGAGCGCGCCCTAGGGGGAGGGGCGAGGGGAGGGGAAAGGGGGGAGGGCCCGGCGGTCCGGAGCGGCGCTCCGGCCACCGGGCCCGTCGCCTGCGGTCAGGCGGTGACGGCGAAGGGCCTGCTGTAGTCGGCGGCACTGCCGGTCTCCACCGCCACCTCCAGCGCGTAGGAGGCGCCCGGCGGCACCAGCGGCAGCGTCACCAGCGCCTCGCCCTGCGCGCCGGCGCCCGCCCGCGGGGCGACCAGCGCCAGCCGCTCGGAGTCCTCGGAACCGGTACGGGTGGTGAGCCACACGTCCACGTCCTCGCCCGTGTTGTTGGTCCACGCGACGGAGAAGCTGCCGTTCACCCGGAAGCTGAGGCCTTCGATCGGCGCCGTCACCTCGATCCGGTCCGCCTCCCGAGGGGTCGGTGCGGTGGTCGGTGCCGGCGCGGCGGTGGTGGCCGGCGCGGGGTCCCCGCCCAGGGCGGAGGTGGCGGCGCGTGCGGCGGAGCCGTTGCGGCCGGGGGCGCCGGCATGGCCGGGCGTGGCGGTGTGGTCCGCGGACGCCCCCTTCTGACCGCCCCCCTGGGACGGGGCGACCGCGAACACCAGCCAGCAGCCGGCGGCGGTGGCGGCGATGGTGATGGCCACGTCCCTGGTCATCGAGGCGGCCCTGCGCATCGTCTTCTCGTTTCCTCGGGGGGAAGGACGGGCCGAGACATCCCCGGTGACCTTGATCATCAAAAACGGCACGCGGTGTGATCACCTGTATGGGCACCTCCCGCACGCCGGGTAGCCGAAGACGGCGGACACTGCCCCCGGCGCCGCGGGCTCGCCGCCCGAAAGTCGCCACCCCTTCGATGGTGTCCGGAAAGTCGGGTTCAGGTAGCGTCGTACATATGAACACCGCAACCCGTCGTGTGCTGCTCGGACCGGTACTCCTGCTGGTGGCCGCTCTGCTGGCGGTGGTCGCCGCGATGGCGCCCGGTGCTCATGCGGCCGGCGGGCTGGACGACGCGGCCGCGTCGCTGAAGCAAGGCCCCGTCTACGTCGATCCGCGCGCCTCCGACCTGCTCTCCTCCTCCGACGCGGACGCCCTGACCAAGAAGATCAAGGACTCCGGCAAGCCGATCTTCGTCGCGGTGCTGCCGCGGGCCGACGAATTCCCGCCCGCGAACCTCCTGGCGGACCTGCGCGGCAAGGTCGGCATCAGCGGTGTCTACGCCGTCGAGCTCGGCAACGGCTTCAACGCCGGAGCCGACCCCCGGGTGATGCCGCGCAACGCCGTCCAGAACCTCGTCGGCGAGGTCAAGCGCTCCAACTACCCGACGGTCAACGAACGCCTCAACAGCTTCGTCGACTCCGCCGACAGCCAGGCCAACGGCCATACGCCCGCAGCCTGGGGCGGCGGTAACGACAGCGGATTCGGCAGCGGCGCGGCCATCGGGCTGGGTGCGCTGGTCGTCGTGGGCGGCGGTGGCGCGTATGCCATCGCCCGCCGCAACAAGCAGAAGCGGGCCGAGGCCGAGCGCGCCGCACTCGACGACCTGCGGGTCGTCGTCGACGAGGACATCACCGCCTTCGGTGAGGAGCTCGACCGCCTCGACTTCAGCCCCGGTGAGGCGGGCGCCGACGACGCGATGCGCGCCGACTACAGCCATGCGCTGGACGCGTACGAGAACGCCAAGTCGGCCATGGGGAAGGCGGAACACCCCGGCGACGTCAAGGCGGTGACCGAGGCGCTGGAGGACGGGCGGTTCTCGCTCGCGACCCTCGCCGCGCGACGCGAGGGCGAACCGCTGCCCGAACGCCGGCTGCCCTGCTTCTTCGACCCGCGGCACGGCCCGTCCGTCGCCGACGTCCAGTGGTCGCCGTCCGGCGGCACGGAACGCACCGTCCCGGTCTGCGCCGCGGACAAGACCCGCCTCGACGAGGGGCATGAGCCGATGGCGCGCACCGTGCGAACCCCCTACGGCGACCGCCCCTACTGGGACGCGGGCCCCGCCTACGGCCCCTGGGCCGGCGGCTACTTCGGCGGCGGTCTGCTGCCCGGCCTCCTGGTGGGCACCGTGCTCGGCAACATGATGTCGTCGCAGGCCTACGGCGGCGACTTCGGTGGCGTCGACGGCGGGGACTACTCCGGCTCCGACTTCAACTCCGGCGACTTCGGCGGCGGGTTCGGGGACGGCGGTGGCTTCGGCGACGGTGGCGGCTTCGGTGGTGGCGGCGGCTTCGACGGCGGCGGAGGCTTCTGAGGCGACCGGCTCCGGGACCGCCTACCAGGAGGCTCCGGCCGTTGTCGGCTGCCCGGACGGGCCCGGGTCCCGGCCCAGCAGGACGCGGGCGGCGCGCAGCGCTTCCGCCTCGTGTACGGCGAACCGTTCGCTGTCCCCTTCCTCGGCGCTCTCGGCGAGCCCGGTGGCGCAGCTCACCATCGGCCCCAGGAGCCCCGGGTCGTGGCGTCCGTAGGCGCAGTGCAGCCAGATCCGGTCCGCACCCGCCGCCGGCTCCACCAAGCCGTCGAGCATCTGCTCGGCGATCCAACAGGCCATGGCCCACTCGGCGGCGGCCGGGCCCCCGGGAGCCGGAACGGTCAGCCCCAGCTCCTCCAGCACCGCGTCGAACGCCGCGGGGGCTTCGGGTTCCTCGTTCCGTCCGAGTCCGGCAAGCCACGAGAGCGACGGGACGTCGGCCCCGGCGAGCAGGGCGTCGAGACCGGCCTTGATGAGCAGGTCGCCTCCCACGGCGCCACCGAAGGCCCGGGTCCTGGCCAGTCCGTGGAGCTGCCGGAGTGCCGCCGTGGTCCGGGTCACCGGTCGGCCTCGCCGACTGACGCGACGGCCCGCTTCGCCCCCAGGAAGCGCGCGTAGCGCGGCCGGGCCGCGAAGTCGGCGTAGGACCACACCACCGGGACGCCGCTCTCCCGGCACAGGTGGAGGACCTGGTCGGGGGCCCAGTGGACACCGACATGCGCGCCGTACCCGGGGGGCCGTCCCGGGACCGGTCCGGCGTCGAAGAGCACCAGGTCCAGGTGGTGCGGTGGGTGGGCGCGGCGGGTTGCCGCCGTGTCCGCCCACAGCTCCGCCGAGCGCAGCGGCGGTATCCGCAGCCCGAAGTGGCCGAGCACGGCGTACGCGTAGCGCTGGCAGTTCGCTCCCGCGGTGAGATCGGGAGGATGCGAGGCGGTCGGCCCGGCAAGGGCGGTGGCGGGCCCTTTGACTGACGATCCGTCATCAGCTGACGGGCATTCAGGTGTCACCGCTCCCGGATGGCGGGCCGCCGAGTAGGCGACGTTGCGGAGGGCTTCGGGAAGGCGGCGGAGTGCGTCCGGGCCGTGGGTGGCGGGGACTTGGCGTGAGGAGTCGGGCGGCACCGGACCATGATGCGCGGACCGCCCTCGTGTGGCATGCGTCGGGGTCGGCAAGGCTCAACAGGCCGGATCCGACGTCTACTCGACACCGCGAGGAGATCCCCGATGCAACGCCGCTCTCGCAAGGCAGCCCTCTGGGGCGCGACCGTGGCCGCCGTCATGGTGGCCGCCGGTCCGCTCAGCCAGGCGCATGCCGCGCCCCGGCCCGACCCCACTCCTCCCTCGGCCCGCGGCATGCTCGATGCGATGCGCCGCGACTTGGGGCTGACGCCCGATCAGGCCCGGGTCCGGCTCGCGCAGGAGGCCGAGGCGCAGCGCGCGGCGGTCGCGGTGCGCCGGGTGCTGAGCGCGCCGCCCGCCGGGATGTGGTTCGACAAGACGACCGGCAAGCTCGTCGTCGCGGTCACCGGCGCCGCGGACGCCAAGCGGGTGCGGGACGCCGGGGCGGTGCCCAGGACGGTCAAGCACAGTCATGACGCACTGACCGTGCTGGTGCGCCGGATCGCCGACCGTGCGGGGGAGGGGGTGCCGGGTGTCACCGGCTGGGGTGTGGACGAGCGTGCCAACGGGGTCGTCGTCGACGTCGACCGCCGGTCCCGCGTCGCGGAGACCGACACCTTCGAGAAGGTCGTGCGCGACCTCGCCGCGCCGGGGCGCATCCCCGTGCGCGTCGCGCGCACCGACCGGGCGCCGCGCCAGCAGGCCGGGACGGTCGTCGGCGGTGAGAAGTGGAGCCCCGGCAACGAGGGCATCTGCTCCATCGGCTTCTCGGTGACCGGCTCGTCCGCCTACAAGGGCTTCGTGACGGCCGGTCACTGCACCAACAACGCCGACCAGGTCGCGTACGGCAAGGACGGCAGCCGGATCGGCACCTCCAACGAGGGCGGCAACCACAGCGTGAACGGCCGCGAGGGCGACTTCGGGCTCGTCGACGTGACCGGAACCGGCTGGACGCTGACGCCGGATGTGGCCGGTCAGGGCGGTGCGCCGGTGACGGTGACCGGTTCGCAGGACGGTGTGGTGGGCACCTCGGTGTGCCGCTCCGGCGAGGCCAGCGGCTGGCACTGCGGCGAGATCACCCGGACCGATCAGACCGTGGACTACGGCACCGATGTCGTCGAGGGCCTGTCGTTCACCAACTCCTGCTCGGCGCCCGGGGATTCGGGCGGCTCGTACGTGACCCAGCCCGGTGACCCGCAGGCCGTCGGCATCCACTCCGGCGGCAACAGCGCCACCTGCGGCAGCGGCGGCGACACCCTCACGATCTTCCAGCCGGTGAACGAGGCCCTGGCGAAGTGGAACCTCACGCTGAAGACGGGAGCCTGAGCCGCGCGGCGAATTCGGCAACCCCTTCATGACCACTCCTTTACATGCTGTTTAATTGCGAGGTATTCGCAATAACAGTCAATCTTCATTAGGGGAGTGGGCATGACGGTCCGGTCCATACGGGGAGTGGCCGCCGCGGCGCTGGCAGGTACCGTGGCGCTCGCGGCGGCGGCCTGTTCGGCGCCGGACGACGGCCGCGGGGGCACCGCGGGGGGCGGCAAGGACACCGCCGTCGTCGGTATCGCGTACGAACCGGAGACGCTCAGCCCGCTGCTGGGATACGGCAAGGACGGCAACTCCAAGATCTTCGACGGGCTGCTCACCCACGACGCCGGGATGCACCTGAAGCCGGCCCTGGCCGCCGCGCTGCCCGAGGTCACGGACGGCGGCAAGACCTACACCTTCGCGCTCCGCAAGGGCGTGAAGTTCAGCGACGGGCAGCCCTTCACCGCCGACGATGTCGTCTTCACCTACGGGACGATCCTCGACGAGAAGACCAACAACGCCTCCAAGACGGAGCTGGACGCCGTCGACAGGGTCGAGAAGAAGGACGACCACACCGTCGTCTTCCACCTGAAGTACCCCTACGCGCCGTTCGCCGAGCGCACCGTCCTGCCCATCGCCCCCCAGCACATCGCAGGCAAGCAGGACGTCAACCACGGCGCGTTCACCACCAAGCCCGTGGGCACCGGCCCGTATGTCCTCACCACCTGGTCCAAGGGCGAGAAGCTCGCCTTCAAGGCCAACCCGTCGTACTGGGGCGGTGCGCCGAAGGTGAAGCACTTCACCATGGCGATCATCAAGGACGACGACATCCGCGCCACCCGCCTGCGCTCCGGCGACCTCGACGGCGCCATCCTGCCGCCCAACCTCGCCGCCACCTTCAAGGACGGCAGCGACGGCAACGCCGGCACGGGCCGCCGGACGCTGACCGCGAAGACGTTCGACTACCGCAACGTCACGCTGCCCACCGCCAACCCGGTCACCGGCGACAAGGCCGTACGCCAAGCGCTGGACGTCGCCGTGGACCGCGAGGCCATGGTCAAGGGCATCCTGAACGGCGCCGGCAAGCCCGCCTACGGGCCGGCCCCCACCGACAGCCCGTGGTTCGCCAAGGGCACCGAGCGCCCGCACGACCTGAAAAAGGCCGAGCACATCCTGGACGCCGCCGGCTGGAAGAAGGGCGGCGACGGCATACGGAAGAAGGACGGCCGACGGGCCTCCTTCACCCTCTGGTACCTCTCCGGCGACAAGCTGCGCCAGGAGCACGCACTCGCCTTCGCCTCCGACGCCAAGAAGGCCGGCATCGAGGCCAAGGTCGAGTCCGGCACCTGGGAGGCCATCGAGCCGAACATGAAGCACGACGCGGTGCTGGCCGGCGGCGGCAGCCCCGCCGACCCGGACTTCGACCAGTACCTCCTGCTGCACTCCTCGCTCGCCGGCGACGGCTTCAACAACATGTCCCGCTACGGCAACAAGACCGTCGACGGCAAGCTCGTCGAGGCCCGGCGCACCGACGACAAGGACCAGCGCAAGGCCGCCTACGACGCCGTCCAGCAGCAGCTCGTCGACGACCCCGCGTACATCTTCCTCACCCACATCGACCACCTCTACGTGATCGGTGACCGCTGGAAGAACCTCTCCACCCAGATCGAGCCGCACGACCACGGCCTGGCCTCCGGCCCCTGGTGGAACGTAGAGGACTGGCAGCCCGCCACGTGAGCGCGCTGACGTCCCTGCCCTGGGGGCCGATGGCGCGGATGACGGGACGGCGGGCGCTGCTCGCCGTGCCCGTCCTGCTCGCCGTCACCCTCGGGGTGTTCGCGATCGCCGCCGCCTCACCGTTCGACCCGGTACGCGCATACGCCGGCACCGCCGGGCTCACCGCCTCCCAGGACAACCTCGACCAGATCCGGCACAACCTCGGCGTCGACCAGCCGCTGCTCACCCGCTGGTGGGACTGGCTGACCGCCGCCCTCGGCGGCGACCTCGGCGACTCCGCGACCCTGCGCGCACCGGTCTCCCAGGTCATCGGCGAACGCATCGGCTGGTCGGTGCTGCTGTGCGCCCTCGCGTTCACCGTCGCCGTCGCCGCCGGCACCCTGCTCGGAGTGCTGGCGGCCCGGCGGCGCGGCGGACTCCTCGACCGTGCCGTCACCTCCCTCGCCTACGCGCTGGAGGCCGCACCGCCCTTCTGGCTCGGCCTGCTCGCCGTCTGGCTGTGCGCGCTGAAACTCGGCGTGCTGCCCGCCGGCGGGCTCACCGACACCGGCAGCGAGGTCGCGACGGCCGGCCAGATCGCCCGCCACATCGTGCTCCCCGCCCTCGTCCTCGCCGTCTCCCAACTCCCGTGGTTCGTGCTGTACGTACGGCAGGGGGTCGGCGACGCCCTGGAGGAGGATCCGGTGCGCGGCGCGCGGGCACGCGGACTGCGCGAGCGCACCGTGCTGCTCCAGCACGCACTGCGTTCCGGTCTGCTGCCGGTGCTGACCCTGATCGGCTCCCGGGTGCCGGAACTGATCACCGGCGCGCTGCTGGTCGAGACCGTCTTCAGCTGGCCGGGCATCGCCGCGGCCACCGTCCAGGCGGCGACCGCCGTGGACTTCCCGCTGCTGGCCGCGCTGACCGTGCTCGCCACCGCCGCCGTCCTCGCCGGGAACCTGCTCTCCGACCTGCTGTACGGACTCGCCGACCCGAGGGTGGCTTTCGATGGCTGACACCACGCTGCCGGAGGCCGCGGACGCCGGGCCGCGGACCCCAGCGGTCCGGCACGAGCGGCGCGGCGGGCGGCGCGCCGCCGCCGGCAGCCGCACCCTGCGGGTACGCGTCTGCGCTGCCCTGGCGTCCTCCGTGGTCCTCGCCGTACTGCTCGTGCCACTGCTCGTCCCGCTCGACCTGCAGGCCGTCGATCTGGCCGCCAAGCTGCGGGCGCCGTCCGCCGCGCACCCCTTCGGCACCGACGACGTCGGCCGCGATCTGCTGCTGCGCTGCGTCTACGGACTGCGCGTCTCACTGCTCGTCGGAGTGGTCGCGGCGCTGGCCGCCACCGTCATCGGCACGGCGGTCGGCGCGCTCGCCGGCGCGCTGGGCGGCTGGGCCGACCGCGCCGTGATGCGGGTGGTGGACCTCTTCTCGTCCGTGCCGCACCTGCTGCTGGGCATCTTCATCGTGGCGATGTTCCGGCCCGGCGTCTGGCCGGTGATCATTTCGGTGGCGCTGACCCACTGGCTGTCCACCGCGCGCATCGTGCGGGCCGAGGTGCTCTCGCTGCGCTCCCGCCCCTACGTCGACGCGGCGGTCTCCGGCGGCGCCTCACGCCTGCGGGTGACGGTCCGGCATCTGCTGCCGGGGGTGCTGCCACAGGCCGGGCTGGCAGCCGTCCTGATGGTCCCGCACGCGATCTGGCACGAATCCGCCCTGTCCTTCCTGGGTCTGGGCCTGCCCGCCCATGAAGCGAGCCTGGGCATCATGGTCAACTCCGCCCGCAGCTCCCTGCTGGCCGGCGACTGGTGGCCGACGCTCTTCCCCGGCCTCTTCATCATCGTCCCCACCCTCGCCATCGCCGGCCTGGCCGGAGCCTGGCGCGAACGGATCAACCCGCGCCGCCGATCGGAGCTGATGCTGTGAACCCGCCCGCGCACAAGCCGGCATTGGCGCCGCCCGCCGCGCCCGCCCCCCTCCTCTCCGTACGCGGGCTGTCCGTCCGCTTCCGGATGCGCGGTGGCCGGCACATCGCCGCCGTCAGCGACGCCGGTTTCGACCTCGCGCCCGGCGAGTGCCTGGCCCTGGTCGGTGAGAGCGGCTGCGGCAAGTCCGTCCTCGCGTCGGCGCTGCTCGGACTGCTGCCGGGCAACGCGCGGACGGCCGGCTCCGCCCGGCTGAGCGGCGGCGAAGGGGGCGGCACGGACGTGGAGTTGCTCACCGCCTCCGAACGGGAGCTGGCCGCCGCGGTCCGCGGCCGCCGCATCGGACTCGTCCCGCAGAGCCCCGCGGCCCACCTCACCCCCGTACGCACCGTTCGGTCCCAACTCCAGGAGACCGTCAGGGAATTGACCGGTGAGCCGCGCTCCGGGCTGCGTGCGGCGGCGGAGCGTGCGGCGCGACGTGCGGTGTTCCCGGACGGCCATCTCGACCGCTATCCGCACCAGCTCTCCGGCGGTCTCGCGCAGCGCGCCGCGACCGCGCTGGCGCTCGTCGGGGACGCCCCGCTGCTGGTCGCCGACGAGCCCACCACCGGTCTCGACCGCGACCTCGTCGACCGCACCGTCGATGAACTGCGCCGGCACGCCGACGACGGGCGGGCGCTGCTGATGATCACCCACGACCTGGCGGCGGCCGAGCGGATCGCCGACCGGGTCGCCGTCATGTACGCCGGCCGGATCGTCGAACTCGCCGACGCCACCGCCTTCTTCGGCCACCCCGGCCCCCGCCACCCGTACGCCCGCGGCCTGCTCGACGCCCTCCCGGAGCGGGCCTTCACCCCCATTCCCGGCATGCCCCCCGAGCTCGGCGCCCTCCCCGCCGGCTGCGCCTTCGCCGTCCGCTGCGACCGGGCCACCGCCGCCTGCGACACCCTGCCCCGCCCCGCCGAAGGCGTCGCCTGCCACCACCCGGTGGGCGCCGTGCCCGCCGCGCGCCGCGTACCCGGCCCGAAGGACGGTCACCGTGCTCGAACTGCGTGACATCACCGCCGGATACGGCCGCCGCGAGCCCGTCGTGCACGGCGTCTCGCTGACCGTGGCCGACGGCGAGGCCGTCGGCCTGCTGGGGCCCAGCGGCTGCGGCAAGTCGACGCTGGCGCGGGTCGCCGCGCTGCTGCACCGGCCGGACGCCGGAGACGTGATCCTCGACGGGGAGCGGGCCGGGGGCTGGCGGCACCGGGCACCGCGCCGCCAACGCACCGCATACGGCGTGATCTTCCAGCAGCCGCGGCTCTCCGCCGACCCCCGCATGCGGCTCGCCGACCTGATCGCCGAACCGCTGCGCGCGACCGGTCGCCGGGACGAAGTGCCGCGCCGGGTGACGGAGTTGGCGACCGCCGCCGGACTCACCGACGAGTTGCTCCGGCGCCGCCCGCACGAGGTCAGCGACGGGCAGCTGCAGCGGGCCTGCCTGGCCCGCGCGCTGGTGCTGCGGCCCCGCTGGCTGATCTGCGACGAGATGACCGCGATGCTCGACGCCTCCACCACGGCGGCTCTGGTCGCGGTCGTCGAGTCCTACCGCGCCGAGAGCGGCGCGGGCCTGCTCGCGGTCGGCCACGACCGCACGCTGCTGGAGCGCTGGTGCGACCGAACGGTGGGCTGGGACACCCTCGTCACGCCTACGATGTGAACAGAGTGGCCAATGGGGCCCGACCTGCCAGGGGCGGCCGGCGCCCACGGGGAACGGGAGCGATGGTGGCGGACGGAACAAGCGCGGCACGGACGTCGGGGACGGCCGACCCCGCAAACCCGGCGGAGCCCTTCACGGTCGCGGTCACCGTCCGCGGCTACGAGACGGACACCCAGGGCCATCTCAATCAGAGCGTCTACCTGCAGTACGCCGAGCACGCCCGCTGGTCGCTGCTGCAGGCGTGCGGGATCCGGCAGAGCGACATGGTGGACCGGCGCATCGGCCCGGTGTCGATCGAGACGACCATCCGCTACCTGCGGGAGCTGCGGGCCGGTGACGAGGTCGAGGTGAGCTGCGCGTTCGTCTGGGGCGAGGGCAAGACGTTCCGGATGGAGCAGCGGATCACCAGGAGCGACGGGACGGTGGCCGCCGAGATCGGCGCCGTCGGCGGGGTGATGGACCTCCAGGAGCGCAAGCTGCTCAAGGACCCCCGGGCCGCCTTCCGGGACCTGGCCGACGAGCCCGCACTGCTCGGCCTCGGCGACGGCTGACCCACCCGGGGCCGGTGGTACCGGTGGCCCGGCGGACCGCTCCCGGTGCTGGTCGTGCTCCCGATGTTGCCCGAACCTTCCCCGGCGCTCCTGCTACGCCTTGGCCGGGACCACCATCACCTCGGTGCCGGCCGCCCGCACCGCGCGGACCTGGTCGGCCGCCAGCCCGTCGTCGACGATCAGCAGGTCGAAGTCGGTCAGCGGCGCCAGCGCGTACAGCCCGTCCTTGGTGAACTTGGTGTGGTCGGCGACCAGCACACTGCGGTCGGCGCTCTCCATCATTGCCCGCTTGACCTGCACTGTTTCCGGTGAGGTGTGGTAACAGCGGCCATTGGTGACGGCTGTCGTGGACAGGAAGAGCACATCGGCGCGAAAGGCCCGCACCGAGTCCGCGGTGTGCAGGCCCATGAAGGCGTCGTACGCCGGGAAGTACGCGCCGCCCAGCGTGATCAGCGAGATGCCGGGTTCCTTGGCGAGGGTGGTGATCGCCGGCAGCGAGTTGGTGATCACGGTCAGCGGGACGTGTGCGGCGGCCTGGTGCGCCAGCATCAGGCAGGTCGTGCTGTCGTCGAGCAGCACCGTCTGCCCCGGCACCAGCAGCGTCGCCGCGGCCCGCGCCAGCAGCTGCTTGGTCTGCGCCATCGTCGTCATGCGCTCGGCGACACTGCCGTGGAACTGCGCCGAGGGCAGGCCGGTGGCGCCGCCGCGCACCTTGCGCAGCCAGCCCTGCGACTGGAGAGCGTCCAGATCACGGTGCGCGGTCATCAGGCTGATGCCGAATTCCCCGGCGAGGTCGGCGGTGCGCACGAACCCGCGGGCGATGACGGCGTCCCGCATCCGGCGGCGCCGCTCCTCCTGGGCCTCGGCCCGGTCCATCGCATGCTCCTCGGGTGTCGGTACGGATCCCGGCAGGGGGTCGGCAGAGGGCGCGCGCCGTCTGCCGTGAGCGGCTCACGGTGTGAATTCGCCGCGTGATGTTCGCACGGACTTAACGTACCGCGCCCGGTGGAGGCGACGTCCGGGCGGAGGCCGGGAGGCGACGCCACACGGCAGGTCATCGGCCCGATGTGAAGATTCCGGCGGCCATTGACGTGCCTTTCGGCCGAGCTGTTCGATCGCCTCGTCCGTCCCACTGGCCCGCCGCCGCAGAAAGGGGAGACTCGACGATGAATGCTCCTCAGGCTCCTCCGCGTTCGCTGATCACACGTCTCGGCATTCCGCCGACCCTTGCCTGGGGCTACCTCGGGCTGCTCCTCTTCATGATCGGGGACGGGGTCGAGTCCGGCTATCTCTCGCCGTACCTGAGCGACCGGGGCATCCCGGACACCCGGGTCGCGCTGCTGTTCACCGTCTACGGGATCGCGGCCGCCGTCGCCGCCTGGCTCTCCGGGGTCCTGTCCGAGCTGTGGGGCCCGCGCCGCGTCATGTGGGCCGGCCTGGGCATCTGGGGCGTCTTCCAGCTCCTCTTCCTCATCCTGGCCATCCCCATGAGCAGCTATCCGCTGATGATGCTCGGCTACGGTCTGCGCGGCCTGGGATACCCGCTGTTCGCCTACGGGTTCCTCGTGTGGATCGCGGGGGTGGCGCCCCGGGCCCGCCTCGGCACCGCCATGGGCTGGTTCTGGTTCGCCTTCACCGGCGGCCTGCCCACCCTCGGCTCGCTGGTCGCCGGCGGCCTCATCCCGCACATCGGCGCGTACGCCACGCTGTGGGCCGCGCTGGCGCTGGTGGCCGCCGGCGGACTGATCGCGCTGCTGCTCGTCCGGGACGACCGGGGCGGCAGGCGGCCACGCGGCGAAGGGCCGGGACCGGCCGCCGCGCTCCTGGGCAGCGTCACGATCCTGTGGCGCAACCCCCGGGTCGGCGCCGGTGCGGTCGTACGGGTCATCAACACGGCCTCGCAGTTCGGCTTCTTCGTGATCATGCCGATCCACTTCACCAGGACGGTGGGCTTCGGCCTCACCGAGTGGCTGCACCTGCTCAGCGCGATGTTCGCGACCAATATCTTCGCGAACCTGCTGTTCGGGGTGGTCGGCGACCGGTTCGGCTGGCGCCGCACCATCGCCTGGTTCGGCGGCGCGGGCTGCACCGTCAGCACCCTGCTGCTCTTCTACGTCCCGACCGCGGCAGGGGCCAATTTCCCGCTCGCCCTGGTGGTGGCCGCGTTCTACGGCGCTACGCTGGCTGGATATGTACCGATATCGGCCCTCATGCCGTCCCTGGAGCCGCAGCACAAGGGGCAGGCGCTGGCGGCGCTCAACCTGGGCGCGGGGGCCAGCACCTTCGTCGGGCCCGCCGTCGTCACCCTCTTCGTCGGGCCGCTCGGCGTCGAAGGGGTTGTCTGGATCTTCGCGGGGATGTACGCGGTGAGTTGTGTGCTCGCCCTCTTCCTGAAGCTCCCGGGCTCGCCGGGCCCGGCGAGCGAGGCAGGGGACGAGGCGTCCTCGGGCGCACCCGTCCGGACCCCGGCGTGAAAGGACCCCGCGATGTCCGTACTGGCCATTGACGTCGGCACCACGATGATCAAATCCGTCGTCTATGACGACCAGGGCCGGGAGAGGGCGGTCTCCCGGCTCGCCACCGAAGTGCTCCGCCCGCACCCCGGCTGGGCGGAGCAGGACATGGACGCCGTCTGGAACGCCGTCGTCCACACCGTCCGCACGGTGCTCACCGAGACCGCCGACCCGGTCTGGCTGGTGTCCTTCACCGCCCAGGGCGACGGCGCCTGGCTCGTCGACGAACGCGGCCGCCCCACCGGACCCGCCATCCTGTGGTCCGACGGCCGGGCCGGCGACCGGATCACCGCCTGGCAGCGCGACGGCGTCCTCGAAGCGGCCTTCCGCCGCAACGGCTCGCTGACCTGCGCCGGGATGCCCAACGCCCTCTTCAGCTGGCTCGCCGACCACGACCCGGACCGCCTCGCCCGCTCCCGCACCTCACTCACCGCCGCCGGCTGGCTCTTCCTGCGCCTGACCGGCGTCCGGGCCAGCGACGAATCCGACGCCTCGGCGCCGTTCCTCGACCACGCCACCGGCGACTACGACCCGCGGATCCTGGACCTGTTCGGGCTCGGCGCGTACCACCGGCTGCTGCCCACCGTCCTCGGCGAGTCCGAGCGGATCGCCGAGATCACCGGTGAGGCGGCCGGCCAACTCGGCCTGCCCGCCGGGCTGCCCGTCGTCATGGCCCCCTACGACATCGCCTCCACCGCGCGCGGCGTCGGCGTCGTCAACCCCGGCCAGGCGTGCAGCATCCTCGGCACCACCCTGTGCACCGAAATCGTCCGCACCGAGATCGACACCGGCGGCGAACCGTCCGGCATCAACATCGCCTACCGCGGCCGGGAACGGGTCCTGCGCGCCTTCCCCACGCTCAACGGCGCCGAGGTGCTCGGCTGGGCCGCCCGGACGCTGGGCGTGAGCGGACCGCCGGAACTCGCCGAGCTGGCCTTCGCGTCCGAACCGGGCGCCCACGGCCTGATGTTCCTGCCCTACCTCTCCCCGGCAGGCGAACGGGCCCCCTTCCTCGACCCGCGCGCCCGCGGGTCCTTCCACGGCCTGTCCCTGGAACACACCCGCGCCGACATGGCGCGCGCCGTCTTCGACGGGCTCTCGCTGGTGCTGCGCGACTCACTGGCCGCCGCCCGGACGGACGTCACCGAACTGCGGCTGTGCGGCGGCGGCGCGAACAGCGACGCCTGGTGCGCTCTGATCGCCGATGCGACCGGGGTGCCCACCGCCCGCTCCGGCGACACCGAACTCGGCGCCAAGGGCGCCTTCCTGACCGGCCTGGTCCGCTCCGGCGCCGAGAGCAGCATGCACACGGCGGCCGCCAAGTACGTCCGTATGCAGCGCAGTTGGAGCCCGGATCCGGAGCGCGCACAGTTCTACGCCGCGCTCTACGAGGACTTCCTCGGCCGGCGGGCGGCTGTCAGGGAGGACGGCTGGCGGGGCCGCGCGGTATGGCGGGGGAGCGGTGCCGCGGAGCGTGGACCGGGTCATCCACGGCCGGCCCCGTCGCCCGCACCGGACCGGGCCGATGCCCCGCAAGCGCCGTCGGCCCCCGCCGACCGCACCGTCCCCACCCACCGCACCGGCACCCCCGACGGAGGCACCCGTGTCTGACACCCCCACCCCGGGCCCCGACCCGGCCGTCGGCCTCGACGGCATCTGGCTCGGCCTCGACCTCGGCACCCAGAGCGCCCGCTGTGCCGCCGTCGACGGCACCGGGCAGGTCCTCGCCACCGCCTCGCGCCCGCTGACCAGCCGCCGCGAGGGCAACCGGCACGAGCAGGACCCCGAGGAATGGTGGACCGCGCTGTCCGCCGCCTGCCGCGAAGCGCTCGCCGGCATCGACGCCGGCCGGATCCGCGGGCTGGCCATCGACGGCACCTCCGGAACGATCCTGCTCGCCGACGCCCACGGCACCCCGCGCACCCCGGGCCTGATGTACGACGACGGGCGCGCCGCCGACCAGGCCGCCGCCGTCAACGAGGCCGGGGGCGTGGTCTGGCAGGAGCTGGGCTACCGCACCATGCAGCCCTCCTGGGCCCTGCCCAAACTCCGCTGGCTGCTGGACCACGCACCCGGCCCCGACATGCCGCCGCCCGCCGGCCTCCGGCTCCTCCACCAGGTCGACCTGGTGACCTGGCGGCTGGCCGGACGGCAGGTCGCCAGTGACGCCAGCCACGCCCTCAAGACCGGCTACCACCTCGTCGAGGAGTGCTGGCCACGCAAGGTGATGGCCGAACTCGGCATCCCCGAAGGGATGTTGCCCGAGGTGCGGCGCCCCGGGAGCGTGCTCGGCACCGTATGCCGCGACGCCGCGGCCGCCACCGGCATCCCCGAGGGCACCCGGATCGTCGCCGGGATGACGGACGGCTGCGCCGCCCAGATCGGCGCCGGCGCCCTGGCGCCCGGTGCCTGGAACGCGGTGCTCGGCACCACCCTCGTCCTCAAGGGCAGCAGCCCGCACCTGGTCCGCGACCCGGCAGGCGTCGTCTACTGCCACCGCGGGCCTGGCGAGAACTGGCTGCCGGGCGGCGCCTCCGGCAGCGGCGCCGGGGTCATCTCGCAGCACTTCCACGGCGAGAACCTCGACGTCCTCACCGCCCAGGCGGCCGCCCTCGACCTGGACGCCGTCGCCTACCCGCTGGTCTCCACCGGCGGCGAACGCTTCCCCTTCCGCGCCCCCGAGGCGGAACCCTTCATCCTCGGCAGGGTCCCCACCCGCGCCGAGGAGTTCCACGCCTACCTGCTGGGCCTCGCCTGCCTCGAACGGCTCTGCTTCGACTATCTCGACCACCTCGGCGCCCCCGTCGACGGCCCGCTCACCCTCACCGGCGGCGGCGCCCGCAACGCCTACTGGTGCCGGCTGCGCGCCGACGTCCTGGGCCGTCCCGTCCTGCTGCCCGAACAGGCCGAGGCCGCCCTCGGCATGGCGGTCCTCGCCGCCACCTCCTCGGGCGCAGGCCTGCGCGAGGCGGCAGCCGCCATGGTCAGGATCCGGGAGGAGATCCGCCCGGACCCGGCCCGCACGGCCCGCCTCACGCCCGCCTACCTCCGCTTCACCGACGAACTCACCCGCCGCGGCTGGCTCGACCCCGCCGTGGCCGCACACGCCCGCAGGAGGGCAGCGCAGTGACCGACTTCATCCTCGTACGCCACGGCGAAACCGTCTGGCACGCGGAGAACCGCTATGCCGGCCGCACCGACGTCCCGCTGACCGAGCGCGGCCGCGAACAGGCCGCGACGCTCGCCCGCTGGGCCGCCACCGCGCAGCTCACCGCCATCTGGAGCTCCCCGCTCTCCCGCGCCCGGCTCACCGCCGCACCCGCCGCCGACGCCTGCGGCCTCACCCCGCGCGTCGACGAGCGGCTCTACGAGGTCGACTTCGGCGAGGGCGAGGGGCTCACCCGGGACGAGATGGGCCGCCGCTTCCCGCAGCGGCTGGCGGAGTTCCTCGACGACCCGGTCGAGCGGCACCTCCCCGGCGGCGAACACCCGCGCCGGGCCGCCGAACGCGCCGCCGCCTGCCTGGCCGACATCGCCCGCGAGCAGCCCGCCGGCCGGGTCCTGCTCGTCGCGCACTCCACCCTCGTACGGGTCCTGCTCTGCCACCAGTTGGGCATCCCGCTCGCCGACTACCGCCGGGTCTTCCCGCAGTTGCACAACGGCGCGCTCACCGAGATCCGGATCGAGGGGGGACACACCGCGCTGCTGCGCCTCAACGCCCCCGCGATGGCCCCGGCACCCGCGCTGCACTGACTCCCGGCCGCCCCACCAAGCCCCGTACCGCCTTCAGGAGAACCCGCATGAGCACCCCCGTCCTCGCCGCCGGCAACCACTTCATCCGCCCGAGCCTTTTCGCGCAGGCCGTGCGCAGCGCCGCCGGGGACGCCGCGCTGGACGTACGCGAGCACCAATTCCCGTGGCCGCAGACCCCGTTCGGGCCCGTCGGCGAGGTCATCGAGGCGTCCGGCACCGAGGAAGAGATGACCGAGGCGCTCCAGGGCGTCGAGATCTGCGTCACCGAACACGGCCCGCTGACCGAGCACATCCTCGCCAACTGCCCGGACCTGAAGCTCTTTTGCACCAGCCGCGGCGGCCCGGTCAACGTCAACCTCGAAGCCGCCACCCGGCACGGCGTCGCCGTCTGCTACGCCCCCGGACGCAACGCCACCGCCACCGCCGAGCACACCCTCACCCTGCTGCTCGCCGCCGCCCGCGGAGTCGGCGACACCCACACCGACCTGCGCCGGGGCACCTGGCGCGGCGACTACTACGACTACGACAACTGCGGCATCGAGATCGACGGCGCCACCGTCGGACTGATCGGCTTCGGCGCCATCGGCAGCCGCGTCGCCAAGGTGCTGGTGGCCATGGGCGCCCAGGTCCTCGTCCACGACCCGTACGTACGCCCCGAGGCGCTGGCCGGCATCGCCGAACAGGTCTCGCTCGGCGAACTCCTCGCCCGCTCCCGCATCGTCTCGCTGCACGCCCGGGTCACCGAGGAGACCACCGGCATGATCGGCCGCGCCCAGATCGACGCGATGCCGCGCGGCTCCGTCCTCGTCAACTGCGCCCGGGGCGCCCTGCTCGACTACGACGCGGCCTGCGACGCGCTGGAGTCGGGGCAGCTCTCGGGGGCGGGCTTCGACGTGTTCCCCGAGGAGCCGCTGCCGGCCGCTTCCCGGCTGCTGACCGTCCCCGGCGCCGTCCTCACCCCGCACATCGCGGGCGGCAGCCAGGAGGTCGCACACAAGGCCGCGCGGATCGTTGCCGAGGAGGTCGGCCGCTATCTGCGGGGCGAGCCGCTGGTGAACTGCGCCAACCCGGCCGTGCTGATCGGCTCCTGAGGCAGCCAGGCAGCCAGGCAGGTAGGCAGGCCGGGTGGGCGGGGCGGGGGCCGCCCCGCCCACCGCGGTCTCAGCGCCGCACCAGCGGGAACGGCAGCGTCTCGCGGATGGACAGGCCGGTGAGGAACATGACCAGCCGGTCCACGCCGATGCCCAGGCCGCCCGTCGGCGGCATCGCGTATTCGAGGGCCTGCAGGAAGTCCTCGTCCAGCTCCATCGCCTCCACATCGCCGCCGGCCGCCAGCAGCGACTGCGCGGTGAGCCGTCGGCGCTGTTCCACCGGGTCCGTCAACTCGGAGTAGGCGGTGCCCAGTTCGGTGCCGAAGGCGACCAGGTCCCAGCGCTCGGCGAGCCGCGGGTCGACCCGGTGCTGACGGGTCAGCGGCGACACATCGGTCGGGAAGTCCTTGTAGAACGTGGGGAGTTGGGTCTTCTCCTCGACCAGGCGCTCATACATCTCCAGCACCATGTCACCACGGCCCATCTCCGGCTTCACCGGCACCGACGCGCCATGGCACAACCGGCGCAGCGCCTCGGGCTCCGTATCCGCGTCGACCGCTTCGCCCAGCGCCTCGGAGATCGCGCCGTAGACGGTCTTGACGGGCCACGTCCCCGAGATGTCGTGCTCGACGAGCCGCCCGTTCGCATCCGCCTTGCGGGCGGTGGCGCTGCCGAACGCCGCGATCGCCGCCCCCTGGATCAGCTCCCGGGTCAGGTCGAGCATCACGTCGTAGTCGGCGAACGCCTGGTAGGCCTCCAGCATCGTGAACTCGGGGTTGTGCTTGAAGGAGATGCCCTCGTTGCGGAACGTCCGCCCCATCTCGAAGACCTTCTCCATGCCGCCCACGCACAGCCGCTTGAGATACAGCTCCGGCGCGATCCGCAGGTACAGATCGAGGTCGTAGGCGTTGATGTGGGTGTGGAACGGCCGGGCGTTGGCGCCGCCGTGGATCTGCTGGAGCATCGGCGTCTCGACCTCCAGATAGCCCCGGTCGATCAGCCCCTGGCGCAGCGCCTGCACCGCCACGCTGCGTGCGCGTACGGTCTCCCGGGCGTCCGACGAGACCACCAGGTCCACATAACGCCGGCGGACCTTGGCCTCCGGGTCGGAGAGCCCCCGCCGCTTGTCCGGCAGCGGGCGCAGGCACTTGGCCGTCAGCCGCCACTGCGACACGAACACCGTCAGCTCACCGCGGTCGCTCGCCCCGACCTCGCCCTCGGCCTCGACGTGGTCGCCGAGGTCGATGTCCGAGCCGAAGCGGTCCAGCAGTTCGCTGCCGCTGCCGTCCCGGGTCAGCGCGATCTGCAGATCGCCCGACCAGTCCCGCAGCACCGCGAAGAGCACACCGCCGTGGTCACGGGTGAGAAGCACCCGCCCGGCGACGGTGACCGATTTTCCGCTGCGCGCCCCGGCCGCCAACTCCGGGAACTCGGCCTGGACCTCACCCAGGGTGTGGCTGCGTTCGACCCCCACCGGATACGGGTCGGTGCCGGCCTGGCGCAGCCGCTCCAGCTTGCGGTGGCGCACCCGCACCTGCTCGGGGAGCGCGGCCAGCTCCCGCTCGTGCCGCTCCTCCTCGGTGGCGGGCTCCTGCTGCACCAGGCCCAGTTCGTGCAGCGACGGCAGCCCGGCCGTGCTCGCCGGCGCCAGCAGCTTCTTCTTGTGGCCCTTGCCCCACAGCTTGCCCAGGCTCGGTACGGCCACGAAGCCCTCGGCGATTCCGGAGGCCAGGCCGATACGCGCCAGCGCGCCCGCGTCCGCGTAGCACAGGAAGCGCGGATACCACTCGGGGTTGTACTTCGCGTTGGAGCGGTAGAGCGCCTCCAGCTGCCACCACTTCGAGAAGAACAGCAGCAGCCGTCGCCAGAATTTCAGCACCGGACCGGCGCCGATCCGGGCGCCCTCCTCGAACGCGGAGCGGAAGACCGCGAAGTTCAACGAGACCCGGCGCACCCCGAGCTGCCCGGCGTGCCCGCACAGCTCGGCGACCATGAACTCCATGACGCCGTTGGGCGCACTGCGGTCCCGGCGCATCACATCCAGCGAGATACCGTCCGGGCCCCACGGCACGAACGACAGCAGCGCGATCATCTTGCCGTCCCCGTCGAACGCCTCGGCCAGCAGGCAGTCCCCGTCCTCCGGGTCGCCCAGCCGGTCCAGCGCCATCGAGAAACCACGCTCGGTCTCGGTGTCCCGCCAGGCGTCCGCGCGGTGGATGACCTCCTGCATCTCCTCGTCGGACAGCGCCGAATGCCGCCGCAGCCGGAACGTCGCACCGGTGCGCGCCACGCGGTTGACGGCCTGCCGGGTCACCCGCATCTCGCGGCCGTCCAGGTCGAAGTCCTTGACGTGCAGGATCGCCTCGTCACCGAGCTGGAGCGCACCCAGGCCGCTGCGCGCGAACGCCTTGGCGCCGTCCTCGCTCGCGCCCATGACGGCGGGCTGCCAGCCGTAGCGCACGGCCACCGCGAGCCAGGCCTCGATGGCCTGCGTCCACGCCTCCCGGTCGCCGACCGGGTCACCGCTGGCCAGGCAGACACCGGCCTCCACGCGGTAAGTCACCGCGGCCTTGCCGCTGGGGGAGAAGACCACGGCCTTGTCGCGGCGGCTGGCGAAGTAGCCCAGCGAGTCCTGACTTCCGTAGCGCGCGAGCAGCGCCCGGATCCGGGCCTCCTCGTCGCCGTGCAGCGCCGCCTCCATCCGCTGCGAACGGAACAGCGCCGCAGCGGCGTTCAGCAGCGCCAGCGCACCCAGCAGGCCGAGGACCGTGACGATCCAGTGCGGCGGATGCCCCTCGATCAGCCGGCCGCCGACCAGTCCGCCGCAGACGCGGTTGGCTGCCCACAGCAGACGGTTGCCGCCGCCCGCCTCCAACGACCCCGGGGCGAGCGACACCAGCCCCCAGCCGATGAGTACGGCGACCACCAGGCCGGCGACCAGCACCAGGGCGGCGCGCAGGAACGCGCCGCGCCGGGTGATCGCGTAGAACTCGCGGTGCGAGACGAGCAGCAGCACCAGTGCCGCGAGGCACAGCAGCAGGGAGAAGGCGAACTCCCAGTAGCCCGCCGCGAGGAACAGCGCATCGGCCAGCGTGACCAGCGCCATGTAGACGACGACGAACCACAGCGCCACCCGCTTGCGGGCCGTCATCGCCGCGCCCAGCAGGAAGAGGAACGCCGCGTACGCGAAGTTCGGCGCCACCGGGATCGTCAGGGTGTCCAGCCAGTAGATCACCGGGTGGAGTCCGCGCCGCAGCGGCCCGATCAGCGCGGTGAGCGCGCAGAACAGCCCCAGCAGGCTGAAGATGATGGCGAAGCCGTTGGGGACGCGACGCCGAAAGCGTCGCCACCCCGTGAGTTGATCCTGGTCCGGCACGGTGCTCATTCCGTCACATTAGGCTCTGAAAGTGGTCAGCTGCCCGACGAGAGGGCGCTGTATTCCTGCCATCGGGACCAGTCGACCCTCCAGTCGGCGATCCCGTCGGCCGCATCGGCTTTCCCTCGTACGGACGATCCGGTGACCTCGAACGGGTCACCCACCCGGATCTTGCCGTACAGCCAGTCAGCATCCGAATCGGTCATGCCGAGAGAGCCGAAACCGTCGGTCGCCGGGCCGTTCGCGTCCGCGTCCCGCGGGGTGGCGTGCGCGTAGGTGCCGGAGTCCGTGAGCCGCATCGCGTCGCGGAGCGTCCTGGCAGGGGCACGGCCCGTGCCGGGTCCCGCGGGCCGCACGACGACGGTGCCCTCCTTGGACATCAGCGGGAAGACGCCCGTCGGCGGTGCGGCGCCGCCGTCCCGGGTCCCGGCGGAAACCGGGATGCGCCGGGTGACCCGCCCGTTCTCGACGAACGACAGCTGCCGCGCGTCCAGATCGACCCTGGCCGCCCGGTCGGGCCCGATGGTGAAGGTGAGGTGGTGGTCCGCCGCGAAGTAGCGGCCGCCGCCGGAGTCCACACCCTTCAGCCCGGCCCGCAGGGTGACCCGGGTGCCCGGCTTCCAGTACTTCATCGGCCGCCAGTCGACACGGTCCTTGCCGCTGTGGTCCTTCACCCAGCCCCACGCACCGGTGGTGCGGTTGTCGGTGGTGACCTTCAGCCGCCTCTCCACCGCCGCCCGTTCGGTCACCGGGAAGTCGAAGGTGACGGTGAGGGGCTGGGCGACGCCGACGGTGGCGCCCTGTGTGCCGGGGCCGAGCACCGGCTTGTTGAGCTGGTCCGCCGCGGCCGTGGTCAGCGACTCCTTGGCCTCGTCGGTGACGCCCTGCGGGTTCTTCGTCCTGGCGACCACGGAGTACTTGGTGGCGGGCGCGGTCGGGGCGTGCGAGGTCCAGACCGTGCCGCCTTTCCCGAGACCGCCGGCCAGCTTCCGTCCCAGGGGGTCGGCGACCGTCACCGAGGTCAGCACCCCGCCGTCGGCGGACACTCTGAGCCTGTCGCCGGCCTGCACCGTCGTCGCCCCGCCGGCCGCGCCCAGAGCCACCTTCACCGGGTCTCCCTTGTCGGCCGAAGCGGCGACGCCTGAGCACCCGGTGAGCGCGCCGAGGCCCAGCAGCGGCACCAGGGCGAGCGCGCCGCGCGCCGACCGGGCGGGCCGGGGGCGGCGGGGGAGAGGGGACTGGCTCATGGCGGGGCTTTCGTCAGCGGTGCGGGGGTGGGTCGGTCGCTAAGACGGCCGCTGCGGAGACCCCGTTGCAGAGGGTGGTGTGATCCACGCCACAGATCCGTGTGCGCGGCCCCGTCGCCAGAGGCCGGTGACCCGTAGTGATCACCTGATCGGAGTACCCGGACTCGTACCGGACATACCACTCAATACGCCAAACTGGCCACTCATTGCCGTCCATTCGGACGGCGGTCGAGGAGGTGCGCGCGCCGTGGCTATTTCCATTTCGGTCGTCCTGTTGCTGGTCATCCTGACCGTCATCTTCCTGCGCAGCGGGAAGCTGAAGTTCTCGCACGCCCTGGTGTGCGGACTGCTCGGCTTCTACCTGGCCGGCAGCAGCCTCGCCCCGGACATTCACCAGGGCCTCTCCGGAGCGGCGGATGTGGTGAGCAGCGTGCGCCCCTGACGCCGGCGGCCCACCGCGATCCGGCCGTCGCCACCCCCGGCTCCACCGTCACTTCGTGTGCCGCCGCGCGTCCTGGGCCCGATCGGCAGCGCCACGGGGTCCCGCACCACCTGGCTCATACCGCTCAGCCGAAGGAGAAGACCCCGAGGGCGTTGGGCACCGGACGCTCCGCACCGCCCGACGGATGGTTGCGCACGATGACGTCCTGGCCGTACGGAGCGCGGGTGACGAGGGTGGAGGAGCCGCCGCCGTCGAGATCGACGGCGTCCCGGGCGCCGAGCCGGCTCATCAGATCCGCCAGCTCACGCACCGTCAGGCCCGGCTCCCCGGCGGTCCCGTCCAGCGCCATCAGATACAGCACCCGCCCGCCGTCCCCGATTCCGGCGGACGTACGAACCGCTGCGGCGACCGGGTCCAGGCCGTCCACCGGCTGATCGTCCCGCACGATCGGGAAGCCGCCGACCGCGAACCGCAGCGGGACCCGGCCCTGGCCGACGAGCCGGTGGCCGATGCTCACCGGCTCGCCCAGATCCAGCCGGCGCAGCTGCCGCGCCCCCTCCTCCCGCCCCACCAGCACCACGCTGCCCGCAGGCACTCCGTTGGCGCCGGGCTGCTCGGACATCGCCGTCACCCTGCCGTGCCGCACCGTCACCTCGGCGGTCTCCGCGCTGCACGGCGCCGCCCGGTCGGTGTCCGTCCCGCAGGTGGCGCGCACCCGGGAGGCCGGGCCCCACCGCGCGGTGTACGCGCCGATGCCGTTCACCGGCAGCGCGTACTGGTTGAGTCCGCGCAGGGACAGCGGCCCCTGTGCGGTGAGCGCCGCGCCGCGCAGGGTGAGCCGGTCCAGCCGCGCACGGCGGTCGTAGCCGACCCCGATGACGTCCTCGGTGCTCGCGCCGGGCGGCATCGCCGGGCCGAACCGCTGCCCGTCGGGCACCGCGCCCTTCAGCTGCCGCCCGGAGGCGACCGCCGGGCCGGCCGGGGCGCCGGTCGCCTCGACTCCCGGGTGCTGGGTCTCGGTGATGTTGAAGAAGTCGCCGTTGACGGCCCCCACCGCGCCCCGTACGGCGGCCAGTTGGGACACCGGCGCCCGCGCGCCCACTGCGTCCGGGTACAACAGGTCCACCGAGACCCGCGGATCGGTCAGATCGACCGTCAGCAGATGCCCGTGCACGGTCCCGCGCGGCACCGCCACCCGGAGTTCGCCGTACTCCACACCCGGCGCCACCGGTACGGCCTCCGTACGGCGGACCGTATCGGGCGCCGCACTGGCCGACGCCCCGCCGGCCACTGCGGCACCGATCAGCGCACCACACGCCGCCCACACCGTCAGTACCGCGCGCACACGACCGAATCGCTGCTTCACAGAGCCCCCCTGACGTCACGTCAACCGTTCCAGGTGCCACCACATTCACTCTTACCCGCAGATGTCGGGAATCCGTACACCTGAGGGACGGCCGTCGTGTCGGTCGTCGGCGTGTGTCCTTGGCGGGCGTGGGCTCCGGGCGAGGGGCCGCTCCCCGGAGCGGGGCGCGGGCGGCCTCAGCCGGGAGGGGCTGCCGGGTCCTCAGGCCCCTCCGCGCGCAGCTCGGTGAGCACCTCCCGCAGCTCCTCCTCCGGGACCGACGGCAGCAGCATGGCCACCGCCCTCAGCAGCCGGCCGAGGACGAAGGTGGTGTCGGGGGTGGTGCGGACCAGCGCCCGCACCCCTTCGACGTCGCCGTCCCGCAGACCTTCGAGCAGCGTCGTCACGGCGGGCGCCGCCGCCTCGTCGGTCTCCACCCAGCCGGCTTCGTCCGGTGCCTTACGGGCGAGATGGCGCAGGACCCGGTCGGCGGCGTCGCTGCGGTAAGCCTTGCCCACCGCCTCGTTGGCGACCCAGGTGAGAGCCGAGACGAGATCCCGGCTCTCCTCCGCGGTCATCTCCTCGGGGAGGGCCTCGTCGAACGCCTGCTGATTGCCGTGCCGGAAGGCCAGGAGGAGCCGGCCCGCCCGGGCCTTCGCCGCAGCGACACTGATGTCTGATATCTCGCCACTCACCCGTAAAGCCTAAGCCCGCGGCATGTGTCCCCGTCAGCTGGTGGTCCGTCAGGAGGCGTCGGTGACCAGCTGCATGTAGTGCGCCCAGTCCCACAGCTGCCCGGGATCGGTGTGGTCGGCGCCGGGGACCTCGACATGGCCGATGATGTGCTCGCGGTCCTTGGGGATGCCGTAGCGGTCGCAGACGGCGGCGGTCAGCAGCGCGGACTGCTCGTAGAGGGTGTCCGTGAACCACGACGGGTCGTCGATCCAGCCCTCGTGCTCGATGCCGATGCTGCGGGTGTTGTAGTCCCAGTTCCCCGCGTGCCAGGCGACGTCCTTCTCGCGTACGCACTGGGCCACATAGCCGTCGGCGGACCGTACGACGTAGTGCGCGGCGGCCTGGTGGGCCGGGTCCTGGAAGAGGTCGATGGTGTCCGCGTAGGTCTCCTGGGTCACATGGATCACCACGACCTCGACGGGGTACTCGCTCGGGCGGTCGGCCGCGGTGAAGTTGGCCTCGTCGGCCGGGATCCAGTGGACGGGGGGATACGCCGTCCCGCGCCGCCGGGCGGTGGCGGGCGAGGCCGCGCGGGCGGTGGCCGTCATGAGGGGGGTGAGTGCGGCGGAGGCGGCGAGTGCGGCGGCGCCGGTGAGCAGCTGTCTGCGTGCCGGGTGAGGGAGGTTTTGCTCCATGTGTACTCCTGACAGGGACCGAGGGTTGGTCGCGTACATGTCACGCACATCCGGTGCGTTCATCATGCGCAACAGGGCGCGCCCTGCCAAGGGCATGGCCGATCTGCCAATGGCTTGACCAAAGGCGGAACGGTGCAGGTCAGAAGTGGGAGTTAACTGATTGGCCGTCACCCGGGTGCCGCGCCCCGCGCCCTGCGGCGGGCGGGACGCGGCACCGGGGCAAGACCGCCGAAGGTCAGTGACCGATCTCTACGTCCTCCAGAACACCCAGCGCATCCGGCACCAGCACCGCCGCCGAATAGTAGGCACTGACCAGGTAGTTGATGACGGCCTGCTCGTTGATGCCCATGAACCGCACGGAGAGCCCCGGACGGTATTCATCCGGAATACCGGTCTGGTGCAGTCCGATCACGCCCTGATTCTCCTCGCCGACCCGCAGCGCCAGGATCGAACTGGTCTGGTCCGGGTTGACCGGGATCTTGTTGCACGGCAGCAGCGGAATCCCGCGCCACGCACGCACCGGCGCACCCTCGAACTCGGCGTGCGGAGGGTAGATCCCCCGGGCGTTCCACTCCCGCCCGATCGCCGCGATGGTGCGCGGATGCGCCAGCAGGAACTGCGTCTTGCGGCGCCGGGAGATCAGCTCGTCGAGATCGTCGGGGGTGGGCGGGCCGCTGCGGGTGTGGATGCGCTGCTTGAGGTCGGCGTTGTGCAGCAGCCCGAACTCACGGTTGTTGATCATCTCGTGTTCCTGGCGCTCCCGCAGCGCCTCCACGGTCAGCCGCAGCTGCTGGTCCAGCTGGTTCATCGGGTCGTTGTAGAGGTCGGCGACCCGCGAGTGAATCTTCAGCACGGTCTGCGCCACGCTGAGTCCGTATTCCCGCGGCGCCCGTTCGTAGTCGACGAAGGTCCCCGGCAGCGCCGGCTCGCCGACATGGCCCGCGGCCAGATCGATGGCCGCCTCGCCGTGCTTGTTCTGCGCGGGCACCAGCGCCGTGCGGAAATTCTCGACATGCTCACGCAGCTCGGGGGACCGGCCCAGCACCTCCTCGTAGGCCTCGCGTGACAGCGACAGCACCGTTCCGCGGGTCACCGCGCGTACGGTGTGCTCCCACTCCGCGTCCGGCACCAGCAGCGCCGCCTCGCCGAGGGCGTCACCGTCGGCGAGCACCCCCAGGACCGTCTCGTCGCCGTACTTGCCGGTGCCGATCCGGTCCAGCTTGCCGTGCGCGATCAAGATGACCCGGTCCGTCGGCCGGCCCTTCTCCGCGAGGACGTCGCCGGGTGCGAAATCCTGCTGGACGAACCGGTCGGCCAGCCCCTCCAGTGTCGGGCCGTCGTCAAAGCTCCGCAGTGGCGCCATCTCCCGCAACTCGGACGGGATCACGCGTACTTCGGCGCCCTCCGAGGCGAACTCCACCCGGCCGTCGCCGAGGGTGTGCGTCAGCCGGCGGTTGACGCGGTACGTGCCGCCGGAGACCTGCGTCCAGGGCAGGATGCGCAGCAGCCAGCGGGAGGAGATGCCCTGCATCTGCGGCGGGGTCTTGGTCGTGGTCGCCAGCTGGCGCGCCGCCGAGGTGTCCAGGCTGGAACGGTTCTGCTCGGTTCCGTCCGCCTGCGGGCCGGACGTCGGGTCCACCGATGTGGTCATGGAGAGAGTTCACCTGTTCTGGTTCGGTGTGGTCGGAGCTGAGTACGGAGGAGTGCGGCCGACGGCGCGGTGACGCGCGGCCGTCCGCGCGCGAACGCCGTCCGCACGTCGTTCAGTGGCCGATGTCGACGTCCTCGAGCACGCCCAGGGCGTCGGGCACGAGAACGGCCGCGGAGTAGTAGGCGCTCACCAAATACTTGACGACCGCCTTTTCGTCGACCCCCATGAAACGCACCGAAAGGCTCGGCTCGTATTCATCGGGAATTCCGCTGCGGTGGAGTCCGACCACCCCTTGTTTCTCCTCGCCGGTGCGCAGTAGCAGAATGGAACTTGTGCCTTCCTTCGTCACCGGGATTTTGTTGCAGGGGAAGATCGGCACCCCACGCCAGGACGGCAGCGAATGCCCCATGAAATCCACCGCCGCCGGATAGAGCCCGCGGGCACTGCACTCCCGGCCGATCGCGGCGATCGCCTTCGGGTGCGCCAGCAGGAAGCCCGGGTCCTTCCACACCGTCGCGAGCAGTTCATCGAGGTCATCGGGGGTGGGCGGCCCGGAGCGGGTGTGGATGCGCTGCTTGAGGTCGGCGTTGTGCAGCAGCCCGAATTCGCGGTTGTTGACCATCTCGTGTTCCTGGCGCTCGCGCAGCGCCTGAACGGTCAGCTTGAGCTGTTCCTCGACCTGGTTCATCGGGTCGTTGTAAAGATCGCCGACCCTGGTGTGGGTGCGCAGCACGGTTTGCGCGACGCTGAGTTCGTACTCGCGGGGCGCCAGATCGTAATCGACGAAGGTCGCCGGAATCGTCGGCTCCCCGTGATGTCCGGAGGCGACCGACACCTCCGATTCGCCGCTCGCGTTGACCGGGTTGTCCGATCCCCGGCCCGCCGTCTCAAGATGCGACCGCAGCTCGGGCGAGCGGTCGGCGATTTCCTGGGCGGCCCGGCGCGGCAGCGCCAGCACGGTCACCCTCGTCACCGCGCGATAGCTGAACGGCCAGGTCGCATCGGGGGTGGTGAGCGGCTCGTCACCGAGATGGTCGCCGCCGGCCAGCGCCGCGAGCACGGTCGCGTCGCCGTATTTGCCGGTGCCGATCCGGTCGACCCGGCCGTGCGCGATCAGCACCAGCCGGTCCCCGGGTGTGCCGGCCTCGGCGATCAGCTCACCGGGAGCGTAGTCGTGCCGGGTGAAGCGGTCACCGAGCGCCGCGAGCACCTCGGTGTCGGTGAAGTCCCGCAGCGCGGGCAGCTCCCGCAGCTCGTCGGGGATGACCGCGACCTCGCTGCCCGAGAAGTCGAAGTCGATGCGCCCGTCGCCGACGGTGTATGCCAGCCGGCGGTTGACGCGGTAGGTGCCACCGGAGACCTGCACCCACGGAAGCAGCCGCAGCAGCCAGCGCGAGGTGATGCCCTGCATCTGCGGCGCGGTCTTGGTGGTGGTCGCCAGATTCCGCGCCGCCGCGGTGTTCAGGCTGGATTGTGCGGCGCTCTCCTCCGCAGGCGCGGATAACGTCTCGTCAGCAATTGTCACAGGCTCCGCCTATCTCATCGAAAGGTGCGGCACCACCGAAATGAAGCCCCTGTGGCGGTGATTCGCCGTTGGGGTTCACCGGCAGCCCGCAGAATCGAAGATAGTGGTGCTGTTTTTATCAGCACAATCGCTCGATGGGGTGGCATGGAAATCTCTTTCCATGGAAAGGTTTAACGGATATCTACCGGGGGAGACAATGTCGTGGCGCCGGACCGGACCGGATCGTCCAGGACCGCCCCCAGCGCCGCGTGCGCCGCCCCGAGCAACGGCCCGTCAGCGGCCGGCCCCGACACCACGACCGACAGCCGGCCCGGCCGCGCGGCATCCGCGGCGACAGCCGTACGCAACGCCAACTCCCGCTCCAGGGACGGCAGCACCCAGGGAGCCAGCCGCGCCAGCGCCCCGCCCAGCACCACCGCCTGCGGGTCCAGCAGATTCACCGTCCCCGCGAGCGCGATCCCCAGGGCGGTGCCCGCCTCGTGCAGCGCCCGGATCACCCCGGCGTCGCCGTCGGCGGCCCGGTGCGCGAGCAGGGCGATCCGGCCGCCGGGTCCAGAACTCCCGGCCGCGGCCCGCTCCGTGAGGCCGCCCGCCCGCAGCACCGCCTCCTCGCCCGCGTACTGCTCCAGGCAGCCCCGGCCGCCGCAGCCGCACGGACGACCGCCCGGATACACCGGAACATGCCCCAGTTCGCCCGCGAAACCCCGCGCCCCACGCAGTAGTTGGCCGTCCACAACGATGGCGGCGCCGATGCCGATCTCGGCCGAGACATGGACGAAGTCCTGTGGCGGGGACCCGTCGGCGGCCCCGCCCAGCCGCAGTTCGGCCAGCGCACCCAGATTGGCCTCGTTCTCGACCATGAGGGGCAGGGCCGCGGCCCCCGGGGATCCGGAGCCGCCGCGGGCGGCCGGAGCCGGCGCGAGCGCCGCGGCCAGTCCGGGCCCGAGATCCGCCTCCCGCCAGCCCAGGTTGGGGGCGTGCACCACCGTCGCCGACCCGCGCGCCACCAGCCCCGGCACCGCGACCGCCAGCCCGGCCGGCCACAGTCCCTCCACGGCGATGCCCGCCGTCACCTCCGCCAGCAGCTCCGACAGATGGGCGAGCACCGCGCCGGGCTCGCTGCGCCGGTTCGCCGCATCCGCCGCCACCCGGGCCCGCACCCGGCCGCGCAGATCGACCGCGCACACGGCGAGATGGTCGACGCCGATCTCCGCGCCCAGCCCGGCCGGACCGCGGTCGCTGACCGCCAGTTCGCTGCCCGGCCGGCCCCGGCCGCTCGGCGCCGCCCGGCCCGTCTCCACCAACAGACCGGCCCGCAGCAACTCGTCCACGAGCGGGGCCACACCCGCCCGGGTCAGCCCGATCCGCGCCGCGACCCCCGCCCGGGAAACCGGGCCCTCAGCGGCCACCGCCCGCAGCACCCTCGACAGATTGCGCCGGCGGATGCCGTGCTGGGTATCGCCACGGGCAGCGGTCACGGGGGTCTCCTCGGCGGGGTCGGACGGGCGGCGTCGGGAATCGGGGCACAGGGGCACAGGTCAAACACGGGGCACAGGTCAAACACGGGACACGGGGCGAACACGGGACACGGAGACGGGCAGGGGCCCCGCCGCGGACTTACCGCCGCAGCAGCGCCGCTCCGTCGGTGAGCGTCGCCGACAACCGCTCCCAGGCGCCGCCGTCCCGCTCCCGCGCCTCGTACTCCGCGCCCCGCGCCGTGCCCCAACGGCGCGCCACCGCCGCCGGATCCTCGCCCAGCAGCAACCCGGTGGCCTGCGCCGCGGCGCCGAGCGCCACCAGCTCCTGCGCCTCCGGCACCACCACCGGACGGCCCGAGAGCCGCCGCACGGTCTCCCGCCAGGCGCGGCCCTTCGCGCCGCCGCCGATCAGCAGCAACGGCGTGTCGGATCCGGCATCCGCGTCCAGCACCAGGTCCAGGGCCTGCAGCAGGGCGAACACCGCACCGTCGTAGGCCGCTTGGAGCAGCTGCCCCGGCGTGGTGTCGTGCCGCAGTCCGTGCAGCAGGCCCGAGGCGCCCGGCAGGTTCGGGGTGCGCTCGCCGTCCAGGAACGGCAGCAGCACCGCGCTGCCGCCCGCCTCGACGCCCTCCCGGTCCCGTCCGAGGAGCGCCGCGATCCGGTCGACCGCGAGCGTGCAGTTCAGCGTGCAGGCGAGCGGCAGCCAGTCGCCGCGGGCATCGGCGAATCCGGCGACGGTGCCGGTCGGATCGGTCGGCCGGTGCGTGGACACCGCGTACACCGTCCCTGAGGTGCCCAGACTCAGCACCGGCTGACCGGGGCGCAGGCCCAGGCCGAGAGCGGCCGCCATGTTGTCGCCGGTCCCCGCGGCCACCAGCGCGCCCCGCGGCAGCGGCAGATCATCGGTGCGTACGGTCCCCGCCGCCTCGCCCGGAAGCGCGACCCGCGGCAGTGCCTGCGGGTCCAGTCCGGCATGCGCCAGGATCTCCTCGTCGTACGCCTCGGTGGACGACGCCCACCAGCCGGTGCCCGACGCGTCTCCGCGGTCGGTGACGCCCTCGCCGGTCAGCCGTTCGGTGAGGTAGTCGTGCGGCAGCCGCACCGCGGCCGTCGCGGCGGCCGCGGCCGGCTCATTGGCCCGCAGCCAGGCCCACTTGGCGAGCGTGAAGGCCGGTCCCGGCACACTCCCGACCCGGTCCGCCCAGGCCTTGGCGCCACCCAGCTCCTCGATCAGCCGCTCGCTCTGCGGCGCGGGCCGTACGTCGTTCCACAACAGCGCGGGACGCACCGGCCGGCCGGCCGCGTCCAGCGTCACCAGACCGTGCTGCTGCCCGCCCACCGACAGCGCGGCGGCCTGCCGGGCAGGCGCGCCGCACTGCCGCAGCGCCTCGCCCAACGCCCGCCACCACAGCGCCGGATCGCTCTCCTTGCCGTCGCCGCCGCTGACCGTGTGCGGCGCCTGGCCCCGCGCGATGACGGCACCGGTCCCGGCGTCCACCACCAGCGCCTTGGTGGACTGGGTCGAACTGTCGACACCGACGACGAGTGGTCCCGCTGACTGTGCGCCCATTGTGTGCTCTCCCTTGGCCGGCTCGTCGGTCCCAGGGGGTTCCCCGGTGTGCTGCCGCATATTAGTTTGGCCGCGGCAGAATTTGTAAAGCGCCCTGACGAAATGATCGGGGAAGCCGCGACGCACCAGTTGAGGGAGCCACCATGAGCCACCAGCCCGTGCCCGAGGACAAGTTCAGCTTCGGCCTGTGGACCGTCGGCTGGCAGGGCCGCGACCCCTTCGGAGACGCCACCCGCCGCGCCCTGGACCCCGTCGAATCCGTCCAGCGGCTCGCCGAACTCGGCGCCTACGGCGTCACCTTCCACGACGACGACCTGATCCCCTTCGGCGCCGGCGACATCGAACGCGAAAGCGCCGTCAAACGCTTCCGGCAGGCACTGGACGCCACCGGCATGGTCGTCCCGATGGCGACCACCAACCTCTTCACCCACCCCGTCTTCAAGGACGGCGCCTTCACCGCCAACGACCGCGACGTCCGCCGCTACGCGCTGCGCAAAACCCTCCGCAACATCGACCTCGCCGTCGAACTCGGCGCCCACACCTACGTCGCCTGGGGCGGACGCGAAGGGGCCGAATCCGGCGGCGCCAAGGACGTACGCGCCGCCCTCGACCGGATGAAGGAAGCCTTCGACCTCCTCGGCCAGTACGTCGTCGAGCAGGGCTACGACCTCACGTTCGCCATCGAACCCAAGCCCAACGAACCCCGCGGCGACATCCTCCTGCCCACCGTCGGACACGCCCTCGCATTCATCGAACAGCTGGAGCGCCCCGACCTCTACGGCGTCAACCCCGAGGTCGGCCACGAACAGATGGCCGGGCTCAACTTCCCGCACGGCATCGCCCAGGCCCTGTGGTCCGGCAAGCTCTTCCACATCGACCTCAACGGCCAGACCGGCATCAAATACGACCAGGACCTCCGCTTCGGCGCGGGCGACCTGCGCTCCGCATTCTGGCTCGTGGACCTGCTGGAGACCGCCGGCTACGAAGGCCCCCGGCACTTCGACTTCAAACCACCGCGCACCGAGGACCTCGACGGCGTCTGGGCCTCGGCCGCCGGCTGCATGCGCAACTACCTCATCCTCAAGGAACGTGCCGCGGCGTTCCGCGCCGACCCCGCCGTCCAGGAGGCGCTTCGAGCCGCCCGCCTCGACGAGCTGACGCGCCCCACCGCCGCCGACGGCCTCGCCGGACTGCTCGCCGACACCACCGCCTTCGAATCCTTCGACGTCGAGGCGGCCGCCGCCCGCGGCATGGCCTTCGAGCACCTGGACCAACTGGCCCTGGACCACCTGCTGGGGGCGGCCTGAGAGCTGCGGGCCATGGGGAGGGGGGAGGCGCTGGGGGAGGGGTGAGGCGGTGAGGGGAGGGGGTTTTCGGGGCGAGCCGGGGCCGAAGCTCAGGCCAAAGGCGCTCCCCCGCCCCCTCCCCCCTCTCCCCCTTCGGGGGAGGGGGCGGGGGGTGGGTTCGGGGGTGGGTGGGGTGAGCAGGCCGCGTTCGGCGCCGCCCGCTGGGAACCCCCCTGCCTGCCCCGACCCCGCCCGCTGGGAGCCCCCCTGCCTGCCCCGACCCCGCCCGCTCGGAGTCCGTCCGCCCGGAGCCCGCCTGCCCGGAGCCTGCCCGCCCGGAGCCCGCCAGCCCCGCAGCCCGCCCCCGGCAAGCGGCCCGCTCTCAGCCGAGCAGTTCCCGCAGGAACTGTATTTCGGCGGTCCGCTGCTCGCCGCCGCCTCCTTCGTGGGCGTTGAACCGCCACACCCGCAGGTCCTTCTCGCCCCGGTAGTGGTGGTACGCGGCGAAGCCCGTGGACGGCGGCACGATGGGGTCGCGCAGTGCCGTGCCGAACAGCGCGGGGGCGCTCGCGCGGGCCGCGAAGTTCAGGCCGTCGAAGTGGTCCAGGGTGTGCAGCGCGGTGTCGATGCGGTTCCGTTCGCCCGCGAAGTAGCGGGCCAGCTCGCCATACGGGCCCTGGTCGGTGATGTCGACGGCGCGCCGGATGTGGGTGAGGAACGGTACGTCGATCAGTGCGCCCGCGAGGCCCGGGAGCAGGCCCGTCATGGCGAGGGCGATGGCGCCGCCCTGGCTGCCCCCGGCGACCACGATCCGGTCCGCGTCGACGGCTTCGTGTCCGCGGGCGGCTTCCACGGCGCGGGCGGCGTCGGTGAAGAGGCGCCGGTAGTAGTAGTCGTCGGGATCCAGCAGGCCCTGGGTCATCTTGCCCGGTACGCCCGGATTGCTGGAGCCGACGGGGTCGGCGGTGTCTCCGGGCCGGTCGGGGCCGCTCTGCCCGCGGGTGTCCATGACCAGGGTGGCGTACCCCGCGGTGGGCTACAGCAGCCAGTTGTGCGGCAGCAGCCGCCCGCCGCCGTAGCCGATGTACTGCACCACACAGGGGAGTGGTCCGGCGGCCGCCCGCGGGAGCAGGAACCAGCCACGGATACGGTGCCCGCCGAAGCCGGAGAACTCCACGTCGTACGCGCGCACCAGCGCGAGCCCGGGCTCGACTTCGGTGAACCGCGCATCGAGGTCATGGCCGCGCGCCTCCTTGAGGGTGCGCTGCCAGAAGGCGTCGAACCCGGCCGGCTCGGGGAGCGGGGGCCGGTAGCTGCGCAGTTCGTCGAGGGGTAGGTCGATGAACACGGAAACCTCCGGGCGTAGTGTGGCGTGCTGACTGTCGCCAACCGTGCCCGTGGACCGGATATTTCAGCCGGGGGATGTTCCAGGTTGGTCACCGTGTCCCCCCAGCCCTCGTAAAGAAGCGATGATTTCCGCCATGAGCTTTCCTCCGCCGCCCCCGCCCTCGAACCCCCCGCCCCACGACAGTCCCGGTGGCTTCGGCCCGCCCGCCGGCGGTTACGGCCAGGGTGGCCAGGGGCAGGGCGGCTACGGCCCGCCGGCCGGAAACCAGCCCCCCGGTGGCTACGGACCGCCCGGTGGCGGCGGCTACGGCCCCGGTGGCCCCGGCGGCTGGCCGCAGCCGGCCGGGCCTCCGCCCGGTGGTGGCGGCAACGGCAAGACCATCGCGGCGATCATCGGCGGTGGAGTGGTCGTGGTGGCGGCCGTCATCGTCGCCGTCGTGCTGAGCAACGGCGACGACGACAGCAAGAACCGCGCGCGGCCGTCCACGTCGAGCCCCTCCGCCACCCCGTCCGAGAGTGCCTCCGCGACGCCCTCTGCCGCATACCCGACGGCGTCCGCGACGCCGACCGGCACCGACCTGGAGAGCATCATGCCGTCGCCCACCGACGGCAAGATCCCCTTCTTCCAGCTGAAGGTCGGCGACTGCTACGACCTGCCGCCTGGCGGTGGCGGCAACAACGAGTCGGCCTCCTGCAACGGCCCGCACGACGCGGAGGTCGTCACCACCCACCGTCTGGACTCCGGCCTGACGACCAGCTCGGCCATCAAGTCGAAGGCCGCGGCGCTGTGCAAGAACGAGCTGGAGAGCAAGGCGGCCCGGCAGCCGTCCCGGACGGCCGAGGGGACCTACGTCCAGTTCCCGAACCTCAGCGGCTACAAGCTGGGCATCAAAACGGTCAGCTGCAGCCTGATGGGGAACCGGACCGGCACCAAGAAGCTCACCAAGCCGCTGTCCTGAGGCGTACGGCCGGGGCGGCGGGCGGTCGCGCCCACCACCCCGGCACGCTCACCGGTCGATCCGCTTGCCGGCCGCCCCGCTGTCCGTGACCTCTCCGACCTCGGCGGCCGCCGGGTCCAGCACCCGCGCCAGGAACGTCCGGGTCCGCTCGTGCTGCGGATCGCCGACCACCCGCTCCGGGGTGCCCTCTTCGACGATCACCCCGCCGTCCATGAAGACCACCCGGTCGGCGACCTCCCGGGCGAAGCTCATCTCGTGGGTGACGACCAGCATCGTCATGCCCTCCTGCGCCAGGGAACGCATCACCGCCAGCACATCGCCGACCAGTTCCGGGTCCAGCGCCGAGGTCGGCTCGTCGAAGAGCATCAGCTCCGGGTCCATGGACAGCGCGCGGGCGATGGCCACCCGCTGCTGCTGTCCGCCCGACAGCTGCGCCGGATACGCCGCTTCCTTGTCGCTCAGCCCCACCCGCGCGAGGTTGGCGCGGGCGACCTGCACGGCCTGGGCGCGTTCGCGGCGCAGCACCCGCCGTTGGGCGATGGTGAGGTTCTCCAGCGCGGTCAGATGCGGGAAGAGGTTGAAGGACTGGAAGACCATGCCGATCCGGCGCCGTACCCGGTCGATGTCCACATCGGGGTCGGTGACCTCGGTGCCGGCCACGGTGACCTGTCCCGAGCTGGGTTCCTCCAGCAGGTTCACACAGCGCAGCAGCGTCGATTTGCCGGAGCCCGACGGCCCGATGACGCACACCACCTCGCCGCGCGCCACCGAGAAGTCGATCCCGCGCAGCACTTCCAGGTCGCCGAACGACTTGTGCAGGCCCCGCACATCGATGGCCTTCGCGTCCCCGGACGGCACCGTCCCGTCCGCGGCGTCCGCCCCGCCCGGCCTCTTCACGTTGTCTGCCCTGCCGGGCTTGCCTGTCTTGTCTGATGCGTCTGCCTTGTTCTGCTTCATGCGGTCACCTGGCCTTCGCCGTACGGGCCTCGAGCCGCCGGACCAGTTGGCCCAGCGGGAGGGTGATCACGAGATAGAGCAGCCCGGCGATCAGGATGGGGGTCAGGCTCTTGTGCTCATTGAGCGCGTCCCGGCCGAAGTTGGACAGCTCGAACTGGGAGAGCGAGAGGCCCAGCAGATAGACGAGTGAGGAATCCTTGGTGAGCAGGATCAGTTCATTCGTGAGCGGCGGCAGCACGATACGGAAGGCCTGCGGGATGACGATGGAGATCATGGCCCGGCCGTGCGACATTCCCAGTGAACGGGCCGCCTCCGTCTGTCCCTTGGGGACGGCCTGAATTCCTGCCCGGATGGTTTCCGCCATATAGGCGGCGCCCACCAGGCCGAGTGAGAGCATCACCGTGACGTTCATGTCGAGCGCCACTTCGAAGGCCAGCGGCACTCCGAAGCCGAGCGCGATGAACACCAGCAGACACGGGATGCCGCGGAAGAACTCGATATAGGTGACGGCTATCCACCGGTAGGGCGGTACGGAGGAGAGACGCATCAGCGCCAGCACCAGTCCGAGCGCGAGACCGAATCCGAATCCGAGCAGCGTGTACTTGACGGTGTTGACGAGCGCCGTGGTGATGATCTCCGGGAACAGCGCCTTGACGACCTCGACGTCGAAGAACGCCAGCCGCAGTTGGTGCCAGTCGGCGAGCAGCGCGAAGACGACCACGGCAACGACGAGGACGCCGTACTGTGCGCCGCGGATTATTCGCGCGCGCCGTCGTTTGGACAGGGGCATGAGGGCCGGCCTTCTCCGATCGTTGCGCGAGTCGCCTCGCCTGGGTGCGGTGCGAGTCGTGGCGCGGCAAGGTCAGCTCTGCGGGGCGGTCCCGAACCACTTCTTGTAGATCCGGTCGTAACTCCCGTCGGACCGCGACTTCTTGATGACCGCGTTGACCTTCTTGCGCAGGGCGTCATTGCCGGTGCGGAAGCCGATGCCGTAGTGCTCGCCGGTGTTGAATTCGGCGGTCACCTCGGTGTCCTTGTTCTCTTTCACGTAATCGAGGAGCACACCGTTGTCGTTGATCCCGGCGTCGACCTGGCCGGATTTCACGGCGGTCAGCAGCAGCCCCAGGTCCTCGAACTCCACGAGTTCGACGCCCTTGCCGTGCTTCCTGGCGTAGATTCCGCCGGTGGTGGCCTTCTGGTAGCCGAGCTTCTTGCCCTTGAGGTCCTCGACCTTCTTGAAGGGCTTGCCCTTTGTCAACAGTGCCTGGGTGGCGTTGAAATAGGGGTCGGAGAAATCCATGACCTTGTCACGCGCCGGCGTGATCGTCATGCCCGCGGCGGCCAGATCGCATTTGCGGATCGTGAAGTCCTGGCCGGTCTCGATGCCTTCGAAGGGCGTGTTGACGATCTCCTGCTTGACCTTGAGTTCCTTGGCCACCAGGTCGATCAGGTCCACATCGAATCCGACGATCTTGCCGTTCTTCTTGACCTGGAACGGCGCGTAAGGGAGGTGGGTGCAGGTCTTGAGCGTTCCCGAGGAGACCAGCTCCAGGCCGGAACCCTGCTTCCCGTCGGACTTGGTGCTGGTGCACCCCGCCAATACGGCGATGGCCGCGGCCACGGCTATGACGGGCAACGAGGAGCGAGCGGACACAGGTCCTCCAGAGCGGGATGAGGATCGACGAGCCGTGCTGTGAGCTGGCTGAATCCTGCCACCGGCCGGGGGCGCTGTCGCCGCCGTGCGGGTTGCGTCTGTGTAACGGGCCTGCGGCCGGACGCCCCCGGCGCCCCCTACGGAGGCGCCGGGGACCGGCTGTTCAGTGGCGCAGCGCGTGCGCCACGGCGGCGATGGCGTCCGGGCCGACCCGGCAGCAGCCGCCGATGAGGCGGGCGCCCGCCGCGGCCCAGTCCGCGACCCGGGCGGTGCCGAACGCCGGGCTGCCGCACCACGCCCGCGCCTCGGCGTCCCAGCTCTCTCCGCTGTTGGGGTAGACCACCACGGGCTTGCCGGTGACCCGCGCGGCGAGCGCGACGGCCCGGTCCGCGTCCTCGGGGGCGCAGCAGTTCACGCCCACGGCGATCACCTCGTCCGCGTCCGCCGCCAGGGCGAAGGCCTCCTCCAGCGGCTGCCCGGCCCGGGTCGTGCCGCCGGCGACGCTGTACGACAGGTAGGCCGGGATGCCGAGGCCGCGCACCGCCCGCAGCAGCGCACGGGCCTCGTCGGCGTCCGGGACGGTCTCCAGCGCCAGCACATCCGGCCGCGCCGCGGCCAGCACCTCCAGGCGGGGCCGGTGGAATCGCTCCAGGGCGTCCACCGACAGGCCGTAGCGGCCGCGGTATTCGGAGCCGTCCGCGAGCATCGCACCGTAGGGGCCGGCCGAAGCGGCGACGTACAGCGGGCCGTCCACCCCGCCGGCCTGCGCGCGCCGGGCGGCCTCGCGGGCCAGTTCCACGCTGCGGCCGAGCAGGCCCGCGGCCTCCGTCGTGCCGATGCCGCGCCGCGCGAAGCCCTCGAAGGTCGCCTGGTAGCTGGAGGTGATCGCGACCTGCGCCCCGGCCTCGTAGTACGCGAGGTGGGCGAGGGTGAGGGCCTCCGGCTCCTCGGCGAGCAGCCGGGCCGACCACAGCGCGTCGCTGAGGTCGTGACCGGCTGCCTCCAGCTCGTTGGACAGGCCGCCGTCGAGGGTGAGCGGCCCCGCGGCAAGGGCTTCGGCGAGTGGCGGGAACGTGCCGGTCATGGTGCGGGTACCTCTCGTTGCCGGGGCGGGTCCGCCCCGAGCCCGTTCGCCGGGGGCGGACCTCGTCAGGTCACCGGCCATTGTCGCCGGTCACGGGGCCTGGACGGCCTGGATGTCCAGCTCGACGCGGATGGTGGCGCCGATGGCGGCGATGCCGCGGGCCAGCATCTTCCGCCAGTCGAGGGTGAAGTCCTCGCGGTGCAGTTCGGTGACGGCGGTGCAGGCGGTCCGGGTCTCGCCCGCCATGCCGGTGCCGATGCCCAGGTAGCGGGTGTCCAGCTGGACGGTGCGGCTGACGCCGTGCAGATGCAGGACGCCCTGGACGGCCCACCGGCTGCCGCCCTTGTGCACGAACCGTTCACCGGCGAACTGGAGGTAGGGGAAGCGGGCCACGTCGAGGAACTCCGCCGACCGCAGGTGCTCGTCGCGCATCGCGACACCCGAGTCGATGCTGGCCGCGTCGATCGTCACCTCGACCCGGGAGTCCCGCATCCGCTCGCCGATCCACAGGCCGCCCTCGAAGCGGTTGAACCGGCCGTGGATCTCGGCGAGTCCGATGTGCCGGGCGGTGAAGCGGATCGCGGTGTGATCGGGGTCGATCCGCCACTGGCCGGGGGCGGGCATCGGCGGCGCCGGCGCCAGTTCCAGGGAGACCGGGCGCGGCGCCGTCCGCACCCCCTCGGTCACCTGGGCCTCGAACCGCTCGGGACGAAAGCCGTCGGAGGTGACGACGAGGTGGTACCCGGCCGGTGGCAGCGTCGCGGTCAGCCGCCCGTTCGGGTCGGTCCTGCCGCGCATCACCTCCTGGCTGCCGCCGTCCCTGACCGAGATCTCGGCCCCGGACATCGGCAGGCCGACGGGGTCGTGGACGGACAGGTCCAGCGCTCCGGATCCGCTGGGGAGCGGGGCCCCGGTGCTGTACGGGGAACGGTCGCGGAGACGGTGGAGGAAGGCGAACGCCATAACAGGACGGGGCCTCTCATCAATGGTGGGGAAAGGGGCGGTTTGGTGCGTTGTGCCTCCATCCTGTCATTGGTCCAGACCGCGAAGGGTCATCGGATGTCAAGAGCTGAGGAAAGGTGACATACATCGCAGCGATCGGCCCTGGACGGGCGCCGGGCGCCGAACCCGCGGGACCCCTCAGCGCAGCGACGAGAAGACGAAGGAGAAGCGGGCCGGCGCCACCTCCAGCCGGTACTGCGGCAGCACCCCGGGCCCGCACGACTGACTGCCGATCCCGTGCTGCGCGTGGTCGAGGTACACCCACAGCACGTCCCCCGGCCGCAGGTCGGTGGTGTGCCGTGCCGCGTCCAACTCGTCGAGGGACCAACGGCGCGCGGTGAGGGAGAAGTCCGGTTCGCCCGCGATCCGCAGCCCCGAGCCGTCGCTGCGGGACAGCTGGGCCCACCGGACACCCGGCCGCGCGCCGTTCTCCTGCGGCCGTACGTACGGCGTCTGCAGGGCGTCCACCGGCAGCGCCCAGCGGCCCACCCGCGCTGCGGCCCTCGTGTCCGGGTAGCCCTCGCCGGGGCCGCCGCCGAACCACTCCGCCAGCCCCAGGCTGCCGCACAGCGCCATCCGTACCCCCAGCCGTGGCAGTGGCGCCGGCCAGTCGCCCTCGGGGTCGACGCTCAACTCCAGCCGCAGCCTGTCCTGTTCCGCCGTCCAGCGGTACACGGTGCGCAGGGCGAGCGGCGATCCGGCCGGCGCCACCCGGGTCCGTACCACCAAGGCGTCCGGGCCGGTCTCGACGGCGTCGACGCGGTGCTGCATGCGGTGCAGGCCGAGCCGCCGCCACTCGGCGGCCGGGGACGGCCCCGTCGGCCGGGGCGCGGCCTCGTCGTTGTCGGTCGGCGCCCGCCACACCTCCAGCCGGGGGCCGCCCAGTTGCACCCCGTCCAGATAGCCGAGCGCACCCGTGGTGGCGTCGAAGGTCCCGGGGCCGAGCACGATCACATTCCCCACGCCGCGGCGTGGCGCCGAGGCGGCCGCCGGGGTGCCGGCGGCCGGGCGCGCGGCCGCCGGCAGCTGTCCCCAGGCGACCTCGTGCCCCGCCCGCGCCCAGGCCACGTCCTCGGCGAGCTCGGCCCGTACCGTCCACCACCGCTCTCCGTCGTCGTCCGCCACCACGGGCGGCGCCGGCAGCGTCACCTCGGTGGACTCACCGGCCGCCACAGGGGGCACCGCGAGCCCGCCGTGTGCCCGCACCTCGCCCTCGACCTCGTACGACCAGCGGAACGCGAGATGGCCGAGGTCGGCGAAGTCGTGCAGATTGGTGATCCGGACGGCACCCGCCGCCCCGCTGCCGCCGTCGGCTCGTCCCGGCTCGATCCGTACCGGCTCGATGACCTTCTTGAACTCGGTCAGGCCCGGCGACGGCACCCGGTCGGGGAAGACCAGCCCGTCGCAGACGAAGTTGCCGTCGTGCAGCTCCTCACCGAAGTCGCCGCCGTAGGCGTGGAACACCTCGCCGTCCGGCGTCCGCTGCCGCAGCCCGTGATCGATCCACTCCCAGACGAAGCCGCCCTGGCAGCGCGTGTACTTCTCGAAGAGCCGCTGGTACTCGCTCAGCCCGCCCGGACCGTTGCCCATCGCATGGGCGTACTCACAGAGAATGAACGGGAGTTCACGGCGCCGGGCATCTTGCGCCGCATCGGGCAGCGGCTCCTCGGCGCGCCGCCCGATGCGCTCCACCTCCGCGTGGTCGGCGTACATCCGCGAGTACACATCGGTGTCGGCGCAGCTGCGGTCGCCCTCGTAGTGCAGCGGACGGGACGGATCGCGCTCGCGCATCCAGGCGGCCATCGCCGACAGCCCCCGCCCGGTGCCGCATTCGTTGCCCAGGGACCACAGGATGATGCTGGGGTGGTTCTTGTCCCGCTCCACCATCCGGCGGGCCCGGTCGAGCAGCGCCGCCTCCCAGCGCTCGTCGTCGACCGGATTGTCCCGCCAGCCCTGCTGGGAGAATCCGTGGGTCTCCAGATCGCACTCGTCGACGACCCACAGCCCCAACTCGTCGCACAGACCGGGAAAGGCGGGGTGCGGCGGATAGTGGCTGGTGCGCACCGCGTTGATGTTGTGCTGTTTCATCAGCAGCAGATCGCGGCGCATCGCCTCGGGGCCGAGGGTCCGCCCGTAGCGCGGATGGAACTCGTGGCGGTTGACGCCGCGCAGCAGGATCCGGCGCCCGTTGACCTTCAGCAGCCCGTCCTCGACAGCGACCGTACGGAAGCCGATGCGCAGCGGGATCCGTTCGCCGGGGGTGCGGAGTTCCGCGTCGTAGAGGTGCGGCTGCTCGGCGGTCCACGGGCGCACCGGTACAGTCACGCTCTCGCCCGTGGCGATCTCGACGCCGAGCGCCGGCACGCTGACCCGGCCCGCCGGTTCGCAGTCCACCCGCAGCGTGCCGTGGCCCGTGACGTGATCGAATCCGGCGTGGACGAAGTGGTCCACGACCGAGCCCTCGGGGCGCCGTTCAACCGTGACGTTCCGGAAGATCCCCGGCAGCCACCACTGGTCCTGGTCCTCCAGATAGCTGCCCGACGACCACTGGTGGACGCGTACGGCCAGCACATTGCGGCGGGGTCGCAGCAGATGCCCGACCTCGAACTCGTGCGGCAGTCTGCTGCCCTTGAAGTGCCCCAGCTCCTGCCCGTTGAGCCACACCCGCGCGCAGGACTCCACCCCGCCGAAATGCAGTACCGCGGGCCCCTCGCCCCAGCCCTCCGGCAGATCGAAGAGCTGCCGGTGATCACCGGTCGGGTTCTCGTCGGGCACCCGCGGCGGGTCGACGGGGAAGGGGTAGGCGGTATTGGTGTACGCGGGCGCCCCGTAGGCCGGCGATCCCTGCGGCCCGCGCCGCCGCGCGCCGTCACCCTCGTACGCGGTCTGCGGGGTGGCGCGTCCGCTGAGCGCCCAATGGCCGGGCATCCGGATGTCCTGCCACGCCGTATCGTCGAAATCGGGCCGGGCGAACGACTCGTCCGCGGCTGTGGCGGTCGGCGACAGCCTGAACCGCCAGGTGCCGTGCAGCGAGAGCCGCGCGGCATCCGACCGCGCGTACCAGGCGCGCGGCGGCAGGGCCCCGCTCCCCGGCGAACGGTCCTCGTAGTACGGCGGCGGTGCCGTGCGGCGGGTGAGGCCCTCGTCCTGTGGTGCGTGGCCCGTTCCGCCGGGTTCCTGTGGCGGCCGCTCGTGAGACAGGTGCTGTGGCGCGGGGCGTGCATTGCCGGTCACTGGTCCTCCTGCTGCGGGGCGACGGCCTGGCGTGGGGGATTCGGATCAGCGAATCATGACCGGGCGCGCACCGCAGCCGGATGCGGAGGATGGACGGAAGGCGGGTCGCGCCCCGGACGGGCGCGGGGAGGCGAGCCGGCAGCGGGAGGCCCGCCCGGCCGTACCGTCAGCGGGCCACCCCGGCCGCGAACGGGATCTGCGCGGCCGGACCGAAATCGCCGGCCGGTGCCCACGGGTGGCGCCACAGACCGGCGTCCCGCAGCAACGGCAGCACGCCTTCCCCGAACCAGTACGCCTCCTCGACATGCGGATGCCCGGAAAGAATGAACTCGTCGATGCCCAGCCGGTGATACTCGGCGATCCGCTCCGCCACCTCCGCATGGCTGCCGACCAGCGCGGTGCCCGCCCCGCCCCGGACCAGCCCGATCCCGGCCCACAGATTGGGCGCGATCTCCAGCCCGTCGGTGCTGCCGCCGTGCAGCGCCAGCATCCGCCGCTGCCCCTCCGACTCGCTGCGGGCCAGCCCGGCCTGGACGGCGCGGACCGCCTCCGGCGTGAAACCGTCGAGCAGCTGCTGCGCCTGCGCCCAGGCTGCCTCGGCGGTGTCGCGGGTGATGACATGCAGCCGGATGCCGAACCGCACCCGCCGCCCCGCGCGAGCCGCCAGCTCCCGGATCCACGCGATCTTCCGCTCCACCTGGGCGGGCGGCTCGCCCCACGTCAGATAGACATCGGCGCTCTGCGCCGCGACCTCGCCCGCGGCGGGGGAGGAGCCGCCGAAGTACACCTCGGGGACCGGATCCGGCACCCGCGCCAGCCGGGCACCCTCCACCCGCAGCTGCTCACCGTCGTGATCCACCGTGCCGCCCTGCCACAACTCCCGGACGATGCGCAGGAATTCACCGGTCCTGGCGTAGCGCTCCTCCTTGTTGAGGAAGTCCCCGTAGGCGCGCTGCTCATGGCTCTCCCCACCGGTGACGACATTCAGCAGCAGCCGGCCGCCCGAGTGGCGCTGGAAGGTGGCCGCCATCTGGGCGGCCAGGGTCGGGGCGATGATGCCGGGCCGGAACGCCACCAGGAACTTCAGCCGCTCGGTCTCGCGGGCGAGCATCGCGGTGGTGAGCCAGGCGTCCTCACACCAGGCACCGGTAGGGGTGAGCGCCCCCTCGAAGCCCAGGTCCTCGGCGGCGCGGGCGATCTGCGTGAGATAGCCGAGGGTGGCGGGACGCTCCCCGCCGGCCGCCCCTGCGGGCAGGCCGTGGCCGCCGCCGACGACATGACGGCTGTCGCCGTAGGTGGGCAGGAACCAGTGGAAGGTGAGAGACACGGGAACTCCGTTGCGGATGCGAGGTGTTGGGGAGGGGGATGAGGGTGCGGGCGTGAGTGGGGAGAGCCGGGAGCGCGGGGCGGCGGATCCGTCAGAGCAGGCCGTGGCGGGGCGGCCGGGTGCCGTTGAGGACGTACCGGCCGATGTGCTGCACCTTCCAGCGGACCGGATCGTGCAAGGTGTGGGTGCGCGCGTCCCGCCAGTGCCGGTGCAGATTCAGGCCGTCGCGCGCCGCCCGGGTCCCGGCGACCTCGAACAGCGCGCTGCCGGTCTCCACCGCCGCCTGCGCGGCCACCACCTTCGCCGCGGCCACCGCGACCGACGCCTCGGCGGCCGAGTCGTCGCTCAGCCCGTCCGCCGCCTCGTCGACCGTCCGGGCCGCCGACGCCAGCAGCGCCTGTGCGGCCCGCACCCGCACCGACAGTTCGCCGAACCGCTGAATCAGCAAGGGATCGTCGGCGGCGCTCTCCACGCCGCTCTCGAACCACGGCCGGCTCTTGGTGCGGACGAAGGAAACGGCCTCCGCGAGCGCCCCGGACGCCATCCCGGTGTCGATCGCCGCATGCAGCAACTGCGCGATGGCTCCGTGGAGTTGGGGACCCTCGAAGGTGAGGTGATGCGGTACGACGCGGTCGGCGGGCACCACCACATCCGTCAGCTGGACCGTTCCGCTGGCCGTGGTCCGCTGCCCCATCCCGTCCCAGTCGTCCACGATCCGCACCCCGGCCGCATCGCCCGGCACATACGCCACCTCCAACGCATCGCCCCGGCCGCGCGCCAGCACCGGAATCCAGTCCGCGAACAGCGCCCCCGTCGAGTAGTGCTTGAGCCCGTTCAGCAGATACGAACCGTCGGCGGCGGGGGTGAGCCGGGTGCGGATGTCCTGGACATGCTTGGTGCCCGCCTCCGACTGGGCATTGCCGAACCGCCGCCCGGCCAGCACCTCACGGAAGAAGAACTCCCGCTGGACCGCACTGCCCTGACGGGTCAGCACACCGACGTACACCACATGACTCTGCGGGATCTGGGACAGGCTGCCGTCCGCCGCCGCCAGCAGCCGGAAGACCTCGGCGAGCGTCGCGATCCGCACCTGCGCACCGCCGTACGCACGCGGCACGGTGATGCCCAGCAGCCCGCTCGCCGAGAGCCGGTCCAGTTCGGCGTGCGGCAGCCGGCGCCCGGCGTCCCGCTCCGCCGCGCCGGCCCGGAAATCCTCGGCGAGTCCGGCGGCGACCGCCAGGGCCTCGGCGTCGTCGGTGATCACATGGGCGGTGACGGGCCGCGCGGGAGCGGTCACGGTGCTGCCTCCAAGGGGGAGTCGGTACGGCGGGTGCGGGTTCCGGGGGCGGTGCGGGTGGCGGGCCGGTCAGCTCGCGACGGACAGCACGGGGCTGCGTCCGAGCGCACCGGAGAACTGGTCGAGGACCAGGTCAAGCCCCTCCTGGGCGCTCGGATCGACGGTCAGCGCCCCGTCCTCGCGGACGGCCAGATGCCGGTCGAGGACGAACCAGCCCTGAACGATGTGCCCGGCGCCCATGGACGAGAGCACCGGCCGCAACGCGTAGTCGATGGCGAGGACATGGGCCGTGCTGCCGCCGGTCGCCAGGGGCAGCACGGTCTTGCCGGCCAGGGCGTACTGCGGCAGCAGATCCAGCAGCGATTTGAGAAGACCTGAATAGGCAGCCTTGTAGACGGGCGTGCCGATCACGATGCCGTCGGCCTGTGCGAAGAGTGCGGTGGCCTCGACGATCGCGGGGTGACCGAAATCGGCCCCCAGCAGGGCTTGGGCGGGCAGGTTACGGACATCGAGCGGGACGACGTGATGTCCCTCGTCGGTGAGCTGCGCGTCCAGGTGACGCAGCAGCCGGGCGGTCCGCGAGGTCGCGGAGGGACTGCCGGAGACGGACAGGACGGTGGCCATGATCGGGATTCACCTCGAAGTGTCGGCAGGGGTGGGTGAGTTGCGTGTGCCGCGTGCGTGGGGGGAGGGGGAGCGCGCGGGGCGGCCGGTCACGAGTACCAGGTCGGCTCGGGCAGCTCGTCGCTCAGCACGAACCGGCCGATCTCCCGGCGCTTGTACGCCACCGGGTCGTGCAGCGTGTGGGTGCGCACATTGCGCCAGAAGCGGTCCAGCCCCTCGGCCGACGCCGTGGACCGGGCGCCGGTCACCTCGAAGATCCGCTGGGTGACCTCCAGGGCCACCTCCGTGGCGCGGGCCTTCACCGCGGCCACCCGCACCTCGAACTCCCCGCGGTCCCGCTCGGTCACCGCGTCCGGCGCCTCGTGCAGCCGCTGACCCTCCTCCGCGACACGATCGGCCAGCGCCTCGGCGGCCCAGAGCTTGCCCGTCAGATCGCCGTAGGTGTCGATGACGTACGGCTCGTCGACGGCGCGCTCGTAACCGCCGTGCAGCCACGACCGTGCCTTGGTGCGGGTGTACGCCGCGGCGGTCTCCAGGGCGCCCGCGGCGATCCCCAGGTAGAAGTGGGCGAAGACCAGCTGGATGGTCGGGACATTGAGAGTGTTGTAGACACGTGGCTGAAACGACTTGTCCACATATCCGGCGGCCGCCGCCCACGGCACCCGCACCTCGTCGAGGGTGACGCTGCCGCTCTCGGTCAGCCGCTGGCCGATGTTGTCCCAGTCGCCGTGGAACTCCAGCCCCGCGCTGTCGGACGGCACGATGGCGAACACATGGTTCTCGGTCCCCTCCAGTACGCCTTCCAGCACGGTGACGTCCGAGACCCTGCTTCCGGTGGAGAACGACTTGTGGCCGCTGAAGGCCAGGGTGTCGCCCTCGTCGCGCACCACCACGTCCTTGTCCCGCGGATTGACCGCGCCACCGAAGAACCACTGGTTGCGGGCGGCCTCCGCCTCCACCTGCTCCCACTGCTCCCGGGTGCCGACGAGCCGGGCCGCCCAGTTCCACAGGTAGTGATAGCCGAGCAGCTGCCCGAGGGATCCGTCCGCCTTGGAGACCTCGCGGATCACCCTGTAGGCGGTCGGCCAGTCCTGGCCCCCGCCCCCGTGCCCGGCCGGGCCGAGCAGGGTGACCAGACCGGAGTCCTTGAGCAGCTGGACCTCGGCGTACGGGGTCGCGCCGGCGCGGTCACGGGCGGCGGCGTCGGTGGCGAGGACGGCGGCCACCTCGGCGGCACGCGCGATCCAGCCCTGCGGGCCCTCGGGCGCGGGCCGGGTCTTCCAGTCGGTCGGTACGACGGTGCTCATGGCAGGTCTCCCTGGGAGGTGAGGCGGTGAGGACGAGGTGAGGGGAAGTGAGGAGAAGCGAAGTGACGCAAGCGGGGTGAGGAGGGCGCGGTGGTGAGAGCGGAGAGTCAGAGGCGGGCGGCGCCGGAGGGCGCGCGATCGGCCGCCGGCCCCGCCGCCTCCTGCTGCTCCGCCTCCTGCGCCTCCAGTTCGCGCACCAGCGGCAGCACCCGCTTGCCGAAGTACTCGACCTCCTCCAGGTAGTGGAGGAACCCGAGCAGGAACAGATCCACGCCGCGCCGTTTGAAGGCGACGATCCGCTCGGCGATCTGCTCCGGAGTGCCGATCAGGCCCGTACGGAAACCGTCGTTGTACTGGACAAGGTCCTCGAAGGAGGAGTCCTGCCACATGCCGGTGCCGTCCGGGGTGGACTGCCCGGCCTGCTTGACCGCCGCGCCGAAGCCGTGCACCGCTTCGGTGTCCGCCTTGGCGACGATCTCCCGCAGCACCTCCTTGGCCTCGGCCTCGGTGTCGCGGGCGATCAGGAATCCGTTCAGCCCGAAGCGGGGTGCCGGGCGGCCGGCGGCCGCGGCGGACGCGCGGACGTCGGTGATCTGCTCGGTGACGCCGTCGAAGTCCTTGCCGTTGCTGAAGTACCAGTCGGAGACCCGGCCCGCCATGGCCCGCGCCGCGGTGGAGTTGCCGCCCTGGAAGATCTCCGGATGCGGGCGTTCGGGGGTGTTGAGCGGCTTCGGCTTCAGCGAGAAGTCGCGGATCCGGTAGAAGTCCCCGGCCAGTTCGGCGTGGTCCTCGGTCCAGACCGTACGCAGTGCCCGGATGAATTCCTCCGCCCGCCGGTACCGCTCGTCGTGCTCCAGCCACGGCTCCCCGAGCGCGGTGAACTCCCCCTTGAACCAGCCGCTGACGACGTTGACGGCGAACCGGCCGCCCGACAGCTGATCGGCGGTGGCGCCGAGCTTCGCCAGCACGCCGGGGTGCCACAGGCCCGGGTGGACGGCCGCGATCACCTTCAGCCGTTCGGTCGCGAGCAGCAGCGCGAGGCTGAAACTCGTGGACTCGTGCTGGAACTCCGCTCCGTAACTGGCCATATAGCGGACCTGGCTCAGCGCGTATTCGAAGCCGTTGTTCTCGGCGAGCACGGCCAGCTCGCGGTTGTACGCGTAGCCCCAGTCGGTGCGCTGCTCGATGGTGCTGGTCACCAGGCCGCCACTGACATTGGGCACCCAGTACGCGAAGCGTGCGGGTCCGGGGGCGGGCAGGTCGGACATCAGGAACTCCCGTGGTGTACGAAGAAGTGGGCAGGGGAAAGCCCGAGGGCGGCGCGCGCGGAATGGTGTGCGAGATCGCGCGAAGAAAACGGGGAGAGGCGCGCGTAATGACGGGGTGAGACGCGCGCAATAGGGCGCTAGGGGAGGGCGCGAAAGGCGGGGCGCAAGGGGGGAATTGCGGGGAAGGAATGCGGGGAAGGAATGCGGGGAAGGTATTCCTCGGGGCCGCTGCCCTGCCGCAGCCCGCTGTGCCGCGGTCTGCTACCGCTCGCTCCTCAGCGCGCGCCGCGACAGAGGGAGCTGGAGACCCTGACGAGGTCGACGTGACGCCGCTGGGTGAGCTGCTGTTGCTCGTTCATGAACGCGTCACCTCCTCGAAACAATTCGTCGCGCCCGGCAAGGGAAACGGCTCCTGCGGCCGCTATTCGATCAATGCGGCCGCGTCCCGGCTGAGTTTACCGGCCGAATCGCGAGGGGTCGATACGGCATACGTGAGGTGGTGATAGGGTTCCCCTTGAACCGATGCAAAGCGATGCCCAGTTGGGTATCGCTTTCGCGTTCTGTATCAGTTTCTTTCTTGCCGGGCGGCATATCCGGGGGTGCGTATCCGTGCGGATCGAGCAACTCGAATACATCGCGGCAGTGACGCGCCTGGGCTCATTGCGCCGGGCCGCCGAGGAACTGCACCTCTCCCAGCCCGCGTTGAGCGAAACCGTCCGCAATCTGGAACGCGAGCTGGGCGTCGACATCCTCGACCGCAAGCGTTCCGGCGCGAAGATCAGTGACGACGGACGCGAGCTGCTGCCGCACATCGTCGGCGTCCTGGACGCGGTCGACAAACTCCGCCGCGCGGCCGACGACCAGCTCCACATCAGCCGCATGGTCCGGCTCGGCACGGTCAACGCCGCCACCGTTCCGCTGCTGGTGCCGACCATCCGGGAGTTCCGGGCCGGCCACCCGGCGACCCAGGCCGAGGTGATCGGCGCCCAGCAGGCCGAGATCCACCGCTCGCTGCTGGAGGGCAGTCTCGACCTGGGCCTCGTCAACTACCTCCGCGGCGACGACCTCCCGCCGGACTTCCACACCACCGAACTCCTGCGCGGCCGCCCCGTGGTGTGCACCCGGCCGGACAGCCCGCTGGCCGCGCTCGGCGAGGTCACGGTGACCGACCTGCTGGCCGAGCCGCTGATCGTGATGCGGTCCGGCTATGTCATGCACCGCTTCGTCCACCGGCTCCTGAAGGGCCGCGCGCCCTCGTTCTCGTACTCCACCGACGGCGCCGAAATGGGCAAGCTGATGGTGGCCGAGGGACTCGGCGCCACGGTCCTGCCCGACTTCAGCATCATCGGCGACCCGCTGGAGCGCAGTGGCGCGATCACCTGCCGGCCCCTGGCGGGCGACCGCACCGACGTCCTGATGGTGATTCAGCGCCGTCGCTCGGGCTCCGTTCCCAAGGCCGCCCGCGATCTGCATGAGATCTTCGTACGGCGGGCCGCCGCACACCGCGCGGCGACGGCGCCGGCCGGCTGACGCCGCGCCCCGCCTCACTCCTGCGCCTGCGCCCCCGCGAGCGCCCCGGCCGGATCGTCCGTGGCGGGGCCGGCCGGTGCCCACTGGCCGCGTTCCTTGCGGTACGGCCACCAGCGCCCGTCCCGTCCGTAGCGCAGCTGGGCATCGCCGCCGACCACCGTCCAGCGATTGCGGGTGGCGCGCAGCCGCGGCCGGGCCTCGCCCTCCTCCCAGGCGGCAGCGAGGCGCGCGGTCGCGCGGGCCAGCGCCTCCGGCTCCGGCGTCCAGTCCTCCTCCAGCACCGCGAGCCCCGCCCTGCCGCCCAGCTCCCAGGCCCGCACGGCCAGCGCCAGCCCTCGTCCGTCCCGGCCCGAACCGGCGGCCAGCCGCGCCGATATGGCGGCCCCGGGCCCGGCGGCCGCCAGGCGCACCGCGTCCTGGGAGGGCGTCAGACCGGGCGGCGGCGGACTGTCCGGATGCCCGGTGGCGAGCGCGTCCGCCAGCAGCCGCTGGGCGCGTGCCGCCGCGTCGCCGATCAAGAACTCCAGCGCCGCCACCTCGACTCCGGGCGCGGGCGGGGTGCCGCCGCCGAGCACCGGAGCGCCGCCGGGGTCGGGCACGGGCGGCGGCGGTGCGGGCAGCGGCGGCAGGATGTCGCGCGCGGCGTACGCCTCGGCCGCCGGCACCCCCCGGGGCCGCCGCCCCGCCGCGTCGTCCTCCGGCTCCCCGGCCCGGGACGCACTGCGCGCCTGCAGCTCGTCCAGCAGCTCCTGCTCCCCGCGGCCGCGCAACAGCAGCAGCACGAACGGATCCTGGTCCAGCAGCCGCGCCAACTGGTAGCAGAGCGCCGCCGAATGCGCGCAGTGGTCCCAGGCCTCGCAGGTGCACTCCGACTCCAGGTCACCGATGCCCGGCAGGAGATCGATACCGGCGGCGGCCGCGTCCTCGACGAGGACCGGCGGCATATCGCGGTCCAGCAGCGCCGCGATGTGCCCGGCCCGGTCCGCGATCATGTCCAGGAACCGGTCCCAGTCCGCCTCGCCGAGCTGCTGCAACAGGACGTCGGAGCGCTGCCGGGTGTGATCGCGGTCCTGGACGACCGCGGTGATCCGCCCGGGGCGCACCGACACCGCGCCGACCGCCCCGGCCCGCGCATGCCGTCGGCCCTGCCTGAGCTGCTCACGGTCCAGGGCGGTGTCCTCCAGCGCCTTGAGCCACGCCTGTCCCCACCAACTACCGGCGAAGGCCTTGCCGTGCGCCGCCGGCAGCGCGGCGAACGTCCGCTCGGGGACCTGCGCCGCGGACCCGCCCCGGTCGGTGCGGTTCCCGTCCGCCCGGTCCTCGTCGGCGCCGAATGCGTCGGACGTGTTCATCGCTCACTCCCTCGCAGTGCGACCAGATCCGCCAGCTCGGCGTCGGTGAGTTCGGTCAGCGCGGCCTCGCCGGACCCCAGCACCGCGTCCGCCAACCGTTGCTTGCGGGAGAGCATGTCGGCGATCCGGTCCTCGATCGTGCCCTCGGTGATCATTCGGTGGACCTGCACCGGCTGGGTCTGGCCGATGCGGTACGCGCGGTCCGTGGCCTGCGCCTCGACGGCCGGGTTCCACCAGCGGTCGAAGTGCACGACATGCGCGGCGCGGGTCAGATTCAGTCCCGTACCGGCCGCCTTGAGTGACAGCAGGAACACCGGCGCCGCCCCCTCCTGGAACCGCCGCACCATCTCCTCGCGGCGGGCCACCGGCGTCCCGCCGTGCAGGAATTGGGTGGCCACCCCGCGGGCCGCCAGATGCTCCTCCAGCAGCCGCGCCATCTGCACGTACTGCGTGAACACCAGCACGCTCGCGTCCTCGGCGAGGATGGTGTCCAGCAGCTCGTCGAGCAGCTCGATCTTCCCCGAACGCCCGGCGATGCGCGGCGCGTCCGGCCCGTGCCCGGCCTCCTTCAGGAACTGCGCGGGATGGTTGCAGATCTGCTTGAGCGAGGTGAGCAGCTTGACGACCAGTCCACGGCGGGCGAACCCGCCCGTCCCGGCGATATCGCTGAGGCCCTCGCGCACCACGGCCTCGTACAGCCCGGCCTGCTCCTTGGTCAGCGCCACCGCACGGTCGGTCTCCGTCTTGGGCGGCAGCTCCGGCGCGATGCCCGGGTCGGACTTGCGCCGGCGGAGCAGGAAGGGGCGGACCAGCCTCGCCAGCCGTTCGGCCGCCTCGGGGGACGCGGCGGAGCCACCCTCGATCGTCTGCGCATAGCGGGTACGGAACCGGCCCAGCGGCCCCAGCAGTCCGGGCGTCGTCCAGTCGAGGATCGCCCACAGCTCCGAGAGGTTGTTCTCCACCGGAGTGCCGGTCAGCGCGACCCTGGCCTTGGCGGGGAGGGTGCGCAGCGCCTTGGCGGTCGCCGAGAAGGGGTTCTTGACGTGCTGCGCCTCGTCGGCGACCACCAGCCCCCAGCCGGCCTCGGCCAGCTTCGCCGCGTCCAGCCGCATCGTGCCGTAGGTGGTGAGCACGAACTCGCCGTCGGCCAGGTCGGCCAGGCTCCGCCGGCCGGCGTGGAAGCGGCGGACCGGGGTGCCCGGCGCGAACTTCTCGATCTCCCGCTGCCAGTTGCCCATGAGGGAGGTGGGGCAGACGACCAGGGTGGGACCGGCGGAGGCGGGGTCACTCTGCCGGTGCAGATGCAGGGCGATGAGCGTGATCGTCTTGCCCAGACCCATGTCGTCGGCGAGACAACCGCCCAGCCCCAGCGAGGTCATGCGGTGCAGCCAGCCGAGGCCGCGCACCTGGTAGTCGCGGAGCGTCGCCCGCAGCGCCGCGGGCTGCCCGACCGGCGCGGTATCCGCCCGCTCCGGGTCGGCCAGCCGGTCGCGCAGCAGGGCCATCCACCCCGTGGCCTGCACTTCCACCCGCCGCCCGGTGTCGTCCTCGGCGCTGCCGGTGAGGGCGGCGCCGAGCGCTTCGAGCGGTGTGACCTTGCGGTCCTGACGGTCCCGGGCCGCCCGCAGGGCCTCCGGGTCGATCAGCACCCACTGGTCGCGCAGCCGCACCAGCGGCCGGCCCGCCTCGGCCAGCCGGTCCAGCTCCGCCTTGCCGACCTCCTGGCCGCCCACCGCGAACCGCCAGCTGAACGACAGCAGGGCATCGGCGGACAGCAGCGACGGCAGTCCGGACTCCGCCCGGTCGGGCGCATCGGGCGGCCCCACCACGGCGCGGGTGGTCAGTTTGCGGGCCAGCTCCTTCGGCCAGTGGACCTGCACACCGGCGGCGGCCAGCGCGCGGGAGGCCGGGCCGAGGAGTTCGGCGATCTCCTCGTCGGCGAGCTCCAGCGCGTCCGGTACGGCGGCGGACAGCAGCGGGGCGAGGGGCGCCCACGCATCGGCGGCCCGGCGCAGGGTGAGCAGAGTGTCCATCCGGGCCCGGGGCCCGAAAGCGCGGCCCGCGGCGGAGGCCCCGGCCCACACCTCGGCGGCGTCGGCGACCAGCGTCGGATCGGTGAGGCTGTGCAACTGGAGGACGCCGGTGAAGCCGGCCGCTCCGGCGTCCGGGCCGTCTGCCTCCTCCGTGCCGGTCCAGTTGGCGCCGTGTACCTCCACCCGCAGCGAGATCCGTACGCCCGCGTCGTGCCCGGCGGCGACGTCCGCCGCCCATGCGCGCTGTTCGGGGATGTGCGCCGGGGCGGTCGCGGCGAAGGCGGGGCCGCCGGTGGCCAGCGCGGCGGCGGGGGAGCGGGGCAGCCCGTCGGCCACCGCGTCGAGGAAGGCCCGCAGCTGCCGCTCCGGCTCGGGGAGTTCGACCGGATCGGTGTCCGGGAGCGGAGCGGCATGGGCGTACGGCGGCATCGCGGCGGCGAGGTCGCGGAGCCGCTCGACATCGGCGGGGTCGAGCGGGCCCAGCCGCCAGGCGTCGTGGTCCTCCGGGCTCAGTCCGGGCAGCAGCCGGCCCCGGGCGGCGAGCTGCAGCGCCAGCACGGCCGCCGCGCCCCAGAAGGCCGCCGCCGGGTCGGCGGCGCGGGAGGCCCGTACCCGGGTGAGCACGGGCAGCGCGGCGGCGACGGGCAGAATCACGGCCGGTACGGCGCACACCGAGATCCCGCCGTCCTCGTCGGGCAGCGCGACCGGCAGCTCGTCGACGGCCGGCTCCGCGGCCCCGTGCCCCGGCTCGGCGGCGCTCCCGGCGGCCGCGCCCGTGACGGGCTCGCCGTCGGGGCGCCAGAAGGCGACGCGCCCGGCCCGCGGCGGGTCCGACGGCAGGAACACCGCGGCACAGCGGGAGAGAGCGGCGAGGAGAGCAGGGGTGACCGCGGGGAGGCGACCGGGCTCGCCCGGGGGAAGTGCTGTCACTGGGCCGCGTACTCCTCAAGTTTGACTACTGGCTTCTGGAGCGCCCGAGAGTACAGGACCTCCCGGGCTCGGGGGCCCGTACGGGAGTCCATGGAACCTGTGGAGCGAAAACGGCGTTCAATGGAGTACACAGAGCGCGGCATGCGCCGCGGAAGGGGCGTGAAGGATGTCCACACAGGCGAAGGTCGCGGTCGGCGGCATCGCAGTGGGAGTGATCCTGCTGTGGCTGCTGCCCCTCTGGGCGGCCCTCTTGGTCATCGTCGGGGTCCCGGCGGTGGCGTATCTGACGCTCGATCCCTCCCAGCGGCGCCGGCTGCGCCGGGCGAGCCGCAAGGAGATCGGCCGCTGAGCCATGGGCCCCCGCCGCAGGACGGGGGCCCTGGGGCGGCGGGCACCACCGGCAGCCGCATCGTGCGATGACCGGTCGACCGTCCGACCAACCGCCGGAAGGCCTTCCGGCGGGGATCGATGACGTCCCGGGCGGCGGCCTGCGGATCGTGGGCCGGCCAGGTGGGGATGCCATGCCCCGCGGGCTGCGGTCGTGAGCCCGTAGCCACTAGCCGCTGCCGGACCAGGCTCCGCGCCTTTCAGAGCGGGCGGACCGCCAACTGGTCGAGCGAGGTCAGGAGGGTGGGCAGTTCGGGCCCGCGGCCCACCGGGTGCACCTCGCCGGGCTCCTCGTCCAGCAGCACGAACGCGATGTCGTCGGTGCGCGCCACCAAGCTCCAGCCCGGCCCGTCGACCCGCAGCGTCCGCGCCTCGCCCGCGGCGAACGACGACCGCACCCGGCCGGGCGGCGGCGGGGTGGCCACGTAGCCGCGCGCCTCGTCGAGCACCCGGCGCACCCCCTTGTGCTGTGGTGTGCCGGGATCGGCGAAGGTGACCTCGTCGTCGCCGTCGACCTGCTCGCGCCACGCCTCCCACTGCATCGCGATCTCGTCCGCGCCGAGCCGCCGCTGGGCCGGCCCCCACTCCGCCGCGTCCGGCGGGGCGAGCGGAGCCGGGTCCCCGTCCTCCGGGTCCGGGTCGTGCGGCTTCGGTACGCCGGGCGCCGACACGGCCAGGGCCAGCGGCCAGCCGGGCAGGGCGCCGATGATGCTGTGCTCGCCCGGGGAGAGGTCGTACTCCATGCCGCAGTCCCAGGCGGCGATCGCACACGCCACCAGCGTCACGTCATCCGTCGCGACCGTCCACCGCGCGCCGCCGCCGTCCTGGCCGAGGACCAGTCCGTAGCCTTCCGCGTACGGTTCCAGGCCGAGGCCGGCGCAGACCTCCGGGTAGTCGTCGCCGAGCACGCTCGGGAACTGCGCGGGCGTCAGCAGCACCGCCGTCAGCACGAACAACTGGTCGTTGTCGGCGCTCTCGGTCGTGGGCACGCGGGGCCTCCCCATCCGATCCGTTCCGGAGTATGTCGGCGCACCTTAATTGGCTCGGTACGGCCTTGTCACCAGCCCTACCCTGCACACATGCGTTTCCAGGGCCGTCGGATGCCCCACGCGGCCCGGACCGCCGGGCCGCGTTCACGAGGACTCCGGGCCCCGGAGGGGCGGCGGTTTGCCCGTGGAGCAGCGGCACGCCGATCGACGCCGGAGCCGGTCCCGCGGTCCCCGAGACGCGGGCCGACGCGGGTCGGCGCGTACTCGCCGCAGTGCGCCACGGCCTGACTTTCCACGGCGGCCGGTGCGGTGCGGGACCGGCACCACTCGCCCCGGCGTCGCGCGGGATCGCGGGAGCGGCCCGCCCTGGCCGGCGCCCCTCATGGAGGCCCGACGCCTCCGGCTGCCGCGTCACTCCCCTCCCCGGCCATCGCACGCCGCAATCCAGCCACAAGGCTCCCCCCAGCCGCCTGTCAGGCTCCGCCAAGTGCCCTCCATGTGCCTAGAGTTGGAAGTGGGACGAACGAAGGGACAGGTGCCAGGTGCGGCGCTACGACTGGCTGAAGGAAATCCGGCGGCTCGATCCGGAACAGGACTTTCTGCGGATCTACCGCATCACCGCCACCCACGAATTCCCCTGGGACATGACCCGGGCCCTGGAGCTGGCGCTCTACCGTACGTATGCCGTGCCCAGCATCGGCAGGCTGCTCGCCGAGACCGCCGAGCTGACGGACCGTACGCAAAAGCGCTACGACGACACCGCGCTCCTCCTGGACGCCGTCGTCGAGCACGGCTTCGACGGGGAGGACGGCCGGACGGCGATCCGCCGCATCAACCAGATGCACCGCAGCTACCACATCAGCAACGACGACATGCGGTATGTCCTGTGCACCTTCGTGGTGGTGCCCAAACGCTGGATCGACCAATACGGCTGGCGGCGGCTGAGCACCCACGAGACGCGCGCCGTCGCCGCCTATTACCGCACCCTCGGCAGCCACATGGGGATCACCGGATTGCCCGAGACGTACGAGGACTTCGCACACTGCCTGGACGCATATGAAGCGGCACACTTCGGCTGGGACGAGGGCGCGCGCCGGGTCTCGGACGCCACCTTGGACCTGATGGCCGGCTGGTACGGCCCGCTCGCCCCCGTGGTGCGCGGCGCGAGCATGGCCCTCCTGGACGACTCCCTGATCGCCGCCTTCGGCTACGACCCGCCCCGGCCTGCGGTCCGCAGCGCGGTGCGCGGCGCCCTGAAGATGCGCGCCAGGGCCGTACGGCTGCTGCCCCCGCGCCGCACCCCGCATTACGCCCGCCAGAACCCGGAGATCAAGGGCTATCCGAACGGGTTCCGCGTCGCCGACCTCGGCACCTTCCCCGCGACCCGCCGCGCCGGCGGCTGCCCCGTACCGCACGGGGGCGGCGGTCCGGCGGCGACCTGAACCACCCGCCACCGGCCCGTTGGTGAGGCCTCAGCCCCGCCGGACCGCCAGCGCCAGATAGCGGGCGTCCTCGTCCACATAGCGCACCAGATCCCAGCCGCTGCCGGCGAGCAGCGGCCGGAGGTTCGGTTCCGCCCGGAGGTCGCCAGGGGTGAGCGGACGGCCCTTACGGGCGGCGAGGGCCGCCCGGCCGATGGGGTGGAAGAGCGCCAGCCGGCCACCGGGGCGGACGACCCTGGCCAGTTCGGCCAGGCCGGCCGCCGAGTCCGGCAGATGGGAGACGAGGCCGGCGGCGAAGACGGCGTCCAGCGCCGCGTCGGGCAGCGGCAGCCGGGTCACATCGGCGAGCAGCAGCGCGGCCTGCCGCGCCCGCCCGGCACCTACGGCAGCCGCCAGCATCTCGGGGGTGAGATCCGCCCCCAGCACCGTGCCGCCCGGCCCGACGGCCGCTCGTAGGGCGGGCAGCGCCCGGCCCGTTCCGCAGCCGGCGTCCAGCACCTTCTCCCCTTCACGAAGGCCCAGTTCGGCGACGCCCGCGGCGTACGCGGGACCGTCGTCGGGGAACTTGGCGTCCCAGTCGGCGGCGCGCGGCGCGAAGAACGCGCGCACCTCGTGCGGCCGGTCGCCGTGGTGGTCGGTCATCGGGCTCCTTCGGGGGTGGCGGGGCGGTCGGTGGCGGGGTGGCCGGAGGGGGCGGAGCGCCCGGCCGACCGGGCGGTGAGGGCGTACAGAAGGCCGGCGACGGGCAGTGCCACCACGACTCCCAGGTTCATGGCGCCGGGCGTGCCCCGCGCCGCGCCGTCGGTGAGCAGGAATCCCACCGCGTGGGCGAGGTACGGGTCGGCAGAGGTGATCAGGCCGAGTCCCACCACGGTGCCGACGGCGAGCGCGAGCACCGCGGGCCATCCCCAGGTCCGCACGGCCGCCGGATCGAGGCCGCTGTGGCGCCGGCGCCACTGCTCCACGAGGAAGACCGCGGTCCAGGCGGCCATCGCCACCCCGATGACGGACAGGAAGGCCTGGAAGGTCGCGAAGAAATCGGGGGAGACGAAGAGGAGGTACCAGCCCCCGACGGCCATCAGCACGCCGTCCACCAGGACCGCGAAATGCCGGCGGACCGGCACCCCCAGGGCCAGCATGGACATCCCCGAACTGTAGATGTCCATGATCGCGCCGGAGGCGAAGCCCCCGATGGCGGTCAGCAGATACGGCACCAGGAACCACGTCGGCAGCTCGGCCGCGAGCGCGCCCACCGGGTCGGCGGCCGCGGCCGCGGCGAGGTCCGGGTCACCGGCGGTCAGCAGTACCCCGAAAATCAGCAGCACCACCGGGGCCGCCACCCCGCCCAGTGTCGTCCAGCCGGTGATCGCCCGTCCGCTGCTCGTACGCGGCAGATAACGGCTGTAATCGGCACCGCAGTTGACCCACCCCAGCCCCAGAAGGGTCATGGCGAACACGACGCCGCCGACGAAGGTGCCAAGGCCCGCCGGCGCGCCGTGGCCGAGGTCCGACAGATCGACGCGAGGAGCCATCAGCACCATGTACACCACGGTCATCAGCGCGATCGCCGAGGTCAGATACTTCTGCACCCGCATGATCAGCGCATGGCCGAACACGCCGACCACGACGACCGAGACGGCGGTCACGGCGAAGCACAGCGCCTGCGCGGCCGTGGTCGGACTTCCCCCGTCGGACCCGGCGAACGCGCCGGGCGCGACCCGCGCCAGGATCGCGGCTCCACCGAGTGAGGACAGCGCGACCAGCACCGTCTCCCAGCCCACATTGGAGACGTAACCGAACAGCGCGGGCAGCCTGTTGCCCTGCCGCCCGAACGCCACCCGGCCGATGGCCATGGTGGGCGCGCCCGTACGCGCCCCGGCGACCGAGACCAGGCCGACCAGGAGGAACGACAGCACATAGCCGACGGCCCCGCCGGCGACCGCCTGCCAGGGACTGAGTCCCAGCCCCATCAGATAGCTGCCGTACGCGAGGCACAACAGGGAGAGCCCCGAGGCGGCCCAGGGCCAGAACAACGACCGGGGTGTGCCGTGCCGTTCGGACTCCGGCACCGGGTTGATGCCGTTGCGTTCGACGGCGCCGGCCAAGGTGTTCGCGCCGGAGCCGAGGCCGTGCTGCTCCGGCGACTGCTGCTGCGTCATCCGCTCATGATCCCCCATCGACGGCCGGCGCAGGGATCACCGGTGCGGCCGCACTCCTGCGGCACAGGGTGGCTACCGGGGCACAGCACTTTTGCGGCTTTGCTCAATTCGCGGTAATCCCGATCGGTCGGAGGTACGGTCCTCGCCATGGATTCCGGACGGCGCTCTGCCGCCGCGGCTTCTCTCGCCGAGCCATGAATCCGCACACCCCGTGTCACACGGGACACGCACCCTGGAGGAGACGGCCGATGAACGCCGCACAAGGGGTCACGCAGGGCACAGCCCCGGACCCTGACCCCGAGTTGGCCCTGAAGATCTTAGTGGCGGGCGGCTTCGGGGTGGGAAAGACCACCCTGGTGGGGTCGGTCAGCGAGATCCGCCCCCTGCGCACGGAGGAACGCCTCAGCGAAGCAGGCGAGGGCACGGACGACACCGACGGCGTGGACCACAAGACCACCACCACGGTGGCGATGGATTTCGGCCGCATCACCATCAGGCAGGGCCTGTCCCTCTACCTGTTCGGGACCCCGGGGCAGGACCGCTTCTGGTTTCTGTGGGACGACCTGTCGGAGGGCGCGCTGGGCGCCGTCGTACTGGCCGACACCCGGCGCCTGCAGGATTCGTTCCCGGCGGTGGACTACTTCGAGCGCCGCGCCATCCCGTTCCTGGTCGCCGTCAACTGCTTCACGGAGTCCCGGTCCTACGGCGCGGACGAGGTGCTGCGCGCACTGGACCTGGACCGTGGCACCCCCGTCGTGCTCTGCGACGCCCGGGACCGCGACTCCGGCAAGGAGGTGCTGATCCGGCTGGTCGAGCACGCCGGGCGGATGCACTCCGCCCGGCAGCTGGATTCGGTGCGGTAGGTCGCCGGGGTGAGGTCGGGGGTGAGACCGGGATGACGGGCGGCGGGGCCCGCGGAGGCCGGGCCGCCCGGCGTCCGTCGTCAGCCCGCGAGCTCCGCGATGGCGACCGCCTTGGTGATACGCACCCGCACCACCAGTTCTCCCGGCACGCCGTTGCGTTCCCCGTATTCCTCCGCGCGGTCCTCGCCCATGTAACGGGCCGCGATCCTGGCCGCCCAGTGCCGCACATCGGCGAGATCCTCACTGATCTCCGCCGACCCCTCCACGACCACGAAGGCGAACGGTGGCCGCTCGTCGTCGACGCAGAGGGCGATCTTGCCGTCCCGGGCAAGATTGCGGCCCTTCACCGTGTCCTTCCCGGTGTTGAACACCAACTCGTCGCCGTCCATGAGGAACCACACGGGGGCGATGTGCGGGCTGCCGTCGGCCCGTACCGTCGACAGCTTTCCGGTGCGGGTCCCCTCGGAGAGGAACTTCCGCCACTCGTCCTTGGTCATCTTTCGTGCCATGGCGCCATCCTCCCCGCCCGGCGCGATCGGGCGGTGCGTGGCACGCCGGGCCGCAGGGCCGCTTGCCGTGACGGCGGAGGTGGGACAGGCTGGCACGGCAGTCGCGGACGGACTGCGTACTGCCGCCCGGCCGAAAGTGCGGACGGGGACACGGGGAGGAAGCGGCATGGCATTGAGCAGCGGACTCGACTGGCTGCTGGACGACCTGACCAAGCGGGTGGAGAAGGTTCGGCACGCGTTGGTGCTGTCGAACGACGGGCTGGTGACCGGCACCAGCCACGACCTTGAGCGTGAGGACGCCGAGCACCTCGCCGCGGTCGCTTCGGGGCTGCACAGCCTCGCGAAGGGCTCGGGGCTGCACTTCAGGGCCGGGCGGGTGCGCCAGACCATGGTCGAGTTCGACGACGGGGTGTTGTTCGTGACGGCGGCGGGCGACGGCAGCTGCCTGTGCGTGCTGGCGGGGGCCGACGCCGACATGGGGCAGATCGCCTACGAAATGACGCTGCTGGTCAATCGTGTCGGGGAACATCTGGGCGTCGCCGCACGGCAGCCGGAGAGTTATCCACAGGCCTGAGGCGAGGGTTGACGCGCTGTCACACCCCGCCGCTAAAGTCGTCACTGTCAGTGATCGACCAAGCGGCGGGGGAACAGAATGTCAGTCAGCACAGTCAGCACAGATACCGCAGACACCGCGGACACCGTGAGTACGGCAGGCGTGGCCGAGGCGATGCCGCTGTGTGACGACGGGCAGCGGACACTCATGATGGGCCGGGCGGCGCGTGAACTGGAGCTGCGGACCGGTGAGTTCGAGCTCGCCGCCCAGCTCGGAGAAGTGCGAACGGTCCCGGCCCGCCGGGACGACCGGCCGGGGCGGGCCGGGCAGCTCGGGGCGCGCCGGGTCCCGGCCGGAGAAATCCTCCGGCTCCAGGCCGAGGCCGGATTCCCGGACACCCTGCGCGAACGCATCCGCACCGTCGGCACGACGGAGGCCGCCGAAGTGATGGGCATCGGGCCCGGCAGGTTCCTCCGCCTGACCCGGGCCGGCTGCTTCGGCCCCGCCAGGTTCTACGTGAACCGCTACGGCGCGGTGGTGTGGCTCTACCTCGCGGCCGAGGTCGCCGACTTCGCCGACCGCGAGCCCGACCTGATGCGGGGCAGCATCCCCGCCGCGATGCGGGTGATGCTCGACGGCGGACAGGACTGGCGGGGGCGCCAGTGGCGTGCCCGCAGGGTCGCCCAGCTCATGGGGCAGACTCCGGACCGCTGGGAGAAGGCGGCGGTGATCGCCGCCGTGCTGCCTCCGGAGGAGGTGGCCTCGGTCGCCGAGGACCCGCTCGAACGCTCCCTGCTGCGCGGGCTCCGCCCCACCTTCGCTTCGGTGATCACGGCGACCCCCGCAGCCCGGGAATCCTTCGAACGGGTCCTGACGGCCGAGGAGTTCGACGAGGTGTTGTGGTACCGCGTCAATCTCTCCCGCAACCTCGAAGCGGCCCGCCGCGACGAACCGGCCCGGCTGCGTACTCCCTCGGCCCGGCCGCCGGTGAGCGGGCGCCGTCAGCCGCCGAGCTTCCTGAACAGCCCCTCCTGGACGACGGAGACCAGCAGCCTGCCCTCCCGGTCGTAGATCCGCCCGCGGGCCAGGCCCCGGCCGCCGGTGGCGATCGGGGACTCCTGGTCGTAGAGGAACCACTCGTCCGCGCGGAAGGGGCGGTGGAACCACATCGCATGATCGAGCGAAGCCATGTCGAATCCACGCGGACCCCACAGGGGCTCGATCGGGATGCGCACGGCGTCCAGCAGTGTCATATCGCTGGCGTAGGTCAGCGCGCAGGTGTGCACCAGCGGGTCGTCACCCAGGGGCCCGACCGCACGCATCCATACGGCGCTGCGCGGCTCCGCGTCCTCGATCTCGTCCGGCGTCCAGCGCAGCCGGTCGACATACCTGATGTCGAACGGCTGCCGGCGCGCCATCCTCTCCAGCGCCTCGGGCAGTCCTCCCAGATGCTCGCGGACCTCGTCCACGACCTTCGGCAGATCCTCCGGGTCGGGCACCACCCGGCGCATCGGCAACTGGTGATCGAAGCCGGGCTCCGGCTTGTGAAAGGAAGCGGTCAGATTGAAAATCGTGCGTCCCTGCTGGACGGCGACGACCCGGCGGGTGGTGAAGGACCGCCCGTCGCGCACCCGCTCGACCTGGTACACGATCGGCACGCCGGGCCGGCCCGGCCGCAGAAAGTACGCGTGCAGCGAGTGGACCGGGCGGTCACCTTCCGTGGTCCGCCCGGCGGCCACCAGTGCCTGCCCGGCGACCTGTCCTCCGAACACCCGCTGCAGGGACTCCTGCGGACTGCGGCCCCGGAAGATGTTCACCTCGATCTGTTCGAGGTCCAGCAGATCGACCAGCTTCTCGGCGGGATTGGTCATGACCGGTGGCCCTCCGTCACATCCGTCGGCGGCCTCGGTCGAAGCCGTCTCCTCACAGCTGACCCACATCGGTGACGCGCACCACCGCGCGCCCCTCCTCGTCGGAGGCGGCCAGGTCCACCTCCGCGGAGATGCCCCAGTCGTGATCACCGTTCGGGTCGGCGAAAGTCTGCCGCACCTTCCACAGTCCGTGCTCGGCATCCTCCTGAATCTGCAGCAGCTTCGGGCCGCGCGCATCCGGACCGGTGCCCAGCTCGTCGTATTCCTCCCAGTAGGCGTCCATCGCGTCGCCCCAGCCATCCACGTCCCAGCCGGACTCGGCATCCATCTCGCCGAGCTCCTCGACCTTGTCCAGCGCCGCCAGCTCCACCCGCCGGAACATCGCGTTGCGCACCAGCACCCGGAACGCCCGCGCGTTGGCGGTGACCGGCCGGACCTGATCCGCCCGCTCGGCGGCCTCCTCGGCCGTCTCCACCTCGGGGTTGGCCAGCTGCTCCCACTCGTCCAGCAGGCTGGAGTCGACCTGCCGCACCATCTCGCCCAGCCAGGCGATGATGTCCTGGAAGTCCTCGGACTTCAGATCGTCGGGCACGGTGTGATCCAGCGCCTTGAACGCACTCGCCAGGTAGCGCAGCACGATGCCCTCGGTGCGCGCCAGCTCGTAGAAGGACGTGAACTCCGTGAAGGTCATGGCGCGTTCGTACATATCGCGGATGACCGACTTGGGCGACAGCGGGTGGTCGCCGACCCACGGGTGGCTCTTGCGGTAGAGGTTGTAGGCGTGGAAGAGCAGCTCCTCCAGCGGCTTGGGGTACTCGACGTCCATGAGCCGCTCCATGCGGTCCTCGTACTCGACGCCGTCGGCCTTCATCTGGGCGACCGCCTCGCCCCGCGCTTTGTTCTGCTGCGCGGCCAGGATCTGCCGCGGATCGTCCAGCGTGGACTCCACGACCGAGACCATGTCCAGCGCGTACGACGGAGACTCGGGATCGAGGAGGTCGAAAGCGGCCAGCGCGAAGGTGGACAGCGGCTGGTTGAGCGCGAAGTCCTGCTGGAGGTCAACGGTGAGCCGCACGATCCGGCCCTCCGCGTCGGGCTCGTCCAGCCGCTCCACGATCCCGCCGTCGAGCAGCGACCGGTAGATGGCGATGGCCCGCCGGATGTGCTTGAGCTGGTTCCGGCGCGGCTCGTGGTTGTCCTCCAGCAGGTGGCGCATCGCCTCGAAGGCGTTGCCCGGCCGGGCGATCACGGACAGCAGCATGGCGTGCGTGATCCTGAAGCGGGAGGTCAGCGCCTCGGGGTCGGAAGCGATCAGCTTCTCGAAGGTGTTCTCGCCCCAATTGACGAAGCCCTCCGGTGCCTTCTTCCGCACGACCTTCCGGCGCTTCTTGGGATCGTCGCCCGCCTTCGCCAGCGCCTTCTCGTTCTCCACGACATGTTCGGGAGCCTGCGCGACGACGAACCCCGCGGTGTCGAAGCCCGCCCGGCCGGCGCGGCCCGCGATCTGGTGGAACTCCCGCGCCCGCAGCGTCCGCACCCGCGTCCCGTCGTACTTCGTCAGCGCGGTGAACAGCACCGTACGGATGGGGACGTTGACCCCCACGCCGAGCGTGTCCGTACCGCAGATGACCTTCAGCAGGCCCGCCTGCGCCAGCTTCTCGACGAGCCGACGGTACTTCGGCAGCATGCCGGCATGGTGCACGCCGATGCCGTGGCGGACATAGCGCGAGAGGTTGCGGCCGAACTTCGTGGTGAAGCGGAAGTTCCCGATGAGGTCCGCGATCTGGTCCTTCTCGGCGCGCGTACACATATTGATGCTCATCAGCGCCTGCGCCCGCTCCACGGCGGCGGCCTGCGTGAAATGCACGATATAGACGGGCGACTGGTGGGTCTCCAGCAGCTCGGTGAGGGTCTCCGTCATCGGCGTCGTGCGGTATTCGTACGACAGCGGAACGGGCCGTGTCGCGGAGCGCACGAGGGACGTCGGCTTGCCGGTGCGACGGGTCAGGTCCTCCTCGAACCGCGACATGTCGCCGAGCGTCGCCGACATCAGGATGAACTGCGCCTGCGGCAGCTCCAGCAGTGGAATCTGCCAGGCCCAGCCGCGGTCCGGCTCGGCATAGAAGTGGAACTCGTCCATGACGACCTGGCCGATGTCGGCGTGCTTGCCGTCGCGCAGCGCGATCGAGGCGAGCACCTCGGCGGTGCAGCAGATGACCGGGGCGTCGGAGTTGACCGAGGCGTCACCGGTGAGCATGCCGACGTTCTCGGTGCCGAAGAGCTTGCACAGATCGAAGAACTTCTCCGACACCAGCGCCTTGATGGGGGCGGTGTAGAAGGTGACCTGGTCATTGGCGAGGGCGGTGAAATGCGCCCCGGCCGCCACCAGGCTCTTACCCGAGCCGGTGGGGGTCGACAGGATGACATTCGCCCCCGAGACCACTTCGATCAGCGCCTCCTCCTGGGCAGGGTAGAGCGCAATGCCCTGCTGCTCGGCCCAGCTCGAAAAGGCTTCGAAGAGGGCATCGGGGTCGGCGTCTTTCGGCAAATGATCGATGAGGGTCACGCCCCCCATACTGCCTGCCTTCGGCCCGTATCAGGGAACCGGCGGTTCGGGGGGAGAGCGGCGGAGGCCGAGGGGCCCGGCAGGGGAGGGGCCATGCGCACGCCAGGAGGAAGGCATGTGCACGCCAATCATCCGCAGGGGCCCGTTACCGCCGGTCCGGGAGCCCCGCCTACGGTAAGGCGCATCTGTAGATGTCCGGGAGAGTCATGACCATCGAGCAATCCACCTTCAGCGGGCGCATGCCTGCGGGGGCCGGCGATCTGGCGGTCGAGCGGCACGGCATCGAGCCGGTGCCCGAAAACAACCGCTACGGCCGTCCTGCCCGCCTTTTCACCGTCTGGTTCGCTCCCAACCTCACCATGACCGGAGTCTTCACCGGCACCGTGGGCGTCTCGCTGGGCCTCGACTTCTGGACGGCCTTCACCGCCATGATCCTCGGCACGGTCGTCGGGGCGCTGCCGGCCGCCTACCTCTGCACCTGGGGCAGCCGGACCGGCACCGGACAGCTGCCGCTCTCCCGGCTCGCCTTCGGCCGCGGTGTGGCCCTTCCCGGCATCTTGCAGTGGCTCTCCTCCATAGCCTGGGACGCCCTCATCGGTCTCTTCGGCGGCGGAGCGCTGGCGCAGCTCCTCGGCTGGCCGTTCTGGCTGGGTGCACTGGTGGTCCTCTTCCTTCAGGGCGCCGTCGGCGTCTTCGGCTACGAGGCCCTGCACCGGCTCCAGACCGTGATGACCTTCGTGCTGGGAGCCGCCTTCCTGATCATCGGCGCAAAGCTGCTGTCCGGTGTGCCACTGCCCGTGACGGGCTCCGCGCACGGCGCCGACCGCTTCGGGGCGTTCATCCTCACCAGCACCATCGCGCTGAGCCTGTCGATCTCGTGGGCGCCGTACGCGTCCGACTTCAGCCGCTATCTGCCCCGTACGACGTCCCGGCCCCGGATGTTCTGGTACTCCGCGCTCGGCATGGTGCTCTCCTTCGCGTGGGTGCAGACACTGGGCCTGTGGGGCGCCCGGCTGTTCACCGACCAGACAGCGGCCGGCGTGCACGGTCTCCTGGGCGGCGGCGTCCTCGGCGCCTTCGGGCTGCTCGCCATCGCGGCCGCAGCCGTGTGCAGCAACGCCATGAACGACTACAGCGGATCGCTGGCCCTCCAGGCGGCGGGGGTGCGGATCCCCAGGCCGCTCGCCGCCGCGGCTGCCGCCGTGCTCGGGTTCCTGCTCGTGCTGTGGATGCACGCGGCGGACACCACCGCCCGCTTCCAGAACCTGCTGCTGTTCGTCGGCTACTGGATACCCGCCTTCGTGGGCATCGTGATCGTCGACGAGCGGATGCGGGCCAGGGCCCGGCGCGGTGCGCCGATCGATATCGAGGCCGAGTTCGCCCGTCCCCAGCCGTGGTGGCCCGCGCCTCTCGCCTTCGTCGTCGCCTTCGCCGCGGCTGTGCCGTTCATGGACACGACCCTCTTCGTGGGCCCGGTCGCCGCCGCGCTCCACGGCGCCGACCTCGCCTACTACGTCGCCTTCGTCGTTGCCGTGGCCGTCTACGCACCCCTGCGGCTGCTCCTGCGCGCCCGTCCGGCCGGGACACGACCCGGTGGAGAGGCCGCGCAGCCGGTCAGCTGACCACCGAAGGCGGCTGGTCGGCTGACCGCCCGACGGCTGGCGGTCGGCGTATCACCCGATGGCAGCCGGTCGGCTGACCGCTCGACGGCCCTCCGGTCGCTGACCGCCCGACGCCCGCCGGTCGGCTGACCGCTCCACCCGCAGCCGGTCGGCTGACCGCTCCACCCGCAGCCGGTCAGCAGATCCCTCCGCCCGCAACCGATCGGCTGACCGCCCCACCCGTGGTCGGGCCGTCGGGCCGTCGGGCCGTCGTGGCGTCGGGCGATCGGGCGGTCGAGCCGTCGACCGCTCCGTCGGCGCCCGGTGGTCGGCCGGTCGACCGGCGGGCCGTTCCCTCTCCGTCAGTTCGTTCTGCCTGATCAGACGGGGCGTCAGGACACCCCCGGGTCAACTGGAGATCATCTGACGCTACGCTGAGTCGCCGACCGGGCGTCAGCGGCGCGCGAGCCGAGAGGCGGCGCGCGGGCGAAGCGATCCAGCGGCGCGAATGCCGAGCGAATGAAGCGAATCAGGGGTGGGGAACGACCATGATGGGACCGGCGCACTCGTTGTCCGGGGCGGCGGCCTGGCTGGGGGTGGGTGCGGCGATGGCCGGCATCGGGCACTCGATGCCCTGGCCGGTGCTCGTCTGCGGCGCTCTGATCTGTGCCGGGGCGGCGCTCGCACCCGACCTTGACCACAAGTCCGCGACCATCTCACGTGCCTTCGGGCCGCTTTCGCGGATGCTGTGCGAGGTGGTCGACACCATCTCGCACGCGGTCTACAAGGCGACCAAGATGCGCGGCGACACCCATCGTTCCGGCGGTCACCGCACGCTCACCCACACCTGGCTGTGGGCTGTGCTGATCGGCGCCGGGATGTCGGTACTGGCGACGCAGGGCGGCCGGTGGGCGGTGCTCGGCATCCTCTTCGTCCACATGGTCCTCGCGATCGAGGGCCTGTTGTGGCGGGCGGCCCGGGTTTCCAGCGATGTGCTGGTGTGGCTGCTGGGCGCGGCCTCGGCGTGGATCCTCGCCGGGATCCTCGACCAGCCGGGGAACGGCGCGCACTGGCTGTTCGCCGAACCCGGCCAGCAGTACCTGTGGTTGGGCCTGCCGGTCGTACTCGGTGCGCTGGTTCACGACATCGGCGACGCGCTGACCGTCTCCGGCTGCCCCGTGCTCTGGCCCATCCCGATAGGCCGTAAGCGCTGGTATCCGCTCGGCCCGCCGAAGGCCATGCGCTTCCGGGCCGGAAGCTGGGTGGAACTGAAGGTGCTGATGCCGGTGTTCATGCTGCTCGGCGGCATCGGCGGGCTGGGCGCCCTCGGCTACATCTGACCGCGCTCCGCTTCCGCCGCCGGCCCGCGCTCCTGGGCCGGTCGGCCGACGGCAAGAGCCGCCGGCCGACCGGCCCCTGGCCGTCCCGGCCCCTGGCCGTCCCGGCCCCTGGCCGTCCCGGCCCCTGGCCGTCCCGGCCCCTGGCCGTCCCGGCCCCTGGCCGTCCCGGCCTACCCGGCCCCTGGCCGCCCCGATCGACCGGCCCATGACCGCCCGATCGACCCGGCCGCCGTCAGCTGTGCCAGGAGCGCCAGAGGGCCGCGTAGGTGCCGTCGGCCCCCACCAGTTCGTGGTGGCTGCCCAGTTCGCTGATCCGGCCCTCCTCGACCACCGCGATGAGATCCGCATCGTGCGCCGTGTGCAGCCGGTGGGCGATCGCCACGACCGTCCGGCCGTCCAGCACCTTGCCCAGCGAGCGTTCCAGATGGCGGGCCGCGCGCGGGTCCAGCAGGGACGTCGCCTCGTCCAGCACCAGGGTGTGCGGGTCGGCGAGCACCAGCCGGGCCAGCGCGATCTGCTGGGCCTGGGCGGGGGTCAGGGTGTGGCCGCCGGACCCGACCTCGGTGTCCAGGCCCCTGTCCAGCGCCTGCGCCCAGCCATCGGCGTCCACCGCGCCGAGCGCCGCCCACAGTTCGTCCTCCGCGGCGCCCGTCCGCGCCAGCAGCAGATTGTCGCGCAGCGAGCCCACGAAGACGTGATGCTCCTGATTGACCAGCGCCACCTGGCTGCGGACCCGTTCGGCGGGCATCTCGGAGAGTTCGGCGCCGCCGAGGGTGACGGTGCCGGTGCGCGGCCCGTAGATCCCGGCGAGCAGCCGGCCCAGGGTCGACTTCCCGGCGCCGGACGGCCCGACCAGGGCGAGCCTGCTGCCCGGCCGGACGTGCAGGGAGACGTCGTGCAGGACGTCGACGCCCGCGCGGTACCCGAAGCGCACCTCGTCGGCACGTACCTCGCGTCCGTCCGGCGACAACGTCTCGTCGGCGGCCTCCGGTTCGATCTCGCGTACGCCGACGAGGCGCGCGATCGACACCTGCGCCACCTGCAGCTCGTCGTACCAGCGCAGGATCATGCCGATGGGTTCGGCCATCATCTGCGCCAGCAGCGCCCCCGTCGTCAGCCGGCCGGGGGTCAGCCAGCCCTGGAGCACGAACACGCCGCCGAGCAGCAGCACCGCCCCGAGCAGCAGCACATGGGACACGTTGATGACGGGGAAGAGCACCGTGCGGAGCCAGAGGGTGTAGCGCTCCCACTGGGTCCATTCCCGGATCCGGCGCTCCGACTGCGCGATGCGCCGGGCGCCCAGCCGGTGTGCCTCGATGGTGCGTCCGGCGTCGACGGATTCGGTGAGTGCGGCGGACACCGCGGCGTAGCCGGCAGCTTCCGAACGATAGGCGGCAGGCGCCCGCTTGAAGTACCAGCGGCAGCCGATGATCAGCACCGGCAGCGCGATGACGACGGCCAGTGCGAGCGGCGGCGCGGTCACGGTGAGCCCGCCGAGCAGCAGCGCCACCCAGACCACGGCGATGGCCAGCTGCGGTACGGCCTCGCGCATCGCCTCGGAGAGCCGGTCGATGTCGGTGGTGATCCGCGAGAGCAGATCGCCGGTGCCGGCCCGCTCCAGAACGCTCGGTGGCAGTGCCACGGACCGTACGAGGAAGTCCTCGCGCAGGTCCGCCAGCATCTGTTCGCCGAGCATCGCGCCGCGCAGCCGCACCAGCCGCACGAACACGGTCTGAGCGGCCAGGGCGAGGGCGAAGATGCCGATGGTGAGCTCGAGTTGGAGATCGCGGACGCCTGCGGACAGGTCCTCGATGAGCCCGCCGAGCAGATAGGGGCCGGCCATCGAGGCGAGGACCGCCGCGGCGTTCACCGTGACCAGGACGGTGAAGGCCCGGCGGTGACGGCGGATCAGCCCGCCGACGTAGGTGCGGACGGTCGCCGGTGAGCCGACGGGCAGGGTGGTGGCGGTCTGCGGGGCGTCCGGATCATGTTCCGGTGGGGCCAGGCCGATCATGCGGTCTCCTCGATCACGTCGGTCCGTCGGGCCGGCGCGGGCTGCGTGGCAGGTCCGGAGGGTGCGGGTGGTGCGGTCGGTGCGGATTGCTCGGGCCCGTCCGGGCCGGGGGCCCGCGGGGGGTGGAACCCGTCCGTCTCCTCGTCGGTCTCGCGGGTGACGACGGCGCGGTAGGCGGGGTGGCTGTGCAGCAGTTCACGGTGGGTGGCCTCGGCGGCGACCTCGCCCTCCTGGAGGAAGACCACGTGGTCGGCCCGGTCCAGCAGCAGCGGGCTGGAGGTGAGCAGCACCGTCGTGCGGCCCTTCCGGATCTCCCGCAGGCCATCGGCGATGCGGGCTTCGGTGTGGGAGTCGACGGCGCTGGTCGGTTCGTCGAGGACCAGTACCTCCGGGTCGGTGACCAGCGACCTGGCGAGGGCCAGCCGCTGGCGCTGGCCGCCGGAGAGCGACCGGCCGCGTTCGGTGATGCGGGTGCGCATCGGGTCGCCGGAGTCGTCGGCGGAGGCCTGTGCCAGGGCGGCCAGCACATCGACGCACTGGGCGGCGTCCAGCGCCTGTGACGTGCCCACGCGGCCGGAGGCCGGTACGTCGAGGAGTTCCCCGAGGGTGCCGGAGAGCAGCACCGGGTCCTTGTCCTGGACGAGGACGACGGTGCGGGCGGCGTCCCGGGTGACGTCGTCCAGCGGGGTGCCGCCGAGGCGTACGGACAGCGGTCCGTCGCCCGCGTCGTGGTCCTCGGCGCCGTCGGCCGGCGCCGGGTGGCCGCCGAGGCGCTCGGCGAGCCGGCCCGCGGCGTCCGGGTCGCCGCAGACCACGGCGGTCAGCCGGCCGGACGTGGCGGTCAGGCCGCTGTCCGGGTCGTGCAGATCGCCGGTCGCCGGGCCGGCGTCGGTGATCCGGCCGCCGGCCGGCCTGGTCAGGGCCAGCACCCGGGCCGCCCGCTTCGCCGATGGCCTGGAGAAGGAGTAGGCCATCGCGAGCTCCTCGAAGTGCCGGAGCGGGTAGAGGAGGAAGGCGACCGCGCTGTAGACGGTGACGAGTTCGCCGATCGCGATCCGGCCGTCCTGGGCGAGCCGGACGCCGTACCAGACCACGGCGATCAGCAGCAGCCCCGGGAGCACGACCTGGACGGCGGAGATCAGCGCCCACATCCGGGCGCTGCGGACGGCCGCCTTGCGGACCTCTTGCGAGGCGCTGCGGTAGCGGTCGAGGAACAGGTCCTCCCCGCCGATGCCGCGCAGTACGCGCAGGCCGGCGACGGTGTCGGAGGCGAGTTCGGTGGCGCGGCCCGCTCGCTCGCGCTGTTCGTCGGCGCGGCGGGTGGCGGGCGGCAGCAGCGGGAGCATGGCCAGGGCGAGGACAGGGAGCCCGATGGCGATCACGATGCCGAGTGCGGGCTGGTAGAGGACCAGGGCCACGCAGACCCCGACCGAGGTCAGCACGGCGGCGCCGGAGCGGGAGAGCGCCTCGAGGAACCAGCCGATCTTCTCCAGGTCGCCGGTGCTCACGGCGACGATCTCCCCGGCCGCCACCCGTCGGGTCATGGCCGAGCCGAGTTCGGTGGTCTTGCGGGCGAGCAGTTGCTGCAGCCGGGCGACGGAGGTGATCCAGTTGGTGACGGCGGTGCGGTGCACCATGACGTCCCCGACGGTCAGCAGGACGCCCAGCAGTGCCAGGAGAGCGCCGGCCAGGGCCAGTCGGCTGCCGGAGCGGTCCACCGCCGCCTGTACGGCCAGGCCCACCGGCAGCGGGAACGAGGCCATCGCCCCGGTGTTCAGCAGGCCCCAGGCCAGGGCCTTGGTCTGCCCGCCGAGCTGCTGGGTGCACAGCCACCGGAGCAGCCGGCCGCCGGTACGGGCGTCGGGGGTGCCGGGGTCGGGATGCGGTAGGTCGCGAATGTGCATGATGTCCCAAGGCGTTGAGGTGAGCGAGGGGGGTGGACCGGGACGCGGAGTGGTGGCGGGGGCGCGGCGGTGTGTGGCGGCGGAATCGGGCAGCCCGACAGGGGCCGGATGGTCGGCATCGGGCCGCCCCGGCAGGCGGTACACCCGGTCGCCCCGCCGTACGTCGGTGCAGGTCATGGAAGATTGGCGCGTCGGGTGGGGCGTTTTCAACCGGTTTTCCGTCGTGGCCGGTCAACTCCGGCCGATCGTGCGGGACGCGCGGGCCACGGGCGGCCGCCGTCCGGTCGACGGCCCGGCGGTGCGACCATGGGCTTCATGCGACGAGCGGGCAGTGCGATGCGGACGGCGGCCGTGGCCGCGGCGGGCCTGGTCCTTCTGGCGGGTTGCGGCGGCGGTGCGAGCGACGACGGCGCCGGCGGTGGTGCGGCGGCCACGAAGGACGGGAAGGGGGCGGACGGTCCGGCCCGGGGCCCCGCGCCCACCACCCACCTCAAGGCCGTTCCCGGCGTCGGCGCCGGTCTGCGGTCGCGGATCCCGGCCGCGTCGCGGCAGGTGGTCGCCGTATACGGCAAGGGCGTGAACTCCGCCGACGCGACCGTCGTCCTGTACGACAAGGGTGCCAAGGGGTGGGACCGCAAGGGGAGTTGGGCGGCGCACAACGGCCGCCGCGGCTGGACCGCGGACCATCGCGAGGGCGACAAGCGCAGCCCCGTCGGGGTGTTCACGCTGACCGATGCGGGCGGTGTGCTCGCGGATCCGGGAGCCAAGCTGCCCTACACCCATTCGACGGCGTTCACCCCGCCCTCGTACTGGGCGAAGAGCACCCGCCATGACTTCGACTACGTCGTCGCGATCAACTACAACCGCGCCAAGGGGACGTCCCCGCTCGATCCCGCGCGCCCCGACGGGCAGGCCAAGGGGGGCGGGATCTGGCTGCACATGGACCACGGCAGCGGGACTTCCGGCTGTGTCAGCATCTCCCGGTCCGGGATGGCCGCGGTGCTGCGCGCCCTGGATCCGGCGCGCCATCCCGTAGTGCTCATGGGCGACAAGGCGCACCTTTCGGCCTGAAGCGGATCTGTCGCCGCATTTCATCATTTACCCGGTCTGACGGGGGATACAGGGACGCCTGTTCCGGGCCGCCTTGGATCAAGCTCCAAGATTTACCGGGAAGTGACACCGAGCTCTTTCGTGGGGAACACCGAGCGGCGATAGTGACGGATCGTGGAAGTCTTCTTCCGCATGCCAGAATCCGTCCATGTAGGAGTGCCCGTGCCGCACGCCACCGGAACCCTCACCCGCCGCGCAGGGCGTTTCCTGCGCACCAGCCTGTTCACCCAGGTGCTCATCGCTCTCGTCCTCGGTGTCCTCGTCGGCCGCCTGTGGCCCGAGGCGGGCTCGTCGCTCCAGCCGCTCGGTGATGGCTTCGTACGCCTGATCAAGGCGATGATCGCCCCCCTGGTCTTCTGCGTCGTCGTCGCCGGCATCACCAAGGCCGGCGACCTCAAGGCCTTCGGCCGGATCGGGGTCAAGGCCCTGATCTGGTTCGAGGTGGCCACCAGCATCGCGCTCGTCGTCGGCCTGCTGGCCGGCAATGTCTTCGCGCCCGGCGCCGGAATGCACGTCGACCCCGCGTCCCTCGACAAGGGCGCCGTCGACGCGAAGACCGGCGGTGGGCAGCTGCCCTCCACCGCCCAGTTCGTCCTGGAGTCGCTGCCGAACAGTGCCGTCGGCGCGTTCGCCGAGAACTCGCTGCTCCAAGTCCTGGTGCTGGCCTGCCTGGTGGGCGCCGCCCTGCTGCACCTCGGGCAGAAGAAGGTGCCGCACATCCTGCCGATGATCGAGCAGGCCCAGGACGTCGTGTTCACCATCGTCGGCTACATCATGAAGCTCGCCCCGCTCGCGGTCTTCGGTGCCACCGCCCACCTGGTCGGCGAATACGGCCTGGGCGCGATGTCGACATACGGCAAGCTGATCGCGGTCTGCTACGGCGTCGCGCTGGTCTTCGTCGTCCTGCTGGGGCTCGCGCTGAAGGCCGTCACCGGGCTCAGCCTGTGGAAGTTCGTCCGCTACACCCGGGAGGAGCTGCTGCTCGCCCTCGGCACCGGCTCCAGTGAGACCGTGATGCCGCGGATGATGCAGAAACTGCGGGCCGCGGGCTGTCGCGACGACGCGGTGGGCCTGGTGCTGCCGACCGGCTACTCCTTCAATCTCGACGGCGCCTCGATCTATCTCTCCATCGGCACCCTCTTCATCGCCCAGGCCATCGGTGTCGACCTGTCGCTCGGTCAGCAGATCACCGTGGTCCTGGTGCTGATGCTGACCAGCAAGGGCATGGCGGGGGTGCCGGGTTCGGCGTTCCTCGCGCTGTCCGCGACGGCGTCCGCGCTGGGCGTCATTCCGGCCGCCGCGGTGGCCCTGCTGCTCGGCGTCGACCGGATCATGGACTCGATGCGGGTGGCGACGAACCTGCTCGGCAACTGCGTCGCGGTCTTCGTGGTCTCACGGTGGGAGGGCGCGCTGGACCGGGTGACGGCCAAGGCGGTCATGAACGGTGAACTGCCCGCCGCCGCCCCGCAATCCGACGGGCCGGCCGACCTGCCCGCCGGTGACCCGCCCCCGGCCGCCGCGGAGGAGCCCGCGGCCGACCATCCCGCGGAGGGCTCCGTGGCCACCCGCGAGAAGTGACCCCAGGGGCCCGGCGCACCCTCCGCCGGGCCCCGGCGCACCCACCCCGCCGCTCGTTCAGGCCCTGGCGCGCGTGCCGGGTCCCGCGAGCCGGTCTGATACGGACCAGGGGCGCTACGCCTCCGGCTTCTCCGAATCCATCCCCGGCCGGGCCTTCTTCCACAGGCCCCGGGTGAAGTCCGGGATCTCCTGCGGGGCGCCCTTCGCCTTGATCGAGAGGTCGCTCAGCGGCACCGGCGCGGTCCAGGTCGCCGCGTCGTAGACATCGAAGTCCGGTACGAGGCCCATCCGCATGCACTGCATCAGCCGGAAGACCAGCATGTAGTCCATGCCGCCGTGTCCGCCGGGCGGGTTGGCGTGCTCCTTCCAGAGCCAGTGGTCCCACTCCGCGTACTTCGCGAAGTCGCCCCACTCGTCGTTGCTCTGGTCGGGCTCCAGATAGATCCGCTCGGGATAGTCCTCGAAGACGCCCTTGGTGCCGCCGAGGCTGTTGATGCGGCTGTAGGGGTGCGGGGTGGAGACGTCGTGCTCCAGCCGGATCACCCTGCCCTTGGCGGTCTGCACGAGGCTGATCGTGCGGTCGCTCTCGATGTACGACTCCTTCCAGCTGGGGTCGCCGGCCGGCATGTGCTCCTTGCGGTACGCGGCCAGGCCCAGCGCGGGGGTGCCGAAGCTGGAGATCCGCACGGCGCGGTCGCCGCGGTTGACGTCCATGTAGTTGGCGACCGGGCCGAACCCGTGGTTGGGGTAGAGGTCGCCGCGCAGCCTGGTGTGCCACAGGCGGCGCCACGGGCCCTCGTAGTAGTCGGGGTCGAACATCAGGCCGCGCAGATCGTGGTTGTAGGCGCCGGCGCCGTGCAGGAGGTCGCCGAACAGGCCCGCGTGCGCCATCCGCAGCACCCGCATCTCGTTCCTGCCGTAACAGCAGTTCTCCAGCTGCATGCAGTGTCTGCGGGTGCGTTCGGAGAGGTCGACCAGCTCCCAGAGCTGATCCAGGCGCAGGGCGATCGGGCACTCCACACCGACGTGCTTGCCGTTGAGCATCGCTGTCCTGGCCATGTCGAAGTGCCAGTCCCAGGGCGTCGCCGCGTAGACGAAGTCGATGTCGCCGCGCTTGCACAGATTCTCGAAGTCGTGCTCGCCCTTGGTGTAGACGGCGGGCGCGGGCTGCCCGGCGTCGGTGACCTTCTTGGCCGCCTTGGCGGTCTTCTCCTTCACCGGGTCGCACAGCGCGACGACGCGGACCCCTGGCACCGCCAGAAAGAGGTCGATCATGCTGCCGCCGCGGTTGCCGAGGCCGATGATGCCCACGCGTACGGTGCTGCGCCCCTCGAAGGGCACCCCGATCATGGTCTTGCCCTTGGCCGCGGGTGCGGCAGCGGCACCGGTCGTGGCGCCGGCCGCCGCGCCGGGTGCGCCCGAGGGGGTGGCCGCCGCGGCACTGCCGGTGGCGAGTGCGCCGAGGCCCAGTCCGGCCCCGGCGGCTCCCGCGGTCCACAGGACCGAACGGCGGCTCGGGCCTTGGCCGTCGTGGCCCTGCGCCGGGTCGTGGGCGGGACCGGGCTCGTCGGAACAGCCGTGGTGGTGGGGGTGTGCCTCGTTCATCGGTCCTCCAGGGAGCGGATGGTGTGCGGGGCATGCGGGAACCTCGGTCAGGACCTTGGCGGTTGGGCGGCCCGGGACACAAGGGCGACACTTGGACTCTTGGCGTGTCGCGCTTGGACTTCTCGGTGCGGAACCGGAGCCGCCCTCTCCTGCGCCTTTCGCAAGTCGCTGAAAAGTCTTGCGTGAAACCTTGACGTGTCCACGAACGAAACGGCAGGCTCCGACGCACAACCCCCCATGGCGGCCTGGCGCGTGGCTGCTCTCGTGGGCGCGGTGTGCCGTGCCGTGCCCCATGCCGAAGGAGCCGCAAGATGCAGCAACGTACCCGTGTGCTGGGCGGGACGCTGGCCGGAATACTGGCCGCGGCCGGCCTCGCCACGTTCGCCCCTTGGTCCTCGCAGGCCACCCCGCCGGGCGAAAAGACCGTCACCGCCACGCTCTTCGAGTGGAAGTTCGCGGACGTCGCCAAGGCCTGCACCGACCAGCTGGGCCCGGACGGCTACGGCTACGTAGAGGTCTCACCCGCCTCCGAGCACATCCAGGGCGACCAGTGGTGGACCTCCTACCAGCCCGTCAGCTACAAGATCGCCGGACGCCTCGGCGACCGCGACGCGTTCGCCTCGATGGTGAAGTCCTGCCACGCCGCGGGCGTCAAGGTCGTCGCCGACGCCGTCATCAACCACATGGCCGCGGGCTCCGGCACCGGCACCGGCGGGACGCAGTACACCAAGTACCAGTACCCCGGCGTCTATCAGGACCAGGACTTCCACGGCTGCCGTAAGGACATCTCCGACTACGGCGACCGGGACAACGTCCAGAGCTGCGAACTCGTCGGCCTGTCCGACCTGGACACCGGCAGCGACGCGGTCCGCACCACCATCGCCGGGTACCTCGACGACCTGCGGTCGCTGGGCGTGGACGGCTTCCGGGTGGACGCCGCCAAGCACATCTCCGCCACCGACCTCGCCGCCATCAAGGGCAAGATGAGCGACCCCGGTTACTGGGTGCAGGAAGTGATCTACGGCGGCGGCGAGGCGGTCCGGCCCGACGAGTACACCGGCATCGGCGACGTCGATGAATTCCGCTACGGCGCGCACCTCAAGAGCGCCTTCCAGGGCGGCAACCTCGCCCAGCTCAAATCCATCGCGGACGGCAAGCTCGGCGGCGACAAGGCCCGGACCTTCGTCGACAACTGGGACACCGAACGCAACGGCTCGACGCTCACCTACAAGGACGGCGCCACCCACACCCTCGCCGCCGTCTTCATGCTCGCCTCGCCCTACGGCTCACCCAACGTCTTCTCCGGCTACGAGTGGTCCGACAAGGACTCCGGCCCGCCCAGCGGCGGCGACGGCTGGACCAACGAGCACGCCCAGCAGGCGATCACCGGGCTGGTCGGCTTCCGCAACGCGGTGGGCTCGGCCGAACTGACCGACTGGTGGGACAACGGCGGCAGCGCCCTCGCCTTCGGCCGCGGCAGGACCGGCTTCGTGGCCCTCAACAACGGCGACGGCGACCTGACGCAGACCTTCGCCACCTCGCTGCCCGCCGGCACGTACTGCAATGTCGTCAAGGCCGCCCCGGACAGCTGCGACGGCAACACCGTCACCGTCGGCGACGACGGCAAGGCCCGGCTGACCGTACCCGGCAAGAGCGCGGTCGCACTGCACGTGGGCGCCAAGAGCTGACCCACCCGGCGCACCGAGCGGTCCGTCCGTGCTCCGGACGAACCGCTCGGTGCGCCGGACACCCCGTGCGTCACCCGGGCCGGGTGGCCAACTCCAGCTCCATCAGCACCGAGTGATAGCCGCGGCCGCCGGTCGCATGGTCCATGCCGACCTCGCACATCCGGTTCGCGGACAGATGCGCGTCGAAGTGCCGGGAGGTGACCTCGGCCGCCTCCTTCGCGGTGGCCGACTCGGTCAGTTCCCTGTGCAGCATCCCCCGGTCGCCGGCGAACGCACAGCACCCCGCGTCGTCCGGCACCACCACCTCCCGCGCACACGCCTCGGCGACCTCCCGCAGCTCCGCCTCGTCCCCCAGAAGCTGCATGGAACAGGTGGGATGGAGCACCGCCGAGCCGATGGTGCGCCGGATCTCCAGATGCGGCAGCAGCTCCCGCGCGGCCCAGACGAGGGAGTCGACGACGGTCAACTCGGCGTGCAGCGCGCGGTTGTCGGGCGTCAGATACGCCACCACCTCCTGCGCGATGCCGAGCGTGCACGAGGAGGCGTCCACGACCAGCGGGAGCTGCCCGCCCGCCGTCCAGCCCCAGGCCGCCTCCACGAGGCGATTGGCCATCACGGCGTTGCCCCGGTCGTAGCCCTTGGAGTGCCAGATCGTCGCGCAGCACGTCCCGGCGACGTCCGACGGGATCCACACCGGGCGCCCGGCACGCCGCGACACCGCCACCACGGCCTCGGGAAGTGACGGACCCTGATGCCCGGCGGGCCCGCCGAAGATCCGGTTCACACACGCCGGGTAGTAGACCGCCGCCGCATCCGCCTTCCGGGTCGCGGGCAGGTCCCGGGCAGCCGCGCCCGGGATCTGCGGCAGCCACTCCGGCACCAGATCGGGGCGTACGGCCCGGCGGGCGGCGCCGGTCAGTGTCGCCGGCAGCCGGTCGCCGATCCGGTCGGCCGCGGCCACCGCCAGCCGGGCCGCCTTCTCGACGGCCTTGAACCCCCGGGCGGCCTGCGCGGCCGTCCACTCCTCCCGCGCCGAGTGCCGCCGATGCCGGAAGTCCTTCATCAGCGCACCGGTGTCGATGCCCACCGGGCAGGCGAGCCGGCAGGTCGAATCGCCGGCGCAGGTGTCCACGGCGTCATAGCCGTAGGCGTCCAGCAGTTCGGTGGTGACCGCGGAGCCGGGCGGCTGGCGCATCATCTCGCGGCGCAGCACGATGCGCTGGCGGGGCGTGGTGGTCAGGTCGCCGCTGGGGCACGTCGGTTCGCAGAAGCCGCACTCGATGCACGGATCGGCGACCGCCTCGATGGGCGGAATGGTCTTCAGCCCGCGCAGATGCGCCTGCGGGTCGCGGTCCAGGAGCACGCGCGGGGCGAGGATGCCGTGCGGATCGACGAGCGCCTTGATCCGCCACATCAACTCCGTTGCCCGCGGCCCCCATTCACGTTCCAGGAACGGGGCGATGTTCCGGCCGGTCGCGTGCTCCGCCTTGAGCGAGCCGTCGAAGCGCTCGACGGTCAGGGTGCAGAACTCCTCCATGAAGGCCGCATAGCGCGCCACATCCGCGGGCTGCGCGGCGTCGAAGGCGAGCAGGAAGTGCAGGTTTCCGTGCGCGGCGTGCCCGGCGACGGCGGCGTCGAAGCCGTGCCGGTCCTGGAGTTCCAGCAGCGCCGCACAGGCCTCCACGAGCCGCGACGGCGGCACCGCGAAGTCCTCGGTGATCAGCGTCGTACCGGACGGGCGGGAGCCGCCGACCGCCGTCACGAACGCCTTCCGGGCCTTCCAGTACCCCCCGATGGCCGCCGGGTCCCGGGTGAAGGCGTTGGTGACGGACGGCACCGGGGCGACCAGCTCCAGATCCGCCAGCGCCTGCGCGGCGGCCGCTTCGTACGCCCGCTGCGCGGCCTCGTCGGCCGCCCGGAACTCCACCAGCAGCGCGCAGGTCTGCTTCGGGAGGCGGGCCCAGTCCGCCGGCACCCCGGCCACGCGCACCGAGGCGCGCAGGGTGTTGCCGTCCATCAGCTCCACCGCCCGCGCGCCCGCCGCGTTGAACCGCGGTACGGCGGCGGCAGCGGCGTGCAGCGACGGGAAGAAGAGCAGCGCGCTGGAGGTGCGGCGCTCCAGCGGCAGGGTGTCGAAGACGGTCTCGGCGATGAAGCCGAGGGTGCCCTCGGATCCGACCATCAGCCCGCGCAGGATCGCCGCGGGCGTCGCGGCGTCGAGGAAGGCGTCGAGGCGGTAGCCGTTGGTGTTCTTGATCTCGTACTTGGCGCGGATGCGGGCCACCAGTTCCGGGTCCGCCTCGATCTCGTCCTTCAGCGCGAGCAGCCCGGCGCACAGCGCGGGTTCGGCGTGCGCCAGCTCCGCGTCCGCCTCCGGGTCGGCGGTGTCGACGAGGGTGCCCGACGGCAGGACGAGGGTGAGCGAGGACAGCGTGCGGTAGGAGTTGCGGGTGGTGCCGGCCGTCATGCCGGAGGCGTTGTTGGCGACCACTCCGCCCAGGGTGCAGGCGATGGCGCTGGCCGGGTCGGGCCCGAGCAGCCGGCCGTGCCGGGCCAGGGTGCTGTTGGCGCGCAGCACCGTCGTGCCCGGCCGGATGCGGGCGCGGGCGCCGTCGTCGAGCACCTCCACACCGGACCAGTGCCGGCGCACGTCGACGAGGATGTCCTCGCCCTGTGCCTGGCCGTTCAACGAGGTCCCGGCGGCCCGGAAGACGATATGGCGGCCCTTGCCGTGGGCGTAGGAGAAGACCGCGGAGATGTCGTCGATGTCCTCCGCCAGCACCACGACCTGCGGGACGAAGCGGTAGGGGCTGGCGTCGGAGGCGTAACGGACCAGGTCGGAGATCGTGTGCAGCACCTTCGCGGCGCCGAGCAGCGCGACGAGGTCGCCGCGTAGCGGCTCGGGAGTGCCGCGCGCCTGCCGGAGGGGTACCCGGTCGGGCGCGCCGGGAGCGGTGAGGGTGGGTCGCAGGGCCTCGGGATCAGGCTCCAGCAGGGGCATGACGGCACTCCTCCGGTCGGTTCGGGCGACTCAGTGAGGGGTCCCCGGTCCGTCGACCAGGGCGGACAGCAGACCGCCGAGCACCTCGCGCTGTGCGGCGGTCAGTGGAGCCAGGATGTCCTCCGCGGCATCCCTGCGCGCGCTGCGGAGCGCGCGCAGGGTGGAGCGTCCGGTGTCGGTGAGCTCGATCCGCACCACCCGGCGGTTGGCCGGATCGGGCACCCGCCGGACGGCGCCGTTCGCCTCCAGCGCGTCCACGAGCGTCGTGACCGCGCGCGGTACGACCTCCAGCCGTTCGGCGAGATCCGCCATCCGGGGCGGGGTGTCGCGGTAGTGGTCCACGATCCGCAGCAGTCTGGATTGCGCGGGGGTGAAAGCGATGTCCAGATGTTCCAGATGGTGTTTTTGCGCGCGGTGCATCCGGCGGGTCAGCCGAACCAACTGCTCGGCGAGGTTGGTGGTGCTGACCGTCGGCTCGGGGGAGGGCATACGGCGAGGATAACAGGACTAAGTTCATTGTGAGTATAGGTAACAATGAGCTAGGCTCCATGAATCCTCAACCGATCCCTGTTCGGCCCCGCACCCCTCACACCCCTCGAAGGAGCCCATGCGCAGCGACCAACCCGAGTGGACCCCACCGCCCAAGGACCCCGAAGCGCCGGTCCAGCTGCGGCGGATCCTGACGCTCTTCCGCCCCTACCGAGGCCGGCTGGCCGTCGTCGGCCTGCTGGTCGGAGCCTCCTCCCTGGTCTCCGTCGCCTCGCCGTTCCTCCTGCGCGAGATCCTCGACGTGGCGATCCCCGACCGGCGCACCGGACTGCTCACCCTGCTCGCCCTCGGCATGATCGTCACCGCCGTCACCACCAGCGTCTTCGGCGTCCTGCAGACCCTGCTGTCCACCACCGTCGGCCAGCGCGTCATGCACGACCTGCGCACCGCCGTCTACGCCAAGCTCCAGCGGATGCCGCTCGCCTTCTTCACCCGCACCCGCACCGGCGAGGTCCAGTCCCGGATCGCCAACGACATCGGCGGCATGCAGGCGACGGTCACCTCCACGGCCACCTCCCTGGTCTCCAACCTGACCTCGGTCGTCGCCACCGTCGTCGCGATGATCGCCCTCGACTGGCGGCTGACCGTCGTCTCGCTGCTGCTGCTCCCGCTCTTCGTGTGGATCAGCCGGCGGGTCGGCAACGAACGCAAGAAGATCACCACCCAGCGGCAGAAGCAGATGGCCTCGATGTCCGCGATGGTCACCGAATCGCTGTCGGTCTCCGGCATCCTGCTGGGCCGCACGATGGGCCGCGCCGACTCCCTCACCAAGAACTTCGCCGACGAGTCCGAACGCCTCGTCGACCTGGAGATCCGCTCCAACATGGCAGGCCGCTGGCGGATGGCCACCATCGGCATCGTGATGGCCGCCATGCCCGCGCTGATCTACTGGGCGGCGGGGCTGGTCCTCCAGTTCGGCGGCCCCACCTTCTCCCTCGGCACCCTCGTCGCCTTCGTGTCGCTCCAGCAGGGCCTGCTGCGCCCCACCGTCTCGCTGCTGTCCACCGGCGTGCAGATGCAGACCTCGCTCGCGCTCTTCCAGCGGATCTTCGAATACCTCGACCTGCCGGTCACCATCACCGAACCCGCCGCGCCCGCCCGCATCGAGACGCCGCGCGGCGAGATCCGCTTCGAGGACGTGACCTTCGCCTACGACCCCGAGGCCGAGCCCACCCTGCACGGCATCGACCTGACCGTCCCGGCCGGCGGCAGCCTCGCCGTCGTCGGCTCCACCGGCAGCGGCAAGAGCACCCTGAGCTATCTCGTACCGCGGCTCTACGACGTCTCCGGCGGACGGGTCACCCTGGACGGCACGGACGTGCGCGACCTCGACTTCGACACCCTCGCGCGCGCGGTGGGCGTGGTCTCCCAGGAGACGTACCTCTTCCACGCCTCGGTCGCCGACAACCTGCGCTTCGCGAAGCCGGACGCCACCGATGAGGAGATCGAACGGGCCGCCGTCGCCGCCCAGATCCACGACCACATCGCCTCGCTCCCCGACGGCTACGACACCCTCGTCGGCGAGCGCGGCTACCGCTTCTCCGGCGGCGAGAAGCAGCGCCTCGCGCTCGCCCGCACCATCCTGCGCGATCCGCCCGTACTCGTCCTGGACGAGGCCACCAGCGCCCTGGACACCCGCACCGAACACGCGGTGCAGGAGGCCATCGACGCGCTCTCCCAGGGGCGCACGACGCTCACCATCGCGCACCGCCTCTCCACGGTCCGCGACGCCGACCAGATCGTGGTCCTGGACGCCGGCCGGATCGCCGAGAGCGGCACCCACGACGAGCTGCTCGCCGCCGACGGCCGCTACGCCGCCCTGGTCCGGCGCGACGCGCTGCGCGTACCGGTCGACGGACACGCGGTAAGGGACGGGCAGGACGCGCAGGACGCGCGACAGCAGCGGGTGGATCAGGGCGTACCGGACGTACCGCCCGCTGACCGTGACGCACGCCTCACGGCGTCCGGCGATCAGGTGATGACCCCGTAAGTGACCCACGGGTAAGGTCGGGATCGCGGCGGCCAGTTCACAGGTCGGGGCGGCCGCCGCACCCCCTTCCTCGACCGTCGCCGTCCGCGGGACCGACCGATCCGGGAGCATGTCGTGGCAGCCAACGCCCGTTCCGCCCGCCTGCTGGCCCGCCTTCTCGCGGGCGCGGGCACCGTGCACTTCCTCGCGCCGAAGCCGTTCGACGCGATGATTCCCCGGACCCTGCCCGGCAGCCCGCGCGCATGGACCTACGCCAGCGGTGCCGCCGAGCTCGCCATCGCCGCCGCCATCGCCGTCCCGCGCACCCGCCGGGCGGGCGCTCTTGCCGCTGCCGGCCTGTTCGCCGTCGTCTTCCCCGCCAACGTCAAAATGGCCCACGACTGGCGCAACCGCCCGGCCCCCCTCAAGGCCGCCGCCTACGCCCGGCTCCCCGGCCAGGTCCCGCTGATCCTCTGGGCCCTGCACACCGCCCGCGAGGCCGCCCGGCCCGGCGCCGCATCGGACTGAACCTCCGGCGAGCGCGGTCGGCGGTTCGGGGCCGGCCGCCCCGTACCCTCCTGCCATGACCACCCACCAGGACCTCCCCCGCTTCGAGCTCGGCTTCCCCGGGCCGCTGCGGGACCGGCTCGTCGCCGCGGTGCTGTCCGGCGCCAAGACCGCCACGACCGGACTGCTGACGGAGTACGCGCGGTTCGACGAGCCGCTGCCGGTCGTCGGGCAGCAGGCCGTCCTGCCCGACTCCGCGGGGCGCGGCCACGAGGAGTACTGGCACGGTCCGGACATGCGGGAGGCGCTGGGCGACCCGGAGTTCACCGTCGACGACGACACCATGGTCGTGACCGAGACCTTCCGGGTCGCCCAGCGCCTGGCGGCCCCCGACGCGGGCTGACCCCGCACGGCCCGACGGCTCAGAGGGTGTCGAGGTCGACGGCCTCGGCCATCGCGCGGTAGCCCGCGTCGTTGGGGTGCTTGTGGTCGCCACTGTCGTAGCGGGCGGCGAGCGCGTCGGCATCGTCCGGGTCGGCGAACACCGCGGCGAGGTCGGCGACCGCGTCGAACTCACCCGACGTACGGATCCACGCGTTGACCTCCTTGCGCTTCGCCTCGGCCGCCGGCGTGTGGTACTCCGAGCCCTTGAACGGCAGCACCGTCGCGCCGGTGACGCGTACCCCGGCCGCGTGCGCCTGGCCGATCAGGTCCCGGTAACCGGCGAGGAGTCCGGCGACCGGGTTGTCCGGGTTCGGCTTGTAGGACGGCAGGTCCACCTCGCTGAACCCGATGTCGTTGAGCCCGACGAGGACGATCACCGAGCGGACGCCCGGCTGGTCCAGCACATCGTGGCCGAAGCGGGCGCCGGCCCGCTCACCGAACCACGCCGAGTCGTTGAGCAGCAGATTCCCGCCGATGCCCAGGTTGAGCACGGGACGCGGGGTGCCCCGGGCGGCCAGCCGCTCGGCCAGCGCGTCCGAGTAGCGCCGGTTCCCGTCGACGGTGGAGGCGAAGCCGTCGGTGAGGGAGTCCCCGAAGACCACGACGGTGTCCTCGCGCGCCTCCCCACCCGCCAGTTCGAGCGCCGCGAGGTGGTACCAGGACACCGTCGTCTCGGTGAACACGGCCGGGTCGGCGGCCCCCAACTGGTCCCCGGCGGCGCGGTAGGCGGTGGTGAACGCCTGCGCATGGAAGGTGGCCGGGCCGGTCGGCCGGGCGAAGTACAACGACACCGTCAGCGCGTCGAACGCCGCCACCCGCACCTCGGCGGCGTCGCTGTGGACCTCGCCGCCCGCCGGGACGGTGACCGAGGAGGCGCCGCCGAAGGTGAGCCCGACGCCCGTGCCGGGCAGCACGGCCGCTCCGGTGTCCGTACGGGCGAGGGTGGCGCCCGAGACCTCCAACGGGCCGGTCCCGTAGCGGTTGGAGAGCTTGATGCGGGCCGAGGTGCCCGAACCGGTGACCCGCACGATCTGACGGACGGTCTGGTCGGCGAAGCCCTCCTCGGCCCAGTTCTTGTCGAAACCGGTGCTGGGGCGCTGCATTGCCGCGGCCCACCCGGCGTTCCAGTGGGTCCGGTCGGCGGTGGTGTGCGCGGTGCTGCTCATGACGGGGGCTGCCTCTCGGTCTTCCGGCCTCTCGGTCTTCCGGCCGGTGGTGATGGCAGCGAGTCTGCTGCCGGGCGGGAGGGTTACCCAGACCTCTGCGCTGCGTAGGCATCGCGTGCCTGTGCAGCGCCTGCCTACGCATGTCAGGGTCACCCTCGGCGCCCGGCCGCGGACCGGTGCGGCTCCGGCCGGTCCTACGCCGGTGAGAGCCGGTAGGCGTAGCTGTACGTCCGGTCGGCGTGCAGCAGGTACTTCTCCAGCGGCGGCGCGCCCCAGGAGTCATTGCCGCCGACGCCCATCTGGCGGTGGTTGACGCCCAGTTGGGTCTCCTTGCGCGGCTTCAGCTCATGGGGGTGCCGCACCTCCTCCAGGTCGGTCGGGGCGTACCGCAGCGCACTGATCTCCAACAGCTGCGCGTCCTCGCCCGGTTCGGCACTGACCCGCAGTCCGGTGCCGTCCCGGTCGGTGAGGGAGGCGGTGCGCACATCGATGGCGTTGCCGGTCTGCTGGGGACGCGCGTAGGGCCCCAGCTGCTCGTCGACGGAGGTGCGGTAGCGGCCCACGAACGCGCCGGTGTGCCGGTCCCAGTAGTTCTCCTGCGGACCGCGCCCGTACCAGTCGAAGGTCCGGAACCCGGCCGGGACGGTGAGGAGCGCACCGACCATCGGCAGATCGGGCAGCCCGGCACCGGGGGAGAGGGTGTGCTTGACGCGCAGTTCGCCGTCCCCCCGCACGGTCAGGACGGTGTCCCAGCGGGAGGTGGCGGGAGAGGTGGGCAGCGTGGCGGCGATCTCGACGGTGACCTCGGAGGGCGACGGCTGGGCCGCCTTCACCCCGGTGACCTTCCGCCCGGCGCCGGCCTCCCGCCAGGTGCGCAGCGACTTCTCGGCGCCGCGGCCGATGTCGTTGTCGGTGGCGCCGCGCCAGAAGTTCGGCACCGGCCCGCCGGACAGCAGCACCCGGCCCTTGTGCCGGTAGGAGGTCAGGGCGCCGGAGGCCTTGTCGAGGACGAGTTCGACGTCCCGGCCGCTGACGGTCACGGCCTTGTCGGTCTCGGCGAGTTTCAGCGGCGGCAGGGTGGAGGGTGCCGGGTCGGCGGGAGCCGGGGTGTGCCAGGGCAGGGCGAGTTGCTCGGCGGCCACGCTGTGCCCGGCGTCCGCCCAGCGGGTGGATTCGCGCAGTACGAAGGAGAGGTTGAGCCAGTACGCGGCGCCGGGTTCCGGCCGCGCGGGACGCTTCAGCGGCAGCTTCACCGTCCCGTCCGCCCCGGGGGCGACCTTCGGCGCCGGGAGCGTGCCGCGCTGGATGCGGTGCCCGTCACGGGTGACCTCCCAGCGCAGCTCGTAGGCGTCCAGGTTCAGGAACAGCTGCCGGTTGGTGACCTGCACGGCACTGACGCCGGGGTCGGCAGCGGCCATCCGCACGGCCTGGTAGACCTTTTTCACCTCGTGGATCGCCGGGTGCGGGACGCGGTCGGAGGAGACGATGCCGTCGCAGGAGAAGATCCCGTCGGTGGGGTATCCGGGCTTCCAGTCGCCGCCGTAGGACAGATAGGTGTGGCGCGGGTCGCCGGGGACGGGGAGGCGGATCGTCTGGTCGACGAAGTCCCAGATGAAGCCGCCGTGCAGGTTGGGGTAGCGCTCGATGATGTCCCAGTAGTCCTGGAAATTGCCGGTGCTGTTGCCCATCGAGTGGGAGTACTCGCACAGGATGTAGGGCTTGGGGTTGCCGGACGTGCCGTACTTCTCCACCTGGTCGGGCGTGGAGTACATCTCGCTGTGCATGTCGGCGACGTCGTTCATGCCTTCGTAGTGGACCGGCCGGGACGGGTCGCGGTGGTGCGTCCAGTCCGCCATGACCTGGAAATTGCTGCCCTGACCTGCTTCGTTGCCCAGGGACCAGACCACGATGCTGGGGTGGTTCTTGTCCCGTTCCACCATGGAGCGCATCCGGTCCAGACAGGCGTCGGTCCACTCGGGCAGACCGGCGGGCAGGCTGTCGCGCACGCCGTGCGTCTCCAGGTTGGCCTCCCCGATGACGTACAGGCCGTAGGTGTCGCACAGCTCCAGCCAGTAGGGGTGGTTCGGGTAGTGCGAGGTGCGCACCGCGTTGATGTTGTGCCGCTTCATGATGCGGATGTCCTGCCGCATCCGCTCCTCGGTGACGGCCTGTCCGTGGTCCGGGTCGGACTCGTGGCGGTTGACGCCGCGCAGGACGATGGGGCGGCCGTTCACGGTGAAGGAGCCGGGGCCGCAGGAGACCGTGCGGAAGCCGAGGGTGGTGCGCTGGACGTCGACCGTCCGGCCGCTCGGGTCGGTGAGGGTGACCAGGAGTGTGTAGAGATGCGGGGCCTCGGCCGACCACAGGTCGGGGGCCCGCACCGTGGCCTTCGGCTCGACACTCACGTCCTTGCTGCCGTCGAAGGACACCGCGGCGGTCAGCGGCTCGGGCAGGACCGGTTTGCCGTCGGAGTCGTGGAGGGTGGCGGTCAGCCGGTGCTCGCCCGTCCGGGCCTTCCCGCCCGCACCCCGGTCGCGCACGGTGGTGCGAACGGTCAGGACGGCGTCGCGCAGTTCGCCGTCCAGGTCGGTGCGGACCTCCAGGTCCTGGACGTGCACCGGCGGGATGGAGTAGAGGTACACGTCGCGGAAGATCCCGGACAGGTCGATCATGTCCTGGTCCTCCAGCCAGCTGCCGTCGGACCAGCGGTAGACCTCCACCGCAAGGGAGTTGGTGCCCGACTGGAGGTGGCCGGTGATGTCGAACTCGGACGGGGTGAAGCTGTCCTCGCTGTAGCCGACCCGCTCGCCGTTGACCCAGACGAAGAACGCCGACTTGACGCCCTGGAAGGAGATCAGGGTGCGGCGGCCGTCCCAGTCCTGGGGCACCGTGAAGGTACGGCGGTAGGAGCCGACCGGGTTGAAGTCCTTGGGGACGTCGGGCGGCGCGGGGGTCTCGTAGCCTTCCCACGCGTACTTGATGTTGAGGTAGATCGGCTCCGGATAGCCCTCGATCTCCCAGTTGGAGGGCACCGCGATCCGGTCCCAGCCGCTGTCGTCGTAGTCGGGCCGGTGGAAGTCCTGAGGGCGAACGTCGGGGTTCTTCGACCAGTGGAAGCGCCAACTGCCGTTCAGGGAACGGTAGTAGGGGGATTCGGTGAACGTGCCCGTCAGTGCTGATGCGGTGTTCCGGTAGGGGATCAGGCGGGCGCGGGCCGTCTCGCGGTTCACCTGGAAGACGCGCGGTCGCCCGTTCCATTCCCCCTCGGCGGCGCCGGAGGCCTCCGCGGCGAACGCCCGTTTCTGTGCCGAGAAGGCGGCCCAGCCCGCGAGTGCGGTGCTGGTGGCGAGGAAGGAGCGGCGGCTCACGCCACGTACGTTCATGCGACAGCTCCGAACGTAAGGCAACAGGAAGCCCCAGGATCGAACAACATCTGTTCTCAAGACAAGCCCCCCGCACGCTCCTTCACCACCCGCCGTGCTGCCGGGAACGGTCCCCGAAAAGGGCGTGGCCGGTACGGTGGATGTCCGTCGCGGGCCCGCCGCCCGCCCTCCCGGATCGCGAGATGACTGATGAATCAGCCCGCAGCTCACACCTACCTGGCCGCGGCCGTGGTGGTGCACCAGGCGCGTGTGTTGATCGTGCGCCGCAGCTACAGCGAACGCTTCCTGCCCGGCGCGTGGGGCGTGCCGTGCGGCAAACTGGACCGCGGGGAGAGCGCCGAGAGCGGCGCCCTGCGCGAGCTGAAGGAGGAGACCGGACTGCTCGGCACCATCGTCGCGCACACCGGCTCGTCCTCCTTCATGAGCGACTATCAAGGCCGCCGCGTCCGCAATCACCAGGAGAACTTCGTCGTCCGCCCCTTCCACCTCGACGTGGTGCTGCCCAGCCCCGACCAGGCCTACCGCTGGGCGCGACCCGACGAACTCGCCGAGGCCGGTGTGGACGCCTACAACCTCGACGTCATCCGTCAGGCCTTCGGCGGCCGGCTCGACCCGTCCGGCTTCCGCGTCCCCGGCCTCACCCACGCGCTGCCCGCCGCCTTCGGTACGCCGTTCAGTACCCCAAAGACCGTGCCAGTGCGTCGAGTTCGGCGAGATACACGTCCTGCCGCAGTGGAATCTTGGGCAGTGGATCCGGGCGCCGCGCGCCGCCGTTCCTGACATAGACATCGGTCACCGACCGCCGGGGCGCGGTCTCCAGGAACAGCGTCACGCTCGGCTCCTCGCTCACCACACGATGCAGCGCGGTGGCCGCGAGGCCGTAGCTGCTGCCCGCCGCATGCCGCTCCGTACGCAGCAGCCGCAGCCGTGCGTCCCCCATCCGCCGCAGTCGCCACGCACCACCGGGCCCGTCGATCGTCTCGCGGTAGGCGACCGCGGGCTCGCCCTCGGCGGAGGGTTCGTAGCACTCCATCCGCACCCGTCCGCGCACCACCGCCGAGGCGATCGCGCACCGGTGATTGTGGATGTCCTCGGGAACCGCGCCGGTCCTGCCGTGCCAGAAATGGACGCGCAGCATGAAGCGCGGCGCCCCGCCGAGCAGTAACAGCTTGTCGAAACCGAGCACATGACGGTACGACAGCCGGATGCACTCCGGCAGTCCCTGATCGCCGTCGGCTAATCGCCGCACCAGCGGGCCGAGCGTGGCGGGGTCCGCCAGCCGGGCGATCGCCGCGCGCGCCACCTCCGGCGCCGGGGGCGCGCCGCCCAGCCGCTCGGCCAGCAGCCGCCGTGCCTCCTCGACCTGCATTCCTGCCTCCCCTTCACCACCACCGGCCGGCGCCGGACCACGGGCCCGCCTCCCGGAACTCCGCCCCGAGCGGCGATCCGCCCGCCATCACGGCCGGTAGACCATCTGCGCATGCCGGCGCAGCACCGACAGCCCCTGATACGCCATCCACACCGGGTGCCCCATGGGCCCGTCGTCCCACCGCCACACCCCGTCCTGCTGCATGCCGTACACCCGGGCCACGGCCGTGGTCAGCTGTGCCTCCCACACCGGCAGGCCGACGCCGTCCGCCGCGATCTGCCGGGCTCCGTCCGTCATCAGGGCGCGGGCCACCCAGGCCGCCGCGAAATGCCGTACCGACAGCAGCTCGCGGTGCAGCGGGTCCTCCAGGCCGGGACGCCGCAGATCCTCCTGGCTGTTCTCCAGGTCGGGCGAGCCACCCGACAGCGGCGCCGGACCGGCCAGCAGCCACCGCAGTCCGTCCTCGCGCGCGGCGCGCTGCCGCTCGTCCTCCCCCAGCACCCGGGCGGCCCGGTCCAGCGCGACCACGGCCCGCGCGGTGTGGGCGGCGGACGGTGCCGGATTGCCCCGGCCGGTGGCCAGCGCGGCACCCCAGCAGCGGTGGCCACCGCGCGTGGCGTCGGTCGTGGCGCCGTTGACCAGGTCGTCGCGCAGCCCGCCCAGCACGGCGGAGCCGGGGGCGGCGCGCAGCAGCCCGCGCAGCACATTCGTCACCACGTAGGTGTTCGCGAGGCCGTACGCGTCCTGACCGGGGTCCACCAGGGCTTCGCAGCGGCGGACCTCGGAGGCCAGCAGATCGGGATCCACGCCGGCCCGCGCCAGGGCTCCCAGCACGATCGCGGTCACCTCCGGGCGCGCCCCGAGGCCCTGCGAACGGGCGGCCCAGCCGCCGTCGGGCAGTCGCAGCCGCCACAGCGTCGCGATCACCTCGCCGGTGCGTATCCGGCCGTCGGACGGCGCGATGTCGAGCAGCAGGTGCAGTCCGTAGGCGGTGCCGAACGCCGTGGGATACACGGGGGGTTCGCTCTCCGCGAGGGAGTGTGGCCAGCCCGTCATGGGCTCCTCGCCGGGCACGTCGACCACGGCGATCCCGCGCCGCAGCGCCTCGTACGTACCGTCCAGCAGGTCCGGCAGCGAACCGGCGGGCGACGGCGTGGGAACGGCCGGGGCGGGGGCCTCGCCCGGCGCGGCCCTGGCGCGCAGCAGCGCGGCCGCCAGCCACGCCACGACGCCCACACCGATACCGGCCGTCCCCGCGACGGCATAGCGCGCCGTCTCGACACCGAGCCCCTCCGGCAGGATCCCCAGCAGCGTCTGGAACACGGCGAACGCGGCGGCCGGCGCGCCGAGCCGCCCCAGCCAGGTGAGCAGCCGGGAGGGAGCGGAGGCGGGCGGGTCGTCAGAGCGGGGCGGCGCACCGGGGTCCGGGAGGGGCAGGCTCGCGCGCGAGCGCTGGGCGGGCACGCGTTGCCGCAGCATCATCCGCTTCTCCCCCCGGGGCCGCGACCCCCATCGCATCGACATGACCGGCTGCCGCATGCACCATGCGCAGTCCTGATCAGTGTAGAAGTCCCCACTGACACCGGGGCGGCACACCTGTCCCCGCCGTACCTGTCCGGAACGCGCCGCTCAGCCCGACAGCAGAATCACCTCAAGGGTGCGCGGCCCGTGCACCCCCTCGACCCGGTCGAGTTCGATGTCGCTGGTCGCGGACGGGCCGGAGATCCAGGTCAGCGGCCGTGCCGGGTCCAGCCGCACCAGCGCCTGCGGCACCGATCCGACGACCTGGTCGGGGACCCGTACGACACAGACGTGATGGTCGGGCACCAGAGTGATCCGGCGCCTGCCCTGGTCGGGCCCCGCGTCCAGGACGAGGGTGCCGGTCTCCGCGATGGCGACCGCACAGCCCGTCACCACGCTCTCCACGGCGTCCAGTTGATGGGGGGTCGAGGCAGCGTCGTCGGCCACCCGGGTGGCGTCGGTTGTGTCCAGCCACCACGACGGCAGGCCCCGCGGGACGAGCACCGTACGGCGCAGCAGCCGGCCGATCAGCGCGGGCAGCTCCGCGGCGCCGGAGCGGTGCACGATCGCCCGGTAGTCGGCGAGGTTCTCCGCGAGCAGATCGACGGTCTGCGCGGTGGTACGGGAGCCGTGCACCTGCCGGTAGTCCCGCGTCACCGGCGGGTCCTTCGGCCCCTCGCCGCGCGGCACATCCGCCAATGCCCGGCGCACCCGCGCCAGGACCACGTCGCGCCCGCTCATGCGGAGCCTCCCTGCGGCTTCGGGGTGGTGGCGCGGGTGCGCTGCCACCAGTCGCGGAACGACTCGGCGGGCACGGGCGGCAGGTCACGGGTGTCGGACCAGGCGCGCCCCGGCCCGGGAAGGCGTTTGGGGTGCAGCTTCCTGGTGCGCGCCGCCAGTCGCATCCCGCCGCGCAGCGCCGCCGGATGATCGAACGCCCACCCGGCGGCCCGCATCGCGGCCCGCTCCGCCGCATGCCCCTTGGCCGGTTTGAGGACCGTGCGCACGCCGTTGCGGGTGACCGGGCCGCCCTCGACCACCCGCTCCCGCAGATGCACCAGCACCTCGGGGATGTCGATGGCGACCGGGCAGACCTCGTAGCAGGCCCCGCACAGCGACGACGCGTACGGCAACGATGCCTCCAACGAGCCCTGGACGCCGCGTAGTTGCGGAGTGAGGATGGCACCGATCGGGCCGGGGTAGGGCGAGCCGTAGGCGTGCCCGCCGGCCCTCTCGTAGACCGGGCAGACGTTCAGGCACGCCGAGCAGCGGATGCAACGCAGCGCCTGCCGCCCGACGGTGTCCGCGAGGGTGTCGGTCCGCCCGTTGTCGAGCAGTACGAGATGGAAGGCCTGCGGTCCGTCGCCGTCGGTCGTCCCCGTCCAGGTGGAGGTGTAGGGGTTCATCCGCTCGGCCGTGGACGAGCGCGGCAGCAACTGGAGGTAGATTTCCAGGTCCTGCCAGGTCGGGACGACCTTCTCGATCCCCACGACGGAGATCAGCGTCTCGGGCAGCGTCAGGCACATCCGCCCGTTGCCCTCGGACTCGACGACCACCAGCGTGCCCGACTCGGCGACCATGAAATTGGCGCCGGAGATCCCCACCTTGGCCGACAGGAACTTCTCCCGCAGGTGCAGCCGCGCCGCCTCCGCCAGCTCGGCGGGGGAGTCGGACAGCCCCTCGGGCGCCGGACGACCCCAACTCCCCATCTCCCGGCGGAAGATGTCGCGGATCTCGGAACGGTTGCGGTGGATCGCCGGGACCAGGATGTGCGACGGAAGATCGTCACCGAGCTGCACGATCAGCTCGGCCAGATCTGTCTCGTACGCGCTGATACCGGCCTCGGCCAGCGCCTCGTTCAGCCCGATCTCCTGCGTCGCCATGGACTTGACCTTGACGACCTCGCGCTCGCCCGTCTCGTGGACCAGCCGCGCGACGATCCGGTTGGCCTCGTCGGCGTCCGCCGCCCAGTGGACCTGCCCGCCCGCGTCCGTGACCGCCGTCTCCAACTGTTCCAGATAGTGGTCGAGATGGCGCAGCGTACGGTCCTTGACCGCGGCGCCCGCGGCTCGCAGCTGCGCCCAGTCGTCCAGCTCGTCGACCGCCTTCGCCCGCTTGTCGCGGATGGTGCGGGTGGCGTGGGTGAGGTTGGCGCGCAGCTGGGTGTCACGGGTGGAGGCGGCCGCGGCCCGGGGGAACGCGGGCATGCCCAGGTACGTACCGTTCACAGCACGCTCCCTTCCGTACTGGCCAGGATCTCGGCGATGTGGACCGGGCGGACCGGCGCGCCCTGCCGGGTGAGGGTGCCGCCGATGTGCAGCAGGCAGGAGTTGTCGACGGTGCAGACCGCGTCGGCGCCGGTCCCGATGATGTGGCGGACCTTGTCGGCGCCCATCGCGGCGGAGACGGCCGGGTTCTTCACCGCGAACGTGCCGCCGAAACCGCAGCACTCCTCGGCTCCCGGCAGCTCGCGCAGCTCCAGACCCTTGACGCTCTCCAGCAGCCGCCGCGGCCGGTCGCCCAGCCCCAGCATCCGCAGACCGTGACAGGTGGGGTGATAGGTGACGGTGTGCGGGTAAGAGGCGCCGACGTCGGTCACCTTCAGCACATCCACCAGGAACTCGGTCAGCTCGTATGTCTTGGGCACCGCGGCGGCCGCCGCGTCCGCCAGCTGCCGCCCGCGCCCCTCGGCCGCGGCCTTCGCCCCGATCCGCGGGTAGTTGTCCCGCACCATCGCCGCGCACGAACCGGACGGGGTGACGACGTAGTCGTACTCCTTGAAGACCCGGTCGAAGCGCCGCACCAGCGGCTCGGTCGCATGCCGGTAGCCGGTGTTGAACTGGGGCTGCCCGCAGCAGCTCTGCCCGGCGGGGAAGTCGACCTCGACCCCCAGCCGCTCCAGGAGTGCGACCACCGCCCGGCCCGTCCGCGGATGGAGCGTGTCGTTGATACAGGTGACGAACAGTGCTACGCGCACGTTGCCATCTCCTTTCGGCCGCCCGGAACCCTGGCGGCCACCCACCTCACCGGTGCATGATCACCTGTCGGATCATCCTGCCCCAGCAGCAGGCTCAGGAGAAGGACCGGGAGCGGAGGACCCATGACGAGTGCGGAACGCATAGTGAAGGAGGACGGGGCGCCCGGCGGTGCGCGGCGGCCCTCGCAGCTGCGCCAGTTGGCAGCGGCCTCCGTCGGCAACGCCGTGGAGTGGTACGACTGGTACGCGTACTCCTTCCTGGCCGTCTACTTCGCCGAACAGGTCTTCCCCAAGGGCACCGGCAACTCCCTGGTGCCGCTGCTGTCCTCGTTCGCGGTCTTCGCGGTCGGCTTCTTCATGCGGCCGGTCGGCGGACTGCTGATGGGCGCGGTCGCCGACCGGCGCGGCCGGCGCGTGGCGCTCACCCTGACCATCCTGCTGATGGGCGGCGGCAGCCTCCTGGTCGCGCTCACCCCCACCTACGCCTCCACCGGGGTGCTGGCGCCGATCGTGCTGGTCATCGCCCGCCTCGTGCAGGGCCTGTCCGTCGGCGGCGAATTCGCGGCCTCCACGACCTTCCTCGTCGAATCGGCCGGACCCGGCCGCCGCGGGCTGTTCTCCAGCTTCCAGTACGTCTCCACGACCATCGGCCAGCTGCTGGCCTCCGGCACCGCGGCCCTGCTCGCCGCGCTGCTCAGCGAGGGGCAGATGGGCCAGTGGGGCTGGCGGGTGGCGTTCCTCGTCGGCGCGCTGCTCAGCCTGCTCGGGCTCTGGATCCGGCGCGGCGCGCAGGAGACCCTGCCCCAGGCTCTCCACTACGCACGAGCGGGGGAGACCCCGAGCGCCGAGCAGCGGGCGGCCGAGCGGCCCGGCCTCTTCGAGGCACTGCGCCGCTACCCCCGGCAGTCACTGCTGATCTGCGGCATCACCGCGGGCGGCACCATCGCCTACTACACCTGGACCACCTACCTGCCGACCTACGCGCAGGTCAACGCGGGCTTCGACAAGGGCGATTCGCTCACCGTCGGCACCCTCTCGCTGGTGTTCTTCGCCCTGCTGCAACCGCTCGGCGGCATGCTCTCGGACCGGATCGGCCGCAAACCGCTGCTGCTCGGCTTCTCGCTGGGCTTCGCCGTCCTCGCGGTGCCGATGCTGCACCTGGTCACCGACTCCTTCCTGTCGCTGCTGCTGGTGCAGTGCGCGGGGATGGTGCTGCTCACCGGATACACCTCGGTCGCCGCCGCGGTGAACGCGGAGGTCTTCCCCGCGCGGGTGCGGGCGGCCGGTATCGGCTTCCCGTACTCCCTCACCGTCGCCCTCTTCGGCGGCACCGCACCGTACGTCGGCACCTGGTTCAAGCAGGCCGGGCACGCCGATCTCTTCCCCTGGTACGTCGCGGTGCTGTGCCTGGTGTCGTTCTGCGTCTATCTGGCGCTGCCGGAGACCTCACGGCAGAAGCTGGACAAGTAGCCGGGGCGCCCCTCCCGCACGACGAAGGCGCCGCTCCTCCCGGGACAGGGAGGAGCGGCGCCCGTGTTTTACCAGGTCCGTCAGACGAGCCAACCCACGAAGTGGACGACGCCGGCAAGCAGGTTGGTGAGGAAGTTCATCTGGTCTTTCTCCTTGTGCAAAGTGATGCGTGTGGGACCAACGCTCCGGCCCAGCAGAGGATGTCGGCCGGAGGCGCCGTAACGGTCTGCAGCCCGTCGCTTGCGCCCCGTAAGCATCACCCGCCGCCTGCCCCTACGGGAACCCTTCCCGCCTTCGATCACGCTTTCCGGCGAACACTCGCCCCCACGTTCGTTTGTTCCCCCTCGGGAGCGGCCCGGCTACGGAGCGAGGCTGCTCGCCAATTCCGCCGATCCGGAGGGGAGTTGCCGCTTCCCGTCGAGCAGCTTGCGGATGTCGCGCACCGCGGCACGGCCCGCCCGGCCGGCGCCTATGGTGCTCGCCGACGGTCCGTAGCCGACGAGATGCACCCGGGCATCGCGCAGCGCCCGGGTGCCCGCCATCCGTATCCCGCCGCCCGGCTCCCGCAGCCGCAGCGGCGCGAGGTGATCGATGGCGGCGCGGAAGCCGGTCCCGTACAGCAGGGTGTCCGCCTCGACCGAGCGCCCGTCCGCCCATGCCACCCCGGTCGGGGTGACCCGGTCGAACAGCGGCAGCCGGTCCAGCACCCCGCTCTCACGGCCCTGCCGGATCGCTTCGGTCATGGGCAGCCCCGTCACGCTCACCACGCTCCGCGGCGGCAGCCCCTCCCGCACCCGCTCCTCGACCAGCGCCACGGCGGCCCGGCCCTGCTCCGCTCCGAAAGGGCCCTCGCGAAAGACGGGCGGCCGGCGCGTCACCCAGGCCGTGGCGGCCGCGACCGGCGCGATCTCCAGCAGCTGCTGGACGGCTGAGGTCCCACCGCCGATCACCACCACCCGCGACCCGGTGAATGCCTGCGGGCCCGGATACTGGGCGCTGTGCAGCTGCCGGCCGCGGAAGTCCCGCTGCCCGGGGAACCGCGGCCAGAACGGCCGGTCCCAGGTGCCGGTCGCATTGATCAGCGCCCGGGTGGCGTACACCCCCTCGGACGTCTCGACGAGCAGCCGCTCGTCCGGTCCCTCGCGCACCGCCGTCACGCTGACCGGGCGGTGCACCCGCAGCCCGAAGGCCTGCTCGTAACTGTCGAAATACGCGCCGATGACCTCGGAGGACGGACGGTCCGGGGCCGCGCCGGTCAGCTCCATGCCCGGCAGTGCGTGCATGCCGTGCACCTTGCCGTACGTCAGCGTCGGCCAGCGGAACTGCCAGGCGCCGCCGGGGCGCGGGGAGTGGTCGAGGACGACGACGTCCCGGTCCGGTGCGAACCCGCTCCGTCGCAGGTGGAAGGCGGCGGCCAGGCCGGCCTGCCCGGCGCCGATCACCACGACCTCGACCTCGGTCCCGTGCACCCCGCTGACGTTCATGGTTCTGCCAACCAGCGGAGCGGCGATTGTCTTCCCGCCCCGCCCCGCCCCGCCCCGCCCCGCCCGCCCGTCGCCGCCCCGCTCGTCCCGTCGCGCCCCGGCCCCGGCTCAGCGCCCCCCGCCGAACAGCAGCGGGGCGCCGCCGGGGGCCGACGCCGGGCGCCCGTTGGCGGCCGGCACTCCGTCGAGGGGCGAGGGGACCGCGTCCAGCAGGCTGCGCGCCGCCAGCTCGGGCCGCACGCCCTCACCGAACCAGTACGCCTCCTCCAGGTGCGGATAGCCGGAGAACACGAAGTGCTCGACGCCCAGCGCGTGGTACTCCTCGATCCGGTCGGCCACCTCGGCATGGCTGCCGACCAGGGCAGTACCCGCCCCGCCGCGCACCAGGCCGACGCCCGCCCAGAGGTTGGGCGAGATCTCCAGCTTGTCGCGCGAACCGCCGTGCAGCGCCAGCATCCGCTGCTGGCCCACCGACTCGCTCTTGCCCAGGGCCTGTTGGGCTGCCGCGACGGTGTCCGGGTCGAGATCGTCCAGCAGCCGGTTGGCGGTCGCCCAGGCTTCCTTGGAGGAGTCGCGGGAGATGGTGTGCAGCCGGATGCCGAAGCGGACCGTGCGGCCCGCCTTCTCGGCCAGCCCCCGGATCCAGTCGATCTTCTGCTTGACCTGCTCGGGCGGCTCGCCCCACGTGAGGTACACATCCACGTTCCGCGCGGCGACCGGACCCGCGGCCGGCGACGACCCGCCGAAGAAGACCGGCGGCAGCGGGTCCGGCGGCAGGGCGGTCAGCCCGCCGTCGACCTGGTAGTGCTCGCCCTGGAAGTCGAACGGCTTCCCGCCCCACACACCCCGTACGACCTGCAGGAACTCATCGGTGCGGGCATAGCGCCGGTCATGGTCGAGGTGATCGCCGAACCGCTTCTGCTCCGTGGAGTCGCCGCCGGTGACCACATTCAGCAGCAGCCGTCCGCGCGAGATGCGCTGATACGTCGCCGCCATCTGCGCCGCCAGCACCGGCGAGATCACCCCGGGCCGGAAGGCGACCAGGAACTTCAGCCGCTCGGTGACCTGGGTGAGCGCCACCGTCGTCAGCCAGGCGTCCTCGCACCACGTGCCGGTCGGCGTGAGCACCGCCTCGAACCCCAACTGCTCGGCCGCCTTGGCTATTTGGGCCAGATACTCGATGTCCGGGGCCCGTACCCCGCTCACCGGGGTGATGCGGTCCCGCCGGATACCGCCGTCCGTGTACGCGTGCCGGTCGACGAGGGTGCGCCCGTCGCCGCCGGTCGGCAGGAACCAATGCAGGTGTACGGACATGTCAGCCGGCCTTTCCGTAGGTGCGGGGCGCCGTGCTCGAAGGCGGCAGGTCGCCGTTGAAGCGCGGGTCGACGAACGACCCGAAGTCGAAGGAGCGGGGAATGAGCTTGAGCGAGGCGAAGGTGTCCACGATCTTCTGCTCGGAGGCGATCGCGGCCTTGTCCACGGCTACCGGGACCGCCGTGCCCCGGGTGCGCTTGACCGCGGCCAGCGCCACCTTCTGCGGCAGACCGGTCTCCTTCGACCAGGCCTTCGCCCAGGCGTCGGGGTGCTTGAAGACCCAGTTCTGGGCGCGCCGCAGCCGGTCGTTGTAGTCCTTGAGCACCTTGGACTTCGCCTTGTCGTCGAGCGCGGCGGGCGCGGCGACCTGGAAGCTCAGCCCGTTGACCACACCCTGCCCGGTGGTCAGCACCCGCGCGTCGGTCTGCGCGAGTGCCTGCGAGGTGTAGGGGTCCCAGACGGCCCAGGCATCCACCTTGCCCCGGGAGAACGCGGCGAGCGCGTCGGCCGGCTGGAGGTAGTTCAGGGTGACGTCCTTCGGGGACAGACCGGCCTTCTTCAGCTGCGAGATGAGCTGATAGTGCGCCGAGCTGCCCTGCGCCACCGCGATCGACTTGCCCTTCAGCTGGGCCGGCTTCTTCAACGGCGAGCCCTTCTTGACCAGCAGCGCGTCGCCCTCGGCCCGGCTGTGCGTACCCGCGATGACCTTGATCTTCGACTTCGCCGCGGCGGCGAACACCGGAGGCGTGTTGCCGACCCCGCCGACGTCGACGGCGCCCGCGTTCACCGCCTCCAGCAGTGGCGGCCCCGAGGTGAAGGTCGACCACTTGATCCGGTACGGCAGATCGTCCAGCTCGCCGGCGGCCCGCAGCACCGCCTCCGAACCACCCTTCTGGTCACCGACGTTGAGCGTCACCGACCCTTTGCCGTCGGTGCCGCTGCCGGTGCCGCCCCCGGATCCTCCCGCCCGCGGCGATCCCCCGCAGGCGGCCAGCAAGAGGGCGAGGGGGAGCAGCAGGGCCGGGGCGGTGTGCCGTGGTCGCATGGGATGTCCGTTCCGTTCTTGGTACGAGGTGGTGGTGCTTGTCGGTGGGGGGGGGAGGCGGGCCGGGGCGGGCGGCTGTGATGGCCGCGCGCCGGGCACGCCGGTCAGGCGGCGCGCCGGTCGTCCGTGGTGGCCGGGGGAGCCGGGGCGTCCGGGGCGGTGGGCGCCTCGTCCGGCTGCCCCTCCTCCACGCCCAGCCGGTCGAGCAGACGGGCGCGCAGCTCGGCGAAGCGCGGGTCGGCCAGGGTGCGCGGCCGCGGCAGGTCCACCTCGGTCTCGTACGCGATCCGGCCGTCCTCCATCACCAAGGCGCGGTCGGCGAGCAGCAGAGCCTCCTCGACGTCATGGGTGACCAGCAGCACGGCGCAGCCGCGCTCCTGCCACAACTCGGCGACCAGCCGCTGCGCCTTGATCCGGGTCAGCGCGTCGAGCGCACCGAACGGCTCGTCCAGCAACAGCAGATCGGGCTCGCGCACCAGCGCACGTGCGAGCGAGGCGCGCTGGGCCTCGCCGCCCGAGAGGGTCTTGGGCCACGCATCGGCACGGTGGCCGAGCCCGACCTCGTCCAACGCCGCGATCGCGGTGCTGCGTTCGGGGCGGCCCGGCAGCCCCAGCAGCACATTGCGCCAGACCCGCTTCCAGGGCATCAAGCGGGGAGCCTGGAAGGCCACGGCCTTGCGGCGCGGCACCAGCACCTCGCCCTCGATCTCCCGGTCGAGGCCGGCGAGTACCCGCAGCAGGGTCGACTTGCCGCAGCCGCTACGGCCCAGCAGTGCCACGAACTCGCCCGGACGGATGTCCAGTTGGAGACCGTCGATCACCGCGCGCCCGTCGAAGGACCGCACCAGGGCGTCCACCTGAACGGCGGCGCCGTGCTCCGCGCCCTGGTCGGTGCCGGTCACTGGCCGGTGAAGGTCGGTCGCCATTGCAGCAGCAGCCTTTCGAGAGTACGGACGAGGAAGTCGGCGATGAGCCCGAGAATCGCGTAGACCACCAGGCACACCACGATCACGTCGGTACGGAAGAACTCCCTGGCCTGGTTCATCAGGAAGCCGAGACCGTCATCCGCGTTGACCTGCTCACCGAAGACCAGCGCGAGCCAGGCGGTGGCCAGCGAGTAGCGCAGTCCCGTCATGGCGCCCGGCAGCGCACCCGGCAGGACGACGTGCCGGATCAGACCCCACCGGCCGAGTCCGAGCGAGGTGCCGGCCTCGACCAACTGGGAGTCCACGCCGCGGATTCCGGCGTACACGTTCAGATACAGATGGAACGCCACCCCGAGCGAGATCAGCGCGATCTTGGGTGCCTCGCCGATGCCCAGCCAGATGATGAAGAGCGGGATCACCCCCACCCAGGGGATGGAGCGCAACATCTGCACGGTCGCGTCGACCAGGTCCTCCCCGAGCCGCGAAAGCCCGGACACGAGTGCCAGCGTCACACCCGCCACGCCGCCGAACAGCAGCCCGACAGCGACACGTTGAAGCGACACCAGCATCGCCGACGGCAGGGTCCCGTCCGCGATGAGATCGCCACCGGTCGCGGCGATGGTCCCGGGCGAGGCCAGGATGTCGGCGTGCAGCGCCCCGGTCGCACTCAGCACCTGCCACACCACCAGCAACGCGACGGGCCCCGCGGTGCGCCGCAGCCACCTGGGTACGGACCGCCGGCTCCGCGAGACGGGCACCACACGGGAAAGCTCCGGCAAGCCGGTCCGGGGGCCGGTCCCGGGGTGGGTCGGACGGCCGTCAGCGTCCGTGCCGCCGGACCGGGCAGCCGCCTTCGACGTATCCGGCACCTCATCGGCATTGCTCGTACCGGATATATCGGGCGGTGAATGGCCGAGAGCGGCCTGATCAATGGTCATGAGGGCTCCACAGGGAGAGGAGGGCCCCGCCCGAACGCACACGTACGAGGGCAGCTGTGGGGGCAACTACCTGGGCAGCGCGGGGCGGCAGAGAGGAAGACGGGGGAGGGCGAGGAGGGAGGGGAGTGCGGCCGGGCGACGCGGGACATCACCCCGGCCCGACGACCTGGCCGGAACCGGCACGGCGCCGCGGATTCACTCCGCGCGGGTGGCGCGGCGCGACGGCCGGCGCAGGAAGAGCGCCAGGCGCGTCAGAACGTCGGGAGCGTCAGCAGCCGCGACAACAGGCGGCGGAGGCCACTCGCAGCAGGTCGATGTGACCGCGCGTCGTGAGCAGGGCTGACGTAGACATGCCCGTGAACGTAATGGTGCGCTCCGAGGGGGGTCAAACGCCGTCTCGGCTGGTGGACCTTTGTTGCGGGGGTGTTGCGGCGCCACCCGCGAGGTTGCCCGACCGCACCGGACCCCCGTGCGGAGCCTCTGCTCCCCAATGCCGCTGCGGTGCCCCTTCACCGTCACGTCAGGCTCCGTGCCGTTGGCGCCCGTGCCGTGACCGGAACGTCCACCGGGTGCTCTCATGGACGTGTGTGAATGGACGTGTCCGACCGGGCCCGGGTGTAGTTGAGGAGTTGAACGTTCTCACCATGCGGACGCCTCGCCCCTCGCCCGAGCCGCTCTTCAAGGTCGCCGAGCAATCGACCCGGGAATTCCGGACCGCCGCCCCGCTCTATCGGCTGGTCCACCAAACAGCGCCGGTGCCGCCCGCTGTGGAGATCAGCGTGATCAGCCAGACGGGAATGCGATGGAGCGTCACATGTAATCCACCGCAGCGCAATTCGAACTGAGGCTGCTGCGGATTTCTCTCAACTCGCTTCTTCATAAGGCAAGTTAAGCAGGCCTTTCCCCTCCTCCCACTCATGAGTCGCGGGTGTACAAACACGGAAGGCGAACAGTGACGCTTTGGATAACGGTGCGCACCCGGTCCGGGCTGTTGGAGCGCCCGACAGGAGCGAAGTCCGCTCGGTCCGCGAGGCGATCTCCTGTCAATTGCCCCGCCTGACCATGGGCTTTTCACCGAAAGGCATTAATGCGTGCCCTTCCGGTCCCAGACGATGTGCGTCCCGCGCCCGCGTCGTGGGCCGTCGCGCCGATGGCGACTGGCCGGGCCCTTCGCTCCCTGCTCTGCTTCCCCGCATCGGCATCGGCATCGGCATCGGCGTTGGCATCGGCGTCGCCTGGGGTCGTATCGGTGGAGGGAATTCCGTCGGCCGTTCTGTCAGGATCGGGCGCATGCCTGAGACCTTTATGACGCGAGTGATCGATGTGACCACCGGCTCACGCGAGGCGGTCTACGACCTGACCCGGGAATGCGCCGCCTTTCTGCGGGACGTCGCGCACGGCCGGGACGGCCTTCTGAACGTCTTCGCGCCCCACGCGACCATGGGCGTCGCGGTCCTGGAGACGGGAGCGGGAAGCGACGAGGACCTGCTGGCCGCCCTCGGCGACCTCCTTCCGGCGGACGACCGGTGGCGCCACCGGCACGGCAGTCCCGGCCATGGACGTGACCATGTGATCCCGGCGATCGTGCCGCCGCACGCCACCTTGCCGGTGGTCGGGGGAGAGCTGGCCCTTGGTACCTGGCAGTCTGTGTGCCTGGTGGACACCAACGGCGACAATCCTCAGCGGCATGTGCGGCTTTCCTTCATGAGTTAGCGCGATGGCCGGGAGGGGCGCGCCGCGGCGGATGTCGTCATCGTGGGGGCCGGTGGGCAGGGCTGCCCGCCACACCCCCTGCTTCGCCTTGGGGAACCCATAAGTCTGCCTTATGGGGGCATAAGTCCAACCCGCCTGCTAACTTAGGCTTGCCTTAGTTTAGGCTTCCCTCTGAGCACCATGCCATCGCTTGAAGGGAACCAGATCATGCCTCGCCCTCTGCGGGTAGCCATTGTCGGAGCCGGCCCCGCTGGGATCTATGCGGCTGACGCGCTGCTGAAGTCCGCAGTGGCCGTCGAGCCCGGCGTGTCCATCGATCTCTTCGAGCGGATGCCTGCGCCCTTCGGTCTGATCCGGTACGGCGTCGCCCCCGATCACCCACGCATCAAGGGCATCGTCACCGCGCTGCACCAGGTGCTCGACAAGCCGCAGGTCCGCTTCTTCGGCAACGTCGACTACCCGAAGGATGTCGACCTCGATGACCTGCGCACTTTCTACGACGCGGTGATCTTCTCCACGGGGGCCACGGCCGACCGGGCGCTGGACATACCGGGCATCGATCTCGATGGTTCGTACGGTGCGGCGGACTTCGTCTCCTGGTACGACGGGCACCCGGACGTGCCGCGTACCTGGCCGCTCACGGCGGAGAAGGTCGCCGTTCTCGGCGTCGGCAACGTCGCGCTCGACGTGGCGCGGGTCCTGGCCAAGACCGGGGACGAGCTGCTGCCGACCGAGATCCCGCCGAACGTCCACAGCGGCCTCAAGGCCAACAAGGCCTTGGAGGTCCACGTCTTCGGCCGCCGCGGGCCGGCGCAGGCGAAGTTCAGCCCGATGGAGCTGCGGGAGCTGGATCACTCCCCGAACATCGAGGTCATCGTCGACCCCGAGGACATCGACTACGACGACGGCTCGATCGCCACCCGGCGTGGCAACAAGCAGGCCGACATGGTCGCCAAGACGCTGGAGAACTGGGCCATCCGCGACGTCGGCAATCGGCCGCACAAGCTGTTCCTGCACTTCTTCGAGTCGCCGACCGAGATTCTCGGAGAGGACGGCGAGGTCGTCGGGCTGCGCACCGAGCGCACCGCCCTCGACGGCACCGGCAACGTCAAGGGGACCGGCGTCTTCAAGGACTGGGATGTCGCCGCGGTCTACCGCGCCGTCGGGTACCTGTCCGACGAACTGCCCAAGCTTCCCTGGGACGTCGCGTCGGGCACCGTGCCGGACCAGGGCGGCCGGGTGGTCGAGGAGACCGGCGAGCACCTGCAGTCGACGTACGTCACCGGCTGGATCCGGCGCGGCCCCGTGGGGCTGATCGGCCACACCAAGGGCGACGCCAACGAGACCGTCGCCAGCCTGCTGGACGACCACGCGAACGGCCGCCTGCACACTCCCGGTGCGCCCGCCCCGGAGGCCGTCGAGGCTTTCCTCGGGGAGCGACAGGTCCGCTTCACCACGTGGGACGGCTGGTATCGGCTGGACGCCGCGGAGAAGGCGCTGGGCGAGCCGGAGGGCCGCGAGCGCGTGAAGATCGTCGAGCGTGAGGACATGATCAAGGCGAGCGGCGCCTAGGCGGACCGCGCCGGCTGACGGGCTCACCTGGCCCGAAGCCTCTCGTACGCACGCCGCGGACACGGATCCGCCGGCCCGGAAGATGGTGTCCGGGCCGGCGGATCCGTGCTGTGTGGGTGAGTGGGGCCAACTGGGGCCCAGTGGCGTCAAGTGGCATCAAGTGGGGCTATGCGGCTCTGTGGTGACGTGACGTCAGCCGATTGATGCGGCGAACTGTGTCGAGGGGCCCGGCTGGCGGCGAGGGCTCGGCCGTCTGCGGGGCCGCGCCGCTCAGGAGGGCTCAGGGGCGGTGGCGGGAGTCTCCTCGGAGCCGGCGGGGCTGTCGACGATGGGTGGGGTCGGTGCGGCGGAGGCCCTGACGAGGCGGGGGCCGTCCGGGCCGTACACCGCGCGCGGTTCGGGAAAGACGGTCAGCAGGCCGAGGTAGCTCACCGCCGCGAGGGCGAGGCCGACCGGCAGGGAGATATCGGCGCCGTTCGCGAGGCCGCCGAGCGGGCCGACGAACTGGCCGGGCAGATTCACGAAGAGCAGGGCCACGACGGCAGACATCAGCCAGGCGGACATCCCGCGCCAGTTCCAGCCGTGGGTGAACCAGTAACGGCCCCCGCGCAGGCGGCGGTTGAAGACCTGCAGCGCCTCCGCGTCGTACCAGCCACGCCGGGTGACATAGCCGAGCATCATCACGATCATCCAGGGCGCGGTGCAGGTGACGATCAACGTGGCGAAGGTGGAAATGGACTGAGTGAGGTTCAGGGCGAAACGGCCGAGGAAGAGGAACACGATCGACAGGGCCCCGATGAGGAAGGTCGCCCGGACCCGGCTGAAGCGCGGAAAGACGCTGGAGAAGTCCAGGCCTGTCCCGTAGAGCGCGGTGGTGCCGGTGGACAGGCCGCCGATCAGGGCGATCAGGCACAGCGGCAGGAAGTACCAGCCGGGCGATATGGCCAGCAGCCCGCCGACGTAGTTGGGGGCGGCCGGGTCGACGTACCGCGCGGCCTTCGTGGCGATGACCGAGGCGGTGGCCAGGCCGAAGACGAATGGCAGCAGGGTGGCGAGCTGGGCGAGGAACGCGGCGCCCAGCACCCGGCGGCGGGAGGTGGCGGCCGGGATGTAGCGGGACCAGTCACCCAGGAAGGCGCCGAAGGAGACCGGGTTGGAGAGCACGATCAGCGCGGCGCCGATGAACGACGGCCAGAACAGCGGGTCGGCGGTCGAGGCGAAGGTCCCGGCGTAACCGGGGTCGAAGTCGCCCCCGAAGGCGATGCCGCCCAGCACGAACAGCGCCGATGCCGCCGTCACGGCAACCTTGTTGACCAGCAGCATGAAACGGAATCCGTAGACGCAGACGATGAGGACGAGGACCGCGAATACGGCGTAGGCGGCGCCGTACGACATCTCCGACTCGGGGACGCCGACGAGCCGGTGGGCGCCGCCGACGAGCGCGTCACCCGAGGACCACACCGAGAGCGAGAAGAACGCGATGGCGGTGAGCAGGGAGAGGAACGAGCCGACGATCCGGCCGTGCACCCCCAGATGCGCCGAGGACGAGACCGCGTTGTTCGTGCCGTTCGCCGGGCCGAACAGTGCCATGGGGGCCAGCAGCAGCGCGCCGGCGACCAGGCCGAGGACGGTCGCTGCGAGACCTTGCAGGAAGGACAGTCCCAACAGGACGGGGAAGGCGCCGAGTACGCAGGTCGCGAAGGTGTTGGCGCCACCGAAGGCCAGCCGGAAGAGATCGACGGGCCGGGCCGACCGCTCCTCGTCCGGTATGCGTTCGACGCCATGGGTCTCGATCTCGGTGATCGGCGGAGTCACGGGCTGCACCTTCCTGTCCAGCGACGGCACCGCCCCGTATCCGGGGACGGTGCCACAGTCTGCGGCCCGCCGCTGACCAGCGGCAACCACCGGATGCCGGGAGCTGCCGGACGCCCTGCCGCCCGCCGGGGACGGCCCTCAGGCGTCGCCTTCCGCGCGCCCCTCCTCGTCGTCCGGGGCGGAGGGGATGAGCGGTCCGTCCGGCCCGTCCGGCCCGTCCGGCTCCGCGTCCAGCAGCCGGACGATCTCCTCCGCCAGTGCGGACGCGCCGGTCACCGGCAGCATGTGATCCGCCTCGGGGACCACGACGTGCCGGCCGTGCGAGGACTGCGGGGCCCGGTGCAGGTGCGCGGCGGTGGCCTGCGCGCGTACCCGGCGCGGCATGCCGACGGAGGGGCGGCCGGCCGAGACCACGGTGAGCGGGAGCCCCCCAGGTCCGGCGGATTGGCCAGAAGCGCGCGCAAGTCGCCCTGGGTTTCCTCCACTTCCCGGGCCCGGGTGCGCACCATGCGCGGGGAGGCATGACCGGCATGACAGCGACTCCCGGGCCCGACGTGCGCGCGCTGACGGCCCGATATCCCGGCCGTACCGTCGTCGAGGAAGCCGAATGCACCGTGCCCCAGGGGCGCATCGTGGCGATCGTCGGCCCCAACGGCTGCGGGAAGTCCCCCTGTTGCGGACCATCGCCCGCCTGCAGCGCCCGGAATCCGGGACGGTCCGTGCCGACGGCGCCGACATCTGGAGCCTCAGCCGGCGGCAGGCCGCCCGCCGGATCGCGCTGCCGCCCCGGTCCCCGCGCGCCACCGAGGCCGTCACGGTCGCCGGCCTCGTCCGCTACGGCCGCCATCCCCACCAGGGCCTTGCTGCGCCAGTGGTCACGCGAGGACGAGCGCGCCGCACGCGAGGCGCTGGAGGCGACCGGCACCGCACCGCTCGCGGACGAACGCCTCGACCGGCTCTCCGGGCGCCGGCGCCGGCGCTGCTGGCTCGCGATGGTCCTCGCCCAGCGCACCCCGGTCGTGCTGCTCGACGAACCCACCAGCGCCCTCGACCTCGGCCATGTCGTCGACGTCCTCGAACTGGTCCGCGAGGTCGCCGCCACCGGCCGCACCGTCGTCATGGTGCAGCACGACCTGGCAGCCGCCGCGCGCTACGCCGACACCGTCATCGCGAGGAAGGCCGGGCGCATCATCGCCCGGGGCGCACGCCGCGACACGGTCGACGAGGTCCTCGTCAAGGAGCTCTACGCAGTGGACGCCTACATCCTGCGGGCCCCCGGGAACTCCTCGCCGGTCGTCGTCCCCCGGGCCCGCCACGCGAGATGACGGACCATCAGAGGTGCGCGGACCTTCCGTCTCGCCGCGTCCGGTGTGCGGAGCTGGCCTCACCTGCCTCATGAAGGTAAGGTAAGCCTTACCTAACCTGGAGGTGTGGAAGTGAAGGGCAGTCACCGTACGGAACCCACCACCGCCGAGCGAGCGCGCTCGATACTCGCCGCGGCCGGGTCGCTCACGGTCATCACCAAGGAGCAACGCCACACACTGATCGGTCTGCATGCGGTCGGCCCCGCTGGGCAGTTGACGCTCACCGACCTCCCCGACCGTCACCTGCACACCGAAATCGCCGACGCACCCCGGGGCGACCTCGCCGCCGTCCTGGAGTTCACCGATGTCGTGCCCACGGTCGTCCGCGACCGGATCCGCGCCCGCCTGACGCTCGGGGGATACCTGACCGCGACCGCCACGCAGGGCAGGCTCCGCTTCACCCTCACCCGCGCGGCGCTCACCGAAGCCGGTGAGGTCACCGACGTCGGCCTCGACGAACTCGCCCTGGCCGAACCGGATCCGCTCGCCACCTTCGAGGCCGAACTGCTCACCCACCTCGACGCCGCCCGCGCGGACACCGCGACGCGCCTGGCACCCCTGCTGCCGCCCCGGCTGCTGCTCGGTGTCACCCGGATCCGCCCGGTGCGCCTGGACCGCTACGGCCTCGTCCTTCGGCTGGAACACCTCCGCAGCCGGCAGGACACCAGGCTGCCCTTCACCTCACCTGTGCAGCACTGCGGGCAGGCGGTGGACCAGATCCGCGCGCTGCTCGCCCGCGCCGCCACCGCATGCCCGCGCCGTCGGCTGCCCACCTGCTCATGACACGCTTCCCCGACCGGTATCCGCCGGGCCCGACAGGCCGTACGCCGTCCGGTTCCGTGGCGGCGATCATCGCCGCCACGCCGGCTGCCGTCGCCCTCTACACGGCGCCACCGCCACCCTCCTCCACGGAGAACGACCAGGCCCGAGGACTCCCCGTACCGGAGCCGCGGCAGCGGTGAGGGAACCTGGCCGCCGACATGCGGAGCGGCAGGCGACGGGCCCCCCGCCGCCCGCTGTCGTGATCCTTGCCCTGCCGGCCGGGAAGGCGTTCGGCTCGGCAGTTCGGCGCCCGCCCCTGCCCGCGGGCCCAGCACCGGAGCACATGGCAGGACGGGCGTGCGCCGTCAGCGGCGCACGCCGTACGTCCCGGGAGTGGCCGAAAGCGCGGCGGAGGGCGTCGGTGGAGGCGCTGCCGGATGCGCCGACCCGCGAGCTCGCGGACGCGGTCAGCGGGTGCGCCGGGCGCTGCGGACCGGCGGACCGATGTCGATCATGTGCACACAGTCGCCGTCGCCGTCGCCGTCGCCGTCGCCGTCCCCGGGACCGGCATCGGCTTCGTCGAGACCCGGCGCCGCCGCGTTGGCCCGGAGACCGGGTGGTGATCCGCCCGCCGGTCCGCGAACCGTTGTCCTGGTGGATCCGCGACGCTGGGACCAGCTGGTCGAGGCGCCGCCGGCCTCCGCTGCGGACCCTCCGGGGCCCGGCCACGCCAGGCGGAACGTCGGCTGCTCACCTCTTCGGCTGCTCACCCAAGCCCCTCGGCGAGGCCTTCACCCGGAACGCCGCCGTGGCCCCCGAAGGGTCCCGGACGGGTCCCGGGGGCGCTGAGTCAGGCCTGCGGTCCGCGGGGCTCGTCGGCGCGCTCCGCGTTCTTCTCCTTGATGCGGGCCGTTTCCTTCCGGACCTCGGCCTGGGTGGCGCGCTCCTTCTGCAGCCACTCGGGCTGCTCCTGCTTCAGCGCGTCGATCTGCTCGGTGGTGAGGGCCTCGGTGACCCCGCCACGTGCGAGACCGGAGATGGAGACGCCCAGCTTCGCCGCGACCACGGGCCGGGGGTGCGGGCCGGTGCGCCGCAGTTCCACCAGCCACTCGGGCGGATCGGTCTGCAGTGCGTTCAATTCGGTGCGCGAGACGACACCCTCCTGGAACTCGGCGGGGGTGGCCTCGAGGTACACACCCAGTTTCTTCGCCGCGGTGGCGGGCTTCATGGTCTGGGTGGTCTGGTGCGACGTCATGGTGACAAGGGTATCGATCGTGTGCGCTACCTCCGACCACGACCGGTAACCTGGCGGGGTGACAGGCTCGGAAGATTCCCCTTCGTTCCGGCTGGCGTATGTCCCGGGAGTGACGCCCACCAAGTGGGTGCGGATCTGGAACGAGCGACTGCCCGAAACCCCACTGACCCTCATCGCGGTGTCCGCCGGCGAGGCCTTCGCCGTGCTGCGGGGCGGCGGCGCCGACGCGGGCTTCGTACGCCTGCCGGTGGACCGGACGGACCTCAGCGCGATCCCCCTCTACACCGAGACGACAGTGGTCGTGGTCCCCAAGGACCATGTCGTGGCCGCGGTCGACGAGGTGTCCGGCGAGGATCTGGCCGACGACATCGTGCTGCATCCCCTCGACGACACCCTCGACTGGGAGCACCGGCCCGGACAGCCCGCGAAGGAGCGCCCCGCCACGACGGCGGACGCGATCGAGCTGGTGGCGGCAGGTGTGGGCCTGCTCGTCGTCCCGCAGTCGCTCGCCCGCCTGCACCACCGCAAGGACCTCACCTACCGGCCGGTGTCGGACGCCCCTGAATCGCGCGTCGCGCTGTCATGGCCGGAGGAGCGGACCACCGACCAGGTGGAGGACTTCATCGGGATCGTCCGTGGGCGGACGGTCAACAGCTCACGGGGGCGCCAAGCGGCGCCGGAGCAGCCGAAGCGCAAGCGCACCGACAGCGGCGGCGCGGCGCGGAAGCCGGCGGCCGGGCGGGCTGCCGGCAAGAGCAAGAGCCCGCGCAGCGGTACGGGCGGCCCCAAGGGCGGCGCCAAGGGCGGCGCCAAGGGCGGCGCCAAGGGTGGCAAACGCGGCAAACCGCGCCGCCGGTCGTAGCCCGGGTCCGCGCGGCCCGGTGCCGGAGCGTCGACCGCGCCCCGCCGTGTGCATCGCTGGCGGCCACAGTGGGAGACCTGCCATCCGGCATCGCTCCACGGTGGCACGCCCCTGCTCCCCGCCCCCGCTCCCGGGCCAGGTGGGGCCCACGGTACGCAGCACCACCTGCGCCCTCGACGCGGACGGCAGGAAGGAACACCGTCGGTCACACCGGCGGTGACACGGCACGGCCATCGCTGACCGGTACGTCCAAGGGGCGGGCGAGTCCCGCCACGCCCTCGTCCAGGCGTTGCAGATGGCGCAGGACGCGGAAGGCCACCGTGCCGGAGGGCAGCGCACCGGAACCGTCGTCCTTCAGCATCGAGGCGATGCTGGCGCCGGACTCGACCTGTGCGCCCTTCCCCTCGTCCTGGACGTGTGCCGCGATCACCTCGATGTTGTGGGCGATACGCCGGGCGGCCCGGTCCAGGCGAGGGTCCGCCGCGACGGTCCTGCTGTGCGGCACGAGTTCGGCCGTGGCGGCCAGGGAACGCGCGTGGTACGCGCAGGTCTCCAGCAGCGCCACCAGATAGCGGGCGGTCTGCCGGCGTCCGCGCAGCGGGGTGATCGGATGCGTCAACGGCTGTGTGGAGGCCCGCAGCTCGTCCAGCGCGGTGTCCAGGTCCCGGGCCCTGCCCAGCAGATCGGACGCGGGCCCGCCGCTGAGCTGCTCCACCGCCGCCGACACGACGTCGCGCAGCCGGTCCAGGACCGTGGCCAGCAGTTCGTCGGTGCGGCGGTCGGTGTGCACCGGCAGCACCAGCACCGCCGCGATGATGCCGCAGACGGCGCCGAGCGCGGTCTCCTCGATCCGCAGCACCAGCACGGACAGGCTGTAGGTGTTCAGCAGCGTGTAGAGCAGTCCCAGCATCGCCGTGACGAAGAAGGACATCAGGGCGTACGACAGCGGAGCGGTGAAGAACATCGCGAAGATGAAGAGCAGGACGAGGGAGAACGCGAGCCAGGTGTGGTTGCCGACCACCCCGGCCAGCGCGACACCGGCGACCACCCCGACGATCGTGCCCAGCAGCCGGCGGTAGCCCTTGACCAGGATCTCGCCGGTGGACGCGGTGTTGAGGAAGACCACCCAGCAGGTCAGCACCGCCCAGTACCAGCGCTGGGTGGAGAGGAACTCGCCGCCGATGATGGCCAGGACCGAGCCGACCGAGACCTGGAACGCGGCCCGGGTGGTGGGGCGTTTCAGCCCGGCGGGTTCGGCGTCCTCCTCGGGTTCGTCGGCTCCGGCGAGCGCGACGTCCTCGGCGTCGAACTCCTCGCGCGAACGCGTCGTCGCGGGTGAGTCGTTGGATTCGTCCTGCGGCCCGTCCAGCGCGAGCCGCAGTCCCATCACGGCGCGGGCCGCCTCACCGATCCCACGGAAGACATCCTGGACGGCGGTCGAGGCGCGCGGCAGTTTGTCCTCGTCGCGGTAGCCGAGCAGCCGGTTGCGTACGTGGGCGACCGCCGTGCCCCGGTCCTCGGAAGGCCGGGCCACCATCAGGTGCAGCGCCTTGAGGTCCCGGCGCAGGGTGACGGTCGTGGTGTCCTCGGCCGAGATCAGGGTCCCGGTGGCGGGGACGGGGGCGTGCGGCAGATGAAGGGTGAGGGTGTCGGCGCGCTCGGCGCTGCGGGCGTTCAGCAGCAGCATGCCCAGTCGCTCGGTGGCGATCTCGGCGTCCGCGACGCGTCGTTGCAGCAGTGCCGCGGTGGCCGCGTCGGGGGAGCCCTCCTCCAGGCGGCTCTGAATCATCAGCGCCGCTTCGTGCAGCCGGGCGGTGTGCCGCCGCAGCTCGTCAAGCACCTTGTCGAGCTGTTCGGGGCCGGCGTCCAGCAGCTCGATCTGGCTGTCCACGAGCTGGGCGACCCGCGCACGGAAGGCGTTGCGCAGCCGGTGCAGGATGCGGTGGGGCGTCTCCGGCACGACCGCGAACCGTACGACCGCACTGCACGCGAAGGCGATGGCCAGGGTCAGATACAGCGTGGGCAGCGCGGATACGGCGGCGCCCACGAACAGGGAGACGAAGTAGATCTGGAACCCGATCAGGCCCAGCGCGGTGCCGCGGTCGCCGAACCGGCGGCTGTAGACGGCGCCGAAGATCAGGGCGACGAAGAAGGCGTCACCCGCGATGATCCGGGAATGCAACAGCGCGCCCAGGGACACCGCGGCGAGTGCGACGGGCAGGCCCAGTGCGAGGGTCACGGCCTGGCCGCGTACCTGCTTCTCCTTGATCGCGAAGGTGGAGACCACCGCCGCCATGGCGCCCGCGACCATGTAGGTGATGGCTGTGTGCAGCACGGTGAGCGCGACGAGGGTGAGCGCGATCGCCGCCACCGTCCGCAGTCCGGCCATCAGTCGCAGCAGTCCGGGGTCGGACGCCGCGAAGCGATCCCACGTGCCGGTCCTGACCCGCCGTGTCACTGCCCTCACGCTGCCGAACTCTCCTGATCGCTGCGATGATCCGCGGACGCCTCAGCATCCCATGGGCCGCACGTCCGGTACGACGGCCGGTCGCCCCTTGTCCCGGTACCCCGAATTCCCCCCCAATGCGCGGGATGTCCTGATACGGCTCCGAATCCGGCGTGGCCGTCCCGTCAATGCCGGTAGTGTCGTTCGACGTCTCAATGCATGACTCGCGCACAACTCACTTTCGTATCGTTATTGCTTCGTTTCTTGACGGCTGAGCGGCAGTGACGTTCAATTCAGCCGTTCCGGGCCGGATCGGTCAGCGGCGGCCCCTTGGGAGGTACCTGAAATGAAGGCAACACTGCGTTGCGTGGTCACGAGTGCGATGGCACTTTCGCTGGCCGTGCCCCTGGCGGCGTGCGGGGATGAGCACAAGGACGCAGGTGTCGGTGAGAAGAACATCGGGCTGCTCCTCCCGGAGAACAAGGCAGCCCGCTATGAGAAATTCGATCACCGCATCATTTCTCGAAGAGTCTCCTCGCTCTGCCTCGAGTGCACATTGGACTACCGGAACGCCGAGTCGGACGCCGCCACCCAGAAAAGCCAATTCGAGGCGCTGGTGAAAAAGGGCGTCAAGGTGATCATCCTTGACCCGGTCGATTCCCGGGCGGCCAAGAGCTGGGTGGACGCCGCGGCCAAGAAGGGCGTCAAGGTCGTCTCCTACGACCGCCTCGTCGAGGGCGATGTCGAGGCCTATGTCTCCTACGACAACGAGAAGATCGGCCGCCTCCAGGGCCAGGCCATCGTGGCCGCCCTCGGTTCCCGGGCGGCCACTTCCGATGTCGTCATGATGAACGGCTCACCGACCGACCCGAATGCCCCGTCCTTCAAGAAGGGCGCCCATGACGTCCTCGACGACAAGGTTCGTAAGATCGTCTTCGAGAAGGACGTCCCCGGATGGTCGGCGACGGACGCGAAGAAGACGATGACCGATGTCATCAACGCCCGTGGTGCCGACGGCTTCGACGCCGTCTACTCGGCCAATGACGGAATGGCGGGCGGTATCGCCGAAGCACTTGAGTCGGCCGGTGTGAAGAACGCGCCGCTCGGTGGTCAGGACGCCGAACTCCCGGCCCTTCAGCGCCTGGTGGCCGGAACTCAGGCGTACACCATCTACAAGGAGGTCCGGCCGGAGGCCGAGACCGCCGCCGAGATCGCCTTCCGCCTTCTGCGGGGCAAGAGCATCAAGTCGCTCACCCCGACCACCGCCGACAGCAAGAGCAAGTCCAAAATCCCCTCCAGGTTGTTCAACGCCAAAATCGTCACCAAGAACAATCTGGAGGACACCGTGATCCGCGACGGTGTCGTCCGCACCGACCTGCTCTGCACGAAGAAGCTCGCCGCTTCCTGCAAATCGCTCGACCTGAACTGACCCGGACGGCCCGGAGCGATCCCAAGGCTCCGGGCCCGTCGCGTGATCCCGCCGGGAACCGGCCCGAGCCATCTCGTCACGGGGCCACGGGCACCGGCCGGATCGCCGCCGGGCCCTGCTCACCAGGCGTCGAGGAACGGCCGCCGCTCGCCCGATGCCTCCGCGAACGGCCGCGCGGGGCGGCCCGCCAGCGCCGAGGTGATCCAGCTCCGCGTCCCCGCCGGGTCGATGACGGCGTCGATCTCCAGGGCGGCCGCCGCGTTCACCGCCTTGCCGTGTTCGTAGAGTTCGGCGACCCGCGCCTCGAACGCCCGCTGCCGCTCCGCCGGATCCGCCACCGCCGCCAGCTCCTTGCGATAGCCCAGCCGCACCGCGCCCTCCAGTCCCATCCCGCCGAGTTCGCCGCTCGGCCAGGCCGCGGTCGCCAGCGGCGCGCGGGTGGAACCGCCCATCATCGCCATCGCGCCGAGGCCGTACGCCTTGCGCAGGATCACCGACACCAGCGGCACGGTCAGATGGGCGCCGGTGACGAACAGCCGGGAGAAGTGCCGTACGGTCGCGGTCCGTTCGGCGTCCGGGCCCACCATGAACCCGGGGGTGTCGCAGAGTGAGAGCACCGGCAGCCCGAACGCCTCGCAGAGCTGGAGGAAGCGGGCGGCCTTGTCCGCCGCGTCCCGGTCGATGGCGCCGCCCAGATGCTCCGGATTGTTCGCGAGCAGCCCCATCGGCCGCCCCTCGATCCGGACCAGCGCCGTCACGATGCCCGCGCCGAATCCGGCCCGCAGCTCCAGGACGGAATCGGTGTCCGCCAACCCCTCGATCACCGTCCGCACTCGGTAGGCGCGTCGGCGGTTCTCCGGCACCGCCTGCCGCAACAGCCGCTGATCCGGTGCTTCTTCGTGCGCGCTCGCGCCGTGGAAATAGGAGAGATAGCGCCGGGCGACGCGCACCGCCGCTGCCTCGTCCGGGACCGCGATGTCCACCACACCGTTCGGAACCTGAACGGAGAGCGGGCCCACCTCCTCGGGCCGGTACGTCCCCAGCCCGCCGCCCTCGATCATCGCCGGCCCGCCCATCCCGATCGATGCCTCCGGGGTGGCGATGACCAGATCGCAGCAGCCGAGCAGCGCGGCGTTGCCGGCGAAGCACCGCCCGGACGCGATCCCGACCAACGGCACCCGCCCGCTCAGGCGGCCCATATGACGGAACGTCATGGTGTCGAGACCGGCCACCGAAACGGTGTCGGTGTCGCCCGGCCGCCCACCGCCGCCCTCCGCGAACAGCACCACCGGCAGCCGGCGCTCCTCCGCCAGCGTCAGCATCCGGTCGGTCTTGCGATGGTTTTGATGCCCCTGCGTCCCCGCCAGCACCGTGTAGTCGTACGACATCGCCACGCAGGGCGCGCCGTCGACCGTGCCGGTGCCGGTCACCATGCCGTCGGCCGGCGTCGCCGTGATCAGTTCCGCCATCGGGCGCCGCTGCCGCTGCGCCGCCACCGCCAGCGCCCCGAACTCGGTGAAGCTGCCCGGGTCGCAGAGGTCGTCGATGTTCTCCCGGGCCGTACGGCGTCCCCGCGCATGCCGCGCGGCCACCGCGTCCGGGCGCTGCGGGTCCAGCCCGATGTCCCGCCGCCGAAGCGCCTCCGCGAGGTCCGGGCGGATCGCGTCCGGATCCGCGGCCTGCGCCGCCTCCCGCTCCCGCGCGCCGTCCCCGTCCGGGTCCAGCAGCACCAGCATCTGCCCCTCGGTCACGGTCGTACCGACCGTGGCCGCCACCCCCAGCACGGCCCCGCCCTCCGGGGCGCACACCACATGCTCCATTTTCATGGCCTCCAGGACGAGCAGCTGCTGCCCGGCCCGGACCGCCGCCCCCGCGGCCACGTCGACGCTGACGACCGTGCCGCTCATCGGCGCCGGCACCCCGCCCTCGGCGGGCACCGCGGCGGCGCCGAGGTCGTCGCCCGCCAAGTCCGCGTCGGATGCGCCGAGTTCGGCACGGTGGTCCTCGACCCACGTGGTCGGGATACCGCCCGCGGTGAACGCCGGATGCGCCAGCGCCGCGCGCAGCAGCCCGATGCCCGTCCGCACCCCCTCGACGGCGAACTCGCCCAGCGCCCGGTGCGCCCGCGCACAGGCGGCGCCGACGTCCGGTCCGGGGGCGCGTGCCACGACCTTCGCGAGCAGCGGGTCGTAGCGGGCGCCGATCTCCAGACCGGCGTGCGCCGCCGTGTCCACCCGCACCCCGGGCCCGGTCGGCACCTCGAAGCGGGTCAGTGTGCCGGTGGCCGGCCGTATCGCACCGTCCGGGCCCTGGACCTCGGCGTTCACCCGGGCCTGCACCGCGAATCCGGACGGCCGGGGCGGCGGCCCGGCCAGGCCCAGGTCGGCCAGGCGCGCGCCCGCCGCCAGCCGCAGCTGGACATCCACCAGGTCCACGCCCGTCACCTCCTCGGTGACGGTGTGCTCCACCTGCAACCGGGGGTTTGCCTCCAGGAAGCGGTACTCCGTTCCGGTCAGCAGGAATTCGAAGGTGACCAGCCCGGTGCAGCCCGCCGCTCGGGCCATCCGCAGCGCGCAGTCCAGGAGCGCGTCGCGCACCGCGTCCGGGAGCAGGGGAGCCGGCGCGATCTCGATGAGCTTCTGGTGGCGGCGCTGCGCACTGCAGTCGCGGTCCCACAGGTGGGTCACCGCGCCCGTCGCGTCGCCCACGGTCTGCACCTCGATATGCCGTGCCCCGCGCACCAGTTGTTCCACACGTCAGCACCATGGCCGGCACCGTCGAGAACTACCTCGAACTCCTCGACCACCCCGACCTGCCCCGCCGCGATCTGTCCGCCCTCACGGCCCCGCTCACCGTCTCGTTCATCCGCAAGCTCACGCCCGGGATCCGCGCGCGCTGGCACACGGCGGTCGGCGCGCACAGCACACTGCGCGAAGCGTCGTACGGCATGACCGAGACCCACACCAGCGACACCAGCACCCTCGGCTTCCAGGACGACGACCACGACCTGACGACCACCCCGGTCTTCTGCGGACTGCCGGTGCCGGGCACGGACATCCTGATCGCCGACTTCGGCACCGGCGAACCGCTGCCGCTCGGCGACCGCGGCGAGATCATCGTCCGCGGCCCGTCGGTCATGACCCGCTACTGGAACGCGCAACAGGCCACCGAACGGGCCCTGAGGCATGCCCCGGGCGAGGAGGGCGGAGCGCCGGAGGACCGCTGGCTGCACACCGGGGACATCGGCAGCCTGGACGCCGACGGCGCGTTGCACTACCACGGCCGCGACAAGGACATGATCAAGGTCAGCGGGATGAGCGTCTTCCCCACCGAGGTCGAGACGCTGCTCGGCCACCACCCGGACGTCCTGGCCGCGGCCGTCGTCGCCGTCGACGACACCCGGCGCGGCCAGCTCCCCTATGCGTACGTACGCACCGCCCCCGGCAGCCAACTCACCGCCGACGGGCTGCGCGACTGGGCGAGCGGCAGCATGGCGAGCTACAAACTGCCGCTCGTCGAACTCGTCGACACGCTCCCCATGACCGCCACCGGCAAGATCAGGAAGACCGAACTGGCCGCCCGAGCCAGTCGTATGCGGCCGCCGCCGTGAACTCGCCCTGACCGCCCTTGAACAACAGCCCGGCAGCCGTGAACGCCGGGTCGTCGGCGGTCTCCGCCACATACGGGATCGCGATGCACCGCATCCCCGCCCGGTGTGCCGCCTGCGCACCGGGCGCCGCGTCCTCCAGCACCACACAGTCGGCGGGCGCCACGCCCAGCCGGCGCGCCGCCTCCAGGAACACATCCGGCTCCGGCTTGCCGTGCGCCACCTCCTCGGCGGAGACGGTCGTGGTCAGCAGCGCGTCGAGGCCCGTACCGGTCAGCACCGCCTCGATCGCGGCCCGCGACGAACCGGACGCCACCGCCATCGGATGCCCGGCCGCGTACAGCCGCTCCACCAGCACCCGCATCTCGGGGAAGACCTCGGTGTGGGTGCGGGCCAGTTCCAGATAGTGGCGGTTCTTCCCGGCCAGCAACTCCTCGATGGGGGCGGCGATACCGAACTCCTGGCTCAGGTGCTCCAGGGTCTCGCGGGTGCCGATACCGATGAAGCGGGTGTGCTGCTCCCAGCTGAAGTCCGGCACGCCGTATCCGGCCAGCAGCCGGCGCCCCGCCTCGTAGTAGTTCGGCTCGCTGTCCACCAGTGTGCCGTCGAGATCGAAGATCACCGGAGTGCGCGGGGCGGGCAGCGCGGAGGCGTCCAGGGGGGTGGCCGAGGTGCTCATGCCTCCAGCATGCCAAGTCCCGCCGGGCGCCGGATCACCGCGGTTCCGCGGCGCCGCCCACCGCCTCCACCAGCGGCAGCATCCGGTGCGGCACCCGCTCGCGCAGCGCGATCTCGGTCCGCGTACGCACCACACCCGGCAGGCTGATCAGTTGCTGCACCACGTCCTCCAGATGCTCGGCGTCCCGCGCCACCACCCGGGCCAGCAGGTCCCCGCCCCCGGTCGTCGAGAACGTCTCGATGATCTGCGGCACCCGCGCCAGCGCGTCCGCGACCTCTTCCAGATGGCCCTGCGTCACCTCGATGTGCACAAAGGCCAGCACGGGATGACCGAGCGCGGCGGGGGAGAGCCGCGGGCTGTACGCCGTGATCACCCCGTCCCGCTCCAGCCGGTCGAGCCGCGCCTGAACGGTGCCCCGGGCGACGCCCAGGATCCGGGCGTACTCCCGCACGCTGGTGCGCGGCTGCTCCAGCAGGAGCCCGAGAATCTTGGCGTCGAGCGCGTCCACGGCCATGGCCGAACGGCCTCCTCAGGTCGGCGGGCGGTACTTCGACTGTACCAACGGCCCACCTGTCCCGATATTCGCTGGGCCATTGGCCAAGAAACGGATCTTTCGGGCCGGATTGGTCCGTTGGCCCTCCTCCGGCCGGGTGCGGCGCCCCTGAGATGGACCATTGGTTCAGTGGATCCATGGCCTGTTGAGCCAGTGGGCCACGTGATGCTCTGATGGGGCTGTCGATGGCGCTGCGGATCCCCGCGGCGCCTTTTTCATGCGGGTCTGTCCGGCAGGACGGGAAAGGGGCGGGAAAGCCGTGCTGAAGAGGGTGTTCGTGGCGCCGGACCCGGGACGGGTGCGGTTGCGCTTTGCCTCGCGGGCTGTCCTCGGCATCGCGCTGGCGGTGGCGGTGTGCGGTCTCGCCGGGCACTCGCTGGTGGCGGCGATCACGGGTGGGCTCGCCGCGCTGCTCGCTCTCTTCACCGTCACCGACGCGACCGTGCGGGGGCAGGCACTCACCACCGCTCTGCTGCCCGTCGCCGGCTTCCCCGTGCTCGCCCTCGCCGCGGGACTGCACGACTTTCCCGTGGCCCGGGACGTCGCCTTTCTCGCCGTGATGGGGGCCGGTGTGTACGCACGGCGCTGGGGGTCGCGGGGCCACTCGCTCGGCGTCTTCGCGTTCATGACCTTCTTCGCGGCGCAGTTCCTGCACACGGTGCCGGGTCAACTGCCCGAGCTGTACGCCGCCGTCGCGCTGTCGCTGTGCGCCTCGTCGGCCGTGCGGTTCGGGGTGTGGTGCTACGAGCGGCGCCTGCCGCCCGCCGTCGTGCCCGCTCCGCCCGGTGGCGCCGGTCTTGCCCGTACGACCACCCGGCAGGCCTTCCAGGCCGTTGCCGGTGGCGCCCTGGCGCTCTCCCTGGGACAGGCGCTGTCCGGCGAGCGGTGGTACTGGGCCGTGGGCGCCACCTGGTGGGTGTTCGTGAACACCGCGTCGAGCGGGGAGACCCTGGTCCGCGGGTTCCGCCGGGTGCTCGGCACCGTCATCGGCATCGCCCTCGGCCTCGTCGTCGCCGTGCCGCTGCACGCGGCGCCCCTCCCCTCCGCGGCCGTGGTCGCCGCCAGCATCTTCGGGATCTTCTATACGGCCGCCGTCTCCTACACCTGGATGATGCTCGCCGTCACGCTGATGGCGGGAGTGCTCTACGGCCTCCTGGGGGTGCTCGATCCGGCGCTGCTCGCCCTGCGGGTCGCGGAGACCGGAGTCGGGGCGCTCGGCGCCGCGCTCGCCGTGCTCCTGGTACTGCCCGTGACCACGCACGCCACCACCAACGCCTGGATCCAGCGCGCCCTGCGGTGTGTGCACGCCTGCACCGCCGAGGCCGCCGCGCGGCTCGCGGGCTCCGAAACGGCGGACCCGGCGCCACGCATCGCCGAGCTGGAACACCTCCTCGGCAGGGTGCGGCTCTCGCTCGCCCCGCTGGTCCATCCCCTGAGTCCGCTCCGGGCCCGCAAGGAACGCGCCGGCCAGGTGCTCGCGCTGCTCGACGACTGCGCCCGCGAGGTGCGGGGTCTCGCCTCCATCGCCGCGGACCCGGAGGCCTCGCACGACGACCGCCTCGCCGCCGCCTGCTGGCGTGTGGAGGCGGCCGTCGAGGCGGTCACCACACCGGACACGGCGCACGGCCCCGCGACCCATGAGGTCGTCCTGCCGCTGGGCTCCACCGCGGAGCCGGCACTGGCCCACCTGCACGGTCTGGAGAAGGCGCTCGCCGAACTGGCCGTGCCCCTGCGCAGTGCGACGCGTACGCCCCTGATCGGGGCCTGAAGGGGCCCCGGGACCGCGGCCGGCGGTGGCATCCTCGCCCGCTGCCCAGTCCGGCGCCGCCCCGCCGGCGGGTATCGGCCAACCCCTGAACCACCTCGCCCTCGCCTGTTAGCGTCGCCCGAGCACCCCGACGGGCAGGCAAACGAAGGGCGGACCAGTGGGGACGACGGACAGCGGGCCGCGCGCCTACATCGGATCGTTCACCACGGCCGGCGGCCTCGGTATCACCACCGCCACCGTCGACCCCGGCACCGGGGCCCTCACCCCGCTGCACTCCACCGACGCGGTCCCCAACCCCTCCTACCTCGTGCCGGGCCCGGACGGCCGGCACCTCTACGCCGTCAGCGAGACACCCGACGGCGCGGCAGCCGCCTTCGCCCTCACACCCGACGGGCCCGCGCTGCTCGCCCCGCCCGTCCCCGTCGGCGGCGCCGACCCCACCCACCTCACGCTGACCGCCGGCGACCGGGACCGCCCGGCCCGCCTGGTGACCGCCAACTACAGCTCCGGCAGCGTCAGCACGCTCCCCGTACGGGCCGACGGCACGCTCGGCGGCCCCGCCACCGTGTTCCCGCACAGCGGAAGCGGCCCCCGGACCGACCGCCAGGAAGGCCCGCACGCGCACGCCGTCATGCCAGGACCCGGCGGCGACCTCCTGCTCAGCGTCGACCTCGGCACGGACTCGGTCCGCGTCTGCGCCCTCGACGCCGCGAGCGGGACGCTGACCGTACGCGAGGAGGTGGCGCTCCGGCCGGGCAGCGGGCCGCGCCATATCGCCTTCCACCCGCGCGGTGACCGCGCCTACGTTGTCGGCGAACTCGACCCGACCGTGACGGTCTGCCGCTGGGACGCCGAGCGCGGCACCCTCACGCCGCTGGGGGAGACCCGGCTGCTCCCGGACACCGTCCCCGCGGCCGGCACCTACCCGTCCGAACTGGTCGTCTCCCCGGACGGCCGGTTCGCCTGGGCCGCCAACCGCGGCCACGACAGCATCTCCGTCCTGTCCCTCGACGGGCCCGGCGACACCGCGGTCCTCCTGACCACCGTCCCCTGCGGCGGCCACTGGCCGCGCGACCTGGCGCTCCACCCCGACGGCCTCCACCTCTACGCCGCCAACGAGCGCTCCGGGGACGTCACGTGGTTCACCCTCGACAGGGAAACGGGGGTCCCGGCGCGGGCCGGTTCCGTCGAGGCGCCGGCGGCCTCCTGCGTGGTGTTCGCCTGACCGCCGCGGGCACTGCCGCCGCACACCACCGGTCCCGGTGACCCGGCCGTCCCGCGGACACCGTGCCTGCGAGACGGCGCCGGGTGCACGGCGAAGCCCTGGAAGGCCGCCTGACGGGCATATGCCAAGCCGGGCCTCCCGCACCGCACCCGGCGGCGCCGGCGCCCTGTGGCGGGCGTCTGTGCTGCTCAGAGGGGCGACTAAGGCGCGCCGTCCGGCCCGCACGCGCAAAGGACCGCCCCGCGCGGGTGCGCGGAACGGCCCTTCGGAGGTGAAACGACACCGACGTCGGCGCACCGAAGTGGACCGCCGCAGGCATCGGACCGGGCGTCGGGTCCCTAGCGGACCGGGGCGCCCTGGCCCAGCGGCTGGAGGTTGATGCCCATCGCCGCGGCGTAGTTCGACAGCACCAGCCGGCCCACGGTGCTGTAAGCGCCCAGCGCCTCGGCCGACGCGCAGCCCGCTTCCGCCGCGGCCGCCCCCAGCAGGCCGTCGGCGATCTCCGGGCCGATCAAGTACGGGGCCAGCGCCAGCTGCTGCGAACCGGAGCCGCGCAGCTGCTCGGCGGTACGCGAGATCGCGCCCTCCTCGTCCAGCCCGGCGGCCAGCACCGGCACGGCCAGCCGCGCGGAGAGCAGCATGCCCGTGATGCCGGCGGCCTGCACCGCCTCCTCGCCGCCCACAGTGGCGAGGATGATGCCGTCGGCCGGAGCGCCGACCGAGAACAGCCGGGCACGGTCGGCGCGCGCCAGACCCGCCTCGGACAGCCGGACGTGCAGCGCCTCGGCGAGCAGCGGGTGCGGGCCGAGGACATCGGTCAGCTCGGCACCGGAACCGCTGTTCATCATCGCCTGGCGTATCCGCCGCAGCAGCGCGCTGTCCGGGCCCGCCAGCAACGGCACGACCACCGCGGGGGGACCGGACGGGTCGCCGGCCGCGTCGTTGCCCACCCGGGCCTTCTGCTCGGCGCCGGCCTGCGCAAGTACGGCCTCAAGCGACGGGAATTCGTTGTCACCGCCGTCGACATAGCCGATCCGGGCGTCGAGGCCGGGCAGTTCGGAGCGGGCGATGCTGGAGACCTCCTCCGCCAGGCTGCGCGAGGCGGGGGTGGGAGCGCCGGGCACGGCCAGCACCAGGGCGGGTGCGCCCTCCGGTGCGGCGAGCGGTTCCGGCTTGCGGTGGCGGCCGGACTGCCGCGCGCGCGGCATGCGAACGGGCAGGCCGGGTGCGGCTCCCGGGCTCGGGGAATCGGCGTCAAAATCGGGCGAGCCAGGTGCGGGCCCAGTGGGGGAACTCATGGCGCCGCATGCTAACGCCTCCGCCCACCCCGGCGCCGAGGGAGGGTTCGGTCGAGAGGTATCCGTCCCGATTTATCCCGCGCGTCACGGTGACCGCATCACGGCAAAGGGCGTGTGATCTGCAACAACTTCGGGTCGGCGGGCAATTGGAGCCGGTCGTCGGCCAGCGCCGCCGCGATGGTCAGCGCCCCGTCGAGAGGGCTGCCCGCAGGCTCCGTCCGCTGCGCGCCCGGCAGCCGCTCGGCGAGCGCCGCTCGCAGCGGTGCCAGCAGCGGTTCCCCGATGCGGAACAGGCCGCCGGTGAACGCCACCGTCGTGCCGCTGCCCGGCGGGCAGACCGCGGCCGCCGCGTCGGCGATATGGCGCGCGGCGTCGCGCAGAATGCCGGCCGCCACCGGGTCGGGCGTCGCGCCCGTGGTGCCATCGCCGGCCGCGTCTCCCGCGGCGCAGCGGGCGACCTCCGGGGCGAACGAGGCGAGGACGGCGGGCCGGTCGGGCCGCGGATAGAGCGCGCCGGGCAGGCCGCCCGCCGGCCCGAACACCGCCTCGGCACGCGCCAGCAGCGCACCGGACCCGCCGGACCTGCCGTCGTACGCGCGCATCGCGGCCTCCAGACCCGCACGCCCGATCCAGGCGCCGCCGCCGCAATCGCCCAGCAGATGTCCCCAGCCGTCGGCGCGACGCCAGCCGCCGTCCGTGGACAGGTCGGTGCCCATCGCGATCATGCCGGTGCCGGCGGCGACCACGGCTCCGGGCCGCTGCCCCAGCGCCCCGGCGTACGCGGTCACGGCGTCCGCGGCGAGGGCGAGGTGCCGGATGCCGAACGCGGCGGCCAGCGCGGCGGGCAGACAGGCCCGCAGGTCGTCGCCGAGCGTGCCCATCCCGGCGGCGCCCACACAGACGGCCGCGACCCGCTCGGCACCCGACTGCCGCAGCAACTGTTCGGCGGCGGGCAGCAGTTGGGACAGCAGATGCTGCGCGTCGATCCCGCCCGGACCTGTGCGGACCGGTGTGCGGGAGGTGTACGTGGCCGACGGCCGGGCCACCGGATCGGCGGCGCGGGCGACGGCGATCCGCAGCCCCGATCCGCCCGAGTCGACGCCGAGGACATGGGTCGCGCCCTGCCCCGGCGCGCCTGTGCCGGAAGGCCGGCCCGCTGGGGTGTCCCGCGGCTCACCCAAAGCCGCGGGCGTCCTGCTTGAGGGCGGTGTCGACGGTCAGCGCGGTGGCGACGACCAGGCTCAGCAGCGGATCGGGCAGCTGGTGGTGGATCTGCAGGACGTAGTTGTCGGCGGTGGTGAACATCGTCTTGGCCAGCCCTTCCCAGGTCTTGGTGATCCGGGCGACCTCGGTGTCGGCATGGTCCACGATCGCGAAGTTCCAGGCCCGCCAGTTCTCGGCCTTGATCGCGCCGATCTGCTGGCCGTTGACCATCATCGCGAAGTTGATCTTCCCGATGGCGTTCTGCTGGACGATCTCGCCGACCGGCTGACCGTCCGGACGCTGCACGATCACCTTGGACTTGATGATCTTCGCGGGCCGGGTCAGGATCAGCTGCGGCTGCCCGTAGGCGTCCCTGATCTCCAACTTGTGGGTCATGTACTGGTCCAGGCTGGAGACGACCCGCAGCACCTTCTTGGCCGTGCTCTGCCCGACCTGCACGACCGTGCCGAGGGCGTTGCCGTGCTGGTCGAAGACGCCGTACTCATTGGTGACCTCGATCAGCTTCGCCTTCTGGTTCACCACCAGCACCGGCTCGGTGAACAGACTGCCGCCGCCCGGTCCGGTCGGCGCCACCCCGGCCTGCTGCTGCACCTGATACTGCGCGGCATTCATCCCCGGCTGCCCCGGCATCTGCTGCTGCGAGTACGGCTGCTGCCCCGGCATCCCGGGTCCCTGCTGCTGGGGGTGGCCGTAGCCCTGCTGACCGTACGGCGCGCCGCCCTGCGGCTGCGGCTGCGCGGGGGCCTGCGGCGGGGCCTGGGCCGGCTGCTGCGGCTGCGCCTGCGGCGTGTGCTGCTGGGGCATCTGCTGCGGGGGCGACTTCTGCAGCACCGGCTGCGACGCGGCCTGCTGCGGCGCGTGTTGCTGCGCCTGCTGGGGGGCCTGGCTCTGCGCAGGGGCCTGTTCCTGCTGACCCGGGTGAGTGTGCTCGGTCCACTGGGAGCCGTCCCACCAGCGCAACTGATGGGGGGTGCCCTGCGGGTCGGCATACCAGCCCGCAGGGATGTTCGCGTTGGTCATGCGGGCACACTATCGCCCGGTGTCAGGGCAGCTTCCAGTCCACCGGCTGAGCGCCGCCCCGCACCAGGAGGTCGTTCACCCGGCTGAAGGGACGTGAGCCGAAGAAGCCCCGGTCGGCGGACATGGGGGAGGGGTGCGCCGACTCGACCGCCGGCAGATCGCCGAGCAGCGGCCGCAGATTGCGCGCGTCACGCCCCCACAGCACCGACACCAACGGGCGGCCGCGCGACGCCAGCGCGCGGATGGCCTGCTCGGTGACTTCCTCCCAGCCCTTGCCGCGATGCGCGGCGGGTTTGCGGGGCGCCGTCGTCAGCGCTCTGTTCAGCAGCAGCACGCCCTGTCCCGTCCACGGGGTGAGGTCGCCGTTGGACGGCCGGGGCAGCCCGAGGTCGGAGTGCATCTCGCGGAAGATGTTCTCCAGACTCCCCGGCACCGGGCGCACGTCCGGTGCCACCGAGAAGCTCAGCCCCACCGCGTGCCCCGGAGTGGGATACGGATCCTGCCCGACGATCAGCACCCGCACGTGGTCGAAGGGCTGCTGGAAGGCGCGCAGCACATTGCTGCCGGCCGGGAGGTAGGTGCGTCCCGCGGCGATCTCCGCCCGCAGGAAGTCGCCCATCGCGGCGATTCGTCCGGCGACGGGCTCAAGTGCCTTGGCCCAGCCGGGTTCGACGATGTCATGAAGAGGTCGCGCAGCCACGGGATCACCCTACTGGCCGAGCACCCCTCCCTTTCAACCGCCGGCCGGCGGTCGCACCTACGCCTACGCCTGTGCCTGCGACGGTGTCTGCACCCGCTCCGTCATCCGGCCGACCACCTCCGCACCGGCCATGTCCCCGCGGCCGTCGCCCCGGAACGCAGCTCCCTTCGCCGCTCCTTACCTGTCCTCTCCTCCTTTCCTCACCCCTCCTCCTCACGCCGCTCACGCCAGGGCGGCCGCCCGTACGCACAGCACGTCCGGCAGGTGGGAGGCGAGCTGCTGCCAGCTGTCGCCGTCGTCGGCGCTGGCGAAGACCTCGCCGTTGCGGTTGCCGAAATACACCCCCGCGGGATCGGTGTCGTCGACGGACAGCGCGTCCCGGAGGACCGTGCCGTAGTGGTCCTCCTCGGGCAGGCCGTCGCTCAGCGCCTCCCAGCTCCCGCCGGCGTCGGAGGTGCGGTAGACCCGGCAGCGGTGGTCGGCGGGCATCCGGTCGATATCGGCGGTGATCGGGAAGAGGTAGGCGACATCCCCGCGGCGCGGATGCGCGGCCACCGCGAATCCGAAGTCCGACGGCAGCCCGGCGCCGATGTCCGTCCACTGCGCGCCGGCGTCGTCGCTGCGGTAGACGCCCCAGTGGTTCTGCAGATAGAGCCGGTCGCGGTCCACCGCGTCCTGCGCGATCTTGTGGACGCACTGGCCGAACTCGGGATGCTGGTCGGGCAGGAAGACCGCCTTGACGCCGTGATTGGACGGCTCCCATCCGGCGCCGCCGTCGTGGCTGCGGAAGACCCCGGCCGTCGAGACCGCGACGGTCACCGCGTCCGCGTCCCGTGGGTCGGTGATCACCGTATGGACCGCGAGCCCGCCGCCGCCCGGCACCCACTTCTCACGGCTCGGGTGGTCCCAGAGCGGCCGGACCAGCTCGAAGGTCTCGCCGCCGTCACCGGACCGGAACAGGCCGCCGGGTTCGGTGCCCGCGTACACCACATCGGGGGCGGCCGGGCCCGCCGGATGCAGCTGCCAGACCCGCTCCAGTGAAGTCCCGGTGTACTCCGGATACTTGACCGCGGGGCGGGCCGGTTCGTGCCAGGTCCCGCCCAGGTCGTCGGAGTGGAACACCGAAGGGCCCCAATGGGCGCTGTCGGCCCCGGCCAGCAGCCGGGGTGTCGCGCGGCGGGTGTCGATCGCGAGCGAATACACCGCCTGCGCGGGGAAATGCGGGGCGCTCAACTCCCACGCACCGTGCCGCCGTCGGCCGATGAAAAGCCCTTTGCGGGTGCCTACCGCGAGGAGAACGTCAGTCATGCCGGACACCTCCGGGACGCCGTTGTCTCAGGATGGGGCCAGTCTGCACCCGGCCACTGACAACGGCGTCCCGGCGCGGTATCCGCGCAGGTCAGACGGAGCGGTGGTACTGCTTCGGGGTGTGCACCTCGCCGCCGAGTTCGCGCGCCGCGTGGAGCGCGAAGGAGGGGTCGCGCAGCAGCTCGCGGCCGAGCAGCACCACGTCTGCCTGCCCGTCCGAGATGATCTTCTCTGCCTGCCGTGCCTCGGTGATCAGCCCCACCGCGCCGACCGGAAGGCCGGTCTCCCGCTTGACCCGCTCGGCGAACGGCACCTGATAGCCGGGGCCGGTCGCGATCCGCGCCCGCGGTGCGTTGCCGCCGGTGGAGGTGTCCAGCAGGTCCACGCCGTGCGCCAGCAGGTCGGCGGCGAAGCGCACGGTGTCGTCGGCGGTCCAGCCCTCGCGCTCGTCCTCCTCGTTCTCCGTCAGCCAGTCGGTCGCCGAGATGCGGAACAGCACCGGCAGTTCCTGCGGCCACACCGCACGCACCGCGTCCACGACCTCCAGGGCGAAACGGGTCCGGTTCTCGTAGGAACCGCCGTACTCGTCGGTGCGGTGGTTGGTGTGCGGGGAGAGGAACTGGCCGATCAGGTAGCCGTGGGCGCCGTGCACCTCGACGACCTGGAAGCCCGCCTCCAGCGCGCGGCGCGCGGCGTCCGCGAACTGCCCGACGATCTCCTGTATCTGGTCCACGCCGAGCTCGTCCGGTGCCGGGTGGCCCTCGTCGAACGGCAGCGCGCTCGGGGCGACCGTGCGCCAGCCGCCGTTCTCGGCGTCCAGCGGGGCGCCGCCGTGCCAGGTGGCGTCGGTGGACGCCTTGCGGCCGGCGTGCGCGAGCTGGATGCCGGGGACGGTGCCCTGCCCCTTGAGGAAGGTGGTGATCCGGCGCAGCGCCGCCACCTGGCGGTCGTTCCAGATCCCGAGGTCGTACGGGCTGATCCGTCCCTCGGGGCTGACGGCGGTCGCCTCGGTGAGGATCAGGCCGGTGCCGCCGGCCGCCCGCGCCGCGTAGTGGGCGAAGTGCCAGTCGTTCGCGGCACCCTCGTCCGGTCCTTCGGAGTCGGCGGAGTACTGGCACATCGGCGCCATCCAGAGCCGGTTGGCAATGGTCAGGGACCGCAGGGTGAAGGGCTCGAACAGTGTGCTCACGGCAGACTCCGGTTCGGTATCGTGCTTGCTGACGCCTCGTACGATACCCATCGTATTACGGTGGATGTCAAACTACGATGATTCTCGTACAATGGGTGAACGGGCGCCGCCCGGGGGCCGCGCGCCCTGTGCGGGGCCCACACCGAGCCCCGCGACCGCACGACCCGAGGGCCCACGGCCCCCTACGCTTACCGGCCTGGGTCTCGACCGACCGACCGAGCGCCGCCCGTCAGGAGCTGTCATGCCGACCGATACGACGTCCACGGGCGCCCCGTCCGGCTCCCGCTCCCTGGAGCACCCGTCCCGCGAGGCCATCCGGCTCGCCGACGTCCTGCATGCGCTCGCCGACCCGATGCGGCTGCGGATCGTCTGCGTGCTGGCCGCCGCCGAGGGCGAGCTGAACTGCGCGGACATCGAACTCCCGGTCAGCAAGTCGACCTGCACCCACCACTTCCGGGTGCTGCGCGAACACGGCGTCATCCAGCAGATCTACCGGGGCACGGCCAAGATGAACGGACTGCGCCGGGACGACCTGGACGCGCTCTTCCCCGGCCTGCTCGACGACGTCCTCCGGGCGGCGGAGCTGCAGGCCCGCCGGCTGGGCGAGGCCTGAATCCCAGCAGGGACCGTGCGGACGCGGGCCAAGGCCTGTCGTGTGGATCACGCCGGAAGGGAGCGGGGCCCGGCTGATCCACACGACGGCCCCTAGTCCATCGCGCCGTGTGCCGCGTCCAACAGGACGTCCCAGTCGGCCAGTTTGACCGTCCCGCGGCCCAGGCGGTGGCCCCAGGCCGCCTCCGCGGCCTCGATGCCCAGCCAGCCCGTCCACGGGACCGGCCGCTGCCCGGCGCGGTGCAGCGCGCCCACCGGGTCCTCGGCCACCGCCCGCCCCGCCAGTACCTCGGCGTCCGCCACCAACGACGCCACGGTCTCCTTCGCGCACGGCCGGTTGGTGCCGATGACCCCGGTGGGACCGCGTTTGATCCAGCCCGCCACATACTCGCCGGGGCACGGCACTCCCTCCCGCAGCACCCGCCCCGCCACATTCGGTACCGTCCCGCTCGTCTCGTCGAACGGCAGGCCCGGCTGCGGGATCCCCCGATAGCCGACCGACCGCAGCACCAACTGCGCCTCGATGTCCTCGAATTCACCCGTCCCCGCGACCTGGCCGCGCCCGTCCGGCGCCGTCCGCTCGAACCGCACCGCGCGCACCCCCGCGGCGTCCCCGAGCAGTGCGACCGGACGCAGGAAGAACCGCAGATGAATCCGGCGCACCGGGGGTGTGTCCGGCCCGGCTGCCGCCTCTCCCGGGTCCCTTCCCGCGTCCGCCTCCGTCCCCTGCCGTGCGGCCCAACCGCGCAGCACCTGGATGTTGCGGCGAATGGCGGCCGGCAGCTCACCCGCCTCGCGGTACGCCGGGTCCCGGGCCAGCTCCTCGGGCCGTACGCGCACCTCCGCACCCGGGAGCGCCCCCAGTTCGCGCAGCTCCTTGGTGGTGAACTTGGCCTGGGACGGGCCGCGCCTGCCCACCATCCAGACGTCCTCGATCCGGCTGTCCGCGAGCGCGCCGAGCGCCCCCTGCGGCATATCGGTGGTGGCCAGCTCCGCAGCGCCCCGGGCCAGGACGCGGGCCACGTCCACGGCCACGTTGCCGACGCCGACCACGACGGCGGAACGGGCGGACAGCGGGATACGGGTGGTGGCGGCGTCCGGATGTGCGCTGTACCAGGCGACGAAATCTGTCGCGGGGTGGCTGCCGGGAAGGTCCTCACCCGGGACGCCGAGATGGCGGTCGGTGGCGGCACCCACGCAGAACACCACCGCGTGGAAAATCTGGTGCAGCTCCCGCAGGCCCAGCCCCGGCGCGCCGACCGCGACATTGCCCAGGAAGTGCACGCGTGGATGCTCCAGCACGGTCCGCAGAGTGTTCTGCAGCGACTTGATCTTCTCGTGGTCCGGTGCGACGCCGTACCGGACCAGGCCGTACGGGCAGGGCAGCCGGTCCAGGACATACACCTCGACGTCCGGGACGGCCTGTTGCTCGACCAATGACTGCGCGGTGTAGACACCGCTGGGTCCTGAACCGATCACTGCGACACGAAGCACGAGTGAGCTCCTTCCGCGGAGTACCCCCAGGATCGCACCGGAAGGCGCGGGGCGGGAGATGCGCTATCGGGGTTGCTCCCGGACCGCTGAGCGTGCCGCGCCGGTGGGCCGGGTGAGGGGGAGGCTAGGTTTTCCCCGTGTCGGAAAGTGACTTTTATACCGTTAATGACCGATATAAATCTCAAGGCGCGGCCGCGGATTGGCCTGCCTGGGAGCTGCAGGGCTACGGCTCCGCCGCGCCCGCCCCTGAACCGGCCGCCCCCGAGGAACCGGCCCCCGCTTGCGGCCCCGCAACCTCGCCGCCCCGCCTCGACCCGCTGGGGCCTTGGTTCAGCGCCCGGCTGAGTTTCGCCGACGGCGCCCGGATCGATGTCCTGGTGGCGGTCTGCGACGACCGCCTCACCATCGAGGACATGCGGGCCGACCCACCCCTCACCCTCGACGGGCTCGCCACGCTCGCCCGCTGGATCGGGGGCCCTCTCGACGACGCCTGCCGGCTCGCCACCGGGCGCCCTCGCAAACCCCGGCCCACACCGGGGGAGGGGGAAGGGGAAGGGGGCACGCCGTGTCCGGCGGATCCCTCTCCTCGCGCGCCGTCCGACGGGGTCGGGACCGACGGCGGGACCGACGGCGGGAGTGATGCCGGGAAGGAAGTCGGGACGGAAGCCGAGGCCGAGGGGGGTGGCCGCGCTCCTCACTTCGACCCCGCACCCGCACCCGCCCCCGACCCTGATGGGGAATCCGGCAACGGCAACGGGATCGGCGATGGGACCGGCACCGGCACTGCTCCCGGCACGGAATCCGGCACCGGCGCCGGGTCCGATTCCGGTGGCGGCGTCGGGCCGGATGCCCCGGGCGACGGCGAGTTCGGCCCGGAGGCTCCCTTCGGCCAGGCTGCCCTGCCTGCCCCCGAGCCCCTGCCCGCCCCCGAGCCCGCGGTCGGCCCGGCACCCTCCGCGCAGCCCGCCCCCTCCGCACCGTCACCGTCCCCGTCCGCTCTCCTCGCGCGGACGCGGGCGGGCGAACGGCGCAGGCTCGCCGCGGACGCGTACCGGGAGGCGCAGCGGGAAGGCCGGGACCCGGTGCTGGCCGTGATGAACGCGACGGGCCGCAACAGGCGCAGGTCCCTGCGGCTGATCGCCGGCGCCCGCGACGAGGGATTCCTGACGCCACGGCACAACAAGCGGTAGGCGGACGTCACGGGCCGCTACCGATGAGCTCCGGCCCCACGGGCGGTCTGTACTTCTGCGGGCGTCTCCGGCGCTTCGCCGATTCGTGACCGGAGGAGAGACATGATCGACCTGAAACCGGCCTGCCACCGGATGATCGACCTGCTGGCAGGTGTCGACGACGGCCGGCTCGACGGCCCGACTCCTTGTTCCGCCTACACGGTGGGTGAGCTCGTCCAGCATGTCGACTCGGTGTCGCAGGCGCTGGCCGCGCTCGCTCACGGGGCACACGCGCGCACCGATGGCAAGGGCGCCGACACCGGCACCGGTGACGGTGGCGCCGATCGCCCTACGGGCGCCGATACCGAAACCGAGCCCACGGTGCTGGACTTCGGCGGAGGCTGGCGGGACACCGTCACCCGGCATGTCCTGGATCTCGGCGGGGCGTGGGGCGATCCGGCGGCCTGGCGGGGCAGCGGCAGTGCGGGCGGGCTGGAGCTGCCCAACGAGCTGTGGGGGAAGATCGCGCTCACCGAGGTGGTGGTGCACGGCTGGGACCTCGCCCAGGCCACCGGCCGGCCCTTCGACCTGCCCGAGGAGACGCTGCGGGCCTGTCTGGCTCATGTGGCGGACTTCGTCCCCAGGGCGCCCGTCCCCGGCCTGTGGGGCCCTGCGGTCGAGGTTCCCGCCGACGCTCCGGTGCTCGATCGCATGGTGGCCATCACCGGCCGGAAGCCGTAGCCCTCGCGCACGCCAGGCCATGCCGGCTGTGGCTGCGCCTCCGGCTGTGGCTCCGTCTCCCGTCCCCGGCCAGGTGTGCGAAGCCGCTCTCCCGCCCGCGAGGGCACAATGGTCGCGCACAGCAGGCTCGTTGGCGCGGTGCGAGCCGGCGCGGGCTGGGGAGATCCGGCGAGCGCGCGCGAGGGGGGGAAGGGGGACGGCCGTGGCGGGGGTGCCCGGGGCGCGAGCGTGCCTCCTGCGGGAGGCGGAGGCCGTCCGTGCGTCCCTGCGGTCGCTGGCTGCGCGGCTCACTCCGGGGCAGGTGCCGGAATTCACCGTGCCCGACGAGCCGTTCATGGACACCGGCACGGAACCCCCTACGTATCTCCACACCGTCTCGAACCGGGTGCGCGCCCAGGACGCGAGGCCCGCGCGTGCGGCGTACGCCCCCGGCCTCGCCGCCCGAGCGATCGCTCTGCTGTCCGCCGATGGCTGGCAGGCCACCGAGCAGATCCCCGAGCCCCGGCTCGCGAGCTGGGGTGTCGTGGTGGCGGGCCGCCGCGACGGCAGGGAGATCACGGTGTCCGTCGCGCGTGACCGCGACACCGTGAGGTATCTGGGCCGGACCCCTGCCCTCGCGCTGTACGCACAGGTGCCGCACGTCCGCCCCGAACCGGTGGTGACCGAGCGGACCCTGCTGCCGGGGAGGTCGCTGTGCGTGGAGTGCGACGGTCTGGGCCTGTGCCCCCTCTGCGAGGGGCGCGGGTGGGTGCTGGACGGCCTCCCCGGCTGGGGCGGCGGGCCCCGTGACCCGCACCGCCTGGGCCGCTGCCCGGAGTGTCTGACACAGCGGGTCTGCCCGAGGTGCAGCGGGACGGGGCAGTACTAGCGCGAGTCCGCAGACTCCCTTCGCCGTCCCGTCGTCCCGTCGTCCCGCCGTCCCGCCGTCCCGCCGTCCCGTCGTCCCGCCGTCCCGTGGTCCCGTGGTCCGGCCGTCCCGTCGTCACGTCGTCCCGGCGTCCGGCCCGTGCGGCGCCGTCTCACGACGCCGGTGTCGCGCCCAGCCGCTGCATCCGGCCGATCTCGGCGGTCTGTTGGGCGATGACGTCGGTTGCCATCTCCTCCACCACGGTGTTGTTGCCGTCGGACAGGGCGTCGGTGGCCATGGTGACGGCCCCCTGATGGTGGGTGACCATCAACGTCAGGAAGAGCGCGTCGAACTGCTTGCCGCGGGCCGCCCTCAGCCGGTCCAGCTGCGCGTCGGTGGCCATGCCGGGCATCGCTGCGTGATGGTGTCCGCCGGACGGTTCGCGCGGCCCGCCGTGCTGGTCCAACCAGCCCTGCATGGCGCCGATTTCGGGTCGCTGGGAGGCGGCGATCCGCTCCGCCAGCCGGGCCGTGCGGCCGTTGTCGGCGTGTTGTGCGGCCAGGTCCGTCATCACCAGGGCCTGGCGGTGGTGCGTGATCATCATCTGGACGTAGTCGAAGTCGGCGGCATTGGGGGAGTCGTCGCTGCCGGCCTTCTTGGCCTCTTCGGCGGTGAGGACCTTCGCCGGCTCGCCCGGTTTTCCGGGCGCCACCACCTCGGGACCGCCGCGGGCACCCGCCTCCTCCTTCCCGCCTCCGTCAGCCGAACAGCCGCTCAGGGCACAGCAGATGAGCAGGCCGAGGCCGGCCGCGGTGAGGGCGATGCCGTGTCTGGGACGCTTCAACGCGTGCACTCCTGTCCGTTGTCCGGCAGGCCCTTCGGGGCTTGTGCCTGCGGGTGGCGGTACGTACGCGGATACCCGCGCATGACATTTTCGTTGCCTTCTATTGATCTGTACATGAGTAGCGCCATACTGCCGGGGTCCAGAAACCGTTCACTCCCGGAACGGACCTCAGGGAGGACCTCGTGAACTCGTTGCACAGACCCCTCGTGCGGCGCAGATACCTCGGAGCGGCGGCCGCGGCATGCGGGCTCGTGGCCTCGCTCCTCGTGGCCGGACCCGCGGCCGCGACCCCCGACCCCGGCGACCGCCCCTCCGCACCCAAGGAGGTGAGCGGCAGTCAGGAGGCCGCCACCCGGGCTGCCATCAAGGACGGCGACATACCCGGCGTGGACGAGATCGTCCACAGCGACAACATCAGCCACCTGGCCAACATCCCCAAGCAGGCGCTCCAGGGCACCAACTCCGACCTCGCCTTCCAGGGGAAGTACGCCTTCGCCGGAAACTACGACGGCTTCGTCATCTTCGACATCTCCCGCCCCAAGGCGCCCAAGGTCGTGAGTCAGGTGCTCTGCCCCGGCTCGCAGAACGACGTCACGGTCTCGGGGGACCTGCTCTTCCTGTCCACGGACTCCTCGCGCAGCGACAACTCCTGCAACAGCGCGACCCAGCCCGCGACGGAGAAGTCCTCCTGGGAGGGTATGAAGGTCTTCGACATCAGCGACAAGAAGCACCCTGAGTACGTCGCCGCCGTCGAGACCGCCTGCGGTTCGCACACGCACACCCTGGTCCCCGAGCGCCGCGACGTCTACCTCTACGTCTCGTCCTACGCGCCCAGCGACACCTTCCCCGACTGCAAGCCGCCGCACGACGGCATCTCCGTCATCAAGGTGCCGCGCTCGGCGCCCCAGAAGGCCGCGGTCGTCGACTTCCCGGTGCTCTTCCCGGACGGCGGCAACCCCGGAGCGCCCGCCAACCCCGGCGTCTCCAAGACCACCGGCTGCCACGACATCACCACCTTCCCCAAGCTGAAGCTGGCCGCGGGTGCGTGCATGGGGGACGGCGTCCTGATGGACATCTCGGATCCGGCGGCGCCCCGCGTCATCGACCGGGTCGAGGACAACGTCAACTTCGCCTTCTGGCACTCCGCGACCTTCAACGAACGTGGCAACAAAGTGGTGTTCACCGACGAGCTGGGCGGCGGCGGCGCGGCCACCTGCAACGAGGCGACCGGACCGGACCACGGCGCCGACGGGATCTACGACATCACCGGCAAGGGCGATCACCGCAAGCTCGTCTTCAAGGGCTACTTCAAGATCCCGCGCCACCAGGCCGACACCGAGAACTGCGTCGCCCACAACGGCTCACTGATCCCCACCAAGAACCGCGACATCATGGTGCAGGCGTGGTACCAGGGCGGCGTCTCCGTCTGGGACTTCACCGACTCCGCGCACCCGAAGGAGATCGGCTACTTCGAGCGCGGCCCGCTCTCCACCGACTCGATGGTCACCGGCGGATCCTGGTCGGCGTACTACTACAACGGCTACATCTACTCGAACGACATCGCCAAGGGCTTCGACGTCCTCAAGATCGACGATCGTCGTACGGACAGCGCCGAGCGGGTCCGGATGAAGGAGTTGAACGTTCAGACCCAGCCCGACTACCGCTGACCCGGCCGCATTCCCCCAGCTGCCCGCCGGCGTCTCCTCGGACCGCCGGCGCGCACCGGATCATGCCTACGGCGCTACGGCGCTACGGCGCCCGGTGGCGTTCCGCCGGGCGCCGTAGCGTCCGGCGGGAAGCCCGACTCCCAGGCCAGTCCGTAGCGTTGGAAGAGTTCGGCCCGCAGTCGGCTCTGCGCCATCGGCGCCCCCGGCAGCAGCATCGGGACGACCGAGCCCATCAGCAGCGCCCGCAGCAGCGGATAGTCGGCGTCCGGATCGGGCGAACCGTAGGCCACGACCGTCTCGCGCAGCAGCTGCGCCAGCCGCTGCTGTTCGGGGCACCGGATGAATCCCTCGGCGGTCAGAATCCCCGCCATGTGCGTGCGCATCAGCAAAGGGCGATCGTGCGCCAGATCGAGAATCGCGTCGATGGCGCGTGCCATCAGCTCCCGTCCCGCCTCCGGGCCGGTCGGCTGCGGGGCGCGCTCCAGCGCCTCCTGGAGGGTCAGATGCATCAGCCGGTGCACGGCCGACTGCAGCAGCTGGCGCTTGCTGGGGAAGTAGTACGAGATCAGTCCGCGCGCCGCCCCCGCACGCTGCGCGATATCGCCGAGCGTCGTCGCCTCCAGCCCGCGCTCGCCGACCAGGTCGACCGTCGCCTGCAGGAGCCGCTCGCGGGATCGTCGCCGCAGCTCTTCATTGACCGATGCGCTGCGGGGGGACATGCTGGAGCTCCTGCGTTGACTGGTTGAGAGCCAGTATACTCAGTGGAGTTCCGGACGTCCGCCTGTCTTGGGCAGGGAATCCGGCCAAGCTGCCCGATTCGGGTGACGCGGGGGATCACCCGAATCGGGTGCGGTGCCGCCCGGTCCTCTCCGACTGAGAACCGCAGGCCGGAGAAGGACCGGGCGCATCCCCGGACGGCGGCCCGGCGCCCGCGCAGCGCACCTCACGGCCCGGTGGCGGCGCGCGGATCTCTCAGGCCCCGTCGATCGCGGCCCGCGGCGCCGCGATGCCGACCTCTTCATGCCGAACCTCTTCATGCCGAGCACGGCTGCCGTCGCGCGTCGCCCGTCGCCCGCCGGCGCGTGCCGGGTCCGGGTCGTTCAGCACGTCGGCCATCCCGGCGGGCGTGACCTGCCAAAACAGTCCGACTCGTCCTTGAGTCGGCCGCAAGGCACCTCCTGGCCGCCTTCGGAGAGCTTCTCCCCGTAGTGGTCGATCGCGTCCTGGTCGGCGCAGTTGATCAGCGGCGAGACCGCCTCGTCGAAGGGGAATTCCGGGCCGCCGTTGATCGCCGTGTCCTTCCGGCCGTCGAGCACGAAGACGGCGGTCAGCACGGTGCCGGCCTCGCGAGGACCGGCCTCGCCGTAGTGGTGAAGTCCTTTGATCCCCGAGTTCGGGAACACCCGGACGTAGCACCTCGTGGCCTCGTCGCCCTGGTGCCGCACCAGAGACTGGGGGTGATCGTCGGGGTGGAGGCCTCCTCGTGCCGTGCCCGGCGTCGCCGCCATCGGGCTGTCCGTGTACGGACCGCCGCCCCGGCCGGAAGCCATCGCTGCTGACGGTCACGAGCACCACCCGGCCTGCCGCGGAAAACGCCACCGCCCGCCGACCGGAGGCTCTCCGGTCGGCGGGCGGTGCGGCGGGTGATTCCGTCAGGGCACGCCGGTCAGTCCTGCGCTTCGGCCGCCACCGGCTTCGGGATCAGGAAGGACGTGGCGATGGCGAGTGCCATGATCACGACCCCCGCGATCATGCCGGCGGTGTAGCCGGCCGGCGACGCGGGGTCCTCGGGCAGCGCCGCGGTCTTGACCGCGTAGAGCAGCGCGAAGCTGAGGCCGGCGCCCAGGTTGAAGGCGCCCGCGTTCAGGCCCGGCAGGAAGCCCGGGTTCTCCCTGGGGGAGAGCACGATGCCGAGCCCGTTGAGCACGATGTTCGTCACCCCCGCGTAGGTGACACCCACCAGCAGGGACGCCACCAGCAGCAGCACCTGTGACTGGTTGCCGATCGTCAGCAGCATCAGGACGACGGTCGCCACCGAGCCGACCAGGCCCAGTCGCAGGACCCGGCCGTAGCCGAAGGTGGCGGCGAGCCGGCCGGCGACCGGTCCCATGGCCAGTCCGGCGAGTGCGTACGGCGTCAGGGTCCACCACGCGGACTGCTCGGCGGACATCCCGAGGCCGGCCTGCGCGTCCTGGGCGAAGGCAGGGATCAGCCCGTTCATGACGGCGAACACACCGGTCATGGTGAGCACTGTGGTCAGCAGCGTCGCCCAGGTCGCGCGCTGCTTGAGATGCCGGGTGGCGACCAGCGGGTGGCCACTGCGGTTCTCGGTGCGCCAGAACAGCGCGAACGCGGCCGCGGACACGACGACGAGGACGGCGATGAGCGGCCAGTTCGCGGCGGCGAGCTTGCCCGCCTCGTTCAGCGCGATCAGCAGCGCGCCGACCGAGACGACCAGCAGCGCGACGCCGGGCCAGTCCATCCGGGAGGCCACGGGCGCCTTCGACTCGGGCGTCAGCGTGGCGATCAGCACCGTGGCGAGGGCGGCGATGACCGCCATCGCCCAGAAGACCGACTGGAAGCCGTGGTTGTCGGCGAGGTAGCCGCCCGCGAGGGAGTCGACACCGGCGATGCCGCCGTTCACGGCGGTGATCACGCCGAGCAGGGTGCCGTACCGCTTCGGCTCCTTCACCTCGACCCGCAGCATGATCAGGCACAGCGGCACGACCGGACCGCACACGCCCTGGATGACGCGGCCGGCGAACAGCATCGGCACGCTGGTCGCCAGTGCGGCGACCACACAGCCGACCACCATCAGCGCCAGCATCCCGGCCAGCACCTTGCGGCGGCCGATCACATCGCCCAGCCGCGGCAGGAACAGCGAGAACAGCGCCGCCGAGGTGAAGAACGCGGTCTGGGTGAGGCCGATCTCCGCGGAGGTCGCGCCGAGGCTGTCCTCGATGCTCTTCAGCGCCGGGCTGAGCATGCTGGCATTGAGCTGGAAGGCGAAGCAGGCCACCAGCAGCGCGGTGACCAGGACGCCCACCCGTACGCCGGATCCGGAACCGGACCCGTCCGTCATCCCGGCGGGGCGCTCGGTGAGGGAGACGTTCATACCGTGACGTCGCCGATCCGCTCGAGCGCGTCCACCACGAGGTCCCAGAACCGCTCGTGGTCGAGTGTGACCGCGACCTGGGTGGTGCAGTCGGCCGGGGCCGGCGAACGGAAGTCCGTCACGGTCATGCCGAGGGTCAGACCGCCGCGCAGCTCGATGTCCACGGGTGCCTTGCGGACCGTCATGACGTCCGGGTCGATCACATACGCCACCGCACACGGGTCGTGCACCGGCGGGTGCTCGAAGCCCTGGTTGTCCCGGTAGGCCTCACGGAAGAAGTCCAGCAGTTCGCCGACGAACCTCGCGGGGGCCGTGCCGACCGCGGCGATCCTGGCGTCGACCTCGGGGGTCGCCAGCGCCTGGTGCGTCAGGTCGAGGCCGACCATGGTGACCGGCCAGCTCTCGTTGAAGACGATGTGCGCGGCCTCGGGGTCGATGATGATGTTGAACTCGGCGACCGCGCTCCAGTTGCCCTCGTGGTAGCCGCCGCCCATCAGCACGACCTCGCGGACCCGCTCGGCGATCCGCGGCTCCTTGCGCACGGCGAGGGCGATGTTCGTCAGCCCCGCCGTCGGAACGATGGTGATCTCGCCGGGCTCGTGCGCCATCACGGTGTCGATGATCAGGTCGACGGCGTGCCGGCGGTCCAACTCGATGTCCGGCTCGGGCAGATCCGGGCCGTCCAGACCGGTCTCGCCGTGGATCTCCGGTGCCGTCTCGATGGCCCGGACCAGCGGACGCGGGCAGCCGGCGGCGAAGGGCACGCCGGTGATCCCGGCGATGCGCGCCACGGACAGCGCGTTGCGGGTCACCTTCTCCAGCGTCTGGTTCCCGACCACGGTCGTCACGGCGACCAGGTCGATGCCCGGATTGCCGTGGGCCAGGAGCATGGCGATCGCGTCGTCGTGCCCCGGGTCGCAGTCGAGGATGATCTTTCTGGCCAACGGAAGAGCCCCTTTGCTCTGCTGGTGGATCGATGATGCGCCGGGGCGCGGGGAGCCGGCGGCGCGCCGGACGGGCAGGACCGGGATCGCGGTCGGGCCGTGCGGGTGCGCCGGGCGGTGATCTCTACTGTGCGGTCACGCCGCCGGGGCTGCTGTGACAGCCGGCGGATACGCCACCGCACACCTCCCTCAGGACACATCATGGGAAAACGTTCTCCGGAAACTTCACCCATGGACCGGCCCGTTGTCAATGGTTCAATCTCTGGCGTTACGGACCTTTCCGGGCCTGAAATCCGACCCGCGGGCCGGATTCTTGAATGCTCCGGGATGACGTTTACCCGCTCCCCTCCTGGGCGTAAGCTCCGTCCCGGCCCAGCCGAACCGAACGAAGGGGGCCGGGAGATGGTGGCCGAAGTCACCTTGAGGGATGTCGCCCACGCCTCGGGCTGCTCCATCGCCACGGTGTCCCGGGTGCTGGCCGGCACCCGCCCGGTCGGCGCGGAGACCGCCCGCACGGTGCGGGAGGCGGCCGCCCGCCTCGGCTACCGCCCCAACCAGGTGGCCCGCGCCCTGCGCAGCCGCTCCACCGGCATCGTCGGGCTGGTCCTGCCGCAGATCACCAACCCTTTCTTCCCGGCGCTCGTGCGGGCGCTGGAACACGCCCTGCACGCCGAGGGGCGGGCCCTGCTGCTCGCGGACTGTGATGACGATCCGCGGACCGAGGCCGCCCGGATCAGCGCGTTCCTGGACCGGCAGGTCGACGCCCTGCTGGTGATGCCCGTCGACGAGCGGCACAGCAGGGACGCGGTGGCGAGCGCGGCCGACCGGGTGCCGTTGGTGCTGCTGGACCGTGGCTGCGGGCCGGGCGTCGCCGACTCGGTCGCCGTCGACAACTCCGCCGGCATGGCCCTCGTGCTGGAACACCTCGCCGCCCAGGGGCGTCGGCGTCCCTGTTTCGTGGGGGCGGCCGGGACCGCGTCGGCCGCTGTCGAACGGCATGCCGCCTACGAGGCGGGGGCCGAGGCGCTGGACCCTGACGGCCCCGGCCGGGTCGCACTCGGCGACTTCTCGGTGGAGTGGGGGCGCGCCGCGGTGGACCGGTTGTGGCCCTCCCGGCCCGACGCCGTCGTCTGCGCCAACGACCTGATCGCGGTCGGCGCGCTGCAACGCCTGCGGCAGCTGGGCGCGGAGGTGCCCGGCGAGGTCGCGGTCACCGGCTTCGACGACATTCCCCTGGCGGGCCTCGCCGACCCGGCGCTGACCACCGTGCGCCAGCCCGTTGCCGAACTGGCCGCCGAGGCGGCCCGGCTGCTCGGCCGCGGAGGGGCCGGCGGGGTGCCCGGATCGCGGCGTACGGTCCGGCTCACCCCCGAGCTCGTCGTACGCGCCTCCAGTGGTTCCCCGGCGCGGGACGTCACGCCGGGGCACTGAGCGGCGGCGGCCCGGGGGCCCGGCGCCGCGTGCCGGAATGCCCAACTCCCTTGCGTGCCGCACCTCTTGACCGTACGCGACGAGCGGGTAAAGTCTAGACCAATTGGTGAGCGTGCCCTTGGCCGCTGTGCCCGGTGTCGGCGCCGGGCTAGGTGGTACGGGCGGCTCGCCGTGGATCACCTTCGCGTCACCTTCCCCCACACTCCACGAGGCTTCCCGGGGCGGACGTGCGGTGCCGTACCTGCGCCGGTCCCCCTGTTCTCGCGTGGCGGCCTCCACCGCGAAAGGGTTGACATGAACAAGAAAAGAAGGCTGGCACTCGCCATCGGTGCGGGCGTCGCTCCCCTCCTCGTCGTGACCATGCCGGCAAGTCCCGCCAGCGCACACGGATATGTGTCCTCCCCGCCCAGCCGGCAGGCGCAGTGTGCCGCCGGCGCCATCGAATGCGGCCCGATCAAATGGGAACCGCAGAGCGTCGAGGGGCCCAAGGGCCTGACGAGCTGCAGCGGCGGCAACAGCCAGTTCGCCGAACTCGACGACGACTCCAAGGGCTGGCAGGTCACACCGGTCGGCAGCTCCCAGACCTTCAACTGGAAGCTGACCGCCCGCCATTCGACGAGTACCTGGCAGTACTTCGTCGGTGGCCGAAAGGTCGCCGAATTCAACGACGGGGGCGCCCAGCCTCCGGAGACCGTCTCGCACAACGTCAACTTCGGCGGCCTGACCGGTAAGCAGAAGGTGCTCGCCGTCTGGAACGTCGCCGACACCGCCAACGCCTTCTACGCCTGCATCGACGTCAACATCGGCGGCTAGGGCCTGTCGTCACACTCCCGTCGTTCTGCCCGCAAGGCAGGCGGGAGTTCGACGACAGGGCCTGGCCCGCCCGTTCCCCGTGCACTTCGTCGCCCCTGCCGTCCCACGGCAACGGGGCGACGAGGTCATGCCGTCGCCGGGCACGTCGTGAACCGCTCCCGCGAGCGGCCCAACGGTGCCCGGTGCGGCAGCCGCACCCGTTACGATCGGCCCATTCATGGCCGTCGTTCGTGGCCGCTGCCGGGAGGAAGAGATGGGCCTGTTCCGCCGAGGACCGAAGCGGGATTCCCGCGACCTCGCACGCGACGAGGAGTTCACCTTCTTCTCCCAGCGGGAGGGCGGCGTCTTCAGATCGCAGGTCCGGCAGGCCTTCGCCGAGCAGGGGCTCGAAGTCACCGCCTACGCGGGGCTGGTGGCCGACTCCGGAGGCCGTCAGTTCGGTCTCGGCAATCTCGCGGCGGTCTGCCATCGCGACCGCCGGGGCGAACGCAGCTGGCCCGCCCTGATCCGGGATCACGTCGGCAAGGTGCTGCGGACGATGGACGGCCCGCAGCCGTTGGAGATCCTCTCCGAGGACGAGATCCGCGCCTGCCTCTACCCCCGCGTCGTCGCCCAGGACACGCTGCCGGCATCGGACTCCTTCCGGTACGGCCGGGCGCCGGCCCCCGGTCTGCGCGAGGTGCTCGCCCTCGACCTCCCCGAGGCGGTGCAGATGCTGAGCGAGGACTCGCTGACCGACCTGGGGGAGGTGGCCGAGCTGCGCATCCGGGCGATGAACAATCTGCGGGCGCTGCCGGTCGAGGGGCACGAGACGGTGCGCCGCGGCGACGGCTCCTCCTTCGAGGTGCTGCTCGGCGACTCGTTCTTCACGGCGAGCCGGGTGCTGGTGCTGGAGGAGCTGGTGCAACGGATCATGGGCGCCGAGCTGACCCCGGACGGTGCGCTGGTCGCCATGCCCTTCCGGCACCAGCTGGCGTTCCACCGCATCCACGACGCACAGGTGATCCCGGCCCTGCAGGCCATGGCGCAGTTCGCGGCGGCCGGCCACGAGGACGCGGCGGGCGCCATCAGCCCCAAGGTGTTCTGGTGGCGCCGCGGCGTGATGACCCCGCTCAGCGAACTCGACGGCGACGGTCTGCGGGTCGTCGTGGACCTCGACTTCCAGGACATGCTGGAGCGCCTGGTGCAGGACGACGCATGAGTGCGTAACGGGGCGGCCACCGGCAGGCGAGCTGCCGGACGGAACTTTCTCGCGGAATCTTCACCGTTCGGGAACCCCGTCTGCCTCCCACCCGTTCTAATAGACGAGGGCCCCGCGCCATCCCCCGTGCGCGGGGCCCTCACCAACTCCCTTCGCCCTACGGGGTTTCCCGGTCGCCGAGTCGAGTCAGCTCCTCCTCGGTGAGCAGCCGGGAGCGGATCAGGAAGCGCACCCCTTCGGGGGCCTCCAGGGAGAAGCCCCCGCCCCGCCCCGGCACGACGTCCACGGTCAGATGCGTATGCCGCCACCGTGCGAACTGGTCCGCCGACATCCAGAAATCCACCGGCTCCGCCACCTCCTCCACGGTCAGCCGCGCCAGCAGCACATCGGCGGAGCCCGTACGGAATTCCCCCGCCGGGTAGCACATCGGGGCGCTGCCGTCGCAGCAGCCGCCCGACTGGTGGAACATCAACGGCCCGTGCTGCTCCCGCAGCAGCCGCAGCAAGGAGGCGGCCGCGGCGGTGAGTGCGATGCGGGCGGGGCCGTCCGGGGCGGCCGCGCCGGGTCCGGTGCCGGATTCCTCGGATTCTGCCGTGTCCTTGGCGTGCATGGGCCCAGCTCACCCGATGGGGGGTTGCGAGATGGTTGCACGGCGGCTGTGGCGGTCCGGTGCCGGGTGAGCCGCGTCTCACCCGGGCGGCCGCGCTTGTATATGCAACGAGTTGCATAGAAGGATCGGGGCATGGCGCTCGACCACGCGATTCTCGTCTCCCTGCTGGAGCAGCCGGGCTCAGGCTATGAGCTGGCCCGGCGGTTCGAGCGGTCCATCGGGTACTTCTGGACCGCCACCCACCAGCAGATCTACCGCGTGCTCAAGCGCATGGAGGCCGACGGCTGGATCGATGTCCGCGAGGTGGCGCAGCAGGCCCGCCCGGACAAGAAGGAGTACTCCGTCGCCGCCCCCGGGCGGACGGCCCTCTCCGAGTGGCTCCACGAGCCGATCGAACCCGAGAGCGTCCGGCACGACCTCGCCGTGAAGATCCGCGGCGCGGCCTTCGACGACCCGGCCGCACTGATCCGCGAGGTCGAACGGCACCACCGGACGCACACCGACCGGCTCGCCCACTACCTGGCGGGGGAGCGGCGCGACTTCACCGGGCCCGAGGCGCCCGCGGCGCCCGACGCCGGGCAGCAGCTCCAGCACGTCGTGCTGCGCGGCGGCATCGCGTACGAGCGGATGACCATCGCCTGGCTCGACGACGTGCTCGCCACCCTCCACCGACTCGACGCCGGGCGCTGACCCGGCGCCCTGAAACCTTCAGCCCTCCACACCCCTCAACTCCTGAGCCGGAAAGGCGAATTCCCATGGCCGACCCGCTGACGTCCGACCCGCTGCTGTTCAACCCGAGCACCTACGACCCGGCGCACTTCGACCCCGAGACCCGCCGGCTGCTGCGCGCCACCGTCGACTGGTTCGAGGCGCGGGGCAAGCGCCGGCTGATCGAGGACTACCGTTCCCGCGCCTGGCTGGCGGACTTCCTGGCCTTCTCCGCCAAGGAAGGGCTGTTCGCGACCTTCCTCACCCCCGCCTCGGCCGCCGAAGGGCAGCCGGACAAGCGCTGGGACACCGCCCGGATCGCCGCCCTCAACGAGATCTTCGGCTTCTACGGGCTCGACTACTGGTACGCCTGGCAGGTCACGATCCTCGGTCTCGGCCCGGTCTGGCAGAGCGACAACGCCACCGCCCGCGACCGCGCCGCCGAACTCCTCTCCCAGGGCGAGGTGTTCGCCTTCGGCCTGTCCGAGAAGGCGCACGGCGCCGACATCTACTCCACCGACATGCTGCTGGAGCCCGACGGCGACGGCGGCTTCCGGGCGAGCGGCTCCAAGTACTACATCGGCAACGGCAACGAGGCGGGCCTGGTCTCCGTCTTCGGCCGCCGCACCGACATCGAGGGCCCGGACGGCTATGTCTTCTTCGCCGCCGACAGCCGCCATGAGGCCTACCACCTCGTGAAGAACGTCGTCGACTCCTCGAAGTACGTCAGCGAGTTCCGCCTCGACGACTACCCGGTCGGCCCCGATGACGTCCTGCACACCGGCAGCGCCGCCTTCGACGCCGCCCTCAACACCGTCAACGTCGGCAAGTTCAACCTCTGCACCGCCTCCATCGGCATCTGCGAGCACGCGATGTACGAGGCCGTCACCCATGCGCAGAACCGCATCCTCTACGGCCGCCCCGTCACCGCCTTCCCGCACGTGCGCCGCGAGCTGACCGACGCCTACGTCCGCCTCGTCGGGATGAAGCTCTTCAGCGACCGCGCCGTCGACTACTTCCGCTCCGCCGGGCCCGAGGACCGCCGCTACCTGCTCTTCAACCCCATGACGAAGATGAAGGTGACCACCGAGGGCGAGAAGGTCATCGACCTCCTGTGGGACGTCATCGCCGCCAAGGGCTTCGAGAAGGACACCTACTTCTCCCAGGCCGCGACCGAGATCCGGGGCCTGCCGAAGCTGGAGGGCACGGTCCATGTCAATCTCGCGCTGATCCTCAAGTTCATGGGCAACCACCTGCTGAACCCGGCCGACTACGCCGCCGTGCCGACCCGCCTCGACGCGGCCGACGACGCCTTCCTCTTCGGCCAGGGACCGGCCCGCGGCCTGGGATCCGTACGCTTCCACGACTGGCGCGCCGCCTACGACGCGTACGCCGAGGTGCCGAACGTCGCCCGCCTCCGGGAACAGGCCGACGCGCTCTGCGCGTTCGTGACCACGGCAGCGCCCGACAAGGAGCAGAGCCGCGACCTCGACCTGCTGCTCGCCGTCGGCCAGCTGTTCGCGCTGGTCGTGCACGGTCAGCTGATCCTTGAGCAGGCGCGCCTGACCGGGCTCGACGGGGATGTGCTCGACGAGCTGTTCGCCGTGCTCGTCCGCGACTTCTCCGCGCATGCCGTCGAGTTGCACGGCAAGGACTCCGCCACCGAGGCGCAGCAGGACTGGGCGCTGGGCGCGGTCCGGCGGCCGGTCGTCGACGACGCCCGCTCGGCACGCGTCTGGGAGCGTGTCGAAGCGCTCGCCGGTGCGTACGAGATGGCGCCGTAACCGACTTCACCCACGGGGCACGGGCCGGTCCACCGCGGACCGGCCCGTGCCCCGTGTGAAGCGGCTCGCCGCGACCGTGGCAGAGTGCGCGCAACGGAGCCCGGTGCGCGGGCGCCGGGGAACGCTGAGGGAGACATGGGCAAGAAGCAGCGGCTGGTGCGTGCCGGCCTGACGGTGATACTCGTGGCCGGGCTCGGCGCCTGCGGCGCCGGAGCGGACGCCGGCACGGGGCACCCGGACGGCGGCGCCAAGGGGAGCGGTAAGACGTCCCAGGACACCCGGCCGCACACGGACACCGTCTCGGGCCTGCGGGACGGCGTACGCCATGTCACCAAGAAGACCGTCACGAGCACCCGGCCGCATCTGACCCGGACGTGCACGACCGCCACGAAGCGCGTCAAGCACACCAAGCGCAGCGGCCGCGGCAAGAAGACGTGGTACACCACCGAGCGCCACCAGGACTGCCACAAGGTCGCCAAGGGCACCGAGAAGTACCGCCGCGTCGTCCGGCCCGAGCGCTGGTGCGTCAGGCTGGACGATGTCAACGGCAGGACGAGCAAGGACGACGTCTGGTACCGGGTCAACAGCGCCACCTACCACGCGGCTCTGGGCAAGGACGCACACGCCCGCATGACGATCGATCCGGCCGGAACCGGCTGCTGACCCCGACCGTCCGGGCCCCGGGGCCGCCCGCGCGCGAGGATGAGCGGCAGCGGCCCCATCGCGTAGGCTCGGCGGATGGCGAAGTATTTCGACGTGCACCCCGAGAACCCTCAGCGGCGCACCATCAGCACCGTGGCCGACAGCATCCGCGGCGGCGCGCTCGTCGCGTACCCGACGGACTCCTGCTTCGCGCTGGGATGCCAGCTGGGCAGTCGTGACGGCATCGACCGGATCCGGTCGATCCGGAATCTCGACGACCGTCACCACTTCACCCTGGTGTGCCAGAACTTCGCACAGCTGGGTCAGTTCGTGCAGGTCGACAACGACGTGTTCCGGGCGATCAAGGCGGCGACGCCCGGCAGCTACACCTTCATCCTCCCCGCGACGAAGGAGGTGCCGCGCAAGCTGCTGCATCCGAAGAAGAAGACGGTCGGCGTCCGCATCCCCGACCATGTCGTGACCCAGGCCCTGCTCGCCGACCTCGGTGAGCCGCTGCTCTCCAGCACCCTGCTGCTGCCCGACGAGGACGAGCCGCTGACCCAGGGCTGGGAGATCAAGGAACGGCTCGACCACGTCGTGGACGCCGTGATCGACTCGGGCGACTGCGGCACCGAGCCGACGACGGTCATCGACTTCTCCGGCGGCGAGGCCGAGATCGTACGCCGCGGGGCGGGCGACACCTCGCGGTTCGAATAGCCGGCGAGGTCAGGCCGCGGCGGGCGATCCGGGCGGGCCGGTGTGCCGCCCGTCCGCGGCACGGTGAATCGGTGTCCGTGAGCCGGTCAGCGGAGCACCCGTGCCGCCCCGCCGTGCCGCGACGATCTCCGCCGCGATGGACAGCGCCGTCTCCTCCGGCGTTCGCGCGCCGAGATCGAGACCGATCGGCGAGTGCAGCAGGGCCAGTTCGGCCTCGGTGACGCCCGCCTCACGAAGCTTGCGGTTGCGGTCCTCGTGGGTGCGGCGCGAGCCCATCGCGCCGACGAACGCGACCGGCATCCGCAGCGCCGCCTCCAGCAGCGGAACGTCGAACTTGGCGTCGTGGGTGAGCACGCACAGCACCGTACGGGCATCGGTCCCGGTGCGCTGGAGATAGCGGTGCGGCCAGTCGACCACGACCTCGTCGGCCTCGGGGAAGCGGGCCTGCGTGGCGAAGACGGGGCGGGCATCGCACACGGTGACGTGGTAGCCGAGGAACTTGCCCGTACGCACCAGCGCCGCGGCGAAGTCGACCGCACCGAAGACGATCATGCGGGGCGGCGGCACGCTCGACTCGACGAACAGCGTCAGCGGAGCCCCGCAGCGCGACCCGTCCTCCGAGGTGTCGACAGTGCCGGTGCGACCCGCCTCCAGCATGGCGCGGGCCTCCGCCACCGCCGTGCGGTCCAGCCCCGGCAGACCGCCGAGACCGCCTTCGTACGACCCGTCGGGGTGTACGAGCAGCGCCCTGCCGAGCAGTCCTTCCGGGCCCCGCGCCACCCGGGCCAGGGCCGCCGCCCGCCCGTCCGCGGCGGACGCCAGGGCCGCCGCGAACGCCTCGCCGCCCGGCGCCTGCGCGCGCAGCGGAGTGACCAGCACCTCGATGACCCCGCCGCAGGTCAGACCCACCGCGAAGGCATCCTCGTCGCTGTAACCGAACCGCTCCAGCACCGTCTCGCCGTCCTGCAGCGACTGCGTGCACAGGTCGTACACCGCCGCTTCCACACAGCCACCGGAGACCGAGCCGATGACCGTGCCCTCACTGTCGACGGCGAGGGCGGCACCCGGGCTGCGCGGCGCACTGCCACCGACGGCCACAACGGTGGCCACGGCGAAGTCCCGGCCCTGCGCCACCCACCCGTTCAACTCGTCGGCGATGTCCAGCATTTCGGTCTCCTTCTCCTGCGCGGATCTGACGTGGGCCGGCGGCCGGCCGGCCGCCGGGGCTCAGCCGGCCGGTGCGCCGGCCGGGCCGTCCCCGCCGGGTGCGTCTCCCGCCAGCAGAACACGGTCCGGCCGGATCGGCAGCTGACGGTGACGGACCCCCGTCGCATGCCAGACCGCGTTCGCGATCGCCGCCGCCGCTCCGACGATCCCGATCTCGCCGATGCCCTTGATCCCCACCGGGTCGTCCTCGTCCGGGTCGGCCACCCAGTCCGCCTCGATCCGCGGGACGTCGGCGTTCGCGGCGACGTGATAGCCCGCGAGGTCCGCGCCGACGTGGCTGCCCGAGTTCCGGTCGCGCACCGCCTCCTCGTGGAGCGCCATGGAAAGGCCCCAGATCATCCCGCCGATGAACTGGCTGCGCGCGGTCAGCGGATTGACGATGCGGCCCGCGGCGAAGATGCCGAGCATCCGCCGTACGCGCACCTCACCGCTGGTGACGTCCACCGCGACCTCGGCGAACTGCGCTCCGAAGGAGTGCCGCTCCTTGCTCGCCAGCGCACCGATCGCCTCGCTGGTGTCCGAGCGCGCGGTGATCCCCTCCGGCGGGATTCCGCCGCCGAGGGCCAGCCGCTCCCGCAGCTCGGCCACCGCGATCGTGACCGCCCAGGCCCAGGAGCGGGTGCCCATCGACCCGCCGGCGACCATCGCCGGCCCGAAGTCGCTGTCCGCGATCCGCATCCGGATGCGCGACGGTTCCACCTCCAGCGCGTCCGCCGCGATCAGCGTCAGCGCGGTCCGTGCCCCCGTTCCGACGTCCGCCGCGGTGATCCGCACGGTGAAGGTGCCGTCCGCCTCCGCCGTCACGGCCGCCGTGGACGGCGCGACCCCCGACGGGAAGGAGGCCGCGGCCGTACCGGTCCCCAGGAGCCAGCGCCCCTCCCGGCGGACGCCGGGACGCGGGTCCCGGCGTGCCCAGCCGAAGCGGTCGGCGCCCTCCTGGAAGCAGCTGAGCAGATTGCGGCTGCTGAACGGCAGCCCGGAGACGGGCCCCGCGTCCGGTTCGTTGCGGGCGCGCAGCGCGATCGGGTCCATGCCGCACTTCTCGGCGAGCTCGTCGAGCGCCGACTCCATCGCGAACGAGCCCGGCGCCTCACCGGGCGCGCGCATGAAGGTCGGGGTCGGCACATCGAGCCGCACCAGGCGGTTGACGGTGTGGTGCGCGTCCGCGTCGTACATCACGCGCCCCGGATCGGCGCTCCGCTCGACGAACTCGTGCACCGTCGACGACAGGCACTGCGCCTGGTGGCTGAAGGCCCGCAGCCGTCCGTCGGCATCGGCGCCGAGCCGGACCCGCTGCGCCGTGGGGCTGCGGTAGCCGACCAGCGAGAAGGTCTGGCGCCGGGTCAGCACCACCCGGACCGGACGGTGCAGGACCGTCGCGGCCATCACCGCGCAGACCTGGTGGGGGCGGATCCCCTTGGCCCCGAAGGCGCCGCCGACGTGCTCGGACCGTACCCGCACGGAGGCCGGATCCAGCGAGAACAGCTGGGCGAGCTCGCTCGCCACCCACATGCTGCCCTGGTTCGAGTCGATGACTTCGAGGCGTCCGCTGTCCCAGCGGGCCATCGCGGCGTGCGGCTCCAGCGCGCTGTGGTGCTCCTCCGGGGTGGTGTACTCCTCATCCACGACGACCGCGGACGCGGCGAGCTCGGCGTCGAGGTCCCCCTTCGCCGACTCGGGGGAGCCCTCCGGCGTGTACGTGCCCGCGCGTTCCGCGGAGAACGCCACGTCGTGCGGCTCCTCGTCGTACTCGACCACCAGTGCCTCGGCGGCCTCCCGGGCCTGCTCCGGCGTCTCGGCGACGACCAGGGCCACCGGCCAGCCCGCGCACGGCACCCGGTCGTGCTGGAAGACGGTGACGGTCGGGTCGGGCTTCCCCATCATGCCGAGGTATTCGCCGTTGACGCGCGGGGCGTTCTCATGGTGCAGGACACTGAGGACGCCGGGCATCGCCAGGACGGGCCCGTCGTCCACGGAACGGATCCGGCCGCGGGTGATGGTGGACAACACCAGCCATCCGTGGGCGAGTTCGGCGAAGGGCACCTCTCCCGCGTAGCGCGCCTTCCCGGTGACCTTGTCCAGGCCCTCCACCCGGGTGTGGCCGGTGCCGACGGCCCCCGTCACCGCGGTGGTATCGGTCGTGGTGGTCATCGCGCGGCCTCCTCGGTGAGTTCGGTCAGCAGGGCCACGACGAGGTTGCGCATCAGGGTCACCTTGTATCCGTTGTGGGGCAGCGGCTCGGCGGCCGCCAGCTCGGCATCCGCGGCGGCGGCGAACGCCTCGGCGGTGGCCGGGCCGCCGGTCAGCACCCGCTCGGCCTCCAGGGCGCGCCACGGCCGGGACGCGACCGCGCCGAACGCGAGGCGCACCTCGCGTACGACACCGCCTTGGACGTCGAGCGCGGCGGCGATCGAACCGATCGCGAAGGCGTACGACGCGCGCTCGCGCACCTTGCGGTAGCGGGAGGCGGCGGCGACCGGAGCCGGCGGCAGGACGAGGCCGGTGATCAGGGCGCCGGGCGGCAGTGCGGTCTCAAGATGGGGTGTCTCACCCACCGGCCGGTAGAACTCGGCGAGCGTCAACTCGCCCGGACCGTCCGCCGTTTCGTAGGTCACGACGGCATCGAAGGCGGCGAGCGCCACTCCCATGTCCGAGGGGTGGACGGCCACGCAGTGCGCGGAGGCGCCGAGGATCGCGTGCGTGTGGTGCTCGCCCTGGATGGCGGGGCAACCGCTGCCCGGGGCGCGCTTGTTGCACGGCTTGCTGGTGTCGGTGAAATAGCCGCAGCGGGTGCGCTGGAGCAGATTCCCGCCGACCGTGGCCATGTTGCGCAGCTGGCCCGACGCGCCCGCCAGCACGGCCTCGGTCAATGCCGGGTAGCGGCGCCGTACTTCGGGGTGGGCGGCGAGATCGCTGTTGGTGACGGTCGCGCCGATGCGCAGCCCGCCGTCCTCCGTGGTCTCGATGGTGTCGAGCGGCAGCTCGCGTACGTCGACGAGCAGCGCCGGCCGCTCCACGCCCGCCTTCATCAGGTCGACGAGATTGGTGCCGCCGCCGAGGGCGCGTGCCTCGGGATCCGCGCCGAGCAGTGCCACCGCGCCGGAGACGTCGAGCGCACGCTCGTATCCGAACTCCCTCATGCCGTCACCTCCGCGCCGGCCGCGTCGGAGCCGGGGCCTTGCTGTGGCGTGGGCGGTGCGGCCTCGGCCGCTGCCCGCGCGATCGCCTCGACGATCGACACATACGCGCCGCAGCGGCAGAGGTTGCCGCTCATCCGCTCCCGGATCTCCTCCTCGGACAGCGGCGGCACCCCCGCCTCGGGCCGTACGTCGGCGGTCACGGCGCTCGGCCAGCCCGCCGCGTGCTCCTCGATCACGGCGACGGCCGAACAGACCTGGCCCGGCGTGCAGTAGCCGCACTGATAGCCGTCGAGATCGAGGAACGCCTGCTGGACGGGATGCAGTTGGTCACCGTCCGCCACGCCCTCGATGGTGGTGACCACGCGGCCCTCGGCGGCCACCGCCAGCTGCAGGCAGGAGAGGGCCCGGCGCCCGTCGAGCAGCACCGTGCACGCACCGCACTGACCGTGGTCGCAGCCCTTCTTGGTGCCCGTCAGATCGAGGCGCTCGCGCAGCGCGTCGAGCAGGGTGGTGCGGTGGTCGACGGGCAGCGAGTGTTTCTGGCCGTTGATGTTCAAGGTGACGGCGCTGGACGTCGATAGGGCCATGATCAGCCTTCTTTCGCGTATATGAGGCGCAGCGGGCGCCGGGGCGCGGGCCCTGACGCCGACGTGGTCGACCAGGAGGCCGCCCCTCCCTGGCCTGCCGGCCCGGTGGCCTGCCGACCCGCAGGGGCGGGAGCGGAGGAAGGGCGGTCCCGGAGGCGGCTCGGGAGGGATGGCACTGTGCAAGGGCGGCATCGGTGAGGACGCCGGAGGTGGTGGGCGAGGGGCACACCGTCCGGATCTGCCGCTAAGGTGAGGCTAAGTGGACAGCTGTCCATTAGGTAGGAAACCTACCGGACACCTGTCCGGTTAGCAAGGTCGATCCGTGGGCCGACCTCGGGCCCAGGCCGTGAACGGATCGTAGGCCGACGGTATGCCGACCGTGGACCGGGTGTCCGTGATTCCCGGAAGGAGGACGAGTGCACCCACACAAGAAGGACGCGCCGCTGCGCTCGGACGCGCAACGGAATCGTGAACGCATTCTGGACGCGGCCCTGGCGGAACTGACGCGCTCGGCCGATGCCCCGCTGAGCTCGATCGCGAAGAAGGCCGGCGTCGGCCAGGCCACCTTCTACCGCAACTTCCCCAACCGCGAGGCGCTCGTGCTGGAGGTCTACCGCTACGAGGTCCAGCAGGTCGCGAACACCGCGTCCCAGCTCCTCGCGACCCGGCCACCGGACCAGGCGCTGCGCGAATGGATGGACCGCCTCGCCCAGTACGCCATGGCCAAGGCCGGTCTGGCCGACGCGATGCGCAAGGCCACCAGTGCGCACGGCACCCTGGCCGGGCTGGGCCACGGCCAGGTGACCTCGGCCGTGGCGCTCCTGCTGAAGGCGAACGAGGAGGCGGGCACCATCCGCCCCGGGGTGACTCCCGACGACTTCGTGCTCGCCATCGCCGGTCTCTGGCAGATCGACCCGCACGGCAACTGGCAGGCGCGGGCCGGCCGCCTCCTCGACCTCGTCATGGACGGACTCCGGGCGGGCGCACCGGGGCGGTGAACGCCGCGGGTGCGGACACACGGACCTGAGGTGCGGCCCGGTCCCGCTGCGCACGCACCTCGTTGGCCCTCTGGCGGCCGCTCGATTTCCCCCGGCCCCGGCCCCGGCCCCGGCCCCGGCCCCGGCCCCGGCCCCGGCCCCGGCCCCGGCCCCGGGCCCCGGCCCCGGGCTCCGTGGTCGCGTGACGCAGCCCGGCGACCCGGCCTGCTCCGGTCAGGAGCCGGCGCCGTTCGGGGCGGGTCCCTCCTCCTCGTGGCCCGTCGTCGCGAGCCGCGCCACCACGGCGTTCGCCAGGATCTCGGCCTCCTGAGGGCCGATGCCCTGTTCGGTGGCGCGCGCCACGATGTGCTGACGGACCAGCGCCAGTTCGCCGGGCTCCAGCTCGATGACCACCCGGGCCGGAGTCTGTGGAGCGCGGCGCAGCAACCGGCGGAGCCGCCCTCGTCCCTGTGCCGCCAGGTGCTCCGCCAGCACGTCGACGCCTCGTCTGGCCGCCTGGTCGAGGACCAGCCAGACGACGGGGGTGACCAGGGCGGCCGCCTCGGCGTACCCGAAGCCGAGGGGCTCTTCGCGCGGCCGGCTCCCGGTCAGGGTGCGGATCACCCGGTCGTCGTCGTACCGGCACAGCCCCTCGACGAGCGGCAGCTCGTGCGCCGCATGCTCCGCCACCACGTCGCGCACCACATCGCGTACCTGCACCATCGGCAACCCCCGTAGACATCCAGCGCGTTGGGGTATTGCAGCACGTCCGGCCGGAGGAGGGAACGAGAAATCCCGTCACCAGGGATCAGCGGGCCGACCGTGCCCGCCTCCCGGCAGGCCCCTGGGGGACGGGCGGGGGAGCGCGGATTTCTTACCGAGGGGTAGGCCTGTCGGCACGCTTGTTATACGGTCCGTCTAACAAGCGGGAGTGCGCGGGAGCGCTGTGCACGTACACCGCCACGTCGGGCCTGCCCACCCCCGCCGGCCACGACGCCCCCGTGCGCGCCACCTCCGCGCGCCACCGCTCCCGGCAAACGCTCCCCGGCAATGAACCCGGCACCGCACAAGGACACCACGACCCGTCGCACTCGGAATTCGAGGAGCCGCAGCATGGCAAGCAGCACCGCTCGACCGGAGACCCACGACCGACTCCAGGACGACGACGTCGCCCAGCGGTTGCTCGACTCGGCCGCGACGCTGTCGTACGACCCGGCCACCGAGGTGGACTGGCAGACGCCGCTGGACAAGGAGTTCCACGGCGCGAGCCCGGAGTGGAGCACCCTCTACGGCACGGCGTACTGGGGTGAGTTGACCGACGCGCAGCGCAAGGAGCTGACCCGGCACGAGGCCGCTTCGGTCGCCAGCACCGGCATCTGGTTCGAGATGATCCTGCAGCAGATGGTGATGCGGGACATCTACGCCAAGGACCCGACCAGCGCCGGATTCCAATGGGCGCTCACCGAGATCGCCGAGGAGTGCCGGCACTCGATCATGTTCGCCCGTGGTGCCCAGAAGCTGGGAGCCCCGGCGTACCGCCCGCACCGGATGGTGATCGAGCTCGGCCGGGCCTTCAAGACACTCGCCTTCGGCGAGGCCGCCTACGCGGCCATCCTGGTCGCCGAGGAGGTCCTCGACGTCATGCAGCGCGACTGGATGCGGGACGACCGGGTCGTGCCGTTCGTCCGCACCATCAACAACATCCATGTCGTCGAGGAGTCCCGGCACATGAAGTTCGCCCGCGACGAGACCCTCAAGCGGCTGGAGGGCGCCGGCTGGGTGCGCCGGCAGATCAACGCCTTCGTGGTCGCGATCGCGTCCTACTTCATCGTCACCAGCATGGTGAACAAGGACGTCTACCGGAACGCCGGGCTCGACAAGGAGCGCGCCGTCGGCGCGGCGAAGGCCAATGAGCACCACAAGTCGATGATGCGCTCCAGCTGTTCGGGCCTGATGGACTTCCTGGCCTCGGCCCGCCTGCTCACCAAACCGGCGCTGATGTTTTACAAGCGCGCGAACCTGATCTGACGCGACCTGATCTGAGCGGACGACATGACCTACGCCATCACCCAGACCTGTTGCAGCGACGCCACCTGCGTCGCCGTCTGCCCGGTCAACTGCATCCATCCGACCCCGCAGGAGCGGGCGTTCGGCAGCACGGAGATGCTGTACATCGACCCGAAGACCTGTATCGACTGCGGCGCCTGCGCGGACGCCTGCCCGGTGGACGCGATCTTCCCGGCCGACAGCCTCTTCGGTGCGCAGCGGGAGTACGCCGGGATCAACGCGGCGTACTTCGAGGACCAGGAGCGGGCCGAGGAGGAGCCCCGGCCGGGCGGCGACAGCCCGAACTTCCACACCTGGGGCGAGCCGACCTTCGAGCGCAGCCTGCCGTCCGACTTCGCGCCGCTCCGGGTGGCGGTCGTCGGCACCGGCCCGGCCGGTATGTACGCCGCCGAGGACCTGCTGCTGCACACCAACGCCCAGGTGACACTGATCGACCGGCTGCCCGTGGCCGGCGGCCTCGTGCGCTACGGCGTGGCGCCGGACCACCCCGCGACCAAGAAGGTCGGTGACACCTTCGCGCGCTTCCACACCCACCCCCGGGTACGGATGCACCTCGGACTCCAAGTGGGCCGGGACATCTCGCCGCAGGAACTCGCCGCGCACCACGACGCGGTGATCTACGCCGTGGGCGCCTCCGCCGACCGCCGGATCGGGATCCCGGGCGAGGACCTGCCGGGCAGCCTCTCCGCGACCACGTTCGTGTCCTGGTACAACGCCCATCCGGACGTCCCACCGGACGCGATCGACCTGTCCACCGAGCGCGTGGTGGTGGTCGGCAACGGCAATGTCGCCCTCGACGTCGCCCGGATCCTGGTCGCGGACCCCGGGACGCTGGCCGGCACCGACATCGCCGACCACGCCCTGGAAGCCCTGCGCACCAGCGCGGTGCGCGAAGTGGTGCTGCTCGGACGCCGCGGTCCCGAACATGCCGCGTACACCAGGTCCGAGCTGCTCGCCCTCAAGCATCTGGACGGTGTGGAGCTGGTGGTGGACGACCACGACCGGCGGACCGGTGCGACCATCGACGCGGCCGGGCCGAAGGAGAAGGCCGCGGTCCTGCAAGGAGTCGCGCGCGCCGAGCCGGACTGGGCAGGCGCGCCGGCACCGGGGCGGCGCATCGTCTTCCGCTTCCACTCCGCGCCGGTGGCGGCGACAGGCGGCGACGGCAGCGAGAAGGTGGCGGCCGTCCGCGTCACCCACGGTACGGAGGAGCGGGAGATACCGTCCGGCATGCTGCTGCGGGCCGTGGGGTACCGCGGCGTGCCCGTTGCCGGGCTGCCCTTCGACGAGGCGACCGGCACCGTTCCGCACGAGGCGGGCCGGGTGACCGGCCGACCGGGCACCTACGTCGTGGGCTGGATCAAACGCGGCCCCTCGGGCGGCATCGGCGCCAACCGCACCTGCGCCGCCGAGACGGTCGGCACCCTGCTCGCCGACGCCATCGACGGCTCACTGGCCGCGCCCACCCGCGCGCCCAAGGCGTTCGACCGGCTCGCCCGCCGCAGCAACCGCCAGGTCATCGACGCCCGTGGCCTGGCCGCGATCAACCGGGCCGAGCTGACCCGGGGCCGCCGCGCCGGCCGCCCGCGCGTCAAGCTCGCCACGGTCCGGGAGTTGGTGGCCACGGCGAAGGGCGGCCGCTGGGGGGTGCTGCGCTGACGCAGGTCCGCGAAGGGGGGCCGCCGTGCTGTGACATGGACGACAACGGTGGCCATCCGCGCCCGCTGTCTCGCAGGGTGGACACCAAGACAGCGGTCCAAGCCCGCCGCCGACCGGGTGCTGCTTCGCGGCGGCGCGCAGCTTTTCCCACTGCCGCCGGACCGTGTCCGGGGTGTCCCCATGCCGTAGGTGCCGTCATGCTCGGCGACCCACGCCGTCCAGTCCTTCCAGCGGCCCTGGAAGGCCACGTCCTGGTCGAGGTTGCCCTCGTACCAGACCTTCTCTCGGGCGGGGTTGACCACACTGTCGAAGATCATCCGTCGTACGTGGGTGGGGAACAGATCGGCATGGACGGCGCCGGGGTAGGTGCCGGAGGAGACGCCGAGATAATTGATCTTCTTGTCGCCCAGCGCGGCACGGATGACGTCCAGGTCACGGGCGGTGTCCGGAGTGGTCATGTGCGGCACCAGGTCGCCGCTGCGCTCCGTGCACCCCTTCGCGTACTGCGCCGCGAGCCTGCGGTGCGCCCGCTTGTCGCCCGCACCGTCCGGGACGGGGTCCGGCTTCGGCGCCGTGGCGAACTCCCGCGGATCCATGCAGGAGACGGGCGCCGAATGCCCCACACCCCGCGGATCGAACCCCACGAAGTCGTACGCCTTCGCGGTCCTGGCCGACACGGGGTCCTTCCCGGTCGCCCGTGACGGGAAGTCCAGACCGGAACCGCCGGGCCCGCCGGGGTTGTAGAGGAGCGAGCCCTGGCGTTCGCCGGTGCTGCCCGTGCTGCGCGCACGGTCGACGGCGAGCTTGACGGCGGGCCCGTCGGGCCGGGCGCAGTCGACGGGGACGGTGACGTATCCGCACTGGACGGGCGCCTTCTGGCCCCAGCCCTTCGGGCAGTCCTGCCAGTCGATGCCGGCCTTGGCCGCCCGCGCGGCGGCGAGGGCGACACCCCTCGCCTCGGCGCCGCCGCCGGGCCGGTGCGCGGACGCGCTCCCGTCCGCGACGGCGGACGGGACGGCCATGACACCGGCGAGGAGCGCGGCGGAGGAGGCGAAGGTGCCCGCGGTGGCGAGCGTGGTGGTGCGTCTGTTCACGGTGAGGGATCCCCCAGGGGGCAGCGGCGCCGAGGGCCACGGCGTCCGGCACGACGGCGGTGGTCGTCGGTGGTCAAGGGGATCCTCAAGTCTCGCGCGAGGGCCCGACCAGCCCTCGACCTGCTTCTTTGCCCCTGCGCCGGCGAAAGCACCCGCCCGACGGCCCCGGAAGCGCCGACCGGCTACCGGAAACAGCGGACCGGCGGGTTACGGCGTCGACCGGGGCGGCCCGCCTTTTTGCGGCCCACGGCGGACCCGGTGAGGTCCGGGTAGCGTGGAAGACATCCGTTCCGGGAGGGCACGTCCGGGGCGGACGGCATCGGCGTACGACACCGGCGCAGGACAACGGTGTACGTGAACCGGTGGAGGACACCGCCGTACGGAATCGGTGTACGAGGAGGAGCGGCCCATGGCTGGGAAGGCCACGGTGCGGGTCCGGCGCGTCTATGAGAGCCCGGCGCGGGGCGACGGCGCCAGAGTGCTGGTCGACCGTCTCTGGCCGCGCGGACTGAGCAAGGACAAGGCCCACCTCGACGAGTGGTGCAAGGGCGTCGCACCGTCCACGGAGTTGCGCAAGTGGTACGGCCACGACCCCGAACTCTTCGAGGAGTTCAACCGCCGGTATCGCGCCGAACTCCAGGACTCCGAGCACGCCGACGCGCTGGCGCACCTGCGCGACCTGGCCAAGGGGGGAACCCTGACGCTGGTCACGGCGACCAGGCACCCCGAGATCAGCCAGGCCGAGGTGCTCGCCGCGCTGCTGCGGAGCTGACGGCGGGGACGCCCCACGGCGGGGCAGGGGAGAACGTGACGCCGAGTACCGGAGGAACGTCATGACCGCCACACGGAATCTGCTCGAAATGCTGTCGCCCGCGGGCCGCGACCGGCTGCTGGGGTTCGCGACCGAGGTGTCCTTCCCGGCCGGCGCCCGCGTCTTTCATCAGGGCAGCAGGGCCGACCGGTTCTGGATCGTGCACTCCGGAACGGTCGTCCTCGACGTGCATGTCCCCGGCCGTCGCGCGGCCGCGGTCGACAGGATCGGTCAGCAGGAAATGCTCGGCTGGTCGTGGCTGATCCCGCCGCACGTCTGGCAGCTGGGCGCCGAGACCAACAGCCCGGTGCGGGCACTGGAATTCGACGCGCCAGGGGTGCGCGGCCTGTGCGAGGAGGACCCGGTGCTGGGGCAGGTGATCACCCGCTGTGTCGCCGAGGTGGTCGGCCACCGCCTCACGTCCACCCGGACCCGCCTGCTGGATCTCTACGGGCCGTACGGCAGCGGCCCGACGCGCTGACCGAATACGCCGCGGACCCGGGGGCATCAGTGCGCCACGGGTGCGCCGACCGCCGGAGCCCGCGGCACACCAAGGCGTCGCGCGTCCCGCTCCGGACGGAGGAAGAGCGCCGCGAGGATGCCGGGGACCAGCAGCAGAGCGGCCGTGAGCAGCCAGCCGTTCCGGTATCCGGCGGCGACCGTCGCGGAACCGTCCACGATCCACCCCAGCACCAAGGGGGACACGATCCCGCCCAGGGCGAAGACCGCCACCAGGGCGCCGAGGACCACACCGCGCTGGCGGGGCGGGGCGATCCGGGCGATGGCCGTCTGCGCGGCGGTGAGCATCACCAGGGCCACCGCCATCGGGCCGGCCATCATCGCCATCCGCACCCAGAGCACGTCCACCGTGGCGAACACCGTCACCGCGCATGCCGACACGATCAGCAGCAGACCTGCGCCCGCACCGTCCGGCAGCCTGCCGGGCGTGCCGCGCCGCGCTGTCCGGCGCGCCAGCAGCCCGTGCGCCAGGAGCACCGCGCCGTTGGCGATCGCACCGGCCCCGACCGCGGTGCTCGCCTGTCCGAGATCCCATCCCAGCACCGACTGCAGGTAGTCCGGCATCCAGGTGAGCTTGACGTTCATCACCCAGTAGGCCGCGAAGGCGCCCAGTGCGGCGGTGAGGAAGGTGCCCGAGCAGAAGACGGCACGCAGCGGGATCCCGTCGACGCCGGGCCCGTCGGAAACGGTCCGGGCCGCCGGGCCCACCGGCGGTGCCAGCGGACCTTCGCTGCCCTTGACGGCCCACACCGCGGCCCAGAGCAGACCCGCGATGCCCGCCGCCCCGAACGCCCAGCGCCATCCGAAGTGGGAGATCACCGCGCCGAGCGTCGGCGCCGCGACCGCCACGCCCGCCGCCGCGCCCACCATGAGGACGGCGGTCGGCAGCGTGCGCTCCTCCTGGGGGAACCAGCCGTGCACGTGGTGCACGGCCACGGGCGCCGCGGGTCCCTCGGCGAGGCCCAGCAGCACCCGGGTGGCGATCAGCACACCGAATCCCGCGGCGCCCCAGAGCATCGGCAACTGCGCCACCGACCACAGCACCGCCATCAGCACCAGCAGCACCGACGTACGCACCCTGCGGGTCAGGAACGTCACCCCCACCGCGGACAGCGAGAACAGACCGAAGAACGCGGCCTGGGCGACGCCGAACTCCTGGCGGGTGAGACCGAATTCCGCCATGACCTGCGGCCCGGCCAGCCCCAGGACGGCCTTGTCGGCGAAGTTCACCAGCATGAAGACCAACAGCAGCCAGGTGGTCGTCCATGCCTGCCGGCGGACGCCCGGGGCGTGGCCCGGACCCGGGTGCCGCACCACACCCGTCGTCGTGTCCACGGTCAGGCGCCTCCCTCTGCGCCGTCGTCCTCCGGAGCGCCGCAGCCGCAGGAGTCGTCCTCCACCACCCCCACGCTGATGGCCCCCGCCGCCCGCCTGCGGCCCTCCTCGCTGCGCGTCAGCTCGGTCGCGGTGTCCGTTCCCGCCGCCACCGCCGCGGACTCCGCCGCCGCCCAATGGAACACTCCGCGCGCCATCGTCGACGTCTCCCGCTCGGCCCGCCGACCGAAGACCTCGGCTCGCACCCGGGCCACCTCCCGGTCCTCCGGCGCGGCGAGCGCGGCGGTCTCCGCGAGGTGCGAGGCCAGCCGCATCTCCCCACGGGCGAGCAGCTGCTGGGCCCGGTCGGCCAGCGTCCGTGCCCCGCCCGCCGCGTCGGCCAGCTCCGCGGCCAGCGCGGCTTCCGGGGCCGGCTTGAGGTGCGCCGGGTTCTGGTCATACCAGCCGCCCCACAGCCGCCACAGGTTCCGTACGACGAACTCCGGTTCGTCGTAGGCCGGGTGCAGATACGGCTTCTCCAGGAGGCCCGCCGGCACCGTGACGCCGTGCAGCACCGCGTCGAGACGCGCTCCGCTGTTCATCAGGTCGCGGGTCTGGGTGCAGAGCGATTCGAGGAGCTCCGCGGTGTCGCCCAGCGCCTGCCGGACGCGGTCGGGGCCGAGGATCGGCACGCCGTGCCCGGGGAGCAGCACCTCCGCGCCCAGCTCCTGCATGGCCCGCAACGCCCGCGCCCACTCCACGGGGTGACGCTGGACCTTCTGCGGGTTGCCGGCGTTGGGCGAGTTCCAGATGAAGAGGTCGCCCGTGCACAGGGTGCGCAGTTCCGGGATCCACACATAGGTGTGGTCGTCGGTCTCGCCGCGGGCGTGCACCAGCTCGAAGGTCAGCTCGCCCCTGCGCACGGTCAGCCGGTCGCGGTAGGTGGTGTCCGGGTAGCGGTATGCGGTCGGCCATTCCAGGGAGGGCACGCCGAACTGCCGGCGGTTGATCCAGCTGTTGTAGCCGGCCGTCTCCCGGTAGCGGTCGAAGCGGGCCGGCACCGCCTCGTGCGCGATGACCTCGGGGCGTTCCCGCCCGCCGTCGTCGGCCTCCGCGTCGAAAGGCCCGACGCCGAAGACATGGTCGACATGGCCGTGGGTGAACACCACGGAGCGCACCGGGGCGGCCGAGAAGCCGCGTACCGCGTCGTGCAGTGGGGACGCCGTACGGAAGTCACCGGAGTCCACCAGCAGCAGCCCCTCACCGGTGTCGAACACGGCCACATTGGCGAACGCCGGGAAGAATCCGGTCCGTTCACCGATGCGCACCAGGTCCTTACCGGTGAACGCGCCGCTGAAGTGCGCCAGCAGATTGTCCTTGCCGGACCAGACCCGGTCCGCGTACTCCACATACTCCACACTGCCAAGGGAATTGTGCTCAGTCATAGCTCAGGCTCCTCGGGCGTTCTGCGTGCGGCCACCGTCCTGCGGCTCGCGGTGGCCTGCCGATGTCCGTCGAGTCTGGGACGGTGAGCGGGCAGGGGACACCCGTCTCCCTCACAGCGGCAGCCCGCGCGTACTGTGATCCGTCACAGTCGAGCCGTGAGAAGGGCGAGGAACCGTGCCTCCCGAGCCACCGCCCGCCCGCCGCCGGGCGTACCCGGCGCTCTCGCCCGGCGCCCGGACACTCGCCGCCCGGTGCGAGAGCCGTGTCAACGAGCTCGCCCGCCGGATGACCCGCGACACCTTCGAGCAGCTCCCCGGCTACCCGGAGCTCCCCGCCGACGTCAAGGACGTGGAGATCGCCGCCACGGTGCGCAACGGGCTGCGGCTCTTCCTGCGACGGGTGCGCGGCACCCAGGGCCACTCCGGCGACTACCGGCTCTTTCGCGAACGTGCCGCGCAGCGCGCCGAGGAGGGCATGCCCCTGCACACCCTGCTGCGCAGTCACTCGATGGCCGTCTACGTCCTGTGGCAGGCGCTGCGGGACGAGGCCACGAGCGAGGAGGAAGGGGCCCTCATCGAACTCGTGGATTTCCTGCTGCGCGGCCACGAGGCCATCATCGGCGTGGTCGCCGAGACCTATCTCGACGAACAGGCCGCGCTCTCCGCCGAACGCCGTGAGCACCACCGTTCCCTGGTACGCGGACTGCTGGACGGTTCCCTGCCGCCGCTGCGCGCCTTCGAGGAACTGGGCCTGGAGGGCCGCTCCCTCGTCCTCCACCTCCAACTGCCCCCGGAAGGTGACCCGTCGGCGTCGGCCGTCGCGGTCCGCCGCACGACCCGACGCGTCCAGACCGCCCTCGACCGCGCCTTCGGCGGCGAAGCGGTCTGCCTGCTCGGCGCCGGCGGGGGCGAGGCCGTCGTCCCGCGGTGGACGGACGGTACGGCCGGCCGGCGGGCCTGCGAGGAGCTGGCCGACCGCCTGGGGAAGGTCTGCGGAGACGGCGTCCGGATGGCGGCGGTGACCGCCGGCGCCGCTTCGGAGATCCCCGCCGCCGCCCGCACCGCGGCGGACGTCGTGCGGGTCGCCCGCGCCTGCGGGCGGCCCGCCGGGTGGCACCGTATGGAAGACGTGCTGCTGGAATTCCACCTCTCCCGGCGCAACGAGAGCAGCGACCGGATCGCTGCCCTCCTCGACCCCATCGGCGACCGGCCGGAACTCGTCGAGACGCTGCGCGTCCACCTCGAACACCGGCAGGACCGCCGCAGCAGCGCACGCCACCTGGGGCTGCACCCCAACACCGTGGACAACCGGCTCGCGCGCATCACCGAACTCACCGGCCTCGACCTCGCCGCCCCGCGCGGCAGTGCTCTCGCGCTGGCCGCCCTGCTGCTGCGCGGTGACGCGGTGACGCGGTGACATGAGGAGCATCGATCGGTTCGGCGAACGCGTCGTAGACTCCGTGTTCTGTGGAACGAACGCCGGCGGTCGGCGCCCGCCGGTGCCGGCCCGGGATGAAGGAGACAGGGATGGGTGACCCCGAAGGGTCGATCCGGGACATGGTGGCCGCCAATCTCCGGCGGGCCCGGACCCGGCGGGGTCTGTCCCTCTCGGAGCTGTCCCGGCGGTCCAGGATCGGCAAGGCGACGCTGTCGCAGCTGGAGTCCGGCACCGGAAATCCCACGATCGAGACGGTGTTCAGTCTGTCCCGGGCGCTGGAGGTGCCGGTGTCCGAACTGCTGGACACCCGCCCGCCCGGAGGGCTCAGGGTGGTGCGCGGCGAGCAGGTGGAGGTGCTCAGCGGCGAGGGCGTCGACCTGCGTCCACTGCAGCGGATCGAGGCGGGCGAGGTCATCGTGGAGGTCTACGACCAGCAGGTACGCGCCGGCTGCCGGCAGAACTCGCTCGGTCATGTGGGGACCGAGCACACCATCGTGCAGTCCGGCCGGCTGGGTGTGGAGGTGGACGGGCAGCGGGTGGATCTCGGTCCCGGTGACTACGTCGGCTTCGACGCCGTCCTGCCGCACAGCTATGTGGCGGACGGCGACGGCGTGCGTTCGGTACTGCTGCTGCAGTACCGGGCGGATCAGCGGCTGCACGACGCCGCCCCGCACGGGGTGCCGGACGGATCCGGCGGCTGACACCCGTTGGACGGGCCGGGCGGCTGATGCCCGCCCGGTGAGGCCCGCCTGACGGCCCGGCGCTGCGCCGGAGGCCGGACGGCTGCCGCCGGGGCGGTCGCCGCCGCGTGCCGAGCGAACCGTTGACACGTCCTCACCCCCCTCCTAACCTCAAATCGTTCGCTTTACCGAACGCTGGAGGCGTGGTGAACGGAACGCGCGTGGGCATTCTCGGCGCCGGGATCGTCGGCGCCGCCTGCGCCCGCGAGCTGGCGCGGGCCGGTTGCGAGGTCACCGTTCTCGACCGCGGCGGCGCCGCTGGGGCCACCACCTCGCACGGAGAGGGCAACATCCTGCTCTCCGACAAGGGACCCGGCCCGGAGCTCGAACTCGCCCGGCTCTCCCGGCGGTTGTGGCCCGAGCTGCTCACCGCCATCGGCGCCCGCTCCGACGATGCGGCGCGAGCCGTGCGGGCGGTCGAATGGGAGCCCAAGGGCGGCATCGTCCTCGCGACCACCGACGCCGGCGCCGACGGGCTGCGGCGGTTCGCCGCGGACCAACTCGCCGCCGGCGTACGGTCCGAGACGCTCGATGACAAGGCGCTCGCCGCCGCCGAACCCTTCGTCACCCGCGACCACACCCTCGCCCTGCACTACCCCGCCGACGCCCAGGTGCAGCCGGCCGCGGCCGCCACCGCCCTGCTGCTGGACGCCCGAGCGGCGGGCGCGCGGCTGCGGACCGGGTGCGAGGTCCTCGCGGGGGTCACCCGCGGCGGGCGCCTCACCGCGGTGCGCACCTCCCTCGGGCCGGTGGAAGCGGACGTGTTCGTCAATGCCGCGGGGCCGTGGGCCGGGGAGCTGGCCGCCCGGCTCGGCGCGCCGATCGACGTCCGGCCCCGGCGCGGCGATGTGCTCGTCACCACACCCCTTCCGCCGACGGTCTTCCACAAGGTCTACGACGCGGACTACGTGAGCGCGGTCGGCAGCAGCGCGCAGGAGCTGCAGACGTCGGCGGTGGTCGAGTCGACCCGCGCCGGCAGCCTGCTGCTCGGCTCCTCGCGCCGCCGGGTCGGCTTCGACGACCGGCTGCGGCCGGAGGTGCTCTCCGCGATCGCAGTGAAGGCGCTGCGGCTGTTCCCGATGCTCGCGCAGGTGCCGGTGATGCGCGCCTACGGAGGCTTCCGGCCGTACGTCCCCGATCACCTGCCCGTCATCGGCCCCGATCCGCGGCTGCCCGGCCTGTGGCATGCAGGCGGTCACGAGGGCGCCGGTATCGGACTGGCGGCCGGTACGGGGCGGCTGCTGCGGAATCTGCTGCTCCAGGAGCCGCCGGAGATCGACGCGACCGCATTCCGGGTGAACCGGCCCGCCGTGCTGGGCGTTGACGCACCACCGAGAAGCGAGGAGACGGCATGAGCCCCCGACGCATCCGGGCCGATGAAGACGTCACCGGGCGCAGGGAACGGCCGCTGCGCATCACCGTCGACGGCGAGACGGTGGAGGGTATCGCGGGCCAGACCCTCGCGGGGGTGCTGCTGGCCGCCGGCCGCCCGGCCTGGCGCCGCGGCCCGTCCGGCGCGGCCCGCGGGGTGTTCTGCGGGATCGGGGTCTGCTTCGACTGCCTGGTGACGGTGGGCGGGGAACGCGATGTGCGGGCGTGCCGCCGACGGGCGCGGGACGGCGACGCGGTGATCACCCAGTCCCGGGCCGCCTCCGACGCACCTCGGAAGGCAGACAACTCCCCGGCCGAGGAAAAGCGATGACAAGTCGTCACATCGTGGTGATCGGCGCCGGGCCCGCGGGACTCGCCGCCGCAGAGGGCGCGCTGGCGGCCGGTGCCCGGGTGACGCTGATCGACGCGGCCGACCTGCCCGGCGGCCAGTACCACCGGATGCTGCCCGAGGAGTACGCGGCCACCCACCCGGAGCGGATCCAGCACGGGTGGCGCGCCTTCGACCGCAGGCGGCGGCGCCTGCTCGCGCATCCGCGCTGTGCGTGGTGGCCCGAGGCCGTGGTGTGGGCACTGGAGCGCCCCGAGCCGCGGCGACCCGGCCCGCCTCGGGTCCACGTGGTGCGCGGGCCCGCCGACGGCTCGGACCGACGCCGCCTCGTGCTCGACTGCGACGCCCTGGTGCTCGCCGTCGGCGCGCATGACCGGATGCTGCCGTTCCCCGGCTGGGAGCTGCCGGGCGTCTGCACCGCAGGTGCCGCTCAGGCGCTGGCCAAAGGGGAGCGGGTGCTGGTCGGCGACCGCGTCGCCGTCGCGGGCACCGGACCGTTCCTGCTGCCGGTCGCGGCCACGCTGCTGGAGGCCGGGGCACAGGTGGCGGCCGTACTGGAGGCCAACCGCCCGGCCGTCCTGGCGCGGGGCTGGTCCCGGCGGCCCTGGGAACTGCCGTCGATGGCCGGGAAGTCCGGCGAACTCGCCCGGTATGCAGGGGCGTTGGCGCGACACCGGGTGCCCTACCGGACCGGCCGTGCCGTCGTCGAGGCCCGTGGCGAAGGCCGCGTCGAGGAGGTCGTCACCGCCCGGCTGCGCACCGACTGGTCCGTGGTGCCGCACAGCGAACGGACCCTGGCGGTGGATGCCGTATGCGTCACCCACGGCTTCAGCCCGCAGCTGGAGCTGCCCGTGGCCGCCGGCTGCGCGCTGCGCGGCACCCCGCCGGACGGTCAATCCGACGCCCCGGCACAGGAGTTCGTCGCCGTCGACGACGATCAGCGCACCAGCTGCCCCGGGGTGTTTGCCGTCGGCGAGATCACCGGGATCGCCGGGGCCCCCGCCGCCCGCGCGGAAGGCGCCCTCGCGGGGTGGCTGGCAGGCGGCGGCGACCCGGCCGCAGTCACCCTCGGCCCGCTGCGCCGCAGCCGCGACCAGGGCCGCGCCTTCGCCGCCCGCCTCGCCCGAGCGCACCCCATCGGTGCCGGCTGGCCGGGGTGGCTGCGCCCCGAGACCGTCGTCTGCCGATGCGAGGAAACCGACTACGGCGCGCTCTGCCGGGCCGCCACCGACCCCGCCGGGGCGGCCGACCGGGTCGCCAAGCTCCGGACCCGGGCCGGGCTCGGCCCGTGCCAGGCCAGGATCTGCGGCCCCACCGTCGCCGAACTCCGTGCCCGGCTGTGCGCCACCCCGGCCGACGGGCCCGCCCGCTCCGGCGGCGAACCGCCCGCCGACGGGCTGCCGCCCGCCACCTCGCACCGGCGACCCGTCGCCCAGCCCCTCCGGCTCGGCGAACTCGCCGCCGCTCCCGAGCAGTACGCCCCACCGCACCCCCCCGATCCCTCCCCGACCGAGGAGAACAGCTGATGAGCGGAACCCAGCAGACCGGCCCTCTCGGTGGCGTCGTCGTGGCCACCGCCCTGCCCTACTACGAGAAGGCCGGCGCACCCGCAGGCCTCGCCGTCGACCACGACCGGTACGCCGCCCACTGCCGGTGGCTGGTGGACAACGGCTGCGACGGCGTCGGGCCCAACGGCTCGCTGGGGGAGTACTCGTCACTGACCGACGAGGAACGCCGCGCCGTCGCCCGCACCGCGATCGAGGCGGTGGGCGCGGACGCGACGGTGATCGTCGGCGTGCACGGCGTGGGATCGCACCAGGCCAGGCGATGGGCGGAGGCCGCCGCCGAGGACGGCGCCGACGGAGTGCTGTGCCTGCCGCCGACGATGTACCGCGCCAACCACGGCGAGGTGCTGGCGCACTACGAGGCCGTCGCCTCCGTCGGCCTGCCGGTGATGGTCTACAACAACCCCATCGACACCAAGGTCGATCTGACCCCGGAACTCCTCGCCGACATCGCGCAGTTGGACAACGTGGTCGCCGTGAAGGAGTTCTCCGGGGACGTACGGCGGGTGCTGGAGATCAAGGAGCAGGCGCCCGGCCTGGAGGTGATCAGCGGCGCCGACGACGTCGTACTGGAGAGTCTGCTGATGGGGGCCACCGGCTGGTTCGCCGGATTCCCGAACGTCTTTCCCGCGGAGTCGGCACGCCTGTTCGCGCTCGCCATCGCAGGCAGGACGGCCGACGCCCGAGCACTCTACGAACCGCTCGTCGCGGCCTTCCGCTGGGACTCCCGCACCGAGTTCGTGCAGGCCATCAAGCTCGGCATGGACCGCGTCGGCCGCTTCGGCGGCCCCTGCCGGCCGCCGCGCGGCCCGCTGCCGCCCGCCCTGCGCGAACGGGTCGAGGCCGATATGGCGCGAGCCGTGGCAGCGCTCGGCGAACGGAGCGTCTGATGGGCGGCACCGGGGGAGTGGGAGGAGCCCCGAAGGTGCGCCGCATCTCCGCCGTCGACTCGCACACCGAGGGCATGCCCACGCGAGTCGTCACCGGCGGTGTGGCGACCGTCCCCGGTGACACGATGGCCGAACGCCGGCGCCACGCCGTCGACCACCTGGACCCGCTGCGCCGCTTCCTCGTCGACGAGCCACGCGGCCACCCCGCGATGAGCGGCGCGATCCTGCAGCCGCCGACCCGTCCGGATGCCGACCACGGGGTGCTCTACGTCGAGGTCAGCGGATTCCTGCCGATGTGCGGGCACGGCACCATCGGGGTGGCCACCGTGCTGGTGGAGACCGGGATGGTCGCGGTCACCGAACCCGAGACCGTGGTCCGCCTCGACACCCCTGCCGGACTGGTCGAGGCACGCGTCACCGTCCGCGACGGGGCCGCCGAACAGGTCACGCTGCGCAACGTGGACGCCTTCGCCCTCGAACTCGACGCGACGGTCCGCGTCCCGGGGCTCGGAACGGTCCGCTACGACATGGCCTACGGCGGAAACTTCTACGCCGTCGTCGAACTCGACCGGATCGGGCTGCCGTTCGACCGCGCACGCAAGGACGAGATCCTCGCGGCCGGTCTGGCGATCATGGGTGCGGTGAACGAGCAGAACCGGCCCGTGCACCCGGCCGATCCGCTCATCGGCGGCTGCAAGCACGTCCAGTTCCTCGCGCCGGGCTCGACCGCCCGCCACTCCCGCAACGCGATGGCCATCCACCCCGGCTGGTTCGACCGTTCCCCCTGCGGCACCGGCACCTCGGCGCGGATGGCGCAGCTGCACGCGCGCGGAGAGCTCCCGCTGCACACCGAGTTCGTCAACGAGTCCTTCATCGGCACCCGCTTCCACGGGCGGCTGGTCGGCACCACCGAGGTGGGCGGACTGCCCGCCGTCGTCCCCGAGTTCTCGGGCCGGGCCTGGATCACCGGCAGCGCCACCTACGTGCTCGACCCGCGCGACCCGTTCCCGCACGGCTTCGTGCTGTAGGCCCTGGCCCCAGGACGGGTCCCATAGAGCCGTTCGTCCCGGGGGCGGCCCGGTTGTCAGTGCCGTGTGGAACACTCGCCGTCGCGGTTCGAGCAAGGGACCGAACAGGCCGTGAAACAAGGGGGATTGCTTTCCATGGGCGTGAGCATGGCGTTCATCAGCGCGACGACCGAGGAGCTGGAGAGGGCGGAGAAGGACCCCGGCTGGGCAGATGCGTTCGTCGGCGAGCTGTATGACGGCGACGCCTACGCCAAGCGTCCCCACGACGGTCCGGGCAAGGCGTGGGCCGATCTCCAGTTCCTGCTGGACGGGGCGGACGTGGGGCTCGAGTTCCTGATGGACGGGGACCAGCTCCTGGAGGACGGGACCCTCTTCGCGTGGTCCGCGGAGCAGATCGAGAGCGTGGCACGGGAACTGCAGGCGACTCCGTGGGAGCGGCTGGCGGTCCACTACGACGCGGAGCGGATGAAGCAGCAACGGGGTTACCCGCCCAGCGAGCTGGACTGGCTGGAGGGCCCCTATGAGGAACTGGTCGCCTTCTTCGCCGAGGCGGCCGCGGGCGGATACGGCGCGTTCATGACCTTCAGCTTCTAGGTGTTCCAGGTGTATTGACCTGGGGGCGCCGTGCACGCGGGCGATGAGTGGCCGGCCTGTCATAGGACACGGCGAAGGGGTTGTCGCCGCCATGCCCGCAAGGCAGGGCGGCGGCAGCCCTCAGAACACCGGCAGCGCCACCAGCGTCCCCGAGTTGAGGACGAACAGCCGGTTGCCTTCGCCCGCCGCCGAACGCCCCTGACCACCCGTGAGCGGGTACGTCTGGGCGACGCTGCGGCCGGCCCGCGGGACGCCGCTCACGCCGGTGTCCTGACTCTCCACCACCCATACGCTGCCCGCCTGGACGACCGGCGGCTGCCAGGGCGGGGTCACCCCCGCCACGATCGCCGCGGTGCTCGCCTCCTCGCCGTCCGGGTGGAGAAACCGCAGCGCCTCGCTGTCCAGCGTGCACACCACGCCTCCCGCGACGGTGGGCGGACCCCAGCCGTAGGCCCCCCGCCGCACGGGGCGGAACGGATCGCGGCTCCACAGCTCCTTGCCGTCGCTCGCGCGGATCGCCGCGAGGGTGTGGCCGCCGAGGAAGACGCTGCCGCCGTCGATGGCGGGCGGCAGGGCGGCAGCGGCCTGGCCCTTGCGAACCCACGCCCGCGCGCCGTCGCGGGCGCGCACCGCGACCACGTCCCCCGAGGCGCCGCACACGACCAGGAGTCCCGCGCCGACCGCCGCCACCGGACGTCCGCCGGTCAGCGCCAGGGCAGGACGCCGGGTCCACCGCACCCGAGCATCGGCCGTGGCGACGCAGCGCAGGGCGCCCTCGGATGTCAGCACGTAGACGTGGTCGGCGTCGGCGGCCAACAGGGCGCTCGCCTTCGCCTCGGCGGTCCACCTGGGGGCGCCGGTCGAGGCCACATAGGTGCGCAGCACCCCGTCCGCGTCCGCGGTGGCCACCAGCCGGTCGGCTATCGACAGGTATCCGGCGTCGGCGTGTGCGTCGCCGGCCCGCCACCGCTGCTTGCCGTTCGTGACCCGGTGAGCGGCGATGCCCCCGCCGGCCGCCGCGAACACCACCACGTCCCGCACGGGCAGCGGCGGCGGCGACCCGACGTCGGCCACACCCGGCAACGGGGCCCACAGGGGCTGCGGTGTCCCGGTGTCGGTGCCGAGTGCCGCGGGCCGCAGGGCAGCGGCCGGTGGCACGTCGAACGGATCGGACGGGACGGAGGGCGCGTCGGCACCGGAAAGCCACCACGCCGCGCCACCGCCACCGGCCGCCAGCAGGGTGCCGCCGCCCGCCAGGGCGATCAGCAGGCGCCGACGGCTCGGGCGGGAGCCGTCCGCTCCGGTGGCCGGTTCCCGGCGCGGCGGAGGGCCGGCCCGTTTGGCGTCGCCGATCAGACGCCGGGCCGCGGCCTCCCGTTCCCGGATCTCGTCCGCCAACGGCCCCGTCTTCCACAGCCGTTCGGCGCGGTGAGGAGGCTGGGCGGCGTCGGCGACCTGCGCGGGGAGCGGGCGGGCGGCCGGGTCCTTGGCGAGGCACGGTTCGAGCAGATACCGCAGCGCACCCGGCACCCACTCCAGGTCGGGGGAGCCGTGCACCACCTCGTACAGCACCGCCGCCACTTCCGTACCCGCGTACGCGGGCCGCCCGCCCGCGGCGAACGCGAGGACCGTCCCGAGGGAGAAGACGTCCGCCGCCGGTCCGACGCGCCGCCCCAGCACCTGCTCCGGCGCCCCGTAGCCGGGCGTGACCGGGATCTGGCCGGTCCGGGTGAGCGTCAGGCCGTGTTCGGGGCGGGCGATGCCGAAGTCGATGACCCGCGGGCCGCGCGAGGTCAGCACGACGTTGGACGGCTTGAGGTCGCGGTGGACCAGTCCGGCGGCGTGGATGTCCCGGAGGGTGCAGGCCAGGGAACGCGCCACCTCCCGCAGCAGGGCATCGCCGAACGGCCCGTGCCGCTGCACCGCGTCGTCCAGTGTGGGCCCGGCGAGGAACTCGGTCGCGATCCACGGGCGCCCCGACTCCAGGTCCGCGCCGAGAACCCTGGCCACGCCCTCGCTGGTCACCGCGCGCGCCGTCTGCGCCTCCCGTACGAAGCGCTCCGCGAGGTGCTCGTCGTCCGCCAGCTCGGGCAGCAGCACCTTCACCGCCGCCGGCGTGCCCGCCGCGTCCCGCCCGAAGTACACCTTGCCCATGCCGCCCTCGCCGAGCACCCCGACGACGCGGTACGGGCCGAGGCGGAGCGGGTCTCCGGGGCCGAGCGGTTTCACGTCGGGTGTCTCCTTGGTGGTGGCGGGCGGCGCTCAGGCGAGCGGCAGGGCGAAGGTCGCGCGCTCCTCGCGGACGTACAGGCGGCCACGCCCGTGGTCGGCGGTCAGCACGGTCGCGTCGGTCTCGTACGTCCACACCGCGCGGTGGGTGCGCAGGTCCACGGCGCGCAGCCCCTTGTCATCGAGGCTGTAGACGAACTTCTTGCCGACCACCGGCGGCACATCGCGGTTGAGGTGCCGGCCCCTCAGGTCCTTCTCCAGCCAGTTGATGCTGCCGGTGACGGCGTCGACGGCCACCACCCCGCGGTCGCCCTCGGTGCAGTAGACGACTCCGTCCCGGAGGGCGGGCGCCCCGTACAACCGGGTCTCGCCCGCGCTGCCGCCGACGTCACGCGTGGTGCCGAAGAGCCAGCCGATGCCGCCGTCGGAGAGCTTGCGGGCCCCGAGCGTCTCGTCGCTGAGGTAGACGTGCCGCGTGTCATGGACGAGTCGGGTGGGGGGCGTGCCGGAGTAGGGCTCGGAGAGCGACCAGCGCTTCTTCCCGTCGGCGAGGGCGTGCACCGACAGCCGGAGGAACTCGATGCCCGAATCGGCCCGGCACAGCACCAGAGCGTCGCCGCTGACCGCACCGCAGAGCATCGGTGGTGCGTACTCCTGCGCCGCCGCGTCCACCGGGCTGCGCCAGCGTTCCCGCCCGCCGCGCAGGTCGAGGGCGACGAGGTACCAGCGCTTGCCGGACGAGGCGCGTGCCACCACGTAGGCACGCCCCTTCACCACGCACAGCAGCTGATTGCGGGCCTCGCCGCCGGCGAGGTCCTTGACCTCGACCAGCGGTTTGCCCGGTTGCCCGTCGGTGGGGTCGATCTCGCACACGGCGAGCTCGGCACCCTCGTCGTGCTCGCGCAGCGCGTACACCGTCGTGCCGTCGGAGGCCGACCGCCAGGTGTCGGCCATGTTCGTCTGCCAGGTGCCCTCACCGCTCTCGGGGTTGACGCCGGACAGCACGATGCCCGCCGGGACCGCCAACCCACGCGCCGCCAACAGGACGTCGCCACCGCTGTCCGGGCGGCGCACGGCGAACGTCCACAGCCGGGACGGCGCCTTCGGCTTCTTCGCGACCGTGCCGCCCTTCGCGTCCCGCGCCCCGTCACGGCTGCCGAGCCAGGCCCACACCCCGCCACCCGCCAGACCCGCTCCCGCGAGCGAGCCACCGCCGGCCACCGCCAGCATCCGGCGGCGCGACATACCGGGCCGCACCGGCGCGGCCTCCGGCGGCGCCTCCGGGGGAGGGGGTGCCCGGCGGTCCGGGGGCTGCCGCCACACGTCCTCGCCGCGCCGCACGATCTCCCGCAGCACGGCGTCCGGCAGTACGTCAGCGAAGCGGTGCGGATCCGCCCCCTCGGCGAGCGCCGTGGCCAGCTCGCCGGTCGTCGGGCGCTCAGCCGGGTCCTTGGCCAGGCAGCGGGCGAGCACCGGGACGAGCTCCGGCGGCACCCCGCCGAGATCCGGCTCCGCGTACCGGACGCGGTACAGCAGGTCGGCGGCCTGCCCCGAGCCGAACGGCCCGTGCCCGGACGTGGCGAAGACCAGGACCCCGGCGAGCGCGAAGACATCGCCCGCCGCGCCGTGTTCGAGGCCCGCGGTCTGCTCCGGTGACATGAAGGCAGGAGTCCCCACGGCGCCGCCGGCATGGGTGAGCGGCTCCTCGCCGACCGCTCGGGCGATGCCGAAGTCGATGATCTTCGGGCCCGATGTCGTCAGCATGACGTTGGACGGTTTGAGGTCACGGTGCACCACCTCCGAGCGGTGCAACTGCGCCAGCCCCTCCGCCAGGGCGGCACCCACCACCCGCACGGCGGTCTCCGGCAGAGTGCCGCCGGCCCGCACCGCATCGTCCAGCGGCGGGCCGATCACGTACTCCGTCGCCAGCCAGGGCCGGGGCGCGGACGGGTCGGCGTCGTGGACCGCGGCACCGTGCCGCCCGCCGATCACCCGCGCCGCGTCCGCCTCCAGCTGGAAGCGGGTCCGCAGTGCGGTGTCCGTTGTCAGACGCTGGTGCAGGGTCTTGACGGCCACGGTGCGCCCGCCCGGCGTGCGGGCCAGATAGACCGTGCCCATGCCGCCGCTGCCCAGCCGGGCCAGCAGACGGTAGGGCCCGACGGTGTGCGGGTCGTCGTGGAGCAGAGCGGACAGCATCGGTTCAACGCACCTCTGCGGGAAGTTCCATGGCGAGCGCGCCCGCCGCCTGCTCGGACAGTGCCGCGACGACGCGCCCCGGCAACGACACCGGCTCCGTCCCCGCGGCCTGCGCTCCCCACGCCGCGCCGGGCGCCAACTCTGCCAGCACACGCGCCGGTTCGGGCCGTGCCGCCGCCTCCCGGGACAGACAGGACGCGATCAGCGAACGCAGCGTCGCCGGGATCTCCTCCCGTTCCGGCACGGTGTGCCCGGTCGCCGCGTACGCCAGGACCGCTCCCAGCGCGTGCACGTCACCGGCCGGACCGACCGGGCCGCCGCCGGCCTGCTCGGGCGCCAGGCACGCCGCGTCGAGTCCGGGCAGCCCGGCCCGCGGCGTGCCGTCCGGCGCCGCGGCCCGCGCCGCCCCGAAGCAGCCCAGCAGCGGACCGTACGCGGTGAGCAGCACGGAAGCCGGAGCGATCCCGCCGTGCACCACGCCCAGGACATGAGCCGACGCCAACGCCTCGGCCAGTGCCGCGCCGAGGGCACGCACCGCCTCCTCGGGCAGCGGGCCACCGTGCGCGGCGAGGGCCGAAGGGAGCGGCAGAACGGGACGATACGGCGAGGCGTGCCAGGGAAAGGCCGCGGTGCCACCGACCTGCGCGACCGGCCAGAACCCCGGCTGCGCCAGCCGGCCGGCCCACTGCGCCTCGGCTGCCCACCGGCCCGGGTCGGCGCCCGGAACGGGCAGGCTCACCACAACGGTCCGCGCCCCGTCCGCGCTACGCGCCACATAACGGCGCTCCGGCACCGCACGCACCCCGTTCACCGGGTCCAACCGGGCAAGCGTGACGTACTCCCCGATCCGCGGCGGATCACCCTGCCCCAGCCCCTGCACAGCCGTTCCCCCTCAACACCTGGCGTCGCCGCGTGAGCCTACCGGCGGGCACACAGGCGGCGGGCCCGGGGGTGGCCGCGTGCCGGGACGTCGCGCAACGTCCCGGCACGCGGCGGCACGCAGGCCCCCGGGCCACCGCTCAGAGCGCGGTCCGCTCCACCGGGATCCACAGCTCCGCTTCCGCGGTTTCCGCGTCCTGCGACAGCCGGGTCCGCAGGATCTCGGGCCCCGGCCTGCTCTGGTACGGGTTGGAGGGGAACCACTGCGTGAACACGTCCCGCCACAGATACTGCAGCGTCCGCGGAAACGGTCCGGAGCTCTCGAAGACGGCCCACGTCCCGGCCGGCACGGCGAGCGCGTCCATGTCCGCGGGCACCGCGGCTCCGGTCACCACACCGTGGTAGTAGTCGAGTTCGGTTCCTTCGGCCCGGCTCGCGTCCAGCTGATCGCTCACCGAGATGATCCCCGCCGGCTCCTGATCGGACAGGTCCTCGATGCGGTTCAGCGTTTCCTGCCCGATCCCCCTGATGAAGGCGGCGATGGCCGGGTTCACCCCTTCATGCACGAGCGGCACGCGTGCCTTCCTGCCGACCACGCGGAACGCGTCCTTCTCGACCACCTTGTACCGCATGCTGCTACTCCCTTCGACGATGAGGCGGAAGGACATCCGTGGCTGGGAGTGCAGGCTCGCCCCGACCCGCCTGGCCTCACCGGGACCGACACCGTGCATGCCACGGAACGCCCGCGCGAACGCCTCGCCGGAGCCGTAGCCGTAGCGCACCGCGATCTCCAGCAGCGTCCGGTCCCGGGCCAGCACCTCGGCACCCGCGACCGTCAGCCGCCTGCGCCGGATGTACTCCGACAGCGGGACCCCCGCCAGCGCGGAGAACAGCCGCCGGAAGTGGTACTCCGACGTCACCGCGATCCGCGCCAGGTCGGACACCTCGATCCGCTGATCGAGGTGGCACTCGATGTGCTCCATGGCCTGGTTGAGCCGCTCCAGCACCCCGGTCTCCTTCCCTTTCGACCCTCACCGTAGGAACGGCCCACCCTGCCGGACCCGACATCCGGTGCCCGGTCCGGTCGGGTGCCGCGGACTGGCCGCCGGCTGACCGCTCACGGGTGCTCGCGCAGGCGGATGGCCCCGGCGGGGCACACGGCGGCGGATTCACGGACCGCCGGGTGCTGCTCCTCGGGTGGCCTTGCGTCGAGCAGGATGACGATGCCGTCCTCCTCCCGCTGATCGAACACCTCCGGCGCGATCAGTGCGCACTGCCCGGCGCCGCAGCACCGGTCCTCGTCCACGGTGATCTTCATGAGCCGGTGTTCCTCAGGCGGGTGCGGGGGGGGGGCGCTGACGGGTGCGGTGAGCAGGCCGACGATGGCGTCGGAGAGCGCGTCGGCCGTGCGCTCCCACGACGTGTGCAGCGGCGCACTGCCGTCGGCCAGGGCGCGTTCCCTCTCCGCGCAGGTGTGGGTGATCAGATGGCGGGCCATGTCCCCGCGCTCGGCCCGTACTTGGGCCGAGAGCGTCCGGAGGCAGCGGCCGAGACCGTCGAGGGTCTGCGCCAGCGTCGTCCTGACCAGGGCCTCGTCGGTGACGATCGCGCGCATCATGGGGTCGGTCATGACCTGGACGGCGAAGCGGGCATGCCAGGACGGGACGCCGAGCGAGCCCAGGTATTCCGGGATGGGGCGGACCAGGCAGTCGGCCCAGTCCCGGACGTCCCGGCTGTCGCCGATCGCGTCCAGATAGCGCTGCCTGACCCGGTCGACCGCCTCGCCGTGCTTGATCATGATGGCGCGGACCAGACCGGCCTTGCCGCCGAAGTGGTAGCTGACGGCGGTGACATTGCCCTGCCCCGCCGCCTCGCCGATCTGGCGGTTCGACACGGCGGAGAGCCCGTGCTCGGCGAACAGCCGCTCCGCGGCCGACATGATCGCCTCATGCGTCCCCGCGACGCGATCGGCCCGTGCGGTCTTCCCGTTGCCGCCGCTCACCAGATCACCGGCAGTTCGCGCAGCGGGGTGGTCAGCAGCCCCTCCTGGCGGCGCAGGTCCCCGGGCGCGACACCGAGGTCCAGGGTGGGCAACCGCCGCAGCAGCACGGTGAGTACGGCCTGCAGCTCGGTGCGGGCCAGCGGCTGCCCGAGGCAGGAATGCGCACCGGCACCGAAGGTGAGGTGCGGATTGGGGGTGCGGCCCAGGTCCATGGCGTCCGCCCCCTCCCACGCGCTCTCGTCACGGTTGGCCGCGGCCATGCTGCACACCACGGTGGTGCCGGCAGGCACCGAGCCGCCGGAGAGCTCGGTGTCCTCGTGTACGTAGCGGAGCATCCCGAAGCCGCTGCCGTTCGGGTCGAAGCGGAGCACCTCCTCCACGGCGAGGCGGATCAGCGAGCGATCGGCCAGCAGGCGCTCCCAGCGCCGACGGTCGGACAGCAGGTGCGCCACCATCATGGTGAGGAAGCCCGCGGTGGTCTCGTGCCCGGCGAGCAGCAGCGCCTGCCCGGTGGCCACGAGCCCGGCCTCGGACATCGGCTCGCCCTCGGCGTCGGCGCCCGCCATGAGCAGGCTGAGGAGGTCGTCCCCCGGCTGTGCGCGCTTGCCGGCGATCAGCCCGGACATATACGCGGCGAACTCCCCGTGCGCCGCCTCCGTCTCGGCACGTGTGTACCGGGTCGTGTTCAAGAACATGTCGGACCAGCCCTTGAACCTGTCCCGGTCGCTCTGCGGCACACCGAGCATGGTGCAGATCACGAACACCGGAAGGGGAAAGGCCAGCTGGGTCACCAGGTCCGCCGGCCGGCCGTGTTCCTGCATCTCGTCGATGAGTTGGCCGGCCATGGCCTCCATGGCCGGCCGCAGCGCCTTCATCCGCTTGGCCGTGAACCACTTGCCGACCATGCGCCGCCACCGCTCGTGGCCCTCGTCATTGAGCGCCTTGGCCATCGGGCTGCTGAAGATGCCCTCCGAGTCCCCGGCGGCCACGCGCGCGGCGTCGGGTGAGGCCAGCCCTTCACGACTCAGACGCGGGTCGGACAGCGCCTTCTTCACGTCGGCGTAGCGCGTCAGCAGCGCGGCCTCGTCACCGCTCGGCAGCGTCACCCGCGCCACCGGACACTGCTGCCGCAGCTGAGCCCACTGCTCGGGTGGCTCCAGCGCCGCCGGAGGGGCGAGGGGATAGCTCAACGACTCCGTGTCCTGAACATCGGTCACTGGCGGGCCTCCACGGCTCAGCGGTGCGTGCTGGTGAACCCGAGTCAATCCCACCCCATTTCGTAAGTCAATCAACTGAATTAAATTCTCACCGGGGGTACGCGACGATGCCGGGCCGCTCCGGGCCCCCGGAGATGCCCGCCGGGGCATGGGCACACTGAGGGCGCCCTGACAGCGAACCGGCCTGCCGGCACGCGCGTTTCCTACCGGCGGCGCTTCCGGTCGGGACGCTTCCCGGCCAAACGAACATCGGCTGCCGACCTGGCTCGCCACCGTGTGGCCTTCCTGCTCCCGCTCTCCCTGACCCACCTGGGTCTCGGCTGGTCCATGGCCTTCATGGCCGCCGTCTCGCTGGTCGGCGGGATCACCGGCCTGATGTGGGCCCCCGAGACCACCACCGTGACCCGCACCGCACCTTTGAACGAGCTGGGCGAGTTTCTCAAGCAGCGGCGCTCCGAGCTCAGCCCCCGCACGGTGGGCCTGCCGGAGTCCGCCGGCCCGCGGCGGGTCAAGGGCCTGCGCCGCGAGGAGCTCGCCCAGCTCGCCGCCATCAGCACCGACTACTGCACCCGCGTGGAACAGGGCCGCATTCAGGCATCCACCCCGGTCCTGGCCACCGTGGCCCAGGTACTCCACTTGGACGACGACCAGCGCGACTGCTTGTTCCAACTCGCCGGAAAGAGCACGGCCCGCCCGCGGCGACGCCCCGTGCAGAGGGTGCAACCGCAGCTGCAGCGCCTGCTCGACGAACTGACCTCGACCCCGGCCATTGTCATGGGCCGCCGGATGGACATTCTCGCCTGGAATTCACTCGCGTCCGCACTCGTCACAAATTTCGCGGAGATCCCGGAAAAGAAGCGAAACTACACCCGGATTCTTTTCTCCGATCCGGCGATGCGCACCCTGGATGCCGACTGGGAGGGCGTGGCCCGCACGGCCGTGGCCCAGTTGCGCATGGAAGCGGCCGAATACCCGGACGGCATGCGCTTCAGCGCCCTCGTCGGCGAACTGTCCGTGCCGGACCCGCACTTCCGTAAGTGGTGGGCCGCCCACCACGTCTCGTCCCTCATGGTCGGCACCAAGACCGTCAAACACCCCGTTGCCGGCGAATTCGTCCTCGACTGGGACACGCTCACCGCCAGCACCGACGCCGACCAGCAGCTGGTCGTCCGGACCGCGGAGGTCGGCACCCGCACCCACGACGGCCTGCGCCTCCTCGCCTCCTGGGCGGCCGACCAGGACCTGCCCGCGTTCCAGCACGGCCTGCTGACCAGGGGCAGCAAACGGTGAAGGAAGGGGCCGGTGAGTCGGGATGAGACCGGAAGAGCCGTGAAGAGGGCCCGGAAGAGCACCGTTCCCCTCAGGGGGCTCAACTAGGGGCTCAACCAGGGGCTCAACTTGGGGGCGTCTGGGACGTCCCCCGGCCGCCGCACGACGTACGCGGCCGGCCGGTGTCCGCAAGGGCGCCTCCGGGCCCGGCCCTCGCCGCCCAAGCCTCCCGGCGCTCCGCCGTACCTGAGGGGGGCCGGGCTACGTCTCTGCGCTCTGCGCTACGCCTCCGGTGCGGCCGTCGGACCGTTCTGCTTGCGGTAGAGGGCGATGGCCTGGTCCGGAGGGTAGTTGGGGAGGGTCGAGATCTGGCCGGTGTCCTTGGCCACCACGAACGAACTCCCGCCCGGCGGTGCCGGAACCGGCCTGCCCTGCTTGTCGACGGGCTTGGCGAACACCGCATACACCAAATATCCCAGGTCGAATTCCCGGACCTGCAACGGCGCGGGAGTGCCATCGGCGGAATGCGGCTGACCGAATGCGCCGCGGACCAGTTCCAGCGCCTCTTCGGGGCTCGCCGGCACATTCTGGGGGTTCGCCGGAGAGTTTTCCGAACTCATGGGAGCTCCTTCATTTCACGTCGATGCGCGGATGCGGCAGGGGAATCGGTAGACGGAAGACGGCGGAAAGCGGCGCCCTTCCCACCACGGCGCGGAGCGTGCCGCTGCCACGTTCCGACCGTACTGCACCGACGGATCGGGTGGGACTTCGGACTTTTCCGTCGTCTAGGGTCGCTCACATGACTGAGGACATCGCCGCGCTGGTGCGTCAACTGGCTGCCACGGAACGGGCCGACCGCCGGGAAGCGTCGGAAAGGCTGGTCGCCCTCGGGGCGCCGGCCGTCGGCCATCTGCTGCCCCTGTTGCGGGAGCCGATCGGGACGGCCCGCTCGGCCGCCGAGTCCTGCGTCGAGCGGCTTGGCGAGCCCGGTCTGGCAGCCCTGCGGAAGGTACGCGTCGAAGGCCCCGGGCAGTTCCGCGCGACGGCGCTGCGCGTGCTCGCGGACACCGGCGGCGCCGACGCCCTGAGCCCCGCCGACCGGGCGGCCGTGGAGCGGCTGGTTCGGGTCAAGCTGCCCGACGAGGCACCCGACGATCTTCCGATCCACGCCTGGATCGCGGTGCCGGGAGCGGACGTCACGGCGATCCTCGCCGCCCTGGAACTGCACGACGCGCGGCCCGTGACGACCGCCATGGGCGTCTCCGCCGCCGTCGACCATGAGAACTCCCTCACCGAGGAAGCCTCCGACGGCAGCGAGACCACGGCGTACCGCGTCTTCATCAGCCCGGAATTCGAGGGCTGGCGACTCCTTTACGGCACGGACTACGTCAATGAGAACTGGGCGCAGGCCGTCGAGAAGCTCAGCACGCATTGCCGGGAAGCTCACTTCTACGTCGTGGACGAATACAACGGGTCGTGGGTGTGGTCGGTCTGGGAGAACGGGCGGGTCACCCGCGGCTACAGCACCTACGGAGACCCCCAATGGGAGGGCGAGCCGCTGGAGTTCGAGCGGGACCTGGTGCTCGACGAGGACGACGAGATGTACGACCCGGAGGAGGCGGAGGCCTACGCCGATGGTGTCCGTGACCCGGAGGAGGTGGCGTCGGCCCTCTCCATCCAGCCGACGACCGTCGCGGTGCTGGACAAAGTGGGACACGGGTGGCTGGCTGTGACGGACCCGGACGTCGGCCACGGGCGGTTCCGGGGCGCGCTCCCCGTCTGACGACGGCACACCGGCCCCGGCGGCGCCGCCACGGTCACCGGGGCGCGGCGTCTCCACCCCGGAACGCGCGGTGACCCGGTGGTGCCGCCCCCGAGGACGGCACCACCGGCACGACCGCATCATCCCCTGCCGGTCACAGAAGGCTCGGCTGCATCTTCTGCCACGTCCGGTCCAGATTCGCCATGTGCCGGTCCATCTCCGCGACCATCGCGTGCTTCTTGTCCGACGTGGTCTCGTCCTTGCGCTTCTTGTATTCGGAGTCGAGCCGCTTGCCGAGCTCCTTGCGCGCCTCGGCGTCGCTCAGAGCGCTCACGTCACCCTTGTAATGGCGGGCCTCCAGAGCGGCCCGGACATCGTCCGCGGACTTGCCCTTGAATGCCTTCTTCTCGGCGGCCTTCTCCCTGTCGATGGCCTTCTTCGCGGCGACGTCCTCGGGGTCGGTCCGGTACGTGGTGCTGTAGTAGACCTTCGAGTCCGCGGTGTTCCCGAACACCTTGTCCTGCAGGACCTTGGAGCACCTCGCGTGCCCCCCGCCCTCACCGCACGGCTCACGTTCGGTATAGACGGCCTTCGGCGTGTACTTCGTGTCGCCCTTGTTGACCCGGTCCATCCAGTCCGCGAGGTGCTTCTCGGAATGCCGGGGCGTCAGCCCCTTCGGGCCTGCGGGCACCGACGAGTCGGTGACGTAGTGCGTCTCGCGCTCCGGAGGCGGCCCCTCGACCTCGATCACGGCGTAGTTGCGATCGGTGAAGTCCGGGGTGTTGCTGCGCAGACTGTCGGGGACCTGCGCGGTGGACTTCGGTCCGCCGATCTTGGCATCGCCGGACTTCTGGTGGGCCGCCACACCGACGGACCCGGTGGAGTTCTTGGCGACACTGTCCTTCGTGCCGTCCGCCGCCGGGCCTTCACCCGGCTTCCGGTAGGGGTGATCGATGCTCTCCGGGTTCTTGCCCACACCGTGCTGATCGTGGAACCCGACGCTGAGCCGTGCCATGGCGGTGACGACCGCGAGCTTCTCGCCGCGCTCCAACTTGTCGAAGCCGGGCAGCCGTTGCTTCAGGTCGCTGTCGGTGAAGGCTCGCGGGCCCTGTCCCGCGTGGGCCGGGTCCTTGGAGTGACCGGTGGATTCCCGCAGGGTGTTGGCCAGACTTCCGTCGTCCGCCCAACGGTCCAGATGCGCCTGCACGTTGCTGAGCGGAACGCGGTGCACATCCACGCGGTCACGGAGATCGCCCTGCACCCGGTCCGGCGGCAGCCCGTATTCCTTGGAGTCCCGCGACTCCGCATCGAGGGTGCGGTCGCCGTCCTTCTCCTGCTCTGACGTGTCGCTGTCGCCCCGGTCCTGCGGATCGGAGTAGGGCTTCTGGTCATGGTCGACATCCATCGCGTCGTCGTCCGCCTTGGGCGGCGTGGACGAGGAGGACGAGGACGGATTGTTGAGGTTCAGCGCGGCGAGGCGCTCGTGGTCCGGCTCGTTACGGGGCTTCTTGGGCGGAGCACTGGGGCCGGCCTGCTGTGTGGTGTCCGCCGGCGCGTCGTCGAGCTTCCGCTTCTTTCCTCCCGGAGCGTCCGGTGTCGGACGCCCGGGGCGAGTGTCGGACGACGATGCGGCGGGCCGGCTGTCCGGCCTGCCGCCCCCGGGAGTGGACGTGTCGGGACGAGCCGGAGCGGGACGGGCGGCGTCGGGAGCCGCGGTGTCGGGGCGGGCCGACGGCGGCGTGTTCTGGCCCGTGGTGTCGGGACCACCGTCGCGCTGCTGTGCGTTGTTGCCCTGATCCCGCGTACCGCCATCAGGACCGCGTCCCTGATCGCCCGTACCGGAATGCGGCAGCCCACCGGGCGGCCCGGACGGAGCCGGGTCGGAATCCAGCGAGGTGGACGGCTTCCCGCTCGGGTCACCCTTGTCGGCGCCTGTGTTCGTATCCGCGCCTGTGCCCGTGTTCGGGCCCGTGTCCGCCTCCGGGCTGCTATGGCCTTCGGGGGTGGAACTCTGATCGGGGGTGGGGCTTTGGTTCGGGGTGGAATTCTGGTCCGGGGTGGAGGCTTGATCCGGGGTGGGGTGAGCGTCCGGGGTGGGGTCCTGTCCGTGTCCGGCGGAGCTGTCGGCGGCGGCATCGGGCGTGGGGTCGGCGGAGGTGCCGTCACCCTTGGACTCACTCGGGGAGTCGTTCGCGGAGTCGGGCGCGGCGTCGGCTGTGGAATCACCCGGGGAGTTGCTGGAGGAATTGCCGGTGGAGTCCGCCGGGGCGCCGTCGGGCTTGCCGTTGTCCGGCCCGGTGTCGGGACCGTTGTCCGGCTTGTTGTCCGGCTTGTTGTCCGGACGGCCTTCCGGCTGAGCGTTGTCGGCACGGCCTTCGTCCGGCTTGCCATCGGCCGACGGTGCGGACGGATCGTGAGCGTCCGAGGTCGCCTCCGGGCCGCCATGGGAGGGGTCGCCCTGCGCGTTCTGCTCGGGCTGGTCGCTCTGGTCGCTCTGGTCGGTCGGGTCGTTCTGGTCGTGATCTGAGTACTGCGAGGCGTCGTCCGGGGCGTCGCCGGACTGATGTGAATCGTCGGAGTATTCCGACGCGTCGTCCGGGGCGTCCCCGAACTGATCTGAATCGTCCGAGTACTGCGACGCGTCGTCCTGGGAGTTGTCCGACCCGTCGGCGTCGGACGCGCTGTCCTGAGGCGGGTACAGCGGGTTCCGGTCGGCGTCCATCGGGATGTAGAAGACGTGGTCGGCGCCTTCGGTGTTGATGGGCTGGTCGCTCACCTCACCGCTCTGGGTGTCCACCCAGACGACCTTGCCGTTGTGGTTGACGGCGTTGAAGGCGTGACCACCACCGTCCGCCCAGTTGACCTGGACGATCGCGGAGGATCCGGGGCCCGCGTTGAGGAGGTCCTGCGCGATCGCGGCGTGACCGTCGGGGCTGGTGCCCGCATACGTGTGCGGAGCACCCGACCAGTCGATGATGTTCTCGTTGGCCGCGTTCTCCGGCGTCCAGCGGTCCAGACTGCCGTCCGGGTTGAGGTCATGCGTACGCGGTGCGGAGACCTGCGGGTTGCCGTACCACGTTTCGAGGAACGAACGGCTGCAGTCTGCACAGTTGTTGGAACGGCCTGGCTCGTTCGAGCCGCCGTCGTTCTGCAACTGCGCCCAGCCCTCGTTCGGGTCGGGGAACCTCTGGGGCGAGCCGTCGTCGTTCCGTGGGACGGCGTTCTCGAGGGCCTGCTGGTCGGCGGGGTCGGGCGGCAGCAGGCCGCCGGGCGCGTCCTGGATCCCGGACCGTACCTCGTCGAGACTCGGGCGGTTGTCCTCCGCCGCGGCGCCGTCCTCCGAGTGCGTGTCGGAATCGCCGTCAGGGTCAGCGTCCGGGTCGGCATCCGGGTCGGGATCCGGGGTCGAGTCGTCGGAAGTCGTGTCGGCATCCGCGTCCGCGTCCGCGTTCGAGTCCGTGTCCGCGTCCGGAGAGTCGGACTTATCGGGCCCATCCGACCCATCCGACCCATCGGGTTCATCGGAAGGGGGACCGTCGGACGGAGGGTTGTCCTGCTGGTCCTTCTGATCCGACGCCTGGTCCGACTGGTCCGGCTGATTCTCGTCCGCGTGGGGCTTGTCGGAGTCCGGATCGCCGGTGTCCTGCTGCTGATCCGGGGAGTGGTCGTCCGGCGTCTGGTCCTTGTCCGGCGCGGTGTCGTCCTGGTCCGGGGACTGGTCCTTGGCCGCATCCGGTGTCTGATCCGGGTCCGGCGTCTGGGCGGAATCGGGAGAGCCGTCCGAATCGGGAGAGGGGTCCGGGGTGTTCTGCTCCGGAGCGCTCTGCTCCGGCGTGGACTCGTCCGGCGCATTCTGCTCTGGCGTGGACTGGTCCGGCGCATTCTGCTCTGGCGTGGACTGGTCCGGCGCATTCTGCTCTGGCGTGGACTGGTCCGGCGCGGACTGCTCCGGTGTGGACTGGTTCGGTGTTGCCTGTTCCGTCGTGCCGTGGTCCTGGACGTTCTGTTCTGGAGCGGCCTGGTGGGGAGTGTTCTGCTCCGGCGACGGCGACGGCGACGGCGACGTGGTCTGGTGGGGGGTGTTGTGGTCCGGCGCGTCGGCCCCGGGAGGCGCCTGGCGGGGAGGCGCTTCGCCGCTCGGCTGGTTGCCGCGTTGCGGGTCAACACGCGGATCAACACGCGGCTGGTCGTTGCGCGGCCGGTCGGCACGGGGCTGGTCGGGGCGGGACTGATCGGGCTGCGGGCCCCGGGGACGGGGAGTGGACGGCCGGCCGCTGTCGGCGGGGCGCTGGTAACCCTGCGGCGCCGTACGGGGATCGCGACCGGGAGTGCCGGGAGTACCGCGCGGCGGGGCGCTGTTGCCGGACGGCGTGGTGCGCGGCGGTGCCGACGGTGCGCCGGCCGGTGCGGCAGGCGCGGCCATGTGCGGGGCGCCGCCCATCGGTGCGCCGGCCTGTGGGCCCGAGGCACCGGATGAGGTGGACGGCGTGGACGGGTCGCCGCCGCCCTGCTGAGCGGTGTGCGGAATGCCGGTCGGGGGCGGGGCGACTGCGGTCGCGCTCTCCGTCTCCATGGTGACGGGTCCGTCACCGTCCGCCGGGTGGGGGATGTGCTGCCCCGTGTTGCCGTTCGACGACGAAGACGAGGAACTCGCCCCGGCCGTATGCGGCATGCCGCCTGTCGGCATGCCGGCCCGGCCTCCACCGCTGGTGGAGCCGTCGTTGCTGTTGTGGTCGCCGCTGTGGTCGCCCTGCGGTGCGGGGGGCGAGGAATCCGCCCCCGGTGCCGGGGCCTGGTCCGGTGCGGGCGAGGACGGCGAAGAGTTCGTGCCCGGCTGCTGGCCACCCGGATCGGGCGACGACGAAGAGGGCGAACCTTCGGGAGACGACGGCGAGGGCGAACCTTCGGGCGACGACTGGTGGGGCACCTGATGCGTGCCCGGACCCGAGTTATCGGGCGTACTGTGCTGCGCTCCGTCGCCAGGCGTGCCGTCGGCGTGCGCGGGCTGCGGCGACGGTGTGGGGCCACCCTCGTGCGTACCGGAGTCCGGGGACGGTGCGGAGTCCCCATGGGCCGACGGCTGATCCGGCCGCGAACCCCCTTCCGGGGACGGCGATCCGTCCGGGGTGTTCGCCTCGGGAGTGGGCCGGTCCGCGGACGGGTCCGAGTTCGGCCGGCCGTCCGGGGTGTTCGTCGCGTCAGGATGCGACTGGCTGTCCGGGCCACTTGCCGTGTCGGGGTGTGCGCCCGAATCGGCGGACGGCCCTTGAGGGGTGTCCGTCTGCGCGTGTACCCCTGGCTCCGGGGACGACGGCCCGTCGGGCCGGGAACCGGAGTCCGGAGAGGGAGACGCATCGGGCCGGGAACCGGAGTCCGGGGAAGGAGAGCCGTCCGGCTGGGCACCTGGGTCCGGGGATCCGGCCGCGTCGGGCCGGGGCCCCGCGTCAGCGGAGTGGCCCGAACCGGAATCGGTCGACGAACCGGAATCGGTTGACGAACCGGAATCGGTCGACGGACCGGAATCGGCCGTCGAACCGGAACCACCCGCAGGACCGGTCTCAGGAGACGGTCCCGCATCGGGGGACGGGTTCGAGTCGGGGGCAGCGGAATCCGGGGCGGACGCCGGCCCGGAAGAGGAGGGCGTGCCGTCAGGCGAGGAGGGCGCGGAGCCGTCGGCGCCCGACGGCGAATCGTGGTACCCGGCGTCGAACGGCGTCAGCTGGTTCGGGGGCGGGGAATCGGCATGCGACGGTCCGGAGGGGCTGCCGGCCGGAGCGTTTCCCTCGCTGGAGCCGCCGGCCGGGGATCCCGAGTCGCCGCCGGTGGACGAATCGGGCGCACCGCCCGCGGAGTTCGTCGAGGGCCCGGCACCGCCGTCAGATCCACCGCCGCTGTGGGAGGGGCCGCCGCCGCTCCCCGCGCTCGTGGTCGACGTACCGCCGTTCCCGCCGCCTGTCGAACCCGTCGAGCCACCGGGGCCGGACGAGGACCCGCTCGAATCCGATCCGCTCGAATCCGATCCGCTTGAATCCGATCCGCTTGAATCGGAGCTGCCCGAGGGGGACCCGCCCGAGGGCGAGCCGGTGGAGTCGGAACCCGATGACGAGGACGAGCCACCCGCCGACGAGCCGGAAGGCGAGCTGCCACCCGCGGATTCGCTGGTGCTGCCGGACGCGCCGCTCCTGTCGGATCCGCCGTCGGAGTCTCCCCCCGAGTTGTGCCCGGCCGCCGACTCCATGCCATTACGGGCATGGTGCCCGGCCTTCGCGCCGGCGCCGTCCCGCAGCGACTCGGCGAACGTCTGGCCCGAGTTCTCCAGGGCGTTGACGCCCTCTTCCGCGCCCTTCTTGACGGTGCGGCCTGCGTCGAAACCGTTCTGGGCGTCGAAGCTCATGTTCACGGACTGCGCGATGACATCCGAGATCATGGCCTGCAGCGCGGAGACGGCGGGCTCCTTGACCGTCTCCAGGATCGCGTCGAGGACCTGCTGCGCGGCCTCCTTGATGATCTTCCGCACGATCGCACGGGTGGCCACCGTCGCCGCGGCCGCGCCGACTTCGGACAGTCCGAAGGTGAACGGTGCCGCCGCTTGAGCCGCGATGATTTCCGCCGCAAGGATCGCCAGCTGGGCGATCACCGCCACTTTCATCCCGATGACGAGTCCGGCAGCCGCGTCCAGAGCGATGGCGATGGCGTTCGCGGCACTGCGCGCGTCGGCGAAGTAGCCCGATCCCCCCGCGAACTTGTCCCAGGTGGTGGAGAACCCGTCGATGGAGTCACCGGAGTTCTGCGACATCACGTTGCCTGCCGCCACGACCCCCTCGTGCTGGAGTTCCTCCAGCGAGGTCGCGAAATCGCGCCACTGCTGGGCGGACTCCATCAACTTGTCCTCGTCAGCTGTGGGCCAGTTGAACCCCAGCATTTCAAGGACCCACTCAAGTGCGTCCGGCAGCATCAACGACATGGCTGCGCTCTCCTGTGCTGGCCGATTTTCACGTGCGGATCATGGTGCGGGTGGTGCTGTGGACGCGAAGTCCACCGGTGGGGCAGGGACACTGCGGGTGCGATCGCCCCGCGGCTCCCGATTCGGCGGGTGTGGCTCACACGCTGGGGCTCTTGAGCCGGGCGATCATCTGACCCTCGGCCTCAGCGTTTGCCACGTGCTGCTTCAGCATGGATTCGTTGAAGTCCTCGTCGGCCGCGTGGTTGTTCGCCATGTTCGTCAAACCGCCGCCAACTTCCTGGAGCTTGGCCGCAAGGTGACCCATCGACTCGTACATCCCGTCCCGAAGGCCTTCGTAGACGACACCGAACTTCTCCCCGAGGTCATCGTCGCCCCAGGGCGGGGTGTCCTGGCCCTCAAGCCCGGTCAGTCCGCTCTGGAGCTTGTCGACCAGCGACTGGAAGGACTTCCCGACACCGTCGAAGTCACGGCCGCCCGTGCGCAACGACCCTATATCGGCCTTCAGCCCGTCTCCCACGAATCGCCTCATGTCTCAGGAGGTGCAGCCGCTCGCGCGGCGCAGATGATGGAACGTTCATCAATAAAGTTAACTGAGTTTCAAGACGAGTGCGGTGACGGGAACGTTGCAGCCGCGGCGCAACATTCTTCGGATACGCGGGCCCGGCGCCGGCCCAACGCGGGCCCCGGGAAGGCCAGAAGAGGGCAGATGGGAACGGAAGAGACAGAGGAGGTCAGAAGGGGTTCGGGGCGTCGGCAAAGGAGCACAGTGGACATTCTGAAGCAGTGCTTTTGCGGGGCTGACGGAGGGGTACCGGCCGGATCGGCGGCGCACTGCCGCCGTGGGCAGGTCGACGGCGGCCACGCCTCGTGCGAAGGCGGCTCCGACTTCGGGCGGAGACGCTGAATTGCGCGCCGACGCGTTCCGTCCGTCCCGGAGGCAGCAGCGCCCGTCGCGGGCCGTGGTCGAGACGGGCCGTAGGTCCGGTGCGATTCGGGGAGTTTCCGTCGCGACGCGGGGAGTTGTGGAGCCAGGTGTGGATTCGGTTGTGGAGTCTCCATCTCTCGAAATCTCTCGAAGCCGCAGCGACCCCAACAGCCCACTCCGCGCGCCTCGCCCGTGGCGCCGCGGATTCAGGCAGCCCCCCGATCGGGCGCGCCAACTGCAGTCCTGCTGCTCTTACCGGTGTTCTTCGATGACGTGAGCCTCCGCTGTCGGGGAGGGAGACGGAGGGAGGGGGCCGGCTGCCGACGGAACGGGCTCGTACGACCCTTGATGTCAGGTGGTTCCCAGGGAACGCGTCAGATGGTTCCCTCGGGCCGGCGCTCCTCGGCTGTGGCCGAAGCGCGTCTGCGAGCTCGATATGCCGCGGCCTTGATGCGGTTGCCGCACTCGTCCATTCCGCACCAGGTGCGCCGGGCGCCGCGCGAGCGGTCGAGATAGATGCGGGTGCAGTCGGCGCGACCGCACTCCTTGAGGCAGGCATCGGGATCGGCGAGCACGGCGATGCCGCTTCTCGCTATGTGGGAGAGGGCCGCCCGGAGGTCTCCCGACAGGTGCTGCCCGGCGTTACTGAGCTTGATCGTGGGCACCGGCCCGGCGGCCGTGTCGTTGACGATCTCAAGGCTGTCCGGATCGAAGGGCCGGGCGAGCACGCGATCGAGAGCGAGTCGGTAGATCGCCTCTCGCAGGGACAGCGCGGACTCGAAGGTGTCGGCATCGGCGGTCACAGGGGCGGGGAGCGCGTCGCATTGGGCCACCCACCGCTCAAGGTCTGCGGGCCCGGTCAGGGCGTCGAGGGGATCGTCCCGGCGAGACCTCACGGTGCCGGTCAGATCGAGGGCCGGGTTGCCACTCACGAAGGCGAAATCCACGTCACCATCTTGACCGGTGACGTTGGCGGTGACAAGGTCGTCACCTGTTGAGCTGGTGACGACCATCACGGACAGGGGAGCGCATGGCCGAGATCCGCGACATCGAGGTCGTCGTCTTCGATGTCCTCGGCACACTGGTCGACGAACCCGGCGGACTTCGGTCAGCAATTCACGACGCGCTGCCCGCGTCCGACGAGGCGTCAATCGACGAGCTGCTCGCCATCTGGCAGCAGCATCGCGAGATCGAGGAGCAACGCATCGGGCAAGGGCACCGCGCGTACGTCCACACCGAGGTCATCGACGCGGAGGCCGCTCAACGGGTGGCCGACCGTGCCGGACTCACCGACCCGGCGGCCATCGCCCGGCTCGCCACGGCGGGACGGCGCTTGCCTGCCTGGGGCGATTCTGTCGCCGGACTCGACCGGCTCGCGCGACACTTCCCCGTGCTCGGGCTCTCCAACGCCGGCCGCACCGCTCTGCTGCGACTCACCGCACATGCCGGGCTGCGCTGGCACCAAGCCCTGTCCGCCGAAGCCGTCCAGGCCTACAAGCCGGCGCCCGAGGTCTACCAACTCGCCATCGATGCCGCCGGCTGCCCACCGGAACGCGTGCTCATGGTGGCCGCCCACGCCTGGGACCTTCGCGCAGCTCAGGCACGAGGCATGCGGACCGCCTACGTCCAACGACCGGGCGGCGATCCGCCGACGCGCTCCGATGCCTTCGACGGTCGGTTCAACGCACTGGACGAACTGGTCACCGCGCTGACGGCGAGGTAACCGTTCCGGTCCGCGGCCTGCCGCGCCGGCAGGACCAGTGCCGGATCGAGTACGCCGCACCCTTGCGGACCACAGCGGGCACCGGCGCGTACGCAGCTCCGCAGCGCCGGCGAGTCAGTGCTTGAGCGCTCACTTCTCGGTGGGCGGTTCCTCGTCGAGCACGTACAGCTCCGGCAGGTTGACGACGATCGCTTCCTGGGTGCTGCGCGCGATGACCACGACCGCCTCCTCGTCGGGGCTCGGATTCTCCTCGCGGTGCGGGACGTAGGGCGGGACGAAGATGTAGTCGCCGGGCGCGGTACGCAGGCGGATCTCCTCCGGGCTGCCGGTGGAGTCGTCCAGGAAGACGAACTCCGGGTGGCCCTTCACGACGTGGATGGCCGTCTCCGAGGCGCCGTGGTGGTGATTCGACGACGCGGTCTCCGGAGCGACATGGGTCTGCCCCATCCAGATCCGCTCCGATCCGACGGAGCTTCCGCTGATCGCCGCGAACCGCCGCATGCCGCCGGTCTGCGCGGTGCCGTCGTCCAGGGCATCACCGCGGATGTGATGCAGCCTGGCGCGGAGCGGAAGGGACGAGTCGCGGTCGGGAAGGTCGGGGTGGAACGCGTCGTTCTTTGAGGATGCGGCGGGGTCCGGGTGTGAGGCCATGGGAGTCCTGCTCGTCGTGGACGGGCCGGCGGCGGCCGGCGTGAATGCGGCGGATGCGCGCCGGTGTTGACGCTGATGGCGGTCGTGGGCCGTGACATCCGGCGCGCGGTCGGCACGGGACATGCACAAGATCTTTGAGCGGACCGTAGAGAGCCGGTCGAATGGATGTCAAGATGCGCCCATTGCGGCCACGCCGGGCATTTTGCTCGTTCGGTGGGCCCACGTGGACGGCCCTTTCGGTCGGCCTCTTCAGGCCTTCCGGGGCAAGGCCGAGGAGGGGAGACGGATACGGCCCCCCCGCCCCTTATCCGTACGACGGGGCCCGCTGGTACGCGGTTTCGTGAAGGGTGTGGCCGCGCAGTCGCGGGCCGGGGCCCCGCAGCGGACCGACCGTCACTGCACTCCCCGGGGCCGGAACTGGATGCTGATACGTCCTCCGGCGGCATGGGTCGACTTCGGAATGGCGTGCTCCCAGGTGCGCTGGCAGGAGCCGCCCATCACGATCAGGTCGCCGTGTCCGAGCGGGCGACGGACGGCCTCCCCACCGCGGCGCGGGCGCAGCAGCAGGTCTCGGGGCGCTCCCACGGAGAGGATGGCGACCATCGTGTCCTCGCGGGCACCCCGGCCGATGCGGTCGCCGTGCCAGGCCACACTGTCCCGTCCATCGCGGTAGAGGCACAGCCCAGCCGTCGTGAACGCCTCGCCGAGCTCGGCGGCGTAATGCGCGGAGAGAGCTTGTCGCGCCTCGTCGAGAACGGGGTGCGGAAGGGCTTCGCCGGCGCCGTAGAAGGCGAGCAGGCGCGGCACGTCCACGACCCGTTCGTACATTTGCCGGCGCTCGGCCTTCCACGGAACGTCCGTCGCCAGCCGCTCGAACAGCACATCGGCGCCACTGAGCCAGCCCGGCAGGACATCGATCCATGCTCCGTCGCCCAGGACCGTCCTGCGGACCCCGTCCAGCGGACCCAGGCGCACATCATCGCCCTGATCGAAGAGCGATCCCTGGAGCTGGTGCGTTGCCATGCGGCAAGTGTAAACCTGAATCGAACGCGTGAGCTAATGCGTGGCGTCGTGCAACCTGCCGTGGAGGGCGGAGGGCGGAGGGCGGAGGGCGGAGGGCGGAGGGGAAGTGGGCGTGAGTGGGCGGTGCATCGCGGTCCGGGCCCAGATGTAGGTGACGCCGTGCGGCCTGCCTTCTGGCCCGGCTGCGGCTCATTCGCCCCGCCAGACGTTGTCGAAGGCAGCCTCCTCGATGGCTCGCCGTTGCCGAACGGCCTCCAGCTCCATCAGGGCGTTGTGGACGCCGGCCAACACAGTCGTCACCGCGTCGTCGTTCATGCTCGGCGCGTCGCTGCCCTCCTTGCCGCGGACCCCGACGGCCGTGCCAAGGGTCGTGAGGACGGGCTCCTCCGTCGCCCAGCGCTCCGTCGCCTGACGGCGGGCGGGCGAATCGGCGAGCACCATCTGACTGCTGCGGAAGGACAACTTGCGACGGGCGGGCCGGGTGAGCTGTCCTTCCGACTCGAGCGCGGCGACGTAGGCAGCTGACAGGTCGCGCCCTCTGCGCCACAGCCAGTCGTCGATCGACTCGTATGGTGATTCCCGGACGAGCGACGACGCGGCGTCATCCAACAGCCGGTCCGCGATCGTCGGCCGGTAGCCCGGCACGATGCGCTCGCCGTCCAGTGTGACGGCCTGGGCGTCGAGGAGGTCGATGAGCTCGGCTCCGGCGAGCGCCAGCGACAGGTCACCCCGCTCGACAGGACGACTGGGCGCCTTGTCCATGGCGACGATCAACAGGTCCCGTGCGGTGGTCATGGTCATGAATGGCTCCACGTCAGAGGAGCCGCAGCGACGTCGTGTGCAGCCGGCGGTCCTCAGGTCCGGCCGGGCACCCCGCGCCGGAGTTCGGTCACTTCTCGGGTGACCGGGGCACAGGATCGGCTCGTCAAGGTGGTTGCGCGTGCGGTGTCGCGCCCCGTCCCTTCGGGTACGCCTCGCGACCCGTCACCAAGCGCTCCCGCTGACAAGCTGCGAGCGCTCCCGCTTACGAGCTTACGGAGCGGGAGCGTCCACTGCATCCCACGTCGGCCCGGCCTGCCGGGGAGCCGACCTCGACGGTCGCACGAACGGGCTGACACAGGGGCTGACCTGCGAGTATGCGCGCCGCTTACGGGCTGCCGCTAATGGGCCGCCGCTTACGGGCCGTCCCCGGCCGCAGCCCGGGGCGGTGAGCCGGACGCACGCGCCGATGGCGCCGATGAGCCGAACGTCCCATCGTGCCGCTGTGCGTCCGCCCCGCCGCCCCGCCGCGCCGCTGTCCCACCGCCCCTCCGCCCCGGGGTCACGCCACGTCCGTGGTCAGGGGCAGGGGATCAGGTTCGGGACCATGGTGGGCTCAGGGCGACTCCTTGAGCACCATGGCCGAGCCGCCGCCGCGCCGCTGGGGCTCGGCCACCGCTGAGATCCGGCCGTGCGGCAGGAATTCCAGGGCGGCCACCGCCCCGATCTCCGGTGAGGGGGTGAACGCCTTCGGGGCGAGCACGAACCGGTGCCCCATGCTGTCCAACTTCTTGCGTTCGGGAGAGCGGAGGAATGCCGGTTCGGCCTCCGTCACGGCCTGGTTCCGCTGCGAGATGCGTGGCGCGGCGACCGCCTCGGGCAGTGACATGCCGAGGTCCAGCCGGTTGACCAGGGTCTGCAGCACGGTGGTGATGATCGTGGCGCCGCCCGGCGAGCCGACGGCGATCGTCGGCTTGCCGTCCCGCAGGACGATCGTCGGAGACATGCTGCTGCGCGGGCGCTTGCCGGGGCCGGGCAGGTTCGGGTCCGGCGTCCCCTTGGTGAGCGGGGCGAAGTCGAAGTCGGTCAGTTCGTTGTTGAGCAGGAATCCGCGTCCGGGCACGGTGATGGCCGAGCCGCCGGTCTGCTCGATCGTCAGGGTGTAGGAGACGACATTCCCCCAGCGGTCCGCGGTCACCAGATGGGTGGTCGACGGCCCCTCGTGGGGTTGCTTGTTCCCCGTCTTCAGCTCGCATGCCGCGTCCGGGTGGCGGGGGTCCGCGGGAGCCAGCGGGCTCTTCAGCGCCTTGTCGGAACGGATGAGGCAGGCCCGGCTCTTGGCGAAGTCCTTGGAGAGCAGGGGCTTGGTGGGCACGTCGGAGAAGGCCGGGTCGCCCACCCAGCGGTTGCGGTCGGCGAAGGAGATCCGGCTGGCCTCCAGGTAGTGGTGCAGGGCCTGGGTCCGGTCGGACTTCGAGAGGTGGAAGTTCCCCAGGATGTTCAGGGCCTCGCCCACCGTGGTGCCGCCCGCCGAGGACGGGCCCATGGAGTAGACGTCCAGTCCGCGGTACGCGGTCCGGGTCGGGTCCCGGCGTTCGGCTGCGTAGTCGGCGAGGTCGCGCGCCTTCATGAGGCCGGGCCGGGCCTTGTGGTCGGCGCCGGGGGCCATCGGCGGCTGCCGGACGGTCCGCACCACATCCCGCCCGATGGCGCCGTCGTACAGCGCGCCGGTTCCCTTGCGGGCGAGCTGCCGGTAGGTCCGGGCCAGATCGGGGTTGCGGAAGCGTGTGCCGACCACCGGGAGTTCGCCCTTGGGCAGGAACAGGTCCGTGGTGGACTTGAAGTCGCGGAAACGCTTCTCGTTCATGGCCGTCTGGGACCGGAACTCGTGATTGACCACGAAGCCGTCGTCGGCGATCCGGGTGGCCGGGCGCAGCGCTTTCGCGAGGGAGACGGTGCCCCACTGCTTGAGGGCCTTCTCCCAGGTCGCCGGGGTACCCGGGACGCCCACCGACAGGCCCGAGTTGATGGCCTCGTCGGTGTCGAGCGGCTTGCCGGTCCCATGGTCGAGGAAGGAGTCCGAGCGCATCGCGGCCGGCGCCGTCTCCCGGCCGTCGATGGTGCGTACCTTCTTCGCCTTGGCGTCGTAGTAGACCATGTAGCCGCCGCCTCCCACTCCTGCGGAGTAGGGCTCGACCACGCCGAGCGCGGAGGCGGTCGCCACCGCCGCATCCACCGCATTGCCCCCCTTGCGCAGCACTTCGAGGCCTGCCCGGGAGGCATACGGATTGACGCTGGACACCGCGCCGCCACTGCCTGTGGCAACGGCCTTCTTGGCGGGCGGCTTCAACCCGGAGGCCGCGGCGGCGGGTTCCGTGCCGGGGCTGCAGGAAGTGGCGAGCAGGGAAAGGCCGAGTGCAACCGCGGACGCCGAAGCGACAGCGGTACGACGGACAGCCATACGGCCTCCACGTTTCACTGTGGTGCTTGCAAGGGATTTCCGAACCCTGGCACCGTTCGAGCCCCGGATCAACGCTGAGCTGCAAGGTTTGCGCGGGATCTGAGGTTTCCGCTCGGTAACCGCTCAGGGCGGGGAGGCCGGGTTGCTGCGGTACGACGGTCGGTGGCCGCCGTGCCGATGTCCCTCGGCCACCCCGGAAGGGCACTCGCTCCGCGTCGGGGACGTCCTGGCGGTTGCGGCCGAGCAACTACGGCGCTTGGCAGGCCAGTTGGCTGCTGCGGGCCACAAGGAAGCGATCGACGCGATGATGCCGAGTTGCGGGCCGGACCCCAGTGGCTCCCGAGCGCCCCGCACGTACCGCAGAGGCCGGCTCGCGGGCAGCGGTGGGCGGCTCGCGGGCAGTCGACGACCCCGCAGGCCGTCGACTACGGCGGGGTCAGAGGTCCCGCAGGCAGAGGCCATCGCCGTCGCCATCTACGGCGCCCTGCTGACCACGTTCACCGCCTCGAAGATCACCGACAGTGTGCACCGAGCCGCGGGCCCCGGCGCCGAACCGCACGAGATCGCCGACCAGGTCTCCACCGGCAAGATCACCGAGGCCGCCGCCCACGCTCCCGCCGCCGACCGCACCGACTTCGCCCACAGCCTCATCACCGGCTACGACGGGGCATTGCACACCATGCTCTGGGTCCTCGTCGCGGTCGGCGCCGTCCTGACCGTCCTGGTCGTCCGCCTGCTGCGTCCCACCACCGCCACCGCACCGACCACCTGACCGCGCCTCGCCGGCCGCCGCCGCGCCGAAGCGACCCGTACCCGCCCCGGCCGATATCCCCGAATCAGCCGGAGCCGTCGGGCCGCCGGAGAAGGTCTGTCAGGGGCACGTCGGTGTCGGCGAGTTCGTTTGCGTCGACCGCCTGCCCGGAGGTGACGAGGTCGCGGATCGGGTCGGTGACGTCCCAGACGTTGACGTTCATCCCGGCCTGTACGCGACCATCGGCGAGCCAGAATGCGATGAACTCGCGGGTGTCGGTCCGGCCGCGGAAGACGACCTGGTCGTACGCGTCGGGTTCGACGTAGCCGGTGTACTCCATGCCCAGGTCGTACTGGTCGGTGAAGAAGTACGGAACGCGGTCGTACGCGACGTCCTGGCCGAGCATCGACTTGGCAGCGGTCTTGGGCTGGTTGAGGGCATTGGCCCAGTGCTCGACGCGGATGTGCTTGCCGAGTAGGGGATGGAAGGCGTGGGCGACGTCCCCCGCGGCGTAGATGTCCGGGTGGGAGCTGCGCAGGTGGGCGTCGACGCGGATGCCGTTGCCGACCTCCAGGCCGGCGGCTTCGGCGAGCCCGCTGTTGGGGGTGATGCCGACTCCGACGATGACCGCATCGGCGTCGACGCGGCTGCCGTCGGCCAGCAGCACGCCGTTCGCCCTGCCGTCGGCGCCGGTGATCTCTGCGACCTGGACGCCGCAGCGCAGTTCGACGCCGTGATCCGTGTGCAGACCGGCGAAGATCTGGGAAACCTCGCGGCCCAGCACGCGCAGCAGCGGGAGTTCCGCGGCCTCCAGGACCGTGACCTCGAGACCGGCCTCCCTGGCGGCGGCAGCGGTCTCCAGTCCGATCCATCCGGCGCCGATCACCACGACCCGGGACGCGGACCCGAAGGCTTCCTTGATGCGGTCGCTGTCGGCGAGCCGGCGCAGCGTGAGCACCCCGTCGAGGTCGGCCCCGGGCACCGGAAGCCGGCGAGGCGAGGAGCCGGTGGTCAGGAGCAGCTTCGCGTAGCCGACGCGGCTGCCGTCGGCGAGCGACACCTCATGGGCGGCCGGATCGATCGCGGTGACCGCGGTGCCCAGCCGCAGGTCGACGTCGTTCTCGGCGTACCACGGGGAGGGATGGACGTAGACCGTTTCCCGTTCGTCCTTGCCCATCAGGTAGCCCTTGGAGAGCGGCGGCCGTTCGTAGGGGCGCTCGTTCTCCTCCCCGAGAAGGGCGATGGGCCCGTCGAATCCCTCTTCCCGGAGAGTCTGAGCTGCCTTCGCGCCGGCGAGGCCGGCGCCGACGATCACGAATGCTGTGTCAGGGGCCATGATCTCTCCTCTGCTCCGCGTCGGCCCGGACCGCGAGGCGATGGTGGCCTCAGCGATCCGGTCCCTGCCGGCGGCGAGGCCATCGTCGATCGCGGCGGTGCCCTGCGGGCGGTTGGTTCGTTTCCGCTGTGCCTGCGAGCGTGGTCATCAACGGTTGACCACCGGGCTGCCCGGTCGGCGGCGGGTGCATCGGGCGGCCGGGCGCTCGGCGTGCAGTTCCGCCTCCGGCTCCTCGATCGGCTCGTTGCCGGAGGCGGTGAATTTGCCGACGCCATCGTCTCCAGCACCCGCACCACGTTGCCGTAGGACACTCCGACAGCCGCGAGGTCGTCCGGCGAGGTCGTCCGCGAGGTCGTCCTCCAGGGACGTCTCTCCCATGCCTGCTGGGATGCCGCATGGGTGCCGTGGAGGGTGTCGCCTTGGATGCGGCCGTGGTCGGGGACCGTGCACGGGGTCTGCTCCGGCATGGTGCCGACCACTCAGGCGTTACCGGTCAGTGCCGGCAACTGGGAGACGCACGGCGGTCCGTGCTTTCGTCCGAGCGGACGGGATGAAACCGCCTGACAGGCAAAAGCCCAGGTCAGGCGCTTTATCGGCAGGACCTTGGAAGAATCCCGGCTTCTTCGGTGAGTAGCTCACCAGCAAGCTCTTCGTCTGCTGGCGGTACAGCGCAGGTACTCCGCTGACCTGCGGTTATGGCAGCCATGGGGACCTTGTTGGTGTGCGGGGCCGACGGAACCGGGTAACGTCTTTGTCATGTTCTTCCAGATGCTGATTTACGAGTGAGCGCGTGACGGGCCGCTGCTGACGTCCTTCGATGTCGCCGCCCGTCCCCCACCGACGAATCCGTAGATCACTTCACATCATTTACCGGGAGAACCCATGACCGTGAGCAAGAACATCAACAACCCCGTGGGCATGGGCGGCGGCCAGCGCAAGAGGCTGTCCCGCGCCGAACGGCAGAACAACGGTCCGCACCGCAACCTCGACCGCCAGGGTGCAGCCGACCAGAAGGCGGAGCTGGTGCGCAAGATGCGTGAGAAGGCAGGCGCAGCTGAGGGCGCAGGGCAGGCGGGCGACGACACCGCACAGAGCTGACGCACCGCCGCCGCAGGGCGGCACCGCACGGGGCAGGGCCCGGACCGCGACGCGCGGGACGGGCCCTGCTGCCGTACCGGGGCTCTGGTGGGCGGCGGGATGACGAGCGACGGGAGTGATACGCGTGAAGGTCGTGATCGAGGCGGCCGGGGGAGGCGTATCCGCATGAACATGCCGTCTCCGCCCCTGCGGGCAGGAATGAGGTGCGTGCGCGTGGGCACGAGCTGCTTGCGAGGCAGATCGCCGGGCACGGCCGTGCTGGTCACGTCGTCGATGAGCGCAAGCGTCGAAGGAGAAATGGTCTATGACACAGGGCGAACCGGTCACCAGGAATCCGGACAAAGGCTATGTAGCGCTTCTTGGCTGGAGCCTCAATGCGGTGGAATCCCTCGACCGGTTCGATCGGAGATACGTCGTCGTGGCGCCGGAGTGGGCCGAGAAGTACTGCGTCGAGCACGACATCCCCTACTTGCCGTGGGATTTCGAACGGCTCAACGACCGCTCCTTGGAAATCGCCGAGACTCTTCAGAACGAGGGTGTCGACGTCGCGATCCCGCTGTTCGAGGAAACGGTGGAATGGGCAGGGGCGATCAACTCCGTTCTGCTGGACAACCCGCGTCTGTACGGTAAGGCCATGCTGCTGCGGGACAAGGCGCTGATGAAGCGCCGCGCGCAACTCGGCGGCATCCGGGTCGGAATATTCGAGGAAGCCCACGACCGGGACGACGTGATCCGCTTCCTCAAGCGCGTCAATCAGACCCTGCTCAAGCTGGACGGCGACCCGAACGACCCGATCCACCTCAAGGCGTTCGACAAGGCAGGATGCCTCGGGCACCGCGTCATCCGCACCCCGGACGAGGTCGACATGATTCCGGAAGAGGAGTTCCCGGTTCTCATGGAATCCCACCTCGATGGCTGGGAGTTCGCGGTCGAGGCGTGGGTGCACAACGGGAAGATCAAGTTCCTCAATATCTCCGAATACGTCACGCTGGGATATTCGGTGTTCGTGCCGGCAACCCCGCAACTGGAGCAGTACCGCCCGCAGATCACGGCACAGATCGAGAAACTCATCAAGACGTTCGACATCGAGTTCGGCTTCGTGCACCCGGAGTATTTCGTCACCAGTGACGGCGAAATGTACTTCGGCGAGGTCGCGTACCGTCCGCCGGGCTTCAAGGTGTTCGAACTGCTGGAGCGGGCATACGGGTTCAACGCCTACCATGCGCTGGTGCTGGCCTTCGACCCGAAGACGACCGAGGAGGAGATCGACGCCTTCTTCCCGCGCGAGGTCGTCGACGCGTCCGGGGTCGCCGGCTGCTTCGGTGTCTACCCGCGCCGCCGCGTCGTCAGCAGCCTGGAGATCCCGGAGGAGACCGAGGACGACGACTACTACGAGTCGCACGACCTCTCGACGCCGCTCGAGGAGACTGTCACCAAGAGGACCGCGTTCGGCACCCACTGGGGCCTGGTGTACTTCTTCGGTGACGACCCCTACCGGATGCGCGACCTGTTGAAGAAGCAGGAAGAGCTCGACTTCTACGTCTGACGACACCGTGGACGCAGGAGACCAACCCGAGGGAAAAGCCTTTGAAACCGACCGTCGACGTCAGCGGTGAGGTCACGACGCTGGACAAGCGCGTGACCTCACTCGACGACGCCATCCAGGCCATGACCGAAACCCGCGACTTCGGCAAGCACACGAAGCTGCGGCGGGTCCTGGAAGCCCTGCGGCGGGTGCTCATGCAGCCGGGCGGCCCCGCGGCGGTCCAGGCCAGGGCGCAGGCCCTTGAGGAGGCCGGGCTTTTCCAGGGGACGGACTGGGCCTCACCGGAGATTCTTGTCCCGGCGCTGGTCAGCGGGACCCTGCACAGCGCAGACGCGGACACTGTTGTCATGGAGGCGACCAGCGAGCTGCGGATGCTCGCCGTCGCCCGTGGCGACTTCGGGCACCCGACGTTGCCCGCCGAGGACGCCCGCCAGTTCCTGTCCCAGGTACTGGCAACGAACCTGGAGTTGTTGTTCACCCCGCCCAGTGAGGCGGAGCGGACCCAGCAGGGCCGGACCGCACAGCTCATCCGGGACCTCTTCCGCCACCTCGCCGACGAGATCGGTTACGACAGCGTCCTGGACAACCTGGTCGACGAGATCTGGCGGATCCTGCGCCAGCGTCCGATCCAGGTCGAGGCGGTGCAGTCCTTGATCACCCGGATCGAGGTCTACCGCAACGACCCGGACATCGATCTTGGCGTGTCGTCAGGGCAGGGCATCGACCGGCTCATCACGAGCCTGTTCGGCACCACCGAGGCGTGCAGGGAGGACCCGGGCATCGAGGTCTTCCGGTCCCGGCTCGAGGCCATGGACGCCGGCGGCCTGCAGTACGAGGCGACGGGGTTCGCGCGCGCGATGCACGACACAGGTCTGGTGTCGCCCTACCACGCGGAATTGCTCCGGTTCCTGCTGCGCGAGAGCGACTACCTCATCGGCGAGGCGCTCGGGCTGTCCGACACCGGCCGGAACTGCCTGCTGCGCTACAGCCAGCTGGTGCACCGGCTGATCGAGGTGGCCGTGCACCCGCAGACCGCGCAAAGCGTCTACGGGCTGGCGCTGCTGCTCGACCGCGGCATCCTGTACGAGGCGCCGGTGGTGCCCGCGTTGTGGCGCCAGTTGGCGCTTGAGCTCGCCCCGGTCGCGCGGGAGCGGTTGACGACGGTTTTCGGCGAGGTGCCGGGGCCGCAGGCGCGGCTGGTCGCGGGGGTGCTCTCGATGCTGGGCCAGCCGCTCGGCGTCGGTCAGGGCGACAACCCCACCTGTCAGTCGGCCCGCGCGCTGTCGATGTGGGCCTACAACGACCCGGACTACCTGCTGCAAGTGGTGGTCTGCGCGGCCCGCGACGACGAGATCCTCATGCACTTCGAGGGTCAGCCGATCTCGTCGAAGGACAGTGAGAGCGGAGTCGCGAGCACGCTGCCGATGGACCTGGACCCCGTGTCGCTGCTCGTGGTGCCCCACTTGGACCGGATCTACGCCGAGATGGGGCGGCGCTGCGCCACGCGGCCAGGGGACCCGCACCGGTGGGTCAACCCCGAGTTCCACGGCTGGTGGGCGGCCCGCGGGTTCCACATCAACGTCGACGTCGCGACCGGAAACCTGATCGACCTGGACGATTTCCTGCGGCAGTTCCACGCTAGCTATCACCCGTCCTACAACGGCGATCAGCCGCTGATCCATCCACAGCCGGCCGGCGCCGCCGTCACCGACAGCGCGGGCCGCTACGTCGGCTGGCACGCGATCACGATCCTGCGGGTCGCGCCGGACCCGCAGGACGTCATGCGGGTGTATTTCTTCAACCCGAACAACGACAGCGGCCAGGACTGGGGCGACGGCGTCGTCGTCTCCACCGCGGGAAACGGCGAGCGGTTCGGCGAGGCCTCACTGCCGTTCGACCAGTTCGCCTCGCGGCTCTACATCTTCCACGCCGACCCGCTCGAGCACGGCGAACCGGAGAAGGTGCCCGCCGAGGACGTCGCGCGGATCATCGGCTACATCGAGCGCAGCTGGGGCAACGACCGGCTCCCCGCGGGGACGCTGCAAGCCGCTGAGAGGCCGACGAGCCTGTGAGCCCCGTACTCCAGAGGTAGATCCTGAAGAGCCCGATAACGCCGCGGAGCGCGTGCCGGCGCCCGGACGCTGACGGAATGGATCGCTCACCGAGGCCGGTCCGGCTCACCTCGCGCACCGAGTTCGTAGAGGGCGACACGGTGAGGCCGGGGCGCAGACGCGCTCCCGGCTCCCGTGCGCGAAGTGCCGGACGCTGAGCGCGCTGCGCCACGGTGGCCCCGTAGAAATGGTTGACGGGCCCACGCACCCCGGTGAATACTCACGCCACCGAACTTAAATGAGATTCAGGTTTGTGCGGCCGGGGGCGGGTGCAGGTCCCCGGAGGCACGGGTGAGCGCGGTCCGCACGGCATCCGTACGGTCGAGCCGCCCGATCAGCACATGCACCGCCAGCCCGTCCAACAGCGCGTTGAACGGAGGCAGGAACTCCTCGGCGGTCACCGGGCGGAAGACCCCGCTCGCCGCACCGTCACGGATGATCGCGGACAGATCCCGCATCCACCCCTTGTCGAGCCCGTCGGCCGTCCGGCTCATCTCGTCGTTCTCCACCGCCCGCAACCACGCCTCCAACCAGAGCTTCCATGAGACGTCGTGCCTGCCCGAGGGCAGGTAGAGGCTGACGTACCGCTCCAACCGCTCACGAGGATCGGCGACCCCCGCCAGCTCCTGTGTCCGGCGCTCGGTCAGCTCCCGCTCACTCCAGCGGAAGGTCTCGGCCAGGATGTGGTCCTTCGAGGGGAAGTAGTACAGGACCCGCGCCGGGCTCATCCCTGCCCGCTCGGCGATCTGCTGGACCTGGATCTCCCCTACGGGCCGCTCCGCGATCAGCGCGAGCGCGGCCTCGACCACCGCACGGCGCGCCTGCCTGCCGCGCTCCTGCGTTCTGCCGCCGCCGCTGCCCTGGCGCTCAGCCATGCACCAATTCCCCTTCACCCGTTCCCCCGTCCACCCGTTCGTTCATCGCATCTGGAGGAGAGTCCTGTGGAAAGTCCCGTGGAGGGTAACCCGCGACGTCGTACCGTGCTGGCGGCTGCCGGCGCGGTCGCGGCAGTGGCCGCCGTCGACAGCTGCTCCGAGCCCGCCGCCGAGAGCCACCAGCCGGCCGACCTCGTGCTGACCGGCGGTTACGTCCACACCGTCGATGCCGAGGACAGCGCGCACCAGGCGCTGGCCGTCAAGGACGGCAGGATCGTCTACGTCGGCACCGCCAAGGGGGCCTCCCGCCATATCGGGAAGGGAACAAAGGTGATCAAGCTCGGCGGCCGTATGGTCATGCCGGGCCTCCACGACGGGCATCTGCACCCGATGTCGGGCGGCCAGGGGCTGCTCGGCTGCGACCTGAAGTACGCCCCGCTCACCGTCAAGGAGCTCCAGGAGAAGATCCAGGCGTATCTGGACAAGACGAAGGCGCAAGAGCCGGACGGCTGGGTGCAGGTGGAGCACTGGTACCTCCAGGCCATGCGACCGGAGGGCACCACGCTGACCAAGGCCGACCTCGACGCCCTGGACACCGAGCGGCCGATCGTCGTGAAGTCCAGCGACGGCCACACCACTCTGGTCAACAGCCGCGCCCTGGAACGCACCGGCATCACCTCCAAGACCGACGACCCGGGTGGCGGCCGCATAGCGCGTGACGACAAGGGCGAGCCGACCGGTGTGCTGGAGGACGACGCGGGCGACCTCATCGCGCGGAAGATCCCCGAGCCCTCCGCCGGAGAGAACCTGAAGATCGCCCGCACCGCCCTGGCCGCCCTGGCCGAGCAGGGCGTGACCACGTTCATGGACGCCATCGCCTCGGAAGGAGGGCTCCGGGCCTTCAGCACCCTCGCGGACCAGGGCAAGCTCACCGCCCGCGCACACTTCGCCGCGCCGGTCAATGTGGACGACAAGGACCCGCTGAAGGAGCCGACCCGGCTGCGCCGCGCCTTCGACAGCGGAGACCGGATCACCGCTCGGCCTCGTATCACCGTCCGGAACACGAAGCTCTTCCTGGACGGTGTGCTCCAGCACCCCGCCCAGACGGCCTCGCTGCTCGACCCCTACCTCGTGCACCGGCACGACCACTGGGTCGCGGGAAAGAAGAAGGGCGAGCAGTACTGGGAGCAGGAGAAGCTCAACGACACAGTTCTGAAGCTCGTCGACGCGGGCTTCGACCCCCATATGCACGCCATCGGTGACCAGGCGGTACGTGCCGCCCTCACCGCTTATGCGGGGGCACGCGAGGCGGGGCACAAGAGCAACCGCCTCACCGTGGCGCACGCCGAACTCGTCAACCCCAAGGACATACCGCGGTTCGGCAGGCTCGACATCGTCGCGGCCATGGGCTTCCACTGGGCCAAGCCCGCCCCCGACTCCGTCGACTCCGTCAGGCCCTACCTCGGCGCGAAGCGCTGGGCCCACTACGAGCCCGAGGGCGAGATCAACGAGAGCGGCGGGCGCATCTCCCTCGGGAGCGACTGGCCGGTCGATCCGCTCGACGAGTGGACCGCGATCAAGACCGTGATCACCCGCACCGCCGCATCCGACAGCCCGTTCGCCGAGCACGGCACGATGACACCGCACCAGCGGCTCAGCCGCGCCACGGCCCTGCGCGCCGCCACCATCAACGGCGCCTACCAGTTGCGGCAGGAGAAGCACACCGGGTCCCTGGAGAGGGGCAAGTTCGCGGACCTGATCGTGCTGGACCGCAATGTCATGAAGGTCCCCGCGGAGGAGATCGCCAAGACGAAGGTGCTGTTGACGATGGTCGGCGGCGAGATCGTGCACGGCAGCGCCGAACTCGACTGACACCGGAAGGGCTTGTGGGCTTGTGGCCCGGTGGGCTCACGAGCCCTTCGGCGTGTCCAGGTGCCGCCCCGGCCCGCCTCGGTCCCCGCCACCCCGCCGGCGTGCCGGCCGCCCTTCCCGGCCGACAGCCCGGAGCCCCCTTGTGTACCGCCGAGCACGACGGCGACCCGGACGAAGCACGGCAGCTCGCCCTGGTGGTACGCGACCGGCTGCCCGCGGGCGGCCAGGCAGGGTCGGCATCGGCAGCCCCCGCGGCTCCGACCTGGCCTACCGGCCCAAGGTCCCAGCCCGTCAGCGGGACGTGAGTGAGGCGTTTCCGGAACGTCAGTGGCCCCGGGAAGAGTGGTGTCCACACCGCGGGAAGGCCCAAAGGCGACTCCCGCACGATACGCAGGGGGAACCCGATCATGCGCACTTCCCGGATTCGTACCGCCACCCTGGCCGCCGTCACCGCCGCGCTGGCGCTGGGCCTGACCGCCTGCGGCGGCGCCGACAACGACTCGAAGGCGGCGGGCGACAGTCACGCCGCCGGCACCGCGCAGAGCCGGTCCGTGTCCAACGGGGACGCCAAGGGCGGCGCGGAGCAGGCCAACAGCGGCGGTGGCGCAAAGGCGGGCGCGCGCTCGACGAACGCCTCGGGCGGGACGGACGAGGTCGCGAGCAAGGGCACAACGGCCGCCGCCCAGCAGTGCGTCGGCGACGAGATGCTGCTCACCGCGGTGCACCGGTTCGCCGGGCAGCAGGGCGACCACCTGCTGGTCACCGCGTCGAACGAGGGCGCCAAGCCGTGCTGGGTCACCTCGTACCCGTCCGTGAAGCTCGGGGACGTCGACGCCACCGCACTGCCGCACTCGAAGAAGGACAACCCGGGCGGCAGCAAGCACATCACGCTCCAGCCCGGCGGCAAGGTCTACAGCGCGGTGAACCTCTTCGACTACGGCTCGAAGAACCACACCGCCACCTCGTTCGCCCTCGCGACGCGCGGCGCGGACGGTCAGGAAGGCCCCTTCTACTCCGTCCACATCAAGGGCGAGAAGCCGCAGTTCAGCTGGAACGAGGCCGACGTCCTGAACTGGAGCACCGAGAAGCCGTACGACTTCTGACGGTCCGACCGGCGCCGCCTCGGCGACGGAGGGTGGCTGCAGCTCAGATGTGGGGCCATCGGCGGATCCGGATGCTGACCCTGATGGCCGCTGAGAGAGCGGGCGGCGCTGCGGCGGGCCGTGCTTGTGGCACTCGGCGCGGAGGGCGATGACCTCGTGGATGCCGAGCGTCTGCCGGCCGTGGATGACGAGGACGCTGACGAGAGTCAGTTCCGGGCGGCTGCCGAGGCGCTGCGGTCGCGGCGGCCGGAGCTGTTCGGTGAGGTCCGCAGTGCGGTGCCGGCAGCTCCCGCGGGTGCTCCGGCCGGACGCGGGCCGACGCGGACGACCGGTGTCGAAGCCGGGTGTGACCGGACTGGAGAGGGGCCCGTCGTCGCGGCCTTGTGGCGGAGTTCAGCGACGTGCGCGGAGTAAGAGATGAGCTGTGGGGCCACGCCCCCTCGACCTCGTGGGCGGCATCGTCTACGTGGGCGGTGTGCGGAAGCTGAGCGCATCGTCCATGGAGACACAGCATGTCCCTTCAGCCCGTTTCGACGTCCGCGTACACGACGGCCAACCGTGAGCGGCAGGCCGGCCGGCATACAGGGGGCCGACTCGATCGACACGATCGCCGTCGACCGTGTCGGGATTCTCGCGTCTCACGTCTCGCGTCCCGTTCCACGCCAAGCCCGCGCCGCGAAGGGCGCCTGACAGGTGAAGTGCCTGTTCAGGCGCCCTTTTTGGGGTCCCTAGAAGAACCCCAGCTTCTTCGCCGAGTACGAGACCAGAAGGTTTTTCGTCTGCTGGTAGTGGTCGAGCATCATCTTGTGGTTCTCCCGGCCGATGCCGGACTGCTTGTAGCCGCCGAACGCCGCGTGTGCGGGATAGGCGTGGTAGCAGTTGGTCCACACCCGGCCGGCCTGGATGGCGCGGCCCGCGCGGTAGGCGGTGGAGCCGTCCCGGGTCCAGACGCCCGCGCCCAGGCCGTACAGCGTGTCGTTGGCGAGGGAGATCGCGTCGTCGAAGTCGGTGAACGGCGCCACGGCCACCACCGGACCGAAGATCTCCTCCTGGAAGACCCGCATGTCGTTGGTGCCCTCGAAGATCGTCGGCCGGACGTAGAAGCCGCCCTCCAGCTCCCCGCCCAGTTCGGCGCGGGCTCCGCCGGTGAGGATCCGGGCGCCCTCCTTCTGGCCGATGTCCAGGTACGAAAGGATCTTCTCCAGCTGGTCGTTGGAGGCCTGCGCCCCGACCATGGTGTCGGTGTCCAGCGGGTGCCCCTGGACGATCTTCTCCGTACGTGCCACACCGGCCGCCAGGAAGTCCTGGTAGTGCCCGCGTTGGATCAGGGCGCGGGACGGGCAGGTGCACACCTCGCCCTGGTTGAGGGCGAACATGGTGAAGCCTTCCAGCGCCTTGTCCTGGAAGTCGTCCACCGCCGACGAGACGTCGTCGAAGAAGATGTTGGGGCTCTTGCCGCCCAGTTCGAGGGTCACCGGCCGCAGGTTCTCCGACGCGTACTGCATGATCAGTCGCCCGGTCGTGGTCTCGCCGGTGAAGGCCACCTTGGCCACCCGGGGGCTGGATGCCAGCGGCTTGCCGGCCTCGGCGCCGAAGCCGTTGACGATGTTGACGACCCCCGGCGGGAGCAGATCCGCGATCAGGCTCATGAGGAAATGCACCGAGGCGGGGGTCTGTTCGGCCGGTTTGAGGACCACGGCGTTGCCGGCGGCCAGTGCCGGGGCGAGCTTCCACGTAGCCATCAGGATCGGGAAGTTCCACGGGATGATCTGGGCGACGACCCCGAGCGGTTCGTGGAAGTGGTAGGCGACGGTGTCCTCGTCGATCTCGGACAGGCTGCCCTCCTGCGCGCGCAGGGCACCCGCGAAGTACCGGAAGTGATCGATGGCGAGCGGGATGTCGGCCGCCAGGGTCTCCCGTACGGGCTTGCCGTTCTCCCAGCTCTCCGCGACGGCCAGCGCCTCCAGGTTCTGCTCCATCCGGTCGGCGATCTTGTGGAGGATGCCGGCGCGTTCGGCGGCGGCGGTACGGCCCCAGCCGGGCGCGGCCGCATGCGCGGCGTCCAGGGCCCGTTCCACGTCCTCGGCGGTGCCGCGCGCGATCTCGGTGAACGGCTGCCCGTTGACCGGGGTCGGGTTCTCGAAGTACCGGCCCAGTGCGGGCGCCACGAACTCGCCGCCGATCCAGTGGTCGTAGCGGGCCTGGTAGGTCATGACGGAATCGGCGGAACCCGGGCTGGCGTAACGGGCCATGGTGCGGCCTCCCCATCGCTCTCGGCGCGGTGCCCACCGCTCCCGTGCGGCGGGCGTTGCGCGCAGGCTAGGGCGGCGGAGGTTGCGGGAACGTTGCGTGAGTCCGCGGCTCGGTGGCGGGCTGCGGCGCGGTGGTTCTGTGGCCCGGCCGGGGGTGTGTCGTGGCGACGCAAGGGGGTGTCCCGGGGGACGTCCGCCAGGCCGTACGCGCCCGCGCCTCGGGGTATCCGTGATGACGCTCAGCTGGGTCCTTCCGCCCTCAACTCCGCGCGGGCGTACGAGCTTTCACGGGACGAGGCAGGAAAGGGGATGCCGCACAGCCGGCCTATGGGTAATGTTCTCTCTGGTCCAGTGAGGCTTACAGGGCAACAAACGTACAGGCTTGCGGGCTCACAGGTCTGCGGGCGTACAGGATTTCTGGAGCGACGCTTGCATATGGGGGTTTCCATGGTTCCGGAGCTTGTCAGGGCGTGGGCACTGGGTTGGGCCGTTTCCCGGGCGAGACCGCGGCCTGCTGAGATGCCCTGGGGGCTCTACATCGAGGTGGGCCGGCCCGATCAGGTGGGACGGCATGTGCTCCCCGACGCCCGGACGTCCGCAGTGCGTGCGGCCGCTGCGTCGGTGACCGTTCCGTACACCTGGCTCAAGGTGCCGACGCCGCCCGAGGAGGCCGACCGCCGGCTTCCGCCGGGCTGGGTGGTGGACAAGGGGGAGACGGGTCACCTGATGTCCGTGGACCTGCCGGGGACGGAAGCGGGGGCAACGACGGCCCCTGAGGGATACACCGCGTCTGTGGAGTCCGGTGACGGCGTCACGTATGTCCGGGTGCACGACAGGGCGGGCGAGCGTGCTGCTACGGGGCAGCTGGCTGTTCTCGGGGAGTTCGCGGTCGTCGACCGGGTGGTGACCGAGGAGGCCCACCGCCGCCGCGGGCTGGGCGCGTTCGTGATGCGGGCCCTCGCCGCGCACGCCGCGTCCGAAGGTGCCTCCCTCGGCGTGCTGGGCGCGACGGACGAGGGGCGCGCGTTGTACGAGACGCTGGGCTGGAAGGCGCACACCCCGCTGGCGGCCTGCATGTACCGCCCTTAGCCGAGCAAGTCCGAGCGAGCGGGAGACCGTGGTGCGTACCGAACGCGCCGGTCGGCCCCGCTGAGGACCGACCCGGGGAGGGGCCGACCGGGCCGCCGTGTCAGGCCAGGCCGGGAACCACCCCCGCCCCCCGCCCGAGGCCGTACGCGGTGCGTAGGCGGGCGGCTGTGGCGGTCGGGGCGGCGCGGGCGGGGGAGTGCGGGGGCAGGGCGTCCACCAGGGCTTCCCATACTTCCAGGTCGTCCTCGCCCCAGGGGGTGCGTGACCAGTGGCGCAGGTGGTCGGGGTTCCGCGCGCACAGCAGCGCGCGCCGGAGCCGGTCCTCCAGAGCGGTGCGCAGGCGGCGTACGCCGGGCGCTTCGGACTGCGGCAGCAGGGGGCCGCGGTAGGTGCCCAGGGCGGCCGTGAGGTCGTCGGCGGTCAACTCCTCCTCAACCGCGGCGAGATCGGTCTCCACCGGCCGGGCGAGGCGGTACGGGCGCGATCCGAGCAGCGGGCCGACGAGCCGGCGCAGCCGGGACAGTTCGGCGCGCAGGGTGACCGGGCGGGTCTCGCGCTCGCCGTAGAGGAGCACCGCGAGCTGATCACCTGACAGGCCCTCGGGGTGCACGGCCAGCAGCGTCATGATCTCGCTGTGCCGGCGTCCGAGCCGCAGCCGTTCGCCGTCCACGACGAGCAGTGCCTCGTCCCGCCCCAGCGCCGTCAGGCAGACGCCGGGGGCCGCGGAACGGGCGGCGAGATGGGCCTCGGCGGCGCGAGCGGTGGCCTGCACCAGGGCCAGGCTGTGCGGGCTCGCCAGGTGGTCGCCGCCGGTGATGTCCACGGCGCCCAGCAGCCGCCCGGTCCGCAGATCGTGCAGCGGGGCCGCGGCACAGGTCCAGCGCTGCACCTGACGGTTGTAGTGCTCGGCGGCGAAGATCTGTACGGCGTGATCGGCGGCCAGTGCGGTGCCGGGCGCGTTGGTGCCGGCATGCCGCTCGTCCCAGCGGGCCCCGACGACGAAGTTCATCCGCTCCGCACTGCGCCGCACTCCCGGGTGGCCCTCGACCCACAGCATCCGCCCCTGCGGATCGCAGACCGCCAACAGATGTGCCCCGTCCTGCGCGATGCTGCCCAGCAGTTCCCGGAAGACGGGCATCGCGCGGGCGAGGGGATGGTGCTCCCGGTAGGCGCGCAGGGCGGGCTCGTCCAGTTCGATGGTCGCGGCGCCGTCGGATGCCGCCCGTGCGTCCGCCGAACGACGCCAGGATTCGGCGACGACCCGGCGGACCGGCGGTGTCACGGTGCCGCCGGACAGGAACGCTTCGTGCGCCCGCCGCACGCTGCGGGTGTGCTCCGCCGGATCGGCGCCCGCCGGCATCGCCAGCCAAGGGTTGACCACGTGCCACCTTTCCGATGCGGCTCCGGCCCCGGCGAGCCCCCCCGGTGGGTCCGCGGCCCCTACGCAGATGGATCCCGTGTGGATCCCGTACGCCGATGGTGCTCGTACCGGGCGGGGGCGTAAACCCCCGCCGCGGTCGGCCGGGGGCGCGGGGGCGGGGGAGGTGACGCGGTGCGCCCCCGTGCGCGGGTCAGGAGGGGGCGGGAGGCCGGCGGGCGTCCGCGTTGAGGCGTAGCCCGTCGGCCACGATCAGGTCCGAGGTGACCAGGGCCTGTTCGGCCTCGACATCCGTCATGAAGACGAAGGGCGGGACGACCGGTGGCACCGGGAGCGTGTCGGGTGTGAAGGTGAGGCAGACCAGGCCCTCAAGGCAGCCGCTGAACTTGGTGAGGTAGAGCGTGACCTCGCCGCTGAGGTCCAACGAGTCGGCCCTCAGGCCGAGTTCGGGGTTGCCGTCGCGGGTGGTGAGGCGGTAGTCGGTGAGCGAGGCCGCCTTCATCTTCAGCACCATCGCCTTGACCGGGCCGTCCGCCGTGGGGACGTCGGTGACCCCGGCCAGCAGAAAGCCCTGGGGCGCGAACATCGTGGTGGTCACGGTCGGTGGGTGGGGCGGGGCCGGGACCGGCGCTGCGGCGCGCGCCGGCGGCGCCGGGCCGCCGACGGTCATCAGCAGGGCGATCGGCAGGACGACGGCCGGCGCCTTCCCGCCCCTGTCGGCGCGCCGAGCGGCCCGCGTTCCGGAGCGGGACGCGGCCACGTCCTCCCCAGGCGCGAACCCGGCCACGGCGTCCCGCCCCGGCGCGACCTCGCTCCTGGCGTCCCGCCCCGGCGTCCACCCGAAGCCCATCGCGCTGCCGGCGATCCCCAGCCCCATGCCGACCAGAAAGCCGCCCAGATTCGTCGCGGCGAAGGAGAGCACCGAGAGGATCAGCGCGTGGACGCTGACGTAGTGGTGCGCGGCGGGTGTGCACCACAGGAACAGCCCGGCCACCATCAGGGCCAGCCCGATGCCCAGCGCCGCCAGCCCGCCGAGACCCAGGCTCACCAGCACGGTCAGCGGCGACAGCGGGACCAGCAGCAGTTCGGCGCCGCCGAGCAGAAGCAGCAGCCCGGCCCAGAACGGCCGGCTGCGCCGCCACCGCCGCAGGCGCGCCCGCCGCCGTGGCCAGGGCAGCCGGCGTTCGAGCCGATCGCCCGAGCGGGCCCGGACCGCGCTCAGAAGCACGAGGTGCCGTCCAGGCTCACGCTGACCCGCATTCCCTTGAGGCGGAAGTCGCCGCCGGTGGCCGACCACGCGTGCGACCGGACACCGGCGACCTCGATGTCACCGGCCTGCAGGCCGAACTTCCCCTTGGGGCCCTTGACTCCCGGTACGGCGTCCAGGGAACCGGCGTCGCGGCCGATCTGGGCGGTGCCGAACCGCGCGTCGCCCACCAGGTCCTCACCGTCGATGACGAGGCTGTCGGCGGTCACCGCCCCGGCCTTGCCTCCCGCGGTCAGCTTGAACACCACCGTCCCGACGGGGGTCTTCACCCGCGCCGACTGGCAGATGTCCGCGAGTGTGGCCTTGCCGATGCCGAGCAGTGCCACGGGATGGCCGTTGCCGTCCGTGTCGCGGTCGGTGTGGACGTACGAGGACAGGCCGCTGCTGGTCAGTTTTCCGGACGCCACCTGGAAGTTGGTGCCGGATACGGCGAAGGACGCGGCCAGGGCGCCCTGGGCCATCACGGTCGCGAGGACGCCCACCGCGAGTACGGCGGGCAGCGCCACCACGGCGCTCTTCCTCCATGAGGTTCGCCCTTCGGGCGATGTGCGGATCGATGTGCTCACTGCGTCCTCCCCGGGGCAGCGACGGACACGGTCTGATGCGCGAAGGAAGTGCTTCATCGAGTCACTGCGGAGCGAAGCCGCAGGTGATGACGTTCTGTCATACTGCGGAAAACTCCGGGCAGTTGGAGACTAGGGCGGATTTTGAACAAGAGTCAACAGCGCGGTGGCGATGCTCGGCCGGCCGCCCGCGACACCGTGCGTTCCCAGGCGCGCCGCGCCGAACTGATAGCCACCGGACGGAAGTTGTTCGCCGACACGTCCTATGACGCGCTGTCCATGGACGACATCGCCCGCCAGGCCGGGGTGGCCAAGGGTTTGATCTACTACTACTTCACCAACAAGCGCGGCTATTACCTCGCGATCATCGAGGACGCCGTGGCCGAACTCGTCGAGCGGGCCGGCAGCACCCATGACCTGCCGCCGGTCGAACGCGTCGAGCGCACCGTCGACGGCTATCTGCGCTACGCCCAGCACCACCAGGCCGCCTACCGCGCCATCATCACCGGCGGCGTCGGATTCGACGCCGAGGTGCTGGCCATCCGCGAGAGGGTCCGCTCCCGGCTGCTGCACACCATCGCGCTGGGCGCCTGGGGCCGCGACGACATCCCGGTACTGGCCCGCACCGCGCTGACCGGATGGCTCTCCAGCGTCGAGGGCGTCACCCTCGACTGGATCGCGGCGCAGGAGTTGCCCCGCGAGACAGTGGCCGCGCTGCTGGTACGCGGCCTGGGGGACACGCTCCGGCTGATCGAGGAGTACGAGCCGGACTGCCCGGCGCCGCCGCGTCCGTCCGCCTGAGCGGCCGCCCTCACGCGAAGCGCGTGAGGGCGGGAGGCCTCAAGCCTCCCGCCCTCACTCTGCATGTACCTGGCTGATTTCTTGCGGCCGCTCCCGATGGAGCCGCCGACGCGGCTACTTGATCGACTTGATCAGTTCGCCGTTGGAGGTGTCACCGCTGAGCTCCCAGAAGAACGTGCCGCCCATGCCCTGCGCGTCCTTGTAGGCCATCTTCGAGCCGATGGTCTCCGGAGTGTCGTAACTCCACCACTGGTCACCGCACTTGGCGTACGCGGTGCCGCCCACCTTGCCCGTGGCCGGGCAGCGGCCCTTGATGTCCTTGTAGTCCTCGATACCGGCCTCGTACTTGCCCGGCGCCGCGCCGGTCGCCGTACCGCCGGGCGCGTCCTGGGTGACGCCGCTCCAGCCGCGGCCGTAGAACCCGATGCCCAGCAGCAGCTTGCCCGCCGGAACGCCGAGGTCCTTGAGCTTCTTGGTGGTATCGGTGGTGTTGAACCCGGCCTTCGGAATGCCGTTGTACGACGTGAGCGGGGAGTGCGGAGCCGTCGGGCCCTTGGCGTCCCACGCACCGAAGTAGTCGTACGTCATCGGGTCGTACCAGTCGACGTACTGGGCCGCGCCCGCATAGTCGGCGGCCTCGATCTTGCCGCCGTCCGAGGCGTCCGCGGTGATCGCCGCGGTGACCAGGTTGCTCTGCCCGAACTTCGAGCGCAGCGCCTTCATGACGCCGGTGAAGGCGTCCTTGCCGCTGGTGTCGCAGGTCAGGCCGCAGGCGTTGGGGTACTCCCAGTCGATGTCGATGCCGTCGAAGACATCCGCCCAGCGCTTGTCCTCGACCAGGTCGAGGCAGGACTGCGCGAAGGCGTCCGGGTTCTTCGCGGCCTCGCCGAAGCCACCCGACCAGGTCCAGCCGCCGAACGACCAGATCACCTTGAGGTTCGGGTGCAGCTTCTTGAGCTTGCGCAGCTGGTTGAAGTTGCCGCGCAGCGCGCCGTCGTCCCAGGTGTCCGCCTTGCCGTCGACGCTCTGGTCGGCGGTGTACGCCTTGTCGTAGTCGGCGTAGGAGTCACCGATGGCGCACTTGCCGCCCTGGACGTTGCCGAAGGCGTAGTTGATGTGGGTCAGCTTGCTCGCGGACCCCGATGTCTCGATGTTCTTGACGTGGTAATTCCGGGCGTAGACACCCCAGTTGGTGAAGTATCCGACGACCTTGTTGCCCGCGGCGGCCGGCTTCGCCTGCGGGGCGGCCGCGTTGACGGCCTGGGACGTGGCGGCCGTCGGGCTCTTCGCGGTGGGGGCGCCGGCCGGGTCGGCGGCGGCGGATCCGGCGAGCAGGGTGCCTGCCAGTGCCGCCGTACAGAGGGCGGTGGTGGCGGCGATCAGCCGGCGCGGCGATCGCTTCCGGAGCGGTCTGAGCATGTCGTCTCCTCGGAGGGGGGCGAGGTGGAGCCTGACCTGCGTTCGGAATGTGGCATGAACGCGTTGAACGTTGGAGGAGAAGCTAGAAGGACTAGACCAGTGCGTCAATGGTTCGGACCAATTTCATGGCCGAGTGAGCGCGGGCCGGAACCGGACAGCCAGTAATGATCAACCCGTGACGTGGGGCCGCCGATCGGGCATACTCCTAGCGCCACAGCCGCAGGTCATCGCCTTCCGCGACCCGGGAGACGATCATCGGCTGAGCACCCCGGAAACCGGCGTCGCCGCCTCACCCCGCGCGCGCGTCGCCGCAGCGCCCGACAGGGAGGAGAGCGCCGCATGACCGAGTACGGCAACCGGCCGGTGGACCGCAGGCTGCCCACGGAGGAAGCCCGCGACTTGTTGACGCTCGTACGCGAGCTCGCCGAGCGTGAGATCAAGCCGACCGCCGCCGAGGAGGAGGACGCCGGCCGCTTCCCGCGCGAGACGTTCGCCCTGCTGTCGGAATCCGGCCTGCTGTCCCTCCCGTACGCCGAGGAGTTCGGCGGCGGCGAACAGCCCTACGAGGTGTACCTCCAGGTCCTCGAAGAACTTGCCGCCGCGCGGCTCACCGTCGGCCTCGGCGTGAGCGTGCACACCCTCGCCTGCCACGCGCTCGCCGGATACGGCACCAAGGAACAGCGCGCCGAACACCTTCCGGCCATGCTCGGCGGCGGTCTCCTCGGCGCGTACTGCCTCTCCGAACCGGCCTCGGGCTCCGACGCCGCCTCCCTCACCACCCGCGCCACCCGCGACGGCGACACCTGGACGCTGAGCGGCACCAAGGCCTGGATCACCCATGGCGGCGTGGCCGATTTCTATACCGTGCTGGCACGCACCGGCGGCAGCGGCGCCCACGGCATCACCGCCTTCCTCGTCCCCGGCGACGCCGAAGGTCTGAGCGCCGCCGTACCCGAGCGCAAGATGGGCATGAAGGGCTCCCCGACGGCCCAGCTCCACTTCGACGGCGTCCGCCTCCCCGATTCCTGCCGCATCGGCGACGAAGGGCAGGGCTTCACCATCGCCCTCTCGGCGCTCGAATCCGGCCGGCTGGGCATCGCTGCCTGCGCCATCGGCGTCGCGCAGGCCGCCCTGGACGAGGCGGTCACCTACGCCGCGGCGCGACGTCAATTCGGCCGCCCCATCGCCGACTTCCAGGGCCTGCGCTTCATGCTGGCCGACATGGCCACCCAGGTGGAGGCGGGCCGCGCGCTCTATCTCGCCGCCGCCCGGCTGCGGGACGCCGGAGCTCCGTTCTCCAAGGAAGCGGCGATGGCCAAGCTGTTCTGCACGGACACCGCGATGCGGGTGACCACGGACGCCGTGCAGATCCTCGGCGGCTACGGCTACACCCTCGACTTCCCGGCCGAGCGCTTCATGCGCGAGGCCAAGGTCCTGCAGATCGTCGAGGGCACCAACCAGATCCAGCGCATGGTCATCGCCCGCCACCTGGCCGGGCCCGAATCGCACTGAGCACGGGGGAGGGGCGGGCGGCACCGGCGCGACGCCGCCCGCCCCTCCCGCGCGGATCAGGGCGCATGGAGGGGCCCGATCCGGCCTGATCGGACAGCCCTACCCCGACGGCCCGCCCACCGGCCTCTCAGCCCACCAGACCCTTCAGACCCGTGGCGGTGCCGACGGCGACCACCAGCTCCCCGGGCGCCACGGCAGGCCCCCGCGCCACCGCCACCGCGACCGCGGACGACGGCTCCATGATCAGGCCCTCCGCCGCAAGCCGACGGCATTCCGCCATGATCGCGTCGTCCGTCACCGCGACCGCCGTGCCACGGCTGCGCCACAAGGCGTCCAGCCCCTGCCAGCACGGCCGTTCCTCGCCCAGTGAGAAGGCCACCGACGGCCGGTCCGTCACCCGCGTCAGCTCCTGATCCGCCCGGTCCGCGCAGCGCAGCGCGGCGGTGAAGGGCGCCGACCGCGCCGGCTCGGCGGCCACCAGCCGCGGCACCTGCGCCACCAGCCCGGCCGCCGCCAACTCCCGGAACCCACGGCCGATTCCGGCCAGCAGATCCGCCCGGCTGGTGGGCACCACGACCGCCCCGATCGCCCGGCCGGCGAAGTCCCGCGCCAGCTCGTACGCGACCGACTTGTAGCCCTCGTTGGCGTACGGGTTGCCGCCAGAGGATGGTGAGGAGTAGCTGGTCAGCGGATACCAGCCGCGCTCGGCGACACTCTGCGCCATGGCTGCGTTGCGTTCGGCGGAGCTGCCCCGGTGGACCACCCGCTCGGCGCCCAGCGCGTCGATCTGCGCCCGCAGCCCTGCCGGTACCTGCTCGTTGGTGAACACCACACACCGCAGCCCGGCCCGTGCCGCGTACGCCGCGGCCGCCGCACCCGCATTCCCGGAGGATGCCGCGACGACGGTCCCCGCACCCGCGGCCACCGCGGCCGCCACCCCGGCGGCCATCGCCCGGTCCTTGTGCGAACCGGTCGGATTGCCGCCCTCGTACTTCAGCCACAACTCGCCGGTGCCGGCGGGAGGTTGGCTGCCCGGAAGCTCCCTGCGCAGCCGGATGTTCGGGGTGTTCCCCTCGCCGAGGGTGACCGGCGGGCCGGTGGTCGGCAGGGTCCCGGGCCAGCCCCAGGGCCCACCCGGGTAGGCCGCGAGGTGATGGCCTGTCAGATCCACGAGCGGGGGAGGGGTGTTGACGCCGATGCCCTCGCTCGCGCAGGACCGGCACCCCTCGAATCCCTCCGCCGGGCTACCGCAGCGCGGGCAGTGCAACGGGGGTGGGGCCACGGTCACTCCTGAGTCCGTCGGACAACGACTCCGCGACCGTAACAACCCCCTTGGTCACGGGAGTTGACTTGACTGCCTCAAGGGGCGCTCAGGCGCTGCGACGCATCTGCGGCACCCGCGTCGGCCGGCCGTCGGGCCCGCCGATGTGCGAGAACGGCTGGCGGCGCCAGTCCAGGCTCTCCGGAAGCGTCAACAGCACGGCCGCGTCCTGCTCCTGGGCCTCCAGGGCGTCCTCGGTCGACGGCACCTCGGCCGCCGGCCGCCCCGACCCCTGGCACACCGTCAGACCGAACGGATTCCACGGCGAGGGGCACATCGCGTGCTCCGGAAGCGTGTCCTCGTCCGCCAGCAGGGCGATCGGCTGCGCGCAGTCCGGGCAGCTCACGCGGTAGATCTCCAAGGTCTCGAAAGACGCATGGCCGTCGTCGGAAGAGTAGCTGTCGTCGTCACCGGAGAAACCGGGACTGTCGCCCTCCTCGGTGCTGAGGTTCGCCGCACCGGATTCCTGCTTCAGGCGTCGCATGATGTCCATCCCCCTCGGGTGGGCCGGTCGGACCGCTGACTTCCTGTGACGGGCGGTCCCGGCCACCGGGAGCAATTCCCTTCATGCCGTGCGCATAATCGCGGCCGCCCGGCGGACACCGATTCATGCCTGTGGCGTTCATCACACGGCCCGGCGTAAGGGTGTCCACGATCCGGCGCGCGGTGCGCACACGCGCCCGAGCACAGTAGGTTGAGCGGGTGGAGGAGTTGGACCGACAAATCGTGGATCTGCTCGTCAAGGACGGGCGGATGAGCTACACCGACCTGGGCAAGGCCACTGGCCTGTCGACCTCGGCGGTGCACCAGCGTGTGCGCCGGCTGGAGCAGCGCGGTGTCATCAGGGGCTATGCCGCCATCGTGGACCCGGAAGCCGTGGGCCTGCCGCTCACCGCCTTCATCTCGGTGAAACCCTTCGACCCCAGCGCGCCGGACGACATCGCGGAACGACTCGCGGACGTGCCCGAGCTGGAGGCCTGCCACAGCGTCGCCGGCGACGAGAACTACATCCTCAAGGTCCGCGTCGCCACGCCCCTGGAGCTGGAGCATCTGCTCACCCGCATCCGCACGCAGGCCGGCGTCTCGACCCGCACCACGGTCGTGCTCTCCACCCCGTACGAAGCCCGCCCGCCCCGTATCTGACCGGGCATCCGACCCCGCGCACGGCCCGCCCGCGCGCAGGGGCCAAACTGTCCGGTATGAGCCAGCGCACCCCCGACCCCGCCCGGAACCGGCCTTCGGCCCCGGCCCGGATGACCTCCCCCACCTCGGCCCGCCCGCGGACCGTCCTCCTGCGCGGCGGCGAGGTGCACAGCCCGGCGGACCCCTTCGCCACCGCCATGGTGGTCGAGGGCGGCAGCATCGCCTGGGTCGGTGAGGAAGGCGCCGCCGATTCCTTCGCGGACGGCGTGGACGAGACCGTCCACCTCGACGGTGCGCTCGTCACCCCCGCGTTCACGGACGCACATGTGCACACGACGGCCACCGGCCTCGCGCTCACCGGCCTCGACCTGTCCCGCGCCACCACCCTGCCCGACGCGCTGGCCCGGATCCGCGCGTACGCCGCCGCCCGCCCCACCGACCGGATCCTGCTCGGCCACGGCTGGGACGCCAGCGCCTGGCCCGAGGGCCGCCCGCCCTCCCGCGCCGAACTGGACGCAGCGACCGACGGCCGCCCCCTCTACCTCACCCGCGTCGACGTGCACTCCGCGGTCGTCACCACGGCCCTGCTCGACCAGGTGCGCGGCATCCGCGACCGGTCCGGCTTCCACGCCGACGCGCCGCTGACCGGCGACGCCCACCACGCCGCGCGCGAGGCCGCGTACGCCACCGTCACCCCGGCGCAGCGGGCCGACGCCCAGGCAGCCGCCCTCGCCCACGCCGCCTCGCTCGGCATCGGCAGCCTCCATGAATGCGCCGGCCCCGACATCTCCGGCGAGGACGACTTCACCGCGCTGCTCGCGCTGGCAGCCGAGGGGCGCGGGCCGCGCGTCGTCGGCTACTGGGCCGAACTGATCGCATCCGCAAAGGAAGCCGACCGGATCCGTGAGCTCGGGGCCCTCGGCGCGGCCGGCGACCTCTTCGCCGACGGCTCCCTCGGCTCGCACACCGCGCACCTGCACGCCCCGTACACCGACGCCGCCCACACCGGCACCGCGCAGCTCGATGCCGCGGCCGTCGCCGCACACGTCGCCGCCTGCACTGAAGCGGGGCTCCAGGCCGGCTTCCACGCCATCGGCGACGCCGCCCTGACCACCGTCGCCGACGGCGTACGGGCCGCCGCCGAACGCGTCGGCCTGCCCCGCGTCCGCGCCGCCCGGCACCGCGTCGAACACGCCGAAATGCTCACCGAGGCCACCATCGCCGCCTTCGCCGAGCTGGCCCTGACGGCCTCCGTCCAGCCGGCGTTCGACGCGGCCTGGGGCGGCGCGAGCGGCATGTACGCCACCCGCCTCGGCGCCGAACGCGCCCGCACCCTCAACCCGTACGCCGCCCTGCTCAAGGCCGGTGTGCCGCTCGCCCTCGGCTCCGACAGCCCGGTCACCCCGCTCGACCCCTGGGGCACCCTGCGGGCCGCCGTCTTCCACCGCACCCCCGGCCACGGCATCTCCGCCCGCGCCGCGTTCACCGCCCACACCCGCGGCGGCTGGCGTGCCATCGGCCGTGACGACGCGGGCGTCCTGGTGCCCGGCGCCCCCGCCGACTACGCGGTCTGGCGCACCGGCGACCTGGTCGTCCAGGCCCCCGACGAACGCGTCGAACGCTGGTCGACCGACCCCCGCTCCGGCACCCCTGGCCTGCCCGATCTCACCCCCGGCGGCGACCTGCCGGTGTGCCTGAGCACGGTCGTCGGCGGGCACACGGTCTTCGGGCGGCCGAACGAGTGACTTCGGGCGGTCAGGTCCCGCCGAGCAGCGTGCTTGCAGCTACTCGCCCCACCTGCGCTTGCTCGGCACTGACCTGGTACGACGCGAAAACGACGCAGGCGGAGCACCTGTTGACAGCAGCCGGTCGACGGCCGGTAGGTTCGGCCGAGTCCACCACAGGACGTCCGCTCGGTAGACCTCCGCGCATTCGTCGAACGCAGCTGGGCCATGGGGCGGAACGCCAACCGGCGCACCGCCACTGGGAGCCAGGTCCAGCACCAGCGGCACGAGGCGATGAGACGGTTCGGCCGGTCGGCAGGTGCGACCCGGGTGGGGCCCGGATGCTCAGTAGACAACGGCTTTCGGTCGACCCGCAGCCAGCGGGTCCCAGGTCGGCCCGAAGGGCGCCGGGCCCCGATCCGCACCACTCTGCGGCCGCCCGCCCCCTCCCCGCGGGCCCTCTACCGCGCGCACCCTGCACCCGCGAACGCAGCCACCCGGGGTACGGTCAGCTCATCACCGCACGACCTGCAGGAAGGCCGCGACCGTGTCATCGGGCTCCCACACCACCGAAGAAGCCGTCAGCGGCGCCACGCCCGACGACGGCCCGGTGCCGCCCGCCGAAACGGGACCGACCGCCGCGCCCCGTCGCCCCGGCCGCGCCCGGCGGCTCGCCGCGCTCGTCCGCCGCGAGGCACCGCGCACCGTCCTCGCCGTCGTCTCCGGTGTCGGACTCGCCCTCGCCTTCCCGCCGTACGACCTGTGGCCGCTGTCCTTCCTGGCCGTCGCCGCGCTCTCGCTGCTCACCCGCGGCCGACGGGTACGGCAGGGCGCCTGGACCGGCCTCGTCTTCGGGGTGCCGTTCTTCCTGATCCTGCTCAAGTGGCTGCATGTGGTCGGCTGGGACGCGGTGGTCGGACTCTCCGTCGCCGAGGCGCTGTTCACGGCGGCCCTCGGTGCCGCGCTCGCCGGCACCTCCCGGCTGCCGGCCTGGCCGCTGTGGACCGCCTGCCTCTGGGTCGCCCAGGAATGGGCCCGGGACCGGCTCCCGTTCGGCGGCTTTCCCTGGGGGCGGCTCGCCTTCGCCAACACCGGTTCGTCGTTCACCCCGCTCGCCGCGCTCGGCGGGGCGCCCCTGGTGACCTTCGCCGTGGCGCTGGCCGGGGGGCTGCTGGCGGCCTGCCTGGCCACCCTCTGGAGCCTGCGGGGGGCCTTCTCGCCGCGCCGTGCGGTGCCCGCCCTGGAGGCGTTCGGACTCGCCGCCGCGGTCACCCTGGCCGGCGCGGTCGTACCCGTCCCCACGAAGGCCGACGACACGGCTGACATCGCTGTCGTCCAGGGCAACGTCCAGCAGCCCGGAATGGACTTCCTGGGCCGCCCGATGAAGATCCTCGACAACCACGCCACGGCCACCGAGAAGCTCGCCGCGGACATCAAGGCCGGCCGGGCGAAGAAGCCCGACCTGGTCATCTGGCCCGAGAACTCCTCGGACCTCGACCCCTTCCGGTACCCGCAGGCCTACGACCGGATCGACGCGGCGGTGAAGTCGGTCGGCGTCCCGGTGCTCGTCGGTGCCCTTGTCGACCACCCCTCCAAGAAGGGCTACGTCTTCAACGAAGGCATCGTCTGGGACCCGAAGAAGGGCCCCGGCGCCTCGTACACCAAGCAGCACCCGGTGCCGTTCGGCGAATATGTGCCGTTCCGGGCGCAGCTCAGCAAGATCATCACGCGCCTGCAGCGGGTGCCCCGCGACTTCTACCCGGGCGACCACACCGGCGTGCTGAACGTCGGCCCCGCCAAGCTCGGCGACGTCATCTGCTTCGAGGTCGCCTACGACGAGATCGTGCACGACACCGTCGACGCCGGGGCGCGGGCGCTGGTCATCCAGACCAACAACGCCACCTACGGCGGGACCGGCCAGCCCGAGCAGCAGCTGGCCATGTCCAAGCTGCGCGCCGTCGAACACGGCCGGGCCGTGGTCACCGCCGCCACCAGCGGAATCAGCGCCGTCGTCGCCCCCGATGGCAAGATCACGCAGCAGATCCCCGAATTCACCCAGGGGGTCGTCACCGCGCGCCTCCCGCTGCGCGACGAAACGACGCTCGCCGACCGCGTCGGTGCGGCTCCTGAGTGGGCGCTCGCTATCGTGGGACTTCTGTCCTGTGCCGCCGCGACAGTCATCGGCCGGCGCGGGCGTACGAAGGACGAGAAGGGGCAGCAGTGACAGACGGCGGTCAGCGGCAGTACGGTCCGCTCGGCACCACCTTGGTGATCATTCCGACGTTCAACGAGGCGGAGAACATCAAGCCGATCGTCTCGCGGGTGCGGTCCGCCGTCCCCGAGGCGCATGTGCTCGTCGCGGACGACAACAGCCCCGACGGCACCGGGAAGCTCGCCGACGAGCTGGCCGGCACGGACGAGCAGGTCCATGTGCTGCACCGCAAGGGCAAGGAAGGCCTCGGCGCCGCCTACCTCGCGGGCTTCCAGTGGGGTATCGACCACGGCTACGACGTACTCGTCGAGATGGACGCGGACGGCTCGCACCAGCCCGAGGAGCTGCCCCGGCTGCTCACCGCGCTCAAGGGCGCCGACCTCGTGCTCGGCTCGCGCTGGGTGCCCGGCGGCCGCGTCGTGAACTGGCCCAAGCACCGGGAGATGCTCTCCCGCGGCGGCAGCACCTACTCGCGGATCCTGCTGGACGTCCCGATGCGCGACGTGACCGGCGGCTACCGCGCCTTCCGTGCCGAGACGCTCAAGAGCCTCGGGCTCGACGAGGTGGCGTCCCAGGGCTACTGCTTCCAGGTCGATCTGGCCCGCCGTGCGGTGCAGGCCGGGCTGCATGTCGTCGAGGTCCCGATCACCTTTGTCGAGCGCGAGCGCGGCGACAGCAAGATGAGCCGGGACATCGTGGTCGAGGCGCTGTGGCGGATCACGGCCTGGGGCGTCGGCACCCGCGTGGGCAAGATCCGCGGTCGCTGACTCCCGGCGGCCCGGTACGTCCCCGGCCGGATCCCGGAATGATCAAAAAGGTGACCTTGGGGCCTGTCGTGCCGATCAGGTCGGGCACACTTGAGGCATGACGTTCGGAGCCACGCCCCCGCCCGGTCCGCAGCCGCCCCGGCGCTCGCGCGCCCGCCGGTTCCTTCCGCTGGGCATCGCCGCCTGGATGGTGCTGGAGGTCTGGCTGCTGATCGTGGTCGCCGGCGCCACGAACGGCCTGACGGTCTTTCTGCTGCTGCTCGGCGGCGTGATCGCCGGCGCGTATGTGATCAAGCGGGCGGGCCGCCGCGCCTGGCGGAAGCTCACCGAGACCCTGCAGGCCGGCGGTGATCCCGCGGCATCGTCCAAGGATCCCGCGGCGGCGGGCGGCGACAACACCCTGCCGATGCTCGCCGGGCTGCTGCTCATGGTGCCGGGCCTGGTGACCGACGTCCTGGGCCTGCTCTGCCTCTTCCCGCCGGTCGGGAAGCTGCTCCACCGCCGCGCTGAGAAGCTGCTGGCCCGCCGGTCGTCCGGGACTCCGGGGACGCTCGGCGATGCCTTCCAGCAGGCGCGTATGCACCGGCCGGACGGCAAGGTCGTCCAGGGCGAGGTCATCCATCACGACGACGACCCGCCGGCCCCGCGCCAGGACCCCCCGCTGACCGGCTGAGGACGGCGCTCGGGACCGCCGGGCAAACGCACAAGGGCCGGGGCCACTGCGAGTGCAGTGGCCCCGGCCCTTGTGCTTGCGTTACTGCGGTACTGCTCTGATGAAGTCCGGCTGTCAGGCGGACTTGCGGTTGCTGTCGCGCGGATGCACGGCAATGTTCATGGTGCCGGAGCGCAGGACGGCCAGCCTTTCGGCCAGCACCTCCTCCAGCTCCTCGCGGGTACGCCGCTCCATGAGCATGTCCCAGTGCGTACGCGCGGGCTTACCCTTCTTCTCCTCAGGGCCGTCGCCATCCACCAGAAGAGAGGGTGCACCGCATACCTTGCACTCCCACTCCGGCGGAATCTCGGCCTCAACCGAGAACGGCATCTCAAATCGATGGCCGTTCTGGCATGCGTACTCCACCGCCTGGCGCGGGGCCAGGTCGATGCCACGGTCGGTCTCGTAGCTGGTCACCACGAGTCGCGTGCCGCGGAGAGCTCGCTCACTCATGAATCGTGCCTCCCGGGCTTGTCGCCCACAGGACAGGTGTCGCTGTCGTCGTCATCCGGTCAACGTCCGGTCGGCGGTGAAGATTCCCGTTGCGGGACATGCGCCCACCCGTCGCCCACCACCGCCCTTGACGGAGGCGCTGTGCGCCGCTGCCTTCCTTCGTGCCGCCCCTTGTTGTACCCACCATCGCCCGGTTTGTCACATCTGGCAGCGAATGTCACCCAGCGCCTCGAATGGTTGAGCGCGCAGTAACGGTCCGCCTGGTGAGCCAAAGGCGTACACTACCGGCCCGCACGCTCCGAACCTAAATCCGGTCGGGTACGGGATTTCCCGCCGCCAGGATCGCCCGCCGTACGGGCACCCTCGCGAGCAGCACGAAACCGACCACGAAGAAGGCCACCAGGGACAGGATCGCGTCCCGGTAGCTCCCGGTCAGCTGGTAGGCCACACCGAACACAAGCGGTCCCAGCCAGCTCACGCCCCGGTCGCTCATCTCGTACGCGGAGAAGTACTCGGCCTCCTTCCCGCGCGGCACCAGATGCGAGAACAACGACCGCGAGAGCGCCTGACTGCCTCCCAGGACCAGACCGATCCCGGCGGCCAGGCCGAAGAACCACACCGGTGCCTTCGCCGGCAGGAAGTACCCCACCGCGATCGTCAGCGCCCACGCCACCAGCGAGCCGAGAACGGTCCGCTGCGCGCCGTACCGCCGGGCGAGCCGCCCCATCAGCAACGCCCCCGCCGCGGCCAGCACCTGCACCAGCAGGATCGCCACGATCAGCGTCGTCTGGTCAAGCTCCAGCTCCTCGGAGCCGTACACCGAGGCCTGGGTGATCACCGTCTGCACCCCGTCGTTGTAGACGAGATACGCCAGGAGGAAGGACAGCGTGAGGGGGTGGCGGCGCATGTGGCGCAGCGTCTCCCGCAGTTGCCGCCAGCCCTGGCCGAGCGGCGCGCCGGCCGCCCCCTTGCCCGGGGGGCCGTCCGCCGCCGCCCGCCGGTCCCGCAGCCGGCGCAGCGGTATGAGGGAGAAGCCGCCCCACCACAGCCCGGCGGAGGCCAGGCAGATGCGTACCGCGGTGCCCTCGCTGACCCCGAAGGAGTCGTGCCCGGCATACAGCGCCAGGTTGGCGACCAGGACGAGGGCGCCGGACGCGTAGCCGAAGGCCCAGCCCCTGGAGGACACCGCGTCCCGTTCGTCGGGCTCGGCTATCTGGGGCAGGAAGGAGTTGTAGAGCATCATCGACACCACGAAGGACACATTCGCGATGACCAGCAGGGCCCCGCCCAGCAGATAGCGCTCGCCGCCCAGGAAGAACATGCCGGTCGTCGCCGCCGCACCTGTATACGCGCAGAAGCCCAGCAGCGGCTTCTTGCGGCCGGTGCGGTCCGCCAGCGCCCCGGCCATGGGCATCGCCAGCACGGACAGCAGCAGTGAGGCCGACACCGCGTACGCGTAGAAGGACCCCGCCCGCACCGGAATGCCCAGGGGATGAACGAAACCGTCCACGTCCGCCGCGGCCTTCGCCACCGAGGTCAAATACGGCCCCAGGAAGACGGTCAGCACGCTCGTCGAATAGACGCTGTTGGCCCAGTCGTACCAATACCAGCCGCGTTGTTCGCGGCGCCGGACGGCTCTTTCCGCCCCGTCCTCGGCCACGGTCTGTGCGCTCACCGCGCCCACCCCCGTCTTCCTGTCCCCGTCACCACGGCACCCGCCGGGCCGCGGGCGGCCCTCAGACCCAGGAGCCGCGCTCGGTCAGCACGGTACGCAGTGTCTCGATGTGATCGGTCATGATGCCATCCACCCCAAGATCCAACAGCGCCGCCATCCGATCGGCCTCATTGACCGTCCAGACATGGACCTGCAGGCCGAACGCATGCGCCGCGCGCAGGAACAGCGCATCGACGACGGGCAGCCCCCACTGGCGTACGGGGACCTGTACGCACGCCGCACCGCGTCGTACCGCCGCGCCCAGCAGCCGGTCCAGCGGCAGCGCACCGCGCCCGTACGAACGCATCCGCAGCCCGGCCACACCACGGGTGCCCAGTGAGGTCGCCAGCCGCGGGCCCGCCCGCCGCTGCGCCCGCGCGACCCGGGCCTCCGAGAACGAGCCGACGCAGACCCGGTCCCAGGCACCGGTCCGGCCCAGCAGCTCCAGCAGCGGGGGCAGTGCGGCCTCCGCCTTGACGTCGATGTTCCAGCGGGCCGACGGGAACTCCTCGAGGAGCTCTTCGAAAAGGGGGAGGGGCTCCCGGCCGGCGACGCGGGCGGTGCGCACCGCCCGCCAGGGGAGGGTGCCGATCGTCCCGCGGGTGTCCGTGACCCGGTCCAGCGTCGCGTCGTGGAAGGCGACGAGCCTGCCGTCCGATGTGGCGTGCACATCGGTCTCCAGATAGCGGTATCCGAGGTCCACCGCGCGCCGGAAGGCGGCCGCGGTGTTCTCCAGACCGTCCGCGGCCCCGCCCCGGTGAGCGAAGGGGAGCGGGGCGGGGTGGTCGAAGTAGCGGTGGCGGGGGCGTATCGCGCGGGTCACTCGGGCAGTATCGCCTGCTCCGGACGGGGGCTTTCACCGGCCACCACCAGTGACGGCTTCGCGGGCAGGCCCTTGATCGCGAAGCGCCGGATGAAGAACTGCGCGAGCGGCCCGATGGCCAGCGCGTAGACGACCGTCCCCACGCCCACGGACCCGCCGAGGAGGTAGCCCGCCGCGAGAACGGTGATCTCGATGGCGGTCCGCACCAGCCGCAGCGGGCGGCCGGTCCGCTGGTGCAGCCCGGTCATCAGGCCGTCCCGCGGCCCCGGCCCGAAGCGGGCGGAGATGTAGAGGCCGGTCGCGGCGCCGTTGAGCACGACGGCGAATGCCAGCAGCGGGATGCGCAGGCCCAGTGAGGCGAGATCGGGCACCACCGCCAGCGTCGCGTCCATCACCAGGCCGAGGATCACCACGTTCGACACCGTGCCGAGCCCCGGACGCTGGCGCAGCGGAATCCACAGCAGCAGGATCAACGCCCCGGAGACGATCGTGACCATGCCGATCGACATCCCCGAGTGGAACGAGAGGCCCTGGTTGAGCACGCTCCACGGCTCCAGGCCCAGCTCGGCACGCAGCATCAGCCCCATGCTCACGCCATAGAGGACGAGCCCCAGGTAGAGCTGGACCAGCCTGCGCGGCAGATGTGCCCGTCGCGTGCTGGATCGCCCGTCGGACGCGGTACCGGCGGTTGGACCGGCCTGCGCGCCGGATTCCTCGGTGATGGACATGACGCTTCCCCCTCCTGGCAGGATTGGACTGACACATGAGACCCTGTGGCATGTAAGGGCTCCGCATTAAGAGCCAATCCGGGGAAGGTGGACTGATTTTCGTGGCCCAGTGGACTTCAGCGGTAGGTGCGCCCCAACTCGCCCGCCTGCTCCGGTCGCAGGACTCACGCGACGTCGAACAGGTCGGCGGCGGCCGACGGTTGCCCGCCTACCGCAGCCTCGCCGACGGCGTACGCCTCCTCGTGCTCGAAGGCCGGGTACCGGTCGCCGCCCGGCTGCCCGCCGAGCGCGAGCTGGCCGGCGCCTTCGGTGTCAGCCGCACCACCGTCGCCGCCGCCTACGAAGCGCTGCGCGCCGAAGGCTTCCTGGAGTCCCGGCGCGGCTCCGGCAGTTGGACCGCCGTCCCGGCCGGCAACCCCCTGCCCACCCGTGGCCTGGAGCCGCTGCCGCCGGAGGCCGCCGGCTCCATGATCGACCTCGGCTGTGCGGCCCTCCCCGCCCCCGAGCCCTGGCTCACCCGCGCCTTCCAGGGCGCCATGTCCGACCTCCCGCTGTACGCCCACACCCACGGCGACTACCCGGCGGGCCTCCCCGTGCTGCGCCAGGCGCTCGCCGACCGCTACACCGCCCGCGGCATCCCCACGATGCCCGAGCAGATCATGGTGACCACGGGCGCGATGGGCGCCGTCGCCGCCATCTGCCGCCTGTGTACGGGCCCCGGCGAGCGGGTGGCCGTCGATTCCCCCTCGTACGCCAACATCCTCCAGCTGATGCGGGACGCCGGCGCCCGGCTCGTCCCGGTCGCCCTCGGCGAGCGGCTGACCGGCTGGGACATCCCCGCCTGGCGCCAGGTCATGCGCGACGCCGCGCCCCGTATGGCGTACGTCGTCGCCGATTACCACAACCCCACCGGCAGCCTGGCGAGCGAGGAGCAGCGCCGCCGCCTTGTCGACGCGGCGCGGTCGGCCGGCACTCTGCTGGTCGTCGACGAGACGATGGTCGAACTCGGGCTGGAGGAGGAGGCCGAACCGCCCCGCCCCGTCTGCGGGTTCGATCCGGCGGGCAGCGCCGTCATCACCGTCGGCTCGGCGAGCAAGGCGTTCTGGGCCGGTATGCGTATCGGGTGGGTGCGGGCGGCGCCGGACATCATCCGCAGCCTGGTGGCCGCCCGCGCCTACTCCGACCTGGGTTCACCCGTCCTCGAACAGCTCGCCATCGCCTCGCTCCTGGAGTCCGGCGGCTGGGAGCAGGCAGTCGAGATCCGCCGCGCGCAGGCCCGCGAGAATCGCGACGCGATCGTCGCCGCGCTGCAACAGCACCTCCCTGACTGGGAGTTCAGTGTGCCGCACGGCGGCCTCACCCTCTGGGCCCGGACCGGCGGGCTCTCCGGTTCCCGTATCGCCGAGGCGGGGGAGCGGCTGGGGGTACGCGTCCCCTCCGGCCCGCGCTTCGGTGTCGACGGTGCCTTCGAGGGGTTCGTGCGGCTGCCGTTCACGGTCAACGGGGCGGTCGCCGAGGAGGCCGCCACCCGGCTGGCGGGCGCCGCGCGGCTGGTGGCCACCGGTGCCCCTGCCGAGTCGGAGACGCGGCAGCACGCCTTCGTCGCCTGACGGCACCCGTGAGGACGGCCGCTCAGCCGTCGGCGCGGGCGGCCTCCGGTGACCCGTTGACCGCCACCTTTCCGGGCGGCTTGACCGTCGTCATGCCGGTTCCGCTCGTCGCGATGGTCGTCGCGGCAACCGGCTCCGCGGCGGCCCTCGCCTCATCGGTGGTGACCGGCTCCGTGTCGGCGTCCGGATCGTCGGCCGGCGCCAGGTCACCGGCCGGTGCGGGTTTGGTGACCGTCACCTGCGGGGTGGCCGGCACCTCGTCGACCGGAACCGTACGCTCCGGCAGCAGCGCCAGTACGGCCTGCCGGTGCGCCTCGCTCGTGGCGTCGTCGAACGGATCCGGGGTGGCGGGCACTTGCAGGCGCAGGACCGGCCCGGTGCCGAGCCGCGCATAGCCGCGCCCCGGCGGCACCTCTGCCGTGGGTGTGGTGTGCGGCGGTGCCCCGAGCACCGCGGCCACCTCTTCCGGTGTGGCCGGCCCGAGCACGATCCGCGCCTTGGTGAGCTTCTTCACGGGATCGCTCAGCAGCTCGGCGCTCTCGAACTGATCGGCCACCACGACCGTGACACCGGCCGCCCGGCCGTGCCGCAGCGGCACCTGGAGCAGCCGCTGCGGATCGTCCCGGCCCTCGGCCGCCGCGACATGGGCGAGCGCCGTCGGCCGGTCCGCGATGATCCACAACGGCCGCCGGGTGTCCTCCGGAGCCGGCCGGCCGGACTGCCGCGCCCGGTTCGCCGCGATCAGCCGCCGCTCGGTCTCGTGCGACGCCCACTCCAGCGTCGCCAGCGCGCCCGACAGTCCGCTCTCCACCCCCATCACACCGCTCCGGCCGGCCAGGCACGCGAACTCGCCGGTGCCGCTGCCGTCGATGATCAGCACATCGCCGTGCTGCAGCACCTGCAGCGCGATCGACCGCAGCAGCGTCGTGGTACCCGTTCCCGGCTGCCCCAGCGCGAGCATATGAGGTTCGGTGGACCGCGGACCGGTACGCCAGACCACCGGCGGCACGTCCCGGGTCCCGTCCCCGTCGGCGACGGGCAGCGTGCGCCGGACGGAGCCGGCATCGGTGAACCCGAGGACCGTCTCACCCGGTGTGGTGACGAACCGCTGTGCGGCGATGTCCGTGGGCAGCGCCCCCAGGACGGTCAGGACCAGCTGATTGGCCGCCTCGTCCCAGGCGAAGTGGTACTCGCGGCCGCGCCCCGATTTGGCGTGCAGCACTTGCTCGATGCGGGCCCGGGACAGGTCCTCACCGTCGGTGAAATACGCCGGATACGTCAGGTGCAGCCTTTCCAGCCGCCCGCTGTCGTCGAAGGTGAACTCGGTGAAGGCCGACTCCCAGTCACCACCGTGGGTGTAGAGAGGGCTGGGGTCACCGTCCACGGAGAAGTACGGCACCAGCGCCTCGTAGAGCGCCCGTAGCCGCTCGCACTCCGCCTCGCCGGGCCCGGTGTCCACCGGAGTCCGCTCGCGCCCCGACCAGGCCGCCGCCCCCATCACCGCGATGAGGGCCAGCAGCGGCCCGTACGGCACCAGCGCCACGACCAGCACACACGCGGCGATGAAGAAGAGCGTCGGGCCGCGGCGCTCCTTGGGCGTCGCGGACCAGCGCTCCCGGCCGAGGGCGGCCAGCCGGCGCAGTCCACGGCTGATGATGATCAGCGGGTGGAACACGTCGGAGGCGTTGTCGGCCGCGCTTCGCGCGAATTCACGGCCGCGCGCGATCGATGCGCGCTCGGTCAGGATGCGGGGCAGGGGGCGCCGGGCCACATCTGTCTCCTGTTGCTCGTGCGGTGATCGTGGGTGGCTCGCCGTGGGATGCGAGCCGGGGGGCGGCCGGCGCACGGAGCCGCCCGGACGGGACATGGAACGGCCCGCTCGGGCGGAACCCGGCACGGCGGGCTAGATTTTGAGCCCTCCAAGGAGGTTCGCCAGGCTCGCGCCGCCTGCCTTGATGCTGGGCGCGATGGCGGAACCCGCCAGATAGAACCCGAAGAGCGCGCAGACCAGGGCGTGGGACAACTTGAGGCCGTCTTTCCGGAAGAAGAGGAAGACGATGACGCCGAGCAGGACGGCGGCGGAAATGGACAGAATCATGGGGGTTCTCTCCTGGGTGGTGGGGACGGTCACCATGAGTTCTTCCAGCCTCACAGCAAGTATCAAGCCATCAAAAGCTGCAAATGGGTGATTTATCGTTGAAACCCCCCAAATGGGCGCAGCCGTAGCGCACGGTTTCCCCCTTTGTGCTGCGCGTGTCGCGGGACGGCGCCGCCGAACGGACCCACCGGGCGGCAGGGGCGGGTACGGCATGGTCACCAGGGGAAGGGCGCGCGCTCCCGGTCCGGCACAATCGGGGGGTGTCGAAGAAGAAACCGCGCCGCCCGGCCGCCGTCACCCCCGCCTCGCCCTGCCCCTGCGGACGCGAGGAGACCTACCGCGACTGCTGCGCCGCCTTCCACCAAGGACGTGCGGACGCCCCCACCGCGGAGCGCCTGATGCGCTCGCGCTACAGCGCCTTCGTCGTCGCCGACACCGGCTATCTGCTGCGCACCTGGCACCCGGACACCCGGCCCGCCGGACTCGACCTCGATTCCGCCCAGCACTGGAGCGGGCTGGAGATCCTCACGACCACCGGCGGCAGCGCGTTCCACACCGAAGGCACCGTCGCGTTCCGCGCGCACTACACCCTGCACGGACACGCCGACAGCCAGGAGGAGCACAGCCGCTTCACCCGCGAGGCGGGCCGGTGGGTCTACGTGGACGCACTGCCGGAGTAGCGGCCCCCCGCCGCAGCCGGCCGCTGCCCTGGCTCACAGGCCGCGCAGCTGGTCGATCTCGCGGCGGTCCCGCTTGGTGGGGCGGCCGGCGCCCCGGTCGCGGTGCGCGATCACCGGGACGTCCTCGCGCGGCGGGGGCGGCGGGCTGTTGTCGACGAAGCACTCCGCGGCGACCGCCGCGCCCACCCGCTTGCGCACCAGCCGGGAGACGACGACGATCCGCTCCCGGCCGGCGTGCCGCAGCCGCACCTCGTCGCCGTTGCGCACCGTGTAGGCGGCCTTCACCCGTTCCCCGTTGACGCGTACGTGCCCCGCGCGGCAGGCCGCCGCGGCCAGCGCACGCGTCTTGGTGAGCCGCACGGACCAGATCCAGCTGTCGATGCGGGTGGTCCCCTCGTCTGAAGCCATGCCACGACTCTAGAACCCGGGCGGGCGACGAGAGGCAGGACCGCGGCCGCGGGCGCTGTTTTGCGGGCCGGCGCCGCCGTCCTTACGCCGACGCCCGCTTGCCCGACTTGGCTGCCGAGGTCTTCTTCGCGGCCTTCTTTCCCGCCCTGCTCCCGGCAGCTTTCCCCGTCCCGGTTTCCTTGCCCGCACCGGCCTGCTTCTTCGCCCCGGCCTGTCGGGTGCCGCTCTTCTGCGTGGCGCTCGCGGAGTCGCCCGAGGCCCCCTTCGACGCGCCGTGCGCGGTGGTCTTGGACGTCGCCTTCGATGTGCCGCTCGTGGCCTTGGGGGAGGCGGCGGTCTTCTTCGCCGTGGAACCGGTGGTCTTGCGCGCCGGCCCGCTCCCCGCGGTGGTCTTCCTCGCCGCGGCAGTCTTCTTCTCCGCCGTCTTCTTCGTGCCGCTCCGCTTGCCGCCGCGCAGGGACGTCACCGACGCCGGTTTCGCCCCGGACGAGCCGCCGCCGTCCCCCTCGCCCGCCTGCGTCGCCTGCACGCTCTTCTCCAACGCCGCCATCAGGTCGATGACCTGGCCGCCGGAGGTGTCCGCCTCCGGGGCGGCTACTTCGCCGCCCTCCAACTTCGCCGCGACCAGCTGCTCGACCGCCTCGCGGTAGTCGTCGTGGAGCTCGGCGGGATCCAGCTCGCCCAGGGAGTCCATCAGGGTCTCGGCGAGGGTGAGTTCGTTCTCGCGGATCTCGACGTCGTCGGGCGCGATCCCGGTCGCCGGCCGCATCTGGTCGGGCCACAGCAGGGCGTGCATCACCAGCGCCCCGTTGTGTGCCCGCAGCATGGCCAGACTCTCCCGCCCGCGCATCGACACCTTGCCGATCGCGACCTTCCGGTGGTGCTCCAGTGCCTCCCGCAACAGCGCGTACGGCTTGGCCGCGGCGAGCCCGTTGGGCCCCAGGTAGTACGCCTTGTCCATCTGCAGCGGATCGATCTCGCCGGGATCCACGAACGACAGGATTGCCAGCGTCTTCGCGGTCGGCAGCGGGAGCCGGGACAGATCGTCGTCGGTGATCGGCACGATGGCGTCGTCATCCGGCGCCTGGTAGCCCTTGCCGACCTCTTCGTTCGGGACTTCCTCGCCGTCCAGCTCGCAGATCTTGCGGTAATGGATCTGCCCGCCGTCCTTCTCGTGGACGCGTACGAACGAGACCGACGAGGTGCGGTCGGTGGCGCTGTAGGTCTTCACGGGAATGGTGACCAGGCCGAAGGAAATAGACCCATTCCATACAGATCGCATGATTCATCCCTTGTGTGGGATTCTCATCGTATGTCGCCGATCACCGTCGTGGAGGGGCGGCGCCTCTCGCTGACCAACCTGGACAAGGTCCTCTATCCCGAGACCGGCACCACCAAGGGCGAGGTGCTGCACTACTGCACCGTCACCGCCGGTGCGCTCCTGGCGCACCTCCACGACCGGCCGGTCTCCTTCCTGCGCTACCCCGACGGGCCGGACGGCCAGCGTTTCTTCACCAAGAACGTGCCGCCCGGCACACCCTCCTGGGTGAAGACCTGCCTGGTCCCCCATACGACCTCGAAACTCACCCGGCAGGTCCTGCTCCAGGACCTCGCCTCGCTCGTCTGGGCCGCGAACCTGGTCGTCGAACTGCACGCCCCGCAGTGGACCGGCGACGCTCCGGGCTCCGCCGACCGACTCGTCCTCGACCTGGACCCCGGCGAACCGGCCACCATCGTGGAGTGCTGCGTCGCCGCCCAGTGGCTGCACGACCGGCTGGCCGCCGACGGCCTGCACGTCTTCGCCAAGACCAGCGGCTCCAAGGGCCTGCACCTCATCGCCCCCATCGAGCACACCCCGTCGGAGCAGGTCACCGCCTACGCCAAGGCCCTCGCCGTGGAGGCCGAAGCGGCACTCCCCGACCTCGTCGTGCACAGAATGACCAAGGCGCTGCGCCCCGGAAAGGTCTTCATCGACTTCTCGCAGAACGCCGCCGCCAAGACCACGGCAGTGGCCTACACCCTGCGCGCCCGCGCCACCCCCACCGTCTCCACCCCCGTCACCTGGGACGAGATCGCCGCCTGCACCGACCCGGCCCAACTCTCCTTCCTCTTCCACGACATCGCCCCCCGCCGCGAACGCCACGGCGACCTGCTCGGCCCCCTCCTCAACCTCAACCGTGCCCGACCGCTCCCGAGGAGACCTTCCGCGTAGCGGCGACCGGCGGTGACTCAGAGCGACGCGCGACGGCCGCGGACGCCGACCGGTCGCCGCTTGTGGCCGCCGCGTACGCCGTCACCGTCGGACCCGGGCTGCGCCCGCAGGCGGGGCCCGGTCAGAACGGCCGGGGCCGGGCCCGTTCCGAGCCCTGTGCGGCTGCGCCGATCCAGCTGATGACGGCCGTGACCGTGGCCTCGTCGAGGTGGGCGATCTGGTGCACGGCCGCCGAGTCGCCGGTCACCGGGGCCACGCCGGCCGCGGTGAGCGCCGCCTGGATGTCCAGCCGCCGCAGGTCCGGCGTCGACACCCGGGGCGCCGGCCGGTCCTCGGGGAGGAAGGGCGGCCGGGGGGCCGGGGCCGGGGGGAGGTACGGGGGCCGGTCGGCCGCACGCGGTGCGCCAGAGATCCGGTCCTCCGGGCGCGGAGGCGGGAGGAAGCGTTCCGTCTGCGGGGGCGACAGCAGCAGAGTGTCGTGGAGGACTGCGTCCGGCTGCGCGGACGGGGCGAGGCGCTCGTCCGGGCGCGGGGGAGCGAGCTCGTAGTCCGGAAGTGCCTCGATGTCCGACGCGGCCCCGAATTCCGGCAGCGCCCCGTAGCCCGGCATGGCGCGGTAGTCCGGCGTCGCCCCGTAGACCGAGGTGGCGCGGTGGCGGGCCGACGGTGCGCGGCCGCTGCCGGACGCGTCCGTCCAAGGGCTGGTGCTCTTCGGGGGCTGTTCGCAGTACAGCGACATCAAGGGCCTCCACAGCTCGCGATCCCGAGTAGGTGTCAGGTCTTGTGAAGCCGAGCCGTGCCTCTCCGGTTGCGCGGGCGGCAGCGGTTCACCCGATGAGAGCAGCGGGGGCGACCGGGGTGCGGGCGAGGCGAGGTGCGCTCGTGAGCGGTCGGCTCGACGCTCGGTGTGCTGTCGCCGGAACCGTTCTGAACTGATCGGTCCCGTATCGGTGGAGTCCCTGACCGGAGCGGGGAACCGGGGGAACCCGGGAACGGGGGGGACGGGGCTGTTCGGGGGCGGCGGTTGGCGCACTCGACCTGACCTGACCTGCCTTGCTCCTTCGGGAGCTCCCTATCGGGCGCCTCGTCGGGCTTTCCCCGCGCCCCTCGTGGGGCTCCGGAGATGTCCATCCGCGTTCAACGGCGCGGCACTGTCGCGCAGTTGGTGAATTCGATGCACTCCTCCTTCATCGTTCTCGGCGTCATCGTCGACTCCTCGCTCGGTGGGCTCGCCCTCAACGCCGCCGCCATGCGGGCCTGTTGTGGCTCGGCGCCGTACTCACGGTGGCCGGGAACGGCACGCTGCTCCCGGATCTCCTCCGCCGTACGGGCCGGTCCGCGGCCGCGACTGCCACCGCCGCCACTTCTCCCTCCCCCTCCGCTGCGTCCGCGGAGTCCCGCGAGGCGGGTGTGGCGGGTTCCTGACGGTGGATCGGGTGACGGGAAGCTATGGATACTTGGCCGCCTATACCAGCCAATGGTGTCAATTGCCGCTGCCTGTGCAGAAAATGGCGGAAACAGCGGGAGGATGGACCGGAGTTGACGAGGTGATTCCGCCCGGATTCGACGGCCACCACAATCTGATCACACAATCCTCTCTTGCCGTTCACACTGTGGTGATTACTCCGATGGAAAGCTGCCAGCGGCCGTCCACCCAGCGGCCGGCGCCGGCCGCGCCCCCACATCTTGCGGCCGGGTGCCACATTTTCGGGGAGAGGACACATCCGTGGACCACACCCATGTGACCCGTCGCGGTCGTATCGCGCTGGCCGTAGCCGCCGGAACCGTATTGGTGGCGGTGGGCGCGCAGATCCCGGCCACCGCCCATCCGGCCGGCCACGCCGGTGCCGCCGACGCGTCGGCCGCCCAGCGCTCGTCCCTATCCACCGGCGCCTATGACGACACCTACTACAAAGACGCCATAGGAAAGACCGGACCCGCCCTCAAGGACTCGCTGCACCAGATCATCAGCAGCACCCAAACCGGAAAGCTGTCGTACTCCCAGGTCTGGGACGCCCTCCAGGACACCGACGAGGACCCGAAGAACTCCGCGAACGTCATCCTGCTCTACACGGGACGCTCCCAGAGCAAGGAGGCCCATGGCAGCGAGCCGGACCAGTGGAACCGCGAGCATGTCTGGGCGAAGTCGCACGGTGACTTCGGGACCGCGACCGGGCCGGGCACCGACATCCACCACCTGCGCCCGGCGGACGTGTCCGTCAACAGCACCCGTGGCAACAAGGACTTCGACAAGGGCGGCACGGAGGTCGGCGAGGCTCCGGGCAACTACACCGACGACGACTCGTTCGAGCCCCGCGACGCGGTCAAGGGCGACGTCGCCCGCATGATCCTCTACATGGCGGTCCGCTACGACGGTGAGGGCGGATTCCCCGACCTGGAGCCGAACGACAAGGTCGACAACGGCTCCCAGCCGAACATCGGCCGGCTCTCGGTCCTGAAGACGTGGAGCCAGCAGGACCCGCCGGACACCTTCGAAGAGCACCGCAACCAGGTGATATTCGACAAGTACCAGCACAATCGGAACCCGTTCATCGACCACCCCGAGTGGGTCAACGAGATCTGGTAGGCCCCATCCCGTAGGGAGGCCGCATCCCGGAGGCCGGGGCGTCACCATGGTCCGCAGCGGACCGGGTGGCGCCCCGCGCCACTCCGGCCGATGCCTCGTCACACCTGCACCTCGGCGCCCGGATCCGGCGGCGCGCCGATAGGTCGAGCGCGCCGTTGACCGGATGGAGTACGACAACCGGCGCCCGGCCGGGGACCTTCTTAGCTTGGGATCATGTCCTCAGCAAGGTGCCTTCCCGTCAGAGCCGCGACCGTAGCGGCCGTTTGCGCCGCCACCGTGTTGGCCACGTCCGCCCCGGCATTCGCCGATGGCCCCTACGGCATGGATGACCTGCGAGGCGTCCACCCGGCCGGCGCCGGAAGCCGCCTCGACGGCAACGGAGTGCAGTTCCTTCCGAAGCCCGGTGTGTCCCCTCCGCCCGGCGTCTCGGCCCTGTCGTGGATGGTGAGCGACGTCCGGAGCGGCAAGATCCTCGCCGCCAAGGCCGCCCACCGGCAGCTGCCGCCCGCCAGCACCCTCAAGACGCTGTTCGCCGTGACCCTCCTCCCGAAGTTCCCGCAACGGGCACGATGGATCGTGTCCAACGAGGACCTGGTCGGCATCGAGGCGGGCAGCTCCCTTGTGGGCATCAAGGAGGGCGGTCGGTACAGCGTCGCCGATCTGTGGAACGGCGTCTTCCTCAGTTCCGGCGGCGACGCGGTGCACACCCTCGCGACCATGAACGGTGGCTGGAAGAAGACCGTCGCGGACATGCAGGCCATGGCGAAGCGGCTCGGCGCACGCGACACCGCCGTGAGATCCGCGGACGGCTTCGACGCGCCGGGCCAGCACTCCTCCGCCTACGACCTGTCCCTCTTCGGCAAGGCCGGGCTGACCAACCGGGACTTCGCCCGCTTCGCCTCGACGAAGTGGGCCCGCTTCCCCGAAGCCGGCGGCAAGGACGCCTTCGGCATCCAGAACACCAACCGGCTGCTCGTCGGGGCGCGCGGCGTCGAGGCGTACCGCGGCCTGATCGGCGTGAAGAACGGCTACACCACCCAGGCCGGCAACACCTTGGTCACCGCCGCCCAACGCAACGGACGCACCCTCCTGGTGACGGTCATGAACCCGCAGTCCGGAACCGAGAACGCCGTGTACGACGAGACGCGGTCCCTGCTGGACTGGGGATTCGCCGCAGCTCCGCGCGCCGCGGCCGTCGGCATGCTCCCCACCCCGTCACCCGCCGGGCCCCGGAACGAAGCGGGCAACGCCGTCCGTACGGCGCATGGCGGGCAGCTGCCCGCGGGGGAGCGGAGAACCGGCTCGCCCGCCCCGTTCCTGTGGACGCTGACGGCCGTCGGGGTGGTCTCGCTCGCCGGGCTCGGTGCGGGCATGTGGTGGCGCAGAAAGCAGCGCGGACCGGCGGACCCCGGGACGCCTGCCTGATGGTCTTCGCCCGGTGCCTGCGGCCCGCAGTGGCGTGGACCGCGCTCCGTTGTCGTACACCCGTCCGACCCGTCGTGTATCCGGAGGAACCCGTTATGACCTTGCCTGGTGAACGATGACGCGTCTGCCACGGTTGTGGTGACTGCCGGGCGTCGCTCGGTGTAGCGTCCTGATCAGCTGTCGTGGTTCCGAAGTGCCGGGCGCCCGTGTCGCATTCACGGGCGCTCGTGCTGTGCAGTGCTTCTCCGGACCAGGGCGATCACCTCCGGGTTCCGCGGTACGCGGAAGCCGATTCAAGCCCCTTGAACGAAGGAGACAGGTATGGCTACCGGCACGGTGAAGTGGTTCAACGCGGAAAAGGGCTTCGGTTTCATCGCGCAGGACGGCGGCGGCGCCGACGTCTTCGCGCACTACTCGAACATTGACGCCCAGGGCTTCCGCGAGCTGCAGGAGGGCCAGAAGGTGACCTTCGAGGTCACGCAGGGCCAGAAGGGCCCCCAGGCGGAGAAGATCCGCCCGGCCTGATCAGGCCGCCCACCACGGCGCCCGCTCCCCGTGTGGGGGGCGGGCGCCGTCGTGTGTGGGGCCGGGTGGGAGTGCCGATCAGGACGGTGTGCCGGAGTCGCCCGGTGGTACGGGCATCATGGCTGCTGCGTTTCCGGTTTCGCCGTGGCCGGGGACGGTGCGGCCGTCGGCGGCCCACTGCTCGGCGAGTTCGCGGAAGATCGGGGTGTCCGCCGGCTGGCGGATCGTTTCTGCACTGACGCGTACCCACTGCGGCTGGTGCGCTTCGCCTGCCGGGTGTCCCACTGGTGCTGTCGCGGCCATACCCACTCAACGGAGTAACGCCCCCTCCGGTCACGCGCGCCGGTAGGCACCCGGGCCGCGCCGCGAGGCCTCCGGGCAGCTTCGGGGCCGCCTACGGCTGGGTGCCGGGTCGCTGACGTCGTCGCCTCACCAGGTGAGGAAGTGCGGATCGGCGTGGGGTGCGGGTGCCGTGCGGGCCCGGCCCGGAAACGACGGGACGGCGGCCGCGGCCCATGAGGCCCGGGACGAGGACTCGCTGGGGACGGCAGCCGTCCTGGCCGACCAGGCGAGCCATCGGACCACCGTGGTGACCGCCCCGGCATCCAGCTGCGCGAGCGTACGGAGAACGCCACGGGCCTCAGGCATCCGGGGGACCCCCAAGATTGGTCAACTTGGCTTGCAGCGCGAGGCGTTGAGCATCCGCGGTGGCCAGTCACGGGCGCGCAGGGGCACCGGCGTCGGCGGCGGGCGACGAGGACGCCGCGCGGGGGGCGGCGAAAGGAGCGGACGGAGCGGGCATCGGCCGGTGCGGTGCGTCGGCGGACGGTGCCGGTCGGGCCGTCGTCGGGGTATCGCACATACGGATCGCCTCCTGGTGGGTTGGCTCACTGCCGCCGCGTCGGGTGCAGCCGCGCGGGGGTGCGGCGACCGGGTGCGGTGACCGACTGCCCGGTGGCACGTCTGGCGGCCGGTGCGGGGGTTGCGTCACGGGGGCAGGATCACCCGATCGGCCGCGAGGGCGGTGCGGGCCGCTCGTGCGGGCGGAGCCGGACCGCCGTGGGCGTGGCTCAGGCGTGGCGGTCGTTGAGGATCTTCTGGAAGAGAGAGTGGTCGCGCCAGGCGCCGTTGATGTGCAGATAGCGCTCGGCGGTGCCGTAGTGGGTGAAGCCGCACTTGGCCAGGACGCGTGGGGAGGCGTGGTTGTCGGGGAGGGTGCCGGCCTCGATCCGGTGCAGGCCCAGTTCCTCGTCGGCGACCACGCACACCGCGTTCAGCGCCGCGGTGGCGAGGCCCCGGCCCGATTGGCCCGCGGCGATCCAGTAGCCCACGCCGGCGCTGCGGAGCGGACCCAGCACGATGGGGGAGAGGGTGATCGTGCCGACGAATTCGGGATCGGTACCGGCCTCGGCCTCCTGCACCAGGACCCACGGCACCAGCCGGCCCGCATGCTGCTCGGCAAGCTGGTCGCGCAGGCGCCTCGACTGGCCCTCGGGAGTGAAGAAGCCCTCGTCCCGGCGCGGCTCCCAGGGGCGGAGGTGGTCGCGGTTGCGCCCGTAGGCCCGGGAGAGACCGGCGGCATCTTCCGGCGCTGCGGGGCGCATGAGGATGTCGGGGGTCAGTCGCACGGGGATGAAGGCCATCCCGTCAGCCTGATTGCGGGTCGCGGGGCGGAGCAGGCGAATTCACCACCGCTCCAGGCCTGACCTCCGCGTCGCATGGGGCATACATGGCACCGCGCGGGCGCGTCGATCGGTGCGCCCGCTACGGAGCCGAGGGGGGCGGCCGCTGCCCGAAGGCGATGCGCCGCCCCGCGATCAGGACTGCGGCGGCTTGCCCTCGTCCCCCTGCCTGCCGAACTGGTCCTTGAGCTTGTCCTGGGCCTGGTCGACCTGGCCGCTGTACTTGCCCTGGGTCCTGCCGTCGACGAAGTCGCCGGCCTTGTCGACGCCCTTCTCGGTCTGGGCTTCGTGGCCCTTGAGCATGCTCTTGAGCTTGTCCATCATGGACATGTGTGATCCTCCTAGGCACGGTCCCCCACCACTCCAGCATCACCCCCTGCCCGGTGATCTGCATCCGCGCGGTGCGGGCGACGGCGCCGGACAGGAGCGGCGGCTCGACAAGGGGGGGACAGTGCAGGAAGTGCCCGGGATCAGGGCCCGTGCCAGGCGCTTGCGGTGACTCGGGCTGGTCGCTGGGGGCTCTTGAGCTTCGCGCGGCTTCCGTGGACGGCGACGGCTCAAGGAGGCAACGGCGCCTCCGTCTCCGGCTCCGCGACGCCGAGCCCGCGGCCCGTAGCGCTCACTCCTCCTACGGGGGCGGCCTCCCTTGTCCCGTCGGCACGGCACCGGACGGCTCGTTCGACCTGCGCGGACGCGCGGTCCGGCTGAGAATGCAGCGGTGAGCGATGAACACCGCAGTGCCGATGACGCCGCGCCTCGCCCCATGCCCGGTGACGAGGAACGACGGCTCGCCAGGAAGACGCTGGCCGGCCGCGCGCGGGATGCGGACGATCTGTCTCTGCTGATGGACATGCTGGACCTGGACCCCGGCCGGGACCCACGCCATGAAGCGGCGCACGGCCACGAACCGGGCGCTCACGGGCCCGAGACGGGCCGCACCGGACGTGAGCGTCGGCATCACACCCGCCGCGACACCTGCCGCGACGCGCGCTCGCGCTCAGCGGACCCCGGGTGACGTGCGGACGGGGCGACCGCGGTGCCGAGACGTGACGTGACGTGCCTGCCCTGAGCTCGGTGACATCTCCCGCCGCGCTGCTGCCAGTTCGGCCCTGCGGGACCTCGCCCGCGAAGACAACCGCGGGAGCGAGACATGGTTCCTCGCCGTCCTCGCCGTCCTCGCCGACCTCGCCGACCTCGCCGACCTGCGGGAGTGGCTGCGAGGCTGGCGCCGCTACGGCGTGATCCGGCCCGCGCATACCTGCGCGGGCCGGGCGCGGGCCGCCGCTACAGGGCCGCCTGGGTGCTCGGGTCGCCGTCCGCCCTGCTGAGCCGCAGGGTGACGATCTGGAAGGGGCGGAGCGCCATCCGTACGGTGTTTCCCTCCCGCTCGATGGTGGGGCCGTCGGTGGTCGGTCGTTCGAGGAGGTCGGTGGTGAGGGCACCGGCGAGGTCGAAGGCGGTGGTCAGGGTGGCCCTGGCGCGGCCACCGTGTGCCTCGTGGAGGCGGATGACCACATCGCCGCTCGCGTCGTCGGCGAGCTTGACCGCGGTGACCACCGCGGCGTCGTTGTCGACCGTGACCAGGGGCGCCACTGTCCGGGCCCCGGTGATCCGGCGTTCGGGGAGGTTGATGCGGTGCCCTTCGCGTACGGCGTCGCCGATCGTGGCTCCGGGGGCGAGGGCGTAGCGGAAGTGGTGTCGGCCCTGGTCGGTCTCCGGGTCGGGGAAGCGCGGGGCGCGGAGCAGCGAGAGCCGGACGGTTGTGGTGGTGCCACGGTCGCCGTCGTCGCGGACGGTGCGGCTCACGTCATGGCCGTAGGTCGCGTCGTTGACCAGGGCGACGCCCCAGCCCGGCTCCGCCACGTGGACGAAGCGGTGCGCGCATGCCTCGAACTTGGCTGCCTCCCAGCTGGTGTTGGTGTGGGTGGGCCGGTGGAGATGCCCGAACTGGGTTTCCGCGGCGTAGCGTTCGGCGTGGATGTCCAGGGGGAAGGCGGCCTTGAGGAACTTCTCGGTCTCGTGCCAGTCGACCTCGGTGTCGATGTCCAGGCGCCGCTGACCGCGCGCCAGTGTCAGGGTCTGTACGACGCGTGAGTGCCCGAAGGAGCGGGCCACGCGGACGGTGGCGGCCTGCGTCGATGCCTCGTCGAGCGTGACCTCGTCCGCCTCGGTGAGGTCGGTGACGACGTTCCGGTAGAAGGCGTCCACGTCCCAGGCGTCCCACATGTTCGGGAAGTCCGGGTGGATCTGGAGCAGGTTCGCGGCCCCGCCGGGGGCGACGGTTTCCCGGTCGGCGGCGATGTCGTGGGCGGAGACGACCAGGCCGCGGTCGTCGATCTCGATCCGCAGCAGGCCGTTGGAGAGGAGGTAGCCCCCACCATCGCGGACCCCGGCGGCTACCTCGGGGCCTTCGGCCACCGCCGGCCCGGCCGCTCCGGCCGCGACGCCCGCGCGGGAGTGCGGCGCCGAGTTCACCACCAGCGACTCGCCGCCGCGGCCGGCCAGCGCGGTGAGCGCGGAGCCGATGATGCCCTCCAGCTCGGCGGCGACCGCCGCGTAGGTCCGCTCCGCCTCGCGGTGCACCCAGGCGATGGAGGAGCCGGGCAGGATGTCATGGAACTGGTGCAGCAGCACCGTCTTCCAGATCCGGTCCAGGTCGGCGTACGGATACGGGTGTCCGGCCGTTGCGGCGGCGGTGGCCGACCAGAGTTCCGCCTCGCGCAGGAGCTGTTCGCTGCGGCGGTTGCCCCGCTTGGTCCGCGCCTGGCTGGTGAGGGTCGCGCGATGCAGTTCCAGATACAACTCACCGACCCACACCGGTGCTTGAGGGTATTCGGCCTCCGCCTTCGCGAAGAAGTCGGCGGGCTTCTCCCACTCCACCACCGGCGAGCCGTCCAGGTCGCGCAGCCTGCGCGCCTTGGCGATCATCTCGCGCGTGGTGCCGCCGCCACCGTCGCCCCATCCGGTCGGCGCGAGCGAGTGGCGGGCCGCGCCCTTGTCCTTGAAGTTCCGCGCGGCGTGCGCGATTTCGCTGCCCGCCATCTGGCAGTTGTAGGTGTCGACGGGCGGGAAGTGGGTGAAGATCCGGGTGCCGTCGATGCCCTCCCAGCGGAAGGTGTGGTGCGGGAACGCGTTGATCTGACTCCAGGAGATCTTCTGCGTCAGCAGCCATTTCGACCCGGCGGACCGGATGATCTGCGGCAGCCCGGCGGCGAATCCGAAGGTGTCCGGCAGCCACGCCTCGTCGTTCTCCACGCCGAACTCTTCCAGGAAGAACCGCTTGCCGTGCACGAACTGCCGGGCCATCGCCTCCGACCCGGGCATATTGGTGTCCGACTCCACCCACATACCGCCCGCGGGGACGAACCGCCCGTCCGCCACCGCCTTCTTGACCTTGGCGTACACCTCGGGCCGGTGCTCCTTGATCCAGGCGTACTGCTGCGCCTGCGACATCGCGAAGACGAACTCCGGCTCGTCCTCCAGCAGCGCCGTCATGTTCGACGTCGTCCGCGCCACCTTGCGGACCGTCTCGCGCAGCGGCCACAGCCAGGCGGAGTCGATATGCGCGTGCCCCACCGCGCTGATCCGGTGCGCGGACGCGCCCGCGGGCGCCGCCAGCACCTCCCGGAGTTCGGCACGTGCCGCCGTCGCCGTCCCGTTGACGTCCTGGAGGTCCACGGCATCCAGCGCCCGGCCCACCGCACGCAGCAGTTCCCAGCGACGCGGGCTTTCCACCGCGAGCTCCACCATCAACTCGCCGAGAACTTCGAGGTCCTGGATCAGCTCCCACACCTCGGTGTCGAACACCGCGAGGTCCATCCGTGCCAGCCGGTACTGCGGCGTATCCCCGGCCGTCTCCCGGTCTCCCAACGGGGTGGGCAAGAAGGGGTGGACATCGAGGATGACCGGGTTGGACGCGGCCTCCAGATGCCATTCGACGCGCTCACCGCCATGGACCGGCGCGCCCACCCGAACCCACTGATTGCGCGGATTGATGGCTTTCAGCGGAGTGCCGTCAGGGGTGTAAACGAGCGCCTCGCACTGGAAGCCAGGCATCCGCTCGTCGAATCCCAGGTCCAGCACCGCCTCGATGGTGCGGCCGGCCCAGGCCGCCGGCACGTCCCCCCGTACCTTGAACCAGGTCGTCGCCCAGGGCGCGCCCCACGCCTCGCCCACCGCCATCGGCGTATGAGTGGCGGACAGCCCTTCCGCGACGGGCACCGGTTCGCCCGGCGCGACCCACGCCGCGACCTCCAGGGGCACCGATTCCGGGTAGAGGGCGGGGCGGATCCGCTCGTCCAGCACTCGCTTCAGGCGGGCTTCGACCAGGGCGCGATCGTCATGCACGGGAGGGCTCCATCTGTCGGAGAGGGGTGAGGGGTGGGGCTTGCGGTGATCGATGTGCGGGTGGGCGGTCCCGTGAGGCGCGAGATCGCCAATAGCACAGAGTTTCCAGGGGCGTTGCTCCGTCATTCGCGGGGTCCGCGGCCGAGAACAGTTCGTCCACGACCCGGACCTCGGCCTGGAGGGACGGCTCGCTCTGTGTACGTCGGATCCCGGGTACGTGGCCCGCCGTACCGCAGGTGACGTCCAGGAACTGACGTGTGTCGTCCGCGGGGTGGCGATGCGTCGCGTCCTGGCGGGCCGGGCCGGCGGCGCGTTGCGGGTCCGGGCGCACGGAGGGCGCGCCGGCCACGGCGGCGGCACTGTTCCCGAGGGCCGGGACGAGCAGGGCGTCGGCGCCCGCCCCGGCCGGCCTCACACGGCGGCGGGAGGGCGCGAGGGGCGGTTGCCGGGTCATGGGTACTCCGTGGAGTGTCGGGCGGGGGCGGCTGACGATGACTGGCTGCCGGGCATCGGTTGGGCCGTGGCCCCGGGGGAGGGGTGCATCCGGCGTGCGGCGTCCTCAGACCGGAGCGCGGACCTCCTCCGGTGTGCGGACATCCGTGATCCCACGGGCCGTCAAATGTGCTGTATCAGAAGCCAGTTCGGCCAGAACGAGGGATGGGCGGGCGCCCTGTGCGGTGAGTTCCGCCCAGGCCTCGAAGACCGGGCCGCCGGGCGCGCATACGGAGCGGCGAGGCGCGGTCCCGGCCGGACCGGCGTCGACGACCAGCGCGGTGCTCCGCACCGGAGGCCGATGGGTGCGGCCGCCCCACTCCCCGGCCAGGGCGGCGATCGCCTGCCCGGCGGGCTTGACCCTGCGGTCGTTGTCCAGCAGCCCCAGGCCGTACTCCAGCTCGGGGAAGTCCGCCAGAGACCGTGACACGTCATGGGAGCACCACCAGGTGACACCCCAGAGGTCCGGGCAGTCCAGCGCGTTGACGACGGTGGCCTCGGTGAAGTGGGCCGCCCGGTCCTCGGGGATGTGCGGAGCGGGCGCGCCGACCTCCTGGAGCCACACCGGGCGGTGCGGGTCGACCGCCCAGGCCTTGGACAGCTCGATCAGATACGCGGCGTGGTGCTCGGTGGCGACGCCGGCCGGGCCGTGCCGCTGCGCCGTGCCGTTGAAGACCCAGGAGTGCACCGCCGTCAGGGCACCCTGCCGGGCGGCCTGGGCGGGGGTGAAGGGATGGCCGTCGCGGTACCAGGCGGCGTCGTACTCGGCATGCAGATGCATCCGCCCCGGCGCACCCCGCTCGCAGGCGGCCAGCATCCGCTCCAGCCACGCCGCGGCCTGCGTGTCGTCGATACGGTCCGGGTCCGGGTGCGGGCCGTCCGAGAACTGGTTGATCTCGTTGCCGAGCGTCATCCCGAGGAAGTTCGGCCGGTCGGCCAGCGCCGCCGCCAGCGTCCGCAGATATTCCTCCTGGCCGGCGAGCACGTCGGGGTCGGTGAAGAGGTTGCGGCGGTGCCAGGTCCGGGTCCAGGCCGGCAGGAAGTCGAAGCTGGACAGGTGCCCCTGCAGCCCGTCGACATTGACGTCCAGACCGCGGTCGGCGGCGGCATCGGCCAGGTACACCAGCTGCTCGACGGCGCGCGGCCGGATCAGGGTGCGGTTGGGCTGGAAGAGCGGCCAGAGCGGGAAGACCCGGATGTGGTCGAGGCCGAGTGCGGCGATGGAGTCGAGATCGGCGCGTACCGCGTCCGGGTCGAAGTCCAGCCAGTGATGGAACCACCCCTGGGCGGGTGTGTAGTTGACACCGAAGCGCAGCGGGCCCGGGGTGCGGCCGGCGGGGGCGTGAGCTCGGGCGTCGGCGTCGGCGTCGGTGTCCGGGGCGGGCGGCGGGGGCACGGGCATGGCGTGGCGCTCCTTGGCGTGCGGAGACGGGCGGGGCGGCGGGGGTGGGTGAGGGCACGGGTGGCGCAGGGGGCGGACGGGAGGGCGGCCACGGGGCCGGCATCAGCCCTTGACGGCGCCTTCGCCCACGCCCCGGAAGAAGAACCGCTGCAGACACGCGAACATCACGATCAGCGGCAGGACCGCGATGATGGTGCCGGCCGCGACCAGCCGCTGATTGTTGGCGAACGTGCCGTGCAGGAAGTTCAGCCCGATGGTCAGGGTGAACTTCGACTGGTCGCTCAGCACGATCAACGGCCACAGGAAGTCGTCCCAGGCCCCCATGAAGGCGAAGATCGCGACGACGGCGAGGGTGCCCTTGACGGACGGCAGCGCGATCCGGGCGAACCGCTGCCAGGCGTTGGCGCCGTCGACGTACGCCGCCTCCTCGACCTCGTACGGCAGAGCCGCGAAAGCATTGCGCATCAGCAGCACATTCATCGCACCGATGCAGCCGGGCAGCAGCACGCCGATGAGGGTGTTGTTGAGCTGGAGGTCCCGCATCGTCACGAACTGGGCGATCATGATGCTCTCCACCGGCACCAGCATCGCCATGATGAAGACGACAAGTGCGCTCTTGCGGCCCCTGAAGGGCAGCCGGGCCAGCGCATATCCGGCCAGCGCCGCGCCGACACAGTTCGTCAGCACATTCGTGGTGGCGACCTTGAGGGAATTCAGCGCGAAATCCCAGACCGGGATGATGTCCGCCACGCCCGCGTAGTTGTCGAGGGTGGCGTGCCGCGGAACGAGGCTCGGCGGATAGCGGTAGATGTCCTCGCCCGCCCCCTTGAGGGACGTGGACAGCTGCCACAGGAACGGCCCGACAGTCAGCGCCAGCACCGCGAGCAGCAGCAGATAACGCAGCACCACCTGCCATGCGGGCATCCGGCGCCCCGGGGTGCGGCTGCCGCGGGCCACCCGTCCGGGACGGCGCCGGCCGACGCGTTCGGCAGGGCCCGGGGCGGGCCGCTCACGCGAGGGGCGCGCCCGCCCGGTCCGCTCCGGGCCGGTCGTGGTGCTCATACGTCCTCCTTACGGTTGGCGCGCAACACCAGCAGCATCAGGCCGAGGGTGATGACGAAGACCACGACGGACAGCGCCGAGGCGTAACCGACCCGGCCGCTGAGGCCGGTGCCCACTTGCTGGACGAGCATCACCAAGGTGGTGTCCTCGCCGCCGGGGCCGCCGGTCGGGCCCGCCATCAGATAGACCTCGGAGAACACCTTGAACGCGCCGACCGAGGAGAGGGCTGCGACCAGCACCATCGTCGGGCGCATCGCCGGCACGGTGACGGTCAGGAACCGGCGCACCGCGCCCGCCCCGTCGACCGCGCATGCCTCGTGCAGCTCCCCGGGGACGTTGGCCAGCGCCGCCAGATAAATGATCATGTAGTAGCCGAGGCCCTTCCAGACCGTGACCGCCATCGCGCTGAGCAGCAGCAGCCACGGATCGCTGAGAAAGCCGACGGTGCCGAAACCGACGGCTTCCAGCACCGCGTTGATCAGCCCGCGGTCGTCCAGCAGCCAGACCCAGATCAGCCCGACCACGACGACCGAGGCGACGACCGGGGTGTAGAACGCGGCGCGGAAGAACCCGATCCCGGGGAGGTGGCGCTGTACGAGCATGGCCAGCAGCAGCGGCAGGATCACCAGGAGCGGCACCACGCCCAGGACGTAGAGCAGGCTGTTGCGCAGCCCCGTCCAGAACATCGCGTCGTGGATCAGTTCCTGGTAATTGGCGCCGCCGACGTACTGCCCTTCGGTGAGCGTGCGCGCGTCGGTGAAGGAGTTCACCACGGTGCGCAGGAACGGGTAGAGGCTGAATCCGGCGACGATCAGCAGCCCGGGGGCCAGGAACAGCCAAGGGCTGGACGGCAGATGGGTACGGATCCCGGGCCCGCGTCGGCGCCACACGGGTCCGCCGGCCGGACCCGTGCGGATCTGGCGCGGGCCGGACGCTTCTCCTACGGTCATGGTGGGTGCCTCAGCCGGTCTTGAGCAGCCGGTTGCAGTCCGCGACTGCGCCGTCGAGCGCCGCTTTCGGTGTCTGCTTGCCCTGCACGGCCTTGGCGACGGCATTGCGCAGCAGCGTCTTCATCTGGTCGCTGAGCAGCACCGGCGTGTAATTCACCGCATCCTGCAGGGACTTGGCCGAGGACACCCGGACGCGGGTCGCGTCGGTGCCGTCCTCCTTGGTGAAGTACGGATCGTCCAGCGACCCCTTGGTGCTGGGGAAGATCGTGACCTTCTTGGCGAACGCCATCTGGTTCTTCTTGTCGGTGACGAAGTGCGCGAACGCGACGGCCGCCGGCTTGACCTTGCTCTGCGCATTCACCATCAGGCCCTGGACATACATATTGGCCTTGCCGGTGTTGTTGACCGCGTCCGTGATGCCGATGTTCTTGTAGAGGCTCGGCGCCTCCTTCCGGAACGTCTCCAGATCCAGCGCGCTCCCCGGATTCATGGCCACCGACTGCTGCTGGAACTTACGGCCGGAGGACTCGGCCTTCGCCGTGAGCGCCTGGGAGTCCAGCGCCCCGGCCTCGTACAACTCCTTGTAGTGCCGGAGGAGTTCGACGCCCTTGGATTCGTTGAAGGTGAACTCGGTCCCCTGCGCGTTCATCAGCCGTACGCCGTAGCGTCCGAAGTCCTCGATCGACGGCGTGCTCGCGAGCATCGCCGTCTTCCGGTCGCCCTTCTTCGCCATGGTGAGGGCGTCCTCGAAGAGCCGGTCGTAGGTCGTCGGCGGCTTCTCCGGATCCAGACCGGCCTTCTTGAAGAGCGCCTTGTTGTAGAACATCGGCCCGGTGTTCAGATACCACGGGAAGGCGTAAACGCCCTCCATCCCCGGCATCTCATTGCTTTTCCAGGCCCCTTCCAGATACTCGCCGCGGTATTTCCCGGCAGCCTTTTCCAGATTCAGCGCGAGCCCGGCCTTCGCCAGCGGATAAGCGAGGTCGGGGGACACATTGATGACGTCGGGCAGCGTTCCGCCGGCGGCATCGGCGCTGAGCTTCTCCGGATATCCCTCGGCGGGCTGGTCCACCCACTTGACCTTCGCATCCGGATACTTCTTCTCGAAGTCGTCGATGACGCCTTCGAAGTAGTCCTTGAAATTGGCCTTGAGATTCCAGGTCTGGAAGGTCACCTGGCCCTCGACCTTCCCGGAGGCGCTGTCGGATCCGCCGGCGCCTTGGGAGGCCCCGCATGCGGTGAGCGCGAGTGCCGAGGTGACCAGCGCGGAGGTGGCGGCTGCTGCTCGGCGGGATATACGCATGACTGGCGGGCTCCTTTGCTCGGACCAGGAACATGTCGAAGGTGCGGTGCCTGCCGTGGGGGGCGTTCGGACCCAGGGGAGACCAGGCCGCGTGGGACGGCAGGCGTGCGGGGTGTTCGGGCCGTTGCGGAAAAGGCCCTTCGTTCCCTTTACGGGGCCCGTGAGAAGCCCATACGGGGTCTGTTGCGGGGCCTCGGCTGACGATGCGGGTGACGCTACTAATGCGTTTTAGTAGGTGTCAATACCTCGACCGCCCATTCTTGACTTGAGGTCGCCTTCGGCGTGGTTGACCTGCTGCGATACGGCATTGTGCGGCCGCATGGGGCGTCGGTTCGGGATTCCGTCGAAACCTGACGGGGAGGCCTGGTCACGTGACGATTGACAGGCGTGACCGGGCTGATCAGACTGAGCGTACTAATGCGGTTTAGCCCGCAGTCCGCACAAGGAGAGCACGCCATGACAGCGCCCGGTGAGGCCGCCCGCCGCAAGCCGGCGCGGCGACCCACGATCAAGGACATCGCCCGCCGGGCAGGGGTGTCGGAGAGCGCCGTCTCCTTCGCGCTCAACGACCGGCCGGGCGTCTCCCAGGACACCCGTGCCCGCGTGCGACAGGTCGCCGAGGAACTCGGCTGGCAGGCCAACAGCGCCGCCCGCGCACTCTCCGGCGAACGCGCGGGCTGCGCGGGCCTGGTGCTCGCCCGCCCCGCGCAGACCCTGGGAGTGGAGTCCTTCTTCCTCCAACTCGTCTCCGGCATCCAGGAGGTGCTGTCCGCACGGAAGACCGCGCTGCTCTTCCAGGTGGTGGAGGACCTCGACGCCGAATGCGCGCTCTACCGGCGCTGGTGGGCCGAACGCCGGGTGGACGGCGTCCTCGTCGTCGACCCCCGCACCGACGACCCCCGGCCCGAACTCCTCGCCTCCCTCGGCCTGCCCGCGGTCGCCATCGGCGGACTCGCCGCCCCTGACCAGGCCGCGCCCACGGACCGGCGGACCCCCGAACCCACCGCCACCGCCCACCCGTTGCTCTCCACCGTCTGGGCCGACGACTCCAAGGCCATGGCCCAGGCCCTCGACCACCTCTACGGGCTCGGACACCGCCGAATCGTGCACGTCGCGGGGATGCCCGGACTCGCCCACACCGAGCGCCGGATCCGTTCGCTGCGCGCCGAAGCCGGTCAACGCGGGCTCGACGCACGGCAGGTCCGCTCGGTGACCACCGACTACTCGGACGCCGAAGGGGCCGAGGCCACCCGCCGCATCCTCGACGCCGCCGAACCCCCCACGGCGATCATCTACGACAACGACGTGATGGCCGTCGCCGGCGCCTCCGTCGCGGCCGGCCGCGGCATCCCCGTACCCGGCGGGCTCTCGATCGTCGCCTGGGACGACTCGGCGCTGTGCCGGGTCACCCACCCCCGGCTGACCGCGCTCGCCCGCGACACCCCCGGCTTCGGCAGGCTCGCCGCGCAGGAGCTTCTCGCCGTTCTCGACGGCGGACCGCTGCGCACCGTGCAGGGCGAACTGCCGCACCTGGAGGCGCGGGAGAGCACGGGGGCGCCGACAGGGCTCACCGACCCCTGAGGGCAGGTCTCGCCCGGTGGGAGCTGCGGGAACCGGAAGTGATGGGATGGGCCCGTGCAAGCAACGCCACCCCACTCGCCGTCCCACCCTGCTCAATTCCCGCCCGATCAGGCCGGATTCGCCCACCCCGGACATGACCAAGCCGGATACGACCGGCCCGGACACGCCGAGGCCGGGCCGCCGTCACCGGCCTTCGCCCCGTATTGGCAGCCGCTGCCCCCTCGCTCCCGTACGGAGATGCTGCTGCGCTTCACCGGAACGGCCGTCCACTTCCCGTTGCAGGCCCTGGTCTTCCTCGTGGTGTTCGCCCTCACCATGGTCTTCGCCATGGCGATGGAGATCGTCTGTGCGGTGCTGTGGTTCCTGGAGAAACCCGTCACGGACCTGATGGGCCACCTCATGGCCCCGTTCCTGGTACGCCCCCGATGGTGGGTCAACTGGAACGAGCTGCGCCACGAGAACGACCCGGAGTTCCACCGCCGCCGGGTCGACAAGCGCCTCGCCAAGACGAAGCCCGCCGTCACCGGCACCCGCGTCCCCTTCCACCAGTACCGGGCCCTCGGCGTCGGCGGATTGCTGGACTGCGCGGCGCAGCGCGGCTGGAGCCTCGACGAAGCGATGACGAGGCACCCGCACGCCGCGGTGCACCTGACCCGGCCGAAGCCGAACGGTCCCCAGACGTCCTGACACCAGGAGGTGCCTGACCTGAGGAAATGTCGCGGGCCCGCACGAGGCCGCGCCCTGTCCCCCGGGACCCGTTCCGAGCACCGAATCCCGCGTACCCGGCACATTCCCCTCCCGGCCGGCCAATCCGCGGACCCGGCGGTTCCGAATGAACGGGGGAGGGCGCCACCGACGGGGCGACCTCAGAAAGGGCCGCCGGGCAGGATCGGGCCGACGTACGCCGTCCGGAAACGGGTCCCCGACCCCGACCCCGATCCCGATGCCCATGCCGACCCTGCCGGTGACCGAGGCGGACCGGGGTTGACGAGGACAGCGGCTGACGAGGACCGGGGGTGATGCGGACCGAGGCTGACGAGGACCGGGGTGGGCGACGAAGGATGCGTGAGGTTGGTGCGTGAGGATGGCTTCGTGCGTGAGGACGGTGGCGAAGGGTGAGGAGCGCGATGACGGGTGAGGTGCCGAACGGCGAGCGGCAGGACCCCACCGAGCCGCGGCGCCTCTCGCTCAGCCGTGCCCCCGCCGCCCCGCACGCGGCCGTACTGCTGTTGCACGGTGGCCGGGCGGACGGCCTGGACGCACCGACGCGCTGGAATCTGCCGCGCCGCCGGATGGCGCCGTTCGCGCGGTCGATAGCCCGCGCCACCCGCACCGAAGGGGTGGCGCTCGGCTCCGTGCGCTACCGCGTGCGCGGCTGGAACGGCCCCCGCGCCGACGCCGCCGCGGACGCGCGGTATGCCCTCGACGACCTGGCGGCGCTCCTCGGCGAGGTCCCCGTGGTCCTGGTCGGCCACTCGATGGGCGGCCGGGCCGCCCTGCACGTCGCCGGTCACCCCCTGGTCCGCGGGGTGGTCGGGCTGGCGCCGTGGTGCCCCGACGAGGAACCGGTGACACACTTGGCTGGCAGGCGCATCGTGCTGCTGCACGGCGACCGGGATCGCGTCACCGACCCGGGAGCCACCGCCCGTTTCGCCGCCAGGGCGGGGGCCGCGGGAGCCGAGGCGTACACACTGACCATGCCCGGCGGCGATCACGCCATGCTGCGCGGGGCGGGTGCCTGGCACGACCTGACCACCCGCTGCGTCAGCGGCCTGCTGGGCCTCGGGCCACTCCCCGAAGCCGTCACCCGCACCCCGGCCCACCCCGACCCCCACTCCGTCCACAACGACGCGGCAGACGCACCGCCACCGGCCGCGACGTAAAGCTCAGCGATCACGGTCATTGATCACGGTCATTCACCGCCAGGCACCGCGGCCCACGGCCATATACGCCATCCGTGACGCCGCCCGGAGGAGGCAGACACCATGCCGATGTCCGACGCCCCCGGACAGGACCCCCCGACGCCCCTGCGCGCCCTGGTCACCGGCGCCACCGGCTACATCGGCGGCCGCCTGGCCCCTGAGCTGCTCGCCGCCGGATACGACGTACGCGCGCTGGCCCGGTCACCGGAGAAGCTGCGCGACCACCCGTGGGCGGCGCGTACGGAGGTGGTGCGCGGGGACGTCACCGACGCGGACTCGGTGCGCAAGGCGATGACGGACGTCGATATCGCCTACTACCTGGTGCACGCGCTGGGCACCGGCGGGGACTTCGAGGAGACCGACCGCCGGGCCGCGCAGATCTTCGCCTCGCAGGCCCGCGCCGCCGGAGTGCGCCGGATCGTCTACCTCGGCGGTCTGACCCCCGAGGGCGTGCCCGACCACGAACTCTCACCGCACCTCCGCTCCCGCGCCGAGGTGGCGGACATCCTGCTGGCATCCGGGGTCCCCACCGCCGTGCTCCGCGCGGCCGTCATCATCGGCTCCGGCTCCGCCTCGTTCGAGATGCTGCGCTACCTCACCGAGCGGCTGCCCGTCATGGTGACGCCGAGCTGGGTCCGCACCCGGATCCAGCCGATCGCCGTACGGGACGTGCTCCGCTATCTGGTGGGCTGCGCCGCCCTGCCCGACGAGGTCAGCAGGGCCTTCGACGTCGGCGGACCCGACGTCCTCACTTACCGCGACATGATGCAGCGCTATGCGCGCGTGGCCGGTCTGCCCGAGCGGCTCATCTTCCCCGTACCGGTGCTCACGCCCGGCCTCTCCAGCCTCTGGGTCGGACTCGTCACCCCCGTACCCGCGTCCCTCGCCCGCCCGTTGGCCGAATCGCTGCGGCACGAAGTCGTCTGCCGGGAACACGACATCACCCGCTACGTACCGGACCCCGACCCGCCGGGCCGGCCCATCGCCTTCGACGACGCGCTGGAACTCGCACTGCGACGGGTGCAGGACGCCGAGGTGACGACCCGCTGGTCCAACGCCTCCGTGCCCGGCGCACCGAGCGATCCCCTGCCCACCGACCCGGACTGGTCCGGCGGCAGCCTCTACACCGACCGCCGCGCACGGGCCGTCGATGCGGCCCCCGACGCCCTGTGGCGCGTCGTGGAGGGCATCGGAGGCGACAACGGCTGGTACTCCTTCCCGCTGGCCTGGGCGGTACGCGGCTGGCTCGACCGCATGGTGGGCGGCGTCGGCCTGCGCCGCGGCAGACGGGACGCGGGACGGCTGCGGGTCGGTGACTCGCTCGACTTCTGGCGCGTCGAGGAAGTCGTACCGGGCCGGCTGCTGCGTCTGCGCGCCGAGATGCGGCTGCCCGGCCTGGCCTGGCTGGAGTTGACCGTCGGCCGCGGCAAGGACGGCCGCACCCTCTACGCCCAGCGGGCCCTTTTCCACCCCCACGGCCTGACCGGCCACGCCTACTGGTGGGCCATCTCGCCCTTCCACGCAACGGTGTTCGGCGGCATGGCCCGCAATATCGCGGCCGCCGCCGAGAAATCCGCGCACGCCACACCGGGCTCCGGCGGTCCGGACCACGACCCGGCACGCTAGGCCCCCGCGTGCAACCGCGCCCCGGCGGCGCGTGGGCCATGCCGGGTGCATGACGAACGGGGACGTGCGCGAAGCGGCGGTCGTGGTGGGCGCCGGACCGAACGGGCTGGCCGCCGCGCCCCCCCCGCTGACCCGCAAGCGCATCGACCCGCCGCCGCACCGAGCCCCGATCCCGGTGCGGCGGCCACCCGCATGCCGTATTCCGCACACCCGCTACGGCGAACGCCTCACGACAGGCCCACGGCGAAGACATGCAGGGCGGAGTCCTTCGGGAGGGTCACCGAGGCGATCCGCTTGCCGTCCGGCACGGTGAAGGGGCGGGTGGCGAACACCTCGGCGGCCGCCCCCTTGCCCGCGTCCTCATTGCTGTAGACCGTCCGCGCCACCACCGTGTTGCCGAACACGGGACCGCCTCCGTCCCCGTCACCCGCCGACCGCCAGTCGCCGAACGAGAGATCGGCCGAAGCCGTGGACCCGTCGGTGAAGGTCACCTGCGCGGTGCCGTGCCGGTCGCCCTTGGCGGACGCGCCGATGAAGGTCAGCCGGTCGCTGTGCGCCGCCCGGTCGCCGAGGTCGAGCCGTTGGCCCGCTGCGACGGCGTTGTTGTCCCGGCCGGGAGGCGAGGCGGGCCAGCCGAACGACGTGCCCGCGGCCTCGACCCGGGCTCCGTCCTTGAGCCCTGCCGCGGCCAACGCCTGTCGGGAGTAGCTGTTGCCCTGTCCGTCGAAGTCGGCCTGGCGCCGGTCGGAGTCGTACGACGCGCCCGCGTTGTCGTACGCCGCGGGCAGACCGTCCGCCGCGGCGACGAGCACGATCGCCGAGGCGTGCACGGCTGCGCTGCCGGGGCCGCCGGTGACCGTCACCGGCACGTCGTAGTAGCCCTCGGCGGTGTGCGCGTCCGCGGTCACCGCGAGCGCCAACGCCCCTTTCCCGGTGGCCTTGTCCAGGTGCAGGGAACCCCGTCGCGGGGTGACCTTCAACCCCTTCGGGGCATCGGCGGACACGGTCAACTCGCGTTCCTTGCCGCCGAGTCGCTGCCCATCGACGGTCAATGTCGCGGCCTTGCCGCCCGGTTCGACCGTGACCTGGTTCGGAGTGGCGCTCGCCAGGAAGGCGTGTTCGCCCTCCCGGTACGAGGGCGGCACGGAGCCGGCCGAGGTCGCCCAGCCGGTGTCCGGGCGGTCGGAGAGTGAGAAGTCCAGCCGTCCACCGGTGCGGACGATCTCACGGGGGAGCGACGTCTTCTCCCACCCGTGGCCGTCCAGCCGCAGCCCGTGCACGTACGGCGCCCCGGCCGACGCCTGCGGAGCGCGGATGTCGAGGTCCCCGCCGGGCAGATCCAGCACCGCACGGGTGAACAACGGGCTGTGCACGGCGAGATCGGAGGTGCCGGGCGTGGACGGGTAGAGGCCGAGGGCCGCCCAGACGTACCAGGAGGACATCGCGCCCAGGTCGTCGTTCCCGGGCTGCCCGTCCGGCGTCGGGGAGAACAACGTGGTGGCGATCCTGCGTACGGTCTCCTGGGTCTTCCACGGCTGCCGCAGATGGTTGTAGACCCACGGGACGCCGAAGTTGACCTCATTGCCGGCCCACATGGTGGGCTTGTTCGGGCCGGAGTTGAGATCGCCGGCGAAGAAGGTGTCCAGCTTCTCGGCGGTCGCCGCGCGCCCGCCCATGGCCGCGATCAGCCCGGCGGTGTTCTGCGGCACCAGCCAGTTGTACTGGGCGGCGTTGCCCTCGTCGAAGCCGTCCTGGCCGAACTTCCCCTCCGGCGGCGGGACGAACGCGGGCCCGTCCGGGAAACGGCCGTCCTCGCCGCGTGGCTGGAGGTAGCCGGTGGCGGGGTTGAGGATGTTCTGCCAGTTCTGGCCGCGTTTGGCGAAGGTCCGCGCGGTGCCCCGGTCGCCGGCGGCCTGCGCCAGCTGCCCGATGGCGAAGTCGTCGATCGCCCATTCCAGCGTCACCGACCCGCCGACCCGCTGGTGGTCACCGCGGGACGCGTCGTTGTTCGGCGCGTAGCCACGCCGGACGTACTGGGCGATATCCGGCCGCTCCTTGTACGCGCCCGGTGTGTCATCGACCTTCGTGGCGCCCTTGACCAGGTACTTCAGGGCGGTCTTGAGGTCGAAGCGGGTCGCGCCGAAGGCATGCAGGTTGGCGATGAGCGGGACGGAGTTGTCGCCCGTCATCTGCCCCGTGTAGCCGTTGGCCATCGGCCAGCGGGGCCACCACCCGCCCTGCTGCGCGTCGTTGACCAGCGACTGCGCCATATCGCTCGCCCGGTCCGGGAAGAGCAGCGCATGCAGCGGGGCCAGCGTCCGGTAGGTGTCCCAGTCGGAGAAGTTGGCGTACTGGGTGCGGCCCGCGGGCAGCGTGCGGATCCGGTCGTCGAAACCGATGTAGCGCCCGTCGGCGTCATTGAAGGTGTTGGGATGCATCAGCGAGTGGTAGAGCGCGGTGTAGAACGTCTTCAGCTCGCCCTTGTCGCGCCCCGCGACCCGGATGCCGCGCAGTGCCTCACGCCAGCGCTCCCTGGTCTCCTTCGCCAGCGCGCCGAGGTCCCAACCCGGCACCTCCGTACGCATATTGGCCTCTGCGCCCGGCACGTCCACATACGACATGGAGATCTTGGCGCGCACCGTACGACCGGCGCCGCTGCCGGTGTCGAAGGACAGATACGTCCCCGCCTTGGGCGCGTCCACGGCGTCGCTGCCGGGAGTGACGGTCTTCCCGTCCCAGGTGCCGTGCGCGGCGAACGGCCGGTCGAAGGTGATCGCGTAGTGCAGGGTGTACGAGTTGCCCTTGCCGCAGAAGTTGCCGGTGGTCGCCGAGCCGGTCAGCCGGCGGTCGCCGACCACCTTCATGTCGGCCTTCGTGTTGCCGGCGAAGCTTGCACCACCCTTGACCAGCACCTTTGCGTCACTGCCCGCGGGATAGGTGAAGGCGGCCAGGCCGGTGCGGGTATCGGCCGCCAGCTCGGCGCGGACACCGGAGTCCTTGAGCGTCACGCCGTACCGTCCTGGCTCGGCCGTCTCCTCCTTGTGCGAGAAGCTCTCCGTACGGTCCCAGGGTGCATCGCCGAGCGCTCCCGTCACGGGCAGGATCGGTACATCGCCGAAGGCGCTGCAGCCGACCGAGGCGTGATCGAGGCTGAATCCCCGGATGCGGTCGCTGTGGTACTGGTAGCCCGCGTAGGAGTTTTTGGTGTCGGGGGAGAACTGCATCATCCCGAACGGGGCCGCGGTACCGGGGAAGTTGTTGATCTCCCCGACCGTCGCGCCGCCCTTGCCGGTGCCGATGAGCGGGTCGACATACGCGGTCGGGTCGGCGACCAGGGGAGTCTCTCCCGCTTCCGCGGCATGGCCTCCCGCTTCGGCGGGCGCTTCAGGCGATCCCTGCGTCCCGGCCGATGCTGACAACGTTGTCGAGATGGCTTGGGCCGAGGTGGCGGCGCCAAGGACCAGCGCCGCGGCCGCGCAGGCGGCGAGGGCGGCACGGGATCTGCGTGGAGTCACGCGAACCCTCCGAAGATCGTGAGCGGTTGACCGGTACACCTTCGGGGCTGCGGTCGTCGCCAGTCAAGATGCTTGCGGGGGCGGATGGTTCACGATCCGGGGCGCGGCAGGCCGGCCGCAGGGTCCCGATCTCGGGTGCGCCGGAGGTCGAAAGCGGCAGGGGAACGCGGCAGGGCGGGCCCCCGGGAATCACCCCCGGGAACCCGCCTCCTTGCTGCACATCAGTGGTGCGTCACGACTCCCGCGGCAAGGCGACCGCAATTCGAGCCGGAAACGCTGACACTGACGGACTCGATGGTGCCGCCCCAGTCCACACACAGGCCCTTACCGGCCAGATAAACCGGTCCGGCGTACGAACGGTATTCACCGCTGTCGTATACCGGGTCGGCGCTGCCGTCGCTCGGCGCGAGATAGGTGAACATGTAGACGGGATTACCCGGGCTGTTCCGCACGGTCACGACACAGTTCTTCCCGGACTTCGCGTTGTACGTAAGGAATACCGTCCCCTTTCCGGTGACCGGTACGGAATTCACCACGCTGTAGCCGGTGCCGCAGGCTCCGTTGTACGTGGCGGTCGCGGCCGCCGGGGCGGCGGACGCGGTGGTGGCCGTGGCCATGGTGGCAATGCCGGCCACAGCCAGCACCGCGGATCCTGCGATGGCACGAGAACGCTTCATGGGAATACCCCCGTTGGGTCATGGGCGCCGCTAGGTCATTTCGCAGCGTTAGACACCGACCGGACGGAGATGGTTGTACCGCCTGCCGGCGCACTTTCCGCCGGCCTTCGAACAGCGGGGGCTCGTTAACCTCGAACACCCGCCATTCCGACGGGAGTTTCCCCACCTCAGCGCGAATTCCGACCGAATCGAACGGTGTTGGCGAAGCCCCCTGAAAGATCAGGAAATCGATGCCGCGGGAGAGGCGGCGGAGGGGCGTGGGCCGTCGGGGGCGCATACGGAACGGCCGGTTCCCGGCGCCTCCTTCGGCGCCGGGAACCGGCCGTTCGACGTTCTGCGGCTCAGCCGTTGGCGAGCGCCTTGAGGCGGCTGTACGCACCGTTGAAGCGGTTGCGGTCACCGACGGTCTGACCTGTGGCGGTGTGCTGCCAGATGGTGTGCAGCTTCCAGCCGGCCGGCAGCGAGCCGACGGAGGAGCCGTACCGCGGGATCCACAGCGGGTTCGTCTTGCCGAACTTGCTCGAATTGCCGGTGCACTGCTTCCACCAGCTGGTCGAGGTGTAGATCACCGCATCACGCCCGGTCTTGTCCCGGTAGGTCTTGAAGAAGTCCGCGATCCAGTCGACCATCCCCGAGGCGCTCTTGCCATAGCAGGTGGCGCCGTACGGGTTGTACTCCATGTCGAGCGCGCCGGGCAGCGTCTTGCCGTCCTGGGACCAGCCGCCACCGCGCTTCACGAAGTACTTGGCCTGCGAGGCTCCGCTGGAGTGGTCCGGCAGCGCGAAGTGGTACGAGCCGCGGATCATGCCGGCGGAGTGCGAGCCGGTGTACTGCTGCGTGAAGTAGGGGTTCTTGTAGCTGGTCCCCTCGGTGGCCTTGACGTAGGCGAAGCGCACCCCGGTCTCCCGCAACGCCTTCCAGCCGACGTTGCCGTTGTGGCTGGAGACGTCCACACCGGAAACGGTCTTGGATGTCGCCTGCGGCACGGTGCCACCGGCGCGGTCGACGCCTTCGTGCGCGGCGATGGTGGAGCCCATCCAGTCCTGCTCGGGGTGGGCCGGTTGCTTCCCCGTATCCGCCGCCCCAGCGGTACCGGGCAGCGCGAGGGGCAGAGCGAGCACGGAGAAGAGAGTGACGAGCGTTCCGGCCGCGTGAGGGACTGTGCGGCGGGCCGGACCGGATCTGCGCAAGGGCATCGCGTGCCTCCGAGGGCCTCGGTTGGTCGGGTCAGCAGCTTTTAAGCAGAATTCTGCCGATAAGAAGACTTATATGCTGAATCGGCCGTCTTCATGACCCAACAGGCCGTCGGTCCGCCGTCCGGTCGGCCCATCTCACCCGACTGGCCGTCACATACGGCTCGCCGGACCGGCTCCGGACAACGGATCGGCGCTCTGGCCGACCGGTCCGCACGCACGCGAAAAGCGGGCCCCGGCCATTGCCGGGACCCGCTTCGCCGCGCGGCGGCGTACGCGCCGATCCGCCGCCGCGCTCACTGCCTGCACACACTGTTCCGGCCGGGTGGGCCGGTGAGTGGTGGGGTGGCTCAGTAGGCGGAGTCGACGTTGTCGATCGAGCCGTATCGGTCGGCCGCGTAGTTGGCGGCGGCGGTGATGTTGGCGATCGGGTCGGTGAGCTTCTTGGGGGTGCCTGCGACGTGGTAGGTGTCGAAGGTGGGCTGGATCACCTGGAGGAGGCCCTTGGAGGGGATGCCGTTGATGGCGTTGATGTCCCAGTTGTTGACGGCGTTGGGGTTGCCGCTGGACTCGCGCATGATGTTGCGGTGCAGGCCCTCGTAGCTGCCGGGGATGCCCTTGGCCTTCATGATGTCGAGGGACTGGCGGATCCAGCCGTCCAGGTTGTTCTTGTACTGCTTCGGCTGGGCGGCCTTGCGCTCGGTGGAGCGGTTGGCGGCCTGCTTGGCGGCGTGGTCCTTCTTGTCGACCGGGGCGGCCTTTATGTGGTCGGCGACGGACTTGACCGTCGCGCCGTCGCCCTTGGCCTCGCCGGCCTTGGCCTTCGCGGTGGCGGGCAGGCCGTTGGCGCTGACGGGCTTGACCGCGCTGGGCGCGTGCTCCGATGCCTGGGCCGTGCCGGGGGCCGCGGTCATGGCCAGGGCGGTGGTGGCGCCTGCGGCGACCAGAACGGCGGTGGCGACCTTGTGGGTCCGGGTGATGCGGTGGGTGCGAACACGGCTGGGCAGGGTGAAGCTGAGCATGCGGAGTGACCTCTTCCAGGTACGGGGAACGGGGAGGCGGCCTTCGGCGGCGCGTGAGGAACCGAGGGTCATGGCCGCGTTTCGCCGTCCGGGCGGAAGTCGCAGGCTCGTTCTCGGTGCGTCTCCAACATGGTTAACGCGGGCCCCGGATGGTGGCAAAGATGCCTTGTACTACCCCTCTTCGTGAGATGCACGGAGATGCCCGAAGTTGTCGGACTTTCCGGGGGCACCTCGGGGCGCTGTTCCCGGCGTTCTCCTCGGCGAAGGGCCGGGACATCCTTCGACTAGGCGCACTCGTACGTGACGTACGCCCTGTGCCCGGCATCACCTGGCGGGGCCTCGGAGCACCCTCGGAAAGGGGCTCCAAGTTGCTTGGCTCACAGGCGTATGACGTCGCGCCGGAGCGCCCCGGACCGCGAAAAGAGCTCCGCGGCGTACCGGCGTTCCGCTGGGAGACGCCGGTACGCGGCTCCATCGGCCACTCGCCCGTTCGGGACGCCCGATACGGCGATATGACGATCGTGCTGGGCCGTTCGCACCAGCGTCCGGGCTTGTCGCGTGGCTGCGTGCCTGCCGGTCCCCGAAGGTGAGATCCACACGCAGTAAGCCAGCGCAGTCATTTCACCGAAGTCACTCACCGTAGGGGTAGGACATGCTTCGTCGTATGGCCATCGTTCTCACCGGCGTTGTCGCCTCGGGGCTCCTCGCCACGGGTGCCGCAACTGCCGCCCCCGTGGACGATCCGCATCACGTCACCGTCACGACGCACAAGGTCACCACGCACAAGGTCACCGTCAAGAAACATCGCCTCACCGCCAAGGAAAAGGCGGGTCTCCGCATCGCCCATGACGTGCTCGGCTCGCTCTTCGGCGGTGTCGAGCTGACGCTGGGCGGCGGCCGCTGACGTCAGCTCCCACGGCGGCTCTGACGTCACCTCGGCAGCGCCGAAACACGGCGAGGCAACAGCAATGGCCCTGCCCGCGAGATGCGGGCAGGGCCATTGCTGTTGCCAGGAGCGTGGTGGCTCAGTAGGCGGAGTCGACGTTGTCGATCGAGCCGTATCGGTCGGCCGCGTAGTTGGCGGCGGCGGTGATGTTGGCGATCGGGTCGGTGAGCTTCTTGGGGGTGCCTGCGACGTGGTAGGTGTCGAAGGTGGGCTGGATCACCTGGAGGAGGCCCTTGGAGGGGATGCCGTTGATGGCGTTGATGTCCCAGTTGTTGACGGCGTTGGGGTTGCCGCTGGACTCGCGCATGATGTTGCGGTGCAGGCCCTCGTAGCTGCCGGGGATGCCCTTGGCCTTCATGATGTCGAGGGACTGGCGGATCCAGCCGTCCAGGTTGTTCTTGTACTTCGGGGCCTTGGGCGCAGCCTTCGGCGCGGCTATCGCCTTGCGCTCGGTGGAGCGGTTGGCGGCCTGCTGGGCGGTGTGGCCCTGCTTGTCGACGGCGGTGACCTTGAGGCTGTCCGCCAGGGACGCGGGGCGCGCGTTCTTGTCGCTCTTCGCCTCGGCGGCCTTCGCCTTCGCGGCGGGCTGGCCGTTGGCGCTGACCGGCTTGACCGTGGCCGGCGCGGCGGAGGGGGCGGCGCTGCTCGTACCGGCGGTGATCGCCACGGCGGCGGTGCAGCCGGCGGCGGCCACCAACGCCGCGGAGATCTTGTGGGTGCGGGTGACGCGGACGGTGCGGAGCTGGGTGAAGCTGGGCATGCGGAGTGACCTCTTCCAGGTGCTGGGTGGCGGGGGAGGCGGCCTTCGGCGGCGCGTGTGGGGCGTGGGGTCCGAGGGTCGTTGCCGCGCTCGCCGCTCTGGCTGAGGTCGCTGGCTCGTTCTCGGTGCTTCCGGGAAACATGGTTAACGCGGGCACCGGATGGTGGCAAAGATGCCTTGTACTACTTCTCTTCGTGAGATGAGGCGAAATGCCCGATGTGAAGGCCGTGTACTACGGCACGCGCCCGAAATGACATCGACTAGGCCCGTTCGTACGTGACGTGGGTCCTGTGCCCGGCATCACCCGGCGAGGGCTTCGGAGCCACTTCCCGGACGCCGCAAAGTTGTCCGGCTCACACCCCGAGGGCTGTCCTTCGCAGAAAGAAGAGTGCGCCTCCCGCATACATGCGGGAGGCGCACTCCGGTCCGCCCGCGGGCCGCAGCCCGCCGCGGTTCTCGGCTCCGTTCGTCGATGGGGGAGGTGTCAGGCCTCCAGAAGCCGCGCCGCGAGATGGTCGATACGGGCATGCCAGGCGGCCAGGGCGGTGTCCGCATCGAAGGCGTGCGGTCCGGTCTGGGTGAGCACGAGGCGGGCGCCATGGCCGGTGCCGGCGCCCAGCTCCCAGCGGACCGTCCCCTCCGGATGCCAGCGGTACGCGAGGAGAGTGGGCGCCCGCACCTCCAGGACGGGCCCGGCCGGGACCTTCTCGGCGGTGAAGCCTCGGGGTGCCTCTTCGCCGGGCACCGGCTCGTCGCCCGAGGTCAGCGCGGCCCAGACGGCCGCGGCGGGGCGTACGAGCTGCCGCTCGAAGCGGATGCGCGGGCCGTCCGCCGTGTGCTCGACGGTGCCGCGGCCGAGATCGAACTGATCGAGGTAGGCCTCGTGCAGCTCGCCCGTATCGGGATCCACGGCCGTCGGCTCGCCGTCCAGCAGCTGCGACAGGGCGGTGATGCACAGGTGCCAGCCGGAGGCGAAGCTGGCGCTGCCGAAGCGATCGCCGAAGGTGTGCACCAACGTCAGCAGGGAGCCGTCCCCATCAGGGGCGATCTCCCAGCTCAGATGGTCCTCGCCCCAGGTGAAGGCGAACAGCCGGGGCTCGTCGACGTCGGTGACCCGGCCCGTCATCGGCAGGCCGGTCACGCCCGGCATGGTGAAGGTCATCGCCCCTCCGGGCTCCAGCTCGACGCTGACGTCGGAGGGGAACCACTGCCCGATCTGTGCCGGGTCGGTGATCGCGGACCAGACCTTCCGGGGCGGATGCGCGAGCCGTCGCTCCATCCGCAGTGCGGTCCGGCCGTCGGCGGTGGTGAGGGTGTCGGAGTGCGGGTTCATCGCGGGTCGTCCTCCATGGCGTCGAGATGCCGTTCGAGAGCGTCGAGGCTGTTGGCCCACAGATGTCGGTAGTGGGCGAGCCAGGCGTCGAGCTCTGCCAGGGGCTCGGGCCGCAGCTCGTACCAGCGTCGTTGCGCGTCCTGCCGGACCCGGACGAGCCCGGCCTCGCGGAGCACCCGCAGATGCTTGGAGGTGCCGGGCTGGCTCAGGCCCAGCTGCTCCGTGAGCTCGCCGACCAGGTGCGGGCGCTCCAGGAGCAGGTCGAGGATCTTCCGCCGGCTCGGTTCCGCGAGGACGTCGAACGGTATGGGCATATCCCCAGCATGCTCTACCGGCTATATAACCGCAAGGGAATGTAGGCCCGCCGGGCCACGCGCACGCTTCCCTGCGCAGAGGCCCGCACCTCCCTCTGCGCCCGCGGCTGCGTCCCCGTCTACGCGTACGCCGGGTCGGTCGCAGGTTCCCCCTCGCGCGCGACCGGTGTGAGGCAGGGGGCCGAGCTCAGCGGGCCGTCGGTGAAGAAACGGGCCGCCAAGTCGGCGACGTCTTGCGGGCGTTCGAGCACCACCCAGTGATCGGCGTCGGGAATGGTCAGGAATCGGCTGCCCGCGATGCTGGTGGCGAAGTCGCGCTGCCGGGGCGGCGCGGTCACCGTGTCGTGCTCACCGCTGAAGACCAGGGTCGGCACGCCGGTCAGTCCGCCGGAGAAGTCCGGGCGGTCGGACAGACCGCGGCGCAGCGAGTCGGCGGTGTGCGGCGAGTGCCGGGCGGCGTGCGCCAGTGAGCGGCGGACGTAGCGGAAGGCGAGCCGCCGGCGCGTCACGAAACGGTCCTCGTCGAGGCACATCAGACCCTCGGCGACCAGCCTGGCGAAGGTTTCCACCTCGCCGCGCGCGAGGTGGTCGGCGGCCAGCCGCCAGTACTCCAGCTGTGCGGCGCTGACGTGTGCCGGTACGCCGCCGAGGGCGAGGCGCGCGATGCGTCCGGGGAACCGCTGGGCGCAGCTGAAGGCGAGGCCCGCGCCGTAGGAGAAGCCGAACAGATTGATCTGCGGCACGTCCAGGTCGTCGATGATGCGCTCGATCGCGGTACACAGGATGTCGATGCTGGGCCCCGGCGGAAGCGGGTCGGCGCTGCCCATGCCGGGCAGGTCGGCGGTGACCACATCCGCCACCGGCCCGAGGTGGTCCTCCATCTGCGGCCAGCCGAACATTCCCTGCAGGGCGCCGCCCAGGACCATGACGGGCTCGGTGATCCGGTCCGGCTGCCGCAACAGCCGGTAGGAATAGGGCACCCCGCTCACCGACAAGGAGCGGATCGTTTCCTCGGACATGGCTGTGACTTTTCCTTATCGGGGGGACCGAGGCCGGCAGGAGCGGGCGGCGCCGGTGCGGCGGCCGGCCCCGGCCGTCACGGTCGGCGGGTGCGGGGAAGAGGGGACGGCCGCGCGGGCCGGCGGTCCCCTAGCCGCGGGACAGCACGAGTGCGGCGTTGTGCCCGCCGAAGCCCAGCGAGGTCTTGACCGCGCAGTCGAACGTCGCCTGCCGGGCCTCCTGGCGCACGATCTCCACCGGGATCTGCGGATCCGGTACCTCGAGGTTGGCGGTCGGCGGCACCAACTGCTGCTCCAGTGCGAGCACGGTGAGCGCGGTCTCGATGCCGCCGGCGGCGCCCAGGGTGTGTCCGGTCATCCCCTTGGTGGACGTGACCAGAGGATGCTCACCGAGCACCCGCCGCAGCATGGTGGCCTCGATCAGGTCGTTGACCACCGTCGAGGTGCCGTGCGCGTTGACGTGGCCGACCTCGGACGGTGCCACGTCGGCGTCCTCCAGGGCGGTACGCAGCGCCCGTTCGATGCCGTTGCCGTCGGGGGCCGGGGCCACCGCGGCGTACGCGTCGCTGGATGCGCCGTAGCCCCGGATGTGCGCGTGGACGGTGGCCCGGCGGGCCTTGGCGTGTTCGGGGCGTTCCATGACGAGCAGGCCGGCGCCCTCGCCGACGACGAAACCGTCCCGGTCGGCGTCGAAGGGACGGCAGGCCGCCGAGGGGTCGTCGCGCCGGGTGGAGACCGCCTTCATCTGGCAGGCGCTGGCGATCAGCAGCCGCGAGAGCACCGACTCGGCGCCGCCGGCGATGGCGATGTCGCAGGCCCCGGCGCGCAGGAGTTGGTGGGCGGTGCCCACGGCGACGGTGCCGGAGGAGCACGCGGTGGCCACGCCGAAGCTGGGGCCCTGGGCGCCGAGGTCCATGCAGACGCTGCTGGCGGCGCTGTTGATCACGGTCAGCGGGGCGAGCTTGGGGGAGACCCGGCGCGCACCGCGCTCGGTCATGGCGGCGTGCTGCTGGTCATAGAAGGGGAGTCCGCCGTGCGCCGAGCCGATGACGACCGCGACGCGGCTGCGGTCCCAGGTCTCGGTGTCGATCCCGGCGTCCGCGACGGCTTCCCGGGCGGCGATCACCGCGAGTTGGGAGAAGCGGTCCATCAGTCGCTGGGTGGCCACACCGAGCAGCGCGGCGGTGTCCAGATCCGCGATGGTGTACATGAAGTCGCAGGGCAGGTCCTGGAGCTCTTCCTGGTGCCGTACCCCGGTCGGTGCGGAGTTCTGGGTGACCGCATGCCAGGTGGCCTTCGTACCGACGCCCGCCGCCGTCACCAGTCCGAGTCCTGTCACCGCTGCGGCGAACGGCGTCCGACGGGCCGTCACGCGGCGACTTTGCCGTCGACGGCCGCCACCAGCTGACCCACGGTGTCACGTGAGGTCAACGACACTTCTTCGAGGTCGATGTCGAGTCGTTCCTCGATGAGCACCCGGAGTTCTTCCAGAGCCAGGGAATCCATCCGCAGATTGTGCAACGGGGTCTGGTCGGTGACGTCGACCGACACCACTCCGAATTGTTGGACCAGCAAGGTGTTGACAACTTCTGCCGCGTTCACGTGACGCTCCTCCGGTGTTCGTGGGCGATGCTGCCAACCGCGTCCCGCGGGTGGCTCGCCGGCGGCTCCGGCTGGTTCGGCCACCCTTTATACGCCTTCGTCCCGAAGACTCCCCAACCTTGTTAGCTCAATGGAGTGATGAGCGCGCCGGGGTGTGCGAGAGGTGCGCGCCCCCTGTGCGCGCACCGCGGAGGGCACTTGCCTGTCCTAACGCCGCGGGCCTTCGGGAGGGTACGGGGGGACGGTCCACGGGCTCGTCGGATCTGGGCCGCAAGGCGTGTGCGGAGGCGGGGGAAGGGCGCCGCCCGGATGCGGCACCGCGCGCCGTCAGGCCTCGTCGAGGGCGTCGGTCACGCGGCCCAACAGGCCTCGCAGCGTGCGGAGTTCCTCGACGGTCAGGCCGGTGGCGGCGAGCATCCTGCGCGGGACCGGCAGGGCCTCCTCACGCAGTTCCTCGCCCGCGGCGGTGAGGTGGATGGTGACCGACCGCTCGTCCTCGGCGCTGCGTTCGCGGCGTACATGGCCGGCCGTCTCCAGGCGCTTGAGGAGCGGGGAGAGGGTGCCGGAGTCCAGCCGGAGCTGTTCGCCGATGGTCTTGACGGGCTGCGGGCCGTGTTCCCACAGGACCAGCATGACCAGGTATTGGGGGTAGGTCAGCCCCAGGTCCTTGAGGGCGTCCCGGTAGACGCCGCCGAAGGCGCGTGAGGCGGCATGCAGGGAGAAGCAGACCTGGTGGTCGAGGCGGAGCAGTTCGGCGTCGGGTACCGGAAGCGTGGTCATGGCTCCAGGTTAGCTCGTCGCGCGTGATTGAGTTGTGTGCAACTTAGTTGCGTGCAATTTAAATGTGTGCCATCGTTACGGCATCGAGCGGCCGGTGAACGGCCGCCGGGCTATCGAAGGGGAACTGTGATGGACGCGCTGTACACCGCTGTGGCCACCGCCAACGGCCGGGAGGGCCGGGCCGTCAGCTCCGACGGCCAGATCGATGTGGCCCTGGCCATGCCCCCGGCGCTCGGGGGCAACGGTGCGGGCACCAACCCTGAGCAGCTGTTCGCCGCCGGATACGCCGCCTGCTTCGCCAGCGCCATGGGGAATGTCGGCCGCCAGATGAAGGTCGACACCAAGGACGTCTCGGTGACCGCCGAGGTCTCCATCGGCAAGGACGACACCGGCTTCGGGCTCGCCGTCGTCATGCGGGTGGAGCTGCCGGACGCCCTCGCCGGTGAGACCGGCCGCCGGCTGGTCGAGGCCACCCACGAGTACTGCCCGTACTCCAAGGCGACCCGCGGCAACATCGACGTCGAACTCGTCGTGGAATAGGGCCTGTTGGTCGGGAGCCGGGTGCCCGTGAAGGCGGGCGCCCGGCTCCCGCCCCGCTCCCCGGGATCCGTATGGCAGGGTCCCTGCGCATGATCGAGAACTACGAGATGTCGGGTGACCCGGCCCGGATCGATGCCGCCCTCGTGCACCACTGGCTGTCCACCGATGCCTACTGGGCGCTGGGCCGCTCGCGGGAACAGCAGGACCGGGCGATAGCCGCATCGATGAACTTCGGCGGCTACGGCATCGCCTCGGGCGCCCAGGTCGCCTATGCCCGCGTCCTCACGGATCAGGTGGCCTTCGGCTGGCTCTGCGACGTCTACGTCGACCGGGCCGTGCGGGGCAAGGGGCGGGGAACGGCCCTGGTCACCGCCGTGCGCGAGGAGCTGGCGCCCCTCGGGCTGCGCCGGGTGCCGCTCGCCACCGAGGACGCGCACGAGGTCGACGAGAAGGCGGGCTTCCGGCCGCTGGAAGAGCCCGGGAAGTGGATGTCCTACGGCCGGTAGCAGGTGGCCGTAGGACGTCGGCTGCCACCCCGCCCCGCGTGGGTCAGGCGGCGCGCGGGGTGCTGCGGCGCGGATGGCTGCGGATGAGGTCGGCGTAGTGCCGTCCGCTGTCCTTGAGCGTGCGCTGCTGCGTCGCGTAGTCGACGTGGAACAGGCCGAAGCGCTTGTCGTAGCCGTAGGCCCACTCGAAGTTGTCCATCAGCGACCAGGCGAAGTATCCGGCGAGCGGAGCGCCCTTGCGGGCCGCGCGGGCACAGGCCGCCACATGCTCGTGCAGATACGTGGTGCGCTCGGGATCCTGGACCGTGCCCTCCGGGCGGACCACGTCCGGGTAGGCGGACCCGTTCTCGGTGACGTAGATCTTGCGCGGCGCGTACTCATGGGTGAGGCGCAGCAGCAGCGTCTCGATGCCGCCGGCGTCGATCTCCCAGTCCATGCCGGTCCGCGGTACGTGCAGCCGGCGCACCTGGCGGGCGTACGGCGGCGGGCCGGACGGCTCGCCGGTGACGACGGCCGGGAAGTAGTAGTTCAGGCCCAGCCAGTCCAGCGGCTGCGCCATGGTCTCCGGGTCGCCGGGGCGCTCCGGCAGGTCCACGCCGTACACCTCGCGCATATCGGCGGGGAAGCCGCGGCCGTGCACCGGGTCCAGCCACCAGCGGTTGGTGTGCCCGTCCATCCGGCGGGCCGCCGCCGCGTCGTTCTCGGAACCGGTGGCGGGTTCGACGGTGCTGAGGTTGTTGACGATGCCCACCTCGGCTCCCGGGGCCGCGGCCCGGATCGCCTGGGTGGCCAGGCCGTGTCCGAGCAGCAGGTGGTAGGAGGCGCGGACCGCCGCCGTGATGTCCGTGACGCCGGGGGCCATCCGGCCTTCGAGGTGGCCGATCCAGGCGGAGCAGAGCGGTTCGTTGAGGGTGGCCCAGTGGTGGACGCGGTCGCCGAGCTTCTCGGCGACGACCGACGCGTACCCGGCGAAGCGCTCGGCGGTCTCGCGTACGGGCCAGCCGCCGCGGTCCTGGAGGGTCTGCGGCAGATCCCAGTGGTAAAGGGTGGCGGACGGGGTGATGCCCGCGTCGAGCAGGCCGTCGACCAGCTCGTCGTAGAAGGCCAGGCCCTTGGCGTTGACCGGGCCGTCGCCGTCCGGCACGATCCGCGGCCAGGCGAGCGAGAACCGGTAGGCGCCGACGCCCAGTTGGCGCATCAGGCCGATGTCCTCGCGCCAGCGGTGGTAGTGGTCGCAGGCGGTGTCGCCGGTGTCATCGTTGTCGATCTTGCCAGGGGTGTGCGAGAACGTGTCCCAGATGGAGGGCGCACGGCCGTCCTCGGCAACCGCTCCCTCGATTTGATAGGCCGAAGTGGCCACGCCCCATGCGAAGTCGTCCGGCAGGGCGGCGAAGTCGATCCGGTCGGTCACGGCATTCCTTTCGAAGGACCCACGGTTCATTTGACGGCCCCGGCGGTGAGTCCGGCGACCAGGTAGCGCTGGAGGAGCAGGAACCCCGCGACCACCGGGACGCTGACGACCAGGGACGCGGCCATGACCTGGTTCCAGTAGACGTCGTTCTGCGTGGCGTAGCCCTGCAGGCCGACGGAGAGGGTGCGGGTGGTGTCGTTGGTCATCACCGAGGCGAACAGCACCTCGCCCCAGGCCGTCATGAACGCGTACACGGCGACCGCGACGATTCCGGGGACCGCGGCCGGCACCACGACCCGGAAGAGGGCGCCGAGCGGTCCGCAGCCGTCCACATGGGCGGCCTCGTCCAGTTCGCGCGGCACCGATTCGAAGTAGCCGATCAGCATCCAGATGGAGAAGGGCAGGGAGAAGGTGAGATACGTGAGGATGAGGCCGCCGCGGGAGCCGTACAGCGCGATGCCCGTGGAGTTGCCGATGTTGACGAAGATCAGGAAGAGCGGCAGCAGGAAGAGGATGCCGGGAAACATCTGGGTGGACAGCACCGTCACGGTGAAGACCCGCTTGCCGCGGAAGCGGTAGCGGCTGACGGCGTACGCCGCGAACACCGCGATCACCACCGAGCAGACCGTCGCCGAGCCCGCCACGATCAGCGAGTTGGTGAAGTACCGCGCCAGCGGGACCGTCGACCAGATGTCGATGTACGGGCGGATCGTCAGCTCGGTGGGCAGCCAGTGGAAGGAGCCCGAGACGTCCTCCAGCGGCTTCAGCGAACTGCTGAGCATGACGTAGACCGGCAGCAGGACGAAGCCCGTCAGAGCGGTCAGGAAGATCCGGCGGGTCCAGACGAACGAGCGGGGCGGTGCGGTGGGGGAGCGCCGCCGGCCGGTGCCGCGCGGCGCGCGGGCGGAGGTGCTAGCCATCGGCGTGCTTCCTTCCTCGCGAGGTGGCCAGGAGGTAGACCGCCGTCACCACGAGCAGGAACAGCAGCAGAAGGACGGACATGGCCGAGCCGGTCCCGAAGTTCCAGGTGACGAACGAGGACTGGTAGATGTGGACGGAGATCAGGTCGGCGGCCTCCGGCGCCGCCTTCCCGAAGAGCACATACGGCGTGTTGAAGTCGTTGAACGTCCAGAGGAACAGCACCAGCACCAGCACCTGGTTGACCGGCCGCAGCGAGGGCAGGGTGATCCGCCGGATCTGCTGGACCAGGCCGGCGCCGTCGAGCGACGCGGCCTCGTACAGATCCTTCGGGATGTTCTGGAGCGCGGCCATCACGATGAGGAACGCGAACGGCCAGGTCTTCCAGACGGCGACGACGACCAGCGCGACGAAGCTGTTCTCGCCCAGCAGCCAGAAGGGCCGGCCGTCGGTGAGCCCCAGCTGGTCGTGCAGTACGTGGTTGACCAGGCCGTTGTCCCTCTGGAACATGAACGCCCAGGTGATCACGGCGGCGTACACCGGCAGCGCGTACGGGGTGAGGAAGAGTGCCCGCAGCAGGCCCCGGCCCCGGAAGGTGTCCTGCATGAAGATCGCCGCCGCGGTACCGATGAGCCAGCACAGGCCGACGGACAGCACGCTGAACGCGCAGGTGACGAGGAATGAATGCAGCAGTGCGGCACCGACGGGGGCGTCCAGGTCGACGGTGACCCGGTAGTTGCCCAGCGCCTTCCAAGGGGCCGCGCCCCAGTTGCCGATAAAGAGCTGGGTCAGCTCCTTGAAGCTCATCACGGCACCGATGACCATCGGCGCGAGGTGGACCAGCAGTTCGAGGAGCAGGGCGGGCAACAGCAGCAGATAGGGCAGGCCGACGCGGCGCAGCCGGGCGGGGATACGGGGCCGGCGGAGTTTGCGCGCCGGTGTGGCGCGCTGCGGGCCGCCCGGGGGCGCCTGCCGGTGCGCGGTCGTGGTGGTCGTCATCGCGGGCGGCTCACTTCGCCATCTGCTGCTCGGCCTTGGTCAGCCGGGCCTTGACCGATGCGGTGGTCACCGGGTGTCCGGCGGCGGCATCGGCGAACAGGTCCTTGATCGCGGTGCCGACGGACGTCTCGAACTGCGACTCGTCGGCGATCTGCGGAAGCGGCTGGGCGCTCCTGGCGAGGGTTTCGCGCAGCACGGTGGTGTCCGGGCGGCGGAACGCGGCGTCCTGCTGAGCGGCCTTGACGGGCGGGATGGCGCCGTAGGTCTTGTTGAGCAGCCGCTGTTCGGCGTCGCTGGTCATGAACCTCACGAACTTCCGCGCGCCGTCCAGGTTGTCGGTGTTCTTGAAGACGGCGATATTGATGCCGGCGATCATGGAGTTGGTCTGCTTGCCGGTCCCCGGGGCGCCGGACGGTACGGGCACCGGCACCACGCCCCACTCGTCGGCCTTCATGCCGTGGGCGGCGAAACTGCTGGCGGCGGCCTGCCACAGCACCATCGCGGTCCTGCCTTTGGCGAAGTCCTGGAGCGACTGGTTCTGGCCGTACTCCGCGTTGCCCGGCGCGATGATCTTGTCCTTGGCCATGAAGTCGATGTACTGCTTCACCGCGGCGACCGCGCCGGCGGAGGTGAAGTCGGGCTTCCCGGAGGCGTCGAAGAAGTCCGCGCCGTGCTGCTTGCCGAGGGCGAACGCCTGGTGGATGTTGTTGGAGAGATTCCCGCCCTCCGCGCCCAGGGCCCATTTTCCGCCCTTGGAGATCTTCTTGCCGTCGGTGATCAACTCGTCCCAGGTGGCCGGGGGTTCGGCGATCCCGGCGTCCTTGAACATCTGCTTGTTGTAGTAGAGCGCGTAGGTGAGGGAGTAGAGCGGCACCGCGGCCGGGTCCTTGCCCGGCGCTCCGGTGGCGCCGAGCGCCGGTGCCACGAACCGGTTCCGGCCGCCGATCGCGTCGAAGTTCTTCCGGTCCCAGGGGAGCAGTGCGCCGGTGGCCTGGAGCGAGGCGGACCAGGTGTTGCCGATGTTGAGCACGTCGGGCCCTTGCCCCGACGTGGTGGCGGTGAGGATCCGGTTGAGCAGATCGGGCCACGGCACGACTTCGAGCTTGACCTTGATCCCGGTCCGCTTCTCGAACTTCTTCAGCTCGGGGAGAAGGATCTTCTTGTCCGCCTCGACGTTCGGGCCCTGATTGGAGGCCCAATATGTCAGTGTCTTGGGGGAGTTGTTGCTGCCCGCACCGCCGGGACCGGTTCCGCCGCCGCATCCGGCCGCCACGACGGCGAGCGCGGAGACGGTGGCGGTGACGGTCGCGGCTCGGAGTATGCGCATGGCGGATACGCCTCTCTCTGAGGGTCCGGAGGTCGGCCATGTTCAGTTCCTGAACGGCCTCATGGCTTAACTTAGGGTGTGAGTTAAAGCCCGAGAGAAGGTCGCGTCAAGGGATCGGACAGCGGTATGTTGCGGGCAGGGAGGGAGCCACATGGCCGAACAGAACAGACGGACCGTGCGTGACCTGCGGAGGGCCAACCGCTCCGCGGTCCTGCAACGGTTGTATTTCGAGGGGCCGATGAGCCGCCAGGCCCTCGGCCCGGCAACCGGCCTCAGTTCAGGCTCCGTCAGCAATGTTGTCGCCGAACTCACCGAGGACGGACTGCTGGAGGAAGCGGGCCTGGTCGAGTCCGACGGCGGCCGGCCCCGCACCCTGCTGCGGGTCGCCCCCTCCAGCGGCTGCCTGATCGGCGTGGACGTCGGCGAAACCCGGGTCAGGATCGAGCTGTTCGACGCCGCGCTCACCGAGATCGCCCGCGCCGAACTCCCGCTCACCCACCAGGGATACGACGTCGAGGTGATCGTCCGGCACATCGCGGACGGCATCGCCACGGTCCTGCGCCAGGGCCGTGTCACCCCCGACCGGCTGATCGGCGTCGGCGTCGGCGTCCCCGGCATCCTCGACCGCGGCGGCCCCGACGGCGCGGTCGTGCACGGCCAGACCATCGGCTGGCACGCCGTACCCCTCGAAGCGCTGCTCCGCGAAGCGGTCGAACTCCCCGCCTCCATCCGCTTCTTCATCAACAACGGCGCCAAGGCCCTCGGCCAGGCCGAGATGTGGTTCGGCGGCGGCCGCGGCGCACGGGACGCGGTCATCGTGCTGTTCGGCTCCGGCGTCGGCGCCTGCATCGTGACCGACGGCGCGATCCACGGCGGCGCACGCGACAGCGCCGGCGAATGGGGCCACCTGACGGTCAGCGTCCGCGGCCGGCGCTGCCGCTGCGGCGCCCTCGGCTGCCTGGAGGCCTACACCGGCGCCGAGGCCCTGCTGCAACGCTGGCAGGAAGCGGGCGGCCGGCTGCCCGCGGGCACCGACGAGGAATCCGGCGTCACCGCGCTGATCGCCGCTGCGCACCCGCCGGACGCCGGCACCGCGCCCGACCCCGTCGCCGTCGCGGTCCTCGACGAGACCGCCGAATACCTCGGCGCCGGCATCTCCGACCTGATCAACCTCTTCAGCCCCGAGCGGGTCCTCATCGGCGGCTGGGCCGGTCTCCAACTCGGCCCGCACATCCTGCCCGCCGTCCGCGCCTACGCCACCCGCTACTCCCTCGCGCACCCCGCCGGACGCGTCACCATCGACCTCGGGATGCTCGGCCCCGACGCCGTCACGGTCGGCGCCGCGACCCTGCCCCTCGCCGACTTCTTCGCAGGCGGCGGCCGACGCGCGGCGCCGGCTCGCGAAGCGTCCGATCCGACTCCGCCGGCGGGGTGGCGGACGGTGCTGGAGGGGCGGACACCGCAGGGACACACACGGGGCGCGGCGGCCGGCTGACCGCGGCTTCCTCCTCCGGCGGCCGCGCTACTGGATGTTCAGCAGGTCCGGGTGTCGGTCGAGGAGGCAGAGGCGGCGCACCCTATGTGCCCGTGCGCCGCCCCTCACGCGTCGTCCGCCGCGTACACCCGGCGGCCGCCGACGAAGGTCTGGAGGACGCGGGTGGCGGCGATCTCGTCGGTGGGGCCGGCGAACGGGTCGCGGTCCAGTACCGCCAGGTCCGCCAGCATGCCCGGCCGGATGCTGCCGGTGTCGTCGAGGTGGTTGGCGTACGCGCTGCCCGCCGTGTAGGCGGCGAGCGCCGCGCCCAGGCCGATGCGCTGGTCGGGCAGGAAGACCGGAGCCGACGGCGGGCAGTCGGGCGCCCGACGGTTGACGGCGACGTGCAGCGCGGCGATCGGGTCGGGGGAGCTGACCGGCCAGTCGCTGCCCGCCGCGAGCGTGGCGCCGGAGCGCAGCAGATCGCCGAACGGGTACTGCCAGGCGGACCGTTGGGGCCCCAGAAAGGGAATCGTCAGCTCGTCCATCTGCGGTTCGTGCGCCGCCCACAGTGCCTGGATGTTCGCCGTCGCCCCCAGCTGACGGAAGCGCGGTACGTCGTCGGGGTGGACGACCTGGAGGTGGGCGAGGTGCGGCCGGGTGTCGCGCCGGCCGTTGGCCTGCCGGGCCGCCTCGACCGCGTCCAGCGCCTCCCGTACGGCGCGGTCACCCAGGGCATGGAAGTGCACCTGGAACCCTTCGGCATCCAGCAGGGTCACATACTTGCGCAGCTCCACGGGGTCGATGAACGAGAGGCCGCTGTTGTCCGACGCGCAGCCGCAGGCCGTCAGGTAGGGGCCGAGCAGGGCGGCCGTGTGGTTCTCCGCGATGCCGTCCTGCATGATCTTCACGCTGGTCGCGCGCAGTCGGCCACCTGTCAACTCCTCGCGCCGGGACAGCAGTTCGGGGATCTGCTCGACGCCGCGCGCCCGGTCCCACCACAGCGCGCCCGTCACCCGGGCGGTCAGCGTGCCGGCGCTCCGCGCGGCCAGGTACGCCGGAATCGCGTCGGGCGTGCCAGGTCCCCGGCCCAGCATCGCGTCCTGCCACGCCGTCACTCCGTAGCTGTGCAGCAGGCGCTGCGCCCTGAGCAGTCCGTCGGTCCGTTCCGCGAGCGTCGGTTCCGGAAGGAGGTCGGCCACCAGCTGCATCGCCCCTTCCTGGAGCATGCCGGACGGCTCGCCGGCCGCGTCGCGCTCGATGCGCCCGTCGGCCGGATCGGGTGTACGGGAGGTCAGGCCGGCCATGCGCAGCGCACGCGAATTGGCCCAGCCGCCGTGATGGTCGCGGTTGACCAGGAACACCGGGCGGTCGGCGACGACGGCGTCCAGGAACTCCCGGGTCGGCTTGCCGCCGGGGAACGCCTCCAGGGACCAGCCGCCGCCCGTGATCCAGGGCGCGTCGGGATGCGCTGCCGCGTAGGAGCCGATCAGTTCGCGATAGCCGTCCGCGGTGTCCGCCGTGCTGAGGTCGCACTGCCCCAACTCCAGCCCGCCGCCCACGGGATGGACATGCGCGTCCTGGAATCCGGGGATGAGGAGCCTGCCCCGCAGGTCGACGACCTCTGTGCCGCTCCCGATCAGTTCGCGCACCTCCGCCACCGATCCGACGGCGATGATCCGGTCCCCGCGTACGGCTACCGCTCCGGCGCGGCCGTGCGCGGGGTCGACGGTGTGGACACCACCGGCGGGGCCGCCGGCGGCCGTGGGGTCGGAGAGGAAGACGAGGTCGGCGGTGGCGGAACGGACACCGCGGGAGGTGCCGGGCGCACCGGCCGGGCGCGGATTCCCGTCGCGGTCCGCGGTGTTGGGGGTGTCCATGCTGACGTCGCTGTCCATGGTGGTGGTGCTCCTGGTGGGGTGAAGGGGCTGGCTTCGGTGTACGGGGAGGTCAGGCCGGTGTGGCGGGGCGGCGAAGGGGGTCCTCCTTTCCGTCTCCGCGCTCAGGCGCGTACGCGTCGTCGGCCGGCTCGCCCTGCCCGTCCATCGGCAAGGTGATCGTGTCGGCGTCCGTGCCGCGGCCGGTGACGAAGTACGGGGCCCTGCGTACCCACTTGGCCCAGGCGGCGACCGCCAACCCCAAAGCCACCAGCAGCGTGGGCAGCGCGAGCATGAACCAGCCGTTGTCCGGGCTCGCCTCGAAGTGATCGCTCATCGTGGCGTACGTACGGACGAGGTAGCCGCCAAGGCCGAACAGCGTCAACGCGCTCGCCAGGGGGATGAGCACATCGCGGCAGGCGCGGAGCGGGCCCGCCCGCAGGCCTGCGCGGAAGCGCACCGCGCAGGCGAGGGCTGTGAGTCCGTAATAGAGGGCCACCGTCAGGCCGATCGAGTTGACGGCGGTGAGGATCATGTCGTTGAGCTGCGGGATGCCGACGGCGAGCACGGCGAGCAGGGCGGCCATCGCCATGATCAGAAGGGTTCCCACGGCGGGCGATCCGTAGCGCGGGTGCACCCGCTGCCAGACCGCGCCGAGGGTCCTGTCGCGCCCCATGGCCAGTGCGGCGCGCGCGGTCGGGATGACACTGGACTGGAGCGAGGCGAAGGCCGAACACATCAGCGCGGCAAGCGGCAGGGAGGCCCATGGCTCCGGGGCGAGACGGCTGCCGAGGAAGGTGAGTGCCTGCGGGCCGTTGCGGATGAGTTCGTCGGTGCTCATCACCCGTTGGAAGGCGAGCGCGCCGACGAGGAACAGACCGAGCATCGCGACCAGCGCGATCAGTCCGCCGCGGGCGGCGTCGGTGGCGTTCCGCGTCTCCTCGTTCACGCTGAACGCGGCGTCCCAGCCCCAGTAGATGAACACCGCCAGCACCATCCCCTGCGCCAGTCCCTGCAGTGAGCCGATCTCGAAGGGGTTGAGCCAGGACAGGCTGAACGGCTGGTCGCCGACGATCAGCGCGTAGCCGCAGAAGACCAGCAGCACCGCGTACTCGAAGATCAGCAGCGCCATCTGCAGCCGGGTCGCCGACCGGACGCCGGTGATGGCGGTCGCCGTGACGACGACCAGCGCGACCAGGCCGACGAGAGTGCTGACACCGGTCGAGGACGGGTCCAGCCGCAGCCCGAGAACGCTGCTGACACCGAGCTTGTTGAGGAACTGGAGCACCACGGATCCGGTGACCGCACCCGTGTACGCCATGAAGATCACATTGCCGACCAGCACCACCCACCCGGTCAGAAAGCCGGGCCAGGGACCTATCGACCGGCCCACCCAGGTGTAGCCGCTGCCGCAATTCGGCTCGGTGCGGTTGAGGCGTGCGTACGACAGGGCGATACCGAGGATCGGGACGAAGGCGAGCAGCAGCAGGGCGGGGGTCTGCCGGCCCGCGTACGCGGCCAGCGCACCCATGCCGATGCCGATACTCGTCGTCGCCGCGGTGCTCGACGCGGCGATCGCCACCCCGTCCTTCACCCCGAGGGAGCGGTGCATTCCCGCCGGGCCGGGGGCCGGGTCCTGCTGCGCTACGGAAGGCATGAGCACTCACTCCTTGGGCGGGCTGGGGCGGGGCGGTCGGAGGATCGGCGTCGACCGGTTCGGCGTCGACCGGGCGAACACCGGGCGGACCGACGTCGATCGGGCGGCGCGGGGGTGGTGTGGTGCCGGGTCCCGCGAACCGTGCCGCCGATAAAACAGGCGGCGCGCACCTTGTGTCAACGGTGTTGACGTAACTGGATGATTAACTGGCGCGGGTCCGACAGGCAGGGTCGTGGAGGGGGTTGTGGTGGCGGAGGGTGAGCGCGGTCCGGGAAAGCGCGCCCCGGGTGAGCGCGGGGCCGACAAGGGCGCGGGGGTCAAGCGCGCGGCGGGCGAGCGCGTGCCGGCCGAGCGGAAGCGCCGCAGGCCGACCGGATCGGGCGTGATGCTCTCCGCCGAACTCATCGTCGACACGGCACGCGACCTGATCGACGCGCAGGGGACGCAGGCGTTCACCGTCCGCAAACTCGGCGCCGCCCTCGGAGCCGACCCCTCCGCCGTCTACCGCTACTTCCGCAACACCGAGGATTTGCTGCTGGCCCTGGCCGACCGGCTCATCGGGGAGTCCATGGACGGATTCACACCCGGTGACGACTGGGCCGCGGACCTGCGCGCCTTCGGCCTGCGCGCCTACAACTCCGCGCTGCGGCACCCGCAGATCGCCGTCTTCAGTACGGTCCGCGTCACCGGCGGGCCGCACGAGCAGCGGGCGGTCGACGCCGGTATCGGCCTGCTGCTCCGGGCCGGATTCGACGACGCCTCCGCCGTCCGGCACTACCACACGCTCGTCGACACCGTTCTCGGCCACGCGGCCCTCGACGCCGGGGTGCTGCGGCTGGCGCCCGCCCAGCGGGCCGCGGACGAGAGTGCCTGGCACGCCGCGTACGGCACGCTGCCGCCGGACGAATGCCCCAGCCTGCACCGCGTGCGCCGGCACCTTTCCCTCATGGCCGGCTCGGCCGTGGAGCCCGCACTCGATCTGCTCATCGACGCGCTTCGCCGCGCGGCAAAGGAGGCGGGGCCGGGTCCGGCGGAGTCCGGCGAGGTGTAGGCGGAGGGCGGGGAGCGGAGACGCTGTCGAGAGCCGCCCTCCGGATATTTCCGCTACCCGGGTGCAAACATGGCGCATGCCCTCTTACCGGCCGGCGCTTCCGCGTGGACGGGGCCTGCGCCATGTCCTGCTGCTGATCCCGATCGGGCTCGTGGTCGCGGTCTGCGCGGTCGACGTCGCCGCACCGCCCGAGATCCACTTGGGCCCGCTCCTGGTCGCGGCACCGGCGATCAACGCGGCCTTCGCCGGCCCCTTCCGCACGGCCGCGATCGGACTACTGGCGGTGGCCGCCCAGGTGTTCATCGGTCTCGCCCGGCACGTCCTGGGCACCGAGAACCTCCATGCCCAGATCGCCGCACTGGTGGTCGTCTCCGCACTGGTCGTGCTCTTCACCGCCGTACGGGAACGCACTGCGCGACGGCTCACGAAGAGCCGCTCGGTGGCCGGCGTCGCCCAGCAGGTACTGCTGCGGCCGCTGCCCCGGCGCAGCGCGGACCTGGAGATCGCCTCGCTCTACCTCGCGGCCGAGGAGGAGGCGGAGATGGGCGGTGACCTGTTCGCGGCGTCCCGCACCACGCGGAGCACCCGGCTGATCATCGGCGACGTCCGCGGCAAGGGGCTGCCCGCGTACGGGTACGCCGCCCTCATCCTCGGCGCCTTCCGGGCCGCGGCCCACCGGCAGGCCACGCTGCCCCGGCTCGCCCGGCACCTCGACGGAGCCGTCCGGTGGGACGCGAGCCAATGGCGCACGCGCTGGGCCACCGACACCGACACCGACACCGGCCCCGTGGCCACCGGGCTCGGCACACCGGCCGCGGGCCTCGTCACGGAGACCGACCCCGCCCCGTCCACCAAGATCGGCGCCGACCCCGCCGCCGACCCCGAAGCGGCCATCGGCCCCGACCCGGATGCGGATGCCGGCCCCGAAGCGGACGGCGCGAGCGGACCGGATTCCCTGGAGGCCTTCGCGACCGCCGTGCTGCTCGACATCCCCGACCGGGGAACGGTTGCCCGCACCCTCACCTGCGGGCATCCGCCGCCGCTCCTGTTGCGTGACGGCCGCGTCCGCACCCTGCACTCCGAGCAGGTCGCGCTGCCGATCGGGCTCGGCGGCCTCCCCGGTGCCCCCGACTACGTGGTCGAGACCTTCCCCTTCGAGCCGGGTGACCTGCTGCTGCTCTACACCGATGGCGTGACCGAGGCCCGGGACGGCGCGGGCGCCTTCTACCCCTTGGCCGAGCGGGCCGGCGCCTGGAGCGCGGCGGACCCGCAGCAAATGCTGCGGTACCTGCGCGCGGACCTGATGGCGTACACCCAGGGGCGACTGGGCGACGATGCCGCCGCGGTCGCGATCCGACGACGTCCGGGCGCCGCGCCGCCCGCCGAAGCCGACCGGCCGGACATCGACTAGCGGGCAGCGGGCAGCGGGCAGCGGGTGAGGGGGCAACCGGGCTGGCGCGGGCGGGCGGAGAGCGCAGCGGAGGCCCACCGGCACGACCGGGCGCGTGCTCGAACGAGGGGCCCTATCCGCGATCGGCGGCCGGGGCCAGGCAGCCACCGCAGTTGTAGTACGTCACGTCCCAGTGGTTGCCCTCCTTGTAGTAGACGTTCCCGCTGCCCGACTTCCACTTCGAGCCGCCGATCGAGGCGAAGGTGCCGGTGATGTAGTTGGTCAGGCACGAGGAGAGGCTGAAGTCGACCTTGTAGCCGTTCCAGTGGCTGTAGGTGCCCGCGGCGTGTCCGGTCTCGGTGCCGCCGGTGAGGTTGATGGCGCAGCCGGTGGCCCCCTTGAGCGTGATCACGCCGTCCACGGTCGCGGAGTTGATCTGGTCGAACGACGTACACGTGGAGTTGTTCCGGTCCGAGCAACCGCCACTCGACGACCAACTGATCCCGGCCGAGCGGAGTTTGCCGGTGGCCTGCGCATGGCTGAGCTTGGCGAACAGGGCGGGCCCGGTCTGTGCCGCGGCGGCGGGGGAGTGGGAGGCGGCGGGAGCGGCGGCGTACGTGGTGGCGGCGGTGCCCGCCAGGGCGCCTGCCGCGAGCATGACAACACCCAGAGTGGTCGTGGCCGTACGTCGGAGCATGGATACCTCCTGGAGAGGGGTGAAGGCTCCGAGCGTGGCGTGGCGCGGCGGGCGCGTCAACAAGGCCGGTGAGCCGCCAGGGGGCCAGTCCTCTGGCGGTGCGGCCCCGTGCCGGCATCGCGGAGGCCCGGCGGCGTCGATGAAATCCGTCACGCCGGCCTATGGCCCACCGAGAGCCAACAAAACGGGCAATTGCCTCATGCCCTATTCCGTTATGGGCGTTATGGGCCGAATGGCATCCTCGCCCGCGGTAGCCGCCGCGCTGTGGCGCTCCCGGTCGTTCTGGCGGGTCTTTGCCTGACGCTTCCTCAAGGCCGTCGCGCTTGGTAGACACGTGCGCATCATCCGCACCGCACTGGCATCGGAAGCGAACATGACCGACCGCAACACCTCGGACCACCAGATATTCGACGTGGACCTCGCCGACCACGAAGCACGGCGGCGGACCGAAGTCCTGGCGGCGCTGGGGGACACCTGGAACCCCGTCGAGGTGATGGAGGCCGAGTCGGCGGCGCAGCGCCTGCTCTACTCCGGTCTGGACGCGGAGCAGCAGGCGACCTACGACATGCTGGTCACCGCCGGTGTCCTGCCGGCGTCCGGGCAGGACTGACCGTGCTCCCGCTCGACCCGACCGCCGACATCGGCCGCCGCGCCTGGGTGCCCTGCCCCGGATGCCAGGACCACCAGGACTGCACGGCCTGCCTCGACGGCCGCACCTGCCACCGTCACTGGCGCTATCTGCTGTCCAACAAGGGCAGCGTCCTGCACCTCCAGTGCCCCAACTGCACCCACCTGTGGGCCTGGCAGTCCGGCTTCGGCGCGGCCGGCCGCGGCACCGCCTGAGCGCCGGCCGCGCCGCCTCCCGCTACACCTCGTCTCCCGTTACGCCTCGCGGGATTCCGTCTCCTCCAGCGCCTTCCGGTGCGCGGCCTCAAGCGCCTGACCGGCCGGCGCGGCGAGGTCCGGGATGACGCCCACGCCTTCCCAGTTGGTCCCCGTCACGGCGTTGATGGACCGGGCCGTCGGCACGGTCACCGTGATGTGCGCCGTCACCGGATGCCGCGCGGTCGGGTGCGCACCGCCGCGGGTCGTCTCGCCGACCACGGTGGCGCGGCCGTGCGCCTGCAGGGTGTACGCCACGTCCTCGCCGCCGGAGAACGTGACCTCGCTGGTCAGCACGTAGACCGGGCGGTCCTCCGGATAGCGCGGCGCGGGGAGGTGGGCGACGGTCCAGTACTGCCGGGTGGAGTCGGTGGAGCGCTCGTAGATGTCGTTGAGGTGCACCTCGTCGTCGGGGAAGAAGAAGCTGGACCACAGGTTCGCGCCCGAGGGATAACCGCCGCGGCATTCCCGCAGATCGAGGATGAGGGCACGGGTGTGGGCGACCAGCTCCATCGCCGCGCCGATCGCACGGCCGCCGATGGCGGCGTCGGCGATCCGCCGGATTTCGAGGAGGCCGATATTGCCGTCGAGCTGCTCGACGCGGCGTATGCCCTGGTTCTCGGCCCGCATGAGCGCGAGGAAATCGGCCCGGCCGTCGTCATCCGGGGCTTCCGGGGCCCGCGGCTCGTCCTGCCAGAGCAGCCTGAGGTGTTTGTCCCCGCAGACCTCCTGAAGGTGAGCGGTCACGCGCTCGCAGAACGCGGCGCCGCTCACCTCGTCGTACTCCCCGGCGTCGATCCGGTTCCGGATCGCCGCGTCGATCTCCACGGCCCGCTGCGGAAAGACATAGCCGGCCACGATCCGTTCCAGGGCCGCGCTCACTATCTGCGCAGGGGTCATCTGTGCGTCGGTCGCGATATTCGCGGGAAAGGTGCTGGTCGTCGCATCACTGGGCATGCCTGGGGATCCTAGAGCGCCGATGCGAACGGCGGGTCGGTTTTTTCCAACGCCCTCGCCTCGCCGAGGCGGGTCGCTGCACACGGGCTGCCGCACACCCGGCGACCCGCCCTCCCCGGCCTGCCGCCCGCGCGCTTCTCCTGAGGCGGGGCGGGCGGCTGTGCGGGACGATGGAGGGGCGCCCAGGTACACCGGTGTGCAGCGGAGCAAACGCGGAGCGACGCTTCAGGCCCCTGCCGCGCTTTGTCGGGAGGCCCCCATGGAATACCCGGAACGATACGAGCTCGTCTTTCAGGCGTTCGTCGTGGAGGACGACGTCGTGGTGGTGCGCCGCACCGAAAAGGCGGGGGCCGGCGGCTATCCGATCTACGAGGACGACACGGGAATCGTCCGCGCCGAGATCAGTGACCGGCGCGAGGTGCGGATGCTGGCCAGCGGCGGACACCAGGTCCCCCGGACACCGCTGACGGCGCGGCCACTGAACTCCTGAGCACGAGCCGCGCGGGTGTGGCGCCGGACCGGGCGCGAGGCGGCCCAGCGCGGCGTCGTGCCGCCCCCGGCGCGCCTGAGTAGGTGGCGAAGGGCGGGCCAGGCATCCTGTGCGCGTAGCCCCGGGCGCGAAGCGGAGCCCGCCACCGAGCGCACCCCCGGGACCCGGCGCACCCCTCACAGGCCCGATCCAGGCGCACGCTCCCGCCCCGCAAAGTCCCGATGCCGGGGCCCGCTCTCCCGGACTCCGCGCCGGCCTCCGCTCCCGCGTTCCCCCGGGCCCCGATCGAGGAAGGCGCACACGCACATGGACACCACAGCCGGACAGGACACCGCGCGGTCAGGCGTGCTCGACGGGAAGGTGGCGCTGGTCGCCGGTGCCACGCGCGGTGCCGGACGGGCCATCGCCGTGGAGCTCGCCCGTGCGGGTGCCACGGTCTACGCGACGGGGCGCAGCAGCAGCGGTGTGCACGGCCGGTCGGAGATCGACCGTCCGGAGACCATCGAGGAGACCGGTGAGCTGATCGCCGCCGCGGGCGGTGCGGGGACGGCCTTGCGGGTGGACCACCTCGACAGTGACGAGGTGCGCGACCTCGTCCGGCGCATCGATGACGAGCACGGACGCCTCGACGTGCTCGTCAATGACATTTTCGGCGGCGACAGATATGCCCAGTTCGGCACGACCCTGTGGGAGCACGATCTCGCCGGGGGCCTGCGGATGCTGCGCATGGGGATCGACACCCACGCCATCACCAGCCACCACGCGTTGCCGCTGCTGATCCGTCACCCCGGTGGGCTGGTGGTCGAGATGACGGACGGGACGGCGGAGTACAACGTCGCGTACCGCCACCACGAGGGCTTCTACTACGACCTGGTCAAGGCGGCCGTCCAGCGGATGACGGGCGCACAGAGCCACGAGCTCGCCCCGCACCGGGGCGTGGCCGTCGCTGTGACTCCCGGCTGGCTGCGTTCGGAGAAGATGCTGGAGGCCTTCGGCGTGACCGAGGGGAACTGGCGGGACGCGACCCGGCGGGTGCCGCACTTCTGCATCTCCGAGTCCCCGGCGTTCGTCGCCCGCGCGGTGGTCGCCCTGGCCGCCGACCCGGACGTCGCGCGCTGGACGGGCCAGGTCGTCTCCAGCGGGCAACTGGCCCTCCGCTACGGATTCACCGACACCGACGGCACCCAGCCCGACTGCTGGCGCTACATGGTGGAGGTCCAGGACCGCAACCTCCCCGCAGGTGACCTCGGTTACCGCTGACGACTGAAGGGGCGGGACCGGAAGCGGCGGAGCGCCGTACCGGCGGCCCCTGCTTCGGGCGATCGTCGACGATCCCTCCGGCAACTGGATCCGCCTGTCCGAGAGTTCGCAGGTTACACACGTCCTGCGGCGCCGTCCGATGGCGGACTGGGCCCCTGCCGGGCCCTGTTGGCCGCAAGGGCCACGTGCATTGGTATGGACGTGAGTGCGGCGATCGCCCTAACCTGACGCTGGTCTAGACCGCAACCCCATCCGTTCGCGGTCCGCCGTTCGCCTGCCGCCGTTCACCCACCCGTCGGCGGGCGTCCCTCTCGCTGAGCGCCATCTCAACGCACCCCCCCCACAGCGGCCGTTGCCCCGTCCGGCGTCCGGCCGTGCGAAGGAGTCATGCATGAGCTCACGTATCGTCAGGTCGCAGGTCGTCAGGTCCCGTACTGCCGCACTGCTGAGCGCGGCCACCATGGCCGTGGGCGTCGCCCTCTTCGTGCCGGCCACGCCCGCGTCCGCCACCTCGGGTTGCGGCACCCCCTGGGACGCCTCGGCTGCGTACGCCGGAGGGAAGTCCGCCTCGTACGACGGGCACAACTGGTCGGCGAAGCGGGCCACGCACAGTGAGGCGCCCGGCCACGCCGGCGTCTGGTCGGACCAGGGGGCCTGCGCCGGCACCGCGGTGGCAGGGGCGGACGTGAAGGCCGAGGGGTTCGTCGTCAGCGAAGCGCAGTTCAACCAGATGTTCCCGAACCGGAATCCGTTCTATACGTACAGCGGTCTGACCGCGGCGCTCAGCGCGTATCCGGAGTTCGCGAACGCCGGGAGTGACACGGTCAAGCGCCAGGAAGCCGCGGCGTTCCTCGCGAACGTCAGCCATGAGACCGGCGGTCTCGTCTACGTGGTGGAGCAGAACACCGGCAACTACCCGCACTACTGCGACGCGACCCAGCCGTACGGCTGCCCGGCCGGCCAGGCCGCGTACTACGGCCGCGGCCCGATCCAGCTGAGCTGGAACTTCAACTACAAGGCGGCGGGCGACGCGCTCGGCATCGACCTGCTGAACAACCCGTATCTGGTGGAGCAGGACGCCGCTGTCGCCTGGAAGACCGCCCTTTGGTACTGGAACACGCAGACCGGGCCCGGCACGATGACCCCGCATCAGGCGATGGTCAACGGCGCGGGCTTCGGCGAGACCATCCGCAGCATCAACGGTTCCATCGAGTGCAATGGCGGCAACCCCGGACAGGTGCAGAGCCGGATCGACAGCTACAAGCGCTTCGTTGAGGTCCTGGGGACCACGCCTGGCGCCAACTTGAGCTGCTGAACGGGGAGTTGTGCGTAGGGGCCGGGCCCGGGTGGGAGCGGGCCCGGCCCCTACGGATCCGCGGCTCAGCTCCAGCGGATCGGAAGGTGCAGCGGTCCTCGGATCAGCATCCCGTGACGCCAGTCAAGGGCGTTGGGGTCGGCGTCCAGGGCGAGCCCGGGGAAGCGGTCCAGGAGGGCGCGAATCGCGATCCGCGCCTCCAGACGGGCCAGCGGGGCGCCGAGGCAGAAGTGGATGCCGTGGCCGAAGGCGACATGGCCGCGCGTCTCCCGTCGGATGTCGAAGTCGTCCGCGGCGGCGAACTGTTCGGGATCGCGCGAGGCGGAGGCGAGCACGAGCACCACGGCCGACCCGGCGGGGATGCGGCTACCGCCGATGTCGATCGGCTCCGACGCGAAACGCCAGGTCGCCGTCTCCACCGGGCCGTCGTAACGCAGCATCTCCTCCACGGCGTTGTCCAGCAGGGAACCATCGGCCCGCAGCGCGGCGAGCTGGGTGGGATGCGAGAGCAGGGCCCGCATGCCATTGGACAGCAGATTGACGGTCGTCTCGTGTCCCGCCACCAGGAGCAGGAACGCCATGCCGACCAGTTCGTCGCGGGAGAGGCGGTCGCCGTCCTCGTCGCTGGTGCGGACCAGGGCACTGAGCAGGTCATCGCCCGGGGTGCCCCGCTTGATGTCGATCAGCTCGACGAGGTAGGCCGTCATCGCCTTGACGGCCTCCTGCGCCGCCTCCTCGCCGGTCGGCGCCACCAGCTCGTTCGACCAGGCCCGGAAGGCCTCCCGCTCCATGGAGGGAACGCCCAGCAGTTCGCAGATGACCGTGATGGGCAGCGGGAAGGCGAGCGCCTCCACCAGATCGGCGCGTCCGTCCGGGGCGGCGGCCATCGCGTCCAGCAGCTCGTCGGTGATCTGCTGCACCCGGGGGCGGAGCGCCTCGACGCGGCGGGCCGTGAACTCCCTCGCGACGAGCTTCCGCAACCGGGTGTGGTGCGGCGGGTCCATGTCCAGCATGTGGTGGAACAGCGCGGACTCGTCGACCTCCCGCGTCAGGCCGGCGGCCCGCCAGTCCTTGTTGAGCCGGGAGTCGTTCAGCGCGGACCGGACGGCTTCGTGGCCGACGACCAGCCGCACTTCCATGCCGTTGGGGAGGCGCGCGTGGTGCACCGGCCCCTGGGCGCGCATCTTCGCGTAATACGGGTAGGGGTCCGCCGCGAAGTCCGCACCGTAGGCTTCCAGATCGACAATCTCCGACATGCTGCCCGCCGCTTCTCTCGCATGATTTCCGTTCACGACACCGGTTGTCACGGTATGCGGCAGGCGGGCGGCCGACATCGCCCCAGCGGACGACTCCGGCGGCACGAACTCCTCCACTGGTTGCAGGCCGGCACAACGGCGTCGTCAGGACCGACACCGCGCCACAGGACCGCGGCCGGATGCACACGGCAGGCCCCTGGCCCTACGGCACGACAGACCTCTACGAGCTGAAGAGCTGGTCGAGAGCGGGCGCGCCCTCCTCGCCGCGTACGGCTTCGACGACCGCCTGATGGAAGCTGCGGCTGTCCTCTTCCGAATGGCAGGGGACGGGGCTCCCCTCCAAGGTGTACCAGTCGTTCGCCCCGGAGTACTGCACAGCGATGTGCGCCTCGCCGTCCGACCACGTCGTATGGAGGGTGACGTCGCCTTCGAGCACGCCGGCCTCCACGGTACGGACCGTGCCGCGGCGGGCGTGTATGCCGATGGTGGTCCACGATGCCCAGGTCATGTCGCTCCCCTTGCAGGCAGGGGCCCCGCCGGCGGCCGGGCGCGGTGCCTCAAGTCTGGCACCAGCCGGGCACCCCCGCAGGGCAGCGAGCGGAGCCCCGGAACCCCGCTCACCCTGTGTCGTCACCCGCCCGGCGCAGCGTCATCGGACGGCTTTGCCGCGCATCGGGCCGATGAGCGACTGAACGGGACCCGCCGCATCCCCGTATCACTCACTGTCCGCTCCGGGCCAAGAGCGGGCGCTCCCCTGCGGGGCATCGATCCGAGACGTGAGGACGGGCTCATGACCGACCCCAGTAACCCCCAGCTGCACGCCCTGCCCGACGGAGACGCCGAAGTGCGTCTGGTGCTCCGCTTGCAGTGGGAGGACGTCGCCGCCCTCGGGCAGGAAGCCGGACGGCTCGCCGCCCAGCTCCAGCGCCCGGTGACCCTCGACGAGGCGGCCGGCCACCGGCTGCGCACCCGGCAGTCCGCGGCCCACGCCAAACTGCCGCCTCAGGAGCGGTCCCAGCCCACCGCGGTGCCCACGGCCTCCGCCACCCCGACCTCCCTGTCGGCCCGCTCCCCGGGGGACCAGGCCCGCCAGGCGATCGAGAGGATCAACGGAACCGCCGGACACGAGACGGCTTAGGGCGTCGTGGGGCGGATCAGGCCGTGCCGGCGGGGCCCGGACCCCGGCCGTCGCAGGTGCCCGACCCGCCGAGGGCAGGCGCGAGCCAGCCGGGGGCCGCCGCGCGGAAGTCGTGCGGCGGCAGGGCGCCGGAGCCTTCCGGGACCAGGCCGAGAAGGGGGGCACCGGCGGCGGTCGGAAGGTCCGCGAGGTTGCAGCGGGAGGCGAGGTCAGGGACCGCGGGCCAGCTGCCGACGATCACGCCGGGGGATTCGAGTCCGTATGTGCGCAGGGCCAGCGCGGTCAGCGCGGTGGCGTTGAGCGTGCCCAGGCCGGCCTGCGCGACCACCACGACGGGCGCGCCCGCCAGCCGCGCGGCGTCGGCGAGGGTGTTGCCCTCGGCGTCGAAGCGTACGAGGAGGCCGCCGGCGCCCTCGACCAGGACCAGATCGTGCGAGGCGTCGAGCTTGGCGGCGGCCTCGGCGATCCCGGCGGGCGTGACCGGCGGCATACCGGCCCGGTGTGCCGCGGTCGCGGGGGCCAACGGGTCCGGATAGCGGGCCAGTTCGAGGGTGGTGACCGGGCCGGCCAGCCGCTCGACCTCGGCCGCGTCGCCCGCCTCGTGGGGGGTGACACCGGTCTGCGCCGGCTTGAGCACCGCGACCGAGCGCCCCTGGCCGAGCGCCGTGGCGGCGATGGCGGCGGTACTGATGGTCTTGCCGATTTCCGTGCCCGTGCCGGTCACGAAGAGCACCGACATGGTGGCCTCCGACTCTCTGATGACGATGGTGAGGGGGTGCAGGGGTGAAAGGGGTGAAAGGGGTGAAAGGGGTGAGGCGGGGGAGGTGGGCCGAGGTCAGCCCGCCTCGGCCGCCGCGCCGACTGCCGCGCAGATCCGGGCCACATCGTCGTCGCCGGTGATGTACGGCGGCATGGTGTAGATCAGGTCCCGGAACGGGCGCAGCCAGACTCCCGCTCGGATCGCGGCGCGGCTCGCCGCGGCCATGTCCACCTCGTGGTCGAGCTGCACGACTCCGATCGCGCCCAGGACGCGGACGTCCCGCACCCCCGGGATGTCCCGGGCCGCGGCCAGACCGTCCCGGAGGCCGGCCTCGATCCGTGCGACCTCCTGCGCCCAGTCGTACGAGAGCAGCAGGCCGATGGAGGCGTCGGCGACGGCGACGGCGAGCGGGTTGCCCATGAACGTCGGGCCGTGGGCCAGCACGGGCACGTCGCCGCGGGAGATGCCGTCCGCGACGGCGGTCGTGCACAGCGTCGCCGCCAGGGTGAGATAGCCGCCGGTCAGGGCCTTGCCGACACACATCACATCCGGTGCGACGGCGGCCTGTTCGGCGGCGAAGAGGGTGCCGGTACGGCCGAAGCCGGTCGCGATCTCGTCGAAGACGAGCAGCACGCCGTGCGCGTCGCAGGCCTCCCGCAGCACCCGGAGATAGCCGGGGGAGTGGAAGGACATCCCGCCCGCGCCCTGCACCACGGGCTCCACGATGACCGCGGCCAGCTCATCGGTGTGCCGGGCGATCAGGTCGCGCAGATGCGCCGCGTACGCCTCGTCGGGCGCGGCGTCGAAGCCGGCCGGCGGTGCGTCGGCGAAGATCTGGCGCGGCAGCGCGCCCTGCCACAGTTCGTGCATTCCGCCGTCGGGGTCGCAGACGGACATCGGCTGCCAGGTGTCGCCGTGATAGCCGCCGCGCCACGTCAACAGCCGTTGCTTGCGGGGCTGTCCGACCGACCGCCAGTACTGGAGGCACATTTTGACGGCGACCTCGACCGACACCGATCCGGAGTCGGCGAGGAAGACGTGCTGCAGCGGCTCGGGGGTGATGTCGACCAGCCGCTTGGCCAGGCGTACGGCGGGCTCGTGGGTGAGCCCGCCGAACATCACATGGCTCATCCGGTCCAACTGGCCGCGTGCGGCGTCGTTGAGAACCGGGTGGTTGTAGCCGTGCACCGCCGACCACCACGACGACATGCCGTCCACCAGCTCGCCCTGGCCCTCGACCGGTTCGGCCAGGCGCAGGCGCACGCCGGACGCCGACTCGACCAGCAGCGGCTCGGACCGGCCGGGCATCGGCCCGTAAGGGTGCCAGACGTGCTGCCGGTCGAGGGCGAGCAGTTCGCGGGGGGTGAGCGGATCAGGCATTGGGCGGGAGGTCGGTGCCGGCGCCGCGGCGGCGTACCGAGACGAGGTTCCGGCGGGCTTCCTCGGTGGGGGCGGGGACGGTGGCGGCGAGCGTTTCGGCCGCACCGGCCGGCTGCCCCGCGTCCGCGTCATCTGCGGCCGCGTCCGCCGCCCTGCGGTGCTGAGGGAGCGTCGTGGTTTCGGCGCCCTCGACCTCGAAGCCGGCGTCCTCGATCATCGCGAGGTCGTCCTTGCCCGCCTGGCCCTCACTGGTCAGATAGTCGCCGAGGAAGATGGAGTTGACCAGGTGCAGGGCGAGAGGCTGCAGGCTGCGCAGGTGCACCTCGCGGCCGCCGGCCAGCCGTACCTCGGAGTCCGGGCAGACGAACCGGACCATCGCCAGGATGCGCAGCGCCCGCTGCGGGTTGAGGTTCCACTCGCCCGCGAGCGGGGTGCCCTCCATGGGGATGAGGAAGTTGACCGGGACGGAGTCGGGGTCCAGGTCGCGCAGCGCGAAGACCACGTCGACGAGGTCCTCGTCCGTCTCGCCCATGCCGGCGATCAGCCCGGAACACGCCGACATGCCTGCCGCCTGGGCCTGCTGGACGGTGGAGACGCGGTCGGCGAAGTCATGGGTGGTGCAGATGTCGCCGTAGGTGGCTTCCGAGGTGTTGAGGTTGTGGTTGTACGCGTCGGCGCCCGCCTCGCGCAGCCGTCCGGCCTGGCCGTCGCTGAGCAGACCGAGGCAGGCGCACACCTCGATGCCCTCGTTCTGCTCCTTGATGGCGGAGATGGTCTGCGAGACGCGGTCGACGTCCTTGTCCGTGGGGCCGCGGCCACTGGCGACCAGGCAGACGCGCTTGGCGCCGCCGGCCACGCCCGCGGCGGCCGCCTTGGAGGCGTCATCGGGCTTGATCCAGGTGTACTTGAGGATCTCGGCCTTGGAGCCCAGCCGCTGGGAGCAGTACGAGCAGTCCTCGGGGCACAGGCCCGACTTCAGGTTGACGAGATAGTTGAGCTTGACCCGCCGCCCGAACCACTGGCGGCGTACCTTCCCGGCCGCGGCCACCACATCGAGCAGTTCGTCGTCGGACGTCGCCAGCACGGCGAGCGCCTCTTCGCGGGTCGGCAACTCACGTCGCAGCCCCTTGTCCACCAGTGTGTTCAGCAGGTCCATGGCGTTGATCCTTGCTTACGCCACCGCCCCCGGCCAAGGAGGATTCCCACAACGACGACGGATCGGGGTGTGTGTATCGCCACACCGTGGCCTGGCGGAACGACCGCTAACGTCTATCGACAGCCAACAATCGAGAAGGATGCCGATGCTGCAGGACTCCGCCCCGCCGCAGGTCCACGACGCCCTGCCGGCACCGCCCGCGCTGCCGGGCCAGGGGGCCCCGCGGGATGTGCGCGGTGCGGCCTTCGACTGGATCGACGCGGCGGGCGCCGAGCGCCGGCGCGCCGGTCTCGTCCGCACCCTGCGGCCCCGTCCCGCGGAGTCCCCGCTGCTGGATCTGGCGAGCAACGACTACCTGGGGCTGGCCCGCCATCCCGAGGTCACGCGGGGCGCGGCACAGGCCGCACACCGCTGGGGCGCCGGCGCGACCGGGTCCCGGCTGGTGACCGGGAGCACCGAGCTGCACGCCCGGCTGGAGCATGAACTCGCCGAATTCTGCGGCTTCGAGGCGGCTCTGGTGCTTTCCTCTGGTTATGCCGCGAACCTCGCGGCCGTCACGGCCCTCACCTCAGACGGCACCCTCATCGTCTCCGACGCCGGCAACCACGCCTCCCTGATCGACGGCTGCCGCCTCTCCCGGGCCCGCACCGCGGTGGTCCCGCACGCCGGTCCGGAAGCCGTACGCACGGCGCTGGCCGGGCACGACGGGCGGGCACTGGCGGTCACCGACTCGGTGTTCTCGGTCGACGGGGATGCCGCGCCGCTGCCCGCCCTCGCCGAGGCCTGCCGGGCGTACGGCGCCGGGCTCGTCGTCGACGACGCGCACGGGCTGGGGGTGCTGGGCGAGGGCGGACGCGGCGCACTGTCGGCCGCCCGGCTCGCCGGCGACGGCGATGTGGTGGCCACCGTGACGCTCTCCAAGTCGCTCGGCTCCCAGGGCGGCGCCGTGCTGGGCCCGGCCCGGGTCATCGAGCATCTGGTCAACACCGCCCGGTCGTTCATCTTCGACACCGGACTCGCGCCGGCGGCCGTCGGTGGCGCGCTCGCGGCGCTCCGGCTGCTGCGCCGCGAACCGCAGCGCGCGGCGCGGGCCGGGGAGGTGGCCAGGGCGCTGCACGGCAGGCTGACGGCGGCGGGCCTGACGGCGGTCCGGCCGGACGCCGCGGTGGTCTCCGTACGCGCTCCGTCCCCGGAGCAGGCGGTGCGCTGGGCCGCCGACTGCCGCGAGGCCTCCCTCCAGGTGGGCTGCTTCCGTCCGCCGTCCGTGCCCGACGGGATCTCCCGGCTGCGGCTCACCGCCCGCGCGGACCTGACGGACGCGCAGATCGACGAGGCCGTCGGCACGATCGTGGCCACGGCGCCCGACCGCCGCTGAAGGGCGGTGCGCCGGCCGGGCGCTCTCATCCGCTGCCGTCGTCCCGCTGGAGGCCCGCGAACCGGGCCAGGACCTCACGCGATTCCGCGTACGGGAGGGCGTCCGCGCGCAGAGTGGCGAAAGCGTCGCCGTACGCCCTGAGTTCTTCTTTCCGTGCGAGATGGAGACTGCTCACCAAATGGTCGAGAACGACCACATCCAGGTCCGGGGTGAGCGGAAAGGAGAGGATGACGAAAGGCCCGGTGATGCCGATATGGGGACCCGCGGAAAACGGCATGATCTGTAAACGGATATGCGGCAGCCGGGACATCTCCAGAAGATGCCGCACCTGGGCGGCCATCACCTCGGGACCGCCCACCGGCCGCCGCAGCACCGCCTCGTCCAGCACCGCCGACACCTCCAGCGGACGGGAGCCCCGCAGCACCGACTGGCGCGCGATCCGCACCTCCACCAGGGCGTCGATCTTTTCCTGCGGCAGCCCGGTCAGCGCGGCGGCGGTGGCCGCACGGGCGTAGTCGGGGGTCTGCAGCAGCCCGGGAACCACCATCGTCTCCAGGGTACGGGCGTGTGCGGCCTCCGCCTCCAGACTGAGGAAATCGCGGTAGGCGGGCGGCAGCAGCTCGCCGTAGGCGTGCCACCACTCCCGGCGGGCCGCTGTGCGGGCGCCGCGTGCGCCGCGCCCGCACAGCGCCGTGAGGAGCGTGCGCAGCGCGTCGTCGGTCACGCCGTACGCGTCGAGTAATCGCTCCGCGTCGGAGGGGCGCAGCCCGCTGCGGCCGGTTTCGATGCGGCTGACCTTCGACTGGTGCCAGCCCATCAGCCGGGCCGCCTCACCGCTGGTGAGCCCGGTGAGGGACCGCAGGCGCCGTAACTCCGCGCCCAATTTGCGGCGGCGCACCGCGATTCCGTTGTGCATACAGCCTCCTGGCGAGGGAAGCCTCGCGCGTGGGTTCCGGCGTCGGTCCTGGTTTCGGATCCGTGCGCTCAAATACGTTCTCGCGTAGCAGAGTTCACCGCTTCGAGCGACAGATTTATATATATCTTGGTGGATCGACCACCACACCGGCAGCTTGGGTGGCACTCTGGCGCAAAGCAGTATTCCGAGGCCGAAACGGTGTCCCGACCGGCATCTCGATTTCCCGGCGGATGCGCCGGAATCGGACCTCGGCGGGAAAGGGACGGCGTCGCGATGGCAGACCACCAGGAATCCTCACTCACACTGCCGAGCGACCCGGCCTCGGTCATCGTCGCGCGAAGACATGTACTGCGAGTGCTCGGCGAATGGGGCCTGCCGGCCGACACCGGGACCGCCGACGCCGTCCGCCTGATCGTCTCCGAACTCGCGACCAACGCCGTCCAGCACACCTTCGGGCAGTCACCGACGTTCACCGTCGACATGCGGCTGGAGCGCGATGAGCAGCTGCGCATCGGCGTCACCGACAGCTGTCCGCGCTGGCCCCAACGGCTGCCGGCCGCGGTTCAGCAGGACAACGGCCGGGGCATGGTCATCATCCGCTTCCTCGCCGCGGAATCCGGCGGGCGGCTCACGGTCGTGCCCACCGCGTCCGGCGGGAAGACCGTGTGGATCGCGATGCCGTGGACCCTCGTGCTGCCCTGAGCGCGCGCGTCACTGCGCGGGGGAGTGCCGGGTGAACGCCCCGTGCAGCAGGGCCCGCAGGGTGTCGGCCGCCGGGGTGCCGCCGCCGGGGCGGTAGGCGATCGAGATCGTACGGTGCAGCTCGGCCCGGTCCAGGTGGCGGATCCCCAGCGGGGTCACCGAGCCGGTGGCCATCATCTCCGGCACCACCGCCACCCCGAGCCCCGCACTCACCAGCGCACACACCACCGCGTAGCTCGGCGATTCACAGCGCACCGCCACGCTCGCCCCGGCCGCCGCCAGCGCCTCCTCCACCTCGCGCCGGTTGGGGTTGGCCGGCGCCATGCTGACCAGCGGCTGCCCGTCGAGTGCGGCCAGCGGCAGCCGCCCGCTCCCCGCCGAGAGGGCGTGCCCGGGGGCCGTCACGAGCACCAGCTCCTCGGTCAGCAGCGGCTCCAGCCGCACCCCGTCCGGGACGGACGACACCTCGCCCGGCACATACGCATGCGTCAGCGCCAGATCCACCTCGCCGAGCGCCACCGCAGCCGTCCCCAGCGGCGGTACGTACTCCGTGACGCTCAGCTCCACATCGGGGTGCGCCCGCCGGAACGAGCTGAGCGCGGGCGGCAGCAGATGCGTCCCGGCGGTCATGAACGTGCCCACCCGCAGCCGGCCACCGGACAGCCCCGTCAGCCGGGACAGCTCGTGCCGGGCGAGATCCAGCTCGTCCAGCACCCGCCGGGCCCGTACGAGCAGCAGCTCCCCGGCCGCGGTCAGCCGCGCGCCCCGGTGGTGGCGCACCAGCAGTGCCGCCCCGGCCTCCCGCTCCAGCTTGGCGAGCTGCTGCGAGAGCGCGGGCGCGGTGTAGCCCAGCCGGGCGGCGGCGCGGGTGATCGACCCGGCCTCCGCCACCGCCACCAGAGCAGCGAGCCGCGTGGGGTCGTACATATAAGAACCTCTTCAGGCAGACCAAGAAGATTGCCAATACCCATTAAAGGCTCCGACCGGCGAAGCTGGCTGCATGGACGGACAGCTGATCGCCTTTTCCGGAGTCGCCGCGGGCATGGTCGCCATGCCGGGCGCGGACTTCGCGGTCGTGGTGCGCAACGCCCTCGACTCGCGCCGGGCGGGGGTGGCCGCCGCGGTCGGCGTCGCGGGCGGACTGCTGGTGCACACGGCGCTCGCGGTGGCCGGGCTCGCGGCCGTCCTCGTCGCCGTACCCGCGCTCTTCGGTGCGGTCCAACTCCTCGGCGGAGGCTACCTGTTGTACCTGGGGTCGCGCGCGCTGATCGCGGCGGCCCGCCGCCCGGCGGCAAGCGGGGACGCCGAGTCCGCCGGGCAGGACGGCGGGGACGCCGCGGTGCCGGCGCACCGCCTCGGCACCGCGGCGAGCCTGCGCCAGGGCTTTTTGGCCAATGCGCTCAACCCCAAGGCGCCGGTGCTCTTCCTCAGCCTGCTCCCGCAGTTCGTTCCCGCGGACCGGCCCGCGCTGCCCCGCACCTTGCTGCTGGCAACGATGGTCGTCGCCATGGCCCTGGTGTGGTTCCCCGCCGTCGCCCTCCTCGTCGACCGGCTGGGCAGCCTGCTGCGTCGCCCCACGGTCGCCCGCGCACTGGAGGCCACGACGGGCGCGCTGCTGACCGTGCTGGGCGGCGTCCTCCTGGTGGAGTTGGCGCTGGCCTGATGACCGGCGCCCGCGCCGTCAGCACCGCACGCCCCGCCGCCCGTACGGTCAGCCGACCCGTCCGTACGACACCGAGCGGCTCCAGATCTTCTCCAGCCGCACCACGGTGCCCGGCTTCGGCGCATGCCAGACCTGGCTGCTGCCCGCGTAGATGCCGACGTGGTAAATGCCCTTGCCCGCATGGAAGAAGACCAGGTCACCGGTTCTGCGGGAGCCGGCCGGCACGTGCCGGGTGCGACGGTACTGACCGGTCGCCGTACGGGGCAGGGCCTTGCCCGCCCGCCGGAACGAATACAGCATCAGCCCCGAACAGTCGAAGCGGCGTGGTCCTATGGCGCCGTACTGGTAGGGGGAGCCCTCTTTGGAGGCGGCGATCCGCAGCGCCTTGGCCGATACGGCTGCCGCGTCGGCGCCCGTGGTCCCTCCTGGGGCGAGTGTGGTGCCCGCGACGGTGGCCAGGGTGAGGGCGGAAACGATGCCGGCTCGTGCCAGCAGATTCGGCACATACATGCGCATGGTCATGCGCGACCCTTCGTCAGCCGCCTGCGAAGGATGACCTGTCGGGTTCGGGCAGGCGAAGATGCCCGGCCTTGCGTACGGCTTCACCCCAAGGAGCCCGTCGGCCGTGGCGGCCGTGGCCCCGTCGTGCTCGGGTCCTCCGCTCCTGCCGATCCATCAGCGTCGACCGGACATCCGGGACGGCGGCAGGATAAGGCGCCCGTCCGGACCGCCCCGTCGCTGTGGCGGGGTCTTGTCGTCGGAGGGATCGTTACGCACCGCGCACCCGAAATCCGAGTTGAAAATGCCCTATGTGAGATTCGCCACATTTGGGCTGATTGGTTACAAACGTCCCTTTTGGGGTAGTTCGAAGGGGGCTTCCGGCCCCGGGACCAGCGGCGAAACATGAAGTGCCGCACGAAGTGCGTGCGCCCAACGCAATTCGCCGCCCCCATATGGCAGGCACGGACGCTACGCCGTACGTGCGGGCCGGACGGGACTGTGTCGCCTCAGATGTCGGGCGGCGCCGGGACCGTCAGCAGGCGGGTGCGGCGTTCACCGCCCAAGACCCGCAGCGCGCGGGTCAGTGTCGCCGCATGCAGTTCACTCTCGCCGCGGTCGTGCATCACGGTCAGCGCATCACGCAGCGCGGTGGCTCTGCCGACCAGGGCCTGGGCGGCCCGCAGGCTGCTGTAGGTGCCGTCGCAACGGGCCGGGTTGATGCGGCCGAGCAGGTCGATCACCTCCAGATAGCGGTCGATGAGATCTCCCTCGGCCCGCGTCAGCGCGGGCAGCGGCGGCAGTTCGGGGGGTAGCATCCGGGCTCACCGCGCGCCGGGCGACGGCTGCTTGCGGGTACGGGTGAGCGCGTCGATCAGGCCGTATTCCTTGGCGGCCGGGGCGTCGAAGATCGTGTCGCGCTCGATGTCGGCCGCGATCCGTTCGCGGGACTGCCCGGTGTGCCGCGCCAGCATCTCTTCCAGCAGGGCGCGGGTGCGCAGCAGTTCGTCCGCCTTGATCTGCAGATCGGTGGCCTGGCCCTGCACCGGTTCGCCGAACGAGGGCTGATGGATGAGGACCCGGGCGCCCGGCAGGGCCAGCCGCTTTCCGGGGGCGCCGGCGGCCAGCAGGACCGCCGCGGCGGAGGCGGCCTGGCCCAGGCAGACGGTCTCGATGTCGCAGGAGACGAAGCGCATCGTGTCGTAGATGGCGGTCATCGCGGTGAACGAGCCGCCGGGAGAGTTGATGTAGAGCGAGATGTCCTGGTCGGGCGCGGCGTGTTCGAGATGCATGAACTGGGCCATCACGTCGTTGGCCGCGGCGTCGTCGACGGGGGTGCCCAGGAAGACGATGCGCTCGCTGAGCAGCTTGGAGTACGGATCCAGGGTGCGGGTGCCGTGGGAGGTGCGCTCGGTGAGCTCCGGAAGGACATGGCGGGCCGTCGGTCGCAGCATGGCTGCTCCTCTTCCTCGGGAAAGCCTCGGCGAATGCTACGTAAAAAATGTACAGGACGTACATCCAGTTAGAATGGCGGCATGGCCTACGAAATTCCGGTGACGCAAGCACGGGCGGAGCTCGCGGATCTGATCAACCGCGTCGTCTACGGCAGTGAGCGGGTGGTCGTCACCCGCCACGGCAAGCCCCTGGTGGCGCTGGTGTCCGCCGCTGACCTGCAATTGCTCGAAGAGCTGGGGCAGCGTGACGCGGAGACGGAGGAGGAGCAGGTGATCAGCACGGTCTCCGCCGTGCGGCAGCTGCCGTCCGCTCCCGGCGAACGGCGGCGCTTCGGCATCGCGGCAGAACACCGCGACCCGGCCGCCGGGGATCGGCGGCCGGGTCGCGAGAGCTGACCTTTCAGTGCGGGGCGGGAGTCAGGAGGACAGCTCCCACAGCGCGTTGGCGATGGCGTCGGTGTTGTTGTCCAGCGCCTTGTCGTCGATGTTCTTCGACGTGTCGCACGACTGGTGGTAGCAGGCGTCGAACGCCTTGCCCGCCTCGCCGCCCCAGGCCTTCGCCTGCTTCTCGGTCTTCTTGTAGTCGGCTCCGGAGAAGAGGCCGCCGACGGGGATGCCGGCGTCCTTGAAGGAGGCGTGGTCGGAGCGGCCGTCGCCCTCGGTCTCGATCTCGGTGGCGATGTCCTTCTTCGCGAACCAGTCCTTGAAGACCTTCTCCAGGCGGGTGTCGTCGTCGTAGACGAAGTAGCCCGGGTTCGGGGAGCCGATCATGTCGAAGTTCAGGTACGAGTCGACCTTCGACTTGTCGGCGCCCAGCTTCTCGACGTAGTTCTGGGAGCCGACCATCCCGTCCTCCTCGTCGCCCCACCAGCCGAACCGCAGGTGCTTGGTGGGCTTGAGGTCCGCCTTGGCGACCGCGAGGGCGACCTCCAGGATGCCGGCGGAGCCGGAACCGTTGTCGTTGATGCCGGGGCCCTCCTGGACCGAGTCCAGGTGTGCGCCCGCCATGACGGTCTTGCTGTCGTCGCCACCGGGCCAGTCGGCGACGAGGTTGTAGCCCTTGGCGCCGCCGCTGTCGAACTCCTGGACCTCGGTGGTGAAACCGGCGGCGTCCAGCTTGCTCTTGATGTAGTCGACGGACGCCTTGTAGCCGGGCTGCCCGTGGGCGCGGTTGCCGCCGTTGTCGTCGGCTATGGACTGGAGCTTGTCGAGGTGCCCCTTGACATTGGCCACGGGGATGTCCGGCGCGGCGAGAGGGGTGGGGGCACTGGTGGCCTGGGCGACCGCGGCGGTGCCCAGCAGGGCGGCGACGGCGGTGCAGGCGCCCGCGGCGAGAACGACGCGGCGGGTACGAACTGAGCGAGTCACGGTGTGGCTCCGATACTGGTGTGGGGGGTTGTGCGGAGCTGATTTGACGCGCACATGAGGATTGCGAGCCTCGTGGGACTCGTCAAGAGCGCATACCGGACAGTCGCGTTCGGGGAGCGGGACATGTCTGGATTGCGGAAAAGGTCTGGTGGGCGGGGGTGCGTCCCGCCGCCGTTCGGAAGCCCGCGCCGTCGTCGGCGCTGTGGAACGCGCCACCAATTTCGTGAGCAATGCGGGGAATCGGGACGCGAATGGCGGCGGGTCCTGCGGTCGCCGCGCCGTGACAGGCGGTTAGTGGACGCCGTGTTACCTCAGGCGTAAGAAGGGCCCGGCGGATGTCCTCGGATGTAACGCAGTCGAAATCCCGCCGAACTAGCCTCCAGGCCCACGGTCGTTGATGGGCAGGTGCTGGAAACCGGTTTGCTCGCCCTTTAATTATTGTGTGATACATCTATCGATACAGGTGCGTCCACGCCTGTGACCTGGGCGAACGTGGCCCAGGCGGGAAGACTGTGAGGTGGAAGGTATGCAACTGACCCCGCATGAGCAGGAACGTCTGATGATTCATGTGGCGGCAGACGTGGCTGAAAAGCGACGGTCCCGAGGGCTCAAGCTGAACCACCCGGAATCCATTGCGCTGCTGACCGTGCACATCCTTGAGGGCGCCCGGGACGGCCGTACGGTCGCCGAGCTCATGTCCTCCGGGCGCAAGGTGCTCACCCGTGACGAGGTCATGGAGGGCATCCCGGAGATGATCCACGACGTCCAGGTCGAGGCCACCTTCCCCGATGGCACCAAGCTCGTCACCGTTCACGAACCCATCAACTGACCGCGGGAGACCAGAAGATGATCCCGGGACAGATCCTCTACGCCGACGAGCCGGTGCGCCTCAACGAAGGCCTCCCCCTCACGCGCATGACGGTCCTGAACGCCGCCGACCGCCCCGTCCAGGTCGGCTCCCACTACCACTTCGCCGAGGCCAACCCCGGCCTCGACTTCGACCGTACGGCCGCGCACGGCAAGCGGCTGAACGTCGCCGCCGGCTCCGCCGTGCGCTTCGAGCCCGGCATCCCCACCGAGGTCGAACTGGTCCCCATCGGGGGCAAGCGGATCGTCGTGGGCCTGCGCGGCGAGACCGGAGGCACCCTCGATGGCTGATCTGACCCGCCAGGCATACGCCGATCTGTTCGGCCCGACCGCGGGCGACCGGATCCGGCTCGCCGACACCGATCTCGTCATCCAGATCGACGAGGACCGTTCGGGCGGACCGGGGCGGGCCGGCGACGAAGCCGTCTTCGGCGGCGGCAAGGTGATCCGCGAATCGATGGGTCAGTCCCGCGCCACCCGCGCCGAGGGCACCCCCGACACCGTGATCACCGGCGCGATCGTGCTCGACCACTGGGGCATCGTCAAGGCCGACGTCGGCATCCGCGACGGCCGTATCACCGCCCTCGGCAAGGCGGGCAACCCCGACACGATGGACGGGGTCCACCCCGACCTCGTCATCGGGCCCGAGACCGAGATCATCGCGGGCAACGGCAAGATCCTCACGGCCGGCGCCATCGACACCCACGTCCACTTCATCTGCCCCCAGCAGGTGGACGAGGCGTTGGCTTCCGGCGTCACCACCCTCGTCGGCGGCGGCACCGGACCCGCCGAGGGCAGCAAGGCCACCACCATCACCCCCGGCGCCTGGCACGTCGCCCGGCTCTTCGAGTCGATGGACTCGCTGCCCGTCAACGTCGGGCTGCTCGGCAAGGGCAACACCATGTCCGTCGCCTCGATGCGTGACCAGCTGCGCTCCGGCATCCTCGGCTTCAAGATCCATGAGGACTGGGGCGCGACCCCGGCCGTCCTGGACGCCTGCCTGAACGTCTGCGAGGAGAGCGGCGCCCAGCTCGCGATCCACACCGACACCCTCAACGAGGCCGGATTCCTCGGCGACACCCTCGCCGCCATCGCCGGACGCTCCCTCCACGCCTTCCACGTCGAAGGCGCCGGCGGCGGCCACGCCCCCGACATGATCGCGATGGTCTCCGAGCCGAACGTGCTGCCCGCGTCCACCAACCCCACGCGGCCGCACACCGTCAACACCGTCGAGGAACACCTCGACATGCTGATGGTCTGCCACCACCTGAACCCCGCCGTCCCCGAGGACCTCGCCTTCGCCGAGTCCCGGATCCGGCCCTCCACCATCGCCGCCGAGGACATCCTGCACGACCTCGGCGCCATCTCGATCATGTCGTCCGACGCCCAGGCCATGGGCCGGATCGGCGAGGTCGTGATGCGCACCTGGCAGACCGCGCATGTGATGAAGCGGCGCCGCGGCACCCTGCCCGGCGACGGCAGCGCCGACAACCACCGGGCGCGCCGCTACGTCGCGAAGTACACCATCAACCCCGCCGTCGCCCAGGGCATCGACCATGTCGTCGGCTCGGTCGAGGACGGCAAGCTCGCCGACCTCGTGCTGTGGGACCCGGCGTTCTTCGGCGTCAAACCGCAGCTGGTGATCAAGGGCGGCCAGATCGCCTACGCGCAGGTGGGCGACGCCAACGCGTCCATTCCCACCCCGCAGCCGGTCCTGCCCCGCCCGATGTTCGGCGCGACCGGCCGGGCGCCGGGCAGCAACTCGCTCAACTTCGTCTCCCAGCAGGCCCTTGAGGACGACCTCCCCGAGCGCCTGCCACTGGCGAAGGCCTTCGAAGCCATCCGCAGCACCCGGGGTGTCACCAAGGCCGACATGCGGGGCAACGACGCCCTGCCGCGCGTGCACGTCGACCCCGACACCTTCACCGTGCGCATCGACGACGAGGTGGTCGAACCCGCCCCCGCCGCCGAACTCCCCATGGCCCAGCGGTACTTCCTCTTCTGATGTGCCGTCGATGAAACCCCCGACGAAGGACACGTACCACCGATGAGCCGCGCAGCGCTGCTCGTCCTCGCCGACGGCCGGTTCCCCGCCGGAGGGCACGCCCACTCGGGCGGCGCCGAACCGGCCGTCACCGCGGGACGCATCAAGGACGCCGCCACCCTGGAGCACTTCTGCCGGGGCCGGCTGCACACCGCAGGCCTGGTCGCCGCCGGTCTCGCCGCCGCGGCCGCCGCCGGCTGCGATCCGCTCCTCCTGGACGACGCCGCCGACGCCCGCACCCCCGTACCCGCCCTGCGGCAGATCGCCCGGCGGCTCGGTCGGCAGATGATGCGGGCCGCCCGTGCCACCTGGCCGGGCGCCGAACTCGACGCGCTCGCCGCGGCCCGCCCGCGCGGCGCCCACCAGCCCGTCGTCCTCGGTCTCGCCGCCAGGTCCGCCGGGCTGCCCCCGCTCGACGCCGCGTACGCCGTGGCCTACGAGAACATCAGCGGCCCGGCCACCGCGGCCGTCCGCCTGCTCAGCCTGGATCCCTTCGACGCCACCGCCGTCCTCGCCCGCCTCGCCGCCGACCTCGACCAAGTCGCCGAAGCGGGCGCCGAGGCCGCCCGACGCGTCGCCACCGAAGGAACGGACGCGCTGCCCGCCGCCTCCGCGCCGCTGCTCGACATCACCGCCGAGCAGCACGCCGCCTGGCCGGTACGCCTCTTCGCGTCCTGACCCCGCCTCCCCGACACCGGACCGCCACACCCGCGGCCCTACGAGAACCACCGGAGCCCACCATGCACCTCGACCACAAGGAAACCTTCCCCCAGCGCCACACCCACAGCGCCGACCCGCACCGCTCCGACGGCACCCGCCGCGCCCTGCGCATCGGCCTCGGCGGCCCGGTCGGCACCGGCAAGACCGCCACCGTCGCGGCCCTCTGCCGCGAACTGCGCGACCAGCTGTCCATCGCCGTCGTCACCAACGACATCTACACCCGCGAGGACGCCGAATTCCTGCTCCGCGAGGCCGTGTTGCCTGCCGACCGCATCACCGCCGTCGAGACCGGCGCCTGCCCGCACACCGCCATCCGCGACGACATCTCCGCCAACCTCGAAGCCGTCGAGGACCTGGAAGAAGCAGTCGGCCCACTCGACCTGATCCTGGTGGAATCCGGCGGCGACAACCTCACCGCCACCTTCTCCAAGGGCCTGGTCGACGCGCAGATCTTCGTCATCGACGTCGCGGGCGGTGACGACATCCCCCGCAAGGGCGGCCCCGGTGTCACCAACGCCGACCTCCTCGTCATCAACAAGACCGATCTCGCGCCCTACGTCGGCGTAGACCTGGAGGGCATGGCGCGCGACGCCAAGGCGCAGCGCGGCGAACTCCCCGTCGCCTTCACCGCCCTGAAGTCGGAGAACGGCGTCAAGCCCGTGTCGGACTGGGTCCGCGGGCGGCTCGCGGACTGGACCGCGGGCCCGGCATGACCGGCACGCTCACCGCCGCCACGGACTCACGGGCCGCCGCCCCTTCGGCGGCCGGCCTGCGGGCCACCGCCCGCATCACGGCCCGCACCGACGCCGACGGCATCACCCGCCTGCCGGTCCTCGACGGGGCCGGGCCGTTCGCGCTGCGCCGCGTCCGCGCGCACGACGGCCAGGCCCGGGTCTGTGTCGTCGGCGCCATGAGCGCGCCGCTCGGCGGCGACCGGCTGTGCATCGAGGCCACCGCGGAGGCCGGTGCGGCCCTGCATCTCACGGCCGCCGCTGCGACGGTCGCGCTGCCCGGCCGCAGCGCCGAACCCGCCACCTATGACGTGCGGTTGACGGTCGGCGACGGGGCGCGGCTCGACTGGCTGCCCGAGCCGCTGATCTCGGCCGAGGGCAGCGACCTGTGGATGACCACGACCGTGGAACTGGCTCCCACCGCACGCCTGGTACTGCGCGAGGAACAGGTCCTGGGCCGCAGCGGCGAACGGCCGGGCGCCCTGCGCAGCAGGCTCACCATCCGCCGCGCCGGACGCACACTGCTCGACCAGGAGACGGCGTACGGGCCCGGCGTCCCAGGCTGGGACACCGCCGCCGTGCTGGACGGCCATCGCTCCATCGGTCAATACCTGCTGGTGGAGCCGGAGTTGGCGGACACCCCGGCCGAGGTGCGGCTCCTGGGGGACGCGGCGGCCGGCCGGAGCGGCGACGGCGCGGGGCAGGGTGTGCTGGCGCCACTCGCCGGGCCCGCGCTGCTGGCGACCGCCGTCGCCCCGGACGCGCTGCGGCTCCGCCGTCTGCTGGACGAGGCGGCCCGCGCCGCCACCGCCCGGTGACCGGCCGGCGCCGCCGTCACACCTCCAGACCGGCTTCGAGCTGGGCGAGCCGGTGGCGGGCCAGCGCGAGATTGGCCCGCTTGCGGTCCAGCACCAGATAGAGGAACAGCCCGCCGCCGCCCTTGCCGGACACCGGGCGGATCAGGTGGTACTGCGTGGTCAGCGTGATGAGCATGTCCTCGATGGCGCCCTGGAGTTCGAGCATTTCCATGGTGCGCATCTTGGCGCGGACGACATCGGTGTTACCGGCCGCTGCGACGTTCAGGTCCAGGGCCTGGTTGTCGCCGAGGGTGGCGAGGGCCATGCCGCTGGTGTAGTCGACGAGGGCGACGCCGAGGGCGCCCTCGATCGTCGACATCGCGTCGGCGAGTGCGGTGTCCATCTGAGCCATGACGATTACCGGCCTTTCGGTTTCTTCTCGGTGTGCGGGTGGGTGGTACTGGCAGGCGGAGGGGCAGTCGGTCAGCCGCCCGGCGGCGCGTCGACGAGGACGCCGATGCGTGCGGCGGCCCGGCGGGCCTGGAGATGGAGCCGCCCCACGTTGGTGTCCGGGCTCGCCACGGCGGTGAGGACCGCGCTGCGGCCCGCGGAATAGGCCGCGACATATCCGTGGGTGCCGCGGGTGAGGGACTCCTCGAACGCCCCTTGTCCGGTCGCCTCGGTGAGCCGTTTGGCGACCCCGATCGCCGCCGCGGTGAGCGCGGCCAGGCCGTCCGGTTCGATGTCCTGGAGGTCGTGCGCGATGACCATGCCGTCCGTACTGGCCACCATCCCGCCCCGGAAATGGCGCACTTGGTCCCGCAGCACGCGTAATTCGTCCCGTACAAGGGGTTCCAGCGTCATCAGTCTCCTTCTCTTCGCACGTTTTCCGCGTACGTGCTTCATGGCCGGGGTCCGCGAGGGTTCACAGGTTCTCCTCCAACGCCGTACGCAGGCGGACCAGCAGGGCGATATCCGGATCGGCGGTCTCCAGGATTTCCGGAACCGGCAGGTGCCAGTCCGGCGTACGACGATCTCCGGTGCGGGGCGCGGCGGGCGGGTGCCCGTCCAGGCAGGCGCCGGGCCGCCGCCGGGGCAGCGTCGCCGGCGTGGCGGGCGGTCCGATGTGGCCGGCGGAGGCGAGCCGCCGGACGTCGAGCAGCGTCATGAACGCGGACCGGCCGAGGGCCCGTGCCAGGTCGTACGGGGTGAGCCGGCCGTCGGCGTGGGCGAGCAGCAGCCGCTGCCCGGAGGTGAGGGGCGCGCGACCCGAGGCGGCCGGAAGCGGGCGCACGGGGAAGGCGTCGAACGCCGCCCATGCACGCAGTCGGCCGAGCAGCGCCCGGCGGCGGGCGGTGGCCTGCTGCAGGCGGGCGGCGTCCAGCGGCCGTATGCCGCCCAGCCGGTGCGTGGCGCCCGGCACGAACGAGACGCCGGCGGGCGCTCCGGGTGTCCCCAGGGCGTCGGGTGCGTCGGACAGCGCGAAGAAGGCGGCGTCGAGGAGGGCGGCGAGGTGGCATATCTCCAGCTCCCCCTGCGTCAACAGCCCCTGCCGGACGAGGACATGGCCATCCTCACGGGCCGCCTCCGCCGCCGCCCCGGCCTCCCGCCGGCGCTGCGCGGGCACCCGGCCGGACGCGGCCAGCCGCACCTCCAGCCCGGGTGCTGCCGGGCATTCGACGCAGGTGACCGCGCCGTCGACGAGGTAGAAGCAGCCGTGCGGGCCGCGCAGCGCGCCGGTGGCCCGTTCGGCGGCGTACCGGTCGAGCGCCCCGGCCGTTGCGGACGGGGGCGGGGGTACGGGCAGGCCCATGGCTGCTTCCCTCACCGTTGCTGCCGTTGCTGCCGTTGCTGCCGTTGCTGCCGTGCCGCCGTCAGTCCGAGACCAGCTCCGCCGCCAGATCCCGCAGGCGCAGCCGCGCGATGGCGAGATTGGCCTGCGCGCGATCCAGCCAGAGGTGCAGACAGGTCTGGCTGTCGAAGGCCGTGTGCACGAAGCGGATGAGGTGATAGCTGTCCGCCGCCGTGATGATGAGGTCCTCCAGCGCCGGGCCGCCGGTGGTTGCGGGGCCGCCGGGGCCCGCGGCGTGGAAGGTGGCGTTGCGCGCCACCGCCTGTGCCACCTCCGCGGTGTCGGCCGCGGCGGCGTCGTGATCGCCGTGCGGCGCCCGCCCGGCCGTGCCCAGCGTCAGGCCGCTGGTCCAGTCGACCAGCCCGGCACCCTGGACGCCGGGGATCTCCATGGCCCGGCCCAATACCTGATCGATACCCGGCACTTCGGCTCTCCTTCTGCGCTGCGGTGACGGGCGGTCCGGAGCTGACGGAACCGGCCGTGCGGTGGGACGGGGACGGCGCCGATGCGAAAACGCCGAAGCCCTCCCTCGTGGCAGCCAGTGGGAGAGCCTGCACGGAAGGTTACTGAACGGGTTGCGTCTGGCACATGCCTGAAGGGAATGTGCAGGGCAATTGACGTATTATCGCCCCTCCTCGGCCCGTAGTCGCCCGGGGCCGGCTCCCGCCACACGGGTAAGCAGGGAAGCGATCGCCCTTCACGGCAGCAGCGAATCCACCGGCACCGGGCCGCCGTCGATCAGCCCCACCGCGCGGCAGCCCTGCGGCCGGCCCCGGTCAACGGCACCCTGTCCGACGCGAGTTCGCCATGGCGCACGTCAATGACGCGCAGCGCAGGGCCAGGGCGGCGCGGCAGTCGGCGGGGGCGTACGTACCGCGGTCCGCGGCGGACGACACGGGCGCGGTCATGGCCGGAGGACTACCCGCCGCCGGACCGGCCGAACACCGGGGTCGGCCGCGCCATCCGTCGGCAACCGCCGGAATCCTACGGGTTGGTAAAGAAGTGGTGGTCAAACCTATTCAGGAAGGGACAGGAGACGACAGGATCCTTCTGTAGCTCTGTGATCATCGCCGTCCCAAGCGGCACATCATGCAGGGGGTTCAATTACGTGAGACGAACAGCAGCGCTCGGCGCCGCCGGCAGTCTGGTGACCGGCACGCTCATCGCCGGAGCGATAGCCGCCACACCCGCCAGCGCGGGCGAGCAGCACCAGGGCGGATCCGCCGAGGCACGCGGCGTGCAGACGGCAGCGGCCCGCGCGGCGAAGCACGGCATCGACTGGCAGGACTGTCCCGCCGACTGGGGCCTGAAGGCACCCATCCAGTGCGGATATGTCACTGTTCCGGTCGACTACGCCAAGCCCGGCGGACGCACGATCAAGATCGCGGTCGACCGGGCCGTGAGCACCGGCAGCAAGAAGGAGCGACAGGGCTCCCTCATCTACAACCCCGGTGGCCCCGGCGGTTCGGGCATGAAGTTCCCGGCCCGCATCACCACCAAGGCCCCGCTCTGGGCCAAGACCGCCAAGGCGTACGACTTCGTGGGCTTCGACCCGCGCGGCGTGGGCCACTCCGCGGCCATCTCCTGCATGGACCCGCAGGAGTTCGTCAAGGCCCCCAAGGCCGACCCGGTCCCGGACAACGAGGCGGACAAGCGCGCCCAGCGCAAGCTCGCCGAGGAGTACGCCGACGGCTGCGCCGAGCGCAGCGGGGACCTCCTGCCGTACATGACGACGCCGAACACCGCCCGCGACCTGGACGTGATCCGCGCCGCCCTCGGTGAGAAGAAGCTGAACTACCTCGGCGTCTCCTACGGCACCTACCTCGGCGCGGTCTACGGGACGCTGTTCCCGAACCACGTCCGCCGGATGCTCGTCGACAGCGTCGTCAACCCCTCCCGCGAGAACATCTGGTACCAGGCCAACCTGGACCAGGACGTCGCGTTCGAGACGCGCTGGGGCGACTGGAAGAAGTGGGTCGCCAAGAACGACGCGGCCTACCACCTGGGTGACACGCCCGCGAAGGTCCAGGCGGCCTACGACAAGCTGCGTGCCACCGCAAAGAAGAAGCCCATCGGCAAAGTCGTCGGCCCCGCCGAGCTGACGGGTTTCTTCCAGAACGCGCCGTACTACGACTCCATGTGGGCCACGGTCGCCGAGGTCTGGAGCGCGTACAGCTCCGGTGACGAGAAGCCGCTGGTGGAGAACGCCGGTCCGGACCTCAAGGACACCGCGGGGAACATCGCCTCGGAGAACGGCAACGCCGTCTACACGGCCGTCGAGTGCACCGACGCCAAGTGGCCCACCAGCTGGAAGCAGTGGGACCGCGACAACACCCGGGTGCACGCCAAGGCACCGTTCATGACCTGGTCCAACGCCTGGATGAACCTGCCCTGCGCCACCTGGTCGGCCAAGCAGCAGCGGCCGGTCGACGTCAAGACCGGCAAGGGTCTGCCGAACGTGCTCATCGTGCAGTCCACCCGCGACGCCGCCACGCCGTACGGCGGCGCCGTCGAGCTGCACAAGCGGTTCAAGGGATCCCGCCTGATCACCGAGCGGGACGCCGGATCGCACGGTGTCACCGGCCTGGTCAACCCCTGCATCAACGACCGGGTCGACTCGTACTTCCTCCAGGGGAAGACGGACGGCAAGGACGTGACGTGCGCTCCGCACGCCACGCCCGAGCCGAGCACCACATCGAAGGTCAAGTCGACCGTCACGGGCCTCCTCGGTCTGCCGGCCGCACCTTGATCCGTACCACCGCGCGTCCTGTCTGACGCGCAGCGCGGGCGGCCGGGAATCTCCCGGCCGCCCGTCGCGCGTCAGAGCGCGATCGGCTCCACACGGGGCTCCGCGATCGCGACGTGGTCGTCCGTCACCAGGGCCGGTGACCGGTCCAGCCGGGCCGCGTTGAAGAAGATCTCCGGCTGCTCCAGCAGCGCCCGTCCACGATCAGCGCCGGCTCCTCGTCGAAGGAGAACGGCAGAATCGTCCCGCTGACACTGCCTGCCAGCCGGTCCGCCACCTCGGGCGTGGCGAACCCGGCATACGACCCGCCCAGCAGCGCGTTCAGTGCCGCCGGATCCACCCGCCGGTCGCCCGGCACCACGGCCGGCACGAAGCGCTTGCTCTTCTTGCCCGACCTGACCCTCGCCACCAGGCACTTGGCGGCCTGCTCGACGGCGTTCCCGCGCAGCGCGCTGACCGCTTCCGTGGACCCTTCCTCCGCGTGCTCCAGGACGCGGTAGCGGGCGACCGCGCTCCTCCAACAGTCCGATCAGCTCGGTGTGCGTCTCGTGCTCGCTCACCGTTCTCCGCTCTCTCGCCAGGTGCTTCCTGCCGCTCAGGCCGCGAACACGTCGGCGAAGGCGGCCCTGGTGGGGGAGTCCTCCCGACGGTCCAGCACAGCGAAGACAATACGGTCGAAGCGGCCGGCGAAGCGCCGGCCGTCCAGCAATGCGCCCGCGAACGCCGCGGCGACCTCCGGCGGGTCGTTGCGGAACACCCCGCAACCCCAGGCGCCGAGCACCAGTTGACGGTGTCCGCTCGCCGCGGCGACCTCCAGCACCCGGCCGGCCCGGGCGGCCAACGCCCCCGCCACCCGGCCCGCCTCGTCCGGCCGCTGCCGGGCGATCACCCCGGCGTTCGGCGCCGCCGCCGTCAAGAACCCTGCCTCGTACGGCACTTCGCGCAGCGCGCCGCGGTCGTCGCGGAACACCGGCACACCGGGGGAGAGGATCACCCGGTCGCTGTAGAAGGGGCTCGGCTCGGCGCGGTGCGCGGCGTAGAACTCCGGGGCCTCCCGCACGCAGGTGTACAGCGCCGACCCGCGGCACAGCGCCTCCTCCTGAGCCTGCGCGCCGTTGAGATAGCCCCCGCCGGGATTTCGCGCCGAGGCGAAGTTCAGCACCGCCAACGGCCCGCCACCCGCGGCCGCCAGCCGGGCCCCGGCCGTGAGACTGCCTTCCCCCGTCACCTCGAACACCGTCCGCACGTCCTGCTCCGTGCCCGGGACGGTCACCGGCCCGGGGCCGAACAAACGGGTCCCCGCGCGCGCCCGCGCGATGGCCGCCCCGATGTCCACCAGCCGTCCGCTCGGCGCTCGGTAACCGCCCGCCGCCACCATCTTTTCCGTCTCCTGTGCCATGCCGCGCAGCCGTGCGCTCATCGCTCCCACCCCCGTGGCCGAACCTTCGACGATCAAGGTACGGGCGGGCGGCAAGCCCCGGCGACCGGTTATCCGCTGCCCGGCAGCTCAGTCCCGCCCCTCCGTGCCCGCGCCTGTGCCCCCGCGCCGGCCCTGCCCCCGCCCCCGGCCCTGCGCCGCGGCCTTCGCCTCGCCCGCGTACGTGTCGACGTACTCCTGCCCCGACAGCTTCAGGATCGCGTACATGATCTCGTCGGTGACGGCGCGCAGCGCGAGGCGCTCGTCGTCCATCCCGGCGTAGCGCGAGAAGTCCAGCGGCTCCCCGAAGCGGACGGTGACCCGGATCGCGCGCGGCAGCCGGCGCCCGGTCGGCTGTGCTTCGAAGGTGCCGATCATCGCGCACGGCACCACCGGTACCCCCGCCTTGATCGCCATCGCGGCGACGCCGGTACGCCCCTTGTAGAGCCGGCCGTCGTGCGAGCGGGTGCCTTCCGGGTAGATCCCCAGCAGCCGCCCCTTGCGCAGCACCGACAGCCCCGACGAGATCGCCGCCTGCGAGGCGCGGCCACCGGACCGGTCCACCGGGATCTGCCCGACACCGCGGAAGAACGCCGCGGTCAGCCGGCCCTTCAACCCGGGGCCGGTGAAGTACTCGGCCTTGGCCAGAAAGGTCACCCGGCGCGGCACGATCGCCGGCATCACGAAATGGTCGGCGAACGACAGATGATTGCCGGCGATGATCGCCGCGCCGTCTTCCGGCACGTGCTCGACGCCCTCGATCCGCGGCCGGAACACCAGCCGCAGCAAGGGCCCGAGGATCACGTATTTGAGTACCTGGTAGAACACCGCGTCGGCCTCCCGTAGTCAGCGTGCCGACGCAGAGTAGTCGCCCGCCGATCAGCGCGCGAGGGGTCCGTACGGGCGACCTCGCGGCGTGGCCGCTTGCCCGCGGGCGTCGGGCGGGGTGGCGTAGTGCCTCTCGTGTGGATCAGGCCGGGCTCGCGGGGTCTGGCACGCGCTCCCCACGCCTCACGGGCGCGGGGCCCCCTCCGCGTGGTCACCCCTCAGCGGCGCTCCGCGCCGGCTCCCCCCCCGCCACCTTGCAGCCGCACGCACCAGAGCCCGCTCCCTGATCCGGCCTGGTCCAAACGAGAGGCCCCAGCCGCGCGCATCTGCGCTCGCTCTCACCGAGCCGTCCAGGAGACGCCCATGCCCACGAGCCGCCGACACCGCTTCGCCCGCGCCGCCGCGACCGCCACCGTGACGGCCGGAGCGGCCGTACTGACCGCACTCGCCCCGGCCGGCGCCACCGCACCGTCGGCCGACGAGCAGCTCTTCCTCACCGTGTCCGGCTCCGGCAACACCTGGATCCGCGGCGTACAGCTCGTCTGCCCGGACACCCTCGGCAGCCACCCCGAGGGGGTCGCCGCCTGCGACGCGCTGATCGGGGCCGCCGGAGATCTCAACAGGCTGCCCGGGGACCCGCGCGCGTGCACCAGGGAGTACGACCCGGTCACGGCGACCGCGAAGGGCACCTGGCAGGGCCGCCCGGTGGAGTGGACCAAGAGCTACCCCAACTCCTGCACCCTGGAGTCCGCCACCGGCGCCGTCTTCCGCTTCTGAGCCCCAGGGGCGGCCCGGGGCCCGCGCGCTCAGGCCTGCCGCGCCGCGACCACGCCCAGCGTCACCAGGGCCAGCACGACCCAGGAGAACCAGAGCCAGCCATTGCCGCCCAACGCCACGGTGTAGGCGGTCGCGACCACCAGCCCGCCCACCGTGCACACGGCCATCGTCTTAGCAGATCCGGGCATACCCGCAACCTCCTCACGGCAGCCCGCCGCACCAACGCCACGGGCCGCGGCCATGGGACCATCGTCCCCGGCCGCGGCCCGTACCGCTAGCTGTCTGCTGCCCCTGGAGTCACTGCCCCCGCGCGTTGAGCGAGGCGAGATAGGCGTTGTAGTCCGCCAGATCCTTGTCGCCGTTGCGGTCGGCGGCCCGGTCCGAGCGCTGCGACTGGCGCTCCTCGGACTTGTACCACTGGAAGACCAGGGCGATCAGCACGACCACGGACGGGATCTCACTGAAGGCCCAGGCGATACCGCCCGCCGCCGTCTGATCGGCCAGAGCCTCGATCCCGAGCGAGGCCGGCGGATGCGTGTACGTGCTGACCATCGGCTCGGTCGCCATCATCAGGGCGATGCCGAAGAAGGCGTGGAAGGGCATGCCCGCGAACAGCTCCAGCATCCGCATGACATAGCCGGGGCGGTGCGGGCCCGGGTCGACGCCCATGATCGGCCAGAAGAAGACCAGCCCGACCGCGAGGAAGTGCACCATCATCGCGATGTGCCCGGTCCGGGACTCCATCAGGAAATCGAAGAGCGGCGAGAAATACAGCCCGTACAGGCTCGCGATGAACAGCGGGATGGTGAACGCCGGATGCGAAACGATCCGCAGGTAGCGGCTGTGCAGCAGTGCGACGAGGAGTTCGCGCGGCCCCTTGCGGCCGCGTCCGGCGGTCGGCAGCGCGCGCAGCGCCAGCGTCACCGGCGCCCCGAGCAGCAGCAGGATCGGTGACAGCATGCTGATGACCATGTGCTGCACCATGTGCACGCTGAACATCGCCATGCCGTAGTCGTTGAGCTTGGTGCACATCACCAGCGCGACGGTCAGCACCCCGACGACCCAGGCGACGATCCGGCCCACCGGCCAGGCGTCGCCCCGCCGCCGCAGCCGCAGCACCGCCCCGGCGTACAGCACCAGCCCCAGCAGGCAGCCGACGAGAAAGAACGGATCGCCGCCGAACTCCAGCCCCCGCCCCAGCGTGAACGGCGGCAGATCCATGTTCATGCCGTGCCCGCCGTGATCCATCCGCTCGCTCCTGATTCGTACCGATACTCCGGCGACCAGACTAGAGCTGCCCCCGGCCGATGCCATGGCCGGGGGCAGGTCGTTGCGCGGAGAACTACCGCGTGCGGGCGTCGCAGGTCACAGCACGCACTCGGCCTCGGCGTAACGCTCGGCCGGCACCGTCTTGAGCGTCTCGACGGCCTCGGCCAGGGACACCAGCGTGATGTCCGTGCCGCGCAGCGCCGTCATCATGCCGAAGTCGCCGCGGTGCGCGGCCTCGACGGCGTGCCAGCCGAAGCGGGTGGCGAGCACCCGGTCGTACGCGGTGGGCGTACCGCCACGCTGCACGTGGCCGAGGATGACCGGGCGGGCCTCCTTGCCGAGGCGGTTCTCCAGCTCCAGGGAGAGCTGCCGGGCGACGCCGGCGAACCGCTCGTGGCCGTACATGTCCTTGCCGCCGATGTCGAACGACATGGTGCCCGCACGCGGCTTGGCGCCCTCGGCGACGACCACGATGGCGAACTTCTTGCCGGCCTCGAAGCGTGCCGCGACCCGGGCGGTCAGCTCCTCGATGTCGAAGGGCCGCTCCGGCACCACGATCGCGTGCGCACCGGCGGCCATGCCGGAGTGCAGCGCGATCCAGCCGGTGTGCCGCCCCATCACCTCGACGATCATCACCCGCTGGTGCGACTCCGCGGTCGTCTTGAGGCGGTCCAGCGCCTCGGTGGCGACGCCCACCGCGGTGTCGAAGCCGAACGTCACATCGGTGACGGCGATGTCGTTGTCGATGGTCTTGGGTACGCCGACGATCGGCAGCCCGGCGTCCGACAGCAGCCGCGCCGCCTTGAGCGTGCCCTCGCCGCCGATCGGGATGATCGCGTCCAGGCCCAGCTCGGCGACGTGGCCGCGGGCCCGCTCGACGCCGTCGCGCAGGTGGGCGGGCTGTACACGGGACGAGCCGAGGATGGTGCCGCCGCGCGCCAGGATGCCGCCGACGGCATCGAGGTCGAGCTTGCGGTAGTCGGCCTCCAGCAGGCCCTTCCAGCCGTCGCGGAAACCGATCACCTCATCGCCGTGATCAGCGGTGGCGCGGTGGACGACGGACCGGATGACGGCGTTCAGACCGGGGCAGTCGCCGCCGGAGGTGAGTACACCAATACGCATTGCTCGTAGAACCCTCTGCAGCTCAACCGGAGGCCCGGACCCCGTCGTCCGGTTGGAATCCCGCACACCCTACAAGCGCGGAGCCGCCGGGCACACGTACGCCCGCAGTGCAAGACTGCGGGCGTACGAAATGGTTGATTACGGACTATTCGTCCGAATCGCGCATCAAGCGGGCTGAGTTGCCGCGGCGATCCGCTCCTGCCGCAGTGCCTCGTACCAGCGGTCGTCGGCCGGCGGCAGCGCGTTCACGTCCAGCGCCAGCTTGATCAGCAGATCCGCGATATGCGGATTGCGGGCCATCACCGGGCCGTGCATGTACGTACCGAAGACGGTGTCGTTCCACGCGCCCTCATAGCCGTCGCCCACGCCGTTGCCGTTGCCGAAGCGGACCTTGGCGAACGGCCGGGCGGTCTCGCCCAGGTGCGTCACACCCTGGTGGTTCTCGAAACCGGTCAGCGGCGGCAGCCCCAACTGCGGGTCGATGTCGGCGAGTACGTCACCGACGCACCGCTCCGCCTCACCGCGGGTGCTCACCACGTCCAGCAGCCCCAGGCCCTCCTGCTGCTCCCCGAGGTCATTGACGAACTCGTGGCCCAGGATCTGATACCCGGCGCACACCGAGAACACGATCGCGCCGTTGGAGACCGCACGGGCCAGGCCGCCGTCCCGGATCAGCCGCTCGGAGGCGAGCCGCTGCGGCCGGTCCTCGCCGCCACCGATCAGGTAGATGTCACCGGAGGTGGGAATCTGCTGGTCGGACCGTACGTCGAGGCGCTGCACGTCCAGCCCGCGCTGTCGTGCCCGCCGCTCCACCACGAGGGCGTTGCCCTGGTCGCCGTACGTGCTCAGCAGATCGGGGTAGATCCACACCAGGCGCAGGCTGTTGTCACTCATGCTCGCTCGTCCTTGTCCGCGCATCGCGCTCAGTTGCCCACTCGCCGACGCAGGTCCTGGAAGGCCGTGTAGTTGGCGATGACCTCGATACGGCCGGGCGGCGCCATCCGCACCGCCTCGTCGAGGTTCTCGCACACCTCGAAGTCGAGCCCGGCGACCTCAAGACGCACCGCCAGGTCCAGCTTGCGGTCGCCGAGCACGAAGATCGGGTGCCCGGCCAGTCGCGTGTAGTCGACGTCCCACAGCCAGGAGGTGTCCGTACCGTCGGCGCCGCGGGCGTTGACGGACATGATCACCGGGGTCGGCGGCGGGTCGATCAGCGAGAACGTCTCCAGCCAGCCGGCCGGGTTCTTCGCCAGCAGCAGCCGCAGCTCCCGCTCCATGAACGTGACCACGTCATAGCGGCCGGCGACGGCCTGTACCGAGTTCATCCGCTCCAGCGCCACCTGCGGCGGCACACCGAACGCGGCGGCGACCGCGGCCGACGTCGTGGCGTTGGCCTTGTTGGCGCGCCCCGGCAGCTGCAGTTTGATCGGCCACGCACTGCCGTGCGGGTCCAGGACATGGTCACCGGAGAGCGCCCAGCTCGGCGTCGGGCGGCGGAAACCGCACTCGCCGCAGAACCAGTCGTCGCCGGGACGCTGCATCACGCCACCGCACGACGGGCAGGACCAGGCGTCGTCCTTCCATTCCTGACCGGCCGCGACCCATACGACGTTCGCGGACGACGAGGCCGCCCAGACGATCAGCGGGTCGTCCGCGTTGGCGATGATCAGCGCCTTGGACCCGGCCAGTCCCTCGCGCCAGTGCTCGGCCAGCATGCGGGTCTCCGCCGCCCGGTCGAGCTGGTCGCGCGAGAGGTTCAGCAGCGCTATGGCCTTCGGCGTCACGTCCCGTGCCACGCCCGAGAGGTACTTCTCGTCCACCTCGATGACGCCGTACTTGGCGTCCGAGCCGCCGGCCAGTGCGGACGTGATGCCCGCCGGCATGTTGGCGCCGAGTGCGTTGGAGACCACCGGGCCGCTGGCCCGCAGCGCCTCGGCGATCAGTCGTGTGGTGGTCGTCTTGCCGTTGGTCGCCGACACCAGGATGACGTCCAAGTGCCGTGCGAGCCGGGCCAGCAGGTCGGGGTCGAGCTTGAGTGCCACCCGGCCACCGATCACCGATCCGCTGCCGCGGCCCGCCGCGCGCGACACCGCCGCCGCGGCCTTGCCCGCCGTCACGGCCAGCTTGGCCCGTGGCGACAGCGGCTCCGTGTTGCCTGCCATCGTCCTTGATCCTCCTTGCATCCGGCGCCCTCCTGCCCTGTGGGCTGCCGGTGGAACGCCTCCTCCGGAGCCGATGACCGGCCGGAGGCTTCGGTCGGGGATCAGCCTATCGAGATCCGGGGCCGGGCCCGAACCCCGCCACCCGTGCGGCGACATCCGGCCCGGCCCGGACCGTACGCTTACCCCCATGCGCTCCCGCACCATCCCCGGCTCCGCCGGCCGCCCGCGACCCTTGCGAATCCTCGGCGATCCGGCCCTGAAGGAGCCCTGCCGGGAGGTCACCGCCTTCGACGGGGAGCTGGCCCGGCTGATCGAGGACATGTACGCCACGATGTACGCCGCGCGTGGCGTGGGTCTCGCCGCCAACCAGATCGGTGTGCCGCTGCGGGTGTTCGTCTACGACTGCCCCGACGACGAGGACGTCCGTCACCTCGGTCATCTCGTCAATCCCCGGCTCGTGGAGACGGACGGCCCGGTCATCCGAGGCTCTGAGGGCTGCCTCTCCCTCCCCGGCATCGAGGCCGGCACCCCGCGTCACGACCACGCGGTGGTGGAAGGGCGCAGCCGGGACGGTGAGCCGCTGACGGTGGCCGGCACCGGCTTCTTCGCCCGCTGCCTCCAGCACGAGTGCGACCACCTCGACGGCGGTCTCTACGTCGACCGTCTCACCGGCCTCCGGCGCCGCCGGGCGCTGCGCGCGGCGGCCAAGGCCCCCTGGGCGGTGGCGGCGGGGGAGCCGGGCCGCTGAGCGACCGGGCACCTCACGCCGCGCCCGTCAGAAGCCGGGTCCCTCCGCGCGGTCCTTCACCGTGGCCAGCTGGCCCCACAGCAGATCCGTGAGGTGTTGCACCAACTCCTCGCGGGAGAAGGGGCGTTCGCGCAGCCACCAGTCGCCTGCCGCGTGCATCATGCCGACTATCCCGTGGCCCCACACCCGGGCCCGCTCCTCGCCACCGGGCCCCAGGTCGAGACGGTCGGCGATCACCTTGGCGAGTTCCTCACCCAGCCTGCGCAGCAGCGGGGCGGAGTGCCGCCCCACGTCGAACCCGGACTCGGTGGGGCTCTCCTCGTCCGCCGGGTGCATCAGGAACCGGTAGACCTGCGGCCGGGCCTCGATCGCGACGAGGTAGGCGTCGAGGGTGGCCTCCACGCGGTCGCGGCGCAGGACCGGCGCGTCCAGCGCGGTCCGCAGATTGTCCAGCAGGGCGTCCGTGTGCCGTACGGCAAGCGCGCGGTACAGCCCGCCCTTGTCGCCGAAGTGCCGGTAGAGGATCGGCTTGGTGATGCCGGCCTCCGCGGCGATGGCGTTCATCGACGCCCCCGGGCCGTCCCGCAGCACGATGCGCTCGGCGGCCTCCAACAGCTCCCGCCGTCTGCGCTCGGTCGCCGTCTTCTGGCGATCGCTGTGCTCTGTGTTCTCCATGGTCGTGCTCCCCACCCTTGTGAATCCGTGGCGCTCGCGCAACGTAACACCCGAACTCCACGACGAATCCGCGCACCTGGGGAGTTGACATTCCTTACTGACGAGTAACACACTGCGGTTACCGCAAGTAACAGCTGAGAGCACGTAGCGCTGGAGGGGTCATGGCCGAGTTCACCATGGAGCTCAACGACGAGCAGAAGGAAGTCCGCGACTGGATTCACGGCTTCGCCGCGGACGTCGTGCGCCCCGCCGCCGCGGAGTGGGACGAGCGGGAGGAGACTCCCTGGCCCGTCATCCAGGAAGCGGCCAAGATCGGCCTGTATTCGCTCGACTTCTACGCCCAGCAGTTCTTCGACCCCACGGGCCTCGGCATCCCCATGACCATGGAGGAGCTGTTCTGGGGCGACGCCGGCATCGCCCTGTCGATCGTGGGCACCGGCCTCGCCGCCGTCGGCGTGCTCGCCAACGGCACCGAGGAGCAGATAGGCACCTGGGTCCCGCAGATGTACGGCGACGCCAACGACGTCAAGGTCGCCGCCTTCTGCTCCTCCGAGCCGGACGCCGGCTCGGACGTCGCCGCGATGCGCACCCGCGCCGTCTACGACGAGGCCAAGGACGAGTGGGTGCTGAACGGCACCAAGACCTGGGCGACCAACGGCGGGATCGCGGGCGTGCACGTCGTCGTCGCGGTCGTCGACCCCGACCTCGGCTCCAAGGGCCATGCCTCCTTCATCGTGCCCCCCAACACCCCCGGCCTCTCCCAGGGCCAGAAGTTCAAGAAGCACGGCATCCGCGCCTCGCACACCGCCGAGGTCGTCCTGGAGGACGTCCGGATCCCCGGCCACTGCCTGCTCGGCGGCAAGGAGAAGCTCGACGAGCGCCTCGCGCGGGCCCACGAGCGCGCCAAGAACGGCGGCGAGCGGGTCAAGAACGCCGCGATGGCCACCTTCGAGGCCTCCCGCCCGGCCGTCGGCGCCATGGCGGTCGGCACCGCCCGCGCCGCGTACGAAGAGACGCTGGAGTACGCCAAGACGCGCACCCAGTTCGGCCGCCCGATCATCGACAACCAGGGCGTCGCCTTCCAGCTGGCCGATATGCGCACCCAGATCGACGCCGCCCGTCTGCTGGTCTGGCGCGCCTCCTGGATGGCCACCACCGGCAAGCCGTTCACCTCGGCCGAGGGCTCCATGTCGAAGCTCTACGCGAGCGAGGTGGCCAAGACCGTCACCGCGCAGGCCGTACAGATCCACGGCGGCAACGGCTTCACCCGCGAATACCCGGTCGAGCGGATGCACCGCGACGCCGCGATCTACACCATCTTCGAGGGCACCAGCGAGATTCAGCGCCTGGTCATCGCCCGCACCCTGTCGGGCATGCCGATCCGCTGAACGATCCGCCGGCCGGTCGGCTGACCGGCCCGTCACGCGCCGCTGCCGCCGGCCCCTCCCACTACGGGAGGGGGGCCGGCGGCAGCGGCGCTTTCGGCTGCCCCTACTCCCCGCGGAGCAGCGCGGGGAGTAGGGGCAGCCGCCCGCCGTACGACGCGCGGGAGAGCGGATCCGCGGAGGGTGGGGATACGGCGCCGACCCGGGCGGGGGCCGGCCACCGACCCGAGGAGATGACCGAAAGTGACCACCCGCGCCGCGGACCGCCACCGCATTCCGCCGCTGCGCCGCCTGTCGGGTGCCCTCCGGACGCACTGGAACACAGCCCGGACCGTCGAGCGGATCAGCTACGCGCTCGGTGCCGTGCTGACCCTCGCCGGGGTGTTCCACCTGGGCGTCTTCCTGGTTGACGGCGGCCCTTGGGGTGGTCCTGTCTCATGGCGGAAGCCGACGTCCTTCGGCCTGTCCTTCGGGCTGACGCTGCTCGCCCTCACCTGGCTGACCTCGTACCTCCGCATCGGAGCGCGGCTACGCACCGTCACGCTCGGCGTCTTCGCCGCGGACTGCGTCGTGGAGGTCGCCGGCATCACCGTGCAGGCCTGGCGGCACGTTCCCTCGCACTTCAACCGCGAGAGGGGGCGGACAGTTCGGTCTCGATGCTGCTCGCGGTGGGCGGCGCCGTCCTGGTCGTCACCCTCGTCCTCTTCGCGGTGCACGCGTTCCGCGGCAATCCGGCCCTCGCCCCGAGCATGCAACTGGCGCTGCGTGCGGGGTTCGTGGCCCTGCTCATCGGCCTCGCCTCCGGCGCCGCGATGATCGTCCGTGGCGTCATCGAGGTCAACTCCGGTCAGCAGCACCTCGCTTATGCCGTCGGAGGCTTCCTCAAGCCGGTGCACGGGGTGAGCCTGCACGGCATCCTCGTGCTGCCGGCGCTCGCGTGGCTGTCGGCCCGCACTCACTGGAGCGAGGAGCGCCGCACCCGGCTCGTCGCGCTCGGGGCGTGCGCGTACGGGGTGGCCATCTGCGGCGCGCTCGCGCTGTCACTGGTGGGCTGAAGGGCCCCGATCCTGCGCGGTACCGCCGAGGGCTGAGGCGCTGAGCGCCTCCCGCACGTCCTCCCGTCCTCCTCCCGCACTTCATGCGTACGTCCGTTCCGCAGGGCAGCTCCGTACGTCCCTGCCGCGGTCGCGCGGTTCTCGCGGCCGGTCCATGGTGGGCCGGCTCGCCCGCCTGCCCGTACGGCCGGTGCCCCATCCGTCACGTGCCCCCTCGCCCACCCCGCATCGCGGACATTCCGGCACCCCGCACCGGTCATCCCCTTGACGGCTCGATCGTCGCGCTCTACGTTCCTTCCATAAAGCAAAACATTAATTCCATGATGCGGAATTAAGAACTTCTGGCCCCTCGGTCGGAACATGCCCCTGACAGGTCGACGCAGGAGTACCTCGATGCCTCGAATGACAGCCGCCCGCGCCGCAGTGGAGATCCTCAAGCGCGAAGGCGTGACCAACGCGTTCGGCGTGCCCGGCGCCGCGATCAACCCGTTCTACAAGGCGCTCCAGCAGGGCGGTGGGATCGACCACACCCTCGCTCGGCACGTCGAGGGCGCGTCGCACATGGCCGAGGGCTACACCCGTGCCAACCCCGGCAACATCGGGCTCTGCATCGGTACGTCGGGCCCGGCGGGCACCGACATGATCACCGGTCTGTACTCGGCGATCGGTGACTCGATCCCGATCCTCTGCATCACCGGCCAGGCCCCCAGCCACCTGCTGGCCAAGGAGGACTTCCAGGCCGTCGACATCGCGTCGATCGCCAAGCCGGTCACGAAGATGGCCGTCACCGTCCTGGAGGCCGCGCAGGTCCCCGGCGTCTTCCAGCAGGCCTTCCACCTGATGCGCTCCGGCCGTCCGGGCCCGGTCCTGATCGACCTGCCCATCGACGTCCAGCAGGCCGAGATCGAGTTCGACCCGGAGACGTACGAGCCGCTGCCGGTCTACAAGCCGTCCGCGACCCGCGCCCAGATCGAGAAGGCGATCCAGCTCCTCGTCGCGTCGGAGCGGCCACTGATCGTCGCCGGCGGCGGCATCATCAACGCCGACGCGAGCGACCTCCTGGTCGAGTTCGCCGAGATCACCGACACCCCGGTCGTGCCGACCCTGATGGGCTGGGGCACCATCCCCGACGACCACGAACTGAACGCGGGCATGGTCGGCCAGCAGACCGGCCACCGCTACGGCAACGCGACGTTCCTGGAGTCGGACTTCGTCCTCGGCATCGGCAACCGCTGGGCCAACCGCCACACCGGCTACAAGCTGGACGTGTACACCCAGGGCCGCAAGTTCGTGCACGTCGACATCGAGCCGACTCAGATCGGCAAGATCTTCGCCCCGGACTACGGCATCGCGTCCGACGCCAAGGTCGCACTCGAGCTGTTCGTGGAGGTCGCCCGCGAGCTCAAGGCGGCCGGCAAGCTCCCCAACCGCTCGGAGTGGGTCGCCTCCCACCTGAAGCGCAAGGAGACGCTCCAGCGTCGTACCCACTTCGACAACATCCCCATGAAGCCGCAGCGCGTCTATGAGGAGATGAACAAGGCCTTCGGCCCGGAGACGCGGTACGTCACCACCATCGGCCTCTCCCAGATCGCGGGCGCGCAGATGCTGCACGTCTACAAGCCCCGCCACTGGATCAACTGCGGCCAGGCGGGCCCGCTCGGCTGGACGATCCCGGCGGCCCTCGGTGTCGCGACGGCCGACCCGGAGACTCCTGTCGTCGCGCTCTCCGGTGACTACGACTTCCAGTTCATGATCGAGGAGCTGGCGGTCGGTGCGCAGCACCGCATCCCGTACGTCCATGTGCTCGTCAACAACGCCTACTTGGGCCTGATCCGCCAGGCGCAGATCGGCCTGGAGATCAACTTCCAGGTCAACCTGGAGTTTGAGAACCAGAACTCCCCGGAGCTGGGCGTCTACGGCGTCGACCACGTGAAGGTCGCCGAGGGCCTCGGCTGCAAGGCGATCCGCGTCACCGACCCGAACGAGCTGGGCGCGGCCTTCGAGCAGGCCAAGAAGCTGGCCCAGGAGCACCAGGTCCCGGTCGTCGTCGAGGCGATCCTGGAGCGGATCACCAACATCTCCATGAGCCCCACGGCTGACATCAGCGCGGTCAAGGAGTTCGAGGAGATCGCCACCGAGCCGGGCCACGCGCCCACCGCGATCAAGCCGCTCAAGGTCTGACCCGGGTCAGGTCCGGGCCGGGCGGGGCCCGGACCTGATCCGGGCGGCGGGACGGGCGCGGCCTCTCGGCCGCGCCCGCCCTCGCCGCCATCCGGTACACCCATCCCGCCACCAGACACACCCATTCGCTATCCGGAAGGAGCGCCGCCTTTATGGGTTTCACGGACACGCGCTTCAACGTCAATCTGTCGATTCTGTTCACCGAGCTTCCGTTGCTGGAGCG